>NZ_JBHJTE010000001.1:0-782683 GCF_042267585.1 Microbacterium sp. NPDC056234
GAAGCCGTCGCCACCACCACCGACTCCGCACCCCCAGACGCCTGCTGCAGAACCGCCGTATCACCCCCCGGGATCTCCGTCACGAAACCACCAGGCGACAACACCACACCCGCCTGCGGATCCAGCACGACGGGGACATCGCCCACCGCCGTGATCGTCGGTCTGCTGTCCTTCTTCAGGCCTTCCACCGCGACTGTCGTCGGTTCGAGCGCCTCACCCTGCGCATCCACGGGGATCGTGAGCACGGCAGATTCCTCGGGCGAAACGGCGAAGACGGTGCCGTCATGCCCGACAGTCACATCGGCGTTGGCGCCGAGCTCGATCAATGGCTTCTCAGCTGCCACTTCGAATCCCGCCAGCCCCGTCACCGGGACGACCCACAGGTCGCCCGATCGCGTGTCGAGGATGGCAGTGGTCTCGGCTCCGAGCGCGACCTTGCCCCCGGCCGGGATCGCCGTGCTGTCGCCGAGGATCACATGTGCCGGATCGATCGTCGTCGCCGTCGACTCCTCACGATTGACCACGACCACCGTGGCCTCATCCTGCAGGATGTCAAAATTCTCGCCCGTCGTCCGCAGACCACCATCCAACAACTCGGACTCGTTGTTGAAATGCCCCACCAACAGATTCGACGACTTCGTGATCCACACACCACCGTCATTCAGATCGACCTCGGTCGTGGGATTGCCCTCATAGGACAGAGCAAGGGTCGTGATCGTCACCGCGGCAGCGGTGACGGCAGCGGCGGACGCGAGCGTCTTCGGGCGCTCACGGACCCAGCTCAGCAGCTTCAAGACCGATTCTCCCTGGGGCTACGTAGTCGGACACTGTCGGCAACGGCTGCGGGCGCAGACGTGCCCGAGCCATCCTAACCACGGCGCTGGGATGCGTCGACGGGGAGGACTCCCCGTCGCACTCGGATAATGTCCGCTCAACCGGCGCGCCAGCACCCCTCGACGTGGTCGTCCACCATGCCGGCCGACTGCATCAGGGCGTACATGGTCGTGGCACCGACGAACCGGAACCCACGCTTTCGCAGCTCCTTGCTCATAGCCGTCGACTCGGCCGTCACGGCGGGCACGTCGGCGAAGGTTCTCGGTCGGGTGCCAGGCACCGGCGCGAATGACCACATCAGCGCATCGAGCTCGCCCTCGGCCATCTCGGAGACCAGGGCGGCGTTGCCGATCGTCGCGAGGATCTTGGCGCGGTTGCGGATGATCCCGGCATCCTGCATCAGGCGCTCCACATCGTCCGGCGTGAAGCCGGCGACGGCCGCGGGCTCGAACCCGGCGAACACCTCGCGGAACCGTGGGCGCTTGCGCAGGATGGTGATCCAGCTGAGTCCGGCCTGGAAGCCCTCGAGCGACATCTTCTCGAACAGGGCGCGGTCGCCGTGCAGCGGCCGGCCCCACTCTTCGTCGTGATAGCGCTCGTACTCGGCATCCGACCCGACCCACGCGCAACGGATGCGACCATCGGAACCGGTGGCGAGAGATGTCATGCTGCCAGCGTAGGCCGACCGTCCGACAGCGCTCGCCCTCAGGCCTTCTTCTTCGCCTTCAGCGCCTTCTCCGAGACGGGGGCGGAGCCGGATGCCGCGAGCTCGGCGTAGTACGCACGTGCCTCATCCTGACGCTGCTGCTCGATGCCGCTGGCGATCGGCGCGCGCAGGTGCTCCTGCTCGTAGCCGAATGCGTCGACGAGATCGAGGGCGTGCGGGCGCAGCCGACGGCAGAGCCGGTCGATGTAGCTCGATACGGCGGCGGCGCGCTGCGTGGACAGGCGTCCGTTGATCAGGTGCCAGGCGAGATGCTTCTCGATCAGCTGCAGTCCGAACAGATCGCGCAACCACGTGAGCACCTGCTTCGTGTCGGGGTCTGCGACCCCGCGCACGGCGTCCGTGAAGGCCTCCCACTGCAGAAGTTCGGCGTGTGCGCGGGCCGCCTCGATCAGCTCGGTCTGGTTCTCATTGAACAGTTTCTCGCCGAGGACCTTGTCCTTGCCTGCTGGGCGCAGACGCCCGGCGATGTCGGAGACCATCTGCTGCACCCGATCGGCCAGCAGTTCGTGCTGCTGCTCCTCGCGCAGGCCGTTCTCGACCGAACGCGCGGTCGACCCGAGGTCCGCGACCGCCTGACCGAGCTGACGCAGACCCGCTCCGTGGAACACCTTGCCCGCGGTCTGCGAAGCGACGAGCTTCGCCAGCGTCGCGGCATCCTTGCCCTGGAACTGCTTCGCATAGTCGGTCAGCAGACGCTTGCCGACGAGCTGCAGCAGGACGTTGTTGTCGCCCTCGAAGGTGACGTAGATGTCGAGGTCGGCGCGCAGGCCGACGAACCGGTTCTCGAACATGAACCCGGCACCGCCGCACGCTTCGCGGGCTTCCTGCAGCGTGTCCAGCGCGTGCCAGGTCGACAGCGGCTTGAGCGCCGCCGCGAGGGTCTCGAGATCCTCCCGATCGGCCGGGGTGTCCGTCCGACCGGAGAACACGCCGTCGAACTTCTGCAGGAACTCGTCGTGCGCGAAGATCTGCGCATACGTGGTCGCCAGCCGGGGCAGCAGTCGACGCTGGTGCTTGCCGTAGTCGAGCAGCACCACCTCCTGCCCGTCGGCGCCGTCGAACTGGCGGCGCTGCGTCGCGTAGGTGATCGCGATCTTCAGAGCCAGGGCGGATGCCCAGGACGCCGCCCCATCGAGAGACACCCTTCCCTGCACCAGCGTGCCCAGCATCGTGAAGAAGCGCCGACCGGGGCTGTCGATCGAGCTCGTGTACGTGCCGTCGGGGGCGACGTCGCCGTACTTGTTCAGCAGATTCGTCCGCGGCACCCGCACCTGGTCGAAGCTGAGGCGGCCGTTGTCGATGCCGTTCAGCCCGCCCTTGAGACCGTCGTCCTCGCGACCGATGCCGGGCAGATCGATGCCGTCTTCCCCCCGCAGCGGCACGTAGAAGCAGTGCACGCCGTGGTTCACGCCGTTGGTGATGAGCTGGGCGAAGACCGTGGCGGCGATGCCGTGCAGGGCCGCGTTGCCGAGGTATTCCTTGGTGGCGCCTCGGAACGGCGTGTGGATCACGAACTCCTCGGTCGCCGGGTCGTACGTCGCCGTGGTCCCGACAGCGGCCACGTCCGAACCGTGGCCGATCTCGGTCATCGCGAACGCGCCGGGGATCGAGAGATCCATCACACCGGGGAGCCACTTCTCATGGTGCTCGGCTGTGCCCAGCTGCAGGATCGCCGAGCCGAACAGGCCCCACTGCACGCCCGACTTGATCTGCAGGCTGGGGTCGGCGGCGACGAGCTCCTCGAACCCGGCGATGTTGGCTCCGTTGTTCTCCTCGCCGCCGAACCGCTTGGGGAACGCGCGATGCACAGAATGGTTCTCGACGAGCAGGTGCAGCTGGCTGAGCACCCGCTCGCGGTGCTCATCCTTGCCGAGGTCATCCTTGCGCCAGAACGCCGAGTCCTTGATCATCTCGCGCGCCTCACGGCGAGTGTCGGCCCAGGTGCCCAGCAGCAGATCGTTCACACGATCGATGTCGATACGGGGCGCGTTCGAGGCATCCGAAGCGGCCTGGGGGCGGACGGCAGCGTCGACCATTGGTGTTCCTCTCAGAGGGAATCAGGATTGCTTCGATCGTAGGACTCCTCCAACGGGGACGAAAGCGCTGTGTGGCTATCCGCCAACCACCCCCGGGCACGGGGCCGCACGGGATTGTCCCTTCCCCACATTCGGCCCCCGGAGGCGGGCCTACGGTGGACTCATGCACCCGACGTACCAGACCTCCGCCGTCAATCGCACGGGCGCCGATGGCGTGAGCTCGGTCCCCGGTGGACTGTCGGTGGCCGTCGCCTCTCCGCTCGGCCCGGATCCGGATGCCGCGGCCACCAACCCGGAACAGCTGTTGGCTCTCGCCTGGGCGACCTGCTTGAACGGCACGGCGCAGGTCATCGTCGCCGCGGCGCGCCGGACGGCTGTACGCGTCGAGGTCGCGTTGCAGCAGGTCGTCCCCGGTCCGGGCTACGAGTTCCACATCGACGCGTACCTGTCCGTCGAGGGAGCCTCGCCCTCCGAAAGCCGGAAGATCCTGGATGCCGCGCATGCACGCTGTCCGGTGTCGAAGCTGCTGCGCGACGCGGCCACGGCGCGCGTGCACACCGAGGACTACGCGCTCGATTGACCTGCCGTCGGCTCAGCTCAGCGCTGCCTGGGGCGGCGGCGGAGCCGCCTTCGCCGACTCCCATCGCCTCACCACGCCGGCGCTCAATCGGATCCATGTCCGGTCGCGGATGAAGATGGAGTCGATCGCGATCATCGTCAGCGAGAACCACGGCAGTCCCATCAGCACGGCGATGCCGATGTGGAACGAGAGGATTCCGATGAGGCCGATCAGCCGGGTCGGCCGGGTGAGCAGCATGAGCGGGAACGCCACCTGCAGCAGGATCGATCCCCACGTGGCTGCGACGACCATCGGCCCCCAGGACGTGACGAGATCGCTCAGCACCGGCCAGGTGCCGAATCGCGCCGTGTGCAGCGGGTCGTAGACGGCCCAGCCCTTCGCCCACGGATCGCCGCCGGCCTTGTAGAGGGCACCGGACGCGTAGACGAAGCACACCTGCGCCGTGAGCGCGACGAGCGCGAGGTTGTGCAGCATCGTGCCGATGAGCGCCGGCTGGCTGCTTGGAGCGAACCACTCGCCCTTCTTCGCCCGCCGTCGCGCGTCGATCGACCAACGAGCGGCCGGGTCGGCGAAGAACAGCAGCACGAGCGCGATGCGGAACATGTTGTCGCCCTGGTCGCCGACCATGTCGTTGGCCTCGATGAAGCCGACCCACATGCAGAAGAAGATCGGCAGGACGATGCGAAAGCGCCAACCGATCGTGAACAGCACCGCGAGACCGATGAGCAGCACGTAGAGGAGGGTGTACAGGGCGGCGTTGCCCATCACCGCGTGGAAGGCGCTGAAGATCCAGATCTTCGGGAAGTCGCTGACCGGCTGCGCGAGCTCGCCGTTCCAGGCCGAGCCGGGACCGAACGTGTACAGCCGGGTGCTGAAGTTCGAGATCAGCAGCCCGAGCGCTGTGATCCCGAACAGGATGCGCGTGACGGCGAGCCCGTAGAGGGCCTTCTTGCCGTTGAAGAGCCAATCATCCAGGAACGCGGAGATGCGGTCGATGGCTGCGATGACCATCGCCCAGAACCCCGAGATCATCGATCCGGCGAAAGTCAGCACACGTGTGGGCATGGAGGCGCTCATTTCTGCGTGCTCTCGAACTGGTGGCGGAAGACGTCGCCGAAGTCGTCGCGGCTCTGGCCCGCTTCCTCGAGCGGCCCCCGCCATCCGGTGGTGGAGAAGGTCGGATCCGGTCGCTGAGCGCCCGGATCGTTGCGCTCGGTGTACGGAACGACGTTCTGACGGCTGACGCGATACTGCACGCGGACGACGTCGTCGCCCCAGATCGCATAGGCCACCTGCGTCGCGTATGCGGTCGCGAGGTGCTCCTCGCGCATGTACGCCTCGGTCGAGGATCCTTCTTCGAGTTCCTCGAAGGAGCGCATCATCCACTCCTCCCAGTCCTCGGCGGCGAAGTCGAGCGCGGCGACGGCCTGCTGCTTCTCATCGAGCTTGTTGTAGGCGTTCATCTGGCCGCTCGCGACCTCGCTGGACTGGATCCCGGCGCGCGGCGGGAACAGGTTGTACCGGATCATCGACAGCTCGACGTCTGTCGCGCTGACCCATCCTGTCTCGATCTCCTCCCCGTCCTTCTCGATCACCGCACGCACGTTGAAGTGATAGTCGCCGTTGATCGGCTCGGGTGCGAAGACGCTCCACGACTGGCCGAAGAGCGGAAGCATGTATCCGGACAAGACCGCCTGCGTGGGGATCTCACGCAGCGCCGAGTAAGGGGCGATCCAGAGGAACGACGCGAAGATGTGCCAGAGGGTCAGCAGACAGGCGGCGAAGGCGATCAACCTCACCCACCACTTCGGTCGCGGTCGTGCCGCGGCGACCGCGACCGCATCCGCCACCACGGGCGCTTCACGCGCATCGTTCGACACATCGATCTTCGTGCTCATGCCTCATCCGTTTCATCACTGAAGGTCGGGGCCGTCCGCAGGACGACCCCGACCTTTACAGTGTGCCGTGCTCTTACTCTGCCGCAGCGACCGCTCGCCGCGAACGGGCGACAAGGGCCGTACCGAGACCGAGCATGAGGAGCATGACTCCCAGCACGATCCAGCCGGTCGGGAGGTCCGAACCGGTCGTGGCGAGTCCATCCGCGACGACCTCGAACGTGCCCGCGACGCTACCGGATTCCGCACCGGTCAGGGTCACGTTGTGCGTGCCCAGATCGGTACCGGCCGGGATCGTCCAGGTGAACGTGACCGTGCCCTCGGCGTTGGCGACCTGGGTCCCCAGCGCGACGGGTGCGGACGACATGACACCGGTGACGACCTCGCCCGGCTTGAAGCCGGTGCCGATGGCGGTCTGCTGGTCTCCGCGCTCGAGCTTGGGAACCTTCACCGTGATACCGAGCTGACCGTTCGGATCGGCGTCCGCCGAAGCGCTGGCCGAAGCCGTCGCCGTGGAGGTCGCCGCTGCCGAAGCATCCGCTGCCGCCGTGGAGTCCGCCGCGGCGTTGGCCGAAGCCGAAGCCGAAGAGGTCGCCGTGGAAGCCGCAGAGGCCGCAGCCGCCGCGTCCGCGTCGGCCGTGGCAGCCGCGGAGGTGTCAGCAGCCGCACTCGTCGAGTTGTCCGCCTGAGCCGAGGCCTGGGCGGCGACAGCCGATGCGGCGTTGGCTTCGGAGGTCGCGTCGACAGAGGCGTCAGCCGTGACATCAGCCGTCGCGGCGGCAGCCGCGGCCGCCTCCGCGTCCGGGTCAGCAGCAGCGTCGGCAGCCGTGGATGCGTCAGCCAGAGCAGCTGCAACAGCAGCAGCCTGAGCCGCCGCGTTGTTGTCGCTGTCCGCCTCGGCGGAGGCCGAAGCCGAAGCCGAAGCGTTCGTGTTCACCTCAGCCGACGGGTCGGCGTCGGCGTCTGCCGTTGCCGTCGCGGTCGTCGAGCCGACGGCGTCGGCCGCAGCCGTCGCCGATGCGTCGTTCGACGAAGTGGCCGTCGCAGCGACCGCCGCAGCGGCAGCCGTGTCGGCCTCCGCAGCAGCGGTGGCGTCAGCAGCCGTGCTCGCCGAGTTGTCCGCCTGAGCCGCGGCCTGAGCGGCAACAGCCGCGGAAGCGTTGGCGTCGGTGGTCGCGTCAGCCGAGGCAGCGCTGGTCGCGGTCGCCGTCGCAGCGGAAGCCGCAGCGGCCTCCGCGTCGGGTGTCGCAGCAGCATCCGCAGCCGTGGAGGCATCTGCCAGAGCAGCCGCAACAGCAGCAGCCTGAGCGGCCGCGTCGTTGTCGGCGTCCGCCTGAGCGGATGCCGCCGCCGAAGCAGTGGCGTTGGTGTTGACCTCAGCCGAAGCCGCCGGATCTGCGTCCGCGTCGGCATCAGCCGTGGCGTCGACCGATGCGTCGGTGGACGAGTTGGCGAGCGCCGCAGCTTCGGCTGCCGAGGACGCGTTCGCGTTCATCGCAGCGGAGCCTTCGGCAGCCGTGTCGGACGTCGCGTCGGCCAGCGCCGCAGCCTGAGCTGCGACAGCCGCGTTCGCGTTGGCGGCCGACGTCGCGTCAGCCGTCGCCGTGGACGACGCCGTCGCGGTGGCGGCCGAAGACGCCGCGGCCTGAGCCGTGGAGTCCGCTGCTGCCGTTGCGTCCGCCGTGGCGTCTGCATATGCAGCCGCCTGCGCCGCGACCTCTGCCACAGCATCCGTCGTGGCGTCGGCGTTCGCAGATGCGGATGCCGAAGCGGCCGCGTTCGCGTTCGTCGAAGCCTCGGAGGAGGCGTCGGTCGAGGAATCGGCCGTCGCCGCAGCCTGGGCTGCGACCGACGAGTTCGCGTTGGCCGTGGCCGTGGCCGCCGCCTCGACGTCGTCGGATGCATCCGCCTGCGCCGCGGCCTGAGCTGCCACTGCGGCCTGAGCGTTGACGTCCGTCGTCGAGTCCGCCGAAGCGGTGGTCGACGCGTCGGTGGTCGCTGCCGCCTCTGCTGCGGCGGTCGCGTCGGCATTCGCCGCCGCCGTCGCCGCAGACGTGGCATCCGCCAGCGCCGCAGCCTCAGCCGCAGCCTGTGCGGACGGGTCGCCGTCGGCCGTCGCGTCCGCCGACGCGGATGCCGAAGCCGCCGCGTTGGTGTTCACATCGCCCGGGTCTGCCGCCGTGACCTCGACCGTGTCGGTCGCCGTCACGTCACCGGCGGTACCGGTGATCGTGAAGCCGGTGCCCGGAGTGGTGTCCGCCGGGACCGGGTAGGTCGTGGTGAAAGCACCGTTGCCGTCGGTCAGTACCTCGACCGCCGTACCCACCGGTGCGCCACTCGCGTCCGTCAACTGCAGGGTGACCGTGGTGCTGGCCGGCCAGTCGGCACCGGTGACGGCGAGGTTGCCGCCTGCCGGTACGGACGTCGCAGCGTCGATCGTTGCGACCGCAGCAGCGGACGCGCGAACCGTCGAGGAACCGAGGTCGAGGTTCAGCGCGCCGAGCGTCGGAAGCAGTTCGAGGCTGAGCGCGTTCACCGTGAACGAATCAGCTTCGAGGACGCCAGGCTGCTCCTGCTCGTTGATTGTGATCTCCACGATCTGGTTCAACGCCCCGAGCAGCGGGTCGAGGCCGGCGAGCACCGGGTCGACCAGGCCGGTCAGTGTGCCGGCCAGCGCCGGCCCGACGCCCGTGATCACTCCCGATACAGCGGTGCCCAGCACATCGACGAGTGCGAGCGCGAGCGGCTCTACCAGCCCGTCGAGAAGATCTGCCAGTGACAGACCGAGCAGACCGAGCAACGTGTCAAGCAGTCCCGCATCCGCATCGAGATCGACCGTCGGCGGGGTGGGGTCGGTGCCGGCGAGCTGGCCAAGCGTTGCATCGACGGTGATCGTCGCGTCGACCGACGTCAGCAGCGCCGACAGCTCGGCATCCAATGTCAGCGTCACCGACGTGCTGTTGAGGAGCGTGGTCACGGCGGCAGTCGCCTTCGTGCTCAGGGTCCCGAGCGCCTCGGACACCGCGGTGGTGATGAGTCCGATGGTCGTGGCATCGAGCACGTTGGTGTTCGCCGGGAGTCCGTTCAGGCCATCGGCACCTGCGATCTGTGCGAGATCGATCGCCACCGTGCCGTCAGCCAGGCTGATCGACACGATTCCATTCGGGTCGACGAGGGGCTCCGTGATGAGCGTGTTCGCCAGACCGGTCAGTGCGGCATCGAGACCGTTGACGCCGATCGTCCCCGTGGACACGGCGACGCCGATGCCGAGCACGCTCAGGTCGATGTCGAGGTCACCCAACAGCGTGCCGACGACACCATCACTGGCCAGGGCAGCGTCGATGGTCGCGCCGACGCCCTGAACTGCGTCCGTGACGGTCGTTTCCAGTCCCGCAACCAGGGGGCTCGAAACCTCGAAGCCAAGATCCGTCGCCACGTACTCCGAGGCGTACGCCACGTCCGTCGTTCCGGTCGCCGTCGCCGTCGACGCGAGTGCGCCGACCTCGAGGCCGAGGTTGTCGACGACCTGATCCGTGATGCCGTCGATGCCGAGCTGCGCGAGCAGGTCGGTGAGGTTCACTGTCGCGTTCTCGAACTCCGCCGGGTTGGCCGGGTCGATCGCGATGGCGCCATCGGCGCCGATGGCGCCGGAGCTCGCCGTGGAAGACGTCGCGGACGGCGAAGCGGCGTACGAGCTGAGCGTGCCGAAGTCGCCGAGCTCAAGAAGTCCGGGTCCCCCCGGTCCGGAGATCAGCGGAAGCTGCAGGCCACCGCCGAGGTCGACGGTCAGCGCGCCCAGCAGGCTGACGTCGAGCGGTGTGACGTCAGGACCCACGTCACTCGGGTTACCGCTGATCGCCTGGGACACATCGAGGATGTCCCCGCCCAGAAGCTCGGTGCGGATCACCTGCCCCAGCGACTCGGAATCGTCGGTGGGAAGCGCGTGGGCCGCCATGGGCGCCAACCCGCCTCCAAGGACGACTGTCGCAGCTGTTATGCCGGCCAGCCCTCCCGCGACTCTGCGCTTGCGCAGAGCTATCCCCTTGCTATTCATTCAGTGCCCTCCCGTGATGCGGACGATGCCGCTCCACAAGACCCTCCCCAGGCGTCGACCCCGCGTCGACAGAGCTCGTGTACCGGTCAGTATTGCGGTATACCGGCGTACTGTCCAGCGAACACACAGAAAACGGCCGGTGCATCTCGCAACGCAGAGGGCGCATCCGCGGAACCCCGCGGATGCGCCCTCTGCGTTGTACCGGATTGTTACAACTCGAGCCCGTGGCCGAAGCGGAAGAGCGGGTCGGCGGTATCGAACGGGACATCCGGACGCGAGGCCTCGACGGCCACCATCGACCGCGGCAGGTCGAACGGCAGACGCCCCTTCGGCGCCGCGGCTCCCGTGAGCACATCGAGCAGGGCTTCGGCAGAGGCTCCCCAGTTCGCGGTCACCGCTGCCGCGGCACCGGCGATCTCGGTCAGGATCGCCGGACGGTCGACGAGGACATCGACGACCGTGGGCACGGTTGCCGCGACCGAGCGCACGCGGGCGATCACGTCGCCCCCGAAGGCGAGCGAACCCGCGTGGAAGAAGTTCTCGAACGCCGTCGCCCGCTGCTCGTACGGAGCCTGCAGCCGCAGCACCGCGATGTCGGCCTCAGCCGGCGTCGTGACGACCTCGCCAAAGGACGCTGCGACTTCGGGGGCGATCCCTTCGACGTAGATCTTCGCGCCGCGGGTGAACGGGAGCACGCTCTCGTTCGTCAACACGGTGATCGAGGCGCGCTGAGCAGCCTCGCCCGCGGCACGGAAGTCCGCGCGCCCGACGACGGCGTCAGCGGCGTCCTCGTCCACGAACGGGTTCTCGAACAGTCCGAGCTCGAACTTCTCCCGCAGGATCCGGCGTGCCGAAGCATCCAGACGCTCCTCGGAGACCGTGCCGTCCGCGACGAGCTCGAGCAGCAGTTCGGGGCAGGCCTCGCCGCCGAACTGGTCGACTCCGGCGTCCAGCACCTTGGCGACGCGCTCCTTCGGCGACAGCTCTTCCACGCCCCACGCGCGGGCCGGGTGGTGATCGCCGAAGATCTCGGCATCCGTGATCAGACCCCAGTCCGTGCAGACCAGACCGTCGAAACCGAACCGTTCGCGCAGCAGGCCCGTGATGACGGACTTGTTGAACCCGAATCCGACCTCTTCGTACTCGGTGCCCACCGGCATCCCGTAGTAGGGCATGACCTGCCGCGTGCCGGCCTCGAACGCCGCCGCGAACGGCTTCAGATGCAGCTCGAACTGCCCGCCAGGATAGACCTGCTCGCGGCCGTACGCGAAGTGCGGATCCTCGCCGCCCTGCTGCGGACCGCCACCGGGGAAGTGCTTCGTCATGGTCGAAACGGATCCAGGCCCGAAGGACTCGCCCTGGAATCCGCGGATGTACGCGGCACCGAGACGCCCTGCCAGCTCCGCGTCCTCACCGAACGTCGCGGTCTGCCGCGCCCAGCGCGGCTCCGTGGCGAGATCGACCTGCGGGTGCAGCGCGACGCGCAGGCCGACCGCGGTGTACTCCTGGCGTGCGATGTCACCGAAGCGCTCGACGAGCTCTTCGTCGCGAATCGCCGCGAGGCCGAGTGTCTCGGGCCACTGCGAGAACGGACCGGCCATGATGGCGGCGCCGGGATTGTCGCTGAACGAATGCCGCGGATCGGTGGACAGCGTCACCGGGATGCCCAGGCGCGTGGATGCCGCCAGACGCTGCAGCTCGTTCTGCCATGCCGCGATCTCGCGCCCGGTCGGAGCGGCTCCGAGCAGGTTGAAGTGGGTCATGTGACGCGTCTCGACGAACTCGCGGGCCGAGGGCAGACCGAACGCGGGGTTCGCGTCGTCGACGTCGGCGATCGCGATCATGGTGTGGAAGAACAGCCCGGCCTTCTCTTCGACGGTCATGGCGTCGAGCAGCAGCTGCACGCGATCGTCTACGGGAAGCGACGCATCGAGCCACGGCCGACCGATGCCGGCATCCGCCTCGCGCTGCTGGTTCATGACATCCGTCATCACTTGACTCCCTTGATCCGATAGACGAGCACGGCACCGGCCAGCGCGACGACGGCTCCGAAGAGGTACCAGGTGGTGTATCCGCCGAGCGGCGTCGCGGCGCCGATCGCGATGATCGTGGGCGCGATCGCCGGAGCGATCGACTGCGGCAGCGCGTTCGCCATGTTCAGGACGCCCAGATCCTTGGCGGTGTCGTCCGGGTTCGGCAGCACCTGCGTCGCCAGGGCGAGATCCACCGAGAGGAACGATCCGGCGCCGAGGCCGATGATCGCCTGCGCGACGATCACGACGGCGATGCTCGGCGCGATCGCGAGCAGCACGAGACCGACGACCATCACCAGGCCGGCGATCGCGACGAAGGGGCGGCGCTTGCCGAACCTGTCGGACAGCACACCGGCGATCGGCGAGGAGAACACCATCGCGAGCGTGGAGGCGATGTTCGCGAAGAGGATCGTCGTGACGGCCTCCTGCTCCCCCAGCGCGAACTTGGCCTGCAGGAAGTACGGCAGGTAGGTGGCGATGCCGGCGTACCCGAACATGACGAAGAACTTCGTGAGCCAGGTCCAGCCGAAGTCGGGGTTCTTGCGCGGGTTGAAGACGAACGAACCGAAGAACATCCCGATCGTGAACTTCTCGGCCGGCTTGCTCTCGAGGCGACGATCCTTCAGCACCAGCACGAAGACGACGGCCAGGATGGCCGCGATCGCGCCCGGAACCACGAAGCGCTCGAAGTCGCCCGGCAGGAAGTTGACGATGAAGCTGCCCGCGAGGATGCCGAGCGGAGTCGCGATGCCGACGACGCCGGAGACCTTGCCGCGGCTCTCGATCGGCGACTGGTCGGGAATGGTCGCGTTCGCTGCGGCGAGAACCGCGTTCATCGATGCCTGCACGAGGCACCACGCCAGAAGCACGACCCACACGGACGTCGCCGCGCCGATGATGACGAAGCCGCCGAGCCCGACGAGCGCGCCTCCGAGGATCCACGGTCGACGCATGCCCCACCGCGACGTCGTGCGGTCGGACAGTCGCCCGACCAGCGGGTTGCAGATGAGGGCGAAGAAGGCTCCGACGCCGAGGACGAGTCCGAGATTCGCGTCGGCGTTCGCGGCATCCAGACGCTGGATCTTGAAGGCCATGGCGACCATGACCGGCGTCAGCAGCGCGAGGTAGACGCCGAAGTTCACGCCGGCGAGCGCCGGCGTGTAGCCGCGGGGAGTCTTATGCGGAGTCGTTCCCGGCGCTTTGATTCCGGTCGTTCCGACGGCCGCGGCGGTAGCGGCGGATGACATCTCTGTCATGGGATGAGTCCTCTCGGGTGTGCCGCTTGTCCTCTGCGACGCGGCTGCATCCACGAGAATACATCAAACCCGACCGTTTGGTAACTGAAATCAGTCTGGCTGGTAACCCCGACTCGATAGGATGCTGCAGGAGGACCGGATGATCGTTGCCGTACCGCGCGCTCGCAAGGCGAGCACCGAGCAGACGCGCGCCCGGATCGTCCTCGCCGCGCGCGAGATGTTCATCGCCTACGGCTACCGCTCGACATCGCTGCGCGGCATCGCCGTGACGGCCGGTGTCAGCCACCCCGGGCTGCTCAAGCACTTCTCGACCAAGGACGAGCTGCTCGCGACGGTCGTGGAGAGCCTCGAAGACGCGAACGTCGAGGCGTACGAGGAGGTCGTCGCCGCAGGAGAACCGGGCGCGCTTCCGTTCATCGAGATCGCCAAGCGCAACGAGAAGACGCGCGGCTACCTCGCCCTGTATGCCGCACTGATGGGCGAGGCCTCGACGCCTTCGCACCCGGCGCACGACATGATGCGCGAGCGCTACGCCCGCATCACGGCCGTGACCGGTGACGCGATGGAGGATGCCGTGCATCACGGCATCCTCTCCGACGACCGGGACCCTTTCGGTGAAGCTGTGCGGATGACGGCCGCGTGGGACGGATTGCAGCTGCTCGAGCAATACCTGCCGGAGCGCGTCGGCGTCGTTTCGATGCTCGAGGAGCACGCGGCGATGTGGGCGCTGCCCGTGGGCTGGCGTTCACCGGAGGAGCCGGCGCCGTCCGGCGTCGACGCCGCGTTTCGCCCGCTGGCAGAATCGTTCCCCGCTGAGGAGGAGTCCGGGTACGCATCCGGTCGGATCAAGCGCGCCAAGATCGTCACGGATGCGATGGCCCTTTTCGCCGCCGACGGCTACGGCGACACGAGCCTGCGCGAGATCGCCGAGAAGGTCGGAGTGTCGAAGTCGACGCTCATGCATCACTACCCGACGAAGGAGGCGCTGCTCGGCGCAGTGCTCGCCGAGCGGGATCGGACGATCCGATCGCGCCCGTCCTATGCTCCAGCCGAAACGGCAGCCGAGGAACTGCGGGCGCTGCCGCGCGGCGCCGCCGAGAACGCGGCGACGTCACCGGGCCTGATCGAGGTCTACGCCGTGCTGTCGTGCGAAGCGGTGCCCGCGTCGCACCCCGCGCACGAGTACTTTCGTTCGCGGTTCACGCGGACGATCGACCACTTCACCGAACTGTTCCGCGGCGCGCAGTCCGACGGGGCGATGCCGGCGCATCGGGACCCGGAGCACGAGGCGATCTGGCTGACCTCGCTGTGGGACGGGCTGCAGTACCAGTGGCTGTACGACCGGGATGCCGTCGACGTCGCCGAGCATCTCGCCGCGCACCTGGAGGATGTGCTGCCGGGTGCGTGAGAGCTCGGGTCACGCCCCCGCGATGACCGCGAGGACGGCGTCGCCGTAGGCCTCGCGTTTCTTCGCACCGATGCCGGTGATCCCGTCGAGCGCGGCGGGCGACGCCGGTCGACTCTCGGCGAGCGCGCGAAGCGTCGCATCGCCGAAGACGATGTAGGCGGGCACGCCCTGTTCGCGTGCCGTCTCGGCGCGCCACGACCGCAGCGCCTCGAAAAGGCCCTGGTCGCCCTCTGCGACCGATGCGGCAGCCGAGGTCTTCCGCACCCTGGCGGTACTGACCCGACCGATCGTGTCCTTTCGCAGCGGCACAGCGGTCTCACCCTTGAGCACTCCGGCCGCGGCATCCCCCGGCGCGAGCGTGCCGTAGTCGCCCTGCGCGACCAGGATGCCCCGTGCGAGCAGCTGCCGGACGACGCTGCGCCAGTCCTGATCGGACAGGTCGCCGCCGATGCCGTAGGTGGCGAGCTGGTCGTGGCCGAACTTTCGGATGCGGTCGTTCGACGCGCCGCGGAGGATGTCGATGAGATGTCCGGCGCCGAACGCCTGGTTGCGCTCGCGCTTGAGCCGCACGACCGTCGACAGCAGCTTCTGCGCGGGGATCAGCCCGTCGAAGGTCTCGGGGTGTTCGAGGCAGGTGTCGCAGTTGCCGCACGGCGAGGATTCCTGTCCGAAGTAGCCGAGCAGGTTCTGCCGGCGGCACGCGACGGTCTCGCAGAGGGCGAGCATGGCGTCGAGGTGCTGGCCGAGACGCATCTTGAATGTGCGGTCGCCGGGGCTCTGGTCGATCATCCGGCGCTGCTGCACCACGTCGCCGAGGCCGTAGGCCATCCACGCGACGGATGGTTCGCCGTCGCGGCCGGCGCGACCGGTCTCCTGGTAATAGCCCTCGACGGATTTGGGCAGATCGATGTGGGCGACGAAGCGGACGTCCGGCTTGTCGATGCCCATGCCGAACGCGATGGTGGCGACCATGACGACGCCATCGTCACGCAGGAACCGCGCCTGATTCGCTGCGCGCACCTCGGCCGGGAGGCCGGCGTGGTACGGCAGCGCGTCGAAACCCTGCGCGGCGAGGTGATCCGCGGTCTGCTCGACCGACTTGCGGCTGAGCGCGTAGACGATGCCGGCTGCTCCGGCATCCATCGAGCGGATGAACGCCACGAGCTGCTTGCGCGGTTCGACCTTCGGCACGATTCGGTACTGGATGTTGGGGCGATCGAAGCTCGCCACGAAGTGCTGCGCACGGCCGAGGTCGAGCCGCTCGGTGATCTCTTTGTGCGTGGCATGCGTCGCGGTCGCGGTGAGCGCCATGCGCGGCACCCCGGGGAAGCGCTCACCGAGGTCGCCGAGCGCGAGGTAGTCGGGGCGGAAGTCGTGGCCCCATTGCGACACGCAGTGCGCCTCGTCGATCGCGATCACGCTGAGCGTTCCGCGCTGCAGCAGTGCCGTCGTCGCGGGGCTGGAGAGCCGCTCCGGAGCCACGTAGATGAGATCGAGTTGGCCGGTGAGATAGTCGCGCTCGACCTGCGCGCGCTCGGAAGGCGACTGCGTCGAGTTCAGGTAAGCGGCCCGCACGCCGTTCGCGCGGAGGGCGTCGACCTGGTCGTGCATGAGTGCGATCAGCGGGCTGATGACGAGACCGGTGCCCTCGCGGACGAGGGCCGGCACCTGATAGGTGATCGACTTGCCGCCGCCGGTGGGCATCAGCACGACGGCGTCTCCCCCGGAGATCACCTGCTCGACGATCGCGGCCTGATCTCCGCGGAAGGCGTCGTATCCGAAGACGGTGTGCAGTGCCTCGAGCGCGGTCGGATAGCGGGACGGTGTCGCCGCGGATGGGGATGTCGTCGGCACGGTGCTGACGGGCGTCGAAGGCCCGGGCCCCCAGTCCAGCGGTGGCTCCCAGCCGTCGGCCTGCGGTTCCCAGTCCATGGGCTCAGGAGGGTACGCGTTGTCCCACGGCTCATCGGCGAAGGGCAGGTCCTCGTACGGGTCACGGGGAGTCTGCGGCATCCCTCCAGCGTAACCGGCCGGACGGACACCCGCCCGAGTCGTCCACAGGCGTCCTAGTGTGGATGCAGACGCGAAGGAGCAGCCATGACCGAAGACATCACCGTCACCCGCGACGACGAAGGCTCCCGCTACGAGATCCGGCTCGGGGACACGCTCGCCGGATTCGCGGAGTTCGAACTTCGCAGCGGGGAGATCCTCTTCACGCACACCGAGGTCGACCCGGCATTCCAGGGCAGAGGGCTCGCCGGCACGCTTGCCGCAGACGCGCTGAAGGATGCGGCGGCCTCTGGCGACACGATCGTGCCGTACTGCCCGTACATCGCCGCCTACCTCAAGAAGCACGAGGTCGAAGGCGCCGACATTCGCTGGCCGCAGGTCCCCGGCGCATGATCGGGCAGCGAAGCATCCCGCTCGAACCGCGTGAGGTGCCGCTCGGCGGTGTCCGCGCGATGAACGTGCTTCGGACGCTGCCCGACAAGGACCTGCCGACGGTCGGAGCGTGGTGCTTCCTCGATCGCTTCGGTCCCGGCCCGGTGCGCATGCGCGTCGAACCGCACCCTCACATCGGACTGCAGACGGTGACGTGGCCGCTCGTCGGCGACATGCGCCATCGCGACTCGGTCGACAGCGACGTGACGCTGCGCCGTGGGCAGCTCAACCTGATGACGGCCGGGGACGGCATCTCGCACTCCGAATATTCGCTCGGCGAAGATCCGATCCCGTTGGATGCGCTGCAGTTCTGGGTCGTCCTGCCCGAGTCGGCGCGTCATGGCGACGGCGGCTTCGAGCAGCATGCGTCTCTTCCGACGGTGCCCCTGGAGCACGGCGCTGCGGCCACCGTCGTGCTCGGAGAGTTCGCAGGCGTCCGCTCCCCTGCGACGGTGTTCACGCCCATCGTGGGAGCCGAGATCTCAGTGCCCGCCGGCAGCACGATCGACCTGCCGCTGAATCGCGAATGGGAGCACGGTGTCGTCCTCGTCGAGGGCGACGCAACGATCGAACGTGTCGTGCTCGAGCGCAACACGATGCTCTATCTCGGCGATTCGCGCGACGAGGTGTCTGTAGTCAGCGAGACCGGCGCCCTGCTGTTCCTGCTCGGCGGCGAACCGTTCGAGGAGGACCTCGTGATGTGGTGGAACTTCGCCGCCCGCACGCACGACGAGATCGTCGACGCCAGGGATGACTGGGAGCGTGGATCGGCGAGATTCGGACATGTCGTGACGCACGGCGACGAGCGCATCCCAGCGCCGGAGCTGCCCAATGTGCGGCTGATGCCGCGCCGACGGCGGATCTGAGAGTCCGGCAGCCCGCGGGATCGCCGGAATGCCGTGCTTCAGTTGAGAACATATCTACGAAGTCGACAAGGGGTTCACGCGAGAGCGGGGCGGATGCCGCAGCATCCGCCCCGCTCTGATCGTGATTACTCCGCGTCGACGGTGACGACCGAGCGCACCGCCGAGTCGCCGTACTGCACGACACCCAGGTAGCGCGTGCCCGCGGTCAGACCCGACCACGAGACGTCGTAGCCGGTCTTCTCACCGCGCAGCGCATCCAGCGGGTTCGGCGTCGCCGTGAACGCGCCTTCACCCTCCGGCTGCACGTTGGCGTAGGTCATGTCCCACGTCATCGGGCGGGTCGTGGAGTACACGTTCGCGACCACGCGGTACGTGCCCGCCGTGGGAGCCGCGACCGTGACCCGCTCATCCGCGGACCCCGATGCCGACTGCCACACCTGGTAGTAGCGCAGGTCGTCCGGGCTCACGACGCGGTACACCGTGAGGTCGAGGTCGCTGCCCTCGTCGTCCGACGAGTCCAGGTCGAAGCGCGAGAGGGTCGTCCCCTCCGGAACGTCGACGATCCAGGACACGTTCTTGTTCGCATCGCCGGAGTTCTCGTCACCCGAATGCCCCGCGACAGGGTTGGCCTCGTCGACCAGCAGCTCGAACGGCGTCAGCCCGGACAGCGTGAGCGGCAGATCGCCGGTCAGACCGGGCGTGACCTCCACCGTGGTGCTGCCATCGACACCGGTACCCGTGACCTCGGCCGGAGCGTCCGCCGTCACCGGGAACACGGCGATCGGCGAGCGGACCTCTCGATCCTCCCCCGACCAGGTGAGCGAACCGGTCGCCCACTGCTCGACGGGAGCGTCGGCATTGTCGACCGTGACCGTGAAGGTCGCGGTCTCGCCGGCGGCACCGAACGTGAGCGTCGACGGCTCGACCGTCACGTCGAGACCGGGGACCTCAGCGGATGCCGTGTAGGTTCCCGCGGCGGTCGACGTGACGGTCCGCGTCACCGTCTGTGCGCTGGTCAGCGTGCCGATCGAGATGGACGCGAGGTTGAGGTCGCTCCCGTCGATCGGGTCGATGCCGTCGAACTCCGCGAGCTGCTTGCCCTCGAGGAACGCCGCCCAGTCGGCCGGGCCGTTGAGGTACAGCATCCCCGGCTCGAAGAAGCGGGTCGGCTCGACCTGACCGGCGCCCTGCTCGAACGGGTCCGTGTTCTCGGATCCATCGGCCTTGACCGTGTTCGAGGCGGTGGTCATCATCGCGGACTTGATCTCCGACGGCGCGGCATTCGGACGCTCCGACAGGTACAGAGCACCGAGGCCGGCGATGTGGGGTGCCGCCATCGACGTGCCGGACAGGATGCCGTAGGTCGACTCCGCTCCGGCGGCGTTGTGCGTCGCAGCGAGGATCGCAACACCTGGTGCGGCGATGTCGGGCTTCATGACATCCGTGCCATCGGCGTACGTCGGGCCGCGGCTCGAGAATCCGGCAATCTGCGGCGTCGGCGTCTCTTCACCGGTGGTGTTCTCGCCGACCAGTGTGATCGGACGGTCTGTGCCGCCCTGCACATAGGCGAGGACGGCTTCGCGGTGCACGGATCCGAGGTGGATCGTCGGCACGACGTGGAAGTCGTTGTCGAGCGAGTCCGCTGCACCGGGGACGTTCACGAGAACGACTCCGATGCCTCCGGCATCCTTCACGACCTGCGACTTCTCGGCGCGCGCGTTCTCACCGCGGTCGCACACCACGATGTGTCCGGCGACCTTGGCCGGGTCGAGGCTGCCGGGGAGGCACAGCGCAGCACCTTCGGCTGCGGCGGCGTCGCCGGCGTAGATCGACGGCCCTGTGACGCTTTCGCCGAACGGGACCGAGACGCTTGCTCCGGCCTCGGCGAAGCCGTCGAACGTGACGGTGCCCTCCCAGGTCGGGATGGTCGATGCGGCGACGGTCGTGTACCAGGGCGAGGCGTGGTCGGCGGTCGCTGCGTCAGGACCGTCGTTGCCGGCGCTCACGGATACGAACACACCGGCCGCTGCCGCGTTGAAGAACGAGATGTCGTCGGGTGCGAGCACGGTGGTGGCTGCACCGCCTCCGATCGAATAGTTGATCACGTCGACGCCATCGGCGACGGCCTGGTCGATCGCGGCGATGAGGTCGCTCAGCGCGCAGATGTCGTCGGTGCTGACCGTCACGTCAGGGCCGACGTAGCAGGCCTTGTACGCGGCCACCTTGGCCGCGGGGGCGACGCCCGAGATCGTGCCGAAGTCGACACCCGAGACGGATGCCGGGACGCCGAAGTTGCCCGCCGCCGTGCTGGCGGTGTGCGAACCGTGTCCGTCGCCGTCTCGCGGAGAGAGGTAGTCGTACTGGAAGTCGAATCCGGCGGCCTCTGCGCCGGAGGAGAAGTACTGCGCGCCGACGAGCTTCGTCGAGTACGCCTGCTTGTCCCACTCCTGGCCGGTCACGATCGGGCTGCGGAACGTGCCGCCGTCGGACTTCTCGTAGTAGACGTGGGTCTTGTCGCTGTACGGCTGACCCTCGCTCTTCTTGTGGTCCTTCTTCTTGAGCTTGTCACCCGCGAACGACGGGTTCTCCGGTGCGATGCCGGTGTCGATGACACCCACGACGACGCCCTCGCCTGCGTTGTCGACGCCGCCGGTCTGCTCCCACAGCCCGCCGGCACCTGTGCTGTCATCGCCGAGCCCGAGGAAGTCGGTCGAGGACACGGCATCCGGATGCCGGATCTCATCGGGGAAGACGCCGAGGACGTCCTTCGAGGAACGCAGCGCGTCGACCTGCGCGCCGGTGAGGTCGGCGCTGAAGCCGTTGAGGGTGACCTGATAGGTGGTGTCCGGAGCGACGCCGGCGTCCTTGGCGAGCTTGCGCTGCTCGTTCTTGAGGTGCGCGATGTACTTCTGCGAGTTGCCGGACCGGGCGTCGAGCTGCGTGCCCTTCTCGGGCTTGGTGGCGCGCAGTCCGTCGACGTCACCGGTGTAGGTGGCCAGCGGATCGCCCTTCATGACCACGATGTAGTGGCCGGGGGTCCCCTCGACGGGGGCGGGATGTGTCACCCCCTCTGCCGCGAAGCCTGCGGTTGCGGTTGATCCGACGAACAACACGGCCAGGGTTGCGGCCGCTGCCAGTCGGAGAGGGGTTCGTCCCATGGGTCTCTCCTGATGGTCGAGGTGCGACATCGTTGCCGCACCGTCGATCACGGTAGTGCGAACCGGGGACAGTCCACCAGAGACGAATGTCTATATTCGCTCCGGCGTGTGCAGTCGATCGAGATAGCGGTCGGCGCGCGGTGGCGCCCCGCGCGGGTCCAGCAGCGAGACGGACACGGCGACGGCGGTCGCGAGCGGGATAGTCCATGCCGCCGGCTGCGCGAGGAACGGAGCCGCGGCACCGACGCCGTTCACGGCGCCGTGCACGAGGAAGGCGAGAGCGCACGACACGCCGCCGGTGACCATGCCCGCGATCGCTCCCCGCGCCGTCAACCGACGCCACCACACCCCCAGGAGGACGATCGGCGACAGACAGGACGCCGCGAAGACGAACACGACTCCGACGCTGGAGCCGAGCCCCGCGGGGATCGTCACGAGCGCGAATGCCAGAGGCACCGCGCTGCAGAGCACCGCCGACAGCCGGAACGAGCGCACCGATCCCGAGAAGAGGTCCTGGCTCACGACCCCGGCCAGCGACACGACCAGCCCGGCGGATGTCGCGAGGAACGCCGCGAAGGCACCGGCGACGATCAGTGCGGTGAGCAGCTCCCCGACGATGCCTGGCAGCACCCGCGACGGCAGCACGAGCGCCACGGTGTCGGCGACGCCCGGCCGCGCGAGGTCGGGCGCGGCGATCCGCGCCAGCAGGCCCATCGCGCTGGACACGGCGTAGAACGCGCTCACCATGACGACCACGAGGACGGTCGTCTGCCGCGCCGAGACGCCGGTGGGGCTGGTGTAGAAGCGCACGAGCACATGCGGCAGCCCCATCGTCCCCAGCAGCAGCGCCACCATCAGCGACACGGTCTCGTAGGCATCCAGACCGGCTGGGCCGGCCTCGGCGGGGAAGATCATCGCCGGGTCGATCTCGTGCGGTCCGCCGGTCAGGGCGAACGCGATCACGAACACCGGGATGAGAAGCGCCGCGAGCTTCAGCCAGTACTGGAACGCCTGCACGTACGTGATCGCGCGCATGCCTCCGGCGGCGACGGATGCCGCGACCAGCACCGCGATCGCCACTTCGCCGACCCACTGCGGGAGGCCGGCGACGACGACGAGCGTGATGCCGGCGCCATGCAGCTGCGGCACGATGTAGAGCCAGCCGATGATCAGGACGGCGAGGCTGGTCACGCGCCGCGCCCGCCGGGATTCGAGCCGGGCCTCGACGAAATCCGGGATCGTGTAGGCGCCGCTGCGCCTGAGCGGCGCCGCGGCGAACACCAGCACGAGCAGATATCCCGCGGCGTACCCGATCGGGAACCAGAACCCGCGGGACCCGTCGAGCAGCACCAGCCCGGACAGCCCGAGGAACGTCCCTGCCGAGAGGTACTCGCCGCTGATGGCCGACGCGTTCCACACCGGACGCACCGTGCGCGACGCCACGAAGAAATCGCTCGTCGTGCGGGACACCCGCAGACCGTACACGCCGATCAGCAGCGTCGCGATCACGATGAAGGCGACGCCGACGAGGTCGAGGACCGGGTTCATCCGCGATCCCGCAGAGTTCGATAGCGATGCTCGTTGCGTGCCGCGCCTCTGGCGTACAGGATGCCGAAGACCACGATGATCGGATAGAACGCGAACGCGTGCAGCACCCACGACAGCGGCAGCCCCACCAGGACGATCTGGTCGATCTCCGGGATGAGCGCGAGCACGAGTGTGAGCGCGGTGGCCACCACCACGAACCCGGCGACCGTGCCGAGCGCGAGTCGCAGCTGGCTGCGCCGCAGTGCGCGGGCGTACACGGCATCCGCATCGTCCGCCGTGGCGCCGGGGAGGGCGATCCCGCGGGTCGATGACGTCCAGCGGGTCTGGCGTGCGGGCTGGCGTCCGGTGACGCGCACACGCCGAGGTGGATCGACAGGGCTCATCGCGAGTGCCCTTGACGGACGAGCGCGTCCCGGACTCCCGGCAGCAGCCGCCGGGAGACGGGCAGCACGATCGCATCGACCGAGACGGATGGTTCGGCGCCGGACAGCCGCGCCTCGGTGACGGCGCCGCCGGCGACCAGGTAGGAGCGGTGGACGCGCAGGAACCCGGCATCCGCCCAGCGCTGTTCGAGTTCGGAGATCGGAATGCGGACCAGATGTCCGATGCCGTCACCGGTGTGCAGACGCGAGTAGTCGCCCTGCGCCTGCACCCAGCGGACATCCGAACGGTTCACGAAGCGCACGGACGCTCCGACGGTCACCGGCAGCACCTCGTCGTCGGCGCGCGCAGCCGTCCCGCCCAGCTCGATCACGCGGTCGATCGCTCGCCGAAGCCGCTCGGCGCGAAGCGGCTTGAGCAGATAATCCGCGGCGCGCAGATCGAACGCGTCGACCGCGCGCGCGTCATCGGCGGTGACGAAGACGATCGCCGGCGGGTCGGCGAGGGCTGAGACGGCGCGGGCGAGCTCGAGTCCTCCCAGACCGGGCATGTGGATGTCGAGGAAGGCGATCGCGACCGCGCGCTCCGACAACAGCGCGAGCGCCTGCGCCCCCGAAGAGGCGGTCAGGATCTCGCCGATCCTGGGGTCCGCGCGCAGCAGGTGCACGATCTCATCCAGCGCGGGGCGCTCATCATCCGCGACGAGCACATCGGTCATCGGCTCACCCCGATTCCAGATCGTGCAGCGGCTGCGACTTCGGGATCCGCATCCGCACCAGGGTACCCGCGCCGACATTGGTCTCGACGACCAGTCCGCCGTCCGGACCGTACAGTTGACGCAGCCGGGTGTCGACGTTGCGCAGCCCGACATGTGCGCCGTCGTCCGCGGAGTCCAGGAGCGCGCGCAGCACCTGCGGGTCCATCCCGACCCCGTCGTCCTCGACCGTGATCTCGGTGTGCGTCGTGGCGTCGTCGGCGATGATGCGGATCATGCCGCCGCCCTCGCCGGGCTCGAGCCCGTGCCGCACCGCGTTCTCGACGAGCGGCTGGACCGACAGGAACGGGATGACGGTGGCCAGCGTCTCCGGCGCGATGCGCAGCGTCACCTCGAGCCGATCGCCGAAACGGGCCCGCTCGAGGGTGAGGTAGTGGTGGATGCTGCCGAGTTCCTCGGCGACGGTCGTGAACTCGCCCTGACGACGGAACGAGTATCGAGTGAAGTCGGCGAAATCGAGCACGAGGTCCCGGGCGCGGTCGGGGTCGGCATGGATGAACGAGGCGATCGCGGTGAGCGCGTTGTAGATGAAATGCGGGGAGATCTGCGCGCGCAGCGACCGCAGCTCCGCCTCTGCGAGGGCCGTGCGCGAGGCATCCAGCCCGCCGAGCTCGACCTGAGCCGCGCACCAGTCCGCGACCTCCGCCGCCGCACGCACCAGCGCGGCGCGCACCGGTGCGGCGAACGCCACCACGACGCCGATCACCTGTCCGTCGACGACGATGGGCGCGCCCACCGCTTCGAGGTCGTCGTCGGCGTCATCCCGCTTCGGGAACACCTGGCGCCGCCCGGTGTCGCGCATACGGCGAGCGATACGCACGGCCGCGGACTCGAGTCCATCCGACGGCCCGTCGAACGCCACGGCATCCGTGTCGTCCACGAGTGCGACCGCCGCGCTGCCGAGCAGCACGCGCAGGTGACGGGCCGCCCGCGCGGCATCCGGTGCGGCGAGCCCGCCGCGCAGGTGCCGCGCGGCGAGGCTCGCCTGATGCAGCGCCTCGTGTGCTGCTCGATCCGCGTCGCTGCCCAGGTCCGCACCGCCTCGGGCGAGGCGCCGAGCCAGCACGAGCAGCACCGTGAGCAGGATGCCGGCGACCACGCCCACGAGAGCGGCGAGGACGACGGCGTCGGTCATGCCAACAGCCTAGATCCGTACCCGGTCAGCAGCAGCGTGCTCCCGGGTTGCGGTCCTGGTCATCCATCTTCTGGCGCCAGAACTGCCGCTCGGTCATCGGCTCCTCGTCCGGATGCTGGCGACGCTGATGGGCGACGTACGTCGCGTAGGCGCTGTCGCCCATCAGATTCGTGACATACCAGCGGATGCCGCGGCCTGCCCGACGGATGAACGCGATGATCGCGTGCATCGGGCCGGCCACGGCATCCGTCCGTGTCGTCATGTCGACCATGTCAGTGACGCGCCGCCGCGCGCTCCTCGGCGAGGATCGGCTCCCACTTCTTCTCGAGTTCGCGCTCCGCAGCCGTCGGGATGAACCCGGCCGGTGCGTAGCGGCGCGACGCCACGGGGGCATCCTCGGTGTTCTCGCCCCCGCCGTTGCGGATCGCCTTGATCGTGACGCTGATCGCCACCACCATCACGACGATCGTCAGCACGACGAAGATGATCGAGAGCGTGCCCTGCACCGCGGTGTTGCGGATCACGGCATCCACGACCTCGGGCGCACCGAGCGCGTCGTCTCCGGCATCGCGCGCGGCCACGTACTTGAAGTGATTCGCCCAGTATCCGATCGCCGGGATCGGCGAGAAGATCTTGTACATGGACGCCGTGATCGTGACGACGGCCGTGAAGGCGAGCGGCAGCGCGATGATCCACAGCCACTTCACGTAGCTCTTGCCGCGCTTGGCCACGATCGCCAGCACCACGGCGAGCGCGATCGCCGCCAGGAGCTGGTTGGCGATTCCGAACAGCGGGAAGAAGGTGTTGATGCCGCCGAGCGGATCGGTCACACCGAGGATGAGGATCCATCCCCATCCGGCGACCATGATCGCCGTGCAGATCCACACACCGGGGCGCCACGAGACGTCGCGGAACTTCGGCACCCATGCACCGATGGTGTCCTGCAGCATGAAGCGCGCGACGCGGGTTCCGGCATCCACGGCCGTCAGGATGAACAGCGCCTCGAACATGATCGCGAAGTGGTACCAGAACGCCATCAGCGCCTCACCACCGAGCGCCTGCTGCATGATCGTCGCCAGCCCCAGCGCGAGGGTCGGCGCACCGCCGGTGCGCGAGACGACCGACTCCTCACCGACCGCCGCCGCGGTGTTCGTCAGGATCTCCGGCGTGATGTTCACCCCGGTCAAGCCGAGCGAGTTCACGAAGGCGACAGCACCCTCGACCGTTCCGCCTGTGACCGCGGCCGGAGCGTTCATCGCGAAGTAGATGCCCTGATCGATCGAGATCGCGGCGACGAGCGCCATGATCGCGACGAAGGATTCCATGAGCATCCCGCCGTAGCCGATGAAGCGCGTCTGGCGCTCCTTCTCGATGAGCTTCGGCGTCGTCCCGGACGAGATCAGGGCGTGGAAGCCCGACAGTGCACCGCACGCGATCGTGACGAACAGGAACGGGAACAGGGGACCTGCGAACACCGGGCCCATGCCGTTCTCACCGAAGATCGAGACCGCGGGGACCGTGATCTCGGGACGTACGAGGATGATCGCGCCGGCCAGCATGACGATGACGCCGATCTTCATGAACGTCGACAGGTAGTCGCGCGGAGCGAGCAGCAGCCACACCGGCAGGATCGCGGCGATGAAGCCGTAGACGATGATGCCCCACGCGATCACCTCACGATCGAGGTGGAACATCGCGACGCCCCATTCGGTGCTCGCGACCCAGCCGCCGGCGATGATCGCACCGAGCAGCAGCACGAAGCCGATGATCGAGACCTCGGTGACCTTCCCAGGGCGCAGGAAGCGCAGGTAGACGCCCATGAACAACGCGATCGGAATGGTCATCGCGACGGAGAAGACGCCCCACGGGCTCTCACCGAGGGCGTTGACGACGACGAGGGCGAGGATCGCGACGATGATCAGCATGATCAGCAGCGAGGCGATGATCGCCGCGGATCCGCCGATCTTGCCGAGCTCCTGCCGCGCCATCTGGCCGATCGTGCGGCCGCCGCGGCGCATCGAGAAGAACAGCACCGTGTAGTCCTGGACGGCGCCGGCCAGCACGACGCCGACGATGATCCAGATCGTGCCGGGGAGATAGCCCATCTGCGCGGCGAGGACCGGACCGACGAGCGGACCTGCGCCGGCGATCGCGGCGAAGTGGTGCCCGTACAGGACGCGACGGTCGGTGGGGACGTAGTCCTTGCCGTCCTGCTTCACCTCGGCGGGGGTCGCCCGCTTGTCGTTGGGGCGCGTGATGTAGCGCTCGATGACCTTCGAGTAGAAGCGGTAGCCGATGAAGTAGGTGCAGACCGCGGCGAACACGAACCAGATCGCGTTGACGGTCTCGCCACGGACGATCGCGAGCATGACCCAGGCGAGGCCGCCGAGCAGCGCGATGGCGGACCACAGCACGATCTTGGGCCAGGTCCAGCGGTTGGTCCTCTCGTCCTGCTCCTCTGTGAGCGACACGGGCGGAAGGGACGGGTCGGTGATGATCTCGGGTTCGTCGTCGACGACGCCCGTGCCGCGCGGGTGCGGCTGGGATGCAGACATGGTTCTCCTCTGGGGTGCGCGTCTTTGCGTGACCCCACGCTAGGAACAGGACGGATGCCGCGTGCGCGGCCCCGTCCGCCCGTGCGACGAGCGGCGCGGGCGGGGCGACGAGCGGCGCCCGGCGGGGCGATGAACGGCGCCTGCCCGGCGGTGCGCAGATAGGCTGGATCGGTGCCGAAGAGTCCTGCCCTGCCCACGCGCGTGCTGCTCGTCTGCGCCGCGATCGGGGTCGCGACGGGGATACTCGGAGGCGTTGCAGGGCTCGTCACGACCGGCGTTCTGGCTCTGGCTCCGTGGGCGTACGGCCTGGTGCTCGGCTCGCACGTGCTCCCAGGCATCATCGCTCAGGAGGTTCTGCGCCGCCCGTTCGTCGCGCTCATCACGCATGTCTTCGCAGCGCTGATCTCCAGCGCGTTCGCACCGATGTGGGCGCTGCGTTTCCTCGGCACCGCCCTGCTGTTCGGCGCGATCCAGGAAGGCGTCGCCGCGCTCACCAGGTATCGGGCGTGGGGCGCATGGCGATTCTTAATCTCGGCCGGCGTGATCGGCATCTTCGTCGCGGTCATCGTGTTCTTCGCCGCCGATATGGCCTCGCTCGATCCGTGGGCGCAGATCACCTATCTCGTGATCAGTGTTCTGGGCCCTGTGGCGTGGACCGCCGTCGGGCTCTCGATCGGCACCGCGCTGCGCCGGGCCGGCGTCACCCGACCCC
The DNA here is from genome assembly GCF_042267585.1 of Microbacterium sp. NPDC056234. NCBI lineage: Bacteria > Bacillati > Actinomycetota > Actinomycetes > Micrococcales > Microbacteriaceae > Microbacterium > Microbacterium sp. NPDC056234. The sequence continues at coordinate 28,396 of NZ_JBHJTE010000001.1, forward strand.
GCTGACCGGCGTGCGAGTCAGGTAAGGCTCGGCTAAGTTAGAGGCATACCAATCGCCGACCCCGGGGTGTCCACGTGCGCACAACAGCGCCCCTGCTTCGCGTGCGTGACCTCTCGCTCACCCACGTCGGCGCTGCGCACGCCTCCCCGCAGGGCGTCTCGTTCGACGTCTCCCCCGGCGAGGTCGTGCTGGTCCTCGGTCCGAGCGGCTCGGGGAAGTCGACGCTCACGCTCGCGGTGAACGGACTCATCCCGCAGTCCGTCCCCGCCGAGGTCACAGGCTCCGTCGAGGTCAACGGCCGAAGCACCGCGAGCTTCCCGGTCGCCGCGCTCAGCACCGATGTCGCCATGGTCTTCCAGGATCCGGATGCCCAGCTCGTCACCGGAACCCTGCTCGATGAGGTCGCGTTCGCCTTGGAGAACCTGCTGCTGCCGGTGCCGGATGTCCTCTCGCGCGCCGAGGCAGCTCTCCGTCGCGTCGGGCTGTGGGATCGCCGCGACTGGAACCCCGATCGTCTGTCCGGAGGCGGACGCCAGCGGCTCGCGATCGCGTGCGCGCTCGCGATGGGGTCGCCACTGATCGTGCTGGACGAGCCGACCGCGAACCTCGACCCGCGCGGCATCGACGACGTGTACGACGCGCTCGGCGACCTGGTCTCGGCGAACGACAGGGCGGTCGTGCTCGTCGAACACAATCTGGATGCCGCCATGCGCTTGGCGACCCGCGTGCTCGTGCTCGACGGCGCCGGCGCGCTGGCGTTCGACGGCCCGGTCGGCGAGATCCTGCGCGGCCACACGGACGAGTTGGTCGACATGGGCGTCTGGCTTCCTGCGGCGGCACTGGCAGGGCGGATGCTGCGTGCCCGCGGCATCCTTTCCGAGGAGGTGCCCCTGCCACTGACTCCCGAAGAGCTGGCAGCGGCACTGCCCGAAGCCCATCTGCATGGCGAAATCGCGGTTGCAGGGCGAACCGACCCGAATCCTCCAGACCTCCGGTATCTCTCCCTGCATCCGTCCGGAGCGCCGCTGGTCCGCGCGCGCGGGCTCACCGTCCGCCGCGGGAGGTCCGAGATCCTGCACGGCATCGACCTCGATATCCCGGCCGGGTCCCTCACCGCGATCGTCGGCGCGAACGGCGCAGGCAAGACCACACTCATCCAGGCGCTCGCAGGCGTCGTCCCTCCCCCGAAACGGCAGGTCGACATCGCCGGCCTGGACCCGGCCACCGCATCCCCTCGCGAGCTCGCGGGACGCATCGGGTTCGTCTTCCAGAACCCCGAGCACCAGTTCATAGCGCACACCGTGTTCGATGAGCTCGCGCACGGGCTCCGTCTGCAGCGCGCGGATGACGCCGAGATCGCCGCGCGCGTGGGCGAGATGCTCACGCGCTTCGGACTCGAACACAAGTCGGACGTGCACCCGTTCCTGCTCTCCGGAGGCGAGAAGCGGCGACTGTCCGTCGGAACCGCGCTCATCACGCGTCCGCGCGTGCTCGCCCTGGATGAGCCGACGTTCGGACAAGACAGGGCACGCGCCGCCGAGTTGCTCGGCCTGCTCGCGGACCTCCGCGCCGACGGGACCACGATCGTCGTCGTCACGCACGACCTGCAGCTCGTCGTGGACCGCACCACGCACACCGTGATCCTCGCGGACGGCCGCGTGCACGCCGCCGGCCGGACGGCTGACCTGTTCGCCACCGATGACGTCTTCGAGTCTGCGGGTCTGCGCCTGCCCGCCCTGCAGCGCGCTCTGCCGGCGCACCTGCGCACCCTCGTCGCCGAGGGGGCCCGATGACCATCACCGCTCCCACTCGCACCGTCGATCCCTACACGGCGACCGCGCCGGCATCCGCTCGGCACTTCCTGCATCATCTGAACCCGCTCGCGAAGATCGCCGGCGCCCTGCCCGCGATGCTGCTGCTCGTATTCGTGCGTGATCTGGCGACACCGGCGGCGTTCCTCATCCTCGGTTACGCGCTCCTGCTCATCGGCGCCCGCCTCACTCGGCGAACGGCCCTGCTGCTGTTCGTCGCCGTCCCGGCAGGGCTGCTCGTGATCGGCTCCGGGTTCTCGGTCTGGGTGGATGGGGCGCTCGTCGAGACCACCGCCCCCGTCCTGAGGGTCGGCGGGTGGACCCTGTACACGGGGGCGCTGCAGATCGGTTTCGCGACGGCGCTGCGTCTGGGGAGCATCCTCGCCCTCGCGTTGATCGGCGGGCTCACGACGACCGGTCCGGACCTCGTGCGTGCCGGCATCCAGCAGTTGCGCGTCCCCTACCGCATCGGCTACACGGCGCTGGCCGCCTATCGGTTCGTGCCGCGCTTCGGACACGAGTTGGCCGTGATCCGGGCCGCGCACCGCGTCCGGGGCCATCACGGCGGCCGCGGTCCGTTCGCGCGCATCGCCCGCGGCTGGGGGTACATCGTGCCGCTGCTCGCCGGGGCCATCCGGCATGCCGAGCGCGTCGCACTCGCGATGGACTCGCGCGCGTTCGGGGCGCATCCCACGCGGACGGAGCGGCACCTCGTGCCCTTCCGCCCGCGCGACATCGTCTTCATCGTCCTGTTCATCGCGGCCTCCGCTGCGGTCTTCATCGCGACTTTTCCCTGGCAGCTGAACTGAGAGGAACCCATGGCCTACTCCAAGATGGTCAAGCCCGCGTCGTCGGAGCTCACCCACCTGACCGTGCTGCGCAGCGAACGGCTCGCCCCGCACTGGATCCGCGTCACCTTCGGCGGCGGCGAGGTCTCCCGATTCCAGCCGATGGGCTACGACCAGTGGTTCCGGTTGTTCCTGCCGATCAGTGGCGAGGCCGGGCTCGATCGCGTCCCTGCGAAGGCCAACAAGACGCTCGGGTATCTGAAGTTCCTGCGGATTCCCGACGACGAGCGCCCGGTGATGCGCAACTACACCGTGCGCGCGTATCGACCCGGCACCGCCGAATCGGATGCCGAGATCGACGTCGACTTCGTGCTGCACGGGTCCGCGGCCGACGGCACAGCCGGCCCCGCGTCGCGCTGGGCCGAGACGTGCCGTCCCGGCGAGCATGTGCTCATCATCGACGAAGGCCTGACGTTCAACCCGCAGCGCGGAACCGATCGCGTGCTTCTGGTCGGCGATGAGACCGCTCTTCCGGCCATCGCCGGAATCAGCGCCTCACTGCCCGCCTCGGCGACGGGGACGGCGATCATCGAGGTGCCGTCCGAGGACGACGCACTCGAGTTTCCGCATCCGGAAGGTCTCGACGTGGTCTGGCTCGTCCGGCCGCACGATGCACTGCCGGGTGGTCTCGCGCTGGCGCGGCTGCGGGACACCGACCTGCCGGCCGTTCCGTTCCACGCGTACGGCGCCGGTGAGCAGGCGCTCGCGTCGGGCGTGCGCAAACAGCTCGTGTCCGAGCGAGGCGTCGACAGGAATCTGGTGAGCTTCTGCGGATACTGGAAGATCGGTGCCGCATCGCCCGCATCCAAAGCGGCCCGCGAGTCGGCAGCGGAGCCGACGGCCTGAGCGGTCGCACTGGAAAGAAGGAGAGTGCCGGTTCAGGGTTTCCTGAACCGGCACTCTCCTCGGCCGTGCGCACGAGGATGCGATCAACGCAGCTTCTTGCGGTAGACCGCCGAGGCGCCGAAGTAGGCGACCACCAGGATGCCGACGAGCCATGCCAGTGCGATCCAGATGTCGGATCCGACCGGCTGCTCGGCGAACAGCGCGCGGATCGTGTTCACGATCGACGTGACCGGCTGGTTCTCGGCGAACCAGGCCACGGGAGCGGGCATCGTGTCGGTCGGCGCGAACGCCGAGCTGATGAACGGCAGGAAGATCAGCGGGTAGCTGAAGGCGCTCGCGCCGTCCACCGTCTTCGCCGACAGACCTGCGATCACGGCCACCCAGGTCAGAGCCAGGGTGAACAGGATCAGGATGCCGGCCACGGCCAGCCAGGCCCCGAACGATGCGCCGGTGCGGAAGCCCATCACCAGGGCGACTCCGATGACGATCGCGATCGAGACGAGGTTGGACACCAGCGACGTGAGCACGTGCGCCCACAGCACGCTGGAGCGGCCGATCGGCATCGACTGGAAGCGCTCGAAGATGCCGCCCTGCATGTCCAGGAACAGTCGGTATGCGGTGTACGCGATGCCCGATGCGACCGTGATGAGCAGGATGCCGGGGAGCATGTAGTTGATGTACGACTCGTCCGTGCCTGTGTTGATGGCACCGCCGAAGACGTACGTGAACAGCAGCATCAGGGCGACGGGGGTGACCGCTGTCGTGATGATGGTGTCCGGGCTGCGCAGGATGTGCCGCAGCGAGCGACCGGTGAGCACACCGGTGTCGGCGAGAGCGTGCGAGGTCATGATGCGGTCCCTTCGGTCTGTGCTGCAGAGGTGTCCTCGCCGACGAGGGCGAGGAAGACCTCTTCGAGCGTCGGCTGCTTCTCGACGTACTCGACCTTCGCCGCCGGCAGCAGGCGCTTGAGTTCGTCGAGGGTGCCGTTCTGGATGATGGTTCCCTTGTGGAGGATGGCGATGCGGTCGGCGAGCTGCTCCGCCTCGTCGAGGTACTGCGTGGTCAGCAGCACCGTGGTGCCGTTCTTCGCCAGCCGGCGCACCGTGTCCCACACCTCGATGCGCGATTGCGGGTCGAGGCCGGTGGTCGGTTCGTCGAGGAAGATGATCGGCGGGTTGCCGACCAGGCTCATGGCGATGTCGAGTCGACGGCGCATACCGCCGGAGTACTCGCCCGCCTTCCGCCCACCGGCGTCGGTCAGCGAGAAGCGTGCGAGCATGTCGTCCGCGATCCGACCAGGGTTCTTCAGATGGCGCAGCTTGGCGATCAGCACGAGGTTCTCACGCCCCGTGAGCACCTCGTCGACCGCGGCGAACTGCCCGGTCAGGCTGATCGACTCCCGCACGTCGTTCGGTGCCGATGCGACGTCGAAGCCGTGGACGGATGCCGTCCCGGCATCCGCCTTCAACAGGGTGGAGAGGATGCGCACCACCGTCGTCTTGCCGGCTCCGTTGGAACCCAGCAGGGCGAAGATGCTGCCGGGGGCGACGTCGAAGTCGACGCCGCGGAGCACCTCGAGGTCCTTGAAGGACTTGCGGATGCCGCGCACGTGGATGGCTGCCGTGGTCATGAGCGCTTCTCCTTTCCGATCGCCTCGTCGAACGCCTTGGTCAGACGAGCGCGTTCCTTGTCGATCCATTCCTTGCCCTGGTAGGACTTGGCGAACGTCTCGGTGAAGTCCACCGGGTCGTCGCCGATGATGTCCTGCACCGGGGTGCCGTCGACGGCGGCCCGCTCCCAGAGGTCCACGAGGTCCGTGAACATCTGGATGAGCGTGTCGCCGCTGGTGATTCCGCCGTAGTACATGAAGTACCGGTTCATCGCGGTCGCGGCCGTGCGGTAGGGCTCGGGGAGAGCCTCCATGCGCGCCTTGTCCTGCTTGTACTGCTTCTTCTGCTCGAGCGGTCCGGTGACCATCTCGATCCACTTGTTCGCCATGTCATGCTCCCGATTCATTGGTGTTGCTGTCTGTGTGGCGGAGCCGGTCGATGCGCTCTGCGAGGAAGCTCCAGGTCCTCCAGAACTCGGCGAGCTGTTCCCGACCCTGCGTGTTGATCGAGTACACCTTGCGCGGCGGGCCCTTCTCGGACGGGACCTTCTCCACGTCCACGAGGCCCTTCTGCTCGATGCGGACGAGCAGCGCGTAGACGGTGCCCTCCGCGATGTCCGCGAAACCCTGGTCCCGCAACCGTGCCGTGATCTCGTATCCGTACGCGGACTGCTCGGCCAGGATCGCGAGCACGATGCCTTCGAGCGAGCCCTTCAGCATCTCTGTCATCTGGTTCGCCATGCGATCACCTCCGATCTACTCTGTGTCGCTGACTACCGGTACAAAGTAACACTGAGTACCGGTACTTGGCAACACTGAATAGCAAATTCTTTTCGGGGCGTGCGTTAACGCGAGAACGCCCCGAGATCAGATCTCGGGGCGTTCTCGTGGAGCCGGTGCTGTCAGCGCTTGCCGACGATCTGTCGGCCGACGAGATCGCGCATGATCTCGTTGGTGCCACCGTAGATGCGATGGACACGGGCGTCGGTGAACGCCCGCGCGATCGGGTACTCCATGATGTAGCCGTAGCCGCCATGCAACTGCACGCCGCTGTCGAGCACCTCCCACTCGCGCTCTGTGGCCCAGAACTTCACCTTCGCGGCATCCTCGGCCGTGAGCGTGCCGTTCTTGTACGCCAGCAGCGCGCGGTCGATGTACGCCCACATCGCGTCCGTGGTCGCGGCCATGTCAGCGAGGCGGAAGCGGGTGTTCTGGAAGTCGGCGATGCGCTCGCCGAACGCCTCGCGGTCCTTCGTGTACGCGACCGTCCAGTCCAGGGCGGCCTGCGCGGCGGCCGCCGCGGCGACGCCGATCGACAGGCGCTCGAGCGGCAGGTTCAGCATCAGCTGGATGAACCCCTGCCCTTCCTTGCCGCTGATGAGGTTCTCGTCGGGGACGAAGACGTCCGTGAAGCTGAGCTCTGCGGTGTCCCAGCCGTGGAAGCCCATCTTGCTGAGCTTCTTGCCCTGGTCGAAGCCCTCCATGCCCTTCTCGACCAGGAGCAGGCTGAAGGCGTCGGGACGATTGCCCTCGCCGGTCTTGACGAAGGTGACGACGACGTCGGCCGTGGTCCCCGAGGAGATGAAGGTCTTCGCACCGTTGAGGATGTACCCGCCGTCGACCTTCTTCGCGTTCGTCTTGATGCCGCGCAGGTCGCTGCCGGCACCGGGATCGGTCATGGCGAGCGCACCCAGCACTTCGCCGGTGGCCATCCGAGGCAGCCACTTCTCCTTCTGCTCCTGCGTTCCCATGTGCACCAGGTACGGCACAGCCAGGTCGTCCTGGATGCCGAAGGCACCGGCCAGGGACCCCGCACCGGCCGCGATGACCTCCTCCATCACGATCGTGCGGAACCGGTAGTCCTGCAGCATGCCGGCGCCGCCGAACTCCTCGGGCACGGACAGCCCGATCAGACCGGCCTCGCCGGCGGCGAGCATGGTGGGACGGTCGATCTCGCCCGCGGCATCCCACCGCTCGATGGCCTCATGAGAGATGTGTCGCTTCACGAAGTCCTTCACGAGATCGCGGAATGCCTCGTGGTCCTCGTCGTAGATGTCGCGTTCCATGCCGTCCTCCCGAACGTCGTCGTTGCTGCCGCGATTCTATGCGGACGGGGGATGCCGAGGCAGTCGATTGTGGAATGCGTTCCCACAATCGGTGACACTGGGTACCGCGATTGTGGGGAGTGGCCAGACGGTTCAGCCCGCGTAGTCGGGCGCCGCCGGCAGCCCGAAGAACTCCTCGAGCGTCGTGTAGCCACCCGCACTGTAGACCGCGGCGAGTTCGGGACCGATGTAGCGCAGGTGCCACGGCTCCGGCGAGTATCCCGTGATCGGAGTCTTGCCGTCGAGGTAGCGGACGATGTACCCGTACTCCCATGCGTGCGCGTTCACCCAATCGCTCTCGCGCGTGCCGCCGAACGCTCGGATGCCACCGCAGCCACTGCTGCACGACACCACATCGAGCGCGAGGCCGGTCTGGTGCTCGCTGTAGCCGGGTCGCGCAGACACCTCGTCTGCAGCGCGCTGGCCCGTGGCCGCGACGTGCTGGGAGTACGTGTTCTCCTGCATGCCGTAGGAGCGGTATCCGTTGTTCATGCCCAGCACACCGGCGCCGGCATCCGCCAGCGCCCCGGCGAGCGCGTTGATCGCTTCAGCCGGCGCGGGGAGGACCGAACCGGCGGTCGTCGTGGTCTGAAGCCGAGTGTCGACGAGCCCCGTCGGCGTGAATTCGGGCGAGAGCGGACGGGCCTTGTTGACGACGACCCAGACGCGATTCGGGTCGCTGAGCGAGATGCAGGGCGCGTTGCCGGCCGCGACGGCGGCGCGGAACGCCTCACCGCCTCCGAAACCGGCGATCGTCGCGGCGTCATCGCCGGCCGCGAGGGCGGCCTGCACCGCGGCATCCGAGCACGGGTCGGCGGCGACCGTCGCCTCCACATCTACAGGAGGCAGGTGCATCGCCACTGCAGGAACGGGCTGCTCGACCGGAGCGGGAGCCGGAACCTCGGCGAGCGCCCACAGCGCACCGAGCGCCGTGACCGCGACACCGATGGGCAGCGCGAAGGCCAGGGCACGGGATCGCGGCGCGGCATGTCGGGGTGCCATCGCCTCGCTCATCCGTCCATTCTCTCCTGCGCGGCTGTGAACGCTGACTCGCGGCCTGGAGTCGTTCGATCATCGGCCAGATATTCTTGCGCTTCTTTCGATATTTTGTTCTAATTAACGCATGCGGTGGCAAGGGCAGGCGATCGACGATGCGGACGAGTCCGCGCTCCCCGGGCTCGAGAACCGCAGCGGGATCGTCCGATCCGTGACGACTCCCGAGTTCGCCGGGATGACCTTCCACGAGGTGCTCTCGAAGTCGGCTCTGAACAAGGTCCCGGGCCCATCGCGGATGCCATTCGCCTGGACGATCAACCCGTACCGCGGATGCAGTCATGCGTGCGTGTACTGCTTCGCTCGCGGGACGCACCAGTACCTCGATCTCGACGGGGGCGCGGACTTCGATTCGCAGATCGTCGTGAAGACCAACATCGTCGACGTGCTGCAGCGCGAACTGCGACGCGGCAGCTGGCAGCACGAGACCGTTGCTCTGGGAACCAACACCGATCCGTATCAGCGTGCGGAGGGTCGCTATCGGCTGATGCCCGGAATCATCCAGGCTCTCGCCGACTCGGGCACGCCGATGTCGATCCTGACCAAGGGCACGCTGATCCGCCGCGACATTCCGCTGCTGATCGAAGCGGCGAAGCGCGTGCCCGTCGACGTGCAGATGTCGATCGCGATGTACGACGACGATCTGCAGAAGACGATCGAACCAGGGACGCCGACGACCCAGGCGCGCCTCGACACGGTGCGCGCACTCGCGGATGCCGGATTCCGCGTGACCGTCTTCCTGATGCCGATCATGCCGCACATGACTGATTCCGTCGCGGCGATCGACACCGCCCTCGCGCGGATCAAGGATGCCGGCGCCGCCCGTGTCATCTACGGGGCCCTGCACCTGCGCCCCGGGGTGAAGCCCTGGTTCCTGCAATGGCTCGGTGAGCAACGACCGGATCTCGTCGCCTCCTATCGCGGGCTCTACCCCGGTGTCTCCGCCGAGGCGCCGAAGGGCTATCGGCAGTGGCTCGCGAAGCGCGTCCGCCCGCTGATCCGGATGCACCGGCTCGACGGACGCGATGAGGACGACCTGTACGCGGAGAGCCCACGAGGAAGGCGCGCGCTACCGCCGCGGCCGACGACGGCGATCGCGGCATCCGCTGCGGCCGAGCAGCCGATGCTGTTCTGAGCACGCGCATACAGCGGAGACCCGCCCACGGGACGCGTAGGCTCGAGAGCTATGGCTATCGGCGCGATGATCCACACGTTCACGGTGCAGCTCGCCGACATGGACCGCGGGGTCTACGAGGACCTGACGCTGCGTGTGGCGAAGCATCCATCCGAGACCGATGCCTACATGCTGACGCGCGTGCTCGCGTATCTCCTGGAACACACCGAGGGGATCGCATTCAGCGAAGGACTGTCGTCGACCGAGGAACCGGCCGTCGTCGTCCGCGACCTCACCGGCCGCACCACGGCCTGGATCGAGGTCGGCGCACCGGATGCCGAACGCATGCACTACGGCAGCCGCCTCGCGGAACGCACCGTCGTCTACACGCACCGTGACCCGACGAAGGTCGTCGCCGCGTGGGAGGGCAAGCGCATTCACGACGCCGACGGCATCCGCGTCTACAGTTTCGACGCCGGCTTCATCGACGATGGCACCAGAGCGCTCGAGCGGCGGAACACCGCCACGCTCACCGTCACCGAGGCGCAGCTCTACCTCGACCTCAACGGGACCTCGCTGTCGTCGACGCTGCACGAGCACCGGATCTGACATCCGCGAGACGTGGCCTGCGAGGTGAGACTCGGCCAGGCTGACCGAGTCTCACCCGCAAAGCAGGTCTCGCGAGGATCAGGCGGTGAGATCCGCCGCGGTCGGAACGCGACCCGCGATCTCCTCGATGACCTCGTCGCCGACACGCGCCGGCTCGAAAGGCGCGTCGATCTCGGCACGCTCGAGCAGTTCGGTCATGCGACGCTGACGCTGACGCGTGATCAGAGTCACGACACGACCCGAACGTCCCGCACGACCCGTACGACCGGAGCGGTGCATGTACGTCTTGTACTCATCCGGTGCATCGGCCTGTACGACCAGGTCGATGTCATCGACGTGGATGCCGCGCGCTGCGACGTCGGTCGCGACGAGCACCTGGACCTTGCCGGAGGTGAGCCGAGCCAGGTTACGGGTGCGCTTGGCCTGGTTCAGGTCGCCGTGCAGCGAAACCGCGGCGATGCCGACCTCTTCGAACTGCTCGGCAAGCATCTCGGCGTATGCACGGGTGCGCGCGAAGACGAGCGTCTGTCCCTCGCGGTCGACCAGGGATGCGAGGATCTCCGCCTTGTCACGGTGGTCGATCACGAGCACGCGGTGCTCGATCGTGCCCGAATCCTGTGTCTCGCCGGCGACCTCGTACACAGCCGGGTCCACGAGGAACTCCTCGACGAGGGCCGCGACCTCGCGGTCGAGCGTCGCCGAGAACAGCAGCTTCTGGCTGCCTTCGGCGGTGTGGCGGAGAATCCGCTGCACCGGCTCGACGAAGCCGAGCTCGCACATGTGGTCGGCCTCGTCCAAGACGGCGATCCGGCAGTCCGAGAGATCGAGCTTGCCCTGGTTGATGAGGTCCTCGACGCGACCCGGGGTGCCGATCACGATGTCGACGCCCTTCTTGAGGGCTCCGACCTGACGCCCCTGCGGAACGCCGCCGTAGATCTGGGTCGTGAACAGGCCGACGCTTCGCGCGATCGGCTGGATGGTCCGGTCGATCTGCAGAGCGAGCTCACGCGTCGGCGCGAGGATGATCGCCCGGGGTGAGCGGCCGAACTCACGCTTCTTGCCGGCCTGCGACTTCAGGATGCTCTCGACCAGCGGAGCGCCGAATGCGATCGTCTTTCCGGAACCGGTGCGGCCACGACCGAGCACGTCGCGGCCTTCGAGCACTGCCGGGATGCTGGCAGCCTGGATCGGGAACGGCGACACCGCACCCATGTTCACCAGGGTCTCGACGATGTTGGATCCGAGCCCCAGATCACCGAAGGTCACGTTCTCGACCTCGGCCGCCTGAACGGTCTTCGCCTCGAGACGCTCGTGGACGACGTCCTGCGCCGGCTCAACGGGAGCGGCAGCGGTCTTGTTCCAGTTGTCGCGGCTCGGACGCGGCTCGGCGCGGCGGTCATCGCGACGCGGACGGTCCTCCGTGCGGCGAGGACGCTCGTCGTTGTAGCGCGGACGCTCCTGGCGGTCGCCGTTGTAGCGCGGACGCTCGGCACCACGATCGCTGTTGTACGACGGACGGTCACCATCACGACGCGGACGCTCAGCACCACCCTCGCGGTTGTACCGCGGACGGTCAGCACCACGATCGCTGTTGTACGACGGACGGTCACCATCACGACGCGGACGGTCGTCGTTGTACCGAGGACGCTCGGCGCCACGGTCGTTGTTGTACCGAGGACGCTCGGCCCCGCGGTCGCTGTTGTACGACGGACGGTCACCATCACGACGCGGACGCTCAGCACCACCCTCGCGGTTGTACCGCGGACGCTCGGCACCGCGGTCGTTGTTGTACCGGGGACGCTCGGCACCACGGTCGCTGTTGAAGTCACGACGCGGACGGTCATCGTTGTATCGGGGACGCTCGGAGCCACCCTCGCGGTTGTACCGGGGACGCTCGGCACCACGGTCGCTGTTGAAGTCACGACGCGGACGGTCATCGTTGTATCGGGGACGCTCCGATCCACCCTCGCGGTTGTACCGAGGACGCTCGCCACCGCGGTCGTTGTTGAAACGCGGACGCTCAGCACCACCATCACGGTTGTACCGCGGACGCTCGCCGTCGAAACGACGCTCGCCGCCGGTGAAACGCGGACGCTCGGTCGATCCGCCGCGCTCGTCGCGGTGGTGCGGCGCCTCGCGACGTCCTGACTCGGCGCGACCCCGGATCGAGCGGGCCTCGTCGCGACCAGCGCGCTCCTGCTCGGTCCAGCGGCGCTTGGGGGCTCCGGACGCGGCGTCGGGGCGGTAACCGCGGTGCTTCGGGCTCTTGTGGCCCGGACCGGCGGGACGCGACGAGGAACGGTCATCACCGGCATCCGCACGCGGCGGACGGCCGTCGTTGTGACGATCGTGGAACGGAGTCTTCTTGGCGTACCGCGGCTCGAAGTTGCGCGCCGGGCGTCCGCCCTTGGGCTTGTGGTTCTTGGGCATGGTGTGTCCTTCTGGGTTCTCGACACGAGAACAGCCGTCTGGGCGCGCACGCGCAGACAGATCCGGACATCCGTCGGCCGGGGCCATTCATGTGATGGTTCATGCGCGTCGATCGACGCTCACCATCGGCCCCTGGACTCACACTTCACACAAGAATCGCCCGCGCCGATGCGCGGCTGTCCGAAGCCGACCCGTCAAGGGTACCGCGACTACCTGAGAGGACCCCCGTACGATGTCGGGGTGACTTCTCTCTCCCCCACCGGCACCCAGATCCATCTGCAGCGCGGCGCGGTCACTGCGCAGATCGCGCAGGTGGGAGCATCCCTTCGGTCCCTGACCGTCGGAGGGGTCGGCATCGTGCCGCCCTACCCGCTCGGGGAGCCCACTCCGGCATGCTCGGGTGTCGTCCTCGCCCCCTGGCCGAACCGGGTCCGAGACGGCGTGTGGGATGACGACGGCACCGGCCGACAGCTCGCGATCACCGAGCCGAAGCTGAACAACGCCAGCCACGGCCTGCTCCGCTTCGCCTCGTACGAGGTGTCTCAGGCAGAGTCATGCGCCAAGCTGCGCGCCACGATCGTTCCCCAGACCGGTTGGCCGTACGAGCTCGGCACCAGCGTGACGTACACGCTCACGGAGACCGGCATCGCCGTCGAGCACGTGCTCGAGAACCGATCGGATGCCGCGGCTCCCGTCGCGCTCGGCACCCACCCGTTCGTCACGATCGATGACGTCGATCCGCACGATCTCGTGCTCACCGTCCCGGCGGCGGCGCAGTTCGACGTCGACGATCGCATGCTCCCGACCGGGACCTCGGCTGCCCCAGCAGAAGTGCGGGACGGCGTGCGCCTCGGAGACATCGTGCTCGATACCGGCTTCGCCGACCTGACGCGGGATGCCGACGGACGCGTGCGTCACTCCCTCACCGCGCCGGACGGCCGCCGCGTCACCCTGTGGCAGGGCGAGGGCTTCGACTACGTGCAGGTGTACACGACGACGTCCTATCCGGGGCAGGCTCTCGCGGTCGCGATCGAGCCGATGACGGCGCCGGCGGACGCGCTCAACAGCGGCCTCGGCATCCGTCGGCTCCTCCCGGGCGAGAGCTGGACCCTGCACTGGGGCATCGAACTGAGCTGAGCCCCGGGCCGCGATCGCCTGAGATCAGGAAGAAGGCCCGAGATCAGGATGCTTCGAAGCATTCCTCCTGATCTCGGACCGTCTCGCTGATCCGGCGCCCTCAGCGCAGCGGGTTGGCCGGCGGCAGGCCGGACTGACGCTCGCGCAGCTCGCGGCGCGTACGCGCCTGCTCGCTCTGATCGACCGATGCGGCCACGGCGGATGCTGCGGCAGCGGCTGCTGCCGCGGCCGCAGCGGCGGCGGATGCGGCTGCGGCGGCCGCCACGGCGGAGTGGTTCGAGTACGACGGCTCCTCCTCGTAGCGGCTGAGCTGGTGGGTCGCACCCGACCGTGCCAACTCGGTCGACGGCCGATCCTCCCGCGGCGCCGTCGCCGGCGCATGCTTGTCAGGTGCAGGCGTCGGGTGCACGGCGTAGTCCTCGGCCGCATCGGCACCCGCGCCGGCGCCGACGACGGCCAGGGCGCTCACCAGCGGGTCGGCGGCGGCGGTCTCCGGACCTGAGGCATCCGGACCGGAGTCGGAGGCGGGACCGGAAGGACCGTCGTCGCCTTCGCCACGAGCCGAACGCTTCGCGGCACGACGCTCCTTCGCCCCCTCGACGAGGTTGTAGAGCGTCGGGAGCACGATCAGCGTCAGGATCGTCGAGGAGACGAGCCCGCCGATCACGACGATCGCCAGCGGCTGCGAGATGAACCCGCCGTGGCCGGTGATGCCGAGCGCCATGGGCGTGAGCGCGAAGATGGTCGCCAGCGCCGTCATGAGGATCGGACGCAGACGCTTCTCGCCACCCGCCATCACCGCGTCGCGCGCGGACAGCCCCTTCTCGCGGTACTGGTTCACGAGGTCCACGAGCACGATCGCGTTCGTCACGACGATGCCGATGAGCATCAGGACGCCGATGAGCGAGGCGACGCCCAGCGGCACGCCGGTAACGATCTGCAGCAGGATCGCGCCGGTCGCCGCGAACGGCACCGAGACGAGCAGCAGCAGCGGCTGACGCAGCGACTTGAACGTCGCCACCATCACCACGTACACGATCAGGATCGCGGCGAGCATCGCGAGACCCAGCTGCGAGAACGAGTCGGCCTGCTGCGAGGCGACGCCGCCGACTTCGGCGCTGGCGCCGTCGGGGAGATCGACCTCTTCGAGCGCCGTGTTCACCGAGGCCGTCGCCACAGCGAGGTCGTCGGATGCCGGGGGCACCGTGACCGTGGCCGTCCGACGCCCCTGCTGCGTCGTGATGGAGGTGGGGCCCTCGCGCTCCTCGACCGTCGCGACATCCTGCAGCGGGATGAGGCCCGCCGGTGTCGGAATCGTCAGCTCGCGCAGCGCCTCGACCGTGGTCGGCGGCTCAGGAGCGGCCACGTAGATCGTCAGGGCGGTACCGTCGAGTTCGATGGATCCGGCCTGCTGCGGCTGCATCGCGCTGGAGACGATCGAGCCGACCGCGACCTCGCTGAGGCCGACGGCCGCCGCGGCATCCCGATCCACCACGACGGCGATGTACGGCAGCGAAGCGGCGAGGTTGTCCGTCACCGTTCCGATGCCGTCACGGTCCTCGAGCTCGGCGGTCACGGCATCCGTCGCCTCCTGCAGCGCTTCTGCACTGGGGGCGGTGATGTCGACCTCGATGTCACTGGTGCCGAATCCTGCGGACGCGGCCACCGTGATCTCGCCGACGTCCTCGAGGTCGGTCACGGCATCCTGCACGTCGGCGCGGAGCTGCTCCTGATCGACGTCCGGGTCGGTCTGGATCGAGTAGTTGATGCCCGCTCCGCCGGAGAACGCGTCGCGCAGCGACGAGCCGCTCGAGCCGATCGAGACCTGGACGGTCTCGACGCCGTCCACGTCCATGAGGGCATCCTCGACGACGACGGCCGAATCGTCCTGCGTCTGCAGGCTCGCCGTCGGTCCGAGGTCCTGCGTCACGGTCATGGTGTTCTGACCCGAGTCGCTGAGGAAGTTGACCTTCATCAGCGGAGCAGCCGCGAGCGTGGCACCGAGCACGACGACCGCGAGCACGACCGTGATGCCGGAGTGCTTGAGCGTCCAGGTGAGGATCGGGCGGTACGCCTTCTGCAGCTTCGTCGGCGGAGCGTCGGGGTGCTCGGGGTCGATCTGCTCGCCGTGCTCATCGAGCAGCGGCTTGCCCGGCCGGAGGAACCAGTACGCCAGCACCGGCACGATCGTCAGCGCCACGAGCAGCGATGCGGCCATCGCGATCGTCACGGTCATCGCGAACGGTCGGAAGAGCTCGCCCACCATGTCGCCGACGAACACGATCGGCAGGAAGACGGCGACCGTCGTGATGGTGGATGCCGTGATGGCACCCGCCACCTCGCGCACGGCGAGCACGATCGCACTCATCTTGTCGGCGTCGCCGACGTAATGCCGTTTGATGTTCTCGATCACGACGATCGAGTCGTCCACCACGCGCCCGATCGCGATCGTCAGGGCACCGAGCGTCAGGATGTTGAGCGTGTAGCCGAACGCCTGCAGGCCGATGAATGTGATCAGCACGCTGGTCGGGATCGAGATCGCGGTCACCAGCGTCGAGCGGATCGACAGCAGGAACACGAGGATGATGATGACGGCGAACACCAGACCGAGCAGTCCCTCGGTCGCGAGCGTCTCGATGGACTGCTGGATGAAGGGCGCCTGATCGAACACGACGGTGAACTCGGCATCCGGGAACGCCTCGGAGATGTCGTCCAGCGCGGCGAGCACACCGGTGGACACCTCGACCGTATTGGCCGACGGCAGCTTCGTGATGGAGATCGTGATCGCGTCCTCGCTGTTGACGCGAGAGACCGAGGTCACCGGGTCGGAGTCGAGTGCGACCGTCGCGACGTCCGCGATCGTCGCGTCAGAGCCCACGAGCGGAAGCGTGGCGATCTCGTCGACCGAGCCGAGCTTGGCGCCGGTCTGCACCGTCAGCGTCTCGCCGTCCTCCGTGATCGCTCCACCGGGGAACAGCGCACCGTTCTGCTGCAGAGCCGAGTTGATCGCGTCGGTGCCGAGTCCTCGCTCGGCGAGCGCCGCGGCGTCAGGCGTGATCGTGATGCGCTGGCCGATGCCACCGACGATCTCGGCGGCGTTGACGCCGTCGATGTCCTCGAGGTCGGGGATCGCGACGTTCTCGAGATCGGCCTGCGCGGTCTGCGCATCGTCGAAGCCCGTCACCGCGATCTGGATCACGGGCAGGTCGTCGATCGACACCGACAGCACCTGCGGCTCGACCTCTTCCGGAAGCTGCTGCGAGATGCGGTTGATCGCCTGCTGCATCTTCTGCTCCGCGGTCGCGAGGTTCTCGCCGTACGCGAAGGTCGCCTGCACGATCGACGCGTTGGTGGTGCTCGTCGCGGTGGTCGATTCGAGCCCTGGCACGCCCTGGATCGCCGTCTCGATCGGCGTGGACACGTCGTTCTCGACGACCTCCGGGGAGGCACCGGGGTAGCTCGTCATGACGATCAGGGCCGGCAGCTCGAGCGAAGGGATGAGCTCCTGCTTGAGGTTGTTGAGCGCGAGACCGCCGAAGACGGCCGCGACGATCGTCACGAGAGCGATCAGTGCGCGGTTCTTCAAGCTCAGGACGGCGAGTTTCGACAAGGCTGTTCTCTCTCGGTCGATCAGACGGACGCTGTGGTGGACGGTGTCGACGCCGAGGAGCGGAGGATCCCGGCGAGGGCGTCGCGGATGAGCTCTTCGTCGAGCGGCTCGTCGTGGATCTGTGAGTGCCACAGTACGCCGTCGATGAAAGCGGCTGCCGCCCTGGCACTGTCCACTCCGTGAACAGGGGCGATGAAGCCGACGACCTCGTCGGACCAGTGCCGCGCGAGTTCGCGCACGCGCGGATCGTGCACGGCGGCGGTGACGACAGCGCGTTCGGCCTGGACGCTGCGCGCCTCGACGAGGGCTTCGCTGACGAGCCTCGCGAGGATGCCGGGGGTGACGCCTTCGGCGACAACGGTCTGCCGCGTGACTTCGATGCGCAGATCGACCTCGGTGACCAGAGCATCGAGTGCGGCGTCGCGCAGGTCATCGAGGGTGTCGAAGTACTGCGTCGTGGCGCCAAGGGGAACCCCCGCGCGGGCGGCCACCTTGCGGTGCGTGATCGCATCTGCGCCGATCTCCACGATGAGCTCCGCGGCGGCCGCGATGATCGACCGGCGGCGCGCCTCGGGGTCGCGTCTGCGGCGCTGATGCATGGCTCCCCTTCTGGACGCACGTACATGTACTTATGTACAGGAGCTGGCTGTGCGGCGGCTGAGTCGGTTCGGCGGCGGGGGCGGATTACCGCAGCGACCCGAGCGCGAGCCCCGCACCGGCGGCGAGGACCGAGAGCCCGAACGTCCCGAGCAGATGCAGAACGGACGCGGAGCGAGCGCCGTCCTTCCACAGGCCGATGGTGTCGAGCATCGCGGTGCTGAACGTCGTGTATCCACCGAGGAATCCGGCGCCGACGATGAACCCGGCATCCGGCAGTGTCGCGGTCACGAGTCCCAGCGCGAACGAGCCGGTCACGTTCACGACCACGATCCCCCAGGGGAAACGTCCGACGGCAGAATCCGATCGCGCACGACGCCGATAGGCCGCAGACACTCCGACATCGACGAGGTACCTCGCGCCGGCCCCGAGGCCACCGGCGACCGAGGCCAGGAGGATGAGGAGCGGGGTCATCGTTCTCCGCTCCGACGCCTCGTCGTCGCCAGGCGCATGCCCGCCGCAGCGGCGAGGACGCCCAGCCCCAGACTCGCGACCACGACGGCCAGCGCCAGCCAGGGGGAGCCCTGCCAGAGCTCGATCGAGCTCACCGCGAAGGCGCTGTACGTCGTGAACCCGCCGAGCACTCCCGTCGCCAGGAAGACGCGCAGATCGGATGCCGCAGGGAGCCTCGCCGCCAGCACCCCGATCAGCAGCGCACCGAGCACGTTCACCACGATGGTCGCGAGCGGAACGCCTTCGGGCTGGGGCATCCACAGTCCGAGCAGGAGACGGCCGGCGGTGCCGAGGGTTCCTCCCAGCACGACGAGGAGCAGTCGGCGAAAGGTCACGCCGACACTCTAGACCCCGGGGCAGCCGGTCGCTCGTCTGTCAAGGCGGTGGCCACAGCGGCGGATCGGACCGTTGACTGAGGCCATGAAGCCGCTCTGGAAGGTCGACCACGTCCCGTTCCCCCGCACCCCCTTCGAACCGGGGACGCGACACGACGTCATCGTCGTCGGCGCCGGACTGACCGGTCTCACGACCGCCTTCATGCTGGCGCGCGCGGGCATGGATGTGGCCGTCATCGAAGCGGGCGAGATCGCCGCCCTGGCGTCCGGCGCGAACACGGGCAAGTTGTCGCTGCTTCAGGGGCAGCAGCTGGCGCGCCTGCGTGAACATCATCCGGCTTCTCTGGTCCGCGCATACGTCGACGCCAACCGGGCGGGGATGCAGTGGCTCACCGACTTCGCCGACAGCGTCGGCGTCTCCTACTCACGACGGACCGACCACACCTACGCGCAGACGTCGCAGGGCCTCGAGTCCGTGCGGCGCCAGCACGAAGCATCCCGCGAAGCCGGCCTGGCGACCAGACTGCTGCAACCGGGCGACCTCCCCGCGGTGTCGTTCCCCGTCGCGGGAGCCGTCGCGCTGGATGACCAGGTCGCCATCGATCCCGTGCAGGTCGCGCGAGCGCAAGCCGGGGAACTGGTCGCCGCAGGAGGCGCGCTGCACCTCGGCATCCGTGTCACGGGCGTGCACGCGCTTCCGACCCCGCGCGTGGACACGACATCGGGACCGGTGTTCGCGCAGCACATCGTGCTCGCGACCGGCACACCGATCACCGATCGTGGACTCTACTTCGCCAAGGTTCACGGCCTGCGGTCGTACTGCGTCTCGTTCCGCATCCCCGGTCCGTTGCCTGACGGGATGTTCATCTCCGTCGACGGGTCGACCCGCTCGATCCGTCCGATCTCGGCAGCGGACGGGCCGGAACCCGCCCAGCTGATCGTCGGCGGCAACGGTCACCCGGTGGGTCGCTCCGATGCGGAGACCGCGGAGGTCGAAGACCTCGTGTCGTGGACCCGCGAGCATTTCCCCGGCGCGGAAGAGACCCATCGTTGGTCGGCTCAAGACTACGAGTCGCACAATCTCGTCCCGTTCGTCGGAGCGATGCCGCGGGGGTTGGGGCGCATCCGCTTCGCCACCGGCTACGGCAAATGGGGCCTGTCGAACGCGCCGGCTGCGGCGCTGCGGCTCGTCGCCGAGATCCTGGGCACACCGCGACGAGACCGCCCGACGTGGATGGCCACGATCGGAACCCGGATGACCGTCCCCGCCGACATCAAGCGTGCCGCCAACGAGGGGGCGAAGGTGGCCGGCGAGCTCGCCAAGGGCTGGATCGGTGCGGAGAAGCGGTCGACGCCGCTGCCGCGGCCCGCCGAGGGCACCGGATCCGTGGGCAACCGCGGCGGGTGCCCTGTCGCGATCTCGACGGTCGACGGCGTCACGCGCGCCGTGGACGCGGTCTGCCCGCACATGGGCGGCATCCTCGACTGGAACGATGCGGAGCGCACCTGGGACTGCCCGCTGCACGCGTCGCGGTTCGCCCCGGATGGCACCCGCATCGAAGGTCCGGCGCTCCGAGATCTCCGACGGCTGCCGCGCTCGGGGCGGGACTGACCTCAGCCCCGTGGCCCGGAGTCGTCCCAGCCCTGCTGGGGAGTCTCGCAGGTCTCACGGAAGACGTACTGCGACGCCAGCCGGCGCTGGCTGCTCGACCAGTCGATGGCCGGGCGACGCTGCTCCGGCGGAAGATACCCGAGCCGGTAGACGGCCATGAGTTCGAGGTCGTCCGGGACGTGGAGGAGCTCGACGATCTCGTCCCAGCGCCCTGGCGCCTCCATCGGGAACGAGATGAACTGGATGCCCATGCCCAGTTCCACCGTGGTGAGCCAGATGTTCTCCATCGCCGCTCCCATGCTGAACACCGAGTAGAAGGAGGACAGCTCCCCGGGCCGATACTCGGTGCGATCGAGCATCACGCCGAGCAGCAACGGGGAGCCTTCCACGAGTTTCCGGTTCTCGGCGCCGAGCGTCTTCGGCACCCCGAGGGCGTTCATGAGGGTCTGCCCGCGTTTGGTGAAGACCTGGCTGGTGAAGGGGCGCAACGCTGCCGGCAGCTTGTCGAACAGCATCCCGCTGCGCTTCTCGTCCATCTCTGCCTGGCTGAACCGGAAGTAGGGCTTGTACCGCTCGAAGAACGTCCCGTTGGACATCGTCGCCGTCATGCTCTCGCCCGAGATGCGGGCGATCTGACGGATGGTGCCGCGGTTCTCGATCACGACGAAGCGCCACGGCTGACTGTTCAACTGCGACGGCGCCCGCCCTGCCGCTTCCAGGAGAATCCGCTGATGCTCCTCCGAAACCTGGTCCGGCAGGAACGCGCCGTTCGTGGTCTTGCGGCGACGGATCGCATCGAGCAGTTCCATACGGCTCACTTCCTTCGGTCGGGGTCGAGGGCCATGGCGACGAGGCTCGCCACGAAGAACGGTGCGGCAGACAGCGCCACGAGCGGATGCCGTCGCCCGCGGGTTCCGGCGAACGGGATCACCGCGAGAGGGACGGCCGCGGGAGCGAGAACGAGCGCCGCGCGACGGCTCCGCCTGCGAGGGACACCCCACAGCGCCGAACTGAGTGCCGCAGCTGCGGACACCAACGTCAGGATGTACAGCGCATGGTGCACCCACCGGAATCGGGTCGTGTCGACGAGCTTCGTCGCGACGGCCGCGCCCAGCGCACAGTTGAGCAGGTAGCTCAGCGCGGCCATCGCGAACACCGGCGGCGTCCTGGCGGTCCGGCGTCTGTCGCGCATGACTCGACCTTAGGCCTCGAGATGCGACCGGGCACGGCGCGCACCGCATATCGTCGAATCCTGCCGTCGGGGAGAACAGCGAACGGGAGGAGAGAAGCCTCGGGAATGCATCCCGGACTCTCTCCTCCCGCCCGTAGGACCTGCAGTTTCACAGGTGCTACAGGTTCGCCTCCGCGTAGATGCGGAGTGCGTCGCGGACGAACTCCGCACCGCGGGTGCCGCCGTCGGCCGTCGCGTAGTTCGCGCCGAAGCGCGGGTCTGCGACGTACATCTCACCGAGCCCGATCACGTAGCCCTTCACGTCACCACCGGGGACGGCGGCGGGTGTACCGGGCACGCCCGTGAGCCACTCCACGTGGCGTCGGGCGATGGCCTGGGCTTCGTCGGACGCCGGGTCGACGCCGCTCTCTGCGGCGGCGATCCAGTCGCGTCCGAGGTCGGACACCAGCTGCTGCCAGTCGGTGCGCTCGGCATCCGTCATGCTCCGCCACCAGCGGTCGCTGTCGGCGTAGGCCTTCTTGCCCCAACGGTCCTCGACCTCCTCCTTGTACCGGGTGTGGTCGAAGCCGTCGAACATGTTCTCTGCCATGAGTTCTTCACCTCCTCTCAATGCGTTGATGGTGGATTCGACCGACGCGATCTGACGCGTCAGCCTGGTCTGCTCCTCGCGCAGCAGCGCGAGGTGGGTCTCGAGGGCGGATGCCTCGGCACGCTCACGAGTGAGCACCTCGGCGATCTGCGGCAGCCCGAGTCCGAGCTCCCGCAGCAGCAGGATGCGCTGCAGTCGCACGAGCGCCTGCTCGTCGTAGTGCCGGTAGCCGTTGGGCGCGATGCGCGTCGGCGTCAGCAGCCCGATGTCGTCGTAGTGACGAAGCGTGCGGCTCGTCGTACCTGCCAGCCGTGCGATCTCCTGGATCGACCAATCGCGTGTGCCCACGGCAACCTCCTCTCGTTCGTGATATCTCCACCGTAGAAGTTGACGCGACGTCAAGGTCAAGCCAGAATCTGAAGATTCTTTTGACAATCTCGAGATATATCGTGTTACTCTCAATACACGCGATATATCTCGATATCGCTCAGACTCAGGAGAGACGAACATGACCGAGAAGTGGCTCATCGCCCCCGGCGAGGAACGCGTTATCGACATCGCCCAGGCGACCAAGCTGAAGATCGGCCTGGTCGGCGGTCAGGTCGACGTCGTCGCGCATGACGAACCCGGCATCCGAATCGAAGTGCACGGCGTAACGACCAAGGATCTGCGCATCGAGTCCGACGGGACGCAGATCGAGATCGACCACCCCCAGATCGGCTGGGACAACTTCCTCGAGGTGTTCCGCAACTTCGGCTCCGGCGGCCCCAAGGCCGAGGTGAGCGTGGCGGTGCCGCGAGGCATCGCCCTGAATCTCGGCGTGGTCAACGCCGGCGCCCTGGTCTCGGGACTCGCCAACGACGCGAAGCTCAACACGGTGTCCGGCGACATCATCGTCGACACCCATACCGGCGACCTGTCGGTGAACACCGTCTCCGGCGACGTGCAGATCCGTGAGCTGACCGGATCCGTCAACGCGAACAGCGTCTCGGGTGACGTCGCGGTGACCGGCTCGGTCCGCAAGATCACGATCGACACCGTCTCGGGCGCGATCTGGGCCGATGCCACAGGCAACATCAACACGATCAACCTCAACACCGTCGCCGGCAACAGCACGATCCGCCTCGAGGAGACCCTCCCCGCCAACTACGTGATGCGCTCGATGAGCGGTCGCGTGCTGATCGACGGGATCGACCGCGGGTCGTCCGGCCCCACCAACTACACCGGCTCAGCCGGCGAACTGGCCGGGAGCTTCGTCGACGTCCGCACGAACTCGGTCTCCGGCGACATCACGGTGCTGCGTCAGCCCGTGCGCACGGTGGCCGATGACGAGGAGTGGGAAGCATGAGCCCCGCGGTCTTCTCCCACGGCGACCTGCGCCTGTACCTGCTGTCGCTGCTCGCGGAGTCCCCACAGCACGGCTACGGGATCATCCAGGCGCTGACCGACCGCACCGGGGGCACGTACACGCCCAGTGCCGGAA
Organism: Microbacterium sp. NPDC056234; assembly: GCF_042267585.1. Lineage (NCBI taxonomy): Bacteria > Bacillati > Actinomycetota > Actinomycetes > Micrococcales > Microbacteriaceae > Microbacterium > Microbacterium sp. NPDC056234. Next base: position 51,889 of record NZ_JBHJTE010000001.1, read on the forward strand.
CGATCTACCCGCGTCTCGCGAAGCTCGAGGAGGAGGGCCTGGTCACCAAGACGATCGACGGCCGCACCACGATCTACGCGATCACGGACGCGGGTCGAGCGGAGCTCGCCTCCCGCGAGGACGACCTCGCCGGCATCGAGGACGACCTCGCGGACTCGGTCCGACTGATCGCCAACGAGGTGCGCCAGAGCGTGCAGGAGGCCATGAAGAGCCTCCGCGCCGACCTGGCCTCGGCCGCGAACGAGGAGCGGAAGGGCTCCCAGTCGCGTCCGCGCGGCACCGGACCGGACGATCCCCGCGTCGCCAGCCGCGAAGAACTCGGACGAGCGGATGCCGTGGTCAACGCCTTCCGTGCCCGCATCCGCAGCGATCTGCGCACGCATGTGGCGCGAGGAGGTGCGCTCTCGGCATCCGTCGTCAGCGATCTCGAGGACGCACTCGATGCGGCGGCGAAGGCCGTGACCCGCGCCATCAAGAGCTGAGACTCGCTATTCGGTCCAGATCTCGGCCTGGTCGTCCGGCACCGGCTCATCGAGCGGGACGACCAGGATCGAGCGGTGCTGCCGGTGCGCGAGGCGCGCCGCGACGGAACCGGTGAAGAACTCGCGGATCGACTCGCCGAAGCCGCGCTTGCGCGTGCCGATGACGATCAACTGCGCATCGAGCTTTCCGGCGAGCTGCTTGATGGCCAGGGCGGGGTCGCCGACGAGCTGCCGGGAGGTCCAGGTCAGCCCTGTGCCCTGGAGCACGGCCGTGGCGGCTTCCGTGACGTGCTCGAACTCGGCGGCGCCGGTCTCGATGTTCATGTCGATCGGCGCCGAGTGCACGTACCCGTCCGGGTCCTCGTAGGTCACGAAGCGTGTGACGTCGACGTGAACGACCACCAGCGGCGCGCCCAGAAGGGTTGCGTAGCGGATCGCCTCCTGCAGCACCCGAGCGTTCTGGTCGGGCTGCATGCCGACGATCACGGCTTTCTGCAGCTCGCCGTTCTGAACGGCTTCTTCGGACGACGTGGAACCGGCATCTGACATGCGGATCGTTCCCTTCTCCGGGTCTCGAACGGCCAGTGAGTCCGGCCCTCGTGCTATTCTGAATGCTACTCTTACCGGCGTTCGGCCGGTGTCGTGAATGCGCGGGCCCCAGATGCCCGCAGCTTAGATCGTGAGGGGGTCTCGCGCATGGGCCGTGGCCGTCAAAAGGCGAAGCACACTAAGATCGCCCGCGAACTCAAGGCGTACAGTCCGTCGGTGAACTACTCTGCGCTGGAGCGCGAGCTGGCTCACCCGACCGACGAAGACGCTTACGTCGACAAGTGGGCGGACGAGTACGCAGACGAAGACGAGGACGAACTCGAAAAGGCTTGACGCCCGAGTTCGATCATCGATGACCCCGTCGCCGACGCGGCGGGGTCATCGTCGTACCCGCGCGCTGGCCCGCTCCCGTCGGCCGCGCCTGGAAGGATGCTGTCATGCCCCGTGTCATCGCGCTCTATCGTCACCCCGTGAAAGGGTTCACGCCCGAGCGCCGCGATGAGCTGGTGGTCCAGCCGGACGGGCGGATCGCCGGCGACCGCGTGCTCGCCTTCCGCTTCGCGGATGCCGCGACTCCGGAGGACCGCGACGGCTTGGACCACTGGCCGAAGTCGAAGGGGCTGGCGCTGGAGTCGTTCCCGACGCTCGCCGAACTCCGCCTGACCTACGACGATGCGACGCGACACGTGCGGATCATGCGGGCAGGTGCGCTGCTCGTCGACGCCGGCCTGGATGCCGAGGGCCGACGCGAACTCTCCGATGCGGTCACGGACTTCGTCATGGAATCGCCGGAGGCCAAGCGTCTGCGCCGGCCCGGCCGACTGCCGATCGTACTGGTCGGCGACGGCGAGCATGCGCGTTTTCAGGATCGTGCGCGCGGATATGTCTCTGTGCACAGCGCCGCGAGTGTCGCAGCTCTCGGCGCAGCCCTCGATCACGAGGTCGACGATCGCCGGTTCCGGTCGAACGTCGTGATCGACGGCGTCGAGGCATGGGACGAGCTCGCCTGGACCGGCGAGGTCCGCATCGGCGACGTGCGCTTCTCGGTCGACGGACCGATCGTCCGATGCCTCGCGACGCACGCCAACCCCGACACGGGAGTCCGCGACGCGAAGGTGCTCACGACGCTGACGACCCGTGTCGGTCAGAGCGAGCCGACGCTCGGCCGACTCCTGCTGCTGCAGGGGGTCAGCGGCGACGTCGAGGACCGCACCGGTGTCGGCGGGGTCATTCGGGTCGGCGACGAGGTGCTCGTCGGCTGAGGTCGCTCTTCCCGCGCGAGCGGACGTGCCTCAGGCGTATCTGCTGTCGTCGATCGGGGAAGGCGCAGGACCGAGCGCGTCCACGTCGCCCCAGAGCGCCTCGGGAATCGGCGTGTCCATGAGTTCGTCCGACTGCGCGCGGCGCCCCGGCCTCGCGACCCCGACGACGGTGGAGTCCACGAGAGGCGAGCGCAGCGAGTACTGCAGTGCGACGGCAGCCAGCGGCACCGAATGTGCGGCGCACACGCGCTCCAGTCCCTCGACCCAGGCGAACAGTTCCGCCGGCACAGGGCTGTAGTCGTATTTCGCCCCGTCACGGGCCCCGGTCACCAGCAGACCCGATCCGTATGGGGCGGCGTTGAAGACCGTCATCCCTCGCTCGTGGGCGTCCGCGAACACCGGCGACGCCGACTGATCGACGAGGGTGAAGCGATTGTGGATCAGCACGGCATCGAAGGCACCGGTCGCGACGTACCGCGCCATCAGCGGCACGGGCGCCGCCGCCACACCGATGGCGTCCACGCGACCCGAGTCGCGCAGCTCGATCAGCCCTGCGACGGCTCCCTGCGGGCCCATCGCCTCGTCGAACGTCACCGTGTACGGATCGTGCAGATGCAACAGGGTCAGCCGCTCCACCCCCAGCCGCGCGATCGTCTCGTCGAAGGAACGCAGCACGCGGTCGCGATCGAAGACGCCGGTCTCGGGATCGCAGTCGACCTTGGAGATCACCTTCTGCCCGGCTTCGGCGCCGAGGCGGGCGATGGCGAGCCCGAGAACGGCCTCGGAGCGTCCACCCGCGTAGTTGTTGGAGGTATCGACGAATCCGTGCCTGCTGGTGAGCAGATCGACCGCGGTCGCGACCGCCTGCTCCTCCTCGGGCGAACCCGGTTCCGTTCCGCGGCCGAGGCCGGACGTACCGAGGGTGAGCGGTGTGACGGTGGGAATCATGGCATCCGTTTCGTGTCGCGGTTCGCAGTCGAACCTATCAACGTGAAGCCGACCTGCGAAGACACCGCCGATTCCGGCGTGCTCACCAGCTGCCGTGCCGCTGCTCCCACTCATCTTCCACGGTGCGGCGGCGACCGGCGATGATCCCGAACGGGATCGACACCACCAGGACCGCGACGATCACCAGCAGCGGGACCGTCCACGCATCCGTCGCGTCATGCAGGAGACCGATCGTGAACGGGAACGCCGCCGCCATGATGTACCCGGCGCTCTGCACGAAGCTCGACAGCGCCACGGCGCTCTCCGGCGTGCGCGCGCGGATGCTGATGAGCACGAGAGCGAGCGGGAACATCGCGCCGACGATGCCGAACAGCGTGATCCACAGCCACACGGTCACCTCGTTCGCCCAGAACAGCAGACCGGCGACCCCGACGATGCCGCTGACGGCGGCGACGATGAACAGCGGCCTCGTCGCCTGGAATCGGACGACCAGCACCGGGACCAGCAGTGAGGCCGGAAGCCCCATGAACGCGAACAGCGAGAGCAGCAGTCCGGCGGTCGCGGCCGAGACACCGGCGAGGTCGGTGACGATGGACGGCAACCATGCGAACGACACGTAGGCCATGGTCGACGACGTCCCGAACACGATCGCGAGCGACCATGCGAGAGGCAGGCGCGCCAATCGCGCGAAGATGCGCGAGCTCGTCGGAACGACGGCGATAGGTCCAGTGGAGAGCACGACCGGATCGAGCTCGCCCGCCCCGGCGAGGTCGTCGCGGATCGGCGCGACCCCGACGGCGGCCACGGCCCCCCGCTCGCGGACCAGCATGATGATCCATGGGATCACCCCGGCGATCGCGAACACGCCCCACACGCCCAGCGAGACGCGCCAGCTCGCGGCATCCGCCACGGGTACCGCCACCAGCGGCGGCAGGAACGTCGACAGCGACATCGCCGTCGTGTACAGCGTCATCATCAGCCCGAGACGGTCGGGGAAGTGCTTCTTCACGAGCGGCGGAAGCAGGATGTTGCCCATCCCGACACCGGCGAAGATCAACGCCGTCGTCAGCAGCAGCGTGACAGCATCCACCGAGAATCCGCGCAGCACGAGCCCGGCGGCGATCGCGCCGAGCGCGATGACCGTCACGCGCTCGAGACCGAGGCGACGCTCCAGCTGAGGCGTGGCCAGCCCGAAGATCGCGAAGCACACCGGCGGTGCTGTGCCGATGAGCCCGAGCACGGTCGGCGACAACGGGAACTCCGCCGAGATCTGATCGATCAGCGGCGAGAGGGAGGCGACGGCCGAACGCAGCGAGAACGCGCACAGCAGGATGCCGACGACGGCGAGCGCTCGTCCGCGCCAGAGCGGACGTGCACCCACGTCCGGCGTCACGACGTCTGCGTGCTTTCCACCCAGGCGAGGTACTCGTCCGAGACGGTTCCGGTGACGTAGTTCCCGTCGAACGGGCTGAGATCGAGTTCGGTCAGAGCCGATCCCTCGGTGATGGCAGCCTTGAGGTCCTCGACCTCCTGGTAGACCAGGTGGTCGCAGCCGAGTGCCTCGGCGATCTCGGGGATCGTGCGCCCGTAGGCCACCAGTTCGTGCCGCGACGGCATGTTGATGCCGTACACGTGCGGATGCCGGATCGGCGGCGCCGCTGAGGCGAAGGTGACCGACAGCGCGCCGGCGTCCCGAGCCATCTGGATGATCTGCTTGCTCGTGGTTCCTCGGACGATCGAGTCGTCGATGAGCAGGACGTTCTTGCCCTGGAACTCCGTCGACATCGCGTTCAGCTTCTGCCGGACGCTCTTCTTGCGCACGGCCTGGCCGGGCATGATGAACGTGCGGCCGACGTAGCGGTTCTTGTAGAAGCCTTCGCGGTACTCGATGCCGAGCTTGCGCGCGACCTCCATCGCGGCGGGGCGCGACGAATCCGGAATGGGCATCACGACGTCGATCTCGCTGAGCGGGACGTGCTTGGCGATCGTGTCGGCCAGCCGGTCACCCATGCGCAGACGGGACTCGTAGACCGAGATGCCGTTCATGATCGAGTCGGGTCGGGCGAGGTAGACGTACTCGAACGCGCAGGGCGCGAGCTGCGTCACGGGTGCGCACTGACGCGTGAAGAGCTCGCCGTCGCTCGTGATGAACACGGCTTCGCCCGGTTCGACGTCGCGCACGACCTCGTAGTCGCCGTTCTCGAGCACGAGCGACTCGCTGGCGACGACCCACTCGTCGCGACCCTCGCGGCCGGGAACGGTCGACGGCCGCTTGCCGAGGATGAGGGGTCGGATGCCGAAGCGATCGCGGAAGGCCAGCAGCCCGTACCCGGCGATCACGGCGATCACGGCGTAGGCGCCCTCGATGCGCTCGTGCGTCCGGGCGACGGCCTCGAAGATGCGCTCGGGGTCGAGGTCGACCAGCGACGTCGTCTCCTGCAGCTCGCCGGCGAGCACGTTCAGCAGCAGTTCGGTGTCGCTCGAGGAGTTCAGGTGGCGGCGGTAGCGGTGCGCCATCTCGGCGGTGAGCTCACGCGTGTTGGTGAGGTTGCCGTTGTGGATGAGGATGATGCCGTACGGCGCGTTCACGTAGAACGGCTGGGCCTCCTCCTCGCTCGACGCGGTGCCCTTGGTGGCGTAGCGGACGTGACCGAGGCCGACGTTGCCGAGGAGCGATCGCATGTCGCGCGTGCGGAAGGCCTCGCGGACCATGCCCGATGCCTTGGCCATGTGCATGACGCCGGTCGTCTCCGCCGTGGCGATGCCCGTCGCGTCCTGGCCCCGGTGCTGCAACAGCAGCAGAGCGTCGTAGATGTCCTGGTTGACCGGGGCGTTCCCCACGATTCCGACAATGCCGCACATGGGGTGTTACTTCGCTCCGTCCGCGTACGCGCCGACCAGGCGCACAGCTCCGCCGTCGACGCCCTTGGCGCCCTCTTCGAAATGACCGTCCGGTCGGGCACCGGTGGAGATCGTCGCGACCTGCCAGGCCGGGATGCCCTCGGCGGCGAGGGCGGTGATCGCGGCATCCTTCTTCGCAGCGTCGATGACCGCGAGGAAGCCGATACCGAGGTTCCACGTCCCCTCGGCGGATTCCAGCGTGGATCCCGCGATGTCGCTGAGCACCCGGAACACGGGACTCGGCGACCAGGTCGCCCGGTCGACCTCGGCCCAGCTGCCCTGCGGGAGCACGCGCGCGAGGTTGGCGGCGATGCCGCCACCGGTGACGTGGCTGAGTGCGTGGACGCCGCCGCCGAGCGACGAGATCAGACGCAGCAGCGGGAGCGTGTAGAGGCGGGTCGGCTCGAGGAGCACCTCGCCCCAGGTCGCACCGAAATCGGCGGCGTTGTCGCCGTAGCCGATCCCGGCGCCGGCGACGATGTGGCGCACGAGCGAGTAGCCGTTGGAGTGCAGGCCGCTGGAGCCGAGGGCGAGCACGATGTCGCCGTCCTGGACCCGTTCGGCGCCGAGTACGGAATCCGCCTCGACGATGCCGGTGGCAGCGCCTGCGACGTCGTAGTCACGAGGACCGAGCAGGCCGGGGTGCTCGGCGGTCTCACCGCCGACGAGCGCGGTACCGGTGGCTGCGGCCCCTTCGGCGATGCCGCGGACGATGTCGGCGATGCGCTCGGGAACGACCTTTCCGCAGGCGATGTAATCGGTCATGAAGAGCGGCTTCGCGCCCACCACGACGATGTCGTCCACGACCATGCCCACGAGGTCCTGACCGATCGTGTCGTGCTTGTCGATGGCCTGCGCGATCGCGACCTTCGTGCCGACGCCGTCCGTGCTCGTCGCGAGCAGCGGCTTGCGATAGCTCAGCAGAGCCGATGCGTCGAAGAGACCGGCGAATCCGCCGACACCACCGAGCACTTCGGGTCCGTGCGTCGCGCGGACGGACGACTTCATCAGCTCGACGGCCAGATCACCGGCGACGGTGTCGACGCCGGCTTCGGCATAGGGATTGGTGGGAGAGGCAGCCACGCGTCAAGACTACCGCCGTCGGCGCGGCCGCAGATCCGCGGATGCCCCCTGACCCGGAGTCCTCCTACGATGGGGCTATGTCCGACAAGCCGCAGTGGCTCATTCGCGAGGATGCGAGCGTCCCGGTCCTGGTCGCGCTCGCCCTGCGTCAGGAGCTGGGCGTGCGGACCCCCGAGGACCTCCCCGTGCTTCGCGACCTGGCCGTACGGGCCCCGGATGCCATGGATGCCACGCCGGCGCTGGAGAAGCAGTGGCGGGCCTACTGGGACATGACCGTCGAGCCGCGGGCGCACCCGGCATCCGTGCCCCTCGAGCTCGTCGACGGTTTCGACACCCTGGTGGCGCTGCCGCAGGCCGGGGCCGAGGAGCTGCGTGCCGCGATCGCACCGTACGCGGAGTCGTCGCTCGAGTACGCGCGCGCCGCGCATCGACGGTATTCGGCCACGATGCGCAATTCGGCCGGCGGGGACGCCTATCGGGCCTACGCGTCGGCGATCGCCGAGTTCGAACGGGACATCGGTCGCCGCGCGCATTCGTTCGAGCTGAACGTGCAGGTGCTGCCGTTCTCCCAGCGCGGGATCTGGTGGGTCGGAGCGCTCACGGTCGCCGTGACCGACGGACTCAGGCGGGACGTCGTGGCATTCGACACCGCCATCCGGCCGGTGATCGCGGAACTCGCCTGACGCTCAGGCTGCGTCGTCAGCGCCGTCGGAGACGACCGTCTCGTGGTCGACCCGAACGACCCGGTCATGGCGGCGGGCCGTGCGCTCCAGGATCAATGCGACCACTCCGCCGAGGGCGAGCCCGATCGGAACGGTCCACAGCAGAGCGAACCCGAAGACCTGGCCCGGCGGGTAGACGACGCCGAGGGCCGCGGACTCCTCGTAGCTGCCTGTGAGGGTGATGATGCCCGCGGCGATGATGCCGAGGACGACACCGAGGCCCATGAACACGCCGAACCGCGGTACGCGGCGGACGGTCGCCTCGACGGTCTCGTGGGAATCGGCTGTGGTCATGCATCCATTGTCCCACCACGCACCTGTGCGCGGGGACGGAACGGGCGTCCATCGACGCGTGCTGGTCTACGGGCGCAGCGGGAGCAGATCCGCCAGATCGGCGCGGATGCCCGAGGCGCTCACTCGTCCGGATGCCGCGGCGACGGCCCAGGGTTCGCTCCCCGTCGCGACGGCGATCCAGGTGGTGGCGTCCATCTCGACGACGTTGGGCGGAGTGCCGCGGGTGTGCCGCGGACCCTGCACGACCTGCACGGCGCCGAATGGGGGGACGCGGACCTCGACGCTGTTGCCGGGCGCCTTCTCGTCCAGCAGCTGCAGCAGGTAGCGCACGGCCGTGGCGAGGTCGGCGCGAGCGGGCGTGGCGTCTGCGTCCTGGGCGGCCCTGATGGCGGCGAGCGCATCGCGCCCCGCCACCGTGTCGATCTTCCGCGCCATGCGTCCAGCCTAGATCTCGAGACGTGCGTTGCGCGGTGAAACGTACGCGGGCACGACCGGTCTCACCCCCGCCGAGTACGTCTCGCGGGATCTCAGACGGAGTCGCGCACCAGGCGCACGAAGCGGATGACGAGGTCGTCCGCGCCGTCGGCGAGTGCGATCCGCAGCCGGGTTGCATCGGCCGACACGGCGCCGGTCGGAAGCGCGATCGTCGCGGTCCGCCATTCGCCGCTGCCGGTGCGCTCGACCTCGGCCGATGCTCCCGCTTCGGTGTCGATCGCGAAAGAGCCGGAGCCCACGTCGAGGAAGGTCACCTTCAGCACGGTGTCGCCGGTCGTGGATGCCGCGAATCCCGGGTCCGTCTCCAGGACGAATCCGGTGTCGCCGCCGGCGACTTCGGTCGAGAGCCCCTCGTACGCGGTGCCGTTCTCGGCCTCGACCTCTCCGACGTGCACGTCGGCGTCAGCGCGGTGCGCGACGGAGCCGGGCTCGTCGACCTGGACGAGCCAGCGTTCGAGGTTGCGCACCCAGGGCTGCGTGTCCCAATCGCGGGGGAACTCCTCGTCGACCCAGAAGGTGTCTTCGGCGTCGCGCAAGGCCGCCCACGCGTCGGCGGACGTGGCAGCGGTCTGGCCGAGCGACAGCCGCGTCCAATCCCACAGCTCGGGGTATTCGGTCAGGTACGAATCGCTCGGCACGACGTACAGCCAGTTCACGCGCAGCTGCAGCGCCTTCAGGTTCGACTGGCGGATCGCGTAATACCGATCGCTCGTCGCATAGCCGCACGCGTCGAAGCACTCGTTCTCGGTCGCGACGATCCTGTCGCCGGCGTGGATCGGCAACGACTCGTCAACGACGAGATGGCCGTCCGGCTGCACACGTGATCCGAACGACGGCGCCTCGCTGAGGTGGAAGTTCGACACCTCGGTGATGCCGTTGCGGATGCCGAGGCCGCCGTCCACCGCATCAGCAGCCAGCAGGTCGTCGGCCGTGCCGAACGGCCCCCACGGGTAGTCCTCCCCGGTGAACACCAGCTTGTGCGCGTTCGCGCCGAACAGGTCGACGAGGTCGGTCCACGCGTGGTCGTACCAGTCGAGATACCTCTGCTCGTCGAGGTCCCCTGCGGCGACGGCATCCGACACCACGTCGTAGTCGAACTCGGCCCAGCCGAACGCTCCGGGAACATACACGAAGCGCAACCGTGGATCATCGGCAAGGCCGAGATCGACGAACACTGCGCGATACGTGTCGAACAGGTGACCCCACACGCACTCGTCCCAGATCGGCAGGTGCTGCTGGCCGTCCTCGTCCGGTCCGTACGTCGAGACGCCGCAGTCCTGGGCGACCCAGGCGGGCGCCCAATCCTCGGCGCTCGCGAACAGGCGCATCCAGAAGTCGTCGGGTGCGGCGAGCTGATCGTCCAGCGACGCGAGGCCCATGCCCTGGGCTTCACCGGTAGCCGTGCGGTCGATCGGTCCGCCGTCGCCGGGCTGCAGTTGCGCCCAGGTCACGTCGACCGAGTGCACGAGAACGAGGTCGTCCTCGCTCGTCTCCTCGGAGAAGAATCCGGAGTTCTGCGCCGGGCGGACGGATGCGGGCAGGGTCCAGTCGTCGCCGTCGACGATCGTGACGCCGGAGGAGCCGGCGGCCACGAAGTCCGCGCCGGGTCCGACGTCGGCTTCCGCATCGAGAGGGGCACCGGTGGGCAGCGGTTCCGCGATGGAGGTGCATCCGACCAGCGCCATGATCAGTGCAGTGGCGGCGGCGAGCGCCCGCGCTGCGCGCGCGCGAGCCGTACGCGTCATTGCTCCTCGCCGAGTACGACGACCGACCACGCCCCGGATCCGTGCTCGCTCGTGCCGCTGACGCTGACCCCGATCACGCCGTCGAGCGCCTCGGGCAGGAGGTGCGGGCTATCCGCGCAGACGAGATCGTCCGATCCGGTGCTCCTGGTCTCGGCCGCACCGCGCAGCTCGAACGCGACGCTCATGCTCTCCTCGCCGAAGCAGGAGAACTCCACACCGGTGACGCTCGTCGCCGAAGCAAAGTCCACGGTGATGCTCTCTTCGCCCTCGGTGGTCGGCCCGGACGCGTTCCGCGGCGCCCCGGCCATGGTGGCGAGGCCCGGTCGATCGGATGCGCTCTGCTCCTGTATCCACTCACTCACTGCATCCGGGTCCGGCGGCTGCGGCACCGACTTGCACCCGGTCAGGCCCGCACCGAGGACAGCGATGACGAGCAGGGACAGGAGGCGCTTCATGCAGCGAGCCTAACCGGGGAAGAGCCGGTGTCGGCGGGGCGTCGTAGGCTCGGGGAATGACCGATCCGCAGCATCCGGCCGGCGCGCGCGCCGAGTTGCTGCAGGCGACCGCCTCACACGACTGGGGCGGCCCGTTTCCGCGGCTGGCCGACCCGGACGCGGCCCGCGAGGCGGCAGTGCTGATCCTGTTCGGTGTACTCGACAGCATCCCGTCTCCGACGGCGGATGCCGTGGTCGCACGCGACCTGGACGTCCTGCTGCAGCGTCGGGCGTCCACGCTCTCCTCGCACCCTGGCCAGGTGTCCTTCCCCGGTGGCGGGCGGGAGGACGGCGACGCGGATGCCGCGGCGACCGCCCTGCGCGAGGCCGAAGAGGAGACAGGACTCGATCCCTCCGGCGTCGAGGTGCTCGCGACCCTGCCCGAGATCCCGCTGGCAGCCAGCAATCACCGAGTCACGCCCGTGCTGGGGTGGTGGCGACGACCGAGCCGCGTCGCTGCTGTCGACCATGCCGAAACGGTCGAGGTCTTCCGGGTGCCCGTGGCGCAGCTGCTGGATCCGACGAGCCGCTTCACCTCGGTGATCGAACGCGGCGAGATGCGCTTCAGCGGCCCGGCGTTCGACGTAGACGGCACCATCGTGTGGGGGTTCACCGCGATGGTGCTGGACGGTCTCTTCGAGGCGTGCGGGTGGAATGTCCCCTGGGATCGAGCCGATGAGCGCCCGGTCTCGGTCTGAACCGGCGACGGGCTCGGCTCGGTAGGGTGAAGGGGTGAAGATCCTCGTCCTCGGTTCCGGTGCCCGTGAGCACGCGATCATCCTCGCCCTTCGGGCGGAGACCGCGGAGCATGAGATCTACGCCGCGCCGGGCAATGCCGGCATCGCGCAGGACGCGACGCTCGTGTCGCTCGACCCGCTCGATGGTGCCGCGGTCACGTCGTTCGCGAACACGCACGCGATCGACCTCGTGGTCGTCGGCCCCGAGGCGCCGCTGGTGGCCGGCGTCGCCGATGTGCTGCGCGAACGCGGCATCCCGGTGTTCGGTCCGGGCAAGGCGGCCGCACAGCTGGAAGGGTCCAAGGCCTTCGCCAAGCGCATCATGGATGCCGCCGGCGTCCCGACGGGTCGTGCAGTGCGCGCGGCGACGGTCGCCGAAGTCGAAGCCGCATTCGACGAGCTCGGCGCCCCGCACGTCGTGAAGGCCGACGGCCTCGCGGCGGGCAAGGGCGTCCTCGTGACGTCCGATCGCGGCGAAGCGCTCGCGCATGCCTCGCACTACCTCGGCGAGGGCGCGGTGCTGATCGAGGAGTTCCTCTCCGGCCCAGAGGTCTCGCTCTTCTTCCTCAGCGACGGCGACACCGTGCGCGCGCTCAGCCCCGCGCAGGACTTCAAGCGCGCCTACGACGGTGACGAAGGTCCCAACACCGGTGGCATGGGCGCCTACACTCCCCTGCCCTGGCTCGCCGATGATTTCGGCAGCGAGGCGGAATTCGTCTCGCTCGTCACCGAGCAGGTCGCCCTCCCGGTCATCCACCAGTTGGACGCCGAGGGCACGCCGTTCATCGGTCTGCTGTACGCGGGACTCATCCTGACGGAGTCCGGCGTGCGCGTCATCGAGTTCAACGCCCGCTTCGGCGACCCCGAGACGCAGGTCGTGCTGCCGCGCCTGGTGACGCCGCTTTCCGAGCTGCTGTTCGCCGCGGCATCCGGAACCCTCGAGGACCAGCCGCAGCCGGAGTTCTCGGCCGAGGTCGCGATCACGGTCGTGCTCGCGAGCGAGGGCTACCCGGAGGCGCCGCAGACCGGCCGTCCGATCGAGGGCCTGTCCGACGCCGCCTCCGTCGACGGTGTGCGGGTCGTGCACGCCGCCACTGCCGGCCCGGATGCCCCCGGAGGGGATCTGCTGGCCACCGGCGGCCGCGTGCTGAACGTCGTCGCGACGGCGTCCGATTTCGCCACCGCGCGAGCGCAGGCCTACGACGCGATCGGACGGATCACGCTCGAGGGCTCGCACTTCCGCACGGACATCGCGGCGCGCGTCGCACAGTAGTCCTCACCCCGGGCCGCCGTGCGGCCGCGTCACTCGGCGAGGCTGAAACTGCGCGGCAGGATCTCGGGGCTCAGCGCGTACTCGACCGCGAGCAGGCTCGCACCGCGCACCGCGGCCTCCCCCGCGGTGACGGACTGCACGATCGCGAGATGCTCGGTCGCCAGGGGCATCGAATGGCGATAGACGACCTCGCGGACCCCTGCGATCAGGTGCTCGCCGACACGGGCCATCGCGCCGCCGATGGTGATCACCGACGGATTGAGCAGACTCACGGACGCGGTGAGCACTTCGCCGAGATCCCGTCCGGCCTGACGCACCGCCTGAATGGCCTCGAGGTTGCCGGCCTTGACCAGTTCGACCACATCATCGCCATCTGCCGCCGCGACGCCGCGCTGGCTGAGCGAACGTGCGATCGCCGGGCCGGACGCGAGCGCTTCGAGGCATCCGGTGTTCCCGCAATGGCAGGGCACGTCGGCTCCGCGCGACACGCGGACGTGTCCGAAGTCGCCGGCGATGCCCTGCGCTCCGCGGAGCAGGCGACCATCGGAGATGATGCCGGCGCCGATACCGGTGGCGACCTTCACGAAGATCATGTGATCGGTCGACGGCCAGGCCGCCGCGCGCTCACCGAGTGCGGAGACGTTGACGTCGTTGTCGACGAGAACGGGCACCTGCATGTGCTGCTGCACCCAACCGGGGACGTCGAAGCCGTCCCACCCCGGCATGATCGGCGGCTTCGCCGGACGCCCGGTGGCGTGCTCGACGGGTCCGGGAACGCCGACGCCGACAGCCGCGACGCGATCGTGGGTGAGTCCGGCCTCGGCGATCAGTTCGTGTGCGGCTTCGGCGAACCAGGACAGCACGGGCTCGGGGCCCAGCGACACCGCGAGTCGGCCGGTGCGTTCGGCGAGCACGGTGCCGGCGAGATCGGTCACCGCGACCGTCGTGTGCGAGGCACCGATATCGGCCGCGATCACGACCTTGGCCGTCGGGTTCAACGCGAACTGCGATGGCGGCCGGCCCCCTGTCGAAGCGGCATCCGCCACCGGAGTGATCAGGCCCTTGCGCATGAGCTCGTCGACGCGTGCCGCGACCGTCGAGCGGGCAAGACCCGATCGCTTCGCCAGCTCCGCACGGGTCCGGGGTTCGCCGTCACGCAGCAGCTGGAACAGTTCGCCGACTCCGGCGGTGTTGGGATTGCTTGCCATTCTCACCCTGCACTTCTCGTGAACGGCGCACCGCCATGACGGCACCGCATCCACGCCTTCGAGGCCATCGTTCCGGCGCTTCCGCGTCTTTCGATCCTATGCGGGAGGCGCCGCCTGATCCGCCGCGCGCAGACGCCTGCGCGGGACGCGCCCGACAGCGAAGCGCTGCTGCAGCAGCACGGCGACGACGATGATCACGCCCTTCGCGACGGCCTGCGCGGAGGAGGTGAGGTTGTTCTGCACGAACACGTTCGACAGGGTCGCGAAGATCAGCACGCCGAACACGGTGCCCGTGATCGTGCCCCGGCCACCGACGAGCAGGGTTCCGCCGACGACGACGGCCGCGATGGCATCCAATTCGTAAAGGTTGCCGTGGGTCGACGTACCGGCAGTAGTACGACCCATGAGCATGACCGCCGCGATGCCTGCGGTCGTGCCGACGAGCGCGTACAGCCACATCGTGTGCTGCTTCACCTTGATGCCGGCCAGACGCGCGGCCTCGGCGTTGCCTCCGATCGCGACCGTGCGCCGCCCGAAGGTCGTCCGGTTGAGCAGGAACCACCCGGCGACGGCGACGACGACGAAGATCCAGATGAGAATGTCGACGCCGAGCAGATCGACGTTCATGGCGCGCAGGAAGTCGCGGTCGCTCAGCACCAGCGTGCGGTTGTTCGCGAGGATCTCGGCGAGCCCGCGAGCCCCGACCATCATCGCGAGCGTCGCCATGAAGGCCGCGACCTTGCCGTACGCGATCACGACGCCGTTGATGAGCCCTGCACCGAAGCCGACGAGCAGCACCACCAGGACCGTCACGATCCAGTGGCTCGAGCTCGCGATCTCCTGGATCGCCTTGAGCGATCCGACGACGGACGCGAGCGCGAGCACCGCACCGACCGAGAGATCGATGCCGCCGGCGATGATGACGAACGTCATGCCGATGCTGATCACGCCGGTGATGGACGCCTGCCGCAGGATGACGAGCGCGTTGTCGAAGTTCAGGAAGTTCGACGAGGTCACCGCCCCGACGATGATGAGCACGACCAGCGCGAGCACCAGACCGAGGTTTCGCCCGACCGATCCGGAGAGCAGCCGCCGCAGCGGCGACTCGGTTTCAGCCGGGGTCTGCCCAGGCGACGTGGGGGTCTGCACGCTCACGCGGCGACTCCTTTCATGACGAGGTCGAGCACGCCGTGCTCGTCGATCTCCGATGCGGGAACGGTGGTGAGGACGCGGCCGTCGCCGATGACGAGGACCGAATCCGAGAGGCCGAGGACCTCGTCGATCTCACTCGAGATGATGACGATGGCGTGGCCGGATGCCGCGAGGCGACGGATCAGCGCGTAGATCTCGGAGCGCGCACCGATGTCGACACCACGGGTGGGCTCGTCGAGCAGCAGCACGGAGCTGCCTCGCACGAGCCAGCGCGCGAGCAGGATCTTCTGCTGATTTCCGCCGGACAGGGTCGCGGCAGGGCGATCGGGGTCGGCCGGTCGCAACTCGAGCGCGGTGATCTGCTCCCTCGTGATGCGGCGCTCACTGCGCTCGTCCAGCCACGCTCCCTTGGCGATCCGCGCGAACGACGAGAGCGTCACGTTCTTGAAGATCGGCTCCCCCAGCACCAGCCCCTGGGACTTTCGCTCTTCGGGGCTCAGCCCGACGCCGGCGGACACCGACGCGGCGACGGATCCTCGCGGGAGCTCTTTGCCGGCGACTCGGACCGTTCCGCGCGATGCTCGTCTGGCGCCGTAAATCGTCTCGACGATCTCGCTGCGACCTGAACCGACCAGACCGGCGAGACCGATGATCTCACCGGCACGCACGGAGAACGACACGTCGTCGAACACTCCGGCCAGTTCCAGGCCCTCGACCTCGAGCAGCACCGGCGCGTCGGCCGCGATCGGTTCTGCCGGGGGAAAGACGTTCTGCACCGCCCGCCCGGTCATGTGCTTGATCAGTTCGGCGGTCGTCGTCTCCGCGACGGGCAGGTTGCTCGCGACGGTCGAGCCGTCTTTGAGGACCGTGATGCGATCGCCGATCTCGCGGATCTCTTCGAGGCGGTGGGTGATGTACACCACGGCGATGCCCTGCGAGGTCAGTTCCCGCACGACGGCGAACAGATTGCGTACCTCTTCGGAGTCGAGGACCGCGCTGGGCTCGTCCATGATGATCAGCTTCGTGTCATGCGACAGGGCACGGGCCATGCTGACGATCTGCTTCCCCGCAGCACTGAGCGAGCCGACTTCGGCATAGGGCGACAGTGACCCGTGCCCGAGGCGCTGCAGCAGCGCGCGCGTCTGCTGGATGAGCTGCCGACGGCGGGTGAAGCCGAACCGATCGAACTCGTGCCCGAGGAAGACGTTCTCGGCGACGGTGAGTCCGTCGACGACGTCGAGCTCCTGGTACATCGTCGAGATGCCGAGCGAGATGGCGGTCTGCGGATCATCGATCTCGACGGGCTCGCCCATCCAGCGGATCTCACCGGCATCCGGCCTGTGCACGCCCGCGAGCGTCTTGATCAGCGTCGACTTGCCTGCGCCGTTCTGGCCGAGCAGGCAGTGAACTTCGCCGGGTCGGACCTCGAGCTGCACACCGCGCAGAGCATGGACGCCGGAGAAGCTCTTCTCGACACCCTGCATCTCGAGTAATGCCGAAGGATGGTCATCTTTGATCACGGGATGAACATAACACGCCCGACAGACCAAGACCAAGGGCTGATCACGGGTCGGCGGCGCTACGTCACCGCCGAACAATCGCCAGAGTTCGTTGACTTGACAGCGATCCACGACTTTTGATCTGATCACGACAAAAGATGGCCGGATATAGTCATGTTCTGCTAGCTTGGCCCTCAGCGCCCGGTGCGCGCTGAGGGGCTCGTGATCGACCGCGCTCGCACCGCACGCATCTGCATCACATTTCAAGGAGGAAAGACATGCACGGCATGCGCAAACGCGGGCTTCGCCCGCTGATGGTCGGAGCGGCGGCTCTCTTCGCCGTCTCGCTGCTGGCCGGTTGTACCAGCGACGGGACCGAAGGCGACGAGGGTGCCGACAGCCAGGGCACCACGAGCGAGGAGAACACGGCATCCGGCGACACCGTCGTGATCGGCTGGTCGGGCCCTGAAGCCGACCACGGCTGGCTCGGCGCGATCAACACGGGCGCGATCGAGACCGCCGAAGGCTTCGACGACGTCGAACTGCGCCAGGCCGAGGGCACCAACGACGCCAACCAGCAGATCGCCGCGGTCGAGCAGTTCATCAACGAGGGCGTCGACGCGATCGTGCTCCTGCCGACCGACGGTGCGGCGCTGACCCAGGTCGCCCAGAAGGCGATGGATGCCGGCATCCCCGTCATCAACGTCGACCGCGAGTTCTCGAGCACGTTCGCGTCGCGGGCAACGATCCTCGGCGACAACTACGGCATGGGCGTCAGCGCCGGCACGTACATCTGCGAGCAGCTCGACGGCCAGAGCGACGCGGTCGTCGCCGAGATCGCCGGCATCGACTCCCTGCCGCTCACGCAGGATCGTTCGCAGGGCTTCAAGGATGCGCTGGAAGCGTGCGGTCTCGAAGTCGGCCCGCGCGTCGCCGCGGACTTCACCGTCGCCGGCGGAGAGAGCGCGACGTCGCAGCTGCTGTCGGCGAACCCGAAGATCGACGCGATCTGGAACCACGACGACGACCAGGGCGTCGGCGTCCTGGCGGCGATCGAGTCTGCAGGGCGGGACGAGTTCTTCATGGTCGGCGGCGCAGGCAGCGTCAACATGATGGACCGCATCAAGGCGGATGACAGCGTCGTCAAGGCGACCGTCATCTACCCGTCCACGCAGGCCGCTGACGGCATCGCGCTGGCGCGACTGGTCGCGCAGGGCAAGACCATGAGCGACCTGGTCACCCCGAGCGTTCCCTACCGAATCGTGCTGGATGCTCCGGTCGTGACCAAGGACAACGTCGACGAGTTCATCGATCTCGCCTTCGAGTCCTGATCATCACCCGCGGGGCGAGCGCTTCGGCGCTCGCCCCGCGCTGTCCTCCGGGAGGAAAGATGTCCACTCAGCTGCGCGTGGCGATGATCGGCCACGGATTCATGGGAGCGGCGCACTCCGTCGGCTGGCGTCAGGCGCCCGCGGTGTTCGAGCTCCCGCTGACCCCTCGGATGGCGGTGCTCGTCGGACGCGATGCCGACAAGACCGCAGCCTCAGCCCGCAAGTGGGGCTGGGCCGAGGCCTCCACGGACTGGCGCGCGGTCATCGCGCGTGACGACATCGACGTGGTCGACATCGTCACGCCAGGAGACTCGCACGCCGAGATCGCCATCGCCGCTCTGGCCGCCGGCAAGCACGTGCTGTGCGAGAAGCCGCTGGCGAACTCGGTCGAGGAAGCGGAGGCGATGCGGCAGGCAGCGCAGGATGCCGCAGCTCACGGCATCCGTGCCATGGTCGGATTCACCTATCGGCGGGTGCCGGCCGTCACCCTCATGCGCGACATGATCGCGGCCGGGCGCATCGGCACCGTGCGACAGGTTCGCGCGAGCTACCGACAGGACTGGCTCGCGGATCCGGAGTCGCCGATGACCTGGCGACTCGACAAGGACCGCGCCGGATCGGGCGCACTCGGCGACATCGGCGCCCACATCGTCGACATGGCACAGTTCGTGACCGGGCAGGATCTGACGCACGTGTCCGCCGCCCTGGAGACGATCGTCCCCGAACGCCCGCTGCTCGGCGAGGCGATCGGGCTCAGCGGCACGGCCAGCGCCGAGCGGGGCAAGGTCACCGTCGACGACCTGGCGCTGTTCGTCGGACGGCTCGAGTCCGGGACTCTGGCGAGCTTCGAAGCGACGCGCTTCGCCACCGGGCGCAAGAACGCGCTCGACATCGAGATCTCGGGTGACGCAGGCGCGTTGCACTGGAACCTTGAGGATCTGAATGCCCTCCAGTTCTACGACGCGACCCGGCCGGCGCTCGAGCAGGGCTTCACCCGCATCCTGGTCACCGAACCCGAGCATCCGTACCTCGAAGGATGGTGGCCAGCAGGGCACATGCTCGGCTACGAGCACGGGTTCTCGCACCAGGCGAAGGACTTCGTCGAGGCGATCGCGGACGGCCGGGATCCGCATCCGACGTTCGCGGCGGGTCTGCGCGTGCAGCGGGTCCTGGATGCCGTCGAACGCAGCGCTTCAGCGGGCGCTGCGTGGACCGAGGTCTGAGCCGCGGGCGAGCATCCCGCATCCCCCTGCGTCGGAGAGATCCCGCATGTCGGACGCGACCAGGTGCTTCCGTCCGACGCTGGGGAGTTCTCCGACGCGGGATGCGTGCGTCCGATCTCACGAGAAGTGTCGGAATCTCACGAGTGTGGCGGACCAGGTGGATTCGTAAGGGTGTCGATCGCGTTCCGCGCCGGGCCAGCCACCTCCACCGAAAACGATCGTTTTCGGCGTGATCCGGTCTGGAGTCCCGGAACGGGGTCCGTTAACGTTCACCGGAATCCCGATACGGCGGGGGTTTTCGGTCGGCTCGTGACCCGGCGCCGTACGGTAGTTCGGCTGGCCTATCTCTTGATGATCTTCGGCGGGGTGAAGTCTCCGGCAAGGGTTTCGGTGGTGGGCGAGTAGAGCCGGAGCATCGGGGCGAACGCTCCCTGTGGTGCGGGTAGCCAGTTCGCTTCGCGCTCGGCCCCTGGAGATGCGTGTTGAATGTAGATGTCGAGTGAACCGTCAGCGTTGACGATCAGTGGGTCTCGGTCGCGAATCACGAAGCGGTTGAGTCGGTTCGGGACCTGGAAGCCTTCGCCGTCGTACATCGTGAGGGACCAGAAGGCATCCACGCCCGGCTGTTGGCCGGCGTCGAAGTGGAGCACGTAGTTGTGCTCCCCGGTGAACGGTTGACCGTCGGCGTCGACGAAGGCGTTGGGGTAGATCGCGTCCTCGGGGAGGTTTGCTCCGAGCCCGGCCATTGCGACAAGAGCGCGCACGCGATACGAGGTGCCGTACGTTCCGAACGACTGCTCCCAGTTCCACCCGTTTCGTACGATGCCGATGCTGGCTTCGGTCATTGCTTTCACGAGATCCTGCAGGGCCGTGTCTCGAGCTGCCGAGACGGCGGCAGTAGCAGCATCGTCCAGCACCGCAGGGTTGAAGTCCTCGCCTGGCACGATCCCGATGGCGCGCATCCGATGCAGGATCGGGTAGTCGTTAGCGTGCGGCGGGTTCTCTTTCAGCAACTCGGCAAAGAGTGTGAAGAACTCGACGCTGCTGAGCGCGTTCACCTGGTCCAGTGGCGGTGTCACATCATCCACGCTCGGGTCAACGGGTGCAGCAGAAGGCGTGCCTGATTCTTGGCCGTACGCGTCCATACGGGTGATGCGGTACTGGTCCTGGATGCGGTGGACTTCCGCGAAATCGTCGGGGCCGTTGCTCTGTGTGCGACCCATGACCCAGACGTGCGGCGTCGGTGCGACTATCAGGTCGAGTCCGCTGGGGACTTCGCCGCTCCACGCGGGTGGCGCGATGAGGAAGTCGCGGGCTTTACCGAGGGTGTTTCGGCTGCCAGGAACGGCGAAGATGTCCGTCCACATGTCGAGCATGGGCGTGAGGTAGTACCGGTCAGGCGCATCGGGCGTGTGGAGAATCACAGGTCCGTCTCGGAGATCGAGCCACGCGAACGAGTAGAGCGTGTCGAAGTTGAAACGCACGACGTCCTTGGATTCTGCTGCGGGGTATTCCCGGGCGTGTGCGAACTGGTTCGCCGGTGCCCGCAACAACGCAGTATTCGCGTCTGGGACGTTCGTCATCTGGCGCCGCGTGTACTCCATCGTCACGAGCGGGTACGCGTACAGGTACGCGTCGACGGCAACCTTGCTGAGATCGAATTGCGACATTAAGTTTTTCCCCCTGGCTCCCCGGTACCTTTAAGCCTAGGGTGAACCGCGCCCCAGAGGCCACAGTTCCGAATGGCGCAGCCCGCAACCACCGATGTCAGAGAGGTGCGCGCCTGGCCTGCCGGAAACGATCGTTTTCGGCTATCTAGTTCATACAGCCCTGGAGTGGTTTCCAGAAACGTGCGCCGTAGCAGGCTTTCGGCAGGCGATTCCGGCGGATCACTGGGTGTCAGGGCTGCACGATGTTGAACCAGAGCGGGAAGTCGTCGAGCGCGTCGAAGAGGTGCTCCAGGACGGCGCGGTCGCCTTCGATGGTGACTCCCGTGTTGGCGTCACCGAATGGGCGGCCGCTGAACAGCGCGTCGGCGAGATCCGATTTCGTCGACGTCGCCCGAACATCTGCGGTGTCGAGCGGGACTCCGGAGGTGTAGATGAGCACCCCGTTGCGCAGTTCGAGGAGGAACTGTGCGTCCGGTTCGTCGCTCACGGTCCATCCGATCGTCGCGGAGGTCTGTGCAACGGCGGGCCCATTGAGCTTGATGCCGGCGAAGTCAAAGAGCATCTCGGGGGTCATGGCGGCGAAGACGTCCGGGGTGGCGAGGTCGATGCGCCCCAGGTCGGTGACGCCGTGTCGCAACTCGAAGGCGGCCATGAGGTACTCATTGCGCCAGGTGGCGTTCTCTGCCTGGTAGCCGAGCTGCTCGAGCGCATCCGCTTGCAGGAGTGCGGCCGGACGGTGCGTGGGATCTGAGAACACGACGTGCGTCAGAACCTCGGCCACCCACCGGTAGTCGCCGTCCTCGTAGGAGGCGCGCGCCTTTTGCACAACAGCATCCGCGCCGCCCATGTACTCCACGTACCGCTGCCCACCCTCGACGGGGGGGAGTTTGTGCAGGTTCGCCGGGTGGGAGTCGTACCATCCGAGATAGCGCTGGTAGACCGCTTTGGCATTGTGGTTGAGGGTGCCGTAGTAGCCGTGGCTGTACCACTGCTCGTCCAACCCGGGCGGGAGGGTGAGTTGCTCGCCGATCTCCGTCATCGTGTAGCCGAGGTTCGTGAGGCGCAGCGCTTCGTCGTGGATGAACTTGTACAGATCCCGCTGGTCTTGCAGGTACTCACGGATGTCGTCAGAACCCCACCTGGGCCATCCGTGCTGGGCGATGATGACGTCCGTGTCGTCGGCGAACAGCTGAATCGTTCGGTTGAGCGTCTTCCACCACGTCGCCGCATCGCGGACCTGTGCGCCGCGGAGCGTGAGCAGGTTGTGCATGAGGTGATTGACGTCCTCGGCCGCAGCAAGCAGCCGTAGACGGGGAAAGTGAATGAGGAATTCCGCAGGAGCTTCGGTGCCCGGCGCCATCTGGAAGACCATCTCGACGCCGTCGATGATGCGCGTCTCGCCAGTCTTCGTGATCAGATCCGTCGGCGGGACCAGCGTCGAACTGCCGCCCGCAGGAAGTGCGTTGGCAAGTCCGGCATCCACCTGACCCTGGGGGCCCGGGCGCAGGGCTGACCCGTACATGTAGAACCCGCGACGGATGTCGGCGGTGCCGGCGAACACGTTCTCCGCGGCGGCCTCGTAGAGGAATCCTTCCGGAGCGATCACCGCTACGTCTGACTGGCCGGCGACAATCGCGCGGGATCCGCCGTAGTGATCGGCGTGGCTGTGCGTGTAGATGAGCGCCTTCACGGGACGACCGCCACGGTGCGCACGGTAAAGGTCCAGGCCCGCCTGGGCAGTCTCCGTGCCGCTCAGCGGGTCGAGGACGATGATGCCAACGTCGCCTTCGACGATCGTCATGTTCGCGAGATCGAACCCGCGCACCTGATAGACGCCATCGACAACTTCGAACAAGCCATGGTGATTGTTCACACGGGCGTGCCGCCACAAGCTCGGGTTCACCGTGTCGGGCGCATCCTCCGACTCTTTGAGGAAGTCGTGATCAGTGAGGTCATGGATCGGGTGCCCATCAGCACGGCGAATCACCGGGTCCTCAAGCGTGGCGACGAAGCCTCGAGCCGCGTCGTCGAAATCTCGACGGTCGCCCATCGGAAGACCCAAGAGAAACTCGGCATTCGCCCGCCTGGTGTGCTCCGTCGCAGGTTTGGGTGCCAGCTCATCGGTCTCCGACATCATTGATTCCCCTCGGTCATCGCTGGTACCAGCTCGTAGGGAAAAGCTAGCCCACAGGCTCACACGTAGCGCCGAAACTGCCGGTCCGACGTTTTAGGCAGCCTAAAAGCGAGACGCGACTGCCGACATGCTTTGTGAGACAACGGGCAGTCTCGGTGATGCATCACGTGCGCGTCTTTCAACTGACGACTTTGGTGAGATCGGACAGCGTGGCTACAGCTCGATCCAGTAGCGGCGGAGCTTCGGGTGACCGGCATCCGCCGCGTCGATGATGTCTTCCAGTTCGCCACCAGCGCCCTCGATCGTGCGGTACGACGCCGGGTTGTCGTCGTCGCAGGTGAGCATGACGCGCTCGAAGCCGTCGGCCCTCGCTATGGCCAGGACCTGACGCAGAGCCGCCTTGACGATCCCCTCGCGGCGGCGCGACGGGATCACCGAGTAGCCGATGTGCCCGCCGAATCGGCGCAGCCAATCGTTGAGCTCGCGGCGGAAGGCGATGAATCCGACGACCTGATCGGCCTCGACGATCCAGAAGAAGTCGCACGGCACGTGGCCGTCGGGAAGCTTCGCGCCGGGTTCGGCGTACAGCCGCGCCTTCTCGACGAACGACTCGCACGCCGCGAGATCGGGGACGAGGCCCTGTTCGTAACCGCCACCGTCGATGTGACCGCCGTCGAACTCGGCGACCGCTGCCGCCCAGGATTCGAAGAGGTCGGTCGTGGGGCGGGCGAGATCGATCGTCATCGCCTCAGCACACCAGAGCTCTCGCGATCGCGCAAATGCCACTCGAGGCCCGGCCCGCGGCATCCCCTCGTCAGGCGTCGGTCTTGGGGCGACCACGTAGGAACAGCACCGCCACGACACCGAGCAGGATGAAGGCCGCCGGCAGCAGCATCGTCTGCGCCATCGCGACCGCGAACGGAGTCGCCACGGCATCCGGAAGCGCACCGCCGCCGAAACCGCCAGTGGCCTCGGCCGCACCGGGCAGGTTGGCCTCGATCCGGCTCTGCATGAAGGCGGCGATCGCCGCCGATCCCAGCACCGATCCGATCGTGCGCATCGTGTTGTAGATACCGGCCCCCGCGCCCGCTTGCCTCGGCGGAAGATTGCGCGTCGCTGTGGTCGCGAGCGGCCCCCACATCCCGGCGTTTCCGATGCCGAGGATCGTCGAGGGGATCAGCAGCCACAAGACGCTGGTTCCGGTGTCCATCATCATGGCGAACAGGAACAGGGCGGTCGACACGAGCAGCAGCCCCGGGACGAGCATGAATCGCGGGTCGATGCGATCGAGGAGCTTGCCCGCGAACGGCGACAGGAAACCGGCCATGAGCGCCATCGGGATCATCAGCAGCGCCGCTTCGGTCGGAGTGAGACCCCGGGCGAGCTGCAGGAAGAACATCAACGGAAGCGACTGCGCCGTCACGGTGAACCCGACCGTGACGATCGTGATGTTCGCCCAGGAGAAGTTGCGGTCGCGGAACAGCCCCAGCGGCACGAGAGGCTCGTTCTTGGTGCGCGCCTGGTACCAGATGAACAGCGCGAGCACGATGACACCGGTGACGATCAGGCCCCACACCGAGATCGGTCCCCAGATCGTGCCCCAGTCGTAGGCCTCGCCCTCCTGCAGTCCGAACACGATGAGGAACAGGGCGATCGCGCTGAGGAACACACCGGGGATGTCGAACCGGTGCGGGTGGGTCTCGAGCTTGGGCACGTAGATGCAGGCGAGCACGAAACCGACGATGCCGACCGGGATGTTGATGAAGAAGATCGCCTCCCAGCCGAATCCGTCGACGAGAAAACCGCCCGCGAGCGGACCGACCAGCATGGCGACGCCGGATGCTCCGCCCCAGAGCCCCATCGCCGCGCCGCGGCGGTTCGGCGGGAAGGTGCGGGTGATGACGGCCATCGTCTGCGGCGTCATGAATGCCGCGCCCAGTCCCTGCACGGCTCGCGCAGCGATCAGGCCTTCGAGCGTGGTCGACAGGCCGCACCACAGGGATGCCGCGGTGAACACCGCCAGCCCGATGAGATAGATGTTCTTGGGACCGAATCGGTCACCCAGTCGGCCGGTGACCAGCAGCGGGACGGCGTACGCGAGCAGATAGGCGCTGGTGACCCAGACGACGCGGTCGAGGTTGTTCGTCTCGGGATCCAGTGCCGCCTTGATCGCGGGGTTCGCGACGGAGACGATCGTGGTGTCGACCAGGAGCATGAAGAACCCGATGACCATCGCCCACAGTGCCGGCCACGGGCTGGCGGGCTTCTGGCCGGTGGCGTAGGTACCGGTCGTCGGGGTCGCTTCAGGGGTCACCCGGCCAAGTTACACCCGGGGATGGACGCCCTGTCCCGGCATCCGAGGGTGTTCGCGCCCACTGAGCGGTCTGGAATGATGGCCTGGTGAGCGAAGCGATGAGGATCCCCGGCTGGCGGCACATCTACTCGGGCAAGGTCCGCGACCTGTACGCCTCGGAGGATGCCGACGACCCGCGGATCCTCGTCGTCGCCAGCGACCGCGTGAGCGCGTTCGACTACGTGCTCTCCCCCGGCATCCCACAGAAGGGCGCCCTGCTGACCCGCCTCAGCCGCTGGTGGTTCGAGCAGCTGAGCGACGTCCCAAACCACATCGCCGAGGGTGAGATCCCGGCGGCCGTGGCCGATCGCGCGATGCTCGCGCAGTCGCTGGAGATGCAGCCGATCGAGTGCGTCGTGCGCGGGTACATCACCGGGACCGGATGGCTGGAATACCAGGAGAGCGGCACGGTCTGCGGCATCCCGCTCCCGGCCGGACTCGAGAACGGCGACCGCCTGCCCGAGCCGCTGTTCACCCCCGCCTACAAGGCGCCGATGGGCGAGCACGACGAGAACATCACGTTCGAACGCGTCGTCGAGCTGGTCGGCGCGGAGCGCGCCTCCGAGCTGCGCGAAACGTCGCTGCGCCTCTACGGCCGCGCGGCAGAGATCGCCGAGGCCAAGGGCCTGATCCTCGCCGACACGAAGTTCGAATTCGGGACGGATGCCGAAGGCACCCTCCGCCTCGCCGACGAGGTTCTCACGAGCGACTCGTCTCGGTACTGGGACGCCGAGGCCTGGCAGACGGGCACCACGCCGTCGGCGCGGATGGCGAGCTTCGACAAGCAGATCGTGCGCGACTGGCTGGCCTCGAACTGGGACAAGCAGGGCGAACCGCCCGTCCTGCCTGACGAGATCGTGCAGCGCACCGCCGACCGGTACCGCGAGCTCATCGAGCGCCTGACCTCCTGACGACGGCGCGGGGCCGGCGCCCGCCACTCAGGAAACGCCCAGGAATCGGTAGTGTTGCCCCAGCATCCCCCGAACCCTGAGGAGCCCCCATGCCCGTGTGGAAGATCCACGGCGACGGCCGCACCGTCGCACCCGGCCAGGTCGTCAGACCCGAAGAACGACTGAGCTGGCCCGCGACCGTCGCGATCGGCGCTCAGCACGTCGTCGCGATGTTCGGCGCCACGTTCCTCGTGCCGATCCTCACCGGCTTCCCCGTCTCGACGACCCTGCTGTTCTCGGGCATCGGCACCCTCCTGTTCCTGCTGCTCACCCGCAACCGGCTGCCCAGCTACCTGGGCTCGTCCTTCGCGTTCATCGCTCCGATCACCGCGCTGAACGCGGGCAAAGCCCTCGAGACCCCCGAGCAGATCACGCAGGCACTGGTCGGCGTGGTCGCCGCGGGCATCCTGCTGGCCGGAATCGGCTTCCTCGTGCAGGCCGTCGGCACCGGGTGGATCGACAAGCTCATGCCGCCCGTCGTCGCGGGGTCGATCGTCGCACTGATCGGTTTCAACCTCGCCCCTGCCGCCTGGAACAACTACCAGCTGCAGCCGGAGCTCGCCTCGGTCACGCTCATCGCGGTGATCCTGTTCAGCGTGCTGTTCCGAGGATTCCTCGGGCGCATCTCGATCTTCCTCGGCGTGATCGTCGGCTACATCGTGGCCGCGTTCACCGGTCAGGTCGACTTCTCGAACGTCGCGGATGCCGCGTGGATCGGCCTCCCCGACTTCCACCTCGCCGCGATCACCGACCCTGCTGCGTGGGCGCTCGTGCCGATGTTCCTGCCGGTCGTCCTCGTGCTCATCGCGGAGAACGTCGGACACGTGCGCGGCGTCGCGACCATGACCGAGGATCCCTCCATCAACAAGCACACCGGCCGCGCCCTGGTCGCGGACGGCATCGCCACGACCATCGCCGGCGGCTTCGGCGGCTCGGGCACCACCACCTACGGCGAGAACATCGGCGTCATGGCCGCGACCCGCGTCTACTCGACGGCCGCGTACTGGGTCGCCGGCATCGTGGCGATCCTGCTCGCCTTCTCCCCCAAGGTCGGCGTCATCTTCAACACCATTCCGCCCGGCGTTCTCGGCGGTGTGACCACCGCGCTGTACGGCCTGATCGGTGTCATCGGCATCAAGATCTGGGTGGACAACCGCGTGGACTTCTCGCGCCCGGTGAACCAGTACACGGTCGCGGTCTCGTTCGTCATCGCGATCGCCGGCTTCGCGATGGGCTGGGGCAACTTCCAGCTCGGCGCGATCGTGATCGGCACCGTCGCCGCACTGCTGATCTATCACCTGGGCAACGCGATCGCCCGCTGGCGCAAGACCGGCGCGGATGATGGCGGACCCATCCCCGCGGTGGGCCCGCTCGGCGGCGACCCGGAGTAATCCCGCCCCGTTTCCCCCGGCATCCGAACGGGAGGAGAACGCACGATCCGGATGACTCGGAACGCCGTGCGGCTCCTCCCGTTCGTGCGTTCTCCTCCCGTTCGTGCGGACTGGACCCGGATGCCGGATCGCGCGGATCAGACCCCGGACGGCCGACGCCACGGATCAGACGACGCGGAACCGGACCCGTGCCCCCGGCGGCAGCTGACCGGCGATGTGCAGGCAGCGATCGGTGAGCGCACCGATGATCGGGTAGCCGCCGGTCAGCGGGTGATCGGGCAGGAACAGCACCGGCTGCCCGTCCGGCGGCACTTGAAGACCGCCCGTCACCACCCCCTCGCTCGGCAGCTCTCCCGCGATCGCCCGTTCCAGCGGATGCTCACCGTGCAGCCGGACGCCGACGCGGTCGGAGCGCGGCGTGACCAGCCACTCCTGCTCCGTGAGCGCGCGCAGCGCCGTCGGCGTGAACCAGTCGTCACGGGGTCCGAGCGTGATCTCGAGTTCGACGACTTCGCCCGCCGCCGGCAGATCCCGCGGCACGACGAGATCGTCGACAGCCGCGACAGCGTCCCGACCGATCGCCACGACATCACCGGCGCCGAGCGGCGCCGGGCCCAGCCCAGCCAGGGTGTCGGAGGACCGGCTGCCCAGAGCGGATGCCGCGTCCACGCCCCCGCGCACCCCGATGACGTAGCGGATGCCGCGCGCCGGATGCTCGAGTCGCAGCTCGTCGCCGTCGGCCGTCGCGAACGGGGCGCCGTGCACCACCGCACGGGACTCGCCGTCGGCAGTCGTCACCTCGATGTCCCCCTCGGCCCCGGTGACGACGGCGACCCCTGCACCGCGAAAGCGCAGTGTCGCCGATCCGACGCATTCCAGGACCGCGGCTTTCGGGCTGTTGCCGACCGCCCGGTTCGCGTCGCGCAGCGCGGTGCGGTCCGCAGCTCCGGATGGCGAGACGCCGAGCGACGCGTATCCCGGCCGCCCCGCATCCTGCACCAGCAGCTGCAGTGAACGCCGGACGACCTCGACACTCGCCATCGGGAGACGGGGAGAGGTCGCGCTGGCGGCGGCGTGTCCGGGAGCGACGCACCGACCGGCATCCCTCTCGTCCCGATGTTCCGACGACGCCAACCGTGCTCGCTCCGCACGCACGAACCGCACCCGCGTGCCGGGCGACAGCAGCGCGGGTGGATCGCGGTCGATGTTCCACATCACGGCATCCGTGCGTCCGATCAGCTGCCAACCACCGGGCGACTCCCGCGGATAGACGCCCGTGAACGGGCCGGCGAGGCCGACCGATCCGGTTGGCACGCGCGTGCGCGGAGTGCCTCTGCGGGCGACGTCGAACAGCGCATCGTCACCGACCGCATAGCCGAAACCCGGCGCGAACCCCGAGAAGGCGACGCGCCAGTCCGCCGCGACATGCCGGCCGATGAGCTCCTCCGAGGACACGCCGAGCATTCCGGCGACGTCGGCGAGATCCTCCCCGTCGTAGACCACCGGCACGACGACGTCGCGCACTGGTATCGCGGGCTCATTCTCAATCGTCGTCGCCTCCCGTGCCTCGAGCACCCCGGCGAGCGCGTCCGCCGAGACCCTCAGCGGGTCGAAGCGCACCAGCACCGTGCGCGCCCCTGGTACGCACTCGACGACCCCTGGCAGATGCTGCCACACGAGGGTGAATCTCATCGCCTCGGCGAGATCGGTCGCCTCGATCAAGAGGGCGTGGTCGGATGCCGTGAGGATGCGCATCATGCCCGGCCGGCTGTCGGAACGACCAGGATCATCGTGCACCGGCGAACGGGGCGACCGCGATGCCGGCGGCCGTCAGCATCCGCTTCGCCTCAGCGGCCATCGCGACCGAACCAGGGCTGTCGCCGTGCACGCAGATGGACTGGGCCGTGATCGCGACATCCGTGCCGTCGATGGCCCGGATGACCCCGTCCGTGGCGAGGCGCGCCATCCGCTGCGCGACGTCCTTCGCCTCGTGCATCACGGCGCCCTGGTGCGACCGGGGGACGAGCCGCCCATCCGGGAGGTAGGCGCGGTCGGCGAACGCCTCGGCAGTCACCGCGAGCCCTGCGCGTTCAGCGACCTCCAGCACGACGCTCCCGGCCAGACCCAGCAGCACGAGACCCGGATCGATCGCCTTCACCGCGGCGACCACATCCCGCGCCTGCCGTTGGTCGCGCGCGACGGTGTTGTACAGCGCGCCGTGCGGCTTGACGTAGGAGACGGTGCCGCCGACTGCGGACGCCAGGCCGGCGAGCGCACCGAGCTGATACTCGACGTGCGCCTGCAGCGTCGCGGAGTCGATGTCGACGGGCGTGCGACCGAAGTTCTCGCGATCGAGATAGCCGGGATGCGCTCCGACCACGACGCCGCGGCTCACCGCGGCGGCGAGTGTCTCGCGTATCCCCTCGGGGCTGCCTGCGTGGAATCCGCAGGACACGTTCGCGCTCGTGACGATCTCGAGCATGCTCGTGTCGTCGCTGATGATCCGTTCGGGGACGTTCTCGCCGAGGTCGGAGTTGAGATCGATGGTGCGCGCGACGCTCACGAGTCGGCATCCAGCCCGTAGAGCCCGAGCACCCAGCGCCGAGCACCCTCGATGGGGAACGCCTCGCCGACGGCGGCGTACTTGAGGACGATGCCCTCCAGCGTCGTCCGCAGCATCGCCTCCTCGAGCGCCGGCTCTGCGGCGCCGCGCTCCGCGAAGATGCCGCGAACGGCCTGCTCGGCAGCCGCGACGCCCGCGGCGTTGCGCTCAGCGGCCTCGGCGAAGAAGCGCAGCTGTGCGGGGTCCTGCTGCATGGTCGACACCGCGCGGTGGAGCAGCAGGTTGGCGGATGCCGCGGCGAAGGTCCCATCGATGATGCCGCGCAGACGATCGTCGGCGCTGCCGGATCGCGCAGTCGGGAACCCGATCAGCAACCGGAACCACCGATCGACGATCTCGCCGACCAGCTGGTCTTTGCCGCCGAAGTGGTAGTTGACCAGTCCCTGGGCGACACCGGCTCGGTTCGTGATCTCGGCGATCGTCGCACCGTGCACACCGCGTTCGGCGAACAGTTCGATCGCCGAGCTCAGGATGCTCTCTCTGGCGCGTTCGCGCGCCTGGCGGTTCTGCTCCTCGGAGCGCGCCATACGGCATCCTTCCGGTCCATTTCCCATTCCCCCGGCTTCCCGCTATCGTACTCACTGAATGAGTGTTCAGTCATGCGCATCGGACTCGGGGAGGGGACTCGCGCGCATGAGGATGAAGGATGGGGCTCGACGGGGAGTTCGGGAAGCGCCTCACGCGGCACGTATCGGAGGGGTACCGATGACGCGCGGACATCCTCATCCAGGGCCTCATGGTGAGGATGCTCGATCTCTGTCGGGGGGCCGGGATCGAGCATCCTCGGTGCTCGACGAGGCCGAGAACCTGGTCAGGCCGAACCGCGCACGACCAGCTCGGTGGGCAGGATCGTGGTGCGATCGGGAGAGCCGCCCGCGAGGTGCGACAGCAGGACGGCGGCCATCGTCTCCCCCTGTTTGTACATCGGCTGGCGGATCGTCGTCAGCGGCGGATCGGTCGTGAGCGCCACCGATGAATCGTCGAAGCCGACGACCGCGACGTCGTCCGGCACGCGAAGTCCTGCTGCGCGCAGAACGCCCATCGCCCCCCGCGCCATCAGGTCGCTGCCCGCGAAGATCGCGTCCGGTGTGCCTGCGGCGAGGATCCGGCGCGCGGCCTCCGCTCCGCCGAACTCGCTGTAGTCGCCCTCCGCTTCGGCGAACGACCCCAGTCCGGCATCCCCCAGCGCGGAGCGATAGCCCTGCAGACGATCGTCGGCCGCGAGCATCGTCAGCGGACCCGTGATCGTGGCGATCCTGGTGCGGCCGATGTCGATGAGGTGCTGCGTCGCCAGGCGCGCGCTGGCGACGTTGTCCACGTCCACGACGTAGTCCGAGTCGCGCAGGTGGAACGCCCGGCCGCCGAACACGACGGGCACGGCATCCGCGATCCGATCGATGTACGCGTCGCTGGAGTGGTGCGAGACGATCAGCGCGCCGTCGACTCCGCCGTTGCGCACGAAGCTCGTCATCTTGTCGCCGGGGTCGTCGCTGGCGATGAGCAGGTTGAGCAGATAGTCCGAACCGCCCAGGGCACCGGTGATTCCGGCGACGATCGCCGCGAAGAAGGGGTCGCCGAAGAAGCGAGTGGTGTCCTCCGGGACGATCAGCGCGATCGCGTTCGTCTGCCGCGACGCCAGCGAGCGCGCCGCGCGGTTGGGCACGTAGTTCATCTCGGCGATCGTGCGCCTGACAGCCTCAAGCGCCTCCGGGCTCACCGCGGTCGAACCGTTCACGACGCGCGACACCGTCGACCGGGAGACCCCTGCGGCGGCCGCCACCTCTTCGATCGTCGCCCGTGACGCCGTCATCGCACGCTCTCTTCCATTCGCCCATTCTCACCTGTCCCGCCGCACTCGCGGTAGGGAACTACAGAGACCGAGCGGCGATGATGCGGGCGTACTCCCGACCCGAGTCCTTGAGGCTGCGCTCCTGGGTGTCGTAGTCGACGCGGACGATCCCGAACCGCTTGTCGTACCCCCACGCCCACTCGTAGTTGTCGAACAGCGACCAGTAGAAGTAGCCGCGCACATCGACGCCGGCATCCGCGGCATCCAGCACGGCGCCCAGGTGCAGACGGAGGAATTCGGCACGGTCCGCGTCGTGCACCCGCGTCTCGCCGTCCTCGACAACGGCGACATCCTCATAGGCCGCGCCGTTCTCGGTCATATAGAGCACGACTCCGGCGGGCTGCGCATAGTCGGTCCACACCCGCTGCAGCAGGCGGGTCAGCCCCTCGGGCTGGACCTCCCAGTTCTGCGCGGTCCGGGGCAGTCCTCGTTCGACGGAGTGGATGCCGGCATCCGACGGGTACGGGCTGCGGCCCTTCCGTTCGGTGCGGGGCCCTCCGGAAACGGGCGGGACCTCGGGCGCCGTGCCGGACACGTAGTCACCGTGGTAGTAGTTCACGCCCTGCGTGTCGATGCGCTGCGAGATCGTCTCGAGGTCCCCCGGCCGCACAGCGGCTTCGAAGCGAGCGACCGCCTCGGCATCCACGGCGCGGATGTCCTCGACGATGTCTGCGGGATACTCGCCGCGGTAGATCGGATCGAGGAACCAGCGGTTGAACTGCCCGTCGATGCGCCGTGCGGCGTCGACGTCCGCCGGATCGTTCGGATCCACCGGGTCGGCGACCGTGTGGTTCAGCGTGATCCCGAGATCGAGCGAATCGTCGCGCGAGCGCAGTTCCCTGACGGTCGCGCCGTGCGCGAGCAGCAGGTGGTGCGACGCGAGCAGACCCTCGGCGACGCTGGTGTGCCCCGGCGCATGCTCGCCGCCCGTATAGGAGAGGAACGACGAGCACCACGGCTCGTTCAGCGTGGTCCACACGTTCACCCGGTCGCCCAGAGCATCGTGCATGGTTCCGGCGTACTCGAGGAACCGGTCGACCGTGTCACGGTTCGTCCAGCCACCGGCATCCTGCAGCGCCTGCGGCATGTCCCAGTGGTACAGCGTCAGCCAGGGCAGGATGCCGGCCCCGAGAAGCTCGTCCACGAGACGTTCGTAGAAGTCCACGCCCTGCGGATTGACCGCTCCGCCGTCCGGACGGACCCGCGACCAGGACGTGGAGAACCGGTACGTCTGCAGGCCGAGACGCTTCATGAGCGCGACGTCCTGCGGGTAGCGGTGATAGTGATCGCACGCCACATCGCCGTTGTCTGCGCCCATCACGGCTCCGGGGACCCGGGCGAAGGCATCCCAGATCGACGCCGTGCGCCCGTCCTCGAAGGCGGCGCCTTCGATCTGATACGCGGCCGTGGCGGCACCGAAGAGGAAATCGTCCGGGAACGGCCGTGAGGTCATGGGGCTCATCCTTTCACCGCGCCCGCCATGATGCCACTGACCAGCTGCTTGCCTGCCACCACGAAGAGGATGAGCAGGGGCAGGGTCGCGAGCACCGCGCCGGCGAGCACGATCGAGTAGTCGACGTAGTACCCGGACTGCAGCTGGCTGAGCGCCGTCTGCAGCGTCGGGTTCGAGGGTGAGAGAACGATCAGCGGCCACAGGTAGTCGGTCCACGCCGTCATGAACGTGAACAGGCCGAGGATCGCCATGGCCGGCCGCGCGGCGGGCAGTCCCACCGTCAGGAAGGTGCGGAACTGGTTCGCGCCGTCCATCCTCGCGGCCTCGATCAGCTCGTCGGGGATCACGTCGACGAGGTACTGACGCATGAAGAAGACGCCGAACGCCGTGACGAGGGTCGGCACGATGACGGCTCCGATCGAGCCCGTCCAGCCGAGCTCGCGCATGAGCATGAACAGCGGGATGATGCCCAGCTGCGTCGGGATCGCCATGGTCGCGATGACGAACACCATGAGCCCGTCACGACCCTTGAAGCGCAGCTTCGCGAACGCGTAGCCGGCGAGCGTCGAGAACGTCACGACCGAGATCGTGATGATCGTGGAGATGATGACCGAGTTGCCCAGTGCCAGCCAGAACGGGATGGCATCGAAGACCTTCGTCGCGTTGGTGAAGAAGTTGCCGCCGGGGATCAGCGGCAGGGTCTCGCCGGCGGTGGAGTTGTCGCTCGAGGCGACGACGACCGACCACCACAGCGGGTAGACGCTGCCGATGATGAAGGCTGCCAGCAGCCCGTAGGTGAGGAAGCCGGGGCGACTGCCGATGCCGGCGGTGCCGACGCTCGACGACTGGCGGCGGCGGAGGCGCTCGGGCACGCTCATGGCCTGTGTGGCGGTCATCGGGCGTCCTCCTTGGTGAGGGACCTGCGCGCGGCGCGGCGAGCGGCGCGGTTGCGTCCGGGGTCGCCGCCGGATGCGATTCCGCGCGAGATGAGGAAGTTGATCACGCCGATGCCGACGATGAGCACGAACAGCAGGATCGCCACCGCGGATGCCTCGCCGAGGTTACGGCGGAAGAACGCCAGCTCCCACAGGAACAGCACCGTGGTCTGGAATTGGCGGTCGCTGCCGCCGATGCCACCGGCGGTCGACACGTCGAACAGGCGCGGCTCGGCGAAGATCTGCAGTCCGCCGATCGTCGCCGTGATGATGACGAAGATGAGCGTCGGGCGGATGGTCGGGATGGTGATCGAGAAGAAGCGGCGGGCCGGCCCCGCCCCGTCGAGGGCGGCCGACTCGTACAGATCGCGCGGTACGGCCTGCATGGCCGCGAGCAGGATGAGGGCGTTGTACCCGGTCCAGCGGAAGTTCACCATGATCGCGATCGCGAGGTGCGACAGGAACGTGTCGTGCTTCCATTCCTGGTCGGCGATGCCGATGAGGTTCAGCAGGTTGTTGGCCAGACCGTCGGCTTCGTTGAAGATGCTGGAGAAGATGATGGCGACGGCGACGGGCGTCACGACGAACGGGATGAGGATGCTCATCCGCCAGAACGTGGGCGCTCGAAGGCCGCGGTCGAGCAGGTACGCGATCACGAGGGCGATGCACAGCTGCGGGATCGCGGACAGCAGGAAGATGCTCAGGGTGTTGAAGATCGAGTTCCAGAACATCGGGTCGCCGAGGATCTCGGTGAAGTTCCCGAGCCCGACGAACGGCCCTTCGCCCTTGAGCAGGTCCCATTCGTGCACGGCCACGTACACGGTGTAGATCAGCGGGAACAGCCCGATCAGACCGAACAGCAGGAAGAACGGCGAGACGTAGAAGTACGGCGACGCGTTCTGGTCGAACCGCGAGAGGCGGTGACGCCAGGGGCGACGGGGAGGGGCGGGCCTGGCGGATGCCGTGGCGACGCGCTCCTCCGGCGGAGCGGTGAGGGTCATGGTCTTTCCCGTCTGGGGCGATCGGACGTGGTTCCGGTCGCAGTTCGTGTCGCTCTGGCGGAGCCGAGGCGACACGAACTGCGACCGGAGGGGGAGCGTGTCAGTCGACGAGCTCGTTCAGCAGCGAGATCGCCTGGTCCCAGGCCCCCTGCGTGTCGGTCTCACCGCGGTCGAGCGCGCTCAGCGCCGGCCCGAAGACGTTCTCCTGGATGACCGAGTCGTGCGGTCCCTTGAACTGGGCGACGACACCCTTGGCGCGCTCGGCGAGAATCGCGCCGGTCGGAGCATCGTTGAACAGCTCGTTCGGCGTCGCGTCTGCAGCGAGCTTCTCCTGCGCCTCGATCGTGGACGGGAAGTTGCCGGCGGCCGCCGACTGCTTCACCTGCTGCTCGGGCTGCGTCAGCCAGTCGGCGAGCGCCGCGGCCGCCTCCTTGTGCTCCGAGCTCTCCGGGACGGAGAGGAACGCGCCACCCCAGTTGGCCGCCCCTCCGGGGAACACATCGGCGAAGTCCCACCCGGTCGACGCGTCTCCGCCGCCGGCTTCGAGCTTGCCAGCGATGGTGCCCAGCATCCAGCCGGGGCAGACGAAGGTCGCGAAGGTGCCGTCGACGAACGACTTGCCGCCGTTCCAGTCCCACGCGGCCTGGGCGGCGGACTGTCCGCCCTCGGTGGCGGCGCCCAGGAGCTCGAAGCGCTCCTGGAGCAGGTCGTTGCCCTCGACGTTCAGCTCGCCGTCGGCGGTGTAGTAACCCTCGTCGAGCTGGTTGACCATGGAGTTCCAGACGAAGCCGGAGTGGTCGTACCAGGCCTTGCCGGTCTTGTCGGTGTACTCCTGGCCGACCGTGAAGTAGGTCTCCCAGTCGCCGTTGAGCAGCTCCGCGACCGACTCGCGGTCGCTCGGCAGGCCGGCCGCCTCGAACGCGGGGCCGTTGTAGCAGATGCCGGAAGGGCCGATGTCGGTGCCGTAGCCGATCACGCGGCCGTCGGCATCCGTGCCCTGGGCGTACTTCCAGTCCACCCAGTCGCCCTTGCGATCCTCGATGCCGTAGTCCTTCAGGTCGACGAACGTGTCGGAGACCTCCATGATGGCGCCGAGCCAGCCCTCCTCGATCGCGACGATGTCGCTGAGGCCGGAGCCGGCGGCGATCTTCGTGAAGGCGTCGGTGCGGGCGTTGCCGCCGGTGTCGATGTTGGATGCCTCGATCGTCACGTTCGGGTTGAGGTCCTCGTACTCCTCGTACAGGTCCTCGTAGCCGAACGTGCCGAACGTGGTGATCGTCAGCGTGACCTTCTCGTCCGAGCTTCCCTCGGCGGGTTCGCTGCTGCCGGAGCATCCGGCGAGGGCCAGTGCTGAGACGGAGGCGAGGGATGCGATGACCAGCATCCTGCGCTTGGCGCGTGCGTTCACGGTGTCACTCCTTTGTGCGGGCTGTTGCATGTGTCGTGCTCGGGGGTGTCGTGGGAGCGCTCCCACGATCTGAGCAGTCACTCTATGGGAGCGCTCCCACGACTGTCAAGTCCTCCTCTTTCGACCTCCGAAGCCGATCATCGGGCTCGGATTCAGCCGGGCGGGATACCCTTGGCCGGTGCCCTCCGCCGCTCTTTCTCCTGCCCTCGCCCGCGCCGAATCGCTGATCCGCAGCATCCCCGACTACCCGGAACCCGGCGTCGTCTTCCGCGACATCACTCCTCTGCTGGCGGATGCCGAGGCGCTGCGCGCGACCACCGAGGCGATCCTCGAGCCGTTCGCCGGGCAGTTCGACGTCGTCGCCGGCATCGAGGCGCGGGGGTTCCTCCTCGCCGGCGCCGCGGCGATCGCCGCAGGCACGGGGCTCATCCCGATCCGCAAGGCGGGCAAGCTCCCCCGGCCGGCGGCATCCGTCGACTACGCACTCGAGTACGGCACGGCCACCATCGAGATGCACGACGATCTGCCTGCCGGTTCCCGCGTCCTGCTGATCGACGACGTCCTCGCCACCGGCGGGACGCTCGCCGCCGGACGCCAGCTCGTCGAGCGTCTGGGCAGCCATGTCGCCGGCATCTCGGTGCTGTTCGAGATCGACGGTCTCGGCGGCCGAGACCTGATCGGCGACCTGCACACGGTGTTCCACGCCTGACACCGATCCGGCCACCCGCATGGCCGGTAGCGTGGAGTCATGAAGCAACACGCCCTCGGACGCACCGGCCGTGACGTCTCGGCGATCGGCCTCGGAACCTGGCAGCTCGGCGCCGACTGGGGCGCCGTCGGCGAGGACGACGCGCGCGCCGTCCTGGACGCCTCGGTCGCGCAGGGCGTGACCCTGTTCGACACCGCAGACGTCTACGGCGACGGTCGCAGCGAGTCGATCATCGGACGCTACCTCCGCGAGCGGCCCCACCACGGCGTCACCGTCGCCACGAAGATGGGACGCCGAGCCGAGCAGTCCGCAGACAACTACACGCTCGACAACTTCCGCGAATGGACGGCGCGCAGCCGCCGCAATCTCGGCGTCGATGCTCTCGATCTCGTGCAGCTGCACTGCCCTCCCAGCGAGGTCATCGCCGCGGACCGCACGTACGACGACCTCGACCGGCTGATCGACGAGCGCGCGATCGCGGCCTACGGCGTCTCGGTCGAGACGTGCGAGCAGGCGTTGGCGGCCATCGCGCGACCGAACGTCACGAATGTGCAGATCATCATCAACCCGTTCCGCCTGAAGCCGCTCGACGAGGTTCTTCCCGCCGCGGCCGCAGCCGGAGTCGCGATCTTCGTCCGAGTACCGCTCGCCTCAGGACTACTGAGCGGCCGCTACACCAGCGCGACGAGCTTCTCCGCCGACGATCACCGCTCCTACAACCGCCACGGCGAGGCGTTCGATCGCGGAGAGACGTTCTCCGGCGTCGACTACGAGACCGGACTGCGCGCGGCCCGCGAGCTCGCCGAGGCCCTGCCCGATGGAGTGCCGCTCGCCGCGGCATCCATCGCCTGGGCGGCCAGCCGCCCCGGCGTGACCACCGTCATCCCCGGCGCACGACGCCCGTCTCAGGCGGAGGGCAACGCGCAGGCCGCCGCGCTCCTCGACGACACGAACCTCATCGCCGACTTCGACGCAGCGGTGCACGACGTGTACGACCGGTTGCTTCGCGCCGAGATCCACCCCCAGTGGTGATCGCCGGCGCACGAGCGCCGATCGGACCGCGGGAAGGCCAGTAGACTGGCCGTGCCCGCCTTCCCGCGACATCCGGAGCCTCGAATGCCCACCATCGTCGTCGACGTCATGCCCAAGTCCGAACTGCTCGACCCGCAGGGGAAAGCCGTGTCCGGTGCGTTCGCGCGCATCGGCGTCGAGGGCTTCAGCGACGTCCGCATCGGCAAGCGCTTCGAGCTCACGGTCGACGGCGAGGTCACGGACGAGCTGCTCGCCGAGGCGAAGCGCGTGGCGGAGGACGTTCTCTCCAACTCGGTGATCGAGGACGTCGTCGGCATCGAGGTCGTCGAATGACCGTCCGAATCGGGGTCGTCACCTTCCCCGGTTCGCTGGACGACCGCGACGCGCAGCGCGCCATCCGCCTCGCCGGCGCCGAGCCGGTCGCGCTCTGGCACGGCGCGCACGACCTCGAGGGCGTCGATGCGCTCGTCCTCCCCGGCGGCTTCAGCTACGGCGACTACCTGCGCTCCGGCGCGATCGCCGCACTGTCGCCGATCATGACCGAGGTCAAGGATGCCGCGGCCAAGGGCCTTCCGGTCCTCGGCATCTGCAACGGGTTCCAGATGCTCGTCGAGGCGCACCTGCTGCCCGGGGGCCTGATCCGCAACGACCACCAGCACTTCGTGCGCCGCGATCAGAAGCTGACGGTCGTGAACTCGGACACGGCGTGGACCAACGCGTTCCGCCGCGGCCAGGAGATCGTGATTCCGCTCAAGAACGGCGAGGGCGGATACATCGCCTCCGAGGAGACCCTGGACCGCCTCGAGGGCGAGGGGCTCGTCGCCTTCCGGTACGAGGGGCTCAACCCGAACGGTTCGCTGCGCGACATCGCCGGCGTCACGAACGAGGCGGGCAACGTCGTCGGTCTCATGCCGCACCCCGAGCACGCCGTCGAGCCGGGCTTCGGCCCCGACACCGCCACCGCGATGCGCAGCGGCGTCGACGGTCTGGACTTCTTCACCAGCGCGATCGCCGCAGTGGCGCGCGTCGCCGCGTAGGACCCGACTGCCGCGTACCGTCGTTCACGCGGGGACAGGTGCACGACCCGGGAACGGATGCACGATGCATCCGCCGATCCGGTCGTGCAGGTGTGCCCTCGTCGTGCAGGTGTACCCGCGCGACGCGAGCTGTCGGTCCGGGGGTAGACATGCCATGTCGGACGAACAGTCCGACAGGCGGCCCGTCAGCCTGCGGTTCGGGCGGCGTCAGCCGAGCGCCGGCGGCCACACACCGATGATGACCGCCATCACGGCCACCGTGACCAGCTCGTGCGCGATGTTCAGCGTCGTGAGCCGGGTCGGCCGCCCCTCGAACGCGTCGTGCGTGATCATGCGCGCACCCGTGAACCCACCCCACAGCATGATCGCGGTCACGAAGGTTGCCGAGAAGAACGAGCCCTGGTAGAAGTGCCACGCGATGGCGGCCGCTCCGGCCAGCACCCAGGCGGTGCCGAAGCTCACCAGGACGGTCGTGACCATCGGCCACAGCGCTCCGCGCGACGGATTGTCCATGTCCACGTGCGCGAGCTTCGCCCAGCGCCGCCCGAACACCTTCGGCGCGTACCAGATCGCACCGACGATCATGCTCGACACCGTCGCCAGCAGCACGGCCCAGTAATTGATCTCGGGAATCATCGCGGCATCCTCATCTCGAAGTGTGACTCCGACGCTACTGCGCGAACGGGCGCGAGGATAGGCTCGTAGCGTGAGTCTCGTCGTCACCGTTCCCACCGCCCGTATCGCCGAAGACATCGCACCCACTCCCGAGGGCGTGGAAGTGCACGTCTGGGACATGCAGTCGGATGCCCCGCGCGATCGCATCGACATCGTCGTGCCGCCGTACATGAACGCCGGTGAGGTGCTCACGGCTCTGGACGGTGTCGACGTCGACCTCCTCCAGGGGCAGATGATCGGCTACGAGAGCATCATCGACAAGATCCCGGCCGGAGTCCGCTTCGCCAACGCCGCGACCGTCCACGAGACGGCGACCGGCGAGCAGGCGCTGGCGCTCACCCTCGCCGCGCAGCGTCACATCCCGGAGTTCGTCCGCTCGCAGGACCGCGGCGCGTGGGAGCGGCTGTGGTCGCCGGGACTCGCCGACCGCCGCGTGCTGCTGATCGGCTTCGGCGGCGTCGGCCAGGCCGTGGCCGATCGTCTCGTCGGCTTCGAGGTCGAGCTCACCGTCGTGGCGCGCACGGCACGAACCGTCGAGCACGACGGCCTGGGAACGGTCGAGGTGCACGCGATCGACGAACTGCCGACGCTGCTGCCCCAGGCCGAGATCGTGATCCTGGGCCTGCCCTACACGCCGGAGACCCGCCACCTCATCGACGACGCCGCCCTCGCTGCACTCCCCGACGGAGCGCTGGTCGTGAACGTCGGACGCGGAGCCCTCGTCGACACCGACGCCCTGGTGGATCATGTGACCCGTGGCCGCATCCGCGCCGCGCTCGACGTCGTGGACCCTGAGCCGCTGCCGGACGGCCACCCGCTGTGGAGCCTTCCCGGCGTCCTGATCGCCCCGCACGTCGGCGGATCCTCCGACGCGATGCACCCGCGCATCGCTCGCGTCATCCGCACCCAGATCGAGCGGATGCTGGCCGACGAGGAGCCGATCAACCTCGTGCGCGACGCCTGAGGTCCGGCGTCGACACAGGCGCTCGCAAAACTGTAAGCGCTTGCAGTAGGCTCATCGCATGACTCAGCTTGAACAGTCCGCCGCACCCGGAGCCGAGTGGTGGCGCAGCGCCGTGATCTACCAGATCTACCCGCGGTCCTTCGCGGACGCCTCAGGTGACGGCATCGGCGACCTCCCCGGCATCACGAGCCGCCTCGAGTCGCTCAAGGAACTCGGCATCGACGCCATCTGGCTGAGCCCGTTCATGACCTCCCCGCAGAAGGATGCCGGCTACGACGTCGCCGACTACCGTGATGTCGACCCGATCTTCGGCACGCTCGCCGACTTCGACACGATGCTCGCCGAGGCGCACGCCCGCGGCATCCGCGTCATCGTCGACCTCGTCCCGAACCACTCCTCCGACCAGCACGTCTGGTTCCAGGAGGCGCTGAAGGCCGCACCCGGGAGCCCGGAGCGCGCACGCTACGTCTTCCGCGACGGTCGAGGCGAGAACGGCGAGCTGCCCCCCAACAACTGGGAGAGCGTGTTCGGCGGCGGCATGTGGGAGCGCATCACCGAGCCTGATGGCACACCCGGTCAGTGGTACCTGCACATCTTCGACCCGACCCAGCCCGACTTCGACTGGACCAACGAAGAGGTCAAGGAGGAGTTCCGCTCCATCCTGCGCTTCTGGCTGGACCGCGGCGTCGACGGCTTCCGCGTGGACGTCGCGCACGGCATGGCCAAGGAGGCCGGCCTGCCCGACTACGCACCTGTCGCGGACGCCGACTCCATGGGCGGCGGCGAGGAGAACGTGCCGTACTGGGGCCAGGACGAGGTCCACGACATCTACCGTGACTGGCACCAGGTGCTCGCGGAGTACGACGGCGACCGCGCCCTGTGCGGCGAGGCCTGGCTGCCGACGCTGAAGAAGACCGCTCTCTGGGTGCGCCCGGACGAGATGCACCAGACCTTCAACTTCCCGTACCTGATGACGCCGTGGGATGCGAAGCAGCTCGGCTCCGTCATCCGCGAGTCGCTCGAGGAGTTCGGCAGGGTCGGCGCCCCCAGCACCTGGGTGCTCTCGAACCACGACGTCGTCCGCCACGCGACCCGCCTCGCCTTCACGGATGACAACCCGCAGGGCGAGGGCATCGGTCCGCTGACCCCGAACAAGCCGGACACCGCGCTCGGCCTGGCCCGCGGACGCGCAGCGACCACGCTCATGCTGTCGCTGCCAGGATCGTCGTACCTCTACCAGGGCGAGGAGCTCGGCCTGCCGGAGGCCATGGAGATCCCCGACGAGTTCCGTCAGGACCCGACCTGGTTCCGCACCGAGGGCAAGCGCTACGGCCGCGACGGATGCCGAGTGCCGCTGCCGTGGGAGGCCGATGCCCCCGCGTTCGGGTTCAACGACACCGGCGCCTCGTGGCTGCCGCAGCCCGGCGAGTGGGCGTCCTACGCCCGCGCCGTCGAGGAGAACGACCCGACGTCGACGCTCGCGCTGTACAAGCAGCTGCTGCGCCTGCGTCGCGAGCACGACCTCGGCTCCGGCTCGCTGGTCTGGGAGGACCTCGGAGCGGATGCCGTAGCCTTCCGCCGCGGCGACATCCATGTCGCGGCGAACCTCGGCACGGCTCCGATCGAGCTGCCGGAAGGCGCGACGTTCCTCGTGCGGAGCCGACCGTTCGAGGGGACCGCCCTCCCGGTCGACACCGCAGCCTGGTACACCACGTCCTGATCGACGCCGCGAGACCTGGCCTGCGCGGCGAGACGTATGCACCCGAAGTACGTCTCGCCGCGCAGAGCACGTCTCACGAAACCTGAACGAAAGATCGCACGATGACGAGCATCGACGAGGTCGCGAAGCTGGCCGGAGTCTCCACGGCCACGGTCTCGCGCGCGCTGAGCGGCCGCGGGCACGTGTCGGCGGCATCCCGCGAGCGCGTGCTGTCGGCCGCGAACAAGCTCGGCTACGTCGTGTCCTCTCGCGCCTCGTCGCTGGCCTCGGGCCGCACCCGCAACGTCGGCGTCGTCGTGCCGTTCCTCGACCGCTGGTTCTTCAGCACGGTGCTCTCCGGCGTCTCCAGCGCGTTGATGCGGCATGGCTACGACATCACGCTCTACAACATCACCGCCGACCGCGACGTGCGCCGCGAGGTGTTCGCG
Source organism: Microbacterium sp. NPDC056234 (assembly GCF_042267585.1). NCBI lineage: Bacteria > Bacillati > Actinomycetota > Actinomycetes > Micrococcales > Microbacteriaceae > Microbacterium > Microbacterium sp. NPDC056234. Next base: position 95,619 of record NZ_JBHJTE010000001.1, read on the forward strand.
ACGGCGCTGCGCCGACAGCGCGTCGACGCGATCATCGCGGTCGCGATCGAGCTCGATGACGACGAGACCAGTCAGATGCTCAGCCTCGGCCTGCCCGTCATCGCGATCGGCGGTCCCAACCCTCGCCTGGACACCCTCACCGTCGACGACGTCGCGGTCGCCGAACTCGCGACCCAGCACCTGTTGAGCCTGGGGCATCGCGACATCGCCCACATCGGGGCGAACCCGGAGTTCGACCTCGACTTCCACATCCCCACCCAGCGCCGCCAAGGATTCGAGAAGGCGCTGGCGGATGCCGGCATCCCCCTCAACCCGGCGTACCTGGAGCCGGCCGACTTCACGGTCGAGGGCGGCTACCGCGCCGCCAAGCAGCTGCTCGGACGCCCCGGCCCTCGGCCGACCGCGGTGTTCGCGGCATCAGATGAGATGGCGATCGGCGCGATCCTGGCCGCCCGCGACCTCGGATTCCGCGTTCCGGCCGACCTGTCGATCGTCGGCATCGACGGCCACGAGCTCGGTGAGTTCTTCCGTCTGACCACGGTCGACCAGTTCCCGATCGGGCAGGGCGAGCTCGCCGCTGCGGCCGTCCTCGCGAAGCTCGAGGATGCCGCGCCCGCCGCCTCCCACGGTGCGCTGCCGTACGAACTCATCGTCCGGGGGACGACCGCGCGGATCTGACCCGTGCCACGCCCGTGATCCGCCGATCCGGCACGGCGACTGGTCAGGAAGCTATGCCGACCGACATACTGGGCCGATGGATGCTCTGAACGAATTCGTGCTCACCAATGGCGACAGGCTCTGGACGTGGATCATCCTCCCGCTGCTCGCCGTGCTCGGCATCTACTTCACGGTGCGCTCCGGCGTCGTGCAGTTCCGGATGATCCCGGAGATGTTCCGCACGCTGACGAACAAGACCCCGCGCGATGAGAACGGTGAACCGCAGTCCGTCTCGGCATTCCAGGCGTTCACGATCTCGGCCGCTTCGCGCGTCGGCGTCGGCAACATCGCCGGTGTCGGCACGGCCATCGCGATCGGCGGCCCCGGTGCGATCTTCTGGATGTGGACGATGGCGTTCATCGGCGGCGCATCGAGCTTCATCGAGTCCACGCTCGGCCAGGCGTACAAGGTGCGCGACAAGGACGGATTCCGCGGCGGTCCGGCGTACTACATGCAGCACGGGCTGAAGGCGCGGTGGATGGGCATCCTGTTCGCCGTCATCCTCATCATCTGCTTCCCGTTCGCATTCAGCTCGCTGCAGGCCAACACCATCAGCGCGACGGTGTCGTCGAGCTTCGGCGGCGAGATCAGCTGGATCCCGTGGGTCGTCGGCGCCGTGCTCGCCGTGCTGACCGGACTCGTCATCTTCGGCGGCGTGCGCCGCATCGCGAGCGTCACGCAGGCCGTCGTCCCGGCGATGGCGCTGCTGTACCTGCTCGTCGGACTCGTCATCGTCGGCATGAACATCGAGCAGCTCCCCGTCGTGTTCGCCTCGATCTACACGCAGGCCTTCGGTTTCAACGAGGTCGTCGGCGCGGCCCTGGGCACGATCATCATGACCGGCGTCAAGCGCGGCATGTTCTCGAACGAGGCCGGTCTCGGCTCGGCCCCGAACGCCGGCGCGACGGCCGCGGTGACGCACCCGGTCAAGCAGGGCCTCGTCCAGACGCTCGGCGTCTACTTCGACACCTTCCTGGTGTGCTCGATCACGGCGTTCATCATCCTGGTGTCCACCCCGGATCTCGCCGGTGCGGGCCGGGGCATCGAGCTCACCCAGGGCGCGATCGTGAGCAACCTCGGCTCCTGGTCGAACGTCCTGCTGAGCGTGATCATCTTCCTGCTCGCGTTCAGCTCGATCATCGGCAACTACTACTACGGCGAATCGAACATCGAGTTCATCACGACCAGCCGCAAGGCTCTGACCACGTACCGCACGCTCGTGGTCGTCGTGATCTTCGCGGGTTCGATCGCATCGGCCGACCTCATCTGGAACACCGCCGACGGCATCATGGGTCTCATGGCGCTCGTGAACCTGGTCGCCATCGGCCTGCTCTCCGGTGTGGCGTTCAAGCTGCTGCGCGACTACTCGCAGCAGCGCAAGGCCGGCTTGGACCCCGTCTTCACCAGGGCCCGGCTGCCGGAGGTCACCGGCATCCAGTGCTGGGAGGACGAGCTGTCCGTGACCGGCCCGATCGATCTGCCGGTCAAGCGCCGCTGACGACGCGCCGTCGCGCTGCTCGCGGAGTCAACCAGCGCGCAGCGCGTCGGCCGCGGCATCCAGCGCCGGCTGAACCAGCCGGAAGTACGCCCAGCGGCCTCGCTGCTCCCTGGTGACGAGGCCGGCCTCCGCGAGCAGCTTCATGTGATGCGAGACCGTGCCCTGCGACAGGCCGACGGGCTCGATCAGATCGCAGATGCACGCCTCGCCGCTCTCGCCGGCCGCGATCAGCGACAGCAGGCGCACCCGCGTCGGATCCCCCAGTGCCTTGAAGACGCGGGCGACGTCCTCCGCATCCTGGGCGGACAGCACGTCGGCGACCCGCGGCATGCAGCAGGTGCCTGCGTCGATCGTCACGGGGAGGCTCATCTCTCCAGTCTGTCACGTATTGACATTCTTCGATAGGTACGCGACAGTCTTCATATTGAAGTTTCTCAATCTGAGGAGATGCGATGTCCGAGCTTCCCGTCGTCGTCATCGGAGCAGGCCCGCAGGGCCTCGCCGCCGCCGCGCACCTGTCCGAACGCGGTGTCGCCGTCGCCGTCGTCGAACGCGGCGACGGACCGGGCGCCGCCGTCTCGGAGTGGGGCCACGTCCGCCTGTTCTCGGCCTGGCCGGAGCTGACGGATGCCGCGGCACGACGCCTCCTCGAACCGACGGGTTGGACCGCACCTGCATCCGGCTACCCGACCGGGGCCGACTGGGTGCGCGAGTATCTCGCGCCGCTCGCCACCGCCCTCGGTGACGTCGTCCGGTACGGCACCACCGTGACCGCCGTGACCCGGCGCGGCCGGGACAAGGTCGTCGACGCCGGACGGAAGAGCCAGCCGTTCATCGTGCACACCCGCAGCGCGGACGGGACGGATGCGCGCCTGCTCGCCCGCGCCGTGATCGACGCGAGCGGCACCTGGACGCAGCCGAACCCCGCAGGAGCCGACGGCTTCGCCGCGGTCGGCGAGACAGCGGCATCCGGTCGGATCTCGTACCGCATCCCGGACGACGTCAGCACCTTCGCGGGCGCCCACGTGGCGGTCATCGGCTCCGGGCACTCCGCCACGCACGCCGTGCTGCGCCTGAGCGAGCTCGCGCGCCGAGCGCCAGGAACCAGGGTCACCTGGCTGCTGCGGCGCGGCAGCACCGCGAACGTGTTCGGCGGAGGTGCGGGCGACGGACTTCCCGAGCGCGCGGCCCTCGGGTCGCGTGCCAGGAAGGTGATCGAGTCCGGCGTCGTCGACGTCGTGACGGGCTTCCGGGTCGCCGAGATCGAGCAGGACGCGGATGCGCTCACGATCCGCTCCGAGGACGACCGCGCGGTGACCGACGTCACCCAGGTGTTCGCCCTCACGGGTTTCCGCCCCGACACCGGGATGCTGCGCGAACTGCGCGTCGACCTGGACGCCTCGCTCGAAGCCGTCGCCGGCATCGCCGCAGAGATCGACCCCAACATCCACTCGTGCGGAACGGTCGCGGCCACGGGGGCCGCGCAGCTGACGCAGCCCGAACCCGGCCTGTTCATCGTGGGCGTCAAGAGCTACGGCCGCGCACCCACCTTCCTCGCGCTCACCGGCTACGAGCAGGTACGCAGCGTCGCCGCCCACCTCGCGGGCGATCAGGACGCCGCGGCCCGCAACGAGCTCACCCTTCCTGAGACCGGCGTCTGCGGTGGTTCGGGCGACTTCGGCGACGGCGGAGGATGCTGCGCCGCACCTGCCACGATCTCCCTGCAGACCGAGGGGCGACCGCTGCTCGGCATGCTGTCCTGAGCGGCATCACTCGCCGGGCCCCCCTCGGTTGCCTCCTGTATCGATCTCTGTCAATATAGACACTGATCGATACAGGAGGCCCGCGTGACCACCACCGCACCCGCAGCACCAGCGACCAGGCGTCTGTCGACGCTCGATCGCTGGCTGCCGCTCTGGATCGGCCTGGCGATGATCGCCGGGCTCCTGCTCGCGCGTTTCGTCCCCGGGCTCTCCGGCCTCCTGGCGGCCCTCGAAGTCGGCGGCATCTCGATCCCGATCGCACTCGGGCTGCTCGTGATGATGTATCCGGTACTGGCGAAGGTCCGCTACGACCGCGTGGCGGCTGTCGCGGGCGACAAGCGGCTGCTCATCTCGTCGCTGGTTCTGAACTGGCTGGTCGGCCCGGCGCTCATGTTCACGCTCGCGTGGACGTTCCTGCCCGACCTCCCCGAGTACCGCACCGGTCTCATCATCGTCGGGCTCGCCCGCTGCATCGCGATGGTCGTCATCTGGAACGACCTCGCCTGCGGTGACCGCGAGGCTGCGGCCGTGCTCGTCGCGATCAACTCGGTCTTCCAGGTCGTCATGTTCTCGCTGCTCGGCTGGTTCTACCTGACGGTGCTCCCCGGCTGGCTCGGACTGGACACCCAGGGACTCGATATCTCGGTCTGGCAGATCGCGCTCAACGTGCTGATCTTCCTCGGCATCCCGCTCGTGGCCGGCTTCGCCTCCCGCTACCTCGGCGAGCGCCGCAAGGGTCGCGAATGGTACGAGGAGACCTTCCTCCCCCGCGTCGGGCCGTGGGCCCTCTACGGCCTGCTGTTCACCATCGTGCTGCTGTTCGCCCTGCAGGGGGATCAGATCGCCCAGCATCCGTGGGACGTCGCCCGCATCGCCGTGCCGTTGCTCGCGTACTTCGCGGTCATGTGGTTCGCAGGGCTGTTGACCGGCAAGGCGCTCGGGCTCGGGTACGCGCGCTCCACGACCCTCGCGTTCACCGCCGCCGGCAACAACTTCGAGCTCGCGATCGCGGTCGCGATCGGCACGTTCGGCGCGACATCCGGCGAGGCGCTGGCCGGCGTCGTCGGCCCGCTCATCGAGGTGCCGGTGCTCGTCGGACTCGTCTACGTCTCGCTCTGGACGGCGAGGCGCTGGTTCCACACCGATCCGTACACCGCAGAGAGGATGCCGAGATGACCGTCACTCTGACCGCAGATGACACCTGCAGCCCCGTCGCGTCGCACGCCATCGGCGCGGAGGCCGCGGCATCCGTCGCCACCACGCTCAAGGCCCTGTCGGATCCGCTGCGGCTGCGGATGCTGTCGGCCATCGCATCCGACCCGCGCGGCGAGTCCTGCGTGTGCGATCTCGCCGACCTCGCGGATGTGTCGCAGCCGACGGTCTCGCATCACCTCAAGGTGCTCAAGGACGTCGGCGTGGTCACCTCCGAGCGCCGCGGCACCTGGGTCTGGTACCGCATCCACCCCGGCCGCCGCGTCGCCGTGACCGCTCTGCTGGATTCGTTCGCGCCGGCGAGCATCGCCGCGCCCTGGTCGGATGCCGCGGACGACCAGGCCCGCCGACCCGACTTCGACGCCCGCGTGACGCGTCTCGCATCCGAGCTCGCGGCCGAGGTGCCGCAGCTGCAGACCGAGACCGTGCTCAGTGTCGTCCGCGAGTCCTACACTGCGCTCGCGCGGTCAGCGCGCGTGACGAGTGCGCTGATCCCGCTGACCGAGCGGTTCGCTCGGCAGCGGCTCAGCGACCTCACCCGCGACCGCGACCACGCCGTCCCCCAGGTGCTGTTCGTCTGCGTCGCGAACGCCGGCCGATCCCAGCTCGCTGCCGCGCTGGTGAACCGGATCGCCGGTGGCAAGGTCATCGCCCGTTCGGCCGGTTCGCGCCCCGCCGACGTGATCCACCCGCACGTGCGCTCGCTCCTCGCCGAGATCGAGCCCGACGCGGCATCCGAGCTGTTCCCGAAACCGCTGACCGACGACGCGGTCCGCGCCGCCGACGTGGTGATCACGATGGGATGCGGCGATGTCTGCCCCGTGATCCCCGGCGTCCGCTACGACGACTGGGCGGTCGGCGACCCCGCCCTGGCTTCGCACGATGGCGTCGAGGCCATCCGCGACGACATCGCGCACCGGGTCCGCATCCTCGTCGACGACCTGACCAGCTGAGATCCAGGAGAGATCATGACCGAAACGACCACCAAGCCCTCCGTGCTCTTCGTCTGCGTGCACAACGCCGGCCGCTCGCAGATGGCCGCCGGATTCCTCCGCGACATCGCCGGCGACCGCATCGAGGTGCGCTCGGCCGGATCCATGCCCGCCGACCAGATCAACCCGATCGCCGTCGAGGCGATGTCGGAGCTCGGCATCGACATCACCGCCGAGTCGCCCAAGATCCTCACCACCGAGGCCGTGCAGGCGTCGGATGTCGTGATCACGATGGGATGCGGCGACGCGTGCCCGTTCTTCCCCGGCAAGCGCTACGAGGACTGGAAGCTCGACGACCCTGCCGGTCAGGGCATCGACGCGGTGCGCCCGATCCGCGATGACATCCGCGCGCGTATCGAGGCGCTGGTCGCCGAGCTGGTCTGACCCCGGTCGCCGTTTCGACGGCGTGAGGGAGCCGTGAGGATCCGCCCGCATGGATCCCGTTAGGATCGCGATCCGGGCGTCGGCGCACGCGTAGTGTGCCCTCTTGTGGTTCATTCCGTCACCCCTCAGCGTCCTCCCCGGCGGAGGTCGCGGCACCTCGCTCCGGCGCAGGCGATCGCGACCGGATTCGGGGCGACGATCCTGTTCGGCACCCTGCTGCTGATGCTGCCGATCTCGTCGGCGAAGGGCACCTGGACCGGGTTCGTCGACGCCCTGTTCACGTCGACCTCGGCGGTCTGCGTGACAGGGCTGATCACGGTGGACACCGCGACGCACTGGAGCGGGTTCGGCAAGGTCGTGATCCTGATGCTCATCCAGCTCGGCGGTCTCGGCATCATGCTGTTCGCCTCGCTGATCGGCCTGGCACTGGTGCGCAAACTGTCGGTGCGGTCGCGCATCATCGCCGGCACGGAGACGAAGTCGACCGGCAACGGCGACATGAAGCGCATCGTCACCGGCATCCTGCTGACCACCCTCGCGATCGAGGTCGCCGTCGCGATCCTGCTGTTCGTGCGCTTCCTCACCGCATACGACTACGACCTCGGGAAGGCGATCTGGCACGCCGTGTTCCACTCCGTGTCGTCGTTCAACAACGCCGGTTTCGCGCTGTACAGCGACAGCCTGATGGGCTTCGTCTCCGATCCCTGGATCTGTCTGCCCGTCTGCGCGGCGATCATCCTCGGCGGACTCGGCTTCCCCGTGCTGCGTCAGCTGCGCAAAGAGCTGCGCCGCCCGCTGCACTGGACGATGAACACCCGCATCGTGCTGTGGGCGACCGCCACGCTGCTCGTGCTGGGCACGACGTACGTCGTGGTCATGGAATGGGACAACCCCGCGACCCTCGGCGGGCTCGATCCGGCATCCCGGATTCTCGCCGGATTCTTCCACGCCGTGCAGGCCCGGACCGCGGGGTTCAACTCCGTGGACACCTCGCAGATGCACGACGAGACCTGGCTCGGCACGGACGTGCTGATGTTCATCGGCGGCGGCCCTGCCGGTACGGCAGGGGGGATCAAGGTCACCACGTTCGCGGTGCTGTTCTTCATCATGCTCACCGAGCTCCGGGGCGGCACCGCCGTCAACGTGTTCGGCAAGCGCCTGTCCCGCGCCGTGCACCGCGAGGCGATCACGGTCGTCATCGTCGCCCTCGGCGCGGTCATGGCCGCGGTCATCGCGATCCTCGCGATCACGGACCTCGACCTCGACCGTGTGCTCTTCGAGGTCGTCTCCGCCTTCGGCACCGTCGGCATGTCGACGGGCATCACCGCCGACCTCCCTGAGGCCGGGCAGCTCATCCTCGTGCTGCTCATGTTCCTCGGGCGGCTCGGTCCGCTGACGCTCGGCTCCGCCCTCGCCCTGCGCGAGCGCGCAACCGGATACGAACTCCCCAAGGAACGCCCCGCCATCGGCTGACGCCGGTGCTCGGGAATGCGAAAGGACCCCACATGACCAGATTTCTCTCGTTCGGCCAGGATGCCCGGCGGATCGCCGAGGCGGACTCCGTCGCCGTCATCGGTCTCGGCCGGTTCGGCACCTCGCTCGCGCTCGAGCTGATGGACTCCGGCACGGATGTCCTCGGCGTCGACGCGGATGAGGCGGTCGTCCAGTCGCTCAACGGCGCGCTGACCCAGGTGGTCCGCGCCGACTCGACCCGACTGGACGTCCTGCAGCAGCTCGCGATCGGAGACTTCGACCGCGTCGTCGTCGCGATCGGCAGCGACATCACCGCGTCCATCCTCACGGCATCCCTCCTGCTGCAGCTGAACGTCCCCGTCATCTGGGCGAAGGCCGTCGACGAGCAGCACGGCGCCGTGCTGGAGCAGCTCGGCGTGCACAAGGTCGTCTACCCGGAGAAGGACATGGGGCGCCGTGTCGCCCACCTCGTCCGCGGTGCGGCCGCCGACTACCTCGAGATCGACAAGGGGTACGCGGTGGTCAAGACCATCGCGCCGCAGCTCCTGCACGGCATCACCCTCGCCGAAGGAGCCGTCCGCAGCACGCACCACGTCACGATCGCCGCGTTCCGCGGCACCGACGGCGAGTGGCGCAACGCGCAGGCGGACACGGTCCTCGGCGACGGCGACGTCGTCCTGGTGGTCGGCCCCACGCGGGACGTCGAGCGCTTCGCACAGCTGCGCTGAGCGCCACCGCTCCGCTAGAATGGGTGGCGGAGAGTCGGGAAGTCTGGTCGACGGCCCCGTCCTCGACCCGAAAGGCGCCCATGTCGCGCACTCCCGCTCGCCTTCGCAACATCTTCCCCTCGCCGTCCCGAGCGGAGTCGATCCGCATCACCGAGATCCTCCGCAAGGAGACCGTCGGCGGCATCCTGCTGGTCGCCTTCGCCGCGATCGCCCTGATCTGGGCGAACTCGCCGTGGGCGGACTCCTACTTCGCGATCCGTGACTTCGAGATCGGCTACGAGCCGTGGCACCTGAAGCTCTCCCTCGGTGCGTGGGCGGCCGATGGCCTGCTGGCGATCTTCTTCTTCCTCGTCGGCCTCGAGCTCAAGCGCGAGTTCGTCGCCGGAGACCTGCGCTCCCCCAGCACGGCGATCGTGCCGATCGTCGCTGCCATCGGCGGAGTCGCGGTGCCCGCTCTCCTGTACGTGTCCGTGGTCGGAGTCTCCACCACCGAGGCGCACGGCTGGGCGATCCCGACGGCGACCGACATCGCCTTCGCGGTCGCCGTGCTCGCGATCATCGGCTCGCATCTGCCCAGCGCGCTGCGGATCTTCCTGCTGACTCTCGCCGTCGTCGACGACCTCATCGCGATCGGCATCATCGCGATCTTCTACACCGAGTCGATCGATCTCGTCCCGCTGCTGCTCGCGCTCGTGACGATCGCCGTCTACGGCGTGATCGCCCAGACCTCGCGTCGCCTGTTCCACGCGAAGCCCGCGGCCGCCTGGCTGATCCTGCTGCCCATCGGGTTCATCGCGTGGGCGCTGATGCACGCATCCGGCATCCACGCCACGATCGCCGGGGTGCTGCTCGGCTTCACCATCCCGGTGCTGCACAAGAAGGCCCATCGAGCAGAGGATGCCGGACCAGGACTGGCCGAGATCTTCGAGCACCGCTTCCGCCCGCTGTCCGCCGGATTCGCCGTGCCCGTGTTCGCGTTCTTCTCCGCCGGCGTCGCGATCGGCGGGCCCGAGGGCTTCGCCTCCGCTCTTTCGGATCCGGTGCTGATCGGCGTCGTGATCGGACTCGTCCTGGGCAAGCCGATCGGCATCACCGCGGCGACCTGGCTGATCACCCGCATCCGACGCATCAACCTGGACCCGTCACTGCGTTGGATCGACATCGCCGGCGTCGGCGTGCTCGCCGGCATCGGCTTCACCGTCTCGCTGCTCATCGTGGAACTCAGCTTCGGCGAGGGCAGCGCGCACTACGACCACGGCAAGGTGGCGGTGCTGTCGGCATCCGTGCTGGCCGCGGTGCTGGCCGCGATCGTGCTGGGGCTGCGCAACCGCCGCTACCGCAAGGCGGAGGAGCTCGCGGCCTCGGAGGAGCAGTAGATCGCGCCACGCCGCACGGTACTGGTGCCGAACCCCCTCCGGGAGTATCTTGACCATCGGAGTGCCGGGAAGCCTGGTCGGCGACGCATCGTCGTCCGTTGAATCAGGAGCATGCCCATGAACACGATCGATATTCAGGGACTCGACAAGTCGTTCGGGTCGGTGAAGGCGCTCGACGGCCTCGACCTGACCGTCTCCCCCGGCGAGGTCCGCGGATTCCTCGGCCCCAACGGGGCCGGCAAGTCCACCACCATCCGCGTTCTGCTCGGACTGCTGCACGCCGACGCGGGAACCGCCCGCCTGTTCGGCGGCGACCCGTGGGCGACGCCGGTGGCACTGCACCGCCGGCTCGCGTACGTCCCGGGTGACGTCGCCCTGTGGCCGAATCTCACCGGCGGGGAGGCGATCGACTACCTGTCGCGCCTGCGCGGCACGCCGAATCCGCAGCGGAAGAAGGAACTGCTCGAACGCTTCGAGCTGGACCCCACCAAGAAGGCGCGCACGTACTCGAAGGGAAACCGCCAGAAAGTGGCGCTCGTGGCCGCCTTCTCGAGCGACGCCGAGCTGTTCATCCTCGACGAGCCGACGAGCGGCCTCGACCCCCTGATGGAAGCGGTCTTCACCGAGCACGTGCGCGACCTGAAGGCCCAGGGCACCTCGATCCTGTTGAGCAGTCACATCCTCAGCGAGGTCGAGAAGGTCTGCGACACCGTGACGATCATCCGCGCCGGTCGAGCCGTGGAATCCGGGACGCTGAGCAGTCTGCGCCGGCTCACCCGTTCGCGCGTCGTCGCGGTCGTTCCGACTGATGACGGCTCGGTCGCCGCGATCGAGGGCGTGCACGACCTCGGCGTCGAGAACGTGGACGGCGGCATCCGCCTGTCGTTCGACCTCGACGATGCCGCCACCGGCGAGGTCCTCCGCGCGCTTGGGCGACTCGGCGTCACCTCCCTCGTCTCCACGCCCCCGTCGCTGGAGGACCTGTTCCTGCGGCACTACGGCGACGAGATCACTCCGCTCGAAGAGGCGTCGCGATGAGTGCGACGCTCGAGACCCGTCGGTCCGCGCGGCCCCACGCCGAACCGCCGCTGGCCGGCCTCTGGCAGTTGTACCGACACATCGTGCGTCGCGATCGCGTGCGCATGATCGTCTGGGCCGCATCGATGACCCTGTTCGCGGTGTACTTCACGTTCGCGCTCACCACGGTGTTCGATGAGGCGGCGCTGGCCGCCCGCGCCGCCGTGATGTCGACGCCCAGCGGCATCGTCATGGGTGGTCCGGGCTACGGTCTGGACGATTACACGCCTCCCGTGGCGATGGCGAACGAGGGCGTCACGTGGCTCATCCTGGCGCTGGCCATCATGAGCATCCTCCATGTCATCCGTCACACTAGGGCCGGCGAGGAGAACGGCACCGCGGAGCTCGTCAGGGCGAGCGCCGTCAGCCGCCACACCACTGCGGTCGCCACGCTGCTCACCCTCACCGTCCACCTGCTGATCATCGCCGCGCTGGGCGCGGCCGGCATGGTCCTGGTCGGTACCGAGGTGCCGGTGGTGGACGCCGTTGCCATGATGCTGGGCTGCGCCCTGGTCGCTCTGGTCTTCGGCGCCGTCGCGCTCGTGACCGCGCAGGTGACCGCCCACGCCCGCGGCGCCACCGGTGCCGCCCTCGTCGTCTTCGCGATCGCCTATGCGGTGCGCGCCGCCGGCGACCTCCAGGAGACCGGCGGTTCGCCGCTGTCCTGGTTCTCGCCGATCGCGTGGGCCCAGCAGACGCGCTCGTTCGTCGACCTGCGGTGGTGGCCGCTGCTGCTCCCGCTGGCCGCGACCGTCCTGCTGCTGGTGCTCGCCGCGCAGCTCGCACGTCGACGCGACTTCGGTGCCGGCCTCGTCGCGGGGCGTCCCGGTCCGGCGGACGCCGGCACGCTGCTGCGATCGCCGTTCGCACTCGCGTGGCTGCAGCAGCGCGGTGCTCTGCTGTGGACCGGGCTCGCGATGGGCCTGATGTGGTTCGGCGCGGGGACGATGATGTCGACCCTCAACGAGATGGTCGCCGACCTGGTCGATGACAACCCGGTGCTCGCGGCGCTGTTCGGATCGGAGCCGTCGGCCTTCACGACTTCCTTCCTCGGCGCGATGGTCCTGTTCATCTCGATCTCGGTCGGTGCGTACGCCGTCGTCATGGGCCAGCACCCCAAGGCCGAGGAGGCTTCCGGGCGTTTGGAGCTCACCCTGTCGACACCGGTCGGACGTTCACGGTGGCTGGCCGCACAGCTGATCGTCGCGGGGCTCGGCACCCTGTTGCTGCTCGCGGTGTCCATCTTCGGGATGTGGGCGGGAGCCGCACTGGTCGGCATCGAGGATCCGACCGTCGGGGACTTCGCCGTGGTCTGGGCCTCGTACGCTCCTGGTGTGCTCGCCCTGCTCGCCCTGACCGCCGCCCTGTACGGCTGGGTTCCGCGAGCGACGAGCGCCGGCTGGGCGGCACTCGCGTTCTTCTTCGTGATCGACTTCTTCGGACCGCTGTTCGACCTTCCGGAATGGGTGCAGGGCCTCTCGCCCTTCCACTGGGTGCCGACCGCGTTCGGCGACGACGTCGACATGTCCGGCGTGCTCGGAGTCAGCGCCGTGTGCGCCACGCTTTTCGCGCTCGCGTTCTGGGGTTTCCGACGTCGCGATCTCGTGACCGGCTGAGCGCATGCGCGTCCTCATCACGACCTTCGGCACCCGCGGCGACGTCGAAACCTGAAGCGCGCCGGCGTCGATGCGCTCACCCGGCGGCTGGTCGATCTGATCAGCGATTCGCAGTACGCCGCTCGTGCGAGCGAGATCGGCGACCGGATCCGCGCCGAGGACGGCACCGGCACGGCGGTGCCGATTCTGGAGGAGATCGAAGCCGACTCTTCCGCGCCGTCGTGAGCGGAGCATTCGGGCGCGAGGCGCATCTCGCAGAATGGGCGCCGTCAGGCGGCGGGAAGGGCGTGGAATCGCCGATCGAAGTAGACGACCGGGCGGCCGTGGGGGCCGTCGAGCACGTCGAGGACCTCGGCGATCACGACGGTCGACGACCCGACAGGAACCGTGTGCAGCGCGCGACTGCGCAGCGCCGCCCTGGCCGTGGGCAGGTGCGGCTCGCCGGTCTCGAGCACGCGCCAGCCCTGCTCCGGCGTGAAGCGCTCGGCGCCACTGGTCGCGAACGCCTGGGCCAGGTCGGCATGCGCGTCGTCGATGAGGTGCACGACGAACGTGTCGGCGGAGAGCAGGGCGCCGGCGCTGCCGGTGGCCCGCGTCACCGAGAACATGATCGCCGCGGGGTCGACCGCCACGGAGGAGACGCTGGATGCCGTGAGCCCCACGGGTCCCATGTCGACGTTCGCGGTGATGATCGCGACCCCGGACGGGTGCGTGCGGAAAGCCTTCTTCAGCCCTTCGCCCACGGCGCTCGGCATCGGTGCGGCTGAGGTGAGCGGAGCGCTCATGCGACTCCCTCCTGCGGCGGGAGCGCCGCGATGATCGGGTGGTCGAACTCGTACGCGCCGACCTTGGCCGCGCCTCCTGGCGAACCGATCTCGGCGAAGAACTCCACGTTCGCCTTGTAGTAGTCCGCCCACTCCTCGGGGACGTCGTCCTCGTAGTAGATGGCCTCGACCGGGCACACCGGCTCGCAGGCGCCGCAGTCCACGCACTCATCGGGGTGGATGTACAGCGACCGTTCGCCCTCGTAGATGCAGTCCACCGGACACTCATCGATGCAGGCACGATCCTTCACGTCCACGCACGGCAGCGCGATCACATACGTCATCCGAACCTCTCTCACACTCCCCTCCACCGTAAAACCTCAAGTATGCTTGAGGTCAAATCGAGGGGGTTGCATGAGCGAGGCGAGCGCCGCCCACGCGCCGGATGAGCTGCTCACGGTCGGCGAGATGAGTCGGCGGACGGGCGTCGCCGTGTCCGCACTGCACTTCTACGAGCAGCTCGGACTGATCGCGTCCACCCGCACCCCTGGCAATCAGCGCCGCTACGCCAGACACATGCTGCGACGGGTGTCGCTCATCACTGTCGCCAAGCGTCTCAGCATCCCGCTGTCCGAAGTGCAGGACGTCTTCGCCGACGTCCCGATGACCGAGACACCCAGCCACGAGGACTGGCAGCGCGCGTCACGGCGCTGGAAGCACGAGCTCGAGCGACGACGCGAGGGCATCGAGCGCCTGGAGCGCGAGCTCACCGGCTGCATCGGCTGCGGATGCCTCTCGATGAAGGCATGCCGGCTGCTCAACCCCGACGACGCGCTCGGCGCCTCGGGCGCGGGGCCGCGCCGGCTCGACGACGAGGAGACGGCCTGACTCAGGCCGGTGGGAACCCGCCGGAGAGCCGGCCGTGGAAGAGACCGCTCGCCTCGTTGAGCCCCACGAGCTCGACCGTCTTGCCGTGCTGCGCGTACTTCGTCTCGATCGCATCGAGGGCGGCGACCGTCGAGGCATCCCACACGTGCGAGCGCGACAGATCGATCACCACGCGGTCCGGATCGTCGGCGTACTCGAACTGCGTCGTGAGGTCATTGCTGGATGCGAAGAACAGCGCGCCGTCGACGACGTAGTGCGCGGCATCCGGCCCGGCCGTGCGGGTCACGGTGACCAGGTGCGCGACCCGGCGGACGAACAGCACCGAGGCGACGAACACGCCCCCGACGACACCGATCGCGAGGTTGTGGGTGATCAGCACGAGCACCACCGTCGCGACCATGACGAACGTCTCGCTCTTCGGCATCCGCCTCAGTGTCGACGGACGGACGCTGTGCCAGTCGAACGCGCCGATCGCGACCATGATCATGACCGCGACGAGCGCGGCCATCGGGATCGTCGCGACGAAATCCCCGAACACCACGACCAGGACGAACAGGAAGACGCCGGCGAAGAACGTCGAGATCCGCGTCCGCGCCCCTGAGGCCTTGACGTTGATCATGGTCTGGCCGATGACGGCGCAACCGCCCATGCCGCCGAGGAGACCGGAGAGCATGTTCGCCACACCCTGCGCCCACGTCTCGCGGGTCTTGTCCGAGTGGGTGTCGGTGATCTCGTCGACGAGCTTGGCCGTCATGAGCGACTCCATCAGCCCGACGACGGCGACGCCCAGCGCGAACGGGGCGATGATCGTGAAGGTCTCCCAGGTCAGCGGCACGTCGGGGAGGAACAGGGAGGGCAGGCTGCGCGGAAGCTCCCCCTGGTCGCCGACGGTCGGGACGTTGATGGCGAACAGCAGCACGACGGCGGTCACGATGATGACCGAGATGAGCGGCGCCGGAACCACCTTGGTCAGACGCGGCATCACGATCATGACGAGGATGCCGAGGACGACGAGCGGATACACCAGCCACGGCACACCGATCAGGTGCGGGAACTGCGAGCTGAACACGAAGATCGCCAGCGCGTTGACGAACCCGGTCATGACGCTGCGGGGGATGAACCGCATGAGCTTGGCGACGCCGAGGATGCCGAGGAGCACCTGGAAGATGCCGGCCAGGATCACCGTGGCGATGAAGTAGTCGAGCCCGTACATCGGGGCGACCGGTGCGATGACGAGCGCGACCGCGCCGGTCGCGGCCGTGACCATCGCCGGCCGCCCTCCGAGGAAGGCGATCGCGACGGCCATGATGAACGAGGAGAACAGGCCGACCTTCGGATCGACGCCCGCGATGACCGAGAACGCGATCGCCTCGGGGATCAGCGCCAGACCGACGACGAGGCCGGCGAGGACCTCGCGCGTCAGCAGCCGGGGGCTCTTCAGCGCGTCCAGGACGCTGGGCTTCGCGCGGTAGCGGTTGCGGTCGACGCCTGCGGATGTGGACATGGCGCTCCCCCGATATGACAGCATGAATCGACCGCGGGCGGATCACCCGACACGGAAACCCTAACGTAACGTGAGGGTTAGGAGGAAACGGATGCCGGAGACGATGCACATCGGCGAACTCGCCGAGCGCACGGGCATGTCGCTGCGCACCCTCCGCCACTACGACGAGATCGGGCTGCTCACGCCCTCGGGGCGCTCCGACGGCGGCTTCCGCCTGTACACGGACGAGGACCTGCGCCGTCTGCTCGTGATCCGCCGGATGAAGCCACTGGGCTACTCGCTCGAGCAGATGGGCGATCTGCTGCGCGTCCTGGACGCCGCCGACCACACTGCCGAGGCCCGCACCGTGCTGCAGGACTTCCGCGCGGATGCCGCCGAGCGCCGTGACCGGCTCGCGAAGCAGCTCGAGATGGCCGACGAGTTCCTCGAGCAGCTCGACCGCATCTGACTCGGTGGATCCGTTCACCCCCGCGTCAGCGGCACGCCACCTGGCACTCCTAGTCTCACCGCGGCGAAATCCCGCCCGAAGACAAGGAGATCTCGTATGCCCGAACGACTGCCGATCAGCCGGCGAACCGTCCTCACCGCTGGAGCGGTCGGCGCCCTCAGCGCCGCCCTGCCGCTCGGCGCCGGTGCGGCGGCCGCCGCGAGTCCACTGACAGGTGCCGCGGCATCCCCGTCCGGCAGCCCGAGCCCGACTGCTCCGAAGCTGCGGTTCCGTGCGGATGGGACCTTCAAGGTGGTCCAGTTCAACGACACGCAGGACGACGAGCGCACCGACCGCCGCACGGTCGAACTGATGGAGAAGGTGCTCGATCAGGAGAAGCCGGACTTCGTCGTCATCAACGGCGATGTGATCACGGGTGGATGCGAGACGCGGCTGGCCGTCAAGCAGGCCATCAACAACGTCGTGTGGCCGATGGAGTCCCGCAGGATCCCGTGGGCGGTCACCTACGGCAACCACGATGAGGACTCGTTGCCCGCGTCGGGCGTCGACGAGGCAGGGATGCTGGCGATGTACCGCTCGTACGAGTACAACATGAACGCCGAGAACATCGAGGGCGTGACGGGAACCAGCAACACGATCGTGTCGATCGGCTCGACGGCGAAGAAGAACCGCGACGCGTTCACGCTCTGGCTGATGGATTCCGGCCGGTACGCGCCCAATGCGATAAACGGCCAGAACTTCGCCGGCTACCCGACGTGGGACTGGCTGCGCATGGATCAGGTCGCCTGGTACCGCGAGCAGTCGCAGCGCCTCGAGCAGCAGCGCGGGCGCAAGGTGCCCGGGCTCATGTTCCTGCACATCGCGCTGTGGGAGCACCGCTTCATGTGGTGGGGCGGCGTCGACACGCGCACCGCGGCCGACGCAGCACGGGGCAAGGCCCGCCACGGCATCGTCGGCGAGCGCAACGAGGCCGAGTGCCCCGGCCCCTTCAACTCCGGCATGTACAACGCGATCCTCGAGCGCGGTGACGTGAAGGGCGTGTTCGTCGGCCACGACCACATCAACGACTACGTCGGCGACTATTACGGCGTCCAGCTCGGCTACGCCCCCGGCACCGGTTTCGGCGCCTACGGTCTCTCGGGCGCCGAGCGCAACCGCATGCGCGGCGGCCGCGTGTTCGAACTCACCGAGTCGGGCGACGATGTCGCGATCGCGACCCGTTGCGTCTACGCGCGCGACCTGGGCATCGATCTGACCGCCAACGACCAGCCGATGGAGCCGCTGCCCCTCGCCCCTCGGCAGGAGCAGGTCTGACCCGCACGATGCGCGCCCACGGCGCGTGACCCGCGTCGAATCCCGGACGCCTCTGCCTCGACGCGGCGCGTCGCCACGTCGACGCGCCGACTCGCCAGGGAGTCGTCCGGGATTCGGCCCCGCGCCACCAGCGGTTCTGGCCGATCGGCCGATGCCGGCAGTGCCGCCTCGCCGCGACGCTGAGGTCATGACCACTTCCCTCGCCGCCCCTCGCAGATCTCGCGGTCTCCGTCGCGACGCGCTCATCGCCACAGGCCTCATCGCCCTCGCCCTCGTCCCGGCGGCCGCCGGCGCCCTTCGGATCGGCGAGATCGCCGCGGACGCACCGACGACCGAGGCGAACGCCCGCTTCATGGAGATGCCGCTGCCCGTCGTCGTGCACATCGTCGCGGCGCTCGTGTACTCCCTCATCGGCGCCTTCCAGTTCCTTCCCGGTCTGCGCTCCCGTCGCATCGGATGGCATCGCTTCGCCGGCCGAGCCCTGCTCGTACCGGCAGGAGTCGCCGTCGCGCTGAGCGGCCTGTGGATGACCGCGTTCTACGACGTCCCTCCCATCGATGGTCTCGCGCTGCAGCTGTCGCGCTTCGCGGTCGGCATCCTGATGCTGCTGTTCCTCGTGCTGGGCGTGCGGGCCGTGCTGCGCCGCGACATCGGCGCGCACCGCGGCTGGATGATCCGCGCCTACGCTCTGGCGATGGGCGCCGGAACGCAGGTGCTCACGTCGGCACCTTTCGCGATCGCGTTCGGGGCGCCCGACGAGTTCTGGCGGCTCGTGCAGATGGATGCCGGTTGGCTGATCAACATCGTCGTGGCCGAGATGATCATCCGCCGCGGACGCCACCGTCGAGTGGTCGGGGTCGCGTAGCATGCGTGGCGTGCACACCTTTCGCGCCGCAGACCCGCGCGCACCACGTCGACGGGATGCGGTGCTCGCACTCGTGCTCATCGCGCTGGCCGTGGCCGAGGGGATGCTGCGCCGCGATCTGCTCTGGCCGTGGGCGACCGTCGGCGTCACGGTCGTCCTGCTCGCGGGGCTCCCGTGGCGACGCCGTCACCCGCTCGTCCTCGTGCTTGCCATGGCCGTCATCACGACCGGCTTCGCGATCGCGCAGGCGGCAGCCGGCGTCCCGCAGTCCGGCCTGGCGGCGATGTTCCCGCTGCTGCTCGTGCCTTATGCGCTCTTCCGCTGGGCCACGCGCGTCGAGCGCATCGTCGGATCGATCGCACTCGGGGCCGGCGTCCTCACCTCGGCAGCCCTCGCGACCGGCTCGACGACCGACCGGGTCATCGGGGCCGTGGTCGGCCTCCTGCTCGTCGGCACCGCATGCCTGATCGGGGCGCTGCGGCGTGAACGGGCGGCGTCCCTGGAACGCGAGATCGCGATGGCGCGCGTCCAGGAGCGCACGGCCCTGGCGCGCGATCTGCACGACACGGTCGCCCATCACGTCTCGGCGATCGCGATACGCGCGCAGGCGGCGACCGCCCGCGGTCCGCACTCCGCCGAGGTCACCGAGTCGCTCGCCGCGATCGAGCAGGAGGCGAGCGCCGCTCTGGGCGAGATGCGGACGATCGTGCGCACGCTTCGAGAGCCCGCGGAATACGCCCCCGCCCGTGGCCTCGACGATGTGGCCGCTCTCGCGACCGATGGTCCGCCGCCCGTCACAGTGCGCATCGACGTGCCCCCGACGCTGCCACAGCTCGTCGCGCTCACGCTCTATCGCGTCGCCCAGGAGGCGGTCACCAACGCCCGGCGGCATGCGGTCGACGCCCGTCGGATCGAGGTCGACGTCCGCACGGACGACGACGACGTCGTGCTGTCGGTGATCGACGACGGCCGCCCGAGTTCGGCGACCGGTGACGGGTACGGGCTGCGCG
The DNA here is from genome assembly GCF_042267585.1 of Microbacterium sp. NPDC056234. NCBI lineage: Bacteria > Bacillati > Actinomycetota > Actinomycetes > Micrococcales > Microbacteriaceae > Microbacterium > Microbacterium sp. NPDC056234. The sequence continues at coordinate 115,248 of NZ_JBHJTE010000001.1, forward strand.
GGATGACCGAGCGGGTGTCGCTGCTCGGCGGTCGATTGGACGCCGGTCCTGGCGAGGACGGCGGCTGGACGCTGCGGGCGCGCATCCCGAGGAGCGCGACATGATCCGGGTGCTGATCGCGGATGATCAGGAAGCCGTGCGGACCGGGCTGAGGCTGCTGCTCGAGACGATCCCCGACATCGAGGTCATCGGCGAAGCGGTCGACGGCCTCAGCGCCGTGCAGGCAGCCAGGCGGTTGCGCCCCGACGTGGCGCTCGTGGACATCCGGATGCCGGGAATGGACGGCATCCAGGTCACCGAGATGCTCGCCGGACGCGGCATCGAGGACCCCATCGCGGTCGTGATCATCACGACGTTCGACCTGGACGAGTACGTGCACGGCGCGCTTCGCGCCGGCGCGAAGGGCTTCCTGCTGAAGGATGCCGGTGGCGCACTCATCGGCGAGGCGATCCGTGCCGCCGCCGCCGGCGACTCCCTCGTGTCGCCACGGGTCACCACCCGGTTGCTGTCCGCTTTCGCGACGCGTCGCCCGACGACGGCTCCGTCCGAGCCGCTCACGCCGCGCGAGGAGGAGGTGCTCTCGTTGCTGAGCGCCGGGCTCACGAACGCCGAGATCGGCGAACGGCTGTTCGTGTCGATGGGAACCGTGAAGGCGCACATCGGCGCGATCCTGCTGAAGCTCGGCGTGCGCAACCGTGTCGAGGCGGCGATGTGGGCCTACGACACCGGGCGGGCGCAGTCATGAGGGCAGTGACCTGGCGCGCGTACGGCTCCCCTGAGGTCCTCACGATCCGCGACGTCCCGGTCCCCGAGCCGCGCGACGGCGAGGTCCGCATCCGCACGGTCGCGACGACCGCTCACATCGGGGATACGCGCATCCGACGGGCCGACCCGTTCGCGGCCCGCCTGGCGTTCGGCCTGCTGCGACCGCGACGCGATCTGATCCTCGGGCTGGAACTCGCCGGCACCGTGGATGCCGTGGGTCGAGGCGTCTCGGCGTTCGCGCCCGGCGACGAGGTGCTGGCGTTCTGCGGGTTCAGCCGCCTCGGCGGGAACGCCGAGTACCGCTGCCTGCCCGCCGAGGGCGGCAACCTGCCGAAGCACGGCGCGGTCGTGCGCAAGCCCGCATCGCTGAGTTTCGCGGAGGCGGCGGCGCTCCCGACCGGGGCGCTGACCGCGCTGAAGAACCTGCAGAAGGCGCGCCTGGGCGCCGGCGGGAGCATCCTCATCAACGGCGCATCGGGAAGCCTGGGGACGTACGCGATCCAGCTCGCGAAGCATCTCGGCGCGGAGGTCACGGCCGTCTGCAGTGCGCGCAACCGCGACCTGGTCGCCGGGCTCGGCGCCGATGCCGTGGTCGACTACGAGGCCCAGGACTTCACGCGTCTCGGACCGCGCTTCGACGTCGTCTACGACGCGGTGATGCAGTCGTCCCCGCGCGCGTGCCGAGGACTGCTGCGGCCCGGTGGCGTGCACGTGCGCAACGCGGGGCTCGCCCGCATCACGAACGACGATCTGACGCACATCGCCGACCTCGCCGCTCAGGGGGCGCTGCGGCCGGTCATCGACCGTGTCCTGCCGCTGGACGACGTCGTCGAGGCGCACCGCTACGTCGAGACGGGCCGCAAGCGCGGTCATGTCGTGCTGACGATGTGATGTTCGCCCCAGGGCGGGACTCAGTCCAGGACGAAGGATGCCGACAGCAGCGTCTCCTCGCGCGACGAGGGTCCGACGAGGAGGCTGAACTCGCCCGCCTCGACGATCCGGGTGCCCGCGGCATCCACGATCGTGCAGTCCGCAACCGGAAGCTCGATGCGCACGCGCGAGGACTGTCCCGGTGCGAGATCGATCTGACGATAGGCCTTCAGTTCGCGGTCGGCCCAGCTGACCGACGCGACCTCGTCGCGCACGTACGCCTGCACGGTCTCGCGCACGGGCCGATCGCCCGTGTTCGCCACCGTCACGTCGGCCACCACCACGGCGCCTTCGACCACGACGGACAGGTCCGAGTACTCCACGGTCGTGTACGACAGTCCGTCGCCGAACGCCCAGGCGGGCGCCTGGGTCAGGTCGGCGTAGCGGTCACCATGCTGGCCGCGGATCTGGTTGTAGTAGGTCGGCTGCTGCCCGGCGTGACGGGCGAACGAGATCGGCAGACGTCCGGAAGGCTCGATCGCCCCGGTGATCAGTTCGGCGAGCGCTCGGCCGCCCTGCATCCCCGGGTTCGCCGCCCAGATCACTGCGGACGCCTGCGACACGGATGCCGGAAGCACGAGCGGCTTCGACGCGAGCAGCACGACGACCACCGGTTTCCCCGCCGCGATCACGGCGTCGAGCAGCGCGATCTGCGCGCCGATGAGCTCGAGCGTCGCCGTGGAGCGGCCCTCGCCATGCAGTTCGATGCGGTCGCCCACGACGGCGACGACCACATCGGATTCGGCGGCGAGAGCGGTGGCTTCGGCGATCTGCACCGGGTCGGGCGCCGCCGGGACGAACGCCCGCTCCCACGGCACGGGGTTGAGCGCCTCGGCCTCGTTGTCGTACGTGATGATGTCGCCGCCTGAGACCGCACTCACCGACCAGCCGTCGACGGCGCGCAGCCCGTCGAGCACCGTGGTGATCATCTCGCGCGGCTGCCCGTCGAGCCACCCCGCCTGACCAGAGCCGCCTGCCCAGTCGCCGAGCTGCGTCTGCGCATCATCCGCCAGCGGCCCGACGACCCCCACGCGCAAGGGCGCAGCCGCCGACAGCGGCAGCGTCCCGTCGTTCTCGAGCAGCACGATCGAGCGTCGGGCGACCTCGAGGTTGAGATCGGCGTGCGCGGCGCTTCCGACCACGGCGCTCACATCGCCATCGGGGAGACGCGGATCCTCGAACAGCCCGAGCTCGAACTTCAGGGTGAGGATGCGGGCCACGGCCGCATCGAAGGCATCCTCCGAGAGGAGCCCCTTCGCGACGGCATCCAGAGCACCCTCGAAGAAGTCGGGGGTGTTCATCACCATGTCGTTGCCGGCCCGCACCGCAGCGGCCGCCGCGTGCGTGTAGTCCGGCTGGACGCGCTGCTCCCAGACCATGCGCCCGACGTTGTCCCAGTCCGTGATGAGCGTGCCGGTGTACCCCCACTCGCCGCGCAGCACGTCGCTGAGGAGCCAGTCGTTCACCGTGATCGGCACGCCGTCCGTGCTCTGGTAGCCGAGCATGAACGTGCGGCACCCCTCGCGGGCGACGCGCTCGAACGGCGGCAGGAACCAGCTGCGCAGCTTTCGGGGCGAGATGTCGGCCTCGGAGGCATCCCGTCCGCCCTGCGTCTCGGAGTATCCCGCGAAGTGCTTCGCGGTGGCCAGGATCGCGGTCGGATCGTCGAGCCCCTCGCCCTGGTACCCGCGCACCATGGCGCTGGCGAGCTCGCCGATGAGGAACGGATCCTCTCCGAAGGTCTCATTCACGCGCCCCCAGCGCAGGTCCCGCGCGATGCACAGCACCGGCGAGAAGGTCCAGTGGATGCCGGTCGCCGCGACCTCGACGGCCGTGGCGCGGGCGACCTTCTCGACCAGTTCCGCATCCCAGGAGGCCGCCATGCCGAGCTGCGTCGGATAGATCGTGGCGCCGGGCCAGAACGAATGGCCGTGGATGCAGTCCTCGCCTACCAGCAGCGGGATGCCGAGGCGGGTCTCCAGCGTCAGTTCACGCGCGCGGATGATGCGCTCGGGCGACGTGTGCAGGATCGAGCCGACGTTCCGGCGAAGGATGTGATCGTCGAGGTCGTCGCGGGCATCCAGCTGCAGCATCTGTCCGACCTTCTCCTCGAGCGTCATGCGCCCGAGGAGATCGGCGACGCGGTCGGCGACCGGGAGGGAGGGATCGAGGTACGGAAGGGTCTGAGTCTGCAGCGTCATTTCTCGGTGTTCGTGTTCGTCTCGGAAGTCTTCGTGGCGGGGGCCGTGCGGACGACGGTGACGGCGTCGTTGACGTCCAGCCCCTTCTTCTTCATGGCGCGGGCGCGCTCGCCGGCCGAACGCAACCGCGGGTTGACGTATTCGTCGATGCCGAAGTTGATCAGCGACAGGGCGACGCCGATGGCCGCGATGCACAGCCCTGGGGGCAGATACCACCACCACTGGTTCTGTCCGAAGGCCCCCTGCGCCGAGGCCCAGTTCAGGATCGTGCCCCAGTTGTAGGTGGTCACCGGGATCACACCGATGTACGAGAGCGTCGTGAGACCCAGGATGGCCGCGGTCACGGTTCCGACGAAACTGGCCGCGATCAGCGCCATCAGGTTCGGGAGCATCTCGACCGTGATGATGCGCCGCAGCGGCTCGCCGTTCGCCCTGGCCGCCTGGACGAAGTCGCGGTTGCGCAGCGACATCGTCTGCGCCCGCAGGACGCGGGCACCCCACGCCCATCCGGTGAGTCCCAGCACGGCCGCGATCAGCACGAGCGGCGGCTCCTCGAACATCGAGGCGACGATGATGATCAGCGGAAGTCCGGGGATCACCAGGAACACGTTGGTCAGTGCCGAGAGCGCCTCGCTCTTCCAGCCCGTCAGATACCCGGCGATGACGCCGACCGTGATCGCGATCACCGTGGCGATGAGCGCCGCGAGGAACCCGACGACGATGACGCCGCGCGTCCCGTGGATGACCTGGCTCAGCACGTCCTCGCCGATGTGGGTCGTGCCCAGCCAGTGCGCGGCGGACGGCGGCTGAAGCCGGGCCGAGTTGTCGACCTTCGTCGGCGAATACGGCGCCAGGAAGTCGGCGAAGATCGCGATCAGCACGAAGAACGCCAGGATGCCGAGGCCGGTGAGCGATTTGCCGTTGCGGAACATCGCGAACGCCGACACGGTCTTCGCCCACAGGCTCTGCTTCGCCTGGCCGTCGCCGGCTGCGCGACTCGTGCGGATGAGGAACGTCTCGGGGGCGCCGGCGCCCGTCTGGGCGCGGAGGTCGTCGGTGTCTTTCACAGTGGGGGTCATCGTTCAGGCCTCCGTCTGGCGCGTGCGAGGGTCGAGGAATGCGTACGCGATGTCCGCGAGGATGTTCGCGACGAGCACCGAGAGGGTGATCACCAGGAACACGCCCTGCATGAGCGCGTAGTCCTTGGCGTTCGTCGCATCCAGCAGCAGCTTGCCGACTCCGGGGTAGCTGAAGACCATCTCCATCACGATCGTGCCGCCGACGATGAAGCCGATCGACAACGCGAAGCTCTGGATCTGCGGCAGGACCGCGTTGCGCGCGGCGTATCGCCACAGCACGCGCTGGTTGGGCATGCCCTTCGCCTGGGCGACGGTGATGTAGTCCTCGTCGAGGACGGTCAGCATCATGTTGCGCATGCCGAGCATCCAGCCGCCGAGGGAGGCGATGATGATGGTCGCGGCCGGGAGCGTGCCGTGATGGATGACCTGTCCGACGAACTCGATGTCCCACCCCGGGGACATCCCGACGCCGTAGGCCTTGCCGATCGGGAACCAGCCGAGGTTGACCGAGAAGACCGCGATCGCGAGCAGACCGAGCCAGAAGTAGGGGATCGTGCTGAGGAAGGTGGTGATGGGGATGAGCCCGTCCAACCGGCTGCCTCGGCGCCATCCGATGATCGCGCCGCCGATCGTGCCGATCGCGAACGAGACGATCGTCGCGAAGCCGACCAGTCCGACCGTCCACGGCAGCGCCTGCGCGACGACCTCGGTGACGGGGCGCAGTCCGTGCAGCAGCGAGACGCCGAGGTCGCCCTGGAACAGCAGGGCCCAGTAGTCGAGGTACTGCTGCCAGAGGGACTTGTCGGTGTCGAGGCCGAGCAGGGATCGCAGCGCGTCCGCGGCCTCTGGCGAGACGTTGCGGTTGCGGGCGAGGTACTGGCTGACCGCGTCGCCCTTCATCATGCGGGGCAGGAAGAAGTTGATCGTCAGCGCTGCCCACAGCGTGAAGAGGTAGAACGCGGCACGCCCGCCGAGGAAGCGCCACGGGATGCGGGAGCGGCCGGCGACGACCTTCGTCGCGGTGGTTCCGGCTTCGACGGCGTCGACGGCAGGCGGGTCCTCCGCACTGCGGAGCTGTGGTTCGATGGCGGTCATCAGGCACCTCCGAGGGGGGATGTCGACGCGAAGTGTCGCTCCGGGTCCGGGGAGGCTGCGCGGAGCTCCTGTGTATAGGGATCCTGCGGGCGGAGGATCACGTCGTCCGCCGGACCGTGCTCGACGATGCGGCCCTGGTTGAGCACCATGATCTCGTCGCTGAAGTGACGGGCCGTGGCGAGATCGTGCGTGATGTAGAGCACGCCGAGGCCCTCCTCGCGCTGCAGGTCGGCGAGCAGGTTGAGCACGCCGAGGCGGATGGAGACGTCGAGCATCGACACCGGTTCGTCGGCGACGAGGATGGCCGGCCGGGAGGCCAGCGCGCGGGCGATCGCGACGCGCTGTCGCTGACCGCCGGACAACTCGTGCGGGCGGCGGTCGATCACGGCATCCGGGATCAGGCGCACGCGCTCGAGGAGGCGACGCACCTCGGCTTCGGTCTCGGCCTTGGGGACGACATCGTCCAGCCGCAGCGGGCGCGCGAGGTGGTAGCGGATGGAGTGGTAGGGATTCAGCGACGCGAACGGGTCCTGGAAGACCATGCGCAGCTGCTGCCGATAGGTTCGCAGGCCTCGACCGCGACGCGGGATGGGCTGTCCGTCCAGCAGCACCTCACCGCTGGTGGGCGTCTCCAGCTGCGTGAGGATCTTCGCGATCGTCGACTTGCCGCTGCCGGATTGACCGACCAGGCCGATGGTCTGCCCCGACCGCAGGGTGAAGTTCACGTCGTCTAGTGCCGTGAGCTGACCGGCGCCGCGGACGTTGTAGGTCTTGGTGACGTGTCGCACCTCGAGCACGCTCATCGGACGACCACCCCCTTCTCTCCGGTGAGACGCGGGAACGAGGACAGCAGGGTCCTGGTGTACTCGTCCTGAGGAGCGTTCCAGATCCGCTCGGCGGTGTCCAACTCCACGATCTGTCCGTCTCGCATGATCGCGATGCGATCGCTGATCTCCAGCAGCAGCGGCAGGTCGTGGGTGATGAAGATCACCGAGAAGCCGAACTCGGCCCGCAGCTGCGAGATCTGGCGGAGGATCTCGCGTTGCACGAGGACGTCCAGCGCGGTCGTCGGCTCGTCCATCACCATCAGCTGCGGACGGAGCGCGAGCGCCATCGCGATCATGACCCTCTGGCGCATGCCGCCGGAGAGCTCGTGCGGGAAGGAGCGCATGCGCTGCGCGCCCACCTTGACGATCTCGAGCAGCTCCTTGACGGCCGCCTCGCGCTGCTTCCTGTTCATGCCGGGGCGGTGCACCTCGAACACATCGGACAGCTGCGCGCCGATCGTGGCGACCGGGTTGAGCGCGTTCATCGCGCCCTGGAACACCATGGAGATCTTGTCCCAGCGGAAGCGCCGCATCTGCTCGGCATCCAGGGATCCGACGTCGATGTCCTCGCCGGTCGCGTCATGGAAGGTGACGGAGCCGCTGGTGATCACCGCCGGGGCCTTGAGCAGGCGCTGGACGCCGTAGGCGAGCGTCGTCTTGCCGCAGCCGGATTCTCCGGCGAGGCCGAGGATCTCGCCGCGCTGCAGTTCGAGGGTGACGTTCTTCACCGCCGCGACCGGCGGATCGACGTCGTACACGACCGAGAAGTCGTGAACGGTGAGCAGGGGGTCTGGCATGGGGTTCCTTTCCGCCTCTCGCTCGTCGGGCGGGGTCCGAGGAGGACCCCGCCCGACGAGCGAGGAGAGGTTACTTGGCGGTCAGATTCTTCAGCACCTGCACGACGGCCGGCTGGGTCGGGTCACCGGACGCGTACTGGTCCTCCTCGCTCGGCCATCCGACGTAGTTGCGGGTGTTGAACTCGCCCAGCAGCGGGTGCGCACCCAGCGGGATGGCCGGCACGTTCTCGGCGAAGGCCTTCTGCATCGTCGCGGACGCCGCCGCGCGCTCCTCATCGGAGGAGGCGTTGGCGTAGGTGTTCAGCGCCTCGGTCACCGCCGGGTCCTCGAAGCGGCCGAAGTTGAACTGCGCCTTGTCGTCGACGATCCACTTCGGATCCATCGTCGAGGTGTACAGGCCGTAGACGTTCCCGGTGTCCTCGAGCCAGTGGATGATCGCCTGGAAGGTGCCCTCCTGACGGGCCGCGTCCCACCCGCCCCAGTCGGGCTGGTCGACCTTGACCTCGATGCCGAGGGCCTCGTCGAGCTCTTCGGCGAGGAGCGCCTGCTCGGTGTTCCAGTCGCTCCATCCGGCGGGAACGGAGATCGAGAACGAGACGGGCTCGCCATCCGGGTCGATCAGGCTCTCGTCCTTCCAGGTGTAGCCGGCGTCCGTGAGGACCTCCTTGGCCTTGTCGACGTCGATCTCGTAGTTCTGGTCCTTGTACTCGGGGATGATCTCGTCCTCGAGGAGAGTGCCGAGGCCGGTCACGTTCCAGATCGGGTCGCTCGCGCCTTCGCGGGCGATGTCGACGTATGCGTCGCGGTCGATCGTCCAGGCGAGCGCCTGGCGCAGCGCAGGGTCGTTGAAGGGCTTGGTCTGCAGGTTGAAGAACAGGGTGCCTGCGCCGGCCGTCGGCGAGACGAGGAACTGGTTGTCCTCGTCGGCGGCGAGATAGCTCTCCTCGACCTGCGGGATGAACGCCTGCGCCCAGTCGGCGTCGCCGGAGGCGAGTGCCGTGGTGAGGGCTGCGTTGTCACCGTAGGAGACGTAGTGCAGTTCGGGGACGGCAAGTTCGCCGCCCCAGTACTCGTCGTTCGCCGTCAGTGTGACGGACTCCGTCGTCCAGTTCGTGAGCGTGTAGGGGCCGGTGCCGACGGCGAGACCCTCTTCGGTCAGCGGGTCGGTGTTGGGGTCTGCGATGTTCTCCCAGATGTGCTTGGGCACGATCGGGGTGTGCAGCACGCGCGACTGCGAGGTGAACTTCGAGTCGGCGAACTTCAGGGTGATCCTGTCGCCGTCGACGGTCGCCCCCTCGTACTTCAGCCCCGACGAATCGGTGAGCTTTCCGTTGAGGAACTGGTCGAACGTGAACACGACGTCATCGCCCGTGAACGGCTCGCCGTCGCTCCAGGTGACGTCGGCGCGCGGGACGATCGTGAGTTCGGTGTAGTCGTCGTTCCACTCGACCGACTCGGCGAGCCACGGCGTCGTGCCGAGATCGCCGGTGGGGTTCACGAGTGCGAGGGGCTCGAAGATGACCTTGGCGTAGCCGTACTTCGATGCCGACGAGTCGCCGAGGTAGGGGTTGTGCGACTCGGTGGTGATCGCGCCGTCCGGCTTCGCGATCGTCAGGGCGGGCAGATCGCCGCCGTCGTTGTCTCCGGCGTCACCACCGCCGGCCGAGCATCCGGCGAGCACGGTCGCACCGAGGGTTGCGACGGCGAACGCGGCGATGAGGGACTTTCTGAGCTTCATTGCTTCTCCTTGGGCACGGTCTGTGTGCTGTGGACCACCGGTCGTCTTCACGGGGCGGTGGGGGATTCCCAACTTACTGGCTAGAAAGTAAGCTGATGTGAGATTACCCACCGGTAAGTTCGAAGGCAAGTCACAGAACCGCAACGGAAGGAGGCATCGTGGCCACCAGCGAGGATGCCGTGCGCACCCGCCCCGCGACGCGCGCGAAGCGTGAACAGATTCTGAAAGCGGCCGTCGAGATCTTCGGCAACAAGGGCTCGACGAACGGCACACTCGCCGATGTCGCCGAGCAGGTCGGCATCACCCACGCCGGCGTGCTGCACCACTTCGGCTCCAAGCAGAAGCTGCTGCTCGAGGTTCTCGCGTTCCGTGATCAGGCAGACGTCCAGGATCTCGAGAAGAAGCACATTCCCGGCGGACCGGAGCTGTTCCTGCACCTGGTCAGGACCGCCTTCGCGAACGAGAAGCGCCCGGGGATCGTCCAGGCCTACACCGTGCTCTCCTCCGAGTCGGTGACCGATGAGCACCCCGGCCGGGAGTACTTCGAGGACCGCTACACGACGCTGCGTCGCGAGGTCAGCGATGCATTCGCGCAGCTGTGCGCGCAAGAGGGCGTGACCGAGACCGAGACGGTCGCCGCGGCATCCGCGTCGATTCTTGCGGTCATGGACGGCCTGCAGCTGCAGTGGCTGCTGCACCCCGATGTCATCGATCTCGGCGCGGCGAGCGAGTTCGCGATCCGTGCGATCGTGAACGCCGTGCTGCACCCCGGACCCGAGCTGTCCACCTATGCGCAGCGCTGAGAGACGCGGCTAGGGTGAGGGCATGACCATCGACCTCGAGGCGCTGTACATCGATCTGCACCGGCATCCGGAGCTGTCCTTCCAGGAGACGCGGACCGCGGGCATCGCCGCCCAGCACCTGCGCGACCTCGGACTCGACGTCGAAGAGGGCGTCGGGATAACCGGCGTCGTCGGCCTGCTCGCGAACGGCGAGGGTCCGACCGTGTGGCTGCGCGCCGACATGGATGCGCTCCCGGTCGAGGAGCAGACCGGCCTGCCGTACGCGAGCACCGCGACCGGAGTCGATCCGTCGGGGACGACGGTGCCCGTCATGCATGCGTGCGGTCACGACATGCATGTCACCGCCATGATCGGTGCGGTCGAGCAGCTGGTCGCGACCCGCGACGAATGGTCGGGAACGGTCGTCGTGCTGATCCAGCCGGCCGAGGAGTACGGTGCCGGTGCCCGGGCCATGCTGGATGCCGGGATCCTGGTCCGCTACCCGAAGCCCGATGTCGTGCTCGGACAGCACGTCACTCCCCTGCCCGCCGGGATCATCGGCGTCCGCAGCGGCACCCAGATGGCGGCATCCGATGGCCTGACCGTCACGCTGCACGGCCGTGGCGGGCACGGCTCGCGCCCGCACACGACGATCGATCCCGTCGTGATGGCGGCGGCGACCGTGATGCGGCTGCAGACGATCACCTCGCGAGAGGTCAACCCGCAGGAGGTCGCAGTCGTCACCGTCGGCTCGATCCACGCGGGACTGAAGAACAACATCATCCCGACCGAGGCCAAGCTCGAGCTCAGCCTGCGCTACCCGAACGACGAGATGCGCGACAAGGTGCTCGCGAGCGTCGAGCGGATCGTTCGGGCCGAAGCCGCGGCATCCGGCGCCGAGCGCGAGCCGGAGATCCGCACCGATCACACGTTGCCGCCCACGATCAACGACGTGGACGCGACCGCGCGAGTGACGGCCGCGCTGCAGCGAGCACTCGGCGAGCAGTCCGTGATCGATCCAGGGATGTTCACGGGCAGCGAGGACGTGTCCTGGTTCGCGCGGGACTCCGGAGCCCCGCTGGTGTTCTGGTTCTGGGGCGGATTCGACCCCGTCCGCTTCGCGGAGGCCATCGCGGGAGGCACCGCCGACGCGGACGTCCCCACCAACCACTCCCCGTTCTACGCGCCGGAGATCCACCCGACCATCGAGGTCGGCGTGACCGCGATGACGACGGCCGCGCGGGAGTTCCTGGCCTGAGGCGGTACATCTGCACGACCGGGGAACGACTGCCGGGCCGGAAATCGATTCTCAGTCGTGCATCTGTTCCCGGATCGTGCAGCCGTACCGAGTCGCGAGCCGGGCGAGGGCGCTGCGGGCAGCCCGTGACGTCCGTTCAGACCTGGACGATGCGCGGCGGGGCCTGCGCGAGCTGACGGTTGGGCGAACCGTGCGCTTCGCGGTGCAACCGCTCCATGCGGACGTCGAGCTCGGCGGCGGCGTCCGCCGCATCCGACAGGCTGCTCACCAGGTGCGACGGCACCTGATTGGAGAACTTGTAGTAGATCTTGTGCTCCAGGCTCGCCCAGAAGTCCATGGCGATGGTGCGGAACTGCACCTCGACCGGGACGGACAGGGCCCCTGTGGACAGGAAGACCGGTACCTCGAGGATGGCGTGCAGGCTCTTGTACCCGTTCGGCTTCGGATCGGCGATGTAGTCCTTCACGACGCGGACCGCGACGTCGTCCTGCGCGGTGAGCAGATCGAAGAGCAGGTAGACGTCGGCGACGAAGCTGCACGTGACGCGGACACCGGCGATGTCGGTGATCTCGGCGCGGATGCGGTCGAAGTCCGGCTCCGCGATGCCCTTGCGGGCGATCTTCTCGACGATGCTGTCCGGCGACTTCAACCGGCTCTTGACGTGCTCGATCGGGTTGTACGCGTGGTCGTGCGTGAACTCGTCCCGAAGGATCGAGATCTTGGTCTCGACTTCGCGCATGCCGAACTCGTACTCGCGCAGGAATCGCTGGAACTCGTCACGGAGCTCCTTGGTCTGGCGGATCGCATCCTCGGAGACGTCAACGGTCGTCATGCGATCGACGTTACGGGTTCGTGATCGGAATGGGCTGTGCGTTCGCGATGAGCGTGCGCGGGAGTTTGACCCTCACGCGACGTGAGGACCCACGCTTGCTCACATGACTGATCACTTCAATGCATTCGAGATGAGCCCCGTCCCCGACGGCCCCGACGCTGTCGCGCCGGATCCGTTCCTCGGCATCTACGCGATGCCGATGTTCGTGAAGATCCCGTCGAAGGATCTCGCGGCGTCGACGGATTTCTGGGTCCGCGGACTGGGCTTCGTCGATTTCTTCCACATTCCCGGGCAGATCGTGCACCTGCGGCGGTGGGCGTTCCAGGACGTTCTGCTCGTTCCCTCGGACCACGACACGGCCCCGTCGGCGGCATCCGCGGTCCAGGTCTTCGTCTCCTGCGTGCTCGACCAGCTCGAATCCGTGGCCGATGCCTGTCGGGAGCTGTCCCCGGATTCGGTGACCGGCCCGTACGACACGGCATGGAGAACGCGCGATATAGACATCATCACACCGGAGGGTGCGCACGTCACGTTCACGGCGGCGACGCCGTTCACTCCCGACAGCGACGTAGGGCGGGACTTCGCGTCCGTCGGAATCTTCGCGCCGGAAGCCGCCGAAGGAGGAGCACAATGACATCTATGGTCGACGAGGCGCTCGATGAGGATGCGACGGTCGGCGTCGCCGCCGACCTGCTCGGTCTGACCGTGCGCACCCTCCATCACTGGGACGAGATCGGCCTCGCATCGCCGTCCCGTCGCACGCCTGCCGGGTATCGCCTCTACACGTGGGATGACCTCGAGCGCCTGAGCCGGGTCGTGGCGTACCGTGAGGCCGGTCTGACGCTCGACGCGATTCGTGATGTCCTGGACGACGCGAGCACGGAGATCGGAGACACGCTGCGCGAGCAGCGCGCGCAGCTGGCCGAACGGATCAACGATCTGCAGCGGCTCGACGAACGGCTCGAGCGCATGACCGACGCGCATGAGCGCGGCATCCTGATGGGCGACGACGAGCAGCGTGAGATCTTCGGCGAAGGCTGGGATCCGCAGCAATCGCGCGGGGCGCGCTACGTCTGGGGCGGATCGAGGCAGTGGGCGCAGTTCGCCGAGCGCTCCGCGTCCCGCTCACCGAGCCAGTGGCGCGAGCTCTCCGAAGCCATGTCCGCTCTCCAGCGCGACCTCGCCGAAGCGGTGAGCCGACGAGTCGAGCCTGGTAGCGCGGAAGCGGACGCACTCGTCGAGCGCCACCGCGAGGTGTTCTCCCACTTCTTCCCGCTGACACGGCAGATGCAGGTGTGCCTGGGCCGGATGTTCGAGGCCGATCCGGGGTTCTCGTCCTACTACGACGGGATCGGTGACGGCCTGGCCTCGTGGTTCCGTCAGAGCATCGACGAATCGGCGCGCCACCACGGCATCGATCCGGAGACCGCCACGTGGGAGTAGGCATCACCGCGGGGCGGAGGCTGCGGCATCCGCCCTCGCGTCTTCGAGCTCCTGACCGGAGAGCAGTCCGGGCAGCCCACGTCCGCGACGAGTCGTGAACAGCAGTACGACGGCGAGCAGGATCAGCGCGGACGAGAGGGTGTCGAACAGGCCGCCCAGCAGCTGCAGCGCGCCGATCCCGCCGATGCCGCCCGCCCAGCGCAGCACGCGAGCGAGCGGGACAGGCAAGCGGGAACCGCGATAGCGCAGCTGCACGGCGAGGTCGCCGATCGACCGGCCGGTGACGAGGACGACCGCGAGCCAGAGTCCGGCCGCGGCGGTCACGCTCAGGACCTCGGCGATCCGGCCGTCGAGCACCGCCTGGCGGTCCTGCACGACGTACTGCAGCCAGACCTGGGTGGCGACGGCGACGCCGGTCGCGACGAATCCGTACCCGAGCGCATCGCACAGCATGGCGACGGCGCGACGCCCTCGTGTCACAGGCCGCGGCGAAGCGGCATCCGCCGTGGCCGCCATGCCGCGCATCGAACGCGGTACGACCAGCGCGAGCACCGAGCCGATGACGGCGCCGAGCGTGTTCGTCATCAGGTCGCCGACGTCGAAGAAGCGGTACGCGCACGGATACAGCCCCCACACGCCGGTCAGCTGCGTCGTCTCGATCAGCAAGGACAGCGCGAGGCCGACGAAGAACGAGGTGAGGATGCCTCGGGCACCGAGCACGCGCAGGAATGCTCCGAGGGGGACGAAAAGCAGCACGTTGAACACGAGCTGCAGCAGCGCGGGCTGGGTGAGCGGATTGCCCGGTGCCGCGAACGCCTTCTGCAGGTCGCGCACCACCGACATCGGATCGGTGATCGCTCCGACGCAGCGGATCGCATCCGGGTCGGGCAGCGGCAGAAGCGTGTAGGTCCAGATCGCCCAGAAGTAGACGAGCGCAGCCAGCCACAGCAGCGTGCGTCCGAGGCTCAGCCGCCCCCGGCGCCGGTAACTGATCGCGACGAACGGGACGAAGAGCAGGATGCCGAAGCCGACGCCGATCGCAATGGCGATGAACGCCAGCAGAACCTGATCTCCCACAGCGGGAAAGTGTACCGCGCAGATCGGTCGGCCGGCCGTCGCCCTCGACGTGTGAGCATCGCGCATGGTTCTCGCCCGATCTCGTAGGGAAGTCGTGAGGATCTGCCACGGCCGCCCGGCACCGGAGTTGTATCAGGTCTCGTGCTCGATCTTCTCTATCTCGCGTTGACACTCGCGCTGTTCGCCGTCGTCTCCTTCGTCGCGAAGGGGGTGGAGAGGCGGGACCCCGCTCCCGAGGCTCCACCCAGCGCGAAGCGATGGGTGGAGAGGAGAAGGGGATGATCGTCTTCGAGATCGCCGCTGCGGCTCTGGCGATCGCGGCGGTCGTCTACCTCGTCGTCGCCCTCGTCCTCCCGGAGCGCTTCTGATGACCGCCACGATCTGGCTCGGATTGCTGCAGGCGGCGACGCTGGTCGCTGTGCTCGTGGTGCTGTACCGCCCGCTCGGCGACTACATCGCGCGCACCTACGCATCGGCACGGCATCTGCGTGCCGAAGGACTGGTCTACCGCGCGATCGGCGTCGATGCGACGGCGGAGCAGACCTGGCGGGCGTACACGCGCAGCGTGCTGGTCTTCTCCGTCACCGGACTCCTTCTCGTCTACGTGCTCCAGCGCGTGCAGGCCGTGCTCCCCGCATCACTGGGCCTCCCGGCCGTGCCGGAAGGACTGGCGTTCAACACGGCGGCGTCGTTCGTCGCGAACACGAACTGGCAGTCGTATTCGCCCGAGCAGACGATGGGGTACACAGTTCAGCTCGCCGGACTCACGGTCCAGAACTTCGTGTCGGCCGCGGTCGGCCTCGCGGTGGCCGTCGCCCTCATTCGCGGCTTCGCGCGACGCGGCTCGACGACCATCGGGAACTTCTGGGTGGATCTCACTCGCGGTCTCGGGCGCATCCTGCTCCCGATCGCCGCGCTCGGCGCACTGGCGCTGATCGCCGGCGGCGTGGTGCAGAACTTCACCGGATTCACGGAAGCGACAGCACTGTCGGGCGCGACGCAGACGCTCCCCGGCGGGCCGGTCGCCTCGCAGGAGGCGATCAAGCTGCTGGGCACGAACGGCGGCGGTTTCTTCAACGCCAACTCCGCGCACCCGTTCGAGAACCCGACGGCATGGACGAACCTGCTCGAGATCGTCCTGATCCTCGCCATCCCGTTCTCGCTGCCCCGTGCGTTCGGACGCATGATCGGCGACGACCGCCAGGGGTACGCGATCGTCGCTGTGATGGGCCTGATCTTCCTGGTGTCCACGTTCGCGCTGTCGGCACTGGAACTCGCGGGCCGAGGAACCGCACCCGAGCTCGCCGGTGCCGCGATGGAGGGCAAGGAGCAGCGCTTCGGAATCCTCGGCTCCACCCTGTTCGGCAGTGCATCGACGCTGACCTCGACGGGCGCGGTGAACTCGATGCACGACTCGTACACGGCCCTCGGCGGCATGATGCCGATGATCAACATGATGCTCGGCGAGGTCGCACCGGGCGGCGTGGGCTCCGGGCTGTACGGCATGCTCGTCCTCGCCGTCGTCGCGGTGTTCATCGGCGGCCTGCTCGTCGGCCGGACTCCGGAATACCTCGGCAAGCGCATCGGCCCGCGCGAGATCAAGCTCGCCAGCCTCTACATCCTGGTCACGCCGATCCTCGTCCTCGGCGGTACCGCGCTGAGTTTCGCGATCCCCGGCATCCGGGAGGATGTCGCGTCGACGAGCATCCTGAATCCCGGGGTGCACGGCATGAGCGAAGTGCTCTACGCCTTCACGTCGGCTGCGAACAACAACGGCTCCGCCTTCGCCGGCCTCACCGCGAACACGGCGTGGTTCAACACCGCCCTCGGCGTCGCGATGCTGCTCGGCCGGTTCCTGCCTATCGTGCTCGTGCTGGCCCTCGCCGGCTCCCTCGCGGCGCAGGATCGGATCCCCGCGACCACCGGGACGCTGCCCACCCACCGACCGCAGTTCGTCGGCCTGCTCACCGCCGTCGCGGTCATCGTGACGGCGCTCACCTACTTCCCGGTCCTCACTCTGGGCCCCCTCGCCGAAGGACTCGTCTGACATGGCACTGCTCACATCCACCCCTGAGCCGTCGGATGCCACGGCATCCGCGCCCTCCGTCCCACGCCGCGCGTTCGGCTGGCGTCCCCTCCTCCAGTCGCTGCCCGGAGCGTTCCGCAAGCTCAACCCGGCGACGCTGGTCCGCAACCCCGTGATGCTCCTGGTCTGGGTCGGCGCGGCATTCACCACGATCCTCGCCGTCGCGGAGCCGCTCCTGGCCGGGGATGCCGAGTCCGGCGGCACCCCGATCCCGGCGGGCTTCACGTGGGGCATCGCCGCGTGGCTCTGGTTGACCGTGTTCTTCGCCAATGTCGCGGAGTCCGTCGCCGAAGGCCGAGGCAAGGCGCAGGCTGCGACGCTGCGGAAGACCAGGACGAGCACCCTCGCGCGTCGGGTCGTCGACTACGAAGCGACGACGGATGCCGGGGCGGTTCGCGCCGCGACCGCCGACGTCGCATCCGCGGAGCTGCAACGCGATGACGTGGTCGTCGTCGAGGCCGGCGAGCTGATCCCGGGCGACGGAGACATCGTCGCCGGGATCGCCACCGTGGACGAATCCGCGATCACGGGAGAGAGCGCACCCGTCATCCGCGAATCGGGCGGCGATCGCAGCGCCGTCACCGGCGGGACGCGCGTGCTCTCGGACCGGATCGTCGTGCGCATCACGTCGAAGCCGGGCGAGACGTTCGTCGATCGCATGATCGCCCTCGTCGAGGGCGCGAACCGGCAGCGCACTCCCAACGAGATCGCGCTGAACATCCTGCTCGCGAGCCTGTCGATCGTCTTCGTCGTCGCCGTGCTCACGCTGAATCCGATCGCGTCCTACACGGCTTCCCCGGTGAGCATCCCGGTGCTGATCGCCCTGCTCGTCTGCCTCATCCCGACGACCATCGGTGCGCTGCTGTCGGCGATCGGCATCGCCGGCATGGACCGCCTCGTGCAGCGCAACGTCCTCGCGATGTCCGGGCGCGCCGTGGAAGCGGCAGGCGATGTCACGACGCTGCTCCTCGACAAGACCGGCACGATCACCTACGGCAATCGTCGTGCTGATGAGGTCCTTCCGCTCGCCGGCGTCGAGACCGACGACCTGCTGCGCACGGCGGCTCTCTCCTCACTCGCCGATCCGACTCCGGAGGGCGCGTCGATCGTCGACCTCGCCGCCGCGCGCGGCATCCACGTCGACGCACCGCAGGATGCCGCCGTGGTGCCGTTCACCGCGCAGACCCGGATGAGCGGACTGGACCTCGCCGATGGAACGCAGATCCGCAAGGGCGCCGGCTCCGCCGTGAGCGCCTGGCTCGGACTCGACGACGCGGATGCCGGGCTCACCCGCACGACGGATGCCGTCGCCGGTAGCGGAGGCACCCCCCTGGTCGTCGCGGTGAAAGGGGCGGACGGGGTCGGGCGGGTGCTGGGCGTCGTACATCTCAAGGACATCGTCAAGACGGGTCTGCGCGAGCGATTCGAGGAACTGCGTTCGATGGGCATCCGCACCGTGATGATCACGGGCGACAATCCGCTCACCGCCGCCGCGATCGCGCAGGAGGCCGGCGTCGACGACTTCCTCGCGGAGGCGACCCCCGAGGACAAGCTCGCGCTCATCCGCCGTGAGCAGGAGGGCGGACGGCTCGTCGCGATGACCGGCGACGGCACGAACGATGCGCCTGCCCTCGCGCAGGCCGACGTCGGCGTGGCGATGAACACGGGAACGTCGGCGGCGAAAGAGGCAGGCAACATGGTCGATCTCGATTCGGATCCGACCAAACTCATCGACATCGTACGCATCGGCAAGCAGCTGCTCATCACGCGCGGTGCGCTGACGACCTTCTCGCTCGCCAACGACATCGCGAAGTACTTCGCGATCATCCCGGCGATGTTCATGGGGGTGTTCCCTGGGCTCGCGGTGCTCAACGTCACGCAACTGCATTCCCCCGCTTCGGCCGTGACGAGCGCGATCATCTTCAACGCGATCGTCATCGTCTTCCTCATCCCGCTCGCCCTGCGCGGCGTCGCGTACCGGCCGGCCGGTGCCGCACAGATCCTGCAGCGCAATCTGCTCGTCTACGGCCTCGGCGGCGTCATCGCGCCGTTCATCGGCATCAAGCTCATCGATCTCGTCGTCAGCCTGCTCCCCGGCTTCTGACGTCCCCAGGAAAGGAACCCCATGTCTCCGACCCGTACCGCCGTGCGCACCATCGGCGTCGCGATCCGCGCGATGGCCGTCTTCACGCTCATCCTGGGCGTCGGCTACACGCTCGTCATCACCGGCATCGGCCAGCTCGCGCTGCCGTGGCAGGCGAACGGATCACCCGTCGCCGACGAGAAGGGCGCCGTCGTCGGCAGCGCGCTCATCGGACAGTCCTTCGCGGATGCCGATGGGGAGGCGCTTCCGGCATACTTCCAGTCCCGCCCGTCTGCCGCGGGATACGACGGGCGCGGCTCGACCGGGAGCAACCTCGGCCCGGAGAACCCCGACCTCGTCGGTGCGATCGACGAGCGGCGACAAGCGATCGCCGCGCGGGAGGGGGTGAGCACCGAGGCCGTACCGGCCGACGCCGTGACGGCATCGGGGTCGGGCCTCGACCCGCACATCAGCGTCGCGTACGCCCTGCTGCAGGTGCCGCGCGTCGCCGACGAGCGGGGGCTGGATGAGGCGGGGGTCCGTGCACTCGTGGAGTCTAGGATTCAAGGGCGGGACCTGGGATTCCTCGGCGAAGAGCGCATCAACGTCCTGGAGTTGAATCTCGCACTCGACGAGCAGGAGGGCTCATGACCGAGCGGACGGCGCGTCGCGGCCGCCTCCGAGTCCTGCTCGGGGCGGCCCCCGGCGTCGGCAAGACCTTCGAGATGCTCGCGGAGGGCAATCGGCTCCGCGAGGAAGGCGTCGACGTCGTCCTCGCTCTCGTCGAGACGCATGGCCGGACTGCGACGGCTGCGCAGGCGGCCGGGCTGCCGCTGATCCCGCGGCGGGCCGAAAGACATCGCGACGTGGAGCTGACCGAGATGGACGTCGCTGCCGTCCTCACGCGCGCACCGCAGATAGCACTGGTCGACGAGCTCGCGCACACGAACGCCCCCGGATCGCGCAATCCCAAGCGGTGGCAGGACGTCGACGAGCTGCTGGATGCCGGAATCGATGTGATCACGACCGTCAACGTGCAGCACATCGAGTCTCTCAACGCGGTCGTCGAGAAGATCACCGGGATCGCGCAGCAGGAGACCATCCCGGATGCAGTGGTGCGCGGCGCGGACGAGATCGAGGTCGTCGACCTGGCTCCTCAGACGCTGCGCGATCGGCTGTCGGCCGGACTGGTGTATCCGGCCGAGCGCATCGACGCGGCGCTGTCCAACTACTTCCGCCTCGGAAACCTCACGGCGCTGCGTGAGCTGGCGCTGCTGTGGCTCGCCGATGAAGTCGACAGCGCCCTGCGCAGCTACCGTGCCGAGCAGGGGATCGAGGGCAGCTGGCAGGCGCGCGAGCGCGTCGTCGTTGCGCTCACCGGGGGCCCTGAGGGCGAGACGCTGCTGCGCCGCGGTGCGCGGATCGCGGCCCGGTCCGCCGGTGGCGAACTGCTCGCTGTTCACGTCTCCTCCCAGGACGGGCTGCATCGCGACGTGCCCGGTGCGCTGACCGCCCAGCGGTCACTGGTGGACACGCTGGGCGGGACCTATCACCAGATCGTCTCCGACGACGTGCCGGAGGCCCTGGTGGAGTTCGCCCACACGGTCGACGCCACTCAGCTCGTGATCGGCGTCAGCCGGCGCGGCCGCCTCGCCGCGGCTCTGACGGGTCCGAGCGTCGGCACCGAAGTCATCCGCCGCTCCGGCGACATCGATGTGCACATCGTCACTCACGCGGCAGCCGGAGGCCGAACCGCGCTCCCCCGGATCACCGGCGGCGCTCTGGGCTGGCGTCGCCAGCTGCTCGGATTCGCCGTCGCGCTCATCGGAGGGCCGCTGCTCTCCTGGTTGCTGTTCTCGCTCCGCAGCCCCGAATCGATCACATCCGAGGTGCTCGCCTACCAGCTGCTCGTCGTGGTCGTCGCGCTCATCGGCGGCATCCGCCCCGCGGTCTTCGCCGCCGTCCTGTCGGGCGTCACACTGGACTTCCTCTTCGTCGCACCGCTGTACACGGTGACGGTGGCTCACCCCTTGCACGCCATCGCGCTGGGGCTGTACGTCATCATCGCGATCCTCGTCAGCATCATCGTGGATCAGGCGGCCCGTCGTGCCCGCGATGCGAAGCGCGCCACGGCCGAGGCCGAGCTGCTCGCCTCGGTGGCGGGAAACGTGCTCCGCGGTGAGAGTGCGGTGCTCGCGCTCGTCTCGCGCACACGAGAGGCGTTCGGATTGAGCGGGGTGCGTCTGGTCGCCGCCGACGGGGATGTCATCGCGCGGGACGGCGAGCCGCTGCGGGACGGTCGATCGACCGCCTACCCGGTCGGCGCCGGCGTGAACGGTGAGCCCCGCGCCACGCTGGAGCTGCACGGAGGCCCGCTGGATGCGCCGTCGCGACGCCTGCTCGACGTGATCATCGCGCAGCTCACCGCGGCCATCGAGCACACCGACCTGAGCGCGACAGCCCGCGAGGCCGAGGCGCTGGCCGAGACGGACCAGGTGCGCAGCGCCCTGCTGTCGGCCCTGAGCCACGACCTGCGCCGCCCGCTCGCATCAGCGGTCGCCGCGATCGGAGGACTGCGCGGGGCGGGGTCGCTCTCCGCCTCTGATCGCGCAGAGCTGCTCGCCACCGCGGACGAGAGCCTCGCGACGCTGACGACGCTCGTCACGGATCTGCTGGACGTGAGCCGTGTCCAGGCCGGAGTTCTGGCGGTGTCGACGACGTCGGTGGACGCCGGCGGAAGCATCCTCGCCGCACTCGACGAGCTCTCGCTCGGCCCGGCGGACGTCGAACTCGCGCTCGATCCGGCGCTGCCGCCGCTGGAGGCGGACCCCGTGCTGCTGCAGCGCGTCCTGGTCAATCTCCTCGCGAACGCGTTCCGCCACTCGCCGGAGGGCGAACGGGTGCTCGTGTCGACGAGCCGGCTGGGCGGCCGAGCCGAGATCCGAGTGGTCGATCGCGGGGTGGGCGTCTCGCACGAGCGCCAAGGGACCATGTTCCAGCCGTTCCAGCGTCTCGGCGACACGGACAACTCGACCGGACTCGGACTGGGCCTGGCACTCTCGCGCGGATTCACCGAGGGCATGGGCGGTACCCTGAGCCCCGAGGACACCCCGGGCGGTGGTCTGACCATGGTCGTCGCGCTCCCCCTTGCCGCGCCGGACGTCGACGGAGGAGGAACAGCGGGATGAAACTGCTCATCGCCGACGACGATCCGCAGATGGTCCGTGCGCTGCGTATAACGCTCGGGGCGCACGGGTACGACGTCGTCGCCGCAGCGGACGGAGCGGCAGCGATCGCCTTGGCGGCGCAGACGCACCCCGACATCGTCCTCCTGGACCTCGGGATGCCGCGGTTGGACGGAATCGAGGTCATCCAGGCGCTGCGCGGATGGACGACCGTCCCGATCATCGTCGTCTCCGGTCGCACCGGCTCCGCCGACAAGGTGGACGCGTTGGATGCCGGGGCCGACGACTACGTCACCAAACCGTTCCAGGTGGATGAACTGCTCGCACGCCTTCGGGCGCTCTCGCGGCGGTCGACGCCGTCTGCGGGCGAGTCGATGGTGTCGTTCGGAGATGTCGTGGTCGATCTGTCGACGCGTTCCGTGACGCGCGGTGGCGAACGGGTGCACCTGACCCCGACCGAGTGGCGGATGCTGGAGCATCTGTCGCGGCATCCCGGCGCTCTGGTCACCCGGCAGGAGCTGCTCAAGGAGATCTGGGGCAGCGAGCAGGTGTCCGACTCCGGCTATCTGCGCTTGTACATGTCGCAGCTGCGCAGGAAGCTCGAACGCGAACCGAGCGCGCCCGTGCATCTGCTCACCGAGTCAGGGATGGGCTACCGGCTGGTTCTGTGACGCAGCCCGCTTCGCCCCGAGTGCGCGGTGGCGGATGCCGGGAGGCGGCGCGAATCGCCTCGTCAGCACGCTCGAGGGCGACCGGATGCGACACCCGTCGGCGCGGTCCGCGTAATCTGATGCGATGACCGATGACGCCTGGCCGGTTCGCACCGCTCGACTGGAGATCCGCCGCGCGAGCCCGGACGACCTCGACGCGATCTGGGCATACCGCCGTCTCACCGAGGTGAACAACTGGCTCGGCGGAGGTTCCGGATCGCTCGACTCGTTCCGGGAGCGGCTTCAGGATCCCGACCGACTGAGCACGCTCTTCGCGATCGCGCTCCTCCCCCGCGGGGACGGCGATGCGCCGATCATCGGCGACATCATGGTGCGCATCGGCGATGGGTGGTCGCAACGAGAGGTCGCGGATCAGGCGGCGGGAGTCGAAGCCGAGCTCGGCTGGGCGCTGGCGCCCGAGTTCACCGGCCGTGGATATGCGACCGAAGCCGTCCGTGCCGCGATCGACGTCTGCTTCGGCCGTCTCGGCCTGCGCCGCGTGCACGCGGGATGCTTCGCCGCGAACGAGCCGTCGTGGCGGCTCATGGAACGCCTCGGCATGCGCCGCGAGGAGTTCAGCCGCAAGACGGCGCTGCATCGTTCGGGCGAATGGATGGACGGCATGAACTACGGCATCCTCGCGGAGGAGTGGCCCCCGGCAGGATGACGTCGCTGCACCCGCCGTGACCGCCTACGCGTCGCGCGAGCGCCAGAGCAGCCAGACGAAGTACGGAGCGCCCAGCAGCGCGACGACGAGGCCGGCCGGCAGCTGCTCGGGGGCGATGATCGTCCGCCCGATCGTGTCCGCCGCTCCCACCAGCAGTGCCCCCAGCAGCACGGCGACGGGGATCACCCGCGAGTGCTTCGCCCCCACGAGCGCCCGAGCGGCATGCGGCGCGACGAGCCCGACGAAGCCGATCACGCCGACGGCCGTGACGCTCAACGCCGCCAGCACAGCGGCAGTCACGAGCAGCACGAGTCGCGTGCGCTCGAGACCGATGCCCACCAATCGCGGGGTGTCCTCGTCCAGCGCGAGCACATCCTCTTCGCGGCGCAGCGCGAAGGCGAGCGGCAGAGCGATCAGCAGCACGATGGCGATGGGGATGATCTGCTCCCACACCCGCCCGTAGGTCGTTCCGGACAGCCAGGTGTAGATCTTCGGGGTATCCCACGGATTCGCCCGCAGCAGGACGAATGTCGTCAGCGCTGTGGCTCCGTACGAGACGCCGATGCCGATGAGGATGAACCGGTCTGCGTTGAGCCCCCGTTTCCACGCCAGGATGTAGACGAGCGCGAAGGCGAGCAGCGCGCCGACGACGGCCGCGGCGATCATGCCGGCCGTCGAGGCGACAGCGCTCGTGACCACCAGCACGGCCCCCAGGCCGGCCCCACCCGTCACCCCGAGGATGCCGGGGTCGGCCAGCGGGTTCCGGCTGACGGCCTGGATGAGCGTCCCTGACAGCGCCAGGGCGGCCCCCGCGCAGATGGCCGCGGTGATGCGCGGCGCACGCTCCGACAGCGCGAACGCGATCTGCGGCGGGGCGTCGCCCTGCAGCCACAGCGCGACATCGCCGGTGCGCAGCATGCTCGTACCGAGAAGAAGGCCGGCCACGACGATCCCGCCGACACCGATGATCGACAGCACGAGGACGGTCGAGAAACGAGAACCACTGCGGACGCCGAAGCGCACCTTCGGGGGTTCACGGGTGGGCCCGGCATCCCGCAGCTTCCGCGCCATCAGCACGAGGACGACGGCTCCCAGCAGCGTCGTGGCGACGCCGGTCGGGATGCTGATGGCCGCTTCGGCACCGAGCAGGGCGCGAAGCACGGCGTCCGAGAGGATGACGACCAGTGCGCCGATCAGACCGGAGGCGGGCAGCAGGAACACGTGGCGCGCGAGTCCGGGGACGATACGGGTGAGCAGGCGCGCGAGCACGGGAGCGCAGAGACCGACGAACCCGAGTGGGCCGGCGAGCGTCACAGAGATGGCGGTCAGCGCGACGGCGAACAGGATGCCGACGGCTCGGGTCGAGCGGATCGGAACACCCAGCGATGACGCGGTGTCGTCGCCGAGGGCGAGCACGTCGAACCGACGGCCCATCAGGATCGCGACGGCGAGCACGAGGGCGACGACAGGCGCGGCCTGCAGGAAGGCATCCAGATTGAGCTGGGTGAGCGAGCCGCTGCCCCAGGCGAGCAGGCCCTTGGTCTCTTCGGAGAAGAGGATGAGCAGCGTCGATGTGCCGGCCTGGAACGCCATCGCGAGCGCGGAGCCCGCGAGGACGAGGCGGGTGGTCGAGGAGGCCGCGCCGCCCGCGAGCCCGAGCACGATCACGGCGCCGACGAGTCCGCCGGCGAACGCCACCGTGCCGGATGCCCAGATCGGAACGGCGATGCCGAACGCCGCCACGACCGTGACTGCGAGGTAGGAGCCGGCGGTGACGCCGAGCGTGTCCGGCGAGGCGAGCGAGTTGCGCGACAGCGACTGCAGCAGGGTTCCGGCAACGCCCAGGGCGAGGCCGACGGTGACACCGGCGGCGAGTCGCGGGATGCGGGATCCCCACAGCACGGTCTCGTCCGCGAAGACGGCCCCGCTGGTGCCCTGGGTCAGGTGCCACAGCGACACCAGGACCAGCAGGACGGCGAGCGCGAGCAGCGCCGCCACCGGTCCGAGGCGCGCGGCACGCCGACCGGTCGCGGCGTCCGCCTCGACCGGCGTGCCGCGCGTCTCGGTGACGGTCACTTGCTCAGAGCCGCGACGTACGCGTCGATGATCTGCTGAGCCGAGCGGGGGCCGCCGAAGGTCCAGATTCCGGCCGGGAAGCTGTAGACGCGCTCCTCCGCAACCGCCGGGAGGGACTCCCAGACGCTGTTGCTGTCCAGCGCGGTGACGAAGTCATCCTCGGCGTCATCGACCGTGCCGGTGTGCAGCAGGTTCGCCTCGCCGACGGCGACCATGCCCTCGATGTCCGTCTGCCCGAGGCCATAGGCCGGGTCGACCTCGCCGGTCCACGCGTTCGTGAGCCCGAGCTCCTCCCCGATCTCGCCGATGAGCGATCCCTGACCGAACGGACGGATCGCGACGTTGCCGCCGTCCACCCAGCCGTCGAAGAAGACGAAATCGGTGGTGGCCAGGTCGGCGTCCGCGAGCTCGCCTTTGGCGTCGGCGAGGTAGGTGTCGAACTCGTCCTTGACGAGCTCGGCGCGCTCTTCGCGTCCGGTCGCCTGGGCGATGAGATCGAACGTGGCGAGCATCTTCGCGATCGGGTCGGCAGCGTCGGCGCCGATCGTGGCGAGCACGGGAACGTCGTATGCCTCGAGCTGGGCGATGATCTCATCGTCCGCGCTGGATGCCTCGACGATCACGAGGTCGGGGTTGGTGGCGAACAGCG
This sequence comes from Microbacterium sp. NPDC056234, assembly GCF_042267585.1. Lineage (NCBI taxonomy): Bacteria > Bacillati > Actinomycetota > Actinomycetes > Micrococcales > Microbacteriaceae > Microbacterium > Microbacterium sp. NPDC056234. The sequence continues at coordinate 141,528 of NZ_JBHJTE010000001.1, forward strand.
CTTCGAGGTTCGGCTCCTGGCGCGTTCCCACGTCGGCGACGCCGTCGGGAAGCACCTCTGCGGTGTCCCAGGTCGAGTAGCCATCGGCATCCGCCACGGCGACGGGCGTGACGCACAGCGTCAGCGCGTCCTCGATCTGCTGCCATTCCAGGATGGCGACGCGCTCAGCCGGCTTGTCGAGTTCGACGGTGCGACCGTAGTCGTCGGTCAGCGTGACCGGGTCGGTGGAGGTCGCGGTGTCGTCCGCCGAGCATTCGGCGCTGGTGGCGGATTCCGGGCCCGCGGTGTCCTCGGCGGCGACATCGGTCGTTCCGCAGCCGGACAGTGCGAGCGCGAGGACGCCGAGCGCCGCGAGGGAGGCGAGGGGAGCCTTCTTCATCATTCCTCTGTTCAGATCGTCGAGGCGGCGACCAGGGCATCGGATGCCCGGCGGCGCCGCTCTTGGTGACGCCCGCGCGGGTACACGCGGACGTGGCCTGTCTCGGCGTCGACGACGGTGTCGATACGCAATCCGTAGACCTCGGAGAGGTTCTCGGACGTGAGCACGTCTTCAGGGGAACCGGCCGCGCGCACGCGGCCACGGTGGACGAGCACGACCTCGTCGGCGACGGATGCCGCGTGGTCGAGATCGTGCAGCACGACGCCGAGGGCGGTGCCGCGATCGGCGAGGTCGCGCACGAGCTCGAGAGTCTCGATCTGGTAGCGCAGATCGAGATGGTTGGTGGGCTCATCCAGGAGCAGGATGCCGGTGTCCTGCGCGAGACAGGTGGCCAGCCATACGCGCTGCAGCTCGCCGCCGGAGAGCTCATCGACTGCGCGGTGCGCCATCTCGGTGAGGCCGGTGAGCGCGAGTGCGCCGTCGATCGCGGTGCGATCGGCAGCGCTCATTCCGGAGAACCGGCCGCGGTGCGGGTGGCGCCCGAATGCGACGACGTCACGGATCTCGAGTCCCGACGGATGCGGACGCGACTGGGACAGCATCGCGACGGTGCGGGCGAAATCCTTCGCGTTGAGAGCGCGGGACTCGGCGTCACCGATGTGCACGGTGCCCTCGTCGATCGGGTGCAGACGCGCGAGTGAACGCAGAACGGTGGACTTGCCGCTGCCGTTCGGACCGATGAGGGCGGTGACGGCGCCAGGGCGCAACTGCAACGACACGTCGTGCACCACACGATCCCTGCGGTACCCGAGTGCCAGGTTGTCGCCGCGCAGCGCGCTGACGGGGACGTGAGGTTCGGGGGCGTTCACGTTAGGAGAGCCTAACCTATAGACGCAGGCTCGCCAACCTCGGTTGCGTCAGAAGACGCCGATCTTCGTTCTATCCGGCAGGTCCGCGAATCTCGGCACTCGTGACCGTCCGCTGCTCCGGCGCGTGTCAGGTCGCTCGTCCGGCCCTCGGGCCTCGAGTCTCATCCACCGTCGCCCGTGCCGCGGGACGCACGACTCAGCGGCGCGCGAGAACCAGCGCGGCCTCGGTTCGGCTGGCGACGCCGAGCTTGCGAAGGATCGCCGACACATGCACACTCGCGGTCTTGGTGCTGATGAACAGCCGCTCGCCGATCTGCCGGTTGCTGAGCCCCTCGGCGACGAGCTCGAGCACCTGACGCTCTCGCGCCGTGAGCTCGGAGTCCTCCGGCGCGGCCGCGTGCGCACCGGTCCTGGCGGCCAGTTCGGCCGCGGACCGCTGCAGCCGGTCATGGCCGATCTCGGCGGCGATGCGCTCGGCATCCGCGAGGTGACCCGCTGCGGCCGCCCGGTCGCCGCCCGCCAGCAGCGCCCGTGCGAGCTCGAGGCGGACGGCAGTCCGCAGGATGGCAGGCATGTCGTCTGCCGCGCTCGCGACGAGCGCCGCCTCGAGCTCCGCGGCGCCCCCATCCAGCATCGAATGCAGCACGATCGTCCAGGCCGCGTCCTGAAGGGCCGCAGGCTGGGTGTCCCACGCCTGCCGGATTCCGGCGGCTTCGGCGCCCACCTCGACTCCTGCGGCGCGCGCTTCGGCGATGGCCCAGGAGCCCTCGAGCAGGAGACGACGCTGATTCGCCAGTGCGACGTCGTCGTCGGCCACCATCCGGCTGATCACGTCGACGGCACCAACCCAATCACCCCTGGCGATCGCAAGCGCGAAATCTGATTCGATCGTGTAATACCAGACCTGCCGTTCCATCGCCGCCGCACGCAGGAGTGCCGGCATCCATTCGTCTCTGATCTGGTCGGCCTCGTCGACACTCCCCCGCCAGGCGAGAGCACGAATGCGCGACGTCGACAGGTACAGCCCCGATCGCTGCACGCCATGACCGATCGGCACGGTGGCGAGCAGACGCTCCGCCTCGTCGATGTCTCCGAGAGCGAGCAGGGGCTCGACCATGTTCTGGGTGAGTCCGCCGCCGGAGCTGCGCAGCACCCCCATCTCGCGCACGCGCCGCAATCCGTCCTCCGCGACGCGCAGCGCGCGGCGGTAGTGCCCCCGCAACGTCAGCGAATCGGAGTGGTTCACGCGGAGCTTGACCACGGCCCGACCGTCCTTCGCACGCCGCTCAGCCTCATCGAACGCGTGCTGCGCATGCGCCACCTCGCCCAAGAGCATGAGAGAGCACGCCCGGTTGGTCAGCGCGATCGCGCGTTCGGATTCGTCGCTCGCCGCGACGGCCGCCCGCTCGGCGGCGGTGGCCGCGATCACCGATGAGATCAGGCGTCCGGCGAGCATGTGCCTGCTGGAGAGACCATTGAGCACGGTGGCACGCACATGCCCGTCGTCGATCGCATGCTCCTCGAGGAGCGCGAGTGCACGTTCGTAGCCTTCGAGCGGACCGGGACGGCCGAGATTGGCGAGGTAGTTGGCCCGGTCCCGCACCAGGCGCACGTGCTGCACCGGATCGACCGACTGCTCGTCGAGCTCGTCGAGCCCGAGCTGCACGACGGCGAGCGCACGCTCGTCATCGCCGGCGTTGCGCAGGACCGATCCGAGCGTGATGAGCAGCGAGACACGGTCGATGCCCGCCGCGTCCTCGGCATCCGGCACCTGCTCCCACAGCTCCAGCACCAGCTCACCGAACCGAGCGGCGCTGGCGAAGGCGTAACCGGCCTTTGCCTGCCACATCGCGGCCATGGCCGACGCCAGCGCCCGCCGGCGGTCCTGCGCGAGCCGCCAGTGGTACGCGAGTGACGCGTGATTGCGGGAACCGTGCTCTTCGAGCGCCTCGGCGTACGAGCGGTGCAGGCGCGCCCGCTCGCCTGGCAGCAGATCGTCGTGCACCGCCTCGCGCAGCAGCGCATGGCGGAACCGGTAGTGCTCGTCGTCGACCACCAGGATGCCGCTGATGGTCGCCTCGCGGATCGCCGTGTCGAGTCGATCGTCGTCGTATCCGGTCAGCCGGGTGAGCAAGGGATGCGACAGTGCCCGCTCGGCTCCGGCCGCGGTGCGCACGACCGCGCGGGCGTCGTCGCCGAGCCGGTCGAAGCGCGTGAGCAGCAGCCCGGTCAGGCTTTCGGGCAGGGGCGCATCCGAGCAGCATGCGAGCTCCTCGATGAAGAACGGCACACCCTCGGCACGCTCGTGCATGCGCTCCAGCGCCGCGTCACTCAGCTTTCGGCCCGACAGCTGCTCGGCCAGGGCGCGGGTACCTGAGGCATCCAGCCGATCGAGCACGATCCGCTCGACCAGGCGCGCACGTCGGACGTCCGCGATGAACCGGCTGGTGGCGTCACCGCGGCGGACGTCCTCGGTGCGGCAGGTGAGCAGGATGAACACGCGCCCCCGGTCGAGCGTGCGCAGCAGAAAGGCCAGCAGCGCCAGAGTCGAGTCGTCGGCCCAGTGCAGGTCTTCGACGAGGATGATCTGCGGGCGGTGCACCGCTGCGGCCTCGATCAGCGTGGCGATCGCGTCGCGCAGCGCTTCGGGACTGGTCCGATCGCGCCGCACCGCCTCGGTGGCGAGCTCTGGAAGGAGCATGCGCAGCGCCTCGCCGCCGGCGCCGACGGCCGTCAGCGCCTCGTCGGGACCGAGCACCGACACGAGCGACCGGAGGATGCCGATCAGCGGGCCGAACGGCGTGCGTGCGGATCCGAGGTCGAGGAACCACCCGGCGTGGACATCGGCCTGCGGCGAGACGGACGCTTCGAATTCCCGCACCAGCCGCGACTTGCCGATGCCGGCTTCGCCCTCGACGAGCACTGCGGTCGGCTCGCCGCCATCGGCCCTTTCGAACGCACGCATCAGATCGGCGAGATCGGCGTCACGGCCGACCATCGTCGACGTGAACGTCGCGAGTGACATGTCTTCATCGTGCCACTCCCCACGGACATCGGGCGTGGAAATCAGGACGATGTCCGGTGCGGGCGTCACCGGGCCGGCGCCATCAGGACCCCCGCGTCCGCCGGCGCGCACTCGGCCAGGATGCGCCGCGCGGAGCGGTCGGACGCGGCGACCGACGGGACACACGCCGTCGGACGCTCCGCCGCGGCTGAAGCCGCGCGCTCGGTGGTTCCTGCGGACGGACGTTCCGCGGCGACCGTCCGCCGCGGCCCAACCCCGAGCGCTGCCTTGGCCCGGACGAACCAGCCGCGCCGCGGCACCGACTGCGTCTCGAGCCGTTCGAGAATCGCGCGGCGCCGTTCGACCGCACGGTTCAGCATCTCCTGCTCGTGGAGCATGGCAGTGATGGTGAGTGACGGGTGCTCGTACATGGTGACTCCTCGGTTGGGATGTCTCCACACTCCGCTCTAAGGCACCCCCACGACATCGGGCGAATGCCCTATCTTCGCTTTCCTCCGCCTTAGGCGCGCTCGCAAGAAAACGTTTCCCGTGGCACACTGGCTCCGTGACCTCTGCGACCTACCACCTCGCGGGCGACTCGACCGTCGCCCCCATGAAGCCAGCCGAAGAGCCCATGAGCGGATGGGGCCATTTCCTCGAAGAGGCATCCGGCATCCCGACCCGCAACCATGCGTTCGGGGGCGCGACCACGGAATCGTTCCTCGAGACCGGCTCTTGGGAACGCCTGCTGGCCGACGTCCAGCCGGGCGATACGGTCCTCATCCAGTTCGGGCACAACGACCAGAAGCAGCCGGAACTGCTCGCTTCCCGTGGCGGCTATCAGGATCGCCTGCGCCGCTTCGTCGCAGACGTCCGCGCCCGTGCGGCCTCCCCCGTGCTGTGCACGTCGTGCGCACGCCGCTGGTTCGACGGCGATCGCGTCACGCCGACGCACGGCGACTACCCCAACGCGGTCCGCGACCTGGCCCACGAACTCGACGTTCCGCTGATCGACCTGTCCGTGTTCACCACATGGCTGTACGAGGACCTCGGCGACGAGGGGTCGGCCCGGCTGCTCTCGCACTACGCGCCGGGCGAGACGACAGCCTGGCCGGATGGGCTCACGGACGATACGCACTTCCGCATCGACGGGGCTCGCAAGATCGCGGCGTTCGTCGCGGCATCCCTGCGTGGGATCGAACGCCGCGACGGCGACCTGCCGCCCCGCGGCGGCTCGCTCGTACACTGACCCGCGTCTTCCGGTCGCACGTCGTGTCGGAAAGACCACGCGCACGCGACACGAACGGCGACCCGAGCGGCCGACACCGCGGCCGAACGACAGAGAGTGAGACCGCACGCCCGCGGCCAAGCGACATCGGATTCCGCATCAGGGCGTCATGCGATCCCCGCGCGCACCGCGACCGACGCCGTTGACCACGAGCAGCGCGCCGGTGTCGCTGAACTCCTGCAGGATCTCCTGCTGGCGCTCAGAACCTTCCCGATGCGTGAGCACGCTCACCACCACGGCGGCGATCGTCGCGCAGATGAACGCGGGCAGCAGCTCGTACATCTCGGGCCATACGGCATCCCAGATGAACACGCCGGCGGCGCCGACGAACATGCCCGCGAGCGCGCCCCAGTTGGTGAGCTTGCGCCAGAACAGACTGAGCAGGATCAGCGGACCGAATGCGGCGCCGAAGCCGGCCCAGGCGAACGAGACCAGTCCGAGGATCGTGTCGTCGGGCACGAGCGCGAGGATCGCCGCGACGATCGCGACCGCCAGCACGGCGATCCGTCCGAGCAGCACCATGCGCTTGCCGTCGGGCGGCGTCTTGCGCATGACCTTGTAGAGGTCCTCCACGAGCGCCGAGGAGCAAACGATCAGCTGACTCGAGATCGTGGACATGATGGCCGCGAGGACGGCCGCCAGGACGAGGCCGGCGACGAACGGATGCAGGAGCGTCTGCGACATGACCAGGACCACCGTCTCCGGGTTCGCCAGATCGATGCCCTGCGAAGCCATGTACGCGATGCCCACGAAGCCCGAGAACACGGCGCCCACCAGCGAGACGATCATCCAGGTCATCCCGATCCGGCGAGCGCTCTTGGCCTCACGCGGACTGCGCAGCGCCATGAACCGGACGATGATGTGCGGCTGACCGAAGTATCCGAGCCCCCATGCCAGCGACGAGATGATCGCGAGCACGGTACCGCCCGTCAGCGCCGTGCCTCCGAGCAGCGACATGTGGTCGGGCGCGAGTTCTTGGACGTACGCGCCCACCTCTCCGAACCCGCCGACGGCGACGACCGCGGACACCGGGACGACGATCAGCGCGACGACCATCATGAGCCCCTGCACGACGTCGGTGAAGGACGCCCCGAGGAAGCCTCCGAACAGTGTGTACAGCAGGGTGACCCCGGCCACGAGCGCCATCCCGAGCAGGTAGTCCGAGTTGAACGAGCTCTCGAAGAACACACCACCCGCGACCATCCCGGACGAGATGTACAGCGTGAAGAACACCAGGATCACGACGCCGGCGAGGATCCGCAGCAGCCGCGACGAGTCGCGCAGCCGGTTCTCGAAGAAGCTCGGCACGGTGATGGAGTTGCGCGACACCTGGGTGTACGCCCGCAGTCTCGGCGCGACGAGCAGCCAGTTCAGGTAGGCGCCGATCGTCAGGCCGACGGCGATCCACGCCTCGATCAACCCGGACAGGTAGATCGCCCCCGGCAGGCCCATGACGAGCCAGCCGGACATGTCGGATGCGCCGGCGCTGAGCGCCGCCACCCACGGCGGCAGATTCCTGCCGCCGAGCATGTAATCCTCGTGATCGGTCGTGCGCCGGAACGCCACGTACCCGATCAGCAGCATGGCTGCGAAGTACAGCCCCAGCGCGATGTAGATGAACACCTGGTCGGACATCGTCGTCCCTTCCGTCGTGCGGTGAGTGCTTCCGATCCTGTCAGGGCCGGATGCCGAGGACCACCCCCACCGGACAGCAGCGAATGCGGCGCCGGTGGACGAAACGTCAGGCGAGCGCAGCAGTGATGAGCACCTCCGCGGCGCGGCGCGCCTGCACCGCCACCTGCGGGTCACCGGAGATCGCCGCTGTGCTCTGCGCCCCCTCGGCGAGGATGGACAGCTGCGCGGCGAGCGCCTCGGATCCGCCGGCATCCGCCACCAGCTCTGCCATCGAACGCTGGAACGAGGCCTTGTGATCGCGGACGAGGCGCGCGACCTCCGGGTGGGTCCCGCCGAGCTCTCCGAACGCATTGATGAAGGCGCAGCCGCGGAACCCGTCGGTGCAGAACCAGTCCTCCAGGTAGCCGTAGACGGCCAGCAGTCGATCGCGATGGTCGCCCCCGGCGCGCGATACGGCCTCGGAGAGCCCGGACTCCCACTCGCCGTGTTTGCGCTCCAGCACGGCGGACACGATCTCGTTCTTCGACGGATACAGCGCGTACAGGCGGCGCAGCGACACGCCGGCCGCCGCGCGCAGTTCATCCATGCCGACGGCGGCGTATCCCTTGCGGTAGTAGAGCTCCTCCGCGGCGGAGAGGATGCGTTCGCGCGCTTCGTTCTCGTCCATGGCACCATCCTACTTGACACGAGAACGATCGTTCTCTACAGTCGGATTCATCAGCGAGAACGACCGTTCTCATCGGAGAGAGGAAGACATCATGGGTTACATCACCGTCGGCCAGGAGAACAGCGCACCGATCGAGCTCTACTACGAGGACCAGGGCGCCGGACAGCCGGTCGTGCTCATCCACGGCTACCCTCTCAACGGCCACAGCTGGGAGCGTCAGACCCGCGAACTGCTGACTGCCGGCTACCGCGTGATCACCTACGACCGCCGCGGATTCGGCCAGTCGTCCAAGGTCGGCACCGGCTACGACTACGACACGTTCGCCGCCGACCTGAACACGGTCCTGGAGACCCTGGACCTGCGCGATGTCGTCCTGGTCGGCTTCTCGATGGGCACCGGCGAGCTCGCCCGCTACGTCGCCCGCTACGGACACGAGCGCGTGGCCAAGCTCGCCTTCCTCGCCTCGCTCGAGCCCTTCCTCGTGGCCCGCGACGACAACCCGGATGGTGTGCCGCAGGAGGTCTTCGACGGCATCGCCGCCGCAGCCAAGGGCGACCGCTACGCCTGGTTCACGCAGTTCTACAACGACTTCTACAACCTCGACGAGAACCTCGGCAGCCGCATCAGCCAGGAAGTCGTCACCGCCAACTGGAACCTCTCGGTCACCAGCGCTCCGGTCGCGGCCTACGCGGTGGTGCCGGCCTGGATCGAGGACTTCCGCGGAGATTTGGATGCCGTCCGCGACGCCGGAAAGCCCACGCTGATCCTGCACGGAACGAAGGACAACATCCTTCCGATCGACGCCACCGCGCGTCGCTTCCACGACGCGGTCCCCGCCGCCGACTACATCGAGGTCGAGGGCGCTCCGCACGGCCTGCTCTGGACACACGCCGACGAGGTCAACACGGCGCTGACCGCGTTCCTGGCCAAGTGACGCGAGCCCCCGGCATCCGGAGCGGGATCCGGATGCCGGGACTACCGGCGCAGCAGCGTCGTGCGAGCCGAAGGTCGCGACTGCTCGGGTGACAGCACGGCGAGAACCCGCACGAGCGTCGTCATCCAGAGCAGGCCGAGGCCCACGACGATCGCCTCGAGCACCGTGACCGAGTAGAGCGCGAACGGGATGCACAGCACGACCGCGACGGCGACGAGCACCCCGACCACGACGGTCGTCAACAGCAGCGGCACCGGCGGACCGGGCATCGCAACGGTGGTCATCACAGCGGCCGCGACGAACAGCACCAGCGTCGCGGTGGCTGCGATGTTGTGCGCGATGACGATGCGGTGGATCGGGAAGAGTCCGACGCAGGCCAGTGCGACGCCGGTGGCCGCCCAGAGCACCACGACCCACCCGATCCGCCGGAGATCCTCGTCACCGAGGATGCGATGCAGATCCCGTCCGATGTACGAGCCGACAGTGGCGACGAGCAGCCCGGCCACGACGAGCGTCCCGTTGAACGCCCACGAGCCGGCGCCGATCCCGAGCTGCGAGAAGTTCACCTCCCACCAGGCAGGGTCGGCGGCCGTGAGCATCGCGAACAGCGTCCCGATGATGAGGTAGGTGAACAGCAGGCCCGAGAGGTCACCGGTGTCGAGCCCGATGCCCGCGCCGAAGGCCAGTCGTCCGCTGAGAGCCGAGGCCACACCGGTGAGGATGCCACCGCCGATGGCGGGAAGCTCGAGCCCCTGAAGCCCGATCCCCAGAATCTCTCCGGCGAGCAGCACGCCCAGCGCGGTGACGCCCGCGAACGCGATGGTCAGCGCGACAGCCGAGACGTCGGACACGGCGGCCTGCCAGCGCGGCATGGGTTTCGTCTCCCCTCGGCGATGCAGGAACGTACTGACGACGAAGGCCGCTGCGGCGATCAGCCCGGCGACGATCGCCGCGGGGATGCCGACGGAACCGTCCCCCGCGATCGGCCGAGCGTTCCCCCACAGCACGATCGTGCCCACGACCGTTCCGACGAGGAAGCTGAGGGCGGTGACCCAGATCGCTCGGGTCTCCTGCCGCATTCGCTTTCCGTCGTTCATGCGTCCATCGAACCATGGCCCGCCGACGTCACCGGCCGCCCGCAGCGGGGCTCCGGATCTCGGCGCCCCCGCCCGCCGCCCTCCGGAACCTCGCCGCGAGACGCTCGAAGGCGGCCGCGAGCTCGTCGCCGTCGATGATCTCGAGGTCGACATCCAGTTGCGCGATCCACAGCGCGAGGCGGTCGGGGTTGTCCGAGCCCACCTCGGCGCGGCATGTGGAGTCATCGATCGCCTCGATCTCGACGGGGATGGGCACGACCTTCGCCGCGAACTCGGCAGCGGATGCGTGCACGAGCACCCGCGCGCGGTACTTCCACGCCGCCTTGCTGACCCGCTCGACGACGAACCGGACGACGTCGTCCTCCGCGATCGCGCGTGGCCGGAAGCGCACGCCTGTCGGTGCGCGCGGCACCATGCGATCGACCCGGAAGACGCGCCAATCATCGCGGTCGAGGTCCCACGCGAGCAGGTACCAGAACGGGCCCCAGCTCACGAGCCGCTGCGGTTCGGTGTGGCGTGGCTCCTCGCTGCCGCCGGGCTTGGTGTACCCGAACCGCAACCGCTCATGACCACGGATCGCCGCGGCAACCGCTCCGAGGGCCGCGAGGTCGAGTGGCGGTTCGAGCCCCGGGACGGCGCTCGTCGCCTCGCGCACGGCCGCGACCCGCGGCCGCAAACGCGAGGGGAGCACCTGCTCGAGCTTCGCGAGCGCCGTGAGCGCCGTCTCCTCGATACCGATCCGTCCCGTCGCGAGCGAACCGAGCCCGACCGCCACCGCGACGGCCTCCTCGTCATCGAGCAGCAGCGGCGGCATCGCCGAACCCGCGGCCAGACGGTACCCGCCCGCAACTCCGGGGCGCGCGTCCACGGGATACCCGAGTGATCGGAGCCGTCCGATGTCCGCACGCACTGTCCTGGTGCTCACGGCGAGCCGGTCGGCGAGCTCGACGCTCGTCCAGTCGCGGCGAACCTGCAGCAGCGACAGCAGCTCCAGCAACCGCGCGGACGTCTCCAACATGTGCTCGATCATTCCACCGATTGCGGAAGCGAACCTGCCGCAATCCCAGCGAGTGTTGAAGCCATGACTCAGACCGACACCCTCACCCCCTTCCGCATCGAGATCCCGCAGGCCGATCTCGACGACCTGCGCGCCCGGTTGATGCACACGCGCTGGCCGCTCCCCATTCCCGGTCGCGACGATCGCGCGGACTTCAGCCGCGGCATCCCGCAGTCGTACCTGACTGAACTCGCCGAGTACTGGCGCGACGGATTCGACTGGCGCACGCAGGAAGCCGCCCTCAACGAGCACGAGCAGTTCACGACGGTCATCGACGGGCAGACCTTCCACGTCGTGCACGCCCGCTCCGCCAATACGGAGGCTACGCCGCTGCTCCTGGCCCACGGTTGGCCCGGCTCGTTCGTCGAATACCAGCGACTCCTGCCGCTGCTCACCGACGACTTCCACGTGGTCATCCCGTCGCCGCCGGGCTTCGGCTTCTCCACTCCTCTGTCGGGGACCGGCTGGGAGCTCGCACGGACGACGGATGCCTACGCCGAGATCATGACGCGCCTCGGCTACGAGCGTTTCGCCGTCCACGGCAGCGACATCGGATCGGGCATCGCCGGGCGTCTCGGTGCGGTCCACTCTGAGCGCGTGATCGGCACTCACGTCGCCATCGACCGCGCCGTGCTGGGGCTCGTCGGCACGGTGTTCCCCGCCTCCGAAGGGCTCTCCGAGGAGGAGACCGCGGAGCTCGCCGTGGTGCAGGCGTCGAGCGCAGCGGAGCGCGGATACCTCGAGATGCACAACCACCGCCCTGACACGATCGGCCCGGCGTTGACCGACTCACCCGTCGCCCTGCTCGCGTGGATCGCTGAGAAGTTCAAGAGCAGGACGGATGCCGGGTACCGGCCGCCCGCCGTCGACCGCGACCAGCTGCTCGCCGGCATCAGCCTGTACTGGTTCACCCGCAGCGGCGCATCGAGCGCGCAGTTCTATTACGAGGGCGAGCATGCCGACCTGGACTTCGTGATGGCGCAGGTGCCGTCCGCGTGGGTGGCGTTCGACACGCACCCGCTCCTGCGCCGCACGATGGACCCGTGGGGCGCGGTCAATCGGTGGAGCGATTTCGCCGAGGGCGGCCACTTCCCCGCGATGGAGGAGCCGGCGCTGCTCGCGGACGACATCCGCGCGTTCTTCGGCTCGATCGGCTGAGCCGCCGATCTCAGGAGAACAGATGCACGACCCGGGAACAGATGCACGACCGATTCACCGCGCGGATCGTGCCGACGTTCCCTGGTCGTGCGTCTGTACCCGCGGCCCCCGGGAACCGTCAGCCGCGCATCGCGACGCCGCGGCGCCAGTACCCCATGAAGGCGACCTGCGAGCGGTCGATCCCGAGGTCCTTCACGAGGTGGCGTCGCAGCGTCGTGACGACGCCGCTCTCCCCCGCGATCCAGAAGTAGCGGTCGGCGGAGACGCCGGCGTCCTCGAAGTCCTCCCCAAGCCCCGAGTACGCCGGCGTCTCCCACACCAGGTCCTCACCGTCGATATCGGTGACGGTGATCTCCGTGGTGTCATCATCCCCGAGGTAGTCGAGCACCGTGGGGATCAGGCGCAGGCCGTGGTTCGCGCCCCCACGCGGCAGCCAGTGCACCTCCACCCCCTGCGGTGCGTCGATCTCGAGGATGTCCTGGGCATCCGGAACCTCGATGAACGCGTGACCGCGGAGGTCCCGCGGTGCGTCTTCGAGGATCCGGGCGATCGCGGGCGCGGCGGTCTCGTCCCCCGCGAGCAGCACCTGCGACGCGCCCCCCGGTGCGTATTCGATGCCGCCGCGGTCCTCACGGCCGCGCCGCGGGCCGATGAGGAAGAGCTCCTTGCCGACCGACGCGGTGCTCGCCCACAGGGATGCCGGGCCGGTGAGCCCCGGTGCCAGGTGCAGCACGAAGTCGATGACGACCTCGGTGTCTCCGGCATCCGACACCCGCAGCTCCCGGATCGAGTAGGTGCGCATCGAGCCGCGCTCGTCCTCCGGGACGGCCAGGTACGAACCCCACCAGTCGTCGGTGTCGCGATCCAGCGGAGCCAGGATGCCGGATGCCGGCGGGAAGATCAGCTTGATGCGCGCGTCGTGGACGTCACCGGGGGTGCCGAAGTCGGCGATCTCCTCGCCGCCGAAGGTGATGCGGACGAAGTTCGGCGACACCCGTTCGACGGAACGCACCTCGGCGCGTCCGAGGACGTACGACGACTTGGGCTTGGTGGTGGTCTCAGCGGACATGATGCCTCCCGATTGGTGTGACCATCGGCTTGCCGGAGACCGGGTCGATGGTGATCTGATTGGCCATGCCGAACACGGATTCGACGAGATCGCTGGTGACGACCTCGGTCGGGGCTCCGGTGGCATGCACGCGTCCGCTCTTCATCGCGACGAGCTCGTCGGAGTAGCGGGCGGCGAGATTGAGGTCGTGCAGCACCATGACGATCGTGGTGCCGCGCGAGACGCTGAGGTCGGTCAGCAGGTCGAGCACCTCGACCTGGTGCGCGACGTCGAGGAAGGTCGTCGGCTCGTCCAGCAGCAGGATGTCGGTCTCCTGCGCGAGCGCCATGGCGATCCAGACGCGCTGGCGCTGGCCGCCGGACAGCTCGTCGACGCTGCGGTCGGCGAGATCGGCCGTCCCGGTGGCGGCGAGCGCATCGGCGACGGCCTCGTAGTCACGGGCGCTCCAGCGTGCGAGCACCTTCTGGTGCGGGTGCCGTCCTCGTCCGACGAGGTCGGCGACGGCGATGCCCTCCGGCGCGACCGGCGACTGCGGCAGCAGCCCGAGGATGCGGGCGACCTCCTTGGTGGGGCGGGCGTGCACGGATCTGCCGTCGAGCACGACCTGCCCGTCCTTCGGCGACAGCAGCCGCGCCAGCGAGCGCAGCAGCGTCGACTTGCCGCATCCGTTGGCGCCGACGATCGTGGTGATCTTCCCCGGCGCGATCGCCAGATCCAGTCCGTCGATGATCGTGCGGTCACCGTAGGCGAGTGTGACGCCCTCGGCGCTCAGCTGGTGGGTCGCGGTCACAGCGATGCCCCCTGTCGGTTCGTGCGGATGAGCAGATAGATGAGGTACGGGGCCCCGAGGATGCCGGTGATCACGCCGACCGGGTAGCGACCGGGAAGGGCGAACTGCCCGATCAGGTCACCGCCGAGCACGAGCAGCGCGCCGATCAGCGCCGAGGGCAGCAGCAGGTTCGCCCCGGGCCCCGTGATGCGGGCCGCGATGGGACCGGCCATGAACGCGACGAACGCGATGGGTCCTGTCGCGGCGGTGGCGAAGGCGAGCAGCGCGACGGCGCAGACGATGACCAGCATCCGCGTGCCCGTCACCCGCACGCCGAGGCCGGCGGCCGAGTCGTCGCCGAGTCGCAGCATCCCCAGCGAGCGGGCCTGTGCGAACATCACCGGCAGGATGACGAGGCTCGCGATCGCGAGCGGGACGACCCGCTCCCACGAGGCGTTGTTCAGACTGCCGGCGAGCCACTGCATCGCGGTCTGGATGTCCCACTGCGCCGCGCGGGACAGCAGATACGAGATCACGCTCTGCAGCATGGCGGCGACGCCGATGCCGATGAGGATCAACCGCGTGCCGGCGAAGCCGCCCTTGTTCGAGAGCAGGTAGATCGCGACGGCGGTGACGAGCGCTCCGGCGAGTGCGAACATCGAGACGACGGGGCCGTCCAGGGACAGCACGATGATGCCGATGACCGCGGCGACGCTCGCGCCGTCGGTGATGCCGATGATGTCGGGCGACGCCAGCGGATTGCGCAGCAGCGTCTGGAACGAGACGCCGGCGATGCCGAACGCGATCCCCGCGAGGATCGCCAGCGACGTGCGCGGCAGACGGAGCTCGCCCACTGTGAAGGATGCACCCGGCACCGTCTCGCCGAGCATGACGCGGATGATCTCACTCGGTGTGTAGAAGGTGTCGCCGACCATGAGGGCGACCGAGGCGAGGGCGAACAGCAGCACGGCGAGCGCGATGGTCGCCGTCGCGTGGCGTCGACGGCGGGCTCGGCGGCCCAAGATGACGGCGGCGACGTCCGAAGGCGTGGGGGCGACGGCGGTGTCCATGATGCTCACAGTTCGCGCACCTTCTGTCGGCGGACGATCCAGATGAAGAACGGGGCGCCGACGAGCGCCGTGATGATGCCGACCTGGATCTCCTCCGACGACGGCGCGATCACGCGGCCGATGATGTCGCTGGCGAGCAGCAGCACGGCCCCGGCGACGGCCGAGAACGGCAGCAGCCAACGGTGGTCGGTGCCCAGCAGCATCCGGCAGAAGTGCGGGATGACGAGGCCGACGAAGCCGATGGGACCGGCGATGGCCGTCGCTGCTCCGGCGAGGATGACCGCACCGACCGCCGAGACCAGCCGGGTGCGGAACACGTGCTCGCCGAGGCCGGCGGCCATGTCATCGCCGAGGGCGAGCGAGTTCATGCCCCGCGCGGAGGCGAAGCAGATGAGTGCACCGATGCCGAGAGCAGGAGCGGTCACGGCGATGCGCGACCACTCGGCGCCGCCGACGCCGCCGACCTGCCAGGACTGGAACGACTGCAGCAGGTCGACGCGGGGCAGCATGATGGCGCTGATCAGGGAGGCGAACGCCGCCGACGTGGCGGCTCCGGCGAGCGCGAGCTTGAGCGGGGTCGCGCCGCCGCGGCCGAGCGAGCCGACCGTGTACACGAACGTGGCGGCGATCGCGGCACCCAGGATCGCGAAGAACAGGTAGCCGTTCGCGTCGGAGAGCCCGAGGAAGGCGATGCCGATCACGACGGCCAGCGAGGCGCCGGTGGTGACGCCGAGGATGCCGGGGTCGGCGATCGGGTTGCGGGTGATCGCCTGCATCGTGGCCCCCGAAAGGGCGAGAGCCGCGCCGACGAGGATCGCGAGCACCGTGCGCGGCATGCGCTTGATGACAGCCGCCTGGGCGACGGTGTCGTCGTGACCGGAGAGCGCGGCCGTGATGTCGTCGATCGTCACGGCTTTGATTCCGAAGGAGAGCGACAGGATGCTGAGGACGACGATGACGCCGAAGCCGGCCAGCAGCCAGAGCACGCGCACCACCACCGGGCGCCGAAGATCGACGGCGCCCGGTGGCGAGGTGACGGCTGTTGAACTCACTCGGAGACGAGCGGGGCCTCGAGGACGGCGAGGTACTCGTCGATGCCCCACGGGATGGACAGCGGAGAAGGGTTGGCCGATGCCGCGAGCGGAGTCGCGTCGCCGAGGACGGCGATATGCCCTGCGGCGATCGCCGGAATCTTCGACAGCAGCGGGTCGGCCTGGAGCACCGGGATGATCGACTCGTCGCCGTAGGAGACGAAGACGTCGACGTCGGCGAGCGCGTCGGCGTCCTCGGAGCTGATCGTGAGGGAGAACTCGGTGCTGTCGGCGTTCTCCTCGACGATGGCAGGCAGCGGCAGGCCGTTCTCGTGCAGGAACCCGGGTCGGGTATCGGCGGCCGTGTAGTAGCTGATCTGGCTGAGGTCGCTCGGGTCGATGTACGCGAACAGCAGCGTCGCGTCCTTCAGCGCCGGATGCGCCTCGAGTGCGGCATCCGTCTGCGCCTGAAGGTCGGCGTTCAGCGCCGCACCCTCTTCGGCGAGACCGAGCGCGGTCGAATTCAGCGTGACCATGTCCTCGACGGACGTGCCCCAGGCGATGCCGGGCTGTGCGACGACCGGTGCGATCTTGGAGAGCGTCTCGTACTCCTCCTGCGTCAGGCCGGAGTACGAAGCGAGGATGACGTCGGGCCGGGTGTCGGCCACGGCCTCGTAGTCGATGCCATCCGTCTCGTCGAAGAGCGCCGGGGTCTCGGCATCCAGCTCTTCGAGCTTGTCCTCGACCCAGGGCAGGACGCCGTCGCCGTCGTCGTCTCCCCAGGTGGCCTTGCTCATGCCGACCGGGATGATTCCGAGGGCCAGCGGCACCTCGTGGTTCGCCCAGGCGACGGTGGCGACCCGCTCGGGCTTCTCCGTGATGGTCGTCTCGCCGTAGACGTGCTCGATCGTGACGGGGAAGGTGCCGTCGGATGCTGCGGCGGCATCGGCGCCCGCATCCGTGCTGGTGGGGGCGGACGACGAGCAGGCGGCGAGGCCGACGGCCAGCACCGCCGCGGCGCCGAGGCCGAGAAGTCGAGAGGTGCGCACAGGATTCCCTTTCGGGTGCGAGGATTCGGGTGAGGCGCGAATGCGCCGGATGCTTTGGTAAGCCTGCCCTAATCTAACAGATGGTTAGGGTGTCCTCAGTTCGAGACGTCACAGAGCGTGCGGACTACCGTGGAGCCATGCGGATGACGGCGGCGGTACGCAGTGCGAAGCGCGGACCTCTGCTGCAGGTCGTGAAATCGGCCGTCGCGACGCTCGCCGCCTGGCTCATCGCCGGATGGCTGATCCCCGGGCCGCTGCCCGTCTTCGCCGCCATCGCCGCACTGCTGGTCGTGCAGCCGAGCGTGAATCAGTCGCTGGCCAAGGCGCTCGAGCGCAGCATCGGCGTCATCGCCGGAGTGCTGATCGCGGTCGCTCTCACGCTGGTGCTGGGTCCGCAGAGCTGGGTGGTGCTGCTCGCGATCGTCGTCGCGATGCTGGTCGCCTGGGCGTTCCGTGCGACACCCGGGACGGGCAACCAGGTAGCCATCTCGGCGATGCTCGTGCTCGCACTCGGCTCCGACAGTCCGCAGTACGCGCTCGACCGCATCGTCGAGACGCTGATCGGAGTCGTCATCGGCATCATCGTGAATGCGCTCATCGTCCCGCCGGTGCTCGTCGCGCCGGCCCGGCGCGACCTGGGGCTGCTGGGCGGGGAGCTTGCGGCGAGCCTCGACCGGCTGGCCGAGAGCCTGTCGATCGCGCGGACGCCGGCGCAACTGCAGGAGCTCATGCTCCAGGCACGATTGCTGCGCCCCATGCAGGTTGCCGCTGAGGCCTCCATCGCCGCGGGCGAGGAATCGCTCACGCTCAATCCGCGCCGCTCGTCGCATCGAGACGAGTTCCGGGAGATGCGCGACCTGCTGACGCGGCTCTCGCCGATCGTGACGCAGGTGATCGGGATGACGCGGGCCTACTTCGACCACTACGACGACTCGCTCGGCGACGAGCCGACCGTGCACGCGATCGCCGAGCAGCTGCGCCGTGCGGGGCACGACGTGCGTCTGGCCGTGCAGATCGCGGACGTCGCCACGGAACCGGATGCCCTGACCTCGGCGATCCCCGCACTCACCGCCCCGCTCGAGGTGGCACCCCCGGCCTCGGCGCACTGGATCCTGATCGGATCGCTGCTGGAGGATCTCCGCCGCATCCGCGGGGAGCTCGTCGGGGACGATTAGTCCCGATCAGCGCCGCTTGTTGTCGTACATCGCCGCGTCCGCCCGCTGCAGAGCGCTTTCGACGGCTTCACCCGGCTCGACGAGGATCGCGCCCCATGACCACGGGTGCGTCGCGTATGAACGCAGCCGACGCAGGACGGCCTCCGCCTGCTCCGCGTCCGTCTCGGGGAGCACCATGGCGAACTCGTCCCCACCGAGCCTGCCGACGATGTCGGTCGTGCGCGACAACGACATCCACTGGGCCGTCAGCACGCGCAGGACGTCGTCGCCTGCCGCGTGGCCGGCGGTGTCGTTGACCTCTTTGAACTTGTCGAGGTCGAGCACCGCGATCGCGACGGGTCGCGAGTGACGCGCGCCGCGACGGAATTCCATCTGCGCCTTCGCCATGAACCCACGACGGTTGAGCACGCCCGTCAGCTCGTCGGTGTTCGACTCCAGGCGGATGCGGTGGCGGACGTAGAGTCCGGCCTCCAGGCACAGCCAGGTGAACAGCGCGGCGCCGATGAGGTTCGCCGGTCCGATCGGACCCGGTGGGCCGCCGATCTCCCCCGTGAACGGTCCGGAGACGGCCGCGGCTCCGACGATGAGAAGGATCGCGAGCTCGCCGACGCGGGCGATCCGCGCACCGTAGAACCAGGAGAAGTACATCGCCATGATCGGCAGCTCCTGCAGCGCCGCGATCGCGTTCTGCCGTTCGTCGGAGAAGCCCAGGTAGTACACCGACACGACCGCATGCAACCCGACCAGGAGCAGCCCCAGCCAGCTCACCAGCTCGACGCCCAGGAAGACGACGGCGGCGGTGACCGACAGCCCTGCGACCAGGATGCCGATCGACAGCCCCACCTCGAAAGGCGTGAGATCGGTCTCGAACAGCTCGAGCGCGCCGAGCATCGAGAACAGGAGCGTCAAGCCGGCGGTGACCACGGAGTAGATGGATGTCCGCTCACGAGCGTGCCGCAGCCAGCCGGTCCTGAGCCAGCGCAGCTCCTCGGCGTCCGAGGCGCGAATCCCCTGTACGACCATGATCGAGTCCTCTCAAGGGACCCTCCCCAGAGCCCTCCGCCTCTAGAGTACGGCTTTCGGCCGGGGCTACACTGAATCGTGACCTCACGCGGCCCGCTGTCCCCCGTTCCGGACGACCCGACCGCGCAGATCGTTTTCCAGCCGATCGTGGATCTGGCGTCCTGGTCCGTCGTGGGCTTCGAGGCACTGGCCCGATTCCGTGACGGCACCGCCCCGCTGGTGCGCCTGGCCGATGCCGAAGCCGCGGGGCGACGCGAGTGGCTCGAGCTGCACCTGATCGAGCTCGCCGTCGCCGAGGCTGCGCCGTTGCCGACTGGACTGTTCATCACGATGAACGCCTCGGGGACGACGATGCTGCACGACCAGCTCCCGGCTCTGCTTGCCGCATCCGACCGCCCGTGGGGCATGGAACTGTTCGAGGGGGAGACGCCGGCGGATCTGACCATGATCCGGGAGCTGATCACGCGTCTGGGGGGTCAGCTGCTCGTCGATGACGCCGGGGCCGCCCAGGCGGACGAAGCCCGGATCGCGACACTCCGGCCCGACGTCGTCAAGATCGACCGCGCCCTGTTCTGGGAGCTGCGCTCGGACCCGGATGCTCGCGCGCGTCTGCGCCCTCTCGTCGCCGCCGCGCGGGAGGCGCAGGCCAGTCTGCTCGTAGAGGGCGTGTCCGAGCCCGATCACGTCGATCTGGCTCGCGAGATCGGCGCCGACCTCGCGCAGGGCTTCCATCTCGGCATGCCCACCCCCGCGCCGGAGATGGCGAATGCATTGCGCGAGCTACGCCGCAGCGTCGGGGTGGATGCTCCGGGTCTCTGAGCGTCGGCTCGCACCGCCACGGCTCCGCCGGCGCACCTTCGGCAGCACTTTGATGACGCCGAGCACGACGTAGATCACGGTGTTGATCGCGACGAACGTCGCGAAGACGCTGAACCACTCGGTGTGCAGGATCGACTCGGGGAGCAGGAAGCCGGTGCGCACAGCATCCATCGCCTGCAGAATCATGCCGTCGCTCCTCTCGCGGAGCCGTGCTCGACGTGCTTCCAGGTCGCGCTGCGTCCGAAGGCGATCTCGAACACGCCCTTCAGGAAGGCGAGGTTGAGGAAGCAGTCGTAGACGAGCTCGGGGATCACCAGGGCGGCGACGATCCTGGCACGCCATCCGCCGCGCCATACGGTGACGACGCGTTCCACGGCGAAGAGCACACCGATGCCGAGCCAGAACGGGAACCACACCCAGGTGTCCATCGACATGATCATCAGCAGGATGAGCGCGAAGTACGAGAACAGCGCCAGCACGCCGTACCCGATCCCGATCTGCTGCGCCCAGTAGCGCAGAGTCTGCGGCGTCACGCCGTAGGCGCCGAGGTTCTCCAGGGCGCCGCGCTGCCAGCGCAGGCGCTGAGCCCACAGCATCCGCCAGGTGGGCATGAGCTCGGTGACGACACTGCACTCCGGCGGCGAGATCGTGAGGCCGCCCAACGACTTGAGTGCGATCGTGAGCTCGTTGTCCTCGGTGAGCGCGAAGGTGTCGTAGACGTCGCCGCGCCGACCGGGCAACTGCGTGCCGCGTGCTTCCGCGACCGCACGCAGACCGGAGGCCCGGAACACCGAAGCGGTGCCGGTGAGCACGAACACGCGCCCCTCACGACGCTGGATCTCGCGCTGATAGCGGAAGTACTCGTTGCGCTGGAACTGGCCGAGCATGCCGTGTCCCTGTTCGCCCGAGAAGAGGCCGCCGACGGACATGAGTGCGCGGTCGTTCGTGAAGCGGCGGATCGCCTCGGAGAGGTATCCGGCGCCGATCTGGCTGTCCGCATCCATGACCATGACGGCGTCGTTGTCGCCGAGGACCGGAAGAAGATCGGCGAGCGCCTGGTTCAGCGCGCCGCCCTTCTTGTGCGTGTTGCCGACGGTCTCGAAGACGTCGGCGCCGTGCTCCCGCGCGACGCGGACCGTGCCGTCGGTGCAGTTGTCCGCGACGACGATCACACGCGTGGGCGGAGTGGTCTGCTGCCGCAGGGAGCGCAGGGTCTCCGGGAGCGACGCCTCTTCGTTGTGCGCCGGGATCAGGACCGTGACGGTGACGTCTCCGGCGAAGACTCCCCGCGTTCGGGCCATCACGGCACGGGGAGCGAGGGTCAGTTTCGTCACCTCAGCACCCGCGCGGCGGTAGCGGCTCGCCACGATGCGTTCGCTGACGACGACCAGCAGCACGAGCAGCAGAGCGATTCCGAGGGCGGTCGCCAGCACGGCGAGGTTGGGCAGTTCGGTGCTGTACATCACCTCCCAGACACCGGCGAGCGTGAGCTGCGCCGGGGCCCACAGCGTCGGCGGGTCTGTCGCGGCGATCCCCCACCACAGCAACCCCGCCGCGAGCACGACGATGACGATGACCGCGAGCCCGACGGTTCGCTGGAAGACCCTGTTCACAAGCGCCCCTCCGACGTCTGTTCCCTGGTCCCACCTTGCCACAGGTGCTGAGCTGCTGCGCATTGCCCGCTTCCTGTGATGTCGGCGACGTACGCTGGGATCATGACCCGACTGGACCAGGCGCTGGCGGATCTCGCCGCTCTCGAGGACCCGAAGATGCGCGCCGCGAATGAGAAGCGCGGCGACGATCACGGGATCAACCTGTCGCAGATGCGCGCGCTCGCGAAGCGGATCAAGACCGACCACGAGCTCGCCGTCGAGCTGTGGGAGACCGGCGAGACGGCGCCGCGGCTGCTGTCGATGCTCATCTGCACGGTGAAGGCGTTCACGGCCGACGAGCTCGACGCGATGGTGCGCGAGACCGAGGTGCCGAAGGTCAACGACTGGTTCGTCAACTACCTCGCGAAGAAGTCCCCGCACGCCGAAGAGCTGCGGTTGCGCTGGTTCGACGACGCCGACCCGACGGTCGCCGCGGCTGCCTGGTCGCTGACCAGCGTGCGGGTCGCGAAGGACCCGGATGGCCTCGATCTCGGATACCTGCTCGACATCATCGAGCGCGACATGAAGGATGCCCCGTCTCGTCTGCAGTGGGCGATGAACGAGACGCTCGCGCAGATCGGGATCCACCACCCGGCGCTGCGCACGCGAGCGCTGGGCATCGGCGAGGAGCTGCAGGTCCTCGCCGACTATCCGACCGCCCCCGGGTGCACGTCGCCGTTCGCGCCGATCTGGATCAACGAGATCGTCCGCCGCCGCGAAGGCTGAGAGCCCGGGTCAGACCGGGGTGCCGTCCGGGCGGCGCTCGGGGTCGGTGGTCGTCTGCGCGCCGTCCCATCCGAGCCCTTGATTGCCCTGCTGAGCGATGAGAGTCTGCAGATCGGCGTGGATGGCATCCAGGCGCTCGCAGATCGCCTGTCCGTCGGTGGTTGCGGCTGGGGTGAAGGTGTCGTTGGTGCTCATGCGCCGACTCTCCCGCGGGCTCAGGAAGGCGCACAGACCGTTGAAACGCGGACGGGACCGTGATAGCGGAAGCCAACGGTAGGGGATGATCGAAGGACCATGACTTCCTCTGCGCGGCTCGACCCCGCTGTCCTGTCGGACGGCTCCGATCCGGATGCCGTGTACCTGGCGTTCGTCGAGTGGGCGGAGTCCTCCGGCATCCAGCTGTATCCGGCGCAGGACGAAGCCGTGATCGAGATCGTCTCGGGCAACAACCTGATCCTGTCGACGCCGACCGGCACCGGGAAGTCGCTCGTCGCGATCGGCGCGCACTTCGCCGCCCTCGTCGACGGACGCCGCAGCTACTACACCGCACCCATCAAGGCCCTGGTGAGCGAGAAGTTCTTCGCGCTCGTCGACATCTTCGGACCCGACAACGTGGGAATGGTCACCGGCGACTCGGCGGTGAACGCCGATGCGCCGATCATCTGCTGCACGGCCGAGATCCTCGCGAACCTCGCGCTGCGACAGGGTGCGGATGCCGAAGTGGGCCAGGTCGTGATGGACGAGTTCCACTTCTACGGCGACCCCGACCGCGGCTGGGCGTGGCAGGTGCCGCTGCTGGAGCTGCCGCAGGCGCAGTTCATCCTGATGTCGGCGACGCTCGGCGACGTCACCTCGCTCGCAGAGGATCTCACACGTCGGACGTCCCGCCAGACCGCGACGGTCACCGGTGTCGAGCGCCCCGTCCCGCTGCACTTCTACTACGAGACGACGCCGATCCACGAGACGGTCGAAGAGCTTCTGTCGACCGGCCAGGCGCCGATCTATGTCGTGCACTTCTCGCAGGCCGCCGCCATGGAGCGAGCGCAGGCGCTGTCGAGCACCAAGATCGCGACCCGCGAGCAGCGCGACGAGATCGCCGATCTGATCGGCGAGTTCCGCTTCACGACGTCGTTCGGCAAGACCCTGTCACGATTCCTGCGGGCCGGCATCGGGGTGCACCACGCCGGGATGCTGCCGAAGTACCGGCGCCTGGTCGAGCAGCTCGCCCAGCGAGGGCTGCTGCGGGTCATCTGCGGTACCGACACGCTCGGCGTCGGCATCAACGTCCCGATCCGGACGGTGCTGCTCACGGCGCTGACGAAGTTCGACGGCACCCGGATGCGTCAGCTGAACGCCCGCGAGTTCCACCAGATCGCCGGGCGCGCAGGGCGCGCGGGGTACGACACAGCGGGGACAGTGGTCGCGCAGGCGCCCGAGCACGAGTCCGAGAATGTCGCCGCCATCAAGAAGGCCGGAGACGACCCGAAGAAGAAGCGCAAGATCGTCCGCAAGAAGGCGCCGGACGGCTTCGTGTCGTGGGGCGAGCCGTCGTTCCTCAAGCTCGTCGCCGCCGAACCCGAGACGCTGACCTCGCACATGCAGATCACGAGCGCCATGATGCTCAACGTGATCGGCCGAGGCGGCGACGTGTTCGCGAATGTGCGCTCGCTGATCTTCGACAACCACGAGCCGCGTGCGAAGCAGCGGGTGCTCGCGATCCGCGCACTCGGGATCTACCGGACGCTGCGCGAGTCGGGCATCGTCGAGGACGATGCGGACGGCATCCGCCTGACCGTCGACCTGCAGCCGAACTTCGCCCTCAACCAGCCGCTGTCGCCGTTCGCCCTCGCGGCGTTCGAGCTGCTGGATCCCGAATCCGCGACGTTCGCGCTCGACATGATCTCGATCGTCGAGTCGACGCTCGACGACCCGCGGGCGATCCTCAGTCAGCAGGAGTTCCTCGCGCGCGGCGAGGCCGTCGCGGCGATGAAGGCCGAGGGCATCGAGTACGACGAGCGCATGGAGCTGCTCGAGCAAATCACGTATCCGAAGCCCCTCGAGGAGCTTCTGGATGCCGCGTTCGAGACGTTCAACGCGGCGCAGCCGTGGATCAGGGACTTCGATCTGCGGCCCAAGTCGGTCGTGCGCGACATGTACGAGCGAGCCATGTCGTTCGGGGAATATGTCGCCCAGTACAAGATCGCCCGCTCCGAGGGCGTCGTCCTGCGCTATCTCTCGGATGCGTACCGCGCAGCATCCCAGACCATTCCGGAGGACCTCAAGACCGAGGATCTGCGCGACCTCATCGAGTGGCTCGGCGAGCTCGTGCGCCAGGTCGACTCGAGCCTGCTGGACGAGTGGGAAGAGCTGCGCGCCGGTACGGACAACGGCATCGTGGACCTCCATCGCCCCGACGACGAGCCGATCGTCCCCCCAGCGCCCAAGCGTCTGACGTCGAATGTGCGCGCCTTCCGCATCCTGGTGCGCAACGAGCTGTTCCGCCGTGTCCAGTTGGCGGCCCGCGAGGACGTGGATGCTCTCGTCGAGCTGGATCCGGACTTCGGCGCCGCCGCGTGGGATGCCGCGCTCGACGGCTACTTCGCCGATCACGACGAGATCCTCACCGGCGGGGATGCCCGCAGTTCGAAGCTGCTGCTCATCACGGAGGGGCGCACCGAGTGGACGGTCCGCCAGATCCTCGACGACCCGGCCGGCGATCACGACTGGGGCATCGCCGCGACGATCGACCTCGCCGCCTCCGACGAGGCCGGCGAGGCCGTGGTCAGGGTCACGGCGGTCGACCGCCTGTAGTCCGGAGCGCCGGCCGGGCCGAAGGGCGCGGTGCAGCTGCGCAATGCGGCCGGCCGGAATGGGGGCCGACACACCACTTGTCGGACCGTTCGGACGAAAACGTCCGACATCTGGCGTGTCGGCCCCCAAAGCCGCACCCGATCGCCCGTTCAGCAGGGCGCGACGTCCCGTCAGCGCGCGGTGTCCGCCGCTGCCGGGATGCGTCGTCCGCCCGGGACCCGCGCTCCCGCGACCAACCGCTCGACCAGTTCCTCGTAGCCGACGCCTGCGGCCGCGAACATCCGCGGCACCTGAGAGGCCGCCGTCATCCCCGGCATGGCGTTCACCTCGTTGAGCACCGGGCCGTCCGGGGTGAGGAAGAAGTCGATCCGCGCGACGCCAGAGCAGCCGAGCGCGTCGAACATCGTGAGCGCTGCCTGGACCAGGGCCGCGTGCTCCGCGGCATCCAGAACCGCCGGCACGGTGAACTGCGCCGAACCGTCGTACTTCGTCGCGGTGTCGAACAGGCCGCTCGTGCGGATCTCGAGCGGCGGCGCGGCCCAGCGCGTACCGTCCGCCTCTCGCAGAACGGCCACATCGACCTCCCGCCCCCGTACGACCTCCTCGATGAGGATCCGCCGATCGAATTCCGCCGCGGTGTGCAGCGCGTGACGCAGATCACCGGCATCCTGCACCAGCGAGACCCCGAAGCTCGACCCGGCCGACACCGGCTTCACGACCACCGGCCCCTCGAACTCCTCATCGCCGATATCGGATGCCGAGATGAGCCGCCCCCGCGCGGTGCGGACGCCGACCGCGTCGGCGACGAGCTTCGTCGCCCACTTGTCCATGCCGATCGCGCCGGCCCCCAGCCCCGACCCGACCACGGGTGCGTGCGCCAGCGCGCACAGCGCGGCGAGCGCCCCGTCCTCTCCGACTTCGCCGTGCACTGCCGGGAAGACCGCATCCGCTCGTCCCATGATGGCCACCGCCGCGGCCACCGAATCCGCGACGCCGAGTCCGAGCGGACCGGCTTCCGAGCACCAGATGCCGTCCCGTCCGATCGTGAGGGCGTCCACCGCCCAGCCGCGCGTGCGCAACGCCAGAGCGACGGCGGCCGCCGATGCGAGCGACACGTCGTGCTCCGCGCTCTCTCCCCCGCCGATGACGACGACGTGCTGGTTCATGATGTGCTCCTTCTGATTCGCGGCCCGATGCCGGTGACGATGGTGTGCGGGATGGTCTCCGCCCAATGGGCCCACTCCTGGATCGTGGGCGCTGCGGTGCCCGCGGGGCCGAACACGGTCGCGATGGTTCCGCGTGCGACGGCGACGGCGCCGGTGTCGACGACGATCTGATCCATCGAGACGCGTCCGACGATCGGATGCCGCCTCCCGCCGATCTCGACGCTCGCACCGGACGCCAGCGAGCGAGGGATGCCGTCGGCATACCCGGCCCCGATGACGCTGAGGTGCGTGTCCGCCGGCGCGACGTGCTGCGCGCCGTATCCGACGGCTGTCCCGGCCGAGGCGCGGATGGAGTGCACGACCGGCGCGGTGAACGTCCCCGCGCCGCGGAGGACGACCGTGTCCGACGGGTCGATGCCGACCAGCCCGGCGCCGACGCGGACGAGGTCGAAGTGCGTCTCCGAGTCGGTGAGCGCGCCGGCCGTGGCCGCGAGATGCACCGTGAGCGGTCCGAATCCCGCCCGCAGAACCGCGTCGCGGGCCTGCCTCATGCGCAGAACGGCCGGGGCGTTCGCCGCCGGATCCGCACGGTCGGCGAGCGGCAGATGCCCCATGACGCCGACGACGGCGATGCGTCCCTGCGCCCTGCCGTCCCGCGCGATGCGCAACAGGTCGCCCCACTCCGCCAGAGGGCTTCCCCCACGCGACATTCCGGTGTCCATCTGCAGGTGCACCCGCAGCGGACGGTCGGCACCGGCGATCAGCTGGCGCAGCTCCTCCGCCGAGCCGACCGCCACATCTACGCGCAGGTCGGCGGCGAGTGCGGCATCCGCTCCGGCGGGATTCAGCCACGCGAGGACGGGCTGCTCCAGGCCCGCCTCGCGCAGCGTTACCGCCTCGGCGACGTCGGTGATGCCCAGCCAGGTCGCACCGGCGGCGACCGCGGCCTGCGCGACCGCGACGGCGCCGTGTCCGTAGCCGTCCGCCTTGACGACGGCCATGATGTCGCTCGTGGTCGCCTGGCGGACCCGGGCGATGTTGGCAGCGACGGCGGACGAGTCGATCCGAAGAGTGGGCGGCTGCATCCGGCTGGACGGCACCAGGGCAGCGGCACGACGCGGGAACGCCTGCACGGCGATGCGCGGCGAATCGGTCGTGCATCCGTTCCCGCGTCGTGCATCCGTGCCGGGCTGGACGAGGCTCACGACTGCATCCGCGGGTCGTCGGTCGGATCGGCATACATCCGCGGGCAGCCGTTCGCCTCGGCATCCGGTCGCAGTTCGTAGTGCCAGCGCTCGTTCGCGTAGATCTGACAGAGGCCGAAGCGGTCGCCGTGCTGCGACAGCCAGTCCAGTGCGCTGTCGGGGCCGAGGTCGACGGCATCGCCGGTGACGTGGGCCGAGGTCGACGGGGTCGCGACCCAGCGCGCAGCCTCCTCCGAGGAGCCGTACTCGGCGGTCGCGTTGTCGAGCAGCCACTGCTGGTACTCCGGAGCCCGCCACCCACTGTTCACCCGCAGTTCGACGCCGTCTCGCTCCGCCCGCTCGGCAGCCGCACGGAGGGCGTCGAGAAGCTCGCGGTTCAGGTTGGCGACGGCCGGCGACGTGTCGTCGAAGACCGTCGGGCGACCGTTCTCGGGGATGAACCCGTCGGCGGACGTCGGCTGATACGAGGCCTGGGCGATCGGCGCTCCGGTGGGAACCAGGACCGAACCGTTCGCCGCAGGGATCGCCTGCAGCACGGCGACCGTCGCCGCCGAGGCGACGGCGACGGTTCCGAGCAGAGCGAGCGCTCTTCGACGGCGAGCGCGGCGAGATGCAGAAGGGTGACTCATGTTCACCAGTGAACGCACCGCCGTGTTGCGAGGGCGTATGCGATTTCTCATATGCTCCCGATATGCGCGCCTGCGTAGGATGCAGAAATGCGCGTGCTGATCGTCGAGGACGAGCCCTATCTCGCGGAGGCCGTCCGCGACGGTCTCCGTCTCGAGGCGATCGCCGCCGATATCGCCGGCGACGGTGACACCGCGCTGGAGCTGCTGAGCATCAACGCCTACGACATCGCCGTCCTCGACCGCGACATCCCCGGCCCGTCCGGCGATGACGTCGCTCGCTGGATCGTCGGTTCCGGCAGTGGCATCCCGATCCTGATGCTGACGGCCGCCGATCGGCTCGACGACAAGGCATCAGGGTTCGAGCTCGGTGCCGACGACTATCTGACCAAGCCGTTCGAGCTGCGCGAACTGGTTCTGCGCCTGCGCGCGCTGGATCGCCGGCGCGCCCATGTCCGGCCACCCGTGCTCGAGGTCGCGGGGCTGCGGCTGGATCCGTTCCGGCGCGAGGTGTTCCGCGATGAGCGATACGTGTCGCTGACCCGCAAGCAGTTCGCCGTCCTCGAGGTGCTCATCGGCGCAGGTGGCGGCGTCGTGAGCGCCGAGGAGCTGCTCGAACGCGCGTGGGACGAGAACGCGGACCCGTTCACGAACGCCGTCCGCATCACCGTATCCTCGCTGCGCAAACGCCTGGGCGACCCGCAGCTGATCGTCACGGTCCCCGGCGTCGGCTATCGGATCGGGACGGATGCCGATGCCTAGGCCTCGCGGTATGAGCGCGCGGCTCAAGCTCACCCTCAGTTACGCGGCCGTCGTCGTCGCCTCCGGCGTGCTCCTGCTCGCCGCGGTCGCTGTATTCCTCTTGCGGTATGTACCGGACGCCGCCGACTTCTTCCCGAATCGCGGGGACCTGACGCGGGCGTTCATCCCCTCGGCCATCTTCGTGATGCTCGTCCTGCTCGCGGTCGGACTCGGCGGTGGCTGGGTCCTCGCAGGTCGCATGCTGGCGCCATTGGACCGGATCGGCGCCGTCGCCAGGGCGGTCGCACAGGGCTCGCTGTCGCAGCGCGTCGGGCTGGAGGGTCCCGGAGATGAATTCCGAGAGCTCGCCGACGTGTTCGATTCGATGCTCGACCGGCTCGAGGCGGACGTCGCCGAGCAGCAGCGCTTCGCCGCGAATGCGTCCCACGAGCTGCGAACTCCGCTGGCGATCTCGCAGACGATGCTCGAGGTCGCCCGCACCGACCCGGAGCGGGACGTGGATGCTTTGATCGACCGGCTGCAGCAGGTCAACTCCCGCGCGATCGAGTTGACCGAGGCGCTGCTCGTGCTCAGCCGCGCCGAGCGGCGTGCCTTCGCCAGGGAGATCGTGGAGCTTTCGCTCATCTCGGAGGAGGCCGTCGAGACGCTCGCCCCGTTCGCCGACCGCCACGGCGTCACGATCGATGTCGGAGGCGATGCGGGGACGGTGGTCGGCTCACCCGCTCTGCTGCAGCAACTCGTGACGAATCTCGTCCACAACGCGATCGTGCACAACGTGCCGAGCGGCGGGATGGTGGCGGCTCGCACTCACGCGCGCCCGGGCGCGATGGCGCTCGTGATCGAGAACACCGGACCGCCGCTGCGTCCGGAGCTGATTCCCACGCTGACCGAGCCGTTCCAGCGCGGCGCGGAGCGCGCGCGGACGGACGATCACGTGGGCGTCGGACTCGGCCTGGCCATCGCCCGCCGGATCTGCGAGGCGCACGACGGCGAGCTCGTGCTGTCGCCGCGCTCCGGCGGCGGGCTCGTCGTGACGGTCTGGCTTCCGCGCGCGGCGTAGCGGCCGCGGGGACTGGCCCCACCGGCCTGGGGGGCCGACACACCACTTGTCGGACGCATTCGCGCCGAACGTCCGACATCTGGCGTGTCGGCCCCCGGAGTGGTGACGCGGCCGGGCGTCAGGCCGCGGCGCCGCGCTTGGCCGCGATCTCGCGACCGTACGTGCGAGCGGATTCCTCCGCGGCGACCTTCAGCTCCTGAGCGGCATCGGCGAAGGCATCCATCGCGGGGTTCACGCCGACCAGCGTGAACGGGCGCTGCACGACGCGCAGGTCGAGGCCCCAGACGTCGGCGAGAACGCGACGCAGCCATTCGGTGGAGTGGTCCCAGCCCTCCTTCGGAGTCCCCGGTGCGTAGTTGCCGCCGAGCACCGTGACGAGGGTGGCGGGCTTGCCGTTCAGCGCGGTACCGGTCGGGTCGATGCGCGGGTCCGTGTAGGCCAGGTCGAACCAGGTCTTGAAGTGCTGCGAGACACCGTAGTTGTAGAGCGGGACGGCGAACAGCAGCGCGTCAGCGCCGATGAGCTCGTCGGCGAACGTCGTCGCCAGTTCGCGCGCGGCGTTCTGCGCGGGGGTGCGCTGCTCGGCGTCGACGAATCCGCCGGTGACGGCGTCAGCCCATGCGGTCGCGGGCACGGGGTCGAGCGCCAGGTCGCGGCGGGTGACCGTCGAGTCCGGGTGCGCGGCGGTCCACTCGGCCTCGACGAGGTCGGCGAGCGAACGGCTGGCGGAGGTCGCGGGAAGAATGCTGGCGTCCAGACGGAACAGCGACATGAGGGCAGTCCTTTCTCTTTTTCGGAGTCACTTTGCTTTTCTTAGCAACTGCGAACAGGTTAGCACGCTAGACTGGGGGGCATGCCCGAGACCGAGGTGAGCGTCCACGTCTGCGATGCCGCAGTCACTCTGGCGTTCAGCGTGCTCGGAAAGCGCTGGAACGGCATGATCGTGGCCACCCTCGGGGGCGGCCGGTCATCCTTCGCGGCGCTGCGCCGCGCCGTCGACGGCATCAGTGACACCGTGCTGTCAGACCGTCTGAGCGAACTCGCGCAGACGGGGCTGATCGCCCGCACCGTGGAGGCCGGCCCTCCGGTTTCGGTGTCCTACGAGCTCACCGAGAGCGGACGAGGATTGCTTCCCATCCTCGACCAGCTCGGCCGCTGGGCGACGGCCAACCTGGCCCCGCAGGCGCACTGACGACGCTCGCCGTCTGGCGCCGCTCGGCGACTGCGAATCCGCTCCACCCCGGACGCGAACGCCCGCGCCGGCCTCACCAGGGGTTCGGCTTGTAGTCCTTGAGGAAGACGCCGTAGAGGTCGTTGCCGGCCTCGCCCTGCACGATCGGGTCGTACACGCGCGCTGCGCCGTCGACCAGGTCGAGCGGCGCGTGGAAACCCTCCTCCGCAAGGCGCACCTTCGTGTAGTGCGGGCGCTCGTCCGTGATCCAACCGGTGTCGACA
Source organism: Microbacterium sp. NPDC056234 (assembly GCF_042267585.1). Classification (NCBI taxonomy): domain Bacteria; kingdom Bacillati; phylum Actinomycetota; class Actinomycetes; order Micrococcales; family Microbacteriaceae; genus Microbacterium; species Microbacterium sp. NPDC056234. The sequence continues at coordinate 173,084 of NZ_JBHJTE010000001.1, forward strand.
GCGGTCATGAGGATGCGGTCGGCCTCGAACATCTCGCCAGCGCTCGTGCGCGTGAGCATGTTCAATGCCGCTTTCGCCATATTCGTGTGCGGGTGCCCCGGTCCCTTGTATCGGCGGGAGAACTGACCCTCCATCGCCGACACGTTGACGATGTACTTCTTGTCGAAATCGGATGCCGCCATCGACGCCCTGAGCCTGCTGATGAGCAGGAACGGAGCGGTCGTGTTGGCCAGCTGCACCTCGAGCATCTCGAGCGGATCGACCTGGTCGATCGACTGCACCCAGCTGTTCGTGCGGTTGACGTCCGGCACGAGCCCTCCGGCGTCGATCGCGCTGCCGTCGACGTGCTTCTCCAGCGAGGACGAACCAGGGGCCATCGCGAGCTTCGCGAGGTCCTCGGCGGTGAGGGCCTGACCACCCTGCTCGGCGACGGTCCCTGCGAGCGCCGCGACCGACAGCAGCGGATGCGCATCCACGGATGCCTGCAGGGCCTGCGGGTGCGGGTCTGCGGTGTGACCGAACGTCTCCATCTCGGGCAGCGGACCGTCCGGAAGCGGCTGCAGCTCGGCATCCGCCAGCAGCGAGTACGCACCCGGCGAGCGTCGCACGGTCTGCGCCGCGTTGTTGATGAGGATGTCCAGCGGCCCCTGCGCCGCGACCGAATCCGCGAGACCGATCACCTGTGCCGGATCGCGCAGGTCGATGCCGACGATGCGCAGACGATGCAGCCACTCGGCGGAATCCGGCAGCGAGGTGAATCGGCGCACCGCGTCGCGCGGGAACCGGGTGGTGATGGTCAGGTGCGCGCCGTCGCGCAGCAGCCGCAGCGCGATGTACATGCCGATCTTGGCACGCCCGCCGGTGAGCAGCGCGCGGCGGCCGGCGAGGTCCGTCCTGGCATCCCGTCGCGCGTGACTGAACCGCGCGCACTCGGGGCACAGCTGGTGGTAGAACGCGTCCACGACGGTGTACGGCTGCTTGCAGATGTAGCAGTTGCGCGGCTTGAGCAGAGTCCCTGCGGTCGGAGCCTCGGTCGATGCCGCGAGCGGAATACCGCGCGTCTCGTCGTCGATCCGGTCGGGCGCGCCGGTGGCGGTGTTGGCGACGACGGCCTTGTCGGCGTCCGCGATCGCGTCGCGGATCTCCTTGCGACGCACCCGCTTGGCCGCCTTGAACATGGCTGCCGTGCCGCGGCGCACCGCGATGTAGTCGGGGTGCTCCTGGTCGACCTCGTGCAGCCTGGCCAGCACACGCAGCGTCGTCTCGAGGTCCGCGGGGTCGATGCCGGAGTCCAGCAGGGGGTCAGAGGCATCGGTCATTACGCCGATTTTACGCGAGACACCTGTATGTCCCCGGTCGGGCGTACGGTCGTTGTCATGAGCACAACATCGCCCGGCATCGTTCCCGCCTATCTGCTCGCCCGCCTTGCCGAATCGGGGCGCTTCCCCCACGCTGCCGATGCCGCGCGGCAGACTCTCCTCGCCGGACGCCCCGCCTTCCGCGGACGCATCAACCTGTCGATCGACGAGGACGGCTCGCTCGTCGCCGAACTCTCGGATGCCCCGAACCGCACGATCAGCGATGCACAGAACACCGAGACGCTTCCGGGCGTCATCGTCCGCGCCGAGGACGAAGGTCCGGTCGAAGACGTGGCGGTCAATGAGGCCTTCGACGGACTCGGCGCGACCTTCGAACTGCTGCTCGCCGCTTTCTCCCGCAACTCGCTGGACGATGCCGGCGCCCCGCTCGACGCCACCGTGCACTACGGCCTCGACTACGACAACGCCTTCTGGGACGGTGAGCGCATGGTCTTCGGCGACGGAGACGGCGAGGTCTTCCGCGGCTTCACCGGCGCCCTTTCCGTGATCGGGCACGAGCTGGCGCACGGCGTCATCCAGCACACCGCCGATCTCACCTATCAGGGCCAGTCCGGCGCGCTCAACGAGTCCATCGCGGACGTGCTCGGGGCGCTCACCGAGCAGTACGCTGCGGGCGAGACCGCGGATCAGGCCGACTGGCTCGTCGGAGAAGGCATCTTCACCGACGAGGTGCAGGGCGTCGCGCTGCGCAACATGCTCGAGCCGGGCACCGCCTACGACGATGACGAGCTCGGCAAGGACCCGCAGCCCGCGCACATGCGCGACTTCGTGAACACGACCGAGGACAACGGCGGGGTGCACATCAACTCCGGCATCCCGAATCGCGCCTTCGCCCTGACGGCACGGGCGCTCGGTGGGCACGCCTGGGAGCGGGCGGGGCAGGTCTGGTACCGGGCGCTGACCGGTGGCCTGTCGAGCACCGCGGACTTCCGAACGTTCGCAGATGCCACTGCGGATGCCGCGACCGAGTTGTACGGTGAGGAATCGGAGGTGACGACCGCCGTCCGCACAGCGTGGAGGACGGTCGGCGTATATGAGGATGAGCGCTCAGCACCACGATGACGTCGTGACCATCGTCGTCGTGCGCACCGGCGGCTTCGCCGGTCTGCAACGACAGTGGCGGGTGGAAGCCGGATCGGACGACGCCGACCGATGGCTCGTGCTGGTCGACGCGTGCCCATGGGATCACGCGTTCCACGACGACGCCGGACAGGACACGACGATCCGCGAGGGCTCGACCGGCTCCGACGAACCACCCGTCGCACGCGACTCCGGGCCGTCCTCCCCATCGACTCCCGAACCCGAACCGACCCCCGAGCCCTCCCCTGAGCCCTCGCCCGGCCGATCGGCGTCGCGCGGCGCCGACCGCTTCGTGTGGAGCATCCGTGCCCGCACGCCCGAGCAGAAGCTGGAGCAGAAGCTGCCCGAACCCGACCTCGTGGGTCCGTGGCGCACGCTCGTCGACGCCGTCCGCTCGGCGGGTTGACGGCCAGCCCCTTACCACGGGGGTTCCGCTGGCGCACTCTGGAATCACATCGAACGACGGAGAAGTCATGGCGCAGAAGATCGTCCCCAATCTCTGGTTCAATCGCGACGCCGACGAGGCCGGTGGCTTCTACAGCGAGGTGCTCCCCCGCACGAGTGCGAGGGTCAGCGCACGATATCCGGATGACGTCCCCGACTGGCAGTCCGAATTCGCGGGCGACACTCTGGTGCTCGACCTCGATGTCGACGGCTACCAGATCGCACTCATCAACGCCGGCGACGAGTTCCGCCCGAATCCCTCGATCTCGTTCATGCTGAACTTCGACCCGCTCGCCTTCGACGATGACGCCGACGCCGCACGACGAGCCCTCGACGAGACCTGGAAGGGGCTGTCGAGCGAAGGACGCGTGCTGATGGATCTCGGAGAGTATCCGTTCAGTCGGCGCTACGGCTGGGTCGAGGACCGTTTCGGCGTCAGCTGGCAGCTCATCCTCACCGATCCGGAGGGCGGGCCGCGCCCGTTCGTGATCCCGCAGGTGATGTTCAGCGGACCGGTGCAGGGCAAGGCGCAGGAGGCCGCCGAGTTCTACGTCTCGCTGTTCGAGGAGGCGAGCCTCGGATTCATCGCCGAGTATCCGGAGCCGACAGGACCCGCTGCCGCAGGCGACGTCATGTTCGGAGAGTTCCAGCTGGCCGGTCAGCCCTTCGCGATGATGGACTCCGCCGTCGCGCAGGACTTCGCGTTCGACTGCGGCGTCTCCCTCGAGGTGCGCTGCGCGGACCAGACGGAGATCGATCGGCTCTGGGAGGCGCTCAGTGCGGTTCCCGAGGCCGAGCAGTGCGGCTGGCTCGCCGACCGCTACGGGGTCAGCTGGCAGATCGTCCCCGAGAACATGGGCGAGCTCATGGAGCGCCCTGGCGCCTACGACACGATGATGAAGCAGAAGAAGATCGTCATCGCCGACTACTGAGCCGCCTGCCGGGCGCACAATGGACCCATGGGAATGTTCACGCAGGGCCCTGAGGACAAAGGCGCCTGGGCCGCGCTTCCGGGAGAGCCCGCCGAATCGGATGCCGTCGATGTCCTGCCCCCTGCCGGCATCGACGCCCTGAGCGTCGGCCTGGGCGGCTCGGTGGAATCGATCGTGTTCCCCGTCCCGCCCCCGTCACCCGAGGCCTCCGACCACAGCGACGGCGAGCCACCCACACTCTGATCCGCGCGCGGCGCCATGTGTACAATCGTACGCATGCAGGATAACCTCCTCGGCAGCATCTGATGGCGACGAACCCCCGGTACGACCCCGAACGCCGCGACCGGATCATCGACGCGTGTCTCGAAGTGATCGCCGAACGCGGTGTCGCCGGAACCACCCACCGCCGCGTCGCCGAGGCGGCCGGTGTGCCGCTGGGTTCGATGACGTATCACTTCGACGGCATGGACGCCCTGCTGCGCGAGGCCTTCACGCGCTTCTCCCACTCGATCGCGGAGGGATTCGAGGTTCGGCTCGGACACGACATGACCCGCGAACAGGCGAAGGATGCCGTGGTCGACCTCATCCAGCACGACGTGTTCGCCGGCCATCGCGAACTCGTCCTCTCGCACGAGCTGTATACGCTGGCGGCGCGCGACGAACGCTACCGCGAGCTGACCAGCGCGTGGATGGCGCGCAGCCGCGTCGTACTCGAGCGGCACTTCGATCCGGCGACCGCTCGACTTCTCGATGCGACGATCGAGGGCATCAGCATCCACAGCGCCCTGGACGTCGCGCCGCTGGATCGTGCCGTGATCCGCGAAGCCGTGGACCGGATCGTCGGTTCGCCCCCGGAGGGATGACGAGCCGCAGATGGCGCCCGTTCGTGATCTGATGTTCCTGTGACGCGCGACTCGATACGGCATCTCCTTCTGCTCCCCGCGCTCCCCGCGCTCGCCGTCGCCCTGGCGGGGTGCAGTGTCCTCGGCATGCCGGAGCCCCTGGACGACGAAGCGCTGGCGCAGATCTCGGAACGCGTCTCCGACGTGCAGGACGGGCTGGATGCGAGCGTCCGAGCCGACGCCAAACCCTGCGAGGGCCTGTGCCAGAGGATCTTCATCGACCTCGTGCCGCGAACGCCGGAGTACTCGGCGGTCGACATCGCGCTGGCTATCCACGAGGCCGATACCGCCCTCGAAGAACGGTCGATCTCGTCGTTCGAGTACTGCTTCCATTCGAACAGCTGGGACCTCGTCGATGCCCAGTACCTGGATTCCCTGCTCCGTGAGATCCCGGCGCTGGGATATGCCGACGCGTTCCGGGATGAGGAGACGAATCGGCCGCTCTACGACTGCCGCTCATTCGCGGCGATCGACGGTCGCGAGCTCCTGGAGTCCTTCCTCGCCGAGGAAGGCGCGCCGGGATTCTGATCCGCAGCGGGCAGAATGGCTTCATGATCGACGCTGATCCCGAGGCGCACGTCCTCGGCCCTGGACTCCTGCCGACCCCGTTCACCGCGGAGGAGATCCGTCGGGCGACCGGCGGCGGCAAGACCATCCGGATCCAGATCGAGAACCCGGACGGGTCACGATCTCTTCGCGTCAACCGCTTCCGCGAGACGGATGCCGAGGGCGCGACCCTGGATCGCTGGGCGTCGGGTCCGACCGGGATCGTCGAAGGGGAGATCTCAAGCGGTCGGGTCACATGGACCGAGCTGCAGGGGCACGCCGCATTCCCTTCCGATCGGACCGTGCTCTCGTCCGAGACGCTCGACCTGCCGATCGGTCGGGTCGACTGCCTGAGGTACGACGTGCGGGACTCCGCGGATGCCGAGCCGACCGCGTTCTGGTTCTCGGTCGCCCACCCCGGGATGCCGGTGCGATACGAGACGCCGGTCGACGGCGGCATCCAGCGCACGACGGTCATCGCGATCGAGTGGGGCTGACCCGACTACGCTGGTGCCGATCCAGACCGTCCGACCGAGACCGAGGGGGATTTCATGCCCACAGCCGATGTGGCCACCCGTCTTCTGCAGCATGCCAAGGACGTCCATACCCGTGGCGACCTGCTGCTGCACCTGCAGCTGGACGTGAGCCTGCTCACGGGTGAGTCGTCCTCGTGGGGATCCGCCGGCAACATGATGTCGACCGACGACACCATCGGCTATTTCCTCGGCGAGGTCGAGAAGGCCGGCTGGCGGCTCGAGCACACCGGCTACACCTTCGTCGAAAGCGGGGCGACGACGTCCGCCCGCATCTTCGGCACCGGTGAGGGCGTCGTGAACCACGGTGCCGTGGCGGGTTACTTCACCTTCCGCCGCGCCTGATCCGCCGCGCCCGATCCGCCGCGCCCGGCACCGCATCCGGGCGCGGCTACGCTCGAAGGATGACGATCACCGCCGCCGCAGACGGCTCAGCACTGGGCAACCCCGGCCCGAACGGCTGGGCCTGGTACATCGACGACGCGAACTGGGCCGCCGGCGGATCCCCGCACGGCACCAACAACCAGGGCGAGCTGCAGGCCGTGCTCGAGCTGCTGCGCGCGACGGCCGGCACGGACGAGAAGCTCGTGATCGAGTGCGACAGCAAGTACGTCATCGACTCGATCACCAAGTGGATGCCGGGGTGGAAGCGCCGCGGATGGCGCAAGTCCGACGGCGGTCCCGTGCTCAATCGCGACCTCATGGAGGCGCTCGACGAGGCGATGCGCGGTCGTGACGTGTCGTTCTCCTGGGTGAAGGGTCACGCGGGGCATGCCCTGAATGAGGCCGCAGACGAGCGCGCGAACGCCGCGGCGAAGGCGTACCAGGCGAAGATCGAGCCCCGCCGAGGGCCCGGTTTCACACGGGCATCGGATGCCGGAGCCGCCGTCGCCGGTTCGGCGGCCGTCGCCGCCGGCGCGACGACCACGGCATCCGGCGCGAGCACGACCACGGATGTCGACCGGACCGCCCCCGCACGCCGCACCGCGGCATCCGATACGGCAGCCGTCGCCGCGGCATCCGCTCCGTCGCCCGCGGCAGCGGCATCCCTGGCCGCGCCGCTCTGGGCCGAGGCCTCCGATCTGCTCGCAGGGCTCGACTCCCCCGCCGCCGAGGCGATCGACCTGCGCATCTCGCTCACTCCGGCCGAGCACTCGCGCCTGCGCGATCGCGCCGACGCGCAGGGAGTGTCTCTGGAAGAGGCGCTGCGCCGCCTGATCTGACGCTCGCCGACGCCGACCGGTCGTCCTATTCGACCGCCGGTGCGTCGACGAGCACGCGGGTGCGCGGCAACGCCTCGGGGTGCTCCTGCTGCAGCCACGTCATCAGCTTCTCGCGCACCTGGCAGCGCAGGTCCCACTGGTCGGAGGAGTCCTTCGCCGACATCACGAATCGCACGGTGACGTTTCCGCCCACGGAATCGGTCACGACGGCGCCGGCGGAGCGTCGGTCCCACGTCGGGGATGCGTCGACGATCTCGAGGAACTTCTCGCGCACGGCATCCATCGGGACGCGCCAGTCGAGTTCCATGTAGACGGTGCCGAGGATCTTGTCCGAATGGCGGGTCCAGGTCTCGATCGGGTTGGTGGTGAAGTAGCTGCAGGGCACCACGAGCCGGCGCTCATCCCAGATATAGACGACGACGTACGAGAGGTTGATCTCGCCGATCGTGCCCCACTCGCCCTCGACGACGACCACGTCGCCGACGCGTATCGCGTCGGTGAAGGCGATCTGGATGCCGGCGATGAGGTTTCCGAAGATCGACTGGGCGGCGAGACCCGCGATGATGCTGACGATTCCGGCCGATGCGAGCAGGCTCGTGCCGACGACGCGCAGCTCGGGGAACGTGAACAGTGCCGTACCGACGGCGGCCACGCCGATGAGCACCAGCACGAGCCGGTGGATCACGATCACCTGGGTCCGGCGTCGACGCATGTCGGCCCCGACGAGGGTGGTGTCGTTGCGCAGGAGGAGACGCTCGAATCCGAACGACACGAGCGCGGCGATGAGCCAGGCGCCGAAGAGGATCGTGAGGATCAGGAAGAGCCGCGAGACCCCCGGCCACCACTGCTCACCCACGGGTTCGGAGATCGCGCAGGCGATCCACAGCGCCACGACGAGACAGACCGCCGCCCAGGCCCGACGGATGCGGCGATCGAGGTCCGCCACCCAGGGCACCTTGCGGCTCAGGATCGCCGCGATGAGGCGCGTCAGCACGACGGCGATGACGGCGGCGAGCAGAGCGATGGCGATGGCGACGGCTGTTCCGGTCCAGGAGGTCCAATCGATCATCGGTCCACCGTACGTCGATGCGGCGGTCGGATGCGAACCCGCCAGAGCCGTCCGCCGGACGCGATCCCACGTCGGCGTCGCGGTGTCAACCGTCACGCGGCATTCCCGTGCAGCACGTACCGTGGGTGGTCAACGGAGGAGATGATCGTGGACAGCATCCTGTATCTGGGTTTCGCCGCCGCCTACCTGGCACTCCTCGTCTGGGGTGTGATCCTGCTCGGCCGCCGAGGCCGCCCGGTGGTCTCGGACCTGGTCCTGCTCGTCGTGCTCGGACTCGTCTACGACAACGCGATCCTCGGATTCGGCGCGATGATCGGCGATGGCGCGGCGCTGGAGACGGCGAACGGGGCGCGGTTCTGGATCCATGCCCTGGCCACTCCGCTGCTCGTCCTCGTGGCGTGGAGCATCCTGGTCCGGGCGGGTGTGCGGTGGGCTGCGCGCCCGGCAGCGGTCGTCCTCGCGATCCTGATCACCCTTGCACTCGTGGCCTATGAGATCGCCGTCGGTGCGTCGCAGGTTTCCCTCGAGCCGGTGCGCGAGTACGGCACGTTGAGCTACGACGACACGAACGCCGCAGCAGGGCCGCCCCTCATGGTGCTGGTCGTCGCGGCCGCGCTGCTCGTGGCGGGCATCGGCATCTGGATCCGCCAGGGCTGGCCGTGGCTGACCGTCGTCACGGTCATCATGGTGGTCGGCAGCGCCATCCCGATCCCGATCCCCAGCGGAGCCGCCACGAACGCGTTCGAGCTGATCCTGCTCATCGGTATCGTCGCGACCATCGCCTACCAGGACGCGCGGTCTCGCAGATCGACTGTGCCGGACGCAGAAGCCGGCCGCCCCGCGCAGGGGACGACCGGCCTCTGAGGCGCGCTGGTCAGACGGTGAGCAGCGTGCTCTCGAGCCGCGCGTACGATGCCTCCATGCCGTCGGCCATGCCGGTGGCGAGGATCATGTCGCGGGTTTCCTTGTCCGGATACTCGATGAACAGCGTGATCAGGGTGACCCCGTCCTCCTCGTAGAGATTGAGGTCGTTGAGCGTCTCGGTCGGCATCCCCTGCATCCGCTCGGTCGTGACCGAACGACGCGGCGGATCGAACACCAGCACCTCGCCCTCGAAGCCGAACGGCTCGCCCTCGGTGTCGCCGACCGGTGCCCACGACGTCCGATGCGACGCACCGACCTCGGTGGCCACGATGTTCTCCGTCATCTCCCAGCCGTCCGGGCCCAGCATCCACTGGCTCACGAGCTCGGGGTCGTGGTGCGCGCGCCAGACGAGATCGCGCGGTCCGTTGATGAGCCGCGTGATGCGGACGTGGGTGTCGTCGAGCAGATCGACCTGCGTGCCCTTGCCCTGGGCGTACTCGCGGAGGTCCTGCAGCACGACGTCCAGCTGCGACATCGCCAGCTTCAGGCCCTCGACCATGCCCATTCCGACGAGCTGCTCCAGTGCGTCGGCCGTCGGGAACCGACTCGTGGTCACCATCCTTGTGCCGGCGTCCGTCGACTCGAATTCGAAGGTCATCCGCGTCGCGGGCGGCTCGTCGAGCGGCTCGCCGTTGTCGTCGGCGAAGCTGTCCAGGATCTCGAACCGGTGCGGGGCTTCGATGGAGAGGAACTCCCACAGGCCCGCCGGCGTCTCGCCGTGCGGCCCGTTCATCCGATAGTGCGCGCGCCCGCCGACCGTGTGGTCGAAGGCGGTGAAGGTCGCCGGCCATCCGGGGGGACCCCAGAAGCGCTCGAGCTGGCGCGGGTCGCTGTAGGCGGACCACACCCGCTCGACGGGCGCGGCGAAGTCCGCGATGACGGTCATGGTGAGGTTGTCTGCGTCGGTGACGACGTCGGTGACGGGCATGTCAATCTCCTTTTTCGTGTCGTGGTTCGTTTCGTGCGGGCGGTTCTGTTTCGGCGAGCAGGTCGTCGAGACGGGCGACGCGCGACCGCCAGAGTTCTTCGTAGCGGGCGAGGAGCACCCTGGCGCGGGCGATCATCGCGGGGTCGGCGCGGACCAGCCGCTCGCGTCCCTCGGCGCGTTTGATGATGAGGTGCGCGGCCTCGAGCACGGCGACGTGCTTCTGGACGGCCGCGAACGACATGTCGTATTCGGCGGCGAGGGCCGAGACGGACTGCTCCTGCTCGATCGTCCTGCGCAGGATGTCACGCCGCGTCGACGTCGCCAGTGCGTGGAACACACGGTCGATCTCCGCTTCACTCAGTTCTGTTTGTGCAACCATTTGGTTGTACGTTACGGCGAGGCGGATGCCGTGTCAAGAGGTTTCTTGTCAGGAGCGCGCCGAGGCGGCCCGCACGATCGGACTCAGCGCGGCGTCACGCTCCCAGACGAAGCGATGCGGGAAGCAGCGCGTCATGGGCGAGAAGGAGCTCATCGGTCATCGCGCGGATCTGATCGAGAGTGAGCTTCGCCGCCGTCAGCGGGTCGAGCGCCACCGCGTGATAGATGTGCTCGATATTCCCGCTGAGGGCCGCATGCACGGCGAGGCTCTGCACGCCGATGTTGGTGCGGTTCAGGGCCGCGAGCTGCGGCGGGAGGCTGCCGATCGCCGTGGGCTGCACGCCGCTGCGATCCACGACGCACGGCACCTCGACGCACGCGTCAGCAGGAAGGTTCTGAATGAGCCCCCTCGCATTCGGCACGTTGCCGTAGACGACTGCCGGGACACCGGTGATCGCCGCGTTCACGATGCTGGCGCCATACTCGAGCGACGGCGAGAGTTCGGCCTTCAACCGCTCCAGCTGCTCATCGATGTCCCCCTTCTCATCGTGGGCGAGACAGATCTCGTAGTAGTCCCAGCGCTCGGGAATGAACTCCAGCACCGTCTCCGGGTCCTTCCGGAAGTACGGGACATACTCCGACGCATGGTGGCTGGATTCCGTCTCGAAGTAACCGAAGGCGTTCATGAGGGCGGTACGCACCTGCTCGTTGCCTCCCTCGTAGGTGCTCATCCCCTCGGCGGCCTCGCTGTGGTCGCCGTCGTCCTCCTCGAGTCCGCCGGCCGCAACTCCGACACGGTGACGCTCGGACATGACGCGACGCAACTCCGGATACAGATCCTCACCGGCCCGCGAGAACTCGAGGATCCACGCCTGGTGGTTGATCCCGGCCGACAGGAAGGACACCTCCTCGTACGGGACACCCAGAGTTCGTGCCAGCATGCGGGTGGTGCCCTGCACGCTGTGACACAGGCCGACGGTGTTGAGCCCCTTCGCGTTCAGGAACGCCGTCGCCATCGCCATCGGATTGGCGTAGTTGATGAACTGCGCATTCGGGCACAGTTCGAGCGCGTCCGCGGCGATCGCCTCGTACGCCGGCACTGAACGCAGGAATCGGAACACGCCTCCGGGGCCGACGGTGTCGCCGACGGCCTGGTCGACTCCGTACCGGCGCGGGATCTCGACGTCCCAGCGATAGGCGTCGATGCCACCGACCTGGAAGGTGATGATGACGAAGTCCGCATCGGCGAGAGCCTCGCGACGATCGGTGGTCTCGATGACGGTCGCGTCGAGCCCGTGGTGGGCGATGAGCTCCCGCGCGGCGGTCGCCGTGCGGTGAACACGGTCCGCATCGAGATCCATGAGGGCGAGCGTGCTCCCTTGCAGGGCCGGGAAGCTGAGGATGTCGCCGATCAGGCGGAACGGGAAGACGAATCCCCCCGCGCCGATGATGGTGATCTTGGGAGTGCGCGTCGTTGCCGTCATACGGCGAGCCTAAAGTTCGAAATCGGGCAAGACTTCCTTCTTTCCTGGCTGACCTTCCTGAATTCTCAGTTCGGTCCATAGACTGGCCAAATGAACGCTCGCGAAGCACCCGAGCTTTACGGCGACAGCGCGATCGTCACTGACCGGACGCGGCTCTGGTTCCACCGTGGCGCGGCGCCGGTGATGCCCCTGCCCCACCGCCATGACGACCTCGAGATCAACATCGTCCTGCAGGGAGCACTGGACTACCAGTTCGGCGGGACGCGCGCCTCCGTGCCGGCCGGATCGCTGGCGGTGTTCTGGGGTGCGACCCCGCATCGCCTCGTCGCCACCGACGCCGGAGCGGACGGGGACATGTGCTGGATTCAGGTTCCCCTCACGACCGTGCTGGGCTGGAATCTCCCCATGTCGGACCTGAGCGAGGTGCTACTGAGCCAGCCCATCATCGTCCCGGCGACGACCATCGCTCGCGATATGGAAGCCATGTTCGTCTCGTGGCAGCAGGAGATGGGCGTCGACGGCCTCGAGACGATTGCGCTGCTCGAGATTCAGGCACTCATCCGTCGCGTCCTCCACTGGCAACGCCACAGCGGCGAGAAGGCTTCTGCCGCGGCATCCGGCAATCCGAACGTCTCGGCCGATTCGATGCGCGGCGTCACAGAGATGGCGCGATTCACGGTGGAGAACTTTCGCAAGCAGATCTCGGTCGTGGACATCGCCGCATCCGCGAACTTGAACCCCCACTATGCGACGACGCTCTTTCGCAGAGCAGTCGGCTCGACGATCGCCGAATACCTCATCCGCTGCCGCGTGGCGGAGGCGCAGCGTCTGTTGGTGACCACGACCATGACAGCGAGCGAGGTCGCACACGCTGCCGGTTTCGGTTCCCAGAGCAGCTTCTACGCGCAGTTCACGAAGCGATGCGGCACCTCACCCGGCACGTACCGCTCGCGCTTGCTCTAGTCGCGAGCCGGTCACCCTGGCGGCTTGCAGGGCGCACCCGTAGACACAGACGCCGTCGCCGTCGCCGCTCACCAGCGCACGCGGGGCGTGAGCACTCGCCCATCCGGCGCCCTCGGGTCGGAGATGTTGGAGACTGGGTCGATGAGCACGCCGATCCCCGACCTCGCCGCCGACGCCGATCACCGCGACGTCGAGCGCGTCTTCACGGACGCCGGATGGTCACGGATCGGCGCCGGCGACTGGGCCTTCGCGCTGCTGTCGCCGGACGGACAGACGGTCGCCCGCATCAGCCCGTTCGACCCGACGGGGGCGTACACGGCCGAGCTCTACCGCCGCGCCGAGCACACGCTGCTCGTGCCGCGGCTGTTCGCGCACCACCGGCTCGTCGGCGGCGGAGACCTCATGCTCATGGAGCGCCTGCACCCGGTCGACCCCGCGGATGCTGCAGGCCTGCACCGCCTCATCGCGGACGAAGACGAGAGCGTCGTCGAGCTCACCGGCATCCTGCGAGGGATCCACGCCCGCGCGATCGCCGAGCTGCCCTGGTGCGGCCCGATCGATGACAACCCGTCGAACGTGATGCGCGGCTCCGACGGCAGGCTCGTGATGACCGACCCGTTCTACGCGGACGGCCCGGCGTTGTACGCGACGGCCGGGTCGGATCCGGATGCCCTGGTCACCCGCATCCCCGAGGACCAGCGCCGCTTCATGACCGAGATCCCGCTGGCGGCATCGGGGCCGTGGGATGCCGCGGATCGCGAGACGATGCGGGCCGGGATCGCCGCGGCCGACGCTCGGCGCTGAACTCTCGTCCGCACCCGTCAGACGCCTGTTCCCGGGTACAGCTGCGCGTCCAACGACGTTCATTTCATTTGCCTGCTCCGAATCGGCCGAAACCGAGCAGACAGAGTGACATCAACGCGAGGCGGGGCGCTTCTCCAGCACGCCGGCGAGCGCGAACGCGACCAGTCCGGCGATCGGTGCGACCAGGAGCCCCGCCTGCAGGCTGACCGTCTCGGCGATGAACCCGACGAACGGCGGTGACAGCAGGAACCCCAGTCGCAGCAGCCACGACACCACGGTGAGCCCGACGCCGTGCCGGAGCCCCGGGAGCTCGTCGGCCGCGTGCATCGCCGCCGGGATCAGCGTCGCGATGCCGAACCCGACCGCCGCGAACCCGGCGATCGTCCCAGGCACGCTCGGGAAGGCCAGCGCGAAGCCCATGCCGACCGCAGCGATGAGCCCGCCGACCCGGGCGACAGCGCGCTGACCGAAGCGGTCGACCAGGCCATCGCCGAGCAGGCGTCCGATGAACTGCGCCCCGACGAGCGCGATGAATCCGAGCGACGCGATCGCCGCCGGCGCCCCGAGCGACTCGGACAGGTAGAGCGTCGCCCACGTGTTCCCCGCATCTTCGGCGACAGCGCCCGCCATCGCGATGAGGGTGAGGGCGACGAGCATCCACACGGTGCGCGGGCTGACGCCTCGACGCACGGCCCCCTGGATCTCGGGGACATGGGCCACGGCATCCTCGACCGCCTCTTCGTCGCGTCCGGGCAGGCAGAATCTCAGCGCGACGAGGGCGACCAACGCGAACACCGCGGTCGAGATCGACAGATGGATGCCGACGGGAACGCGCAAGGCGATCGCCGCGGCCGCCATGCCGCCGCCGAGGACGGCGCCGATCGACCAGATCGCGTGGAAGGAATTGATGATCGAGCGCCCGTAGCGCTTCTGCACCCGAAGGCCGTGGGCGTTCTGCGCGACGTCGGTGATGGCATCCGATGCCCCGCCGAGGAAGAGCGCGAGGGCGAACAGCACCGCGGACGGCGCGAAGGCCGCGGACAGCAACCCGAGACCGGTGAGCACCGTGCCGATCACCGCGACGCGCGCCGAGCCGAGGCGCCGGATCAGGACGGCGGCGGCGAGCCCCGCGACGATCGCACCGGCCGGGAAAGCCGCCACCGAGACTCCGTAGGCGATGTTGTCCAGCCCCAGGGCGGCCTTGATCTCGGGGTAGCGCGGCAGGATGTTGGCGAACAGCGCGCCATTCGTCAGGAACAGCGCCGAGACGGCGATGCGTGCGCGTCGCGTCGCGCCGTCCGGGGCGGGTGCAGAAGCCATGCGTACAAGCGTACATGTGGCAGAGCGGTGAACCGTCCGGCAACCACAGATCGGAATCGAACGCAACCGCGTCGCCGACTCGACGGCCGCCGCCTACGCTCAGGACATGACCGAGCTCACCCAGCCCACCGGCCGCGAGAACGCACTGCGCGCTCTCCCCCGCGAAGACGGCAGCGCACCCCGCGCGCTCGTCCTCGGTGCGACCGGCTACATCGGCGGCCGCCTGACACCGCGCTTGCTGAACGCCGGCTACCACGTGCGGGTGCTCGCCCGCGATGCCGCACGCGCGGCATCCTTCCCGTGGGGACCGGACTGCGAGATCGTGGAGGGTTCGGCTGACGACGTGGATGCCGTCCGCACCGCGATGGCGGACGTCGACGTCGTCTACTACCTGATCCACTCGATGGGCGCCGGCAAGGGCTTCGAGGATGCGGACCAGCGCGCGGCCACCACGATCGCCGAGGCCGCGAAGGATGCCGGTGCGCGCCGCATCGTCTACCTCGGCGGCCTGCACCCGGACGACGTGAAGCTGTCGCCGCACCTGCGCTCACGCGTCGAGGTCGGCGAAATCCTCCTCGATTCCGGTGTGCCGACGCTCGTGCTGCAGGCCGGCGTCGTGATCGGATCGGGTTCCGCGTCGTTCGAGATGATCCGGCATCTGACCGAAGTGCTGCCGTACATGCCGGCGCCGAAGTGGGTGCGCAACCGCATCCAGCCGATCGCGATCCGCGATGTCCTGCACTACCTGCTCGGCGCAGCGCGGGTCGAGGCGAGCGTGAACCGCACGGTCGACATCGGCGGACCGGACGTTCTGCGATACGGGCAGATGATGAACGGATATGCCGTCGAGGCCGGCCTCCCGCAGCGCGGCATCGCGGCCCTCCCCGTCCTGACCCCCGAGCTCGCCTCGCACTGGGTGAACCTCGTGACGCCCGTCCCCCGCTCGATCGCGCGCCCCCTCGTCGCCTCGCTGCAGAACGAGTGCGTCGTCAAGAACGACGACATCGACGCGCTCATCGCGCCGCCCGACGGCGGCCTCACCCCGTATCGGACAGCGGTGCGGCTCGCGCTCGGACGCGTCGACGCCGACAGCGTGGAGACCAGTTGGCAGGATGCCGAGGTCTCGGGCGCGCCGAGCGACCCGCTGCCGACCGACCCTGAGTGGGCGGGCCGCACCGTCTTCACCGACGCCCGGTCTCTCAGAACCCAGGCGTCGGTGGATGAGCTCTGGCGCGTGATCGTCGGCATCGGCGGTGAGAACGGCTGGTACTCGTCGCCGTTCCTCTGGGCGGTGCGCGGCTGGATGGACCGCCTGATGGGCGGCGTCGGTCTGCGACGAGGGCGCCGCAGCCGCAGTCGCGCGCGCATCGGCGACGCGATCGACTTCTGGCGCGTCGAGGCCGTGGAGGAGCCGGATGCTGCCAGCGGCGGGCTGCTGCGCCTGCGCGCCGAGATGAAGGTGCCCGGCTCCGCCTGGCTCGAGCTTCGGGCGGTACCGGATGGTGAGGGCGCCCGCTACGAGCAGCGAGCAGTCTTCTTCCCCCGCGGCCTCACCGGTCGCCTGTACTGGTTCGCCGTGCTGCCGTTCCACGGCTCGATCTTCGCCGGCATGGCCGCGCGGATCACCGGGGCCGCCGAAGGGGCGAAGGCCGAGGCGGCGTCCGTCGACGGCTGACGGCGGGCGCCGATCCGGGGACACTGGGCCGCGACTACGTGCGCCGTCGCCCGCCGAACAGGGCGTGCAGCAGCGGCAGCGCGGAGACGCCGATCAGCACCCATCCGAGCACCGGCGCAGCGCCGCCGATCAGCAGGAGCGCGCCGCCGACGACGAGCGCCATGAACAGCACGGCCGAGACGACCCGCTTCCCGATGCCGACGAGGATATCGAGGCGCCGCTCGAGCCGGGACGTGTCGAACGACAGCGTGCCGTTGTCGGCGCTCGAGATGACGTCGTCGAGGCGCTTCGGCAGACGCCACAGGAGGCCGGCGTTCGCCGCCGCCTGCCGGCTGAAGTCCTGCACGAGGTTGCCGCTCTCATCCTGAAGCAGCTTCGCTGCGTACGGCTCGACCGGGTCCCAGATGTTGAAGGCCGGATCGAGCGCGCTGCACAGCCCCGAGGTGAGCGAGACGGCGCGGATGAGCAGCAGCAGGTTCTCCGGCAGCTGCACCGGGAGCTCCCGCACAGTGTCGGTGAACTCCGTCGCGAACCCGGTGAACTCGCGCGGATCGACGTCGCGCAGCTCGGCGAAGCCCATGCCGCCGAAGCGCGCGAACAGGGCCGTCAGCGCCCGCTCCAACTCACGCGTATCGGCGGACGGCAGCAGCACGCCGATCTCCTGCGCGGCGGCGACGAGGCCCTTGCTGTCGCGACCGGCGACGGCGATCACCAGCGTACGAAGGCCCGCGCGCAGGCTGTCCGGAACCGACGTCATCATCCCGAAGTCGACGAAGGTGAGGCGCCACGCGGGACCCCCGGCATCCGACGCCAGGGGCGTCACGAAGATGTTGCCCGGATGCGGGTCGGCGTGCACGAAGCCGTGCGTGAAGACCTGGTCGAGCATGACGTCGGCGAACACGTTCGCCACCTCGGTCGGATCGATCCCCGCGGCCCGAAGCGCCGCGGTGTCGTTGATCTTGATGGCCGTGACGTCCGAGAGCGTGAGGACGCGGCGGGTGCTCCGCTCCCAGACGACCTCTGGGGCCGAGACGCGCTGGTCATCGGCGAAATCCGCGGCGAACCGCTCGGCGCCGGCGGCCTCGTGCAGATAGTCGATCTCCTCGCGGCAGGTCTGCGCGAACTCCTCGACGAGAGCGGGGGCGTCGACGCGGTTCGAGACCAGGCGGATGCGGCTGGCCCACCGCGCCACCCGCCGCAGGGCGGCGAGGTCGGTGGCGACGATCCCGTCGATACCCGGTCGCTGCACCTTGACGACCACATCGCGCAGACCGGTGTCCTCGGCATCCTGATCCGACAGGCGAGCCCGGTGCGCCTGTCCGAGGGATGCCGCGGCCAGCGGCGTCTCGTCGAACCAGGCGTACGCGCTGGTCAACGGCACGCCGAACTCGGCTTCGGCGAGCGCGCGGATGTCGGCGAACGCGACAGCGGGGACTTCGTCCTGCAGGCCCTCGAGTTCAGCAGTGATCTCGGGCGGCAGGACGTCGAGGCGCGACGACATGAACTGCCCGACCTTGATCATGAGCCCGCCGAGCCCGACCGCGAGCGCATGGAAGCGACGGGCGAAGCGCTGCATGCGTGCGGCGCGCGTGCGGTCCGCATGTGAGGTCAGACCGAACCTCGGGAGAACGAGCTCGTACCACCAGACGATCAGGAACTCGCGGGCCGCGAATCCGACGATGCGGCGATAGCGGGCGCGGTGCGCGGGCGTTGCGCGCCCCGCATCCGGCGCGAACGGCGCCGCCGCGACCTGTCGCGGCGGCGTCTCGTCCACGGCATCCGACGTCGAATCCATGCACGCTCCGATCAGTCGGCGAGGATCGCGTACAGCTTACGGCGCGCCTCGTCGAGCACGTCCACCGCCTTCTGGACCTGATCGGGCGTGCCGGTGCGGGCGACCTGGGCGGCGACGCCGGCGAGCTCCATGCCCGCCTTGGGCAGGGCGGTGAGGTTCGCCGCCGTGCGTCCTCCGAAGGCCTCCCACGGAGCGGGCTTGTCGGCCGCGGCATCCGCTTCGGCCCGGCCTGCGTCGGTGAGCGAGTAGGTCTTGCGACCGTTCTGCTCTTCGGCGGAGATGAGGCCCTCGTCGGCGAGCAGCTGCAGGGTCGGGTAGACGGAGCCCGCGCTGGGCTTCCACGCGCCGCCCGTGCGATCGGAGATCTCGCTGATGATCTGGTAGCCGTGCATGGGCTGCTCGGCGAGCAGGGCGATGACGGCGGCGCGGACGTCGCCGCGTGCCATGCGCGATGCTCCGCCTGGACGCGGTTCGAAGCTCTGCCGGAACTGCTCGAACGCGTCGAAGATCGATGCTCCTGGACCGTTGGGGCCGAAGCCGAATCCGCCGGTGGGGAATGAACCGTTCATGATGCCTCCTCGTAGGTGAGCGATAGTCAACGATATGTCGTTGACGTCGACTTCGGAAGGGGTTCGCCGGTTTCGCAGGCTCTTCCCATATCGAACGATTAACGATAGATTCCTATTGTTCTTCGATGAAGGGTCGGAACCGTGGGAAAAGTGACCATCGGGGTGCTGCAGGTCGTGATCGCCCTGGCGGTGCTGGGATCCGTGGCGGTGCAGGCGCTCATCGTGCCGGCGCTCTGGCTCGACCTCGCGGAGGAAGAGCTCTGGGGCCGCATCGCGTTCGTGGGCATCATCGTGCTCGGCATCCTGACGATGCAGGTGTTCGCCGTCTCCGTCTGGATGCTGCTGACGAAGGTGAGGCGGGGGTCGATCTTCTCGGCATCCTCGTTCAGATGGGTCAATGCGATCATCGCGGCGTTCGCGACCGCGGCGGTGCTGGCTCTGGCACTCGCGATCCTGCTGGCGCCGGGATCCATGGCCCCGGGCATCGTCGGCCTGATCTGCGGCGCCTCGTTGGTGCTCGGCGGGATCGCCCTGCTCGTCGTCGTCATGAAGGCGCTGCTGCGTCAGGCGATCGCACGCGAGGACGAGGCGCGGGCGCTGCGCTCCGAGCTGGGCGAGGTGATCTGATGCCGGTGATCGTCGACATCGACGTGATGCTCGCCCGCCGCAAGATGGCCGTCGGCGAGCTCGCCGAGCGGATCGGGATCACGCCGACGAACCTCGCGGTGCTCAAGAACGGCCGGGCGAAGGCGGTGCGGTTCACGACGCTGGATGCGCTGTGCCAGGTGCTGCAGTGCCAGCCGGGCGACCTGCTGCGCTGGGTGCCGGAGGATGCTGGGGACTGAACAGCGTGCGGAGATCAGGAGGTTGTGCCGAGATCAGGACGATTCGGCCGCGATCGTCCTGATCTGGTGCCAGACGGCTGCGTCAGCGCCCGTCGAGCAGCTTCTTGAGCCGCGTGGCCTCGCCCCTCGCCATCGCGTAGGTGTGCTCGGGCGCGGGATAGGCGCCGCTGCGCACCTCATCGGCGTAGGCGGTGACACCGGCGATGGCGTCGGTGCGCAGGTCGGCGTAGCGCTTGACGAACCGCGCCGCTCCCCCGGCGAGGATGCCGAGCAGATCGTGGAACACGAGCACCTGCCCGTCGGCATCCGCCCCGGCGCCGATCCCGATCACCGGGATCTCGAGCCGTGACATGAGCGCCTCGGTGACCTCGGAGGGGACGGCTTCGACGACGAGCATCGAGCAGCCGGCATCCTGCAGTGCGACGGCGTCGTCGATCAAGGCGAGCGCCGCATCGGCTCGGCGCCCTTGGGCGCGGTAGCCGCCGAGCGACGCGGCGGTCTGGGGGGTGAGGCCGACGTGTCCGACGACCGGGATCCCGGCCGAGACCAGCGCACGCGCCCGATCGATCGACGTGCCGCCGCGCTCGATCTTGACGAGGTCGACGCCGGCCTCCTTGACGAAACGCTGCGCCGTCGCGATCGCCAGGGCATCGGATGCCTCGTACGAGCCGAACGGCAGATCACCGACGAGCAGCGGGCGATCGAGACCCCGCCGCACGGCCTGGGTGAGCATGAGCATCTCGTCGACGGTGACCGGGACGGTGCTGTCGTAGCCGAGCACCGTCATCGCGGCGGAGTCGCCGACGAGGACGACATCGACGCCCGCGGCATCCACGATCTGCGCGCCGGGGTGGTCGTACGCGGTGACCATGACGATGGGTTCGCCGGCCGCCTTCTTGGCGGAGAGATCGCGCAGCGTGAGGCGCCGTGTCGACGCGGGGCGCGCGCTCACGAGGCCACCAGCTCGCCGACGGCGTCGTCCACGCGGACGATCGCGTTCGCACGGTCGACGTGCACGACGACGGGCTCGTAGTCTTCGAGGTCTTCGCGGGAGTAGTCCGCGTAGGAGATGACGATGATCGTATCGCCGGTGTGCACGAGGCGGGCCGCGGCGCCGTTGACCTTGATCTCCCCGGAGCCCCGCTCGCCGACGAGCGTGTAGGTGACGAATCGAGCGCCGTTGTTCACGTCGACGACGTGCACCTGCTCGTGCGGCAGGATGTCGGCGGCGTCGAGCAGGTCGGGGTCGACGGTGATCGAGCCGACGTAGTTCAGGTCGCTGGCCGTGATGGTCGCGCGGTGGATCTTCGACTTCAGCATGGTGCGTCGCATCAGGCGTCGCCTCTCAGGGTGTGGTTGTCGATCAGACGGGCGGCGCCGACGCGGGCGGCGACGGCGAGGAGCGTGTCCCGGGTCGTGTCCGCGACCGGCTGCAGGGTCTCGGCGTCGCGGAGCTCGAGATACTCCGGCGTGATGCCGGCTTCCTCGAGGACGTCCGCGGCTGCGGCGCGGATCGCCGCGGCATCCCGCTCCCCGGCGTCATGGCGGGCGTGCGCGGCGTCGAGCGCGCGGCTGAGGGCGGTCGCCTGCGCGCGTGCGGCCGGGTCGAGGTAGACGTTGCGCGAGCTCATCGCGAGTCCGTCGGGTTCACGGACGATCGGGCACGCCTCGATGCGCACGCCGAGATCCAGGTCCCGCACGACGCGGCGCACCACGAGCACCTGCTGGGCATCCTTCTGTCCGAAGTAGGCCACGTCGGGGCGGACGATGCCGAACAGCTTGGTGACGACGGTCGCGACTCCGTCGAAATGGTGGATGCCGCGGCTCGCGCCGTCCAGCACCTCGGTGATTCCGGCGACGTGGATCGTGGTCGCGAATCCGTCGGGGTAGATCTCGGCCGGTTCTGGGGCGAAGAGGATGTCGACGCCCTCGGCTTCGGCGAGCGCGGCATCGCGGGCCTCATCGCGCGGGTAGGTGCTGAGGTCCTCGTGGGCGGCGAACTGGGTCGGGTTGACGAAGAGGGAGACGACGACGAGGTCATTGTGGGCACGAGCCTCGCGCATGAGCGAGAGGTGCCCCTCGTGGAATGCGCCCATCGTGGGGACGAGGCCGACGTTGCGCCCCTCGGCGCGCGCGGCCCGGACGGCGGCGCGGACCTCGGGGATGGTGCGGAGGATCTTCATGCATCTCCTCCACTCGTCCCTGCAGCGGGTTTCTCCGCTCGCTGAGCGAGGGAGCACCCCTTCTCCGTTCGTTGAGCGAGGGAGCGCAGCGACTGAGTCGAAACGCGCTCACCACGAGCGACCACCCCTGTCGCGTCCGCGAGCGCATCGAAAAGTACGTCGAGGTCCGCCTGCGCGGCGGCCTCGCGTTGGCGGGCGACGGTCGCGATGTCGCCGCGGGTGATGGGCCGGTCAGGGCCTCGCTCGCGCCGCGTGCGCGCCAGTTGTCCACGCTCTGTCGGACCAGCGGCCCGAGCAGGTCGCGGGCATCCGGAACGCCGGCGGACTCGGCGAGGTGCTCTGCGGCATCCAGTACGGTCAGGACGAAGTTCGAGGCGAAGGATGCCGCCGCGTGATAGCTCGCACGGTGGGCGTCGTCGACGGGGAACGGCCGCGCGCCGACGGCGCGGGCGAGATGCTCTGCCGCCTCGCGGGCGATCGGCGTGCGCCCGTCGATCGCGGCGCCGATGCCATGGAAGACCTCGGGCGACTCGGTGCCGGTGAAGGTCTGGAGCGGGTGGATGCTGAAGTCGACGCCGGTCAGCGGCGTGGCGCCCGAGACGTGGCCGAGCAGGGTGACGTGCGGTCGCGTGCGCGCCGCCGCGGCGGGGATCGCCGCATCCGGGACACAGAGGAGTGCGATGTCGCTCTGCGGAATCTCGTCGGTGCGGCCGAAGGGCCCGCGGACGTCGAACTCCGCAGCGCGCAGTGCCCGTGCAAGGACCGTGCCGAGGCGACCGGCACCGACGACGGCGATGGTCGCGTCCGGCGTGAGAACAGCGGCAGGATTCATGGCGGATTCCGGTTGGAAACGGGCTGCGGGGATGACCCGAGTATCCGCCTGATGCGGCAGCCGCTCCAAATCCGAGAGCAGAACGCCGCATGTAAGACAAGCTGCGCTTGCAGTTCTGCGTATTGAATCGCGTGAATAGTTATCACATCGACGCGAGGTGCTCGCTGGCGCCGCGACGCGACCTCCGAAACGGAAGGGCTCAGCCGAGTTCGCGCAGCTCTGAAGTGCGCTCGCCCCCGGCATCCCCGGTGTTGACCGTGCCCTGCGGCTCGAACAGCAGCGCGTGCACCTCCCCGTCGGCCTTCGGGCAGTGCTCGACACCCTTCGGGACGACGAACACGTCGTTCGGTCCGAGGACGACATCGCGGTCGCGGAGCTGGATGGTCAGCTCACCGCTGATGACCATGAAGAGCTCGTCGGTGTCGGGATGCGTGTGCCAGACGAACTCGCCCTGCAGCTTGACCACCTTGACGTCGTAATCGTTGATGCTCGTCAGGCGGTGCGGCTGCCAGTGCTCCGAGATCGCGGCGAGGGCGGTGTCGATGTTGCGGACGTCGGTGGTCATGGTTCGAGCGTAGGGGTCCTTCATTGACCGTTGACACCACCGAGGAGAGTACAAGTACAATTGCACCCGATGAGGCGCCACCCCACGTCTCGGAGAAGAGGTGTCGTCCGTGTCCTCCGCAGCCGCCAACAGCCGCACCGCCGTCGGGGTCACCCGGCATGGAGCGCGCAAGCCCCTCACGAGCGTTCCGGTCGTCACCGGTGGGCTTCTCCAGGTCTGGCACGAACGCAACCGGGACACGACGCTCCCACACGGCATCGCGATGCTCGAGGAGTACGGCAATCTCGAGAATCTCCGCCGCCTGACCGGCGAATCCGATGCCGGCTTCCGAGGGCTCCTGTTCATCGACTCCGACATCTACAAGACCCTCGAGGCGGCCGCCTGGGAGCTGGGCCGGGAGGACGACCAGGGCCTCCGCGCGTTCTTCGACACCACCGTCGACCTGATCGAACGCGCCCAGCAGGAGGACGGGTACCTCGACTCCGCCTACCTGCACCGCGACGGTCACCAGCCCTGGACCGACTTCGCACAGGGGCACGAGCTCTACTGCCTCGGACACCTGATCCAGGCGGCGATCGGCGCGCACCGCGCCATCGGCGACGACCGGCTGCTGGCCGTCGCCGAGAGCTTCGTCGATCACGTCGTCAACCGCATGGGCGCGGATGACGCGGTCGAGTACTGCGGGCATCCTTTGATCGAGACCGCCCTGGTCGAACTGCACCGAACAACCGGCGCCGCCGCGCCTCTTCAGCTCGCGGAGGCGTTCGTGCGCCGCCGCGGAGCCGGCTTCCTCGGTGGAGTGCTGTTCGGCGCCGTCTACTACCAGGACGAGAAGCCCGCGCTCGAGGCGACCACCATGCGCGGTCACGCGGTGCGCGCGCTCTATCTGAACCAAGGCATCACCGACCTGTACCTCGAGACGAGGCAGCCCGAGATGCTCGACGCGATGCTCACCCAGTGGGACGACCTCGTCCGGCGCCGCATGTACGTCACCGGGGGTACCGGCGCCCGCCACGAGGACGAGTCGTTCGGCGAGGCCTTCGAGCTGCCGCCGGACCGCGCCTACGCCGAGACCTGTGCGGGCGTCGCTCTGTTCGGCTGGGCATGGCGGATGTACCTGGCCACCGGCAGAGCGGACATCCTCGACGTCGCCGAGACCGCGCTGTACAACCTCGTCGCCGCGGGCATCTCCACGGCGGGCGACATGTTCACCTACGTCAATCCGCTGCAGGTGCGCGACGAGCGCCCGTACGGCGGAAAGGCACCGGATGCTCGACGCCGCTGGTTCAGCTGCGCCTGCTGCCCGCCGAACCTCATGCGCACGTTCGCCGCGCTCGAACAGCACATCGCCGCCGAACGAGAGGACGGCCTCGACATCGCCCTCTACGCGTCGGCCACCGTCACCGCGCTCGGCGCGACGGTGGAGATCGACACCGCGTACCCCGCCGACGGGCTCGTCCGCATCCGCGTGAGCGGAGACGCGGCCGACGGTCGCCGTCGACTCGCGTTGCGCGTCCCCGGCTGGGCCGCCGGCGCGACCGTCACGCTGCACCGGAACGGGACGCTGGCCGACTCCGCCGTCGAGGACGGCTGGATCCTGCTCGAAGACGCTCTGGTCGACGGCACGAGCCTCGAACTGCAGCTGCCGGTGACGCTCTCCGTCGTCCACCCCGACCCACGCATCGACGCCGTCCGCGGGACAGTGGCCCTGCGCCGCGGACCCGTCGTGTACTGCGCGGTCGGCGACGTGGATGATGTCACGATCGACGCCGCGACCCACGCGCAGGAGAGCACAGACGCCCGCGGGCCGCTCGGGCCGCGCCTCGAGCTGACCGCGCAACGGCGGACTCTGCCCGCCGGCGCGACGCTGTACGCCGCCGATTCGGCACTGGAGCTCGAGGATGCCCTGCTGCATCTACGCCCGTTCGCCGAGTTCGATGGTGGCGAAGCGATGCGGGTCTGGCTTCCGACCGCACGCTGACGGCCCTGCAGGGCGAGGAGAATCGGGCTGGCGGCGCGCCGCGAGCCCGATTAGGTCACCTAATCACGGTAGGACGAGCACACCGTCCACCCGCCGGACGATGCCCAGCGGATTGGCCTCCTTGAGAGCATCCGGAAGCAGCTCGTCCGGCACGTTCTGGTACGCGACCGGGCGCAGGAAGCGGGTGATCGCGGCCATGCCGACCGAAGTCGAACCGACCGCCGTCGCCGCCGGGTACGGGCCGCCGTGCTGCTGCGCCCACGTCACCGAGACGCCGGTCGGCCACTGGTTCCACAGCACGCGTCCGGCGCGGGTGGAGAGCACGGGGATCAGCTCCGCGGCGATCCCGTCGCCCGACTCCCCGATGATCGTCGCGGTCAGCTGCCCCTCCAGGCGCGATGCGAACTCGACCAGCTCGCTCTCGTCCTCGTAGGCCACGACGAGCGCGGCGGGTCCGAACATCTCGGTCATCAGCGTGTCCATGTGCGCACGGAACGTCTCGGACGTGGTGGACAGCAGGACGGGCGCGAGCGCATCGGTCCCCTCGGAGACCGCCTCCACGCCGTCGACCGCGCGCACGCCGGCGAGCGCACCCTGGAACCCGCTCTCGATGCCCGGGTTCAGCAGCGGACCGCCCACGGGGAGCTCCTGCGCCGCCAGCTCATCGCGCACGGAGGACGAGGCCGGGACGAAGAGCACACCAGGCTTCGTGCAGAGCTGCCCCGCACTGCCCGTGACAGACGCGACGAAGTCGTACGCGATGCCCGCGGCATCCTTCTCCGCCGCGCTCCGCGTGACGAACGCCGGGTTGGTGCTGCCGAGTTCGCCGTAGAAGGGGATCGGCTCGGGGCGGGCGTTGGCGATGTCGAACAGCGCCCGTCCTCCCCGCACCGATCCGGTGAAGGAGGCGACCTTGATCTCCGGCGCCTGCAGCGCGCGCACGCCCGCCTCGGTTCCGTGGATCGTCTGGAACAGGCCGTCCGGAGCGCCGGCGGCGGCGAGCGCCTCCACCACGGCATCCGTGGTCGCATCCGAGAGCTCGGGGTGACCGGGGTGCGCCTTCAGGACGACGGCGTTGCCCGCGGCGAGCGCACTCGCGGTGTCGCCACCGGCGACCGAGAACGCGAACGGGAAGTTGCTGGCCGCGAACACCAGGGTCGCGCCGATCGGCTCGAGCTGACGACGGAGGTCGGGTCGCGGAGCGCCCATCGGCCACTCCGCGTCGGCGTGATCGATGCGGGCGTCGAGCCACAGCCCCTCGGGGAGCATCGCGGCGAACATGCGCAGCTGGAAGGTGGTGCGCCGCAGTTCGCCGCGCAGCCGAGGCTCGGCGAGGTGCGTCTCGCGCTGAGCGACCGGGACGAGCTCGTCGGCGCGCGCATCCAGGGCGTCGGCAACAGACACGAGCGCACGGGCACGATCCGCGATCGACGCCTGTCGCCATTGCGCGGACGCGACAGCGGCCTGCGCGACGATCCGATCCACCTCGGCAGGCGATGTGGCATCCATGATCATGACTCCTCTGATGAAGGGTGATTCGGCACGAGGTCGGCGAGATCGCCGAGCGACACCGGCACGCCGATCTGCCGATTGGTGAGGGATTCGAGCGAGGGCGCACCGGCCGCGTCTCCGGTGTGCGCGGCGACGAGTTTCGACAGCGCGAAACCGCAGACCCGGCCCTGGCACAGCCCCATGCCGGGGCGCGCGGTCACACGCACATCGCGGGCGTCGTCCGCGCCGAGCCCACACACGGCGTCCGTGATCTCGGATGCCGAGACCTCCTCGCACCGGCACACAGCGGTCTGCGGTGTCAGCCACGTGCTCCATGCCTCGGGCACCGGGCTCGCTCTGTGCATGCCGATGGCGAAGCGTCGGCCGCGGCGGAGGCGGCGGCGATGGCGCTGCATCCGTCGCCGGTCGACCGGACTGCCGAGGTCCTGCGCGGCCGCGGCTCCGGCCAGCTCGCCCTCGGCGCACGAGGCGATCGCTCCGCCGACGCCGGTCACCTCGCCGGCCGCGAAGATCAGCGGGTTCGAGGTGCGGAGGTCGTCGTCGACGTCGATCACGAGCGACTCGTCGACGTCGACGTGCGTGCGCAGCCCGAGCCCGACGGCGACCTCGAGCTGTGGTGTGAAGCCCCAGCCGAAGGCGACGAGGTCGGCTTCGACCGTCCGAGACGATCCAGGCCGGACGCGGCCGGCGCCGTCGACGCGCGACAGCTCGACCGCGGACGCACGGCCCGCTCCGAGCACGGCAGTGACGACGGTGCGTGTGTGCAGCGGCACCCGGTGACGCAAGAAGGTCGCGGCGTACTGCGCGCCCTCCCAGAGCTTGCTCGGCTCCTGCAGCGCCCGCAGCGGCGTGGCCGCCCATCGCGACAGCGCATTGGCATCGCAGACCGCGACGACCTCGACGCCGGCGTCGGCGAGTCCGGCGGCGACGGAGAGCAGGAACGGCCCCGTGCCGGCGACCACGGCGCGGCGCCCGGCGGCGACCTGGTTCGCCTTCAGCATCGCCTGCACGCCACCCGCCGCCATCACTCCGGGCAGGGTCCATCCTGGTACCGGCAGCTGTCGGTCGTACGCACCGGTCGCGATCACGAGACGGCGCGCCCGTGTCGTGCGTGCCTCGGGCGGCAGCGCGTCGATGCCCGTGACGGGGCTGGTGCGCAGGGCGACGTGGTCGGCGAAGGCATCCGCTCGCCATACCTGGCGCCCTGCGAGGTGCGTGAGCCGACCTGCGCGGATGGCCTCGGCCAGCCGATCGCGCAGGTCCGTGTAATGCGCCCAGTGGTGGTGTCCGGTGGATTCGTCGGCGGCGAAGCTCTCGCGGTGGCGCTCATCGGGATGCCGCCAGAACTGCCCGCCCGTCTGCGCACCGGCATCCACGAGCACGACCGACAGGCCGAGCTCAGCAGCGACGACGGCCGCACTGAGCCCCGCGGGGCCGGCGCCGATCACGGCGAGGTCGGCGATGGGCTCAGTCATGGGATGCCTCCGGCAGCGGGAGCGGCTCGTCGGGGTCTGAGCTGCGCACGTCCTGGTCGGCGCGCGCCGCGACGAGGCACGCGCGCTGGGTGCGGGCGCCGTCGACCGTGACGAGGCAGTCGAAGCACACGCCGATGCCGCAGAACAGTCCGCGCGGAGCACCGTCCCTGCGCGTCGTGCGCCACGAGACGATGCCCGCGGCCGAGAGTGCGCCGCCGATCGTCTGACCGGGCACGAAGGGCACCGGTGCACCGTCGAAGCAGATCGAGTCGTTCTGAGCGCTCATGCGGCGACCACTCCTTCCAGGCGATCAGGGCGGAACGGTGCGAGATCGAGATCCGTCGGCTCCCCGCGCATCGACTGCGCGAGCAGCTTGCCCGTGCCGACAGACAGGCCGACGCCCGCGCCCTCGTGACCTGCGGCGTGCCAGAGCCCCGGCATCCGGACGTCCTCCCCGATCGCCGGCAGGTGATCGGGGCAGTACGGCCGGAATCCCGAGTACGCGCGCTGCACGCCCACGTCCCGCAGGGCGGGGAAGAGCCCGAGTGCGCTCGCGGCGATGCGCGCCACGGCGTCGGCCGAGAACGTGCGGTCGAAGCCCACGCGTTCGCGGCTGGCGCCCATGAGGATCGTCCCGCTGGGGGTGCCCTCCACGACGGGAGACACCTGCAGCCCGGCATCCGAACTGGCGACGTCGCCGACGTACTCGGCGGCATAGACCTTGTGATGCACGGTGACGGGCACCGGCTCCGTGACGAGCACGAACCCGCGCCGTGGGAGCACAGGGAGGTGCACGCCGGCGAGGGCCGCGAGCTCTCCGCTCCAGGGGCCGGCGCAGTTGATGACGGCCCCGGCCGAGATGCGTCCTGCGCTCGTCTCGACGCCTTCGGCTCGGCCGCCGGTGGTGAGGATGCCGTAGACCGCCGTTCTCGTCCGCACCTGCGCGCCGTGCTCACAGGCGAGTCGCAGCAGCTGATGAGTGGCCAGCAGCGGCTGGACCTGCGCGTCGTCGGGGTAGAACGCCCCGCCGGCGAGAGCGGGGTTGATGTAGGGCTCGAGTTCGCGGACGCCGGAGATGTCGTCGATCATGTCGGCGCGGATGCCGAGCGTGCGCTGATGCGAGACCAGCTCGGCGAGCGCGCGCATGCTCGACGCGCTGCGTGCCACGACGAGGCCGCCCTTGGCCTCGAACTCCCAGAGGTCGGCGTACTCGGCGAGATCCTCGCGCCACACGCGCTGCGAATAGAGCGACAGTTCGAGCTCAGGGCCGACCTCCTTGTCCGAGACCAGCACGTTCCCCTCGCAGCGGCTGCTCGTGCCGGAGGCGATCGAGCCGCGCTCCACGACGATCACGCTGAGACCTGCGAGGGCGGCGAAATACGCCGTCGCGGCGCCGACGACTCCCGCACCGACGATGACCACGTCGGCGCGTGCTGTCGAACTGCTCACTCCGCGGTCGCTCCCGCCCTGCTCTGCTCGCCGTCCACCTGGCCGGACCAGTCGCCGAGCACGTGCTCGATGTGGCGCGAGACGAGATCGCGCGCACGCGCGGCATCCCGCTGCTCGATGGCATCCATGATCGTGTGATGCTCCTGCGCCGAAGCGGCCAGGTGCCCGTGCTCGTGCAGCTCGGAGAGACCGAAGAGCCGCGTCTGCGAGCGCAGCGATGCGACGAGCGAGACGAGTCGCTCGTTGCCGGCATACTGCAGGAGCGCGAGGTGGAAATCGCTGTCGGCACTGAGGTATTCGACCAGGTCGCCGCGCTCGGCGGCCTGCACGATGTCGTCGGCCTGGCCGCGTAGCGCGGCGAACGCGCTCGCGGGGATGAGGGGGGTCGCTTTCTCGACCGCCGGGGGTTCGAGGAACAGTCGAAGTTCAGTCACTTCGGACAGGTCGTTCGGCGACACCTCGGTGACGAGGAAGCCGCGGTTGGGCATTGCGACGACCAGCCCCTCGCGCACGAGCTCGAGCATGGCCTCGCGGATCGGGGTAGCCGAGACGCCGAACTCCTCGCCGAGGCTCGGCGCCGAGTACACGCGCCCCGGCTGCATCTCTCCGCTGATGATGGCCGAGCGCAGCGCCCGCTTGACCGTGTCGCGGATGCTCGGTTGCTTGCTGAGGCGCACCACGCTGCGCGCATCAATTCCGGTCATGTGTTTCCCTCTTCCGGTCCACCCCTGCGGCGACCGCTGTTCGCCGGTGCCTGGCTGTCACGATATCGGCGCCGCGCGCCGCGCACGTCATGTTCACAGCACGAATCCCTGTGGGAACGGGTCGCTCGGGTCGAGCATGTACTGCGCGGTGCCCGTCACCCAGGCGCGCCCGGTGATAGTCGGGATGACCGCGGGGATGCCGGCGACCTCGGTCGCCTGGACGAGCCGGCCGGTGAAGCTCGTGCCGATGAACGACTCATTGACGAAGTCGACGTCCAGCGGCAGCTCGCCGCGGGCGTGCAGTTGCGCCATCCGTGCGCTCGTCCCTGTGCCGCACGGCGAACGATCGAACCAGCCCGGATGGATGGCCATCGCGTGCCGCGAGTGCAAGGCGGTCGACCCGGGGGCCTTCAGATAGACGTGGTGGCATCCGCGGATCGTGGAGTCGATCGGATGCACGGGCTCGCCCCGCGCTTCGATCGCGTCCATGATGCTCAGGCCCGCCTTCAGCAGGTCGTCCTTGCGGCTGCGATCGAACGGCAGCCCGATCTGCTCGAGCGAGACAATCGCGTAGAAGTTGCCGCCGAAGGCGAGGTCGTACTCCACGGCGCCGAGGCCGGGCACGTCGACGACCTGGTCGAGCGCCACCGCGAACGAGGGGACATTGCGGATGGTCACGCTGTCGGCGTGGCCGTCCGAGACGCGCACGTCGGCGATCACCAGGCCGGCCGGGGTGTCGAGACGGATCGTGGTGATCGGCTCGACGACGGGGACCATTCCGGTCTCGACCAGCACCGTCGCGACCCCGATCGTGCCGTGCCCGCACATGGGCAGACACCCGGAGACCTCGATGTAGAGCACACCGAAATCGGCATCCGGACGCGTCGGCGGCTGCAGGATCGCACCGCTCATCGCGCTGTGGCCCCGTGGCTCATTCATCAGGAGCAGGCGCAGCTCATCGCTGTTCGCCATGAACCACTGGCGCCGCTCCTCCATGGTCGCCCCGGGCAGCGTTCCGACGCCGCCGACGATCACGCGCGTCGGCATCCCCTCGGTGTGGGAGTCGACGGCGTGGAAGACCCGCTGTGCTCGCATGTTCTCTCCGGATCAGCGGTAGCCCTTGGCCAGAACGGCCTCGGTGTCGGCGATGATACGCGTGCGGACGTCGTCGGGCAGAGGCAGCCGGGGCGGGCGCGTCGTGATGCCGGCCGGTGCGACGCCGGCGACCTCCTGCGACAGCTTGATCGCCTGGACGAACCAGGTCTTCGAGTCCCAGCGCAGGAGCGCGTGCAGGTCGCGGTAGATCTCGTGCGCCTTGGCCCAGCTCGCCGGGTCGCCCGACGTCGCCAGGTTGTACAGCTCCACCGTGGATGCCGGAATCGCGTTCGGGTAGCCGGCGACCCATCCGCGGGCGCCGTTGATGCCCAGCTCGAGCACGACGTCGTCGGAGCCGATCGAGACATCGAGCCCCGGTGCGAGCTCGTGGATCTCGTAGGCGTTGCGCACGTCGCCGGAGAACTCCTTGACCGAGACGATCAGGCCCTCCTCGAACAGCTGCGCGAGCAGAGCTGGACGCAGGTCGATCTTCGTGTCGATCGGATTGTTGTACGCGAGGACGGGCAGTCCGACCGCGGCGACCCGACGGAAGTGATCGATGACCTCGGCGTCGCTCGCGCGGTACGCGTTCGGCGGGAGCAGCATGACGGCTGGGGCGCCGTGCTCGGCGGCGTGTTCGGTCAGGCGCACGCTCTCGAGCGCACCGTACGCGCCGACCCCCGGGATCACGGCGACGCCGGCGGGGGCGGCCTCGACGGCGGTCAGGTAGACGCGCTTGCGCTCCTCGTCGGTCAGCGTCTGGTACTCACCCAGCGAGCCGTTCGGGATGATGCCGGTGACGCCGTTGTCCGTCGTGAAGCGGATGTGCTCGGCGTAGGCGTCGTAGTTGACGGAGAAGTCGGGGTTGATCGGCAGCGTCGTCGCGAGATTGACGCCGTGCCACGGCTTCTTTTCATTCATGGATCGGTACTCCTGTGCTTTTCGGCGCCGGGTGGCGGTAAGTACAATTGCAATGTTAGTAGACGGAGAGACTCATGTCCATGGTTCGATGAGGCCGGTTTCCGACGCCTCCTCGCGTGCCGGCAGGACCAGCCGCCTGCGGGGCTCCTCATTGCCTGCGCGGTCGGTGGCTGCGAACTCGATGATCTGTTCGTGCTCCGACAGCGCGCGGACGAACGATTCCTGGAACGTCGCCCAGAACGTCCCTGGCCCCTCCCATTGGATGCGCTCCACACCCGACACCTCGTCGTCGGCGGCGAGGGTGATCTCGACGCTCGCGCCGAGCCGGCGCACGGTCGCGCGGGACGTCGGTGCGCTCACATCGACGGCGAACTCGCGAGAGGCATGGGCGGTGGCACCATCGGCATCGGTCACGCGCACGGCGACGCGATGATGCCCCTCGCCCGGCAGCGCGACGGGTCCGTCGTACGGCGCCCACCCATCCTCGCCGATGGCCAGCTCGATCCGCAGATCGCCGGAGCTGCCGAGATCCTCAGCGACGACCCGCACGACCGGGAGCGTCGTGAACCAGCCGGATGGCGAGGCGGGAGCGTCGGTGAGGATCTCGATCGAGGGCAGCGTGCGCGCCGCGGCGAGCGGCGCGGGCACCTCCCAGCGGATGCTCCGGATGCCGTCGTCGATGCGCTCCGACCAGGTCAGCGCCGCGGCATCCGTCTCTACGGCGTCGGCGACGGCTGGAGTCATGGTGCCATCGACGTCGGCCGCGGCCGCAGCGGCGAGGACCCGCACGAGTTCACCCTGTGCGAGCAGGCCGTCTCGGCGGGCGTCGGCGGCGGCCGCAGCCACGCGGTCGAGGAACGCCGCGCGCGATGCCGGCACCGGTTGCCGCCAGACGTCGTCCAGGAAAGAACCGCCGTCCTGCCGCGACCGCACCGGCACGTCGGTCTCGGCTCCGACGAAGCCGATCACCGGGGCCGCCGCGCGGACGTACAGGTGGTAGCGCTCGTCGCCGCCGGTCCACACCGGCGCGAAACGGAAGCCGTCGATGCGCACCGCACCGTCGGCGCGCAGGGCCTCTCCTATCGCGCGCGCATCGACCGCGGCATCCGCGGCGATCGAGCCGTCGACGCGACGCCGGTTCGCCAGCCCGAGGTCGAGCGTCGTCGTCGCGTCCGAGCGGGCGACGAGGACGGACGGCCCGAATTCGATCGAGTGCAGTGTCGCGTCGTCGGGTGTCGGAAGCGCGCGCAGGGCCATCGGCGCCTCGATGCGCAACGTCTCGCCCGACCGCCACGGGCGGCGCACGACGAGATAGCCGCCCTCTTCGACGGCATCCACCGGCTCCTCGCCGATGCGGAGCGTGACCTCTCCGACCACCCACTCCGGCATCCGCACCCGAACGGTGAGGGGCGTCCCGTCGACGAAGCCGCCGGCGTCGTCGATGCGTACCTCGACGGTTCCGGCGAAGGGCAGCTCGGTCCGCAGGTGGACGGTCGCGCTCTGCTCGCGCCATTCCAGCGTGGACGGGATGAAGAGGTTGATCCAGAGCTCGGCGTCGTCCCCCGCGAAGAAGACGGTGTCCTGATACTTGACGTGGTTCTCGAGTCCGGTGCCGCCGCAGCAGGTGCCGATGTTGTCGTACTCGGCGACGGCGCCGGGGTGCACGGGGAACATGTAGGTGACTTCGGGGCTGTCGTCCGAGTCCACCGTCCGCCGGGAGCCGAGGATGTGGTTGTGCACGGCGCGCTCGTAGTACGCCATGAAGCGCGGATCGCGCGTGTGCGCGAAGAGCAGCCGTGCGAGCTTGAGCAGGTTGTAAGTGGCGCAGGTCTCGGCGTTGCGGTGGCCGATGTCGCCGGCGACCGCGCCGGGCGGACCCCACAGCTCGCTCTCCCCCGTGCCGCCGTGCGCGTACATGCGCCCCGGCACGATCTGGTCCCACAGTCCGAGCACGGCGTCCAGATAGCGACGGTCGCCGGTGAGCTCGTACTCGTGCACGTAGCCGATCAGCTGCGGCAGGTGCTGGTTGGCGTGCATATCGGTGAGGATGTCGCGGCGCTCTGCACCGGCCTCGATCAGGTCGTCCTGGGCGAACAGGCGCGCGACCTCGAGGAACAACGGCTCGTCGGCGACCGCGCTCAGCCGCGCCATCGTCTCGTTCATGCCGCCGTACTCACCGGCGATGTAGAGCGACCACATCCGCTGGATGCGGTCGTGATCGAGCCGAGTCAACCGGTGTGCGACCCAGTGCCCCATGGCGACGGCGATCTCCAGCGCGTCGGCGCTGCCGGCCAGCTCGTGCGCGTCGATGAGCCCCGCCATGATCTTGTGCGTCGTGTAATAGGGAGCCCAGATCTCGCCGTACGGCGCGTAGTCCTCGAGCCGGACGAACTGCCATTCGCCGTAGGCCGCGAGGAAGCCGGGGTGCGAGTACCGACCGGTCGCGGCGAGCGTGCGCTGCACCTCGCCGAGACCCGCGACGACCTCGTCGATCTTCGCCAGCAGCGCGGCATCCTGTTCGCCCGCGTAGGCGAGCGAGAGCATCGAGAGGAAGTGCCCGGCGTAGTGCCCTCGGAGCAGGTTCGCCGTCTGCGCGTTCTCGCGACCCGGATAGTCGGCCTCGCCCCACGCCTGCTCGCTCGGGTGGCCGAAGTCCTCCCAGTTCCCGGGCGGCGTCGCCCCGCGGGTGTCGAGGCCGGCGTTCGCGCGGAAGACCGCCAGCAGGCGGTCCACCGGATACACCCGTGCCAGGTGCAGCATCCGATCGCGCGCCGGGGCGAACGCGCTGTCGTCGGCGATCCGCACGCGGTCGAGGTCGAAGGCGCGCAGCGCCGGTTCGACGCGGATGCCGGATGCCGCCGTCATCGCGCCGCCCACTGCTGCCGCGTCCACGCCTCGATGCCCGCCGCATCGATCGGGAGCGCGCCGGAGAGCACCTCGGAGCCGGTCTGCGTGACCAGCACGTCGTCCTCCAACCGCACGCCGATGCCGCGGAGCTCGGGCGGAAGGGTGAGGTCATGCGCGTGGAAGTAGAGTCCCGGTTCAACCGTCATGACGACACCGGGCTCGAGGTCGGCACCCATGTAGTCCTCGTAGTGCGCCTGGCTGCAGTCGTGAACGTCGAGCCCCAGGTGGTGGCCGATGCCGCACGCGAGGTAGCGGCGGTGCTGCTGACCCTGCGGCGACAGCGCCTCGTCGACCGACACCGGCAGCAGACCCCAGTCGTGCAGGCCCTGCGCCACGACCTGCATCGCGGCGAAGTGGAAGTCGAGGTACGCAGTGCCTGGGCGGATGCGGTCGAGGCCGGCGCGATGCGCGCGTTCGACGAGGTCGTGCACCTCGCGCTGCGCGGCCGAGAAGGTGCCCTGCGCCGGAACGGTCCGCGTCACGTCTGCGGTGTAGAGCGACCGCGCCTCCACGCCCATATCGAGCAGGAGCGCCTGGTCTGGGTGGACCGGGCCGTCGCAGCGCACCCAGTGCAGGATCGGCGCATGCGCGCCGGAGCCGACGATCGTGGAGTATCCGGGGCCGTTGCCGAACGTGCGCGCGTGCCGGTCGAACGTGCCCTGCAGCCAGCGCTCGCCCAGGTCGGCGGCAATGGCGTGCGGAATCTCGGCGGCGACCGCGGCGAAGCCCGAGACCGTGGCGTCGATGGCCTCGCGCAGCTGACCGATCTCCCACTCGTCCTTCACCATGCGCAGGGTCGAGAGCGTGCGCTCGAGGTCGGTCGACACGGTCGCGTCGTGCGCGGCCGCGAGGCCCGTGGCCGAGCGGGCGGCGAGCGCACCGCGCAACTCGCCGCCGCGCGCCTCGAGAGCGGCGA
Source organism: Microbacterium sp. NPDC056234 (assembly GCF_042267585.1). Lineage (NCBI taxonomy): Bacteria > Bacillati > Actinomycetota > Actinomycetes > Micrococcales > Microbacteriaceae > Microbacterium > Microbacterium sp. NPDC056234. The sequence continues at coordinate 209,417 of NZ_JBHJTE010000001.1, forward strand.
GCGGCTCGACGACGATCTGCAACGCCTCGGCCCACTCGGCGATGCCGGCCGATGGGCCGACCCACAGCTCACCGTGCAGCGCGTTGCTGAAGAAGCCGTCGTCGCCAGGGCGGAACGGCGGCGGCATGTAGAGCACCGGATCGTGTCCGCCAGGGCGAGCCCACATCACGAGCACGGCATCCTCGGTCTGGCATCCGGTCAGCCAGACGAAGCTGCTGTCCGCGCGGAACCCGTAGGATGCGTCGTCGTTGCGCACCGGTGCGACGCCGGCGCAGAGCACGAGCGTCTGGCCGGGGAAAGCCGCGCTCAGGCGCGTGCGGTGCGCTGCCGCAGCGTCCGCCGTCCCCTCCGGCAGGTCGGGGCGCGTGGGCACATCGTCCCAGCCCTGCGCGATGAATTCGCGGAAGGCGGGGACCTCCACGAGCCGCGGGTAGCGCGTTCCGGCGTAAGGCGGACGCCCTTGGATCGCCTGGTCGGTCATGCGCGTTCTCCTCCTCGGTTGCGAACGAGCTCCCTGAGCCGGGACAGGGTGCGGCCCGATCCGATCCCGTCGTGCTCGAATTCATTGGTTACCCAGTACTGCGCGTTGCCGACGCCCTTCAGCGTCTCCAGCTGCAGTCCGGCATCCACGTACATGTCATCGAAATAGACGACGGCGGCGAGGGGCACCTCGTTGCGGGCGAGCGCGTCGCGGTCGTACAGCGGCGACCAGTCGTCCTTCGCGGCGAGCGCGTCGACCGCGCGACGGAAGCCGCGCAGCAGCCGGACGTCGTCGAACATCCAGGGGAACGCCATCTCGCCCGTGAACAGCAGCGGCCGCCGGTTCTCGTCGAACTCCGGGCGGCGCTCGCGCTCGGCCTGCGCCGCCCACGCCGTCGGCCCGCTCGCCTGGTCGCCGTAGATGGACTCCTGGAGCGTCCAGAACAGCGGGTTGCCGGCACTCGACGAGAGCGCGAGAACGTCCTGCAGGAATCCGGCGGAGAGCCGGCCGTCGCTCGTGAACGCCTTCTCCACGAGCCAGTGCAGGCGCTCGAAGCCGGGCTTCATGCCGAAGTCGATCCCCAGCGCCTGGAAGCGCCGGATGGTGAGCACGTCGCCATCCGGCAGCAGAACGTCGCCCTCGGCGAGCCGGTCGGCGATGCGCGCGACGGCCGCCTCGTCCTCGGGGTAGCGGCGGTAGAACTCGGCCGTCTTGGTCGCGACGCGATCGAACGTGCGCCGGTAGACCTCTGCCGCCTTCGGCGGGATGCCGGGGACGCCGCCGCACACGTAGCTCGCCGCCAGCCCTTCGGGGGCGAACGAGAGGTAGGTGAACGTGATCCAGCCGCCGAAGCTCTGCGCCAGGGTGGTCCACCGGCGTCCGTCGTACAGCGACGTGCGCACGTGCTCGAGGTCGCGCACGATCGAGTCCGCGCGGAAGCACGCGAGGAAGTCTCCGCCGCCGTCGCCGCGGGCCTCGACCGTCACGGCATCCACCGGGGTGCTGAGCCCGGTGCCGCGCTGGTCGACGAGCACGACGCGGTAGTTGCGCAGTGCTTCGTCGATCCAGCCGTCGCGGGTCAGCGGACGGGGGTTCGCGCCACCCGGCCCCCCCTGCAGGAAGGCGAGCAGCGGACGGTCGGGGTCGTCGTGTTCCGGATCGACGAGTTCGCGTACGAACAGCTCGATCGTCTCAGCGTCTGGGGCGCTCCAGTCCAGCGGCACGGTCGTGCGCCGCTCACGGACCCGGATGCCGGGGAGCAGGTACTCGGTGGTCATGATGCTCTCTCCTCCGCGGTGCGCGCGGCATCCGCTTCCCTGCGACGACGATCCCAATCCGGGTTGATGCGCGGAACCGCCTTCAGCAGGGTCTTCGCGTATTCGTGCGTCGGGTTCTCGAACACGTCGTCCCGCGTGCCCGTCTCGACGATCCTGCCCTGCGACATCACTGCCACGCGGGTGGCGATCTGGCGGACGACGGCGAGGTCGTGGGCGATGAAGAGGTAGCCGAAGCCCTCGTCGGCCTGCAGGTCGCGGAGCAGGTTGATCACCTGCGCCTGCACCGAGACGTCCAGCGCCGAGACCGCCTCGTCGCAGATGACGAGCTTCGGGCCGACGGCGAGCGCCCTGGCGATGCCGATGCGCTGAGCCTGGCCGCCGGAGAACTGCGAGGGGTAGCGCTCGGAGTGCAGCGGGTTGAGCCCGACGCGTTCCATCAACTGGCGGGTGAAGGCACGTGCGCCCCCGGGGATCTTCCGCCCCTGGTACACCAGCGGCGCCGTGACGAGGCGCTCGACGGTGTGCTTGGGGTTCAGCGACGAATACGGGTCCTGGAAGATGACCTGCACGGCGCTGCGGAACTCCTTCAGCGCGGCGCCGCTCGTGCGGGTGACGTCGACGCCTTCGAACTCGACGGTTCCGCCCGTGACGTCCATGAGTCGGGCGACGAGGCGGGCGGTCGTCGACTTGCCGGAGCCGGATTCGCCGACGAGCGCCAGCGTCTCGCCGCTGCGCACCTCGAGGGAGACGTCGTCGACAGCGCGGAAGGCCTTCGCGCGTCCGAACGGGCCGGCGGATCCGGTCTTGAACTCCTTGACCAGATTCGTGCCGCGGAACAGCGGCGTCGCGGTGCTCACAGTGCGCTCCTCTCTACGGACGGGACGGCGATCTCGGTCGTGCGCAGCGTTCCGATCTCGTCGTCGATGCGCGGGACGGCGTCCAGTAGTCGTCGGGTGTACTCGGCCTGCGGGTCGCTGAAGACCTGCTCGACCGAGCCGCGCTCGACGGTCTCGCCCGCCCGCATCACGACGATGTCGTCCGTCACCTCGCTCACGACGGCGAGGTCGTGGGTGATGAGGATGAGCCCGGCGCCGGTGTCGGCGCGGATCTCGGCCAGCAGGTCGAGGATCTGCGCCTGGACCGTGACGTCGAGGGCGGTTGTCGGCTCGTCGGCGATGATCAGGTCGGGTTTCATGCTCAGCGCCATGGCGATCATGATGCGCTGCCGCATGCCGCCGGAGAACTGATGCGGGTAGTGGTCGACGCGTCGAGCGGCATCGCGGATGTGCACGCGCTCCATCGCCTCGATCGCCACGGCTCGCGCCTGCCGGCGCGACACCCCTGAGCGATGCGAGAGGTAGGCCTCCGCGATCTGCGTCCCCACCTTGTAGTACGGGTTCAGCGACGAGAGCGGATCCTGGAAGATCATCGCGATGCGATCCCCTCGGATGTCCCGCATCCTGCGCTCCGGCATCCCGAGCAGTTCGGCGCCGTCGTAGCGGACCGAGCCGCTGGCCGTGCCGCTCTTGGGCAGCAGGCCCATGATCGCGAGGCTCGTCATGGACTTGCCGGAGCCGGACTCGCCGACGATGCCCAGTGCTCCTCCGCGCGGCACGTCGAACTCGAGGTTCTTCACGACCTGCACCGGCCCCTGTGCAGTGGGGAACGAGACGGTGAGGTCCCTGACCGACAGCAGGGGTCCTGTCGTGGTGCCATCGGTGCTGATGCTCATGCCGATGCTCCTGTCCTGACGCGCGGATCAATGGCGGTGTAGAGCAGGTCGACGGCCATGTTGCCGACGATCACGAAGAAGGCCGACAGCAGCGTGACCGCCATGATGACGGGCTGGTCGTTCGCCGTGATGGAGTCGGCGGTCAGCTTGCCGACGCCGTTGAGGCCGAACACCTTCTCGGTGATAACGGCGCCGCCGAGGAGCCCCGCGATGTCCATGCCGAAGATCGTGACGATCGGCGTCAGTGCCGGGCGCAGCGCATGTCGACGCCAGACCAGGCTCGGCTGGAGCCCCTTCGCCCGAGCGGTGCGGACGAAGTTCTCCTGCAGGGTGTCGATGACGTTCGCCCTGGTCAGTCGCGTATAGACCGCCGCGTACCCGACGGCGAGCACGATCCACGGCATGAGGAAGTTGAGGAACCATTGCACGGGGTCGTCGCTGAACCTGACGACCTGCGGGAACGGCAGCCAGCCGAGGGCGACGACGAGGATGAACTGCAGTGCGAGCGCGAGCACGTAGTTCGGGATCGACATCGCGCCGAGCGTGAGGCCGGCGAAGAACCGGTCGAGGAACTTGCCCTCCTTCACCGCGCTGAGCACACCGGAGACCACGCCGCCGATGAGCCACAGCACGGCGGCGCCGAGCGCGATCGTGATCGAGACGGGCAGGCGCTGCACGATCATGTCGCTGACCATCTGACTGGTCTGGAACGAGTACCCGAGGCAGGGAGCAGCGCACTCGACCGGGCTTCCGGCAACCATGAACGTGCGTCCGGTGAACAGCCCCGTGACGTAATTCCAGAACTGCGTCCAGAACGGCAGGTCGAGACCGAGGTTGACGCGGATCTGCTCGATCTGCTCCGGCGTGCAGTTCTTGCCGCAGATCTGGACGGCAGGATCCGCCGACAGAAGGAAGAAGATCGCGTACGTGAACAGGGTCACGAGGAACAGCACGACGAGCATGCCGAGAACGCGCGAGAGTGCGATGCGGATCATGAACGGGCCTCCCCGCTGGCGATGATCACGCGGATGCGGTCGCCGAGGGTGGTGAACGAGAGGACGAGCAGGAACAGGAAGGCACCCGGGATCACGAAGTACATCGGATCGACGGCGTACCAGGGTGTGGCCGCTGCGATCATCTGCCCCCAGCTCGGTGTGGGCGGCACGACGCCGACACCGAGGAACGACAGCCCCGCTTCCGTGCCGACGTAGCCCGGGACGGCGAGGGTCGCCATCACGATGATGGTGGACTGCAGGTTCGGCAGGATCTCGCGGAAGATGATGCGGACGCCGCTCGCGCCTGAGGCCTTGGCCGCCTCGACGAATTCGCGTTCCTTGAGGGAGAGCGTCTGCGACCGGACGATGCGGGCAAGATACGGCCAGCCGAACAGCGAGATGACGACGACGAGCAGGAAGACGCGGTTGTCGGCCGGGAGGGCGGACAGGATCGCGATCATGAAGATCAGCGCGGGGAACGCCATGAGGAATTCCATGACCCGCGAGATGACGGCGTCGACGACGCCGCCGAAGTACCCGGCGAGCATGCCGAGGACAACGCCGATGATCGTGGTGAGAAGCGTCGCGGAGAGCGCGACCGTCATCGACACCCGCGCGCCGTAGACGATGCGCGCGAAGATGTCGCGACCGCTTCCCGGCTCTACGCCGAACCAGTGCTCGGCACTGATCCCGCCGAGCGGGCCGATCGGAATCGCACCCATGTTCGGGTCGATGGCCGACTGGTCGAAATCGTATGGGCCCCACCCGCTCAGCATGGTCAGCAACGGGGCGAAGATCGCCATGAGGATGATCAGCAGGATGTACGCGCTGGAGAGCACGGCTCCCACGTCACGGAGGAACGCCCGCAGGAGCCGCCGGCCAGAGGCCGGGGGTGACTCCAGCGTCTCTTCGAGCGCTGGGTCACCTCCCGGCGTGGCTTCGGCCTCGAGCGATGTCGGGCTGAAGGTCATGCTCAGCCCTTCGCGGGATCCTTGAGACCGATGATCGTCAGATCGGTCATGCTGGTGCTCGGGTTGTAGCCGGCGATGTTCTCACCGGGCAGGAAGATCGCCTTGCCGAAGACGAGCGGTGCCGTCGGCGAGAGTCCCATGATCTCCTTGTCGAGGTCGCCCCATGCGGACACGGCCTCGTCGGCCGGCATGGCACCGATCTCGTCGATGCGCGCGTTGATCGTCGGGTCGTTGATCTGGGCGAGGTTGGAGTTGCCCTTCTCGGTGATGTTCCGACCGTCGAACAGCGGCGGGATGATCGTGCTGGCGCTGGACGCCCAGTCCGGGCACCATCCTGTGATCGCGGCATCGTGCTGCTGAGCCGGCGTGCCGATGGTCTCGTAGTAGATCGAGGTGTCGATCACGTTGAGGTTCACCGTGACACCGATCTTCTTCAGCGCCTCCTGGATGGACTCGGCCTGCGCCTGCATGAGCGGCTGCGAGCGGATGTCGAGGGTGAACTCGAATCCGTCCTCCAGGCCCGCTTCGGCAAGCAGCTCCTTCGCCTTCTCAGGGTCGCCCTTGTCGCCCTCCGTCTCCCAGAGGTTGAAATCCTGGTGGCTGCTCACGGTCGGCGGGATCATCATGTACGCCGGGTCGGCGAGCTGCGTGCCGCCGCTGGCGTTGACCAGGGCAGAGCGGTCGATGGCCCAGTTGATCGCGTCGCGCACCTTGACGTCGGCGAACGGCGCCTTCGTGGTGTTCATCCCCATGTAGGTGGTGCAGTAGGCGTCGGCCGTGATCGCGCGCTCCTGGAGCTCCGGCGTCTGGATGCGGGGCAGGCTCGCGGCGCCGAGGGTGCCGGAGATCGCGTTCTGGTCGTCGCCCTGGCCGGCGATCATGCGCTCGTCGATCGTGGCGCTGTCGATGCCGATCTCGAACTCCCACTCGTCCGGGTACGCCTTGCGCACCTCGTCGGTGGACTCGTCCCAGTACTCGTTGCGCTCGAGGCGGATCAGACTGCCGGGCGTGTACTCGGCGAGCGTGTACGGGCCGGAGGCGATGACGTCCTTGATGAACTCGTCGCCAGCACCGGAGCCCTCGGGGAAGGGGACGGCGTTGGGCTGTGCCAGCACGCTGTCGAACTCGGGGAACGGCTTCTTCAGGTGGAAGACGATCGTCTTGTCATCGGGGGTCTCGATCGTCGGCAGGTCGCCGGACACGTAGGGGCCCTGATATCCCTCGGGTGCGTCGATGGTGTTCCGCAGGTAGGGGGAACCGATGCCGACCTGGGGGTCCCAGGTGCGCGAGATGCCGAACTTCATCTCGGTCGACGTGATCGGGGTGCCGTCGTCGAAGAAGATGTCGTCCTTGAGCGTGTAAGTCCACGTCAGGCCGTCGTCGGAGACTTCGCCGAGCGATTCGGCGAGGTCGGGAACGATCTCGTTGGGGTCTTCGGCATCTCCGGCGGTCACCATGGTGAGGCCGCGGTAGATGAGCCGGTAGAACGCGTTGACGCCGCCGTCGAAGCCGCGGGACGGATCGAGGTACGAGAAGTCGGCGTTCTGCAGCATGTGGACGGTGCCACCCGTCTGCGCCTCACCGGAGCCGGATCCCTGGGAACCCTGGCCTGCTTCGCCTCCGCCGGCAGAGCAGCCGGCGAGGAGAAGGACGGATGCGGTCGTGGCTGCGATGAGCCCCACGAGCCTCTTCTTCTTGGTGGTCACAGGACCTGACCTTTCTGTCGGTAGCGCCTTTGCGTACGGTTCCAATGGAACAGCATGACAGTGCAATGTACAACTGTACCGTCATGAAAAGTTCTACCGGAGATTCATCCGAGGACGGGATCTCGTAACGAGATCGTCACATCACGGTCGTCGAGTTCCGCGGAAATCCGCGGGTGTCGGGCGTCAGCCGAACTCGCCCTGGAGCTTGACCCCCCCCTGACGTCGTAGTCGTTCACGCTGGTCAGACGACGCGGCTGCCAGTGCTCGGTGATCGCGGCGAGGGCGGTGTCGATGTTGCGGGCGTCGGTGATCACGGTTCGAGAGTATTCGGGTTCGATGTCGGGCCGACAATGCGCGTTGGGCGCTCTGATCGCTTCGGCGCTACTCAACGTCGGTTGCGTCTGATAGTCAGGCTGCATGAGCACCCCACCCATGCCATCCATACTCATCCGCACCACCTCGTGGTTCGTTCTCGCCGCAGCCGGGAATGTGGCAATCATTGGGATCATATTCATCCTCAACACCACCCCGATAAGCGTCCCGGCGTCAGCATCGTTGGAGGTCGTAGCCTCGTTCGCGCTGCCGATGTATTCGCCGGAGCTTTTGATCTTCACGTCAATTCCAGGGCTCCTTAGCGCCCTGCGGGTGAACGGGGCCAGCGACTCGGAGAGAGACGAGGCCGTCCGACTGATCGCATGGGCCGTGCGGGTCGCGCTCACATTCGTGCTGGCGTTCGCAGTGGTGGTCGTCGTGGCGGCTCCTGATCAGCTTGCGACTGTGCTCTTCGCAGCGCTTCTCGGGTTCATAACGTTCGTCCTCGCGGAGCGTCTCGACCCACCAATTCCGGCACCAATTGAGCAGCGATATCTGAAGGCGGACCAAGATCTCGCAGTGCGGGAGATCTGGGCGAACGAGGCGCTGGGGCAGCGATGGCATCAGAACACAACTCGCTGGCCCTGGCTGATCGTCGCCGCGTTCATCATCGCCCCCGTCATACTGCAGACAGCGCTCGGCGTCGCCATCGGCAGCATGCTGTGGGGAGCCGACTTCGGCCTCTCCGCCAAATGGGCGGTTGTACCGGCTGTGACGGCGTACGGCTCGATCATCCTGACGTTTGCGTGGCTGTCAACTGCAGACAAAGCCGATTCGCCCCAAGCACGTGCGTGGCGCGGCCGCGCGTTCAGCGTCCTAGCGGTGCTGACTAGTGTCGCGTTCGCGTCAGCGTTCCTGTTCAGCGGTACCGACAGCGTTCTCGTTGGCGTGTTGATTCTGGGAATTACCGCTCTGCAATCAGCGGCCTTGTGGGCCCCAGTGGATTGGAAAGGCCGGCAGATGCTCTCCCGCGTCGCGGCCACGATCACGTCTCGACATCTTGAGCGCACTACTCGCGCCTACGCTCCTATTTACCTCGCATGGGACGAACACAGCGGGGAAGCCGAAGTGTCACCCACTTGGATTCGACGCCTGTTCCACGGCCGCGCCTGAGCCCCGGTGGCCAAGCACCTGACCTTGATGTCGGCGCGACGGCGTACGCTGAGCTCACCTCACCGACGAGGCAGTCTCGACCCGAGATGAAGAGCATACGGAACCGGAGCGAAGACATGAACGAGACCATCATCACCGTCGTGGGGAACCTGACTGCCGAGCCAGAACTGCGCCAGACGCAGGGCGGGGTCGCGGTCGCCAGCTTCACGATCGCCAGCACGCCGCGCAGCTTCGACCGGCAGGCGAACGAGTGGAAGGACGGCGACGCCCTCTTCATGCGCTGCTCCGCCTGGCGGGATCTTGCGACCAACATCGCCGGCAGCCTCACCAAGGGTATGCGCGTGATCGCCAGCGGGCGGCTGCAGCAGCGCGAGTATCAGGACCGCGAGGGTAATAACCGCGTCAGCATGGAGCTGCAGATCGATGAGATCGGTCCGTCGTTGCGGTACGCGACCGCGCAGGTGACGCGCGGGGAGCGGTCGCCGGGCGGTTCGGGTGGGCAGTTCGGGGGCGGGCAGGAGCGGGATGCTGCGGTGGCGGCTCCTGCTGGGGCCGGCGGTGGATCGGGCACGACGGACGGATGGGCTGCACCCGGGCAGAGCTGGGCCGCGAGCGGGGTGGATGAGACGCCGTTCTGAGTCCTGATGGCAGAGGGGCCACGCTAGCTTCGGCTCGTCGCGTTCACCAGGCGTTCGGCCAGTTCATGCAGCCGGTCCGCGTCCTCACGATTCGTCAACTCCTTGGGCACTGGACGCTCGCGCGGCGCCCCGGACATCCCGAACATCTCGGAGGGCGCGAAATACTGGCCGGGCACTGCGTCGGACGCGAGCGCGGCGATCGCCGTCGCAGCCGCCTGTCGGGGCGTGGTGCCGACGCGTTCAATGAGGCGACTCGGGGCGCCGGACGCCTTCTTCCTAGCATCCGCCGCGATACCCGTTCCCGGGACGACTCCCGGGTGGAACAACTGCACGTTCACGCCCAAATGCCGGCGATGCTGGACTGCGCGAGCGCGTAGGCGTAGACCCCCAGAGCCCGTTTCGAAGCCGCGTAGGCACTCAGCGGGTGGTGCCGACGCTCGGACTGCAGATCGTCCAGACGCCCGCGCGGCGCGGCGAGACTGAGCTGCACGGCGATGCGCGCACGCCTGCGCCGGAGCAGGGGCAGGAGCTGTTGCGTGAGGGCGTAGTGGCCCAAGAAGTTCGTCTGGAAGTGCAGCTCGAGACCTGCTCGGTGAGGTGCCGCTCAGGGTCGCCGAGCAGCACGATGCCCGCGTTGAGCACATACAGATCGATTGCCTCGCCCTCGGCGAGCAGCTGAGCCGCGAGCGCCGTCACGGTCTCCGGCCGCGCGAGATCGAGAACGCGGACGTCGATCTCAGCGTCCGGAACCGATGCCCGGATGCTGCCGGCTGCGGTGTTTCCGCGGAGCCTGTTGCGCACGGGAAGAACGAGCGCCGCGCCTTCCTCCGCCAGGCAGCGCGCGATCTCAAGGCTCACCCCGTTGCTGGCGCCTGTCACGAGCGCGCGTTTGCCCGTCCACCGACCTGACATCACAACTCCGATTCGCGCAGAAGAACCTCTCAGTGATTCAGAGGCGCGGGGCGTCATGTTGATGCATCGGTCACCGCGCAATCCACCGACGGAGCACCGGCGGTCAGCAGTAGTCGCACACTCCGTTGGGAGGCAGAACCATGCCGCAGCCAGGAGTTGGACAGATGTGTCGCTCGGCTTCTTCGCGTCGTGGCTGATGAGAATTTCCGTCGCCATCGAGCACCTTGTTGTAGGGGAACGCTATGCCCTCCTGGGTGCCGTCGTCGTTGCGGAACCACACGAAGCCCTTGTTCACCCATGCGGAGGGGCGCGAGTCGCCGCGCGCGATCAGCGAGATGTACGTGCGGCTCGGGGGAAGGTAGAAGGACGTGAAGTCGCGACCGGCGACGAAGGCACGGGCCGCCGCGATGTTGTCGACCGGTTGCCGAAACTCGTTCAGTGCGGCTTCGAACGAGTCGAACACCAGCCGGCCCTCCGGCGCCTAAAGGTCCTCGATCGTGTAGCCAAGCTCATCGAGCCACTTCGCGGCGCCGGTCTTGCCACCGGGGAAGTCGTCGCTGATGAGACGCACGCCGTGCTCACGCTCATATGCCGCCGCGAAGATAGCCTTCGAGTCGTAGTTCCCGCCCTCTGTGATGAGGAAGTACTCCTCACCTCGCCGAATCCGTACTTATCGAGGAAGACCAAGCGGCCGATCCGGTCGAACTCTCCGAGCGCGTCTTCCACTGCTTGGCGACTGGTGAGCCTCACGAGGGATGCCATCATCGGATGCTACCGGTGCCGTCGAGGGCTCCATCTCGGCGGCGGTGTCCGCGTCTCCATCAAAGGGTGCCGTGGCCGAGCCGAGATCCCTGGGAGCACAAGACGCGCACCGCGATGAGGCCTAGGAGACAACGATGCACCCCAAGCGGGCCGCCGAACAGGCCGAGCAGTCGGCAGAGCGTTCGAGGCACGACGATCTCGGATCGCTGCTTGCCGTCAATACCGCGCTCTACGCTCTCTTGCTGAGCATCCGGCTTGTCGTCTTCGCCCCATTCAAGCCCTGCTCCTCCGCACCCGCAAGTTGCTCAACCGAATATATTTAGCAATACGCGCGGTCTCGTGGCGAAGCGGCGGCGCCCGCGCTCCCGCCTTCGACGACGAACTCCAGGAGCACCGTGGAAAAGGAACTCAAGACCGCCGAACGAATCCGCGCGGCACTGGAAACGCTGAGCGAGCGCACGGAGCCCGGCGAGTCTCTGCCCATCGGCGAGATCTGGCGAGCCTCACTTGAGGAGGTTCCTCTCACTGAGTTTGAGTCGGAGCTCAACACCCGGAACCTGCCTCGCGGACAGACAAACTGGCGCTTCGCGAGTTCGGAGTTCATCGCCCCGGGGTGGTTGCAGAAGAACCCGTCGGGGATCGGGGAATGGGCGATCACAGCGGAGGGCGTGGCTGCTCTCGCTACTCACCCTGGCCCGGAGCTCTTCGCGGAGGCTCAGCGCATCACCTCACTTGAGCGCGTGCGCCGCCGCGAGGAATCGGCGAAGGCACTACGTGAGAACTGGCTCCCGATCGGCGGCGCGCAACAAAAGCTGTTGGCTGCGGCAGATGTCATCGTCCAGGAAGGCTTCCGCAAGGGGCTTTCTGCTTTCGCTCCCGGACGTGAGGTATGGAGCGCGACCAACATTCGTGAAGTTCATGGACTTTGGACTTCATCAGCCCGCACGGAAGGCCACGGGTTCATCGGGAACCTCGCTCTGCAATTCGCCGAAGCAACAGACGGGCAACGCCTGCTGATGGCCGAGGTAATCGCGCTCCAGGTCCTTCCAATCGGATGGATCATTGGCCACGCAAAGAAGCGCGAGCGGGTGCAGTCCATGCTCGATCTGATGACACATCCCGTCGAGATCCCCCTGATATTTGACGAAGCATTCGGCGGTGGAGCCTTCAACCCCGGCCAGGGAATGCAAACCCACATCAATCACGCGATCACCGTCATACTTGACGTCCTGCTCGCGTGGTCAGGCCTCGAGGAAGACGAACAGCAGGCTGCGCTCGACGATCCGTTGAAGTGGCGCGAGTTGGTGATGGGTTCGGACAACGGCTTTCCAACCCAGCGCTATGCGCTGCTCTATCTCGTGCATCCCGGCTTCTTTGGACCGATCGTGGCTCCGGATCACCGCCAGCGCATCCGCGAGACATTCATCGGCGAGATCGGCGGCGAGTTCTCCGACGACGCCGACGCAGATCTCCAGCGCATCCAGCTTGCGCTCCAGGCGAAGGCCGGGAAGCCGGTGAACGTGTACGACGAACCGTTGCGCAGCCGGTGGCATCCGGATACCGCTCAACCGGTCGACTACGATTCGAAGAGGGAGAAATCCGAGGAGCCGGCATCAGCCGACCCCCGCGGATTCGTGCCTTCGGACATCAACAGCGCCGAGCTGGCGGCGGCGACCCAGCTGGATAAGTCCTGGCTCTCGAAAGTGACCAGCGCTCTCCATCGTCGGGGCCAGGTGATCCTCTACGGCCCTCCCGGCACGGGCAAGACTTTCGTCGCTCGCGCGCTAGCGGACGAACTCCGCCGCCCGGGGACAGCTGTGAAACGCATCCAGTTCCATCCCTCCTACACTTACGAGGACTTCTTCGCTGGGTACCGACCCGTCACCGATCAGGCCGGGCAGCTATCGTTCTCGCTCACGCGGGGCCCGCTCCGAGAGATCGCTGACGAGGCTCGAAAGAACCCAGATGTGCCACATGTGCTGATGATCGACGAGATCAACCGGGCCAATCTCAGCAAAGTTTTCGGCGAACTATATTACCTCCTCGAGTACCGCGACGACCCTATCGACGTGCTCTATGCGGGTTCGGGGGACGACGGCGGAAAGTCGTTTACCCTTCCGGCGAACGTGCTGATCATCGGCACCATGAACACCGCGGACCGATCCATCGCGCTCTTGAACTCGGCCATGCGACGCCGATTCTCGTTCTTCGAGCTTCACCCGGACGTAGAACCGGTGAAGGGTATTCTCAAGCGCTGGGCCTCCAAGCACCCACAGTCTCTTCCGATCAGCGAGCTGTTCGAGCGCCTAAACGAAAGTATCCGCAATCGCGAGGATCGTATCGGCCCCAGCCACCTCCTTCGCACGGATGACCTGACCGAGCACGATCTTCGGGCGGTATGGGAGGAGAGCATTCTGCCGCTGCTTGAAGAGCGACACATCGGCACCGGCGTCGACGTGAATGTGAAGTATGGCCTGGACGCTCTCCTCTCGACGCTCGACCCCGATCGCGCTGAATCAGCATAGGCATGAGTTGGAATGCCTTCGACCTTCGGACACAGGAGGTCACCGAGAAGGGCGAGTCTCTCGTCTTTCTCAGCGCTGCGCAGGCCGCGCGTCTGCAGGAGATGAAGTTCTGCCGCGTGTCGCCAACTAGCGACATCAGCGTCTGGCGAGTCACCGACGTCACCCGAGTCGGCGTGGTGGCAATCGACAATCTGCGGTTAGTGGTCCACCCGAAGACGCCGTTGCGGAGCCTGATCTTCATGGCCTCACATAGCGGGGAGCAGGCCGAGGTCCGCGACCGGTCTTTCGCTTTCGATGCCGACCAGGGCCTGCCCGCGGCGCTCGCCTCAGCGCTGATCGACGCTGCCGGACAGGCAACGAGCCGCGGGCTACTCAAGGGATACATCGCCACTGAGGAAACAGGTGTCGTGATCCGTGGTCGCTGGGATATCGCCCGACAGCTTAGATCACGCCCCGGCATACCCATCCCAGTCGAACTCACGTATGACGACTACACCGAGGACGTGTCGGAGAATAGGCTTCTCAAGGCCGCACTGCGCTCCCTGGTCAGGCTCGAACAGCTCCCACCCTCGGTGCTTGACAGCCTCAGCTCGCTACTCACGCTGTTCATCGATGTGTCTGATATTGGTGCTGGTAGTCCCGTAAAGATGCCGCCGGAGAGTCGGCTGAACGCGCACTATCAGCCGGCGCTTCGCCTTGCGCGCTGGATCCTCGAGGCCATGTCGTGGGCCCACGCGGAGGGCACGCGCGGCGGATCGACATTCCTCCTCAACGTCGCTAAGGTCTACGAGACTTTCATAGGCGAGGTGCTTCGCGCGACCTTGCATCCAGCTGGCTTCGATGTGGATCTGCAGGTTTCCGACTGGCGTCTGGATGAAGCCGGCGAAGTAAAGATGCGACCGGACATCGTGATCTCGCAACACGGCCGTGTCGTTACCGTCGCCGATACCAAGTACAAGGTGTGGGGCGGAGACGCCGGATCCCCACCCAACGCGGACGTTTATCAGGGACTGGCGTACGCTGTCGCGGCTAGAGTACCCGAGGTGCACTTACTGTATGTCTCGGGCGACGTGAGGCCTCGGCGCTACGAGATCTCTACGACAGGGACGACCGTTGTTGCGCACGCTGTCGATCTGAGCGGGACGCCGCACGAGCTGGTTGCGAAGGTAAGTGAAGCGGGGCTAGCTCTGGTCGATCGAGGTTCGGCTCCCTAAGCATCGGAACGCTGTCTGTAGGCGATCGCGCTATCCTGTCGAATCGGGCGCGACAACCCCCCGCATGAGCACCCCCACCAGCGCATCCACCTGCTCCACACCGAGCACCTTCCCCTGCAGCGCCGCATAACTCGCCATCGCGACGAACTGATCCGCGATCACCTCGGCATCCACATCCGCCCGCACTTGGCCAACTGAAACAGCCAACGCCAGCCGCTGCGACACCCACCCGCGGATCGGCGCCGCCAGCTTCTCGTTCAGCGCGGCACCGAGCTCGGCATCCGTCGCCGTGACGGCGATCAGCGCCCGCGCAAGCGCCACGCCCTCGGCATCCCCCAGCGAAGCGGACATGGCCGAGAACCAGGCCCGCAGATCCGTCTCCAGATCGTCCGTCATCGGCAGCGCGACATCCGCCCCGGGCAACGACCCGCCCAGCAGCGCCTCCCCCAGGATCGCCGCCTTCGACGGCCACCATCGGTAGATCGTCTGCTTCGAGACGCCGGCCGCGGCGGCCAGGCCCTCGATCGAGACCGAGGAATATCCCTCCTCGGTCAGCGCGACGCGCATCGCCGCCAAGACGGCTTGACGTGCTTGCTCACTACGAGGACGAGGCATCCTCCGAGCGTAACCAGGCGTAGACTCAAAAATAAGTAGACGCACCGTTGCGAAATACCCGAGCAAGGAGACGAATATGGCCCTGACCGCACACTCCACCATCGGCGAATGGCTGAACGACCCGACCGGCGGACCGCTCATCCGCGGCCTGTTCGAGAAGACCGGCGCCGATCCCGAGGTCCTCACCCCCGTGCTCGGCCTCCCCCTGCAGCAGCTCGTCGCCATGAGCCAGGGCGCGCTGCCCCAGTCCGTCGTCGACGACCTCGTCCGCTCCGCCAACGACGGCGACATCCCCGAACCCGACGCATCCGAAGGCTGGACCGAGAAGCCCACCGCCGGCCGCTTCGCCGGCAAGACCGTGATCGTCACGGGCGCGGCATCCGGAATCGGCAGGGCCACGGCATCCCGCATCGCCCGCGAAGGCGGACGCGTCATCGCCGCGGACATCTCCGCCGAGAAGCTCGAAGCCCTCGTGGCCGAGCTCCCGGAGATCGTCACGATCGCCGGCGACCTGACGAAGCAGGATGCCATCGACGCCGTCATCGCGGCCGCCGGCGACCGCATCGACGGCCTCGCCAACATCGCGGGCATCAACGACGACTTCTCGCCCGCAGGCGAGACGTCGGATGCCGTGTGGGACCGCGTGATCGCCATCAACCTCACCGCACCGTTCAAGCTCATGCGTGCGGTCCTCCCGATCATGGAGGCCGCCGGAACCGGCGCAGTCCTCAACGTCTCCAGCGAGGCGGGCCTGCGCGGCAACGCCTCCGGAAACGCCTATACCGCCAGCAAGCACGGCATCATCGGCGTCACGAAGTCCGCGGCCTTCATGTACGGACCGAAGGGCATCCGCGTGAACTCGGTCGCTCCGGGCGGCGTCGCCACCGGCATCCCGATGCCGCCGAACATGTCCGAGTACGGCTCCGGCCGCCTAGGCCCGTTCCAGCAGGCGATCCCGACCGTTGCGACGGCCGAGCACCTCGCCGCCTCGATCACGTTCCTGCTGTCGGACGACGCCGTGAACATCAACGGTGCCGTGCTCGCCTCGGACGGTGGATGGTCGGTGCAGTAAGGCCGCGATGCGCGGGGCGAATCGTATCGTCCCGCGCATGCCACCCCCTTGTTCGGCCGCCGGACACCGACCTACGCTGTCCCGCATGTTGAAGATCGTGTCGATCGTGATCCGCGTCAACGACCTCCCTGCGCAGTCCCGTTTCTGGCAGGCTGCGCTCGATTACGTCGAGCGGGACCCGGCGGAGGACGATTGGGTCGTCCTCACACCACGTGATGCGGACACTCCCTGCGTTGCCCTCGATGCTCGTCATTCCGAGCGGGTCCTGCCTCCACGCATCCACCTCGACATCTACGCCGAGGATCAGGCCGCAGAGGTGCATCGACTCGCTGAGCTCGGCGCCCGCGAGGTGCACTGGGACAACCTGCCGGACGATGCCGACTACGTCATCATGGAAGACCCCGAGGGCAACCGCTTCTGCATCGTCGATCGTCCCGACTGGTCGGGTTGGGGTCAGCGGCGAGAACGCTGACGGTCGAGAGAGCCGGACGCCCCGTACTCGCTGCTCGCCCCAGCCTCAACCCCCTCGGCGCATTCCCCTCGAGCGGGCATCGTTGCGTGCACAGCATCCAACGACAGAGAAAGGTGCGACACCATGACTGACACCATCGACGAGCGCAAGAAGGTCGCCGATCTCATCAAGGACTTCCGCTTCGCGATGTTCGTCACCCGGCACGCGGACGGCAAGCTGGTCGCGCATCCCCTCACTGTGCAGGAGGCGGAATTCGACGGCGACCTGTGGTTCCTCGTCTCGAAGCGCTCGTCTCCGGTGGCAGACCTCGCCGCCGACTCGGACGCGAACGTCTCGTTCAGCTCCTCCGACTCGTGGGTGTCGCTCTCCGGCACAGCGCGCCTCGTCGAGGACCGGCAGAAGATCGAAGAACTGTGGAACCCGGTGGTCGGAGCATGGTTCCCCGACGGACCGGACGACCCCTTCGTCGGCCTGCTGAAGTTCACCGCCGAGTCGGCGGAGTATTGGGACAGTCCCGGCGGAACGATCGCCAGCGCCTTCAGTTTCGTGAAGTCGAAGCTCACAGGAGAGCAGTACGACGGCGGCGAGAACGCGAAGGTCGATCTCTAGGAGCGCGGGTCAGCCGACGACGGGCCGATAACGGTTCGCGACCGCTCCCGACCGGAACTCGCGCCGATCCACGAGCTCGAGGCGGATGCTCTCATGCAGGCCGTCGAGCAACCTCGGGCCGTGGCCGGCGACAACCGGATGCACGACGAAGGTGTACTCGTCGATCAGCCCCCGCTCGGCCAATGCCAGCGGAAGAGTCACTCCGCCGACGGCCAGCCCCTCGCCCGGTTGTTCTTTGAGGCGCCGGACGGCCCGATCCAGGTCGCCGTGCACCAGATCGGCGTTCCAGTCGACGGCGTCGAGCGTGCTTGAGACGACGTGTTTCGGCGCTCGATCGATGGCCTCGGCGAACGGGATCTCCCACTCGCTCATCCAGTCGGGCCACACCCCCGAGGCGGGCCGCCGCCACGCCGACTCCATCATCTCGTACGTCACGCTGCCGTACAGCAGGGCGTCGGCCCGCTCGATGTCGGCGGTCCAGAAGCGCATCAGCTCCTCATCGGGCGCCACCCCGGCCTCGTGATGGACGCAGCCGTCGAGCGTGACGTTGATCGAATACCGCAGTGGTCTCATGCGCCGATCTCCTTCGAAGCGCGCGGGCGGGTGTCACCGGATGGGACTCAGAGTAGTCCCGCGCCGACACTCAGCTGGAGAGTCACCCTCGCCGGACGGCCGCACCCATCGCCGCGAGCGCCTCCTCCAGAATCGGCTTCGGTGTGGCGAACACCACGCGGACGAAGTCCTCGTACCCCTGCCCCAGCAGCCGCCCCTCGGTGAGCACGACTCCCGCCTGCTCGCGGAAGAACTCCGCCGGCGCGCCGGGGATGCCGAGTCGGGCGACGTCGATCCAGCCGATGTACGTCGCCTCCGGCGCCCGATACACGGCCCCCGCCAGATGCTCCGTGACCAGCGAGCCGAGCAACGACCGCGAACCGTCCAGATAGTCGATGACCCCGTCGAGCCAGGGCTTGCCCGACCGGTACGCGGCCGTCGACGCCACCACACCGAGCGTCGCCGCGCCGTGCTGCACTGAGAACCCGAAGCCGCGGTAGAGCTGCTGATCGGCGTCGTTCGAGGTGATCAGCTGCGCGGTCTTGAGCCCGGGGATGTTCCACGCCTTCGATGCGCTCGTGCCGGTGATCGTGTGCGCGGCGGTCACCTCCGACACCGACGCATACGGGACGAACGGGCGGCCGTCGAAGCGCAGCGGCGCATGGATCTCATCGGCGAACACCCGGCCACCGTGCCGCTCGACGATCTCGGCGATGGCTTCGAGCTCGGCTCGGTCGGCGATCGTCCCGGTCGGATTGTGCGGATTGCACAGTACGAGGGTTCGGGCGCCGGCGGCGAACGCCTCGTCGATGCGCTGCAGGTCGTGCTGCCACCGCCCGTCGACCTCGCGGCCAGGAACTTCGATCACCGGATGCCCGATGGTCGGCAGATACGTCAGGAACGGCATGTACGCCGGCGTCGGCACGATCACCGGCGAACCGGCAGGCGCGTACTCCTCGACCGCCACCCGGAGCACCGCCATCACATCCGACACGGGATGCACGCGCTCCGGGTCGACCGCCCAGCCGTACTCGTCGCGCATCCAGTCAGCGGCCGCGACGCCGAGCTCCGCGGCCAGCGAAGGCGACAGGTAGCCGAGGTTCTCCTCATCGATCGCGCGGTGCATGGCCGCTGCGATCTCGGGAGCGACGCCGAAGTCCATCTCGGCGACCCAGGCGCCGATGCGCCCCGGGTGCAGGCTCCACTTGCGGCTCTCGGGCCGATCGAGGTGGAACCGGGTCCGGCCGTCGAACGGATGCTGTCCCGTGCGCGCGGCGGTCGTGGTCTGGATGTCGGACACGCGGGACTCCTTCGCAGCAGCGGGAACACCCAATCTAAGGACGTTCCCGCACTGCCGCACATCGCATGACCGCGCATGACACAGGGCCACGCGGCTACGAGGGCGCGCGGCCGTTCTGACGGCGGGTCAGGTCTTCTTGCTGCCGCGACGCACGAAGCCGAAGACGAGGGTGCCGACGAAGAGGATGAGGCCGATCACGGCGAGCCAGAACAACCCCTCGAAGACGAAGCCCACCACCGAGAGCACAGCCCAGGCGACCAGCAGGATGACGAGTACGGTCCACATGATGGTCACGATACGCGCGCACCGTGGGCGCGTGACGGGGGTTGACAGGACGCGATCGCGGAGGGCGGGCGGGCGGGCGGGCGAAGCGTCGCCTCCTCCCGGTCAGCTCATGAGATCCCGCGGGTGCCGGTCGTAGACGTTCGCGTCCTCCGACGGGCCTTCCTCGGTCCGCACGGTGTGCTGCACCTGGCGCGCCGCTGCAGCCCCGCGCCCGACCTTCACGGCTTCCGCCTGTGAGGTGAAGCTGGCGCCCAGTGTGCGGGCCTCTCCCTCGATGCGGTTGAACCAGATGCCGTCCCGCTGGAACGTCTCGATGTCGCCTGCAGCCATGCCATGTTCCTTCCTTCTGCCTCCTTCTTACGTCAGCGGCCGGGGCAGAACGAGGGCCTTGACACATTTCAACGGTCAGCCAGTACCCTCGCCCTGTTCCCGATGTCGCACCCCGGTGCGACAATGCCGTCATGAAGCTCTCCGAGCTCGTCACCACCGCCGCAGAGGTCGCGGCGACGTCATCGCGCCTCGCAAAGATCGATGCTCTCGCGCGGCTGCTCGCGCGCGCAGAACCGGATGAGGTCGCTCCGCTGACCGGCCTGCTGCTCGCGTCACCACGGCAGGGCAGGCTCGGAGTCGGCTGGCGCGGACTCGCCGCGCTCGACCTCACGCATGCCGACGAATCCACCCTGACGATCGCCGACGTCGATGACGCCCTCGATGCGCTCGCTACGACATCCGGAACGGGATCGGCGGCCGTCCGCACCGGCACCCTGACCGACCTCGCCTCCCGCGCCACCGCCGCGGAGTGGGACTTCCTGGCCCGCGCCATGCTCGGCGAACTGCGCACCGGCGCGCTGGGCGGGGTGCTTCTCGATGCGATCGCCCGGGCATCCGATCGGCCGGTGGCCGCCGTGCGACGGGCCGCGATGCTCTCCGGCGACCTGGGCGAGACCGCCCTCCTCGCCCTCACGGGCACCGAACAAGACCTCGACGAGGTCGGGCTCGTCGTCGGTCGTCCCGTCCTGCCGATGCTCGCCGCCACCGCCGCGACGCCCACCGCGGCCCTCGAGCTCACCGGAGAGGCATCCGTCGAGTACAAGCTCGACGGTGCGCGGATCCAGGTCCATCGACACGGCGATGATGTCGGCATCTACACGCGCAGTCTCGCCGACATCACCCATCGCGTGCCCGAGATCGTCGAGATCGTCCGCTCGCTTCCGGCACAGGACCTCATCCTCGACGGCGAGACCCTGGCGCTCGACGAGGACGGCGGGCCACGACCGTTCCAGCAGACCATGTCGCGCTTCGGCGCCGACGTCTCGCGCGAACTCGTGCTGCGTCCCTGGTTCTTCGATCTGCTGCACGTCGACGGCCGCGACCTTCTCGACGAACCGCTCTCCACCCGCCTCGCCGAGCTCGACCGCATCGCCGGCGAGTGGCGGATGCCGGGCATCGTCACCGCCGACCCGGAGGCCGCCGAGCAGCTGTCCCGCGACGCGCTCGGCGCCGGGCACGAGGGCATCCTCGTCAAGGCGATCGACTCCGCCTACGCGGCGGGCCGACGAGGAAAATCCTGGGTCAAGGTCAAACCCGTGCTGACCTACGATCTCGTCGTCCTCGCGGCGGAATGGGGATCGGGACGTCGTCGAGGCAAGCTCTCGAACCTGCACCTCGGCGCCCTCGACCCGGACGGCGAGTTCGGTGAGCCTGGCGGCTTCGTGATGGTCGGAAAGACCTTCAAAGGGCTCACCGATGAGCTGCTGCAGTGGCAGACCGACACGTTCCCGGACTACGAGACCGATCGCTCGCCCTACGCGGTCTTTCTGCGCCCTGAGCTCGTCGTCGAGATCGCCATCGACGGCGTGCAGCAGTCCCCGCGCTACCCCGGCGGCATCGCCCTGCGCTTCGCTCGGGTGAAGGGCTACCGCCCCGACAAGACCGCAGCGGATGCCGACACGATCCAGACCCTGCGAGCGCTGCTGCGGGGGTGATCTGTCCGAGGCCGAACTTAGGATGCCGTCATGAATGCCGGACTCGCGCTGCACGGACTCATGACCGCGATCGACGAGAAGCGCTGGGACGATCTCGCGTCCTACCTGCACCCCGAATTCGTTTGCCGACTCGCGCACACCGGCGAATCGTTCAACCGCGACGATTGGATCCGGTTCAACCGCGACTACCCCGGATTCGAGCATCTGACGATAGAAGACTTCGTCGCGGCCGAGACCGAGGCGGCCTGCCGATCGCACGTCACCGGTCACGGCGAGGCGGGCCCGCAGCATTTCGAATGTGCGAGCTTCGCCCGCATGCGGGACGGTTTCATCGTCGGACTGACCGAGATCTGGACGGACGTCGAGCAGCAGGCACCTCCGGGCACCCGTCCGACGCCGAGTTCCGCAGACCCGGCTACGCCGCCCGCGACCTGACGAACGTCGTGATGGCGACGTTCGCCGCCGCGACGACGGCGAACACGACGGCCGCCACTGCGCTGCCCACGCCCGACAGCGCCAGCACTCCGGCCCCGAGAGCGACCACCTTGACCGCCACGACTCCCGCCACCGGCAGGCGGACGCGCGCCCGCGGCGAAGCGAACGTCCCCCACAGCACCACCAGCACCCCGACCGCAGCGAACGCGATCAGAATCCGCACCCACCACGGCACGTCGAGCAGCAGGGCCCACCAGGCGACGAACACCAGCATCGCGATTTCGAGCAGAAACGCCAGGATGGCGTTGAGCATGACGAGTTCCCGGATCGGCGATGTGTAGCGGGACCACTCCGGTTCGAGCGCGGCGGGCGAGTGGGTTGAGTGCACGGTTCCATGATGACGCCTCCGCGCCACCCCTCACCTTCCTCAGCCGAGATCGAGCTGCGCTCGCCCGTCTCCCAGATAGAAGACGTACACGCTGCGGCCCACCTGCATCTGCCGAAGCCGCTTCGCGGGGATCGTCTCCCGACCCTCGATCAGTTTCGGCCTGTTGTCCTCGACCCACGACGCGCGGTACCGAACGGTCACCGCGCCCGTCTCGCTCGTGCCTACGTGACGCACGTCATCCAACCGCACACGGATACGACGACCGTGCTTGCGGAACTGCCGATCACGGATGAACAGCGAGACGATGAAACCGACCAGGATCACCACGACGATGAGGACGACCAGCGTCACGATGGCACCGCCGCGTCCATGCCCGAGGCGTCCGCCGCAGCCGGCCGCGTGGTCCACCCGGCCCGAACGAGGGTGCCGACCACCGCGATCGCCGCAGCCAGCACGGCCGGCCACCACATCTCCGCCAGCGCCAGCGGGAACAGCTGCACGGATGCCTCGGCCATATCTGCCAGGTTCCCCTGCAGCACCCGCATCCCGAGCCCGTACCCGATCGCGGTGAACAACGCGGGCACCACCCACACCGACAGCAGCGCGACGGTCCACACGACCAGCCGACTCGGCGGGCGCACCCCGCACCACACCAGTGCAGCGCCCACGATGATGGCCGGCAGCCAGTAGCCCACCAAGGAGATGAACGGCGGCGGCCCCATCGGGCCGGCGAACGCGCCGAACCACCGCGTGACCCAGCCGGCGAACGGCACGGCGGCAAGGGCGATCCCGAAGGGCGACATGGCGACCGACGACCGGGACGTCATCCACAGACCCAGCTGCGCCATCAGCGCCGCCACGATGGTCCCGCCCAGCAATCCGCCGAAGTACAGCACCGCCCGCGAGCCCGCCGACCCGCCGGCGAGTCCGAGGCCACCGGCCAGCACGAGGAAGCTCTGCAGCGCGGCGAAGACGTGCACGAACGCCACCCCCAGCGCCGCCGGCCACAGCGACAGGGCACGGCGCCGTCGCGCCACGCGGACTGCGACACCGGCGAAGACGCCACCGAGCAGCACGAGAGAGAAGAGCATCGTCACCGAGTACTGGCTCAGCGGCAGCAGGACGAACGGCATCGCCTCGGGCATCACCTCTGTCGCCCAGAGATTCTGCAACGGCAGCGTGCCGGCGACGACCCAGGGCAGCAGTCCCAGCACCGCCCCCGCCACTCCGATCGCGAACGGTAGAAGCCTGCTGGGCGTCGCCGCAGACGCGGGCGGAGCTTCGGTCATGCTCACACGCTGGCACAGGATGCCGGAAACACCGCACCCCGGCGGAAGAACGATGATCGTGTCGCCGGGCAGAACTGCCCATTCCGCCGCCGAGCCGATCACCTAGGCTGATGCTGCTCGTGGCGCCGCCACGATACGCCAGGCGGACATCTCCGCTCCGGCGGAGAGAGATTCGAACGAATACCGGGGGGCGTCTTCGTGACGGATGTAGCGATTTTCCATGCCGATCTCTACGAGGCCGGATCCAACTTCTCGTCGGCGTCGATCGACCTGCAGTCCGATATCACCTCTCTCATCGGCGATGACCCCGGTGTCGAAGCGCCGATCGGACGAAACCAGCTGAGGGCGGAACTGAACCGCCGCGTGGACGAGCTGCACGACGCGGTCTTCTCGCACTGGGAGGCGAGTTCCGCGCTCTCCTCCTCCGCCTTCGCCATCACGTCGAAGTACTCCCTCCTCGACGAGGAGTTGTCTGGCGAGAACACGCCGTGACCCTGACCTCCCCTGTGCACGGGTATCCGCTGGAGCGGATCACCGGGAGCGTCGACCAGATGGCTCAGTGGGTCGGTCAATTCGATGTGGTCGCCGAGCATCTGGGCGCCGCGCGAAGCGCGGCAGGGCGCGCGACCGGGCTGCCGGGAATGGGTAAGGCCGTGACGAGATTGCGGACTGATGCTCTCGAGGTCCTGTCGACGATCGGCCCGCACGTCGCACTCGCGCAGACGCTCTCTTCGGTGCTGACCGCCTACGCGAACGCGCACGAAGCGCATGCGAGCAAGGCGAATGCGCTGATCGAGGAGATCGAGACCGCACACGCGGCGTGGAAGGTGCTGAACGCCGCGTCCGATCATGCCGGCCGCGGTGCTCTCGCCGCGTCGTACGGCAGTGATCCGGTGGCTCTGCAGGTGGCGGAGGATGCCGCCGCCGACGCGATCGCGGATCGCGAGGCCGCTGAAGCGGCGCTCGACGACCTCTGGGCCCGGTACGACCACCACTTCGGCGCCTGGGAAGAAGCGTACGACGCGGCCGTGCGCGGCCTGCTGGGCGACATGAGCGCATTGTCCTCGCTCGAATCGCGGAACCTGCTCGCCGATCTCCTCGCCGCAGACGCGCCGGCGGACGTGCTGGCGCTGTGGTTGTCGCACCCCGAACTGCACGAGGAGCTGCTCGCCGCTCACCCGGAGATTCTCGGCGGGATGGACGGGCTGCCCGCCGCGCTGCGCGTGCGAGCGAACCAACTGAACGCGCAATCCTGGATCGAGGCCGCGCAGGCGGAGCTGGCCACGGCATCCGTGAGCGACGAACGCGCCGCGTTCCTGAAGAACGAGATCAGGTATCTTCGTGAGGTCCAAAGCGGAGACGTGATGCTGTATCTCTACGATCGTGACTTCTCTCGCATCGTCGAGGTGATGGGAGACCTCACGACGCCTCCGGATCGCGTGATCACGTACGTCCCCGGCACCTTCACGAGCCTCGACAGCTTCTACGGCGGTCATGCGCAACAGGTGGCCGGCGAAATGGTGCGCGCGGTGCCCGGCACGCTGGCATTCGTCTACAAGGACGGCCTGTTCCCCGGCGAGAACCCCGACACCGGCGGCGCGAACCTGTGGCGCATTCTCGAGGCGAATGACCAGGCGCGCGCGGAAGAGGCCGGCAGACAGCTGGCCCGGTTCGAGGCCGGCATGCGGACGGACCCCCTGTTCGCCGGCGTGGAGCACGACGCGTTCGGACACAGCTGGGGCCTGGCCAACGTCACCAGCGCCGAAGCCGCAGGAGTGGAATACGACACAGTGATCTCGCTCTCCGGCGCCGGGATGCCCCCGGACTGGGAACCGGATCCCGAGACCACCTATGCGGATCTGTCGTACGACGACATCCTGCAGACCGGACAGGACCTCGGCGCAGTGTGGGACGGCAACAACCCCCGCTCCCATCCGGCCTTCGAGCACGGCGACTACTACGTCGGCCCTGAGGACGAGGTGCTCGACCAGGCGTCGGTCGGCAATTCCGGCGGCTATCCGTCGATCTACATCCCACCGGATTCCGTCCGCGTGCTCATGGAGAACCACGATCTGATCGCATCGGACGATCCGGACAACCGGGATGCTCTGCGCGACATGGCCGAGCTGGTGGCGAAATGACGACGCGGCGCGGCGGAACGATCCTGGCGGTGGCGCTGATGGCGCTGACGCTGACGGCCTGCGCGGAACCCCAGACAGCCCCGGAGGAGACGACGAGCATGATCACGTGGCAACAGGCCAAGGCCGCGACGCAGGCGAAGGAGCTGGAGATCGCCGCACTTGTTCCCAGCGAGGATGTCGCCGGCATCGACCAGAACGCGAAGGGAGGGCTCTTCACCTGCGACGAGACGCAGCACCGCTGGAAGGGCATCACGACGGTGCGACTCGTGCCCGGCGCCGATGCCGAGGCCATCACAAAAACCATGGAGGAACAGGTCGACACGCTCTTCCCCGAGGGCGACTTCGAGGTGTCGAACCGCCGCGGCATCACGGACAAATACGTGGCGACCGTGGAGTCGCCGACGACCGGAGAGGGATATCTGTTCGGCGAGGGCCAGCCGGGCACCATCGTCATCGACTCGTACTCCGTGTGCTTCACCCTGCCGGAGGACACCTACCCCGGCGGCGACTTCTGAGCGTTCAGTCGCCCGTCTTCGTCCCGCCGAACCGCTCCGCCGACGCGACCTGCTCGGCGACCCGTCGCAGCGCGAGCAGCAGCGGCTCGACCAGCACCGACCCGAGCACGACGTAACGCACGGCCGCCTCGGCGGAATCGGACGGAGTGGCGGCGATCTCGGCATCCGCGATCACCCTGATGCTCTGCAGATACACCGGCAGGACCCCGTCCGGCACCGTGAATCCGGCCCGCTCGAGCCCGTCCAGCGCGCGCGCGACGTCCCCGAGCACGTCGGGATCGCAGGTGCCGGGCTTCCACCCCAGCCCCTCCACGAGGCGTTCCGCCTCGGTCAGATCGACGCCCTCGTCCACGGGGCGGGTGATGGCGGCATGCGCCGCGCCGAGCAGCTCGTGCGCGCTGCCGGGCGGGGCATCGAGCGTGGCGAGCACGCGTCGCGTCTCCGCGACGCTCACCCCGGCATCCAGCAAGGCTCGGATCACGCCCAGCCGCTGGACGTGCAGCGAACCGTACGCTGCCTGGGTGGGCGCACTGCGCTCCCCCTCGGGCAGCAGCCCCTCGCGCAGGTAGTACTTGATCGTCGGCACGGTCACGCCGCTCTGCGCCGACAGTTCGGAAATCCTCATGGCCACCTCTTGACATCGATAGTAACGCTATCCAATATAGATAGTGACGCTATCCAATCAGGGAGAACACCATGGCTCGCATCATCCCCGGCCGCATGACACACCGCTACGACGGCGAGCTGGTCGTGTTCCACATCGGCATGCAGATCAACCGCTGGTGGCGGCCCGACCTCTGGCTTCCGGCCTTCTTCGCCATGCCGCGGATGCTGAAGGAGCTGTCCCTCGACCCCGAATCAGGCTTCCTCGGCTACGAACTGCTCTTCGGCGGCGGCGGTCCGTACGTCGTGCAGTACTGGTCGTCGGTGGAGAAGCTCTACGCCTACGCATCCGCGCCGTCGCAGGAGCACCGGCCGGCGTGGACCCGCTTCAACCGCGTGGCCCGCAAGGCGCCGGGGGCCGTCGGCGTCTGGCACGAGACGTTCCTCGTCGAACGTGCGGAGAGCGTCTACGTGTCGACGAAGCCGATGGGTCTCCCCCAGGCGACCGAGCTCGTCCCCGTCGGCCGCCGGCAGGACCGCGCCGCAGCGCGCTTCGCGGAGGGGCAGACCCGCCACGGCGATCCGGTCGCGTCCTGACGTCGTGAGCGGAATCGCCGCCGTACCGAGCCAGGCGGCGAATCACGGAGCAGCCTCCGCGACCTCGCCGAAACGCGTGCCTACACTCGCAACCATGGTTTCCGCCGACGTCGTCACCCCCACGCAGGCGGAGGATCTCGCTGCCCGAATCCTCACCGCACGAACGCACCCGCTCGTGCTCGTCTCGACGGAGCCGGACGGCGGATTCGCCTTCGATTTGGCCCGGCTGCGGCGTGAGCTGGACGGGCTCGCCGATGTCATCACGATCGAGACCGGCGCGGTGACCCGCCATCTCGAGCACCTGCTGCCGCCGAAGACGCACGCGTTCGGAGGAACGGCCCGGTCTTATCCCATCGACTTCGGCGCGGACCCGGCCTGCGCCCGCTCGCACCTGCGCTTCCCCGACCACGCGAACACCGAGGACCTCATCGACGACGCGCTCGCGCAGAACGTGCAGCGCCGAGTCGAATCGTCGCCCTCCCCCCGCGTCCGACGCGCCACCGGCATCGTGCAGGGCTTCGTCGCCGACGGCAGCCGCGCGATGGTGCGCCTCGACGACGGCACCACCGTGACCGGGACCGCCGCCCTGCTGCCGCCGGACATCCCTCTTCTCGCCGCGCTCGTCGTCGGCGAGCGCACCGGCGGGATCCTGGACGGCACCGAGCTGCACCCCGAGCCGCTCGAACCGGACCTGGATGCGTTCCCGGACGGGTCGCACACCCTCGCCCTCGTCGTGAGGATCACGGAGCTGCGCGCGACCGTGCAGCTGCATCCGCGCATCTCCGCCGTGCTGCGCCGCGGCGACGTCGACACCGGCGACGGCCCCGTCGGCGACGTGCTCGCCGTGGGAGACGTGATCCGCGTGCGCATCAGCCGGCAGCCGGGAAGACCGCCCGCACTCAGCCGAACCGACGCCGACCCGGATGCCCCGCTGGTGCCGGCGCTCCCCCTGATCGTCGGCGGTGCGCCGTGGCTCAGCGAGGATCGCCATCCGCAGCCGCCATCGGATGCCGCCGCGCACGCCCCCACCGCAGATCAGGGCTCTCCGGCATCGACCGCGGCGACTGCCTCCCTGATTCCGACACCGGCCGACCTTGCGACCCGCACCGATGTGACCGCCCTGGCTCACCAGATCACGAGCCTGCGCAGCGATCTCCTCGCGCTGACGAACCTCGTCGCCCGCGGCGCGGGCTCACCCGCCGTGGACGACGACGAGCTCGAGCGGCTCCGCACGGAGAACGAGCGCCTGCGCACCCAGCTGGCCGACGAACGCGCCGAACGGGCGACCGCCGAGGCGAACCTCGGTCACGCCGAGCAGGACCGCCGCGAGACCGGCCGGGCCCTGCGCGATGCCCGCCGAGCCGCCGAGCGCTCGCATGTCGACACGACCGCCGACGGCATCCGCTTCGAGATCGAACGCACCTGGGGCAACCGCACCGCCCCCGGAGAACGAGGGCGCTGGCCCCTGCGCGAGTACGCGCTCGGCGATGACTTCATCGAGTCGCTCGACCCGCTCGACGAAGGTCAGCTGAGCAAGGCGATCCGCACCTGCGTCGACGCCATCACCGGACGCGACCGCGAGATCCCGGCGCGCGAACTGCATCGTCTGCGCACCGGCGAGGGCGGCGGGGACTCGTACGTGGTCCGCGAGGACGGCGCCCGCTGCATGCGCTCCAGCGTGGAGCAGAACGTCGCAGGCGCGCGGCGGTTGCACTACTGGGAGCTGCCGGGCGGAGGCGTCGAGCTCGGACGGATCGTGCACCACGACGACACGCGCCCCTAGTCTGTGAGCGGGGCAATCATCCTTTCGCCGAGACGTCAAGGGCGCTGACGAACACCCGCTGTCCGGTTAGGTTCGTTCGAATGCATGACCCGAATGCACGCATGAGGAGTTCGCGATGACGCTGGAAGTCGTATCGCCGACGGCCGCTCTGCTCGACAGCAGGTACCTGCTCGAGGAGCCCGTCGGCAAGGGCGGGATGGCGACGGTCTATCGCGCCGAGGACACCCACCTCGGACGCACCGTGGCGATCAAGATGATCCACGATGGCGGCGGCGACGCGGAGAGCTCTGTGGACCGCGCGCACACCGAGAAGGCGCTGCTCGCCTCGTTGAATCACCCCTCGCTGGTCACCCTGTTCGACGCCAGGCTGGAGCGCACCGGAGCGCAGTACCTGGTGATGGAGTACATCGACGGGCCGACCCTGGCCGCCCGCATGGCGGAGGGACCGATCCCACCTCCACAGCTCGCGCGCATCACGCGGGATCTGGCGAAGGGCCTCGACGCGGCGCACGCCGCAGGGATCATCCATCGCGATGTGAAACCGTCGAACGTGCTCATGGCGCCCACCGGCGACCCCGGTATGCCCTGGGCGGCGAAGCTCGCCGATTTCGGCATCGCCTGCTCGGTCGAGCGGAGCCCCATGACTTCGCCGGGCATCGTGCTGGGAACGCTCATGTACATGGCCCCTGAGCAGCTGAGCGACTCGGACCCGGGTACGGCGGTCGACGTCTTCTCGCTGGGCCTGGTCGTGCTCGAAGCACTCACGGGCGAACCGGGATATCCCGCTGTCGGTTCGGACCGGCGGGCCGCCGTCATGCGATTGAGCGTGCCCCCGACCATCCCCGACACGGTCGACGCCGAGTGGCGGGATCTGCTGGAGCGGATGACGCGGATCGACCCCGCGGAAAGGCCGACGGCCGCCGAGGTCGCCCGTGCAGCGCGCGCTCTCGCGAAGAGGAGCGGAACAGCCCCGTACGCGGCAACGGTGCCGGCACCGGCACCGCACACGGATGGGCCAGGCACCACGCATGACCGTAAAGCGCCGCCCACCGCACCGACCACCGTCCTACCGCCCGCCGCCGCAGACTCGCGCGTGCGCCGTCGCATCGGGCTGGGTGCCGCGCTGGTCGCCGTGCTCGCGATCGCCACCGCCGGCACGGCCGCGCTCACCGAACCTGCGACGGACTTCCCCCGCGTCGCCTCCGTCACCTCGCTCCGCTCGGCGGACGCGTCGACCGAGCCGCCCGCCCCCGTCGAGGAAGCACCTGCCCAGGTCGTGACCGAACCGACCGACGACAACAGCGGCCAGGGGAACCAGGGCAAGGGCGACGACGGACAGGGCAATCAGGGCAATCAGGGCAAGGGAAACAACAACGGCAACGACAAGGGCAACGGAAAGGGCAAGGACAAGTGAGCCCGGCGCCGTCCCCGGGTGCCGAGAGCCACGTCCGGGGCCGCTGAAACCGGGACGACCCCGCGCCGGTAGACTGATCACGCCCCGCTCGGCCCTTTCCCTTGGAGTGCGCGTGACCACCCCCGAAGCATCCGCCCGTCAGCACGTTCCCGACTCCGTCGAGAACGCGATCGCCACTCCCGACAAGGAGCAGCCGTACGCCGCGCTGGGCCTGAAGGATGACGAGTACGCACGCATCCGCGAGATCCTCGGCCGCCGCCCCACCTCGGGCGAGCTGGCGATGTACTCCGTCATGTGGTCGGAGCACTGCTCCTACAAGTCGTCCAAGAACTACCTGCGCCGCTTCGGCCAGAAGGTCTCCGACGAGATGAAGGAACGCCTGATGGTCGGCATGGGCCAGAACGCGGGCGTCGTCGACGTCGGCGAGGGCTGGGCCGTCACCTTCAAGGCCGAGTCGCACAACCACCCGTCGTTCATCGAGCCGTTCCAGGGCGCGGCCACCGGCGTCGGCGGCATCGTCCGCGACATCATCTCGATGGGCGCCCGCCCCGTGGCGGTCATGGACGCCCTGCGCTTCGGCGCGATCGACCACCCGGACACCGCGCGCGTCGTGCACGGCGTGACCGCGGGCATCAGCTTCTACGGCAACTGCCTCGGCCTGCCCAACATCGGCGGCGAGACGGTCTTCGACGCTGTCTACCAGGCCAACCCGCTCGTGAACGCCCTCGCCGTGGGTGTCCTGCGTCACGAGGACCTCAAGCTCGCGAACGCCACCGGCGTCGGCAACAAGGTCGTCCTGTTCGGTGCCCGCACCGGCGGAGACGGCATCGGCGGCGCCAGCATCCTGGCATCCGACTCCTTCGACGACGGCGGGCCCACCAAGCGTCCGGCCGTCCAGGTCGGCGACCCGTTCGCCGAGAAGGTGCTCATCGAGTGCTGCCTCGAGCTGTACAGCGGCGAGCTCGTCGAGGCCATCCAGGACCTCGGTGCCGCCGGCATCTCGTGCGCGACCAGCGAACTCGCGGCCAACGGCAACAGCGGCATGAAGGTCTCGCTGGACAACGTGCTGCTGCGCGACCCCTCGCTGACGGCCGAGGAGATCCTCATGTCGGAGTCGCAGGAGCGCATGATGGCGATCGTCGCGCCCGAGAAGCTGGACGCGTTCCTCGAGGTCGTGAACAAGTGGGAGGTCGAGACCAGCGTGCTCGGCGAGGTCACCGGAGACGGTCGCCTCATCATCGACTGGCAGGGCGAGCGCATCGTCGACGTCGACCCGTCGACCGTCGCCGTCGACGGCCCGGTCTACGATCGTCCGGTCGCCTACCCGACGTGGATCGACGCACTGCAGGCGGATGCCGCGGAGAACCTCCCCCGCAGCTCCGACCCCGAGGAGCTGAAGAAGCAGTTCCTCGACCTCGTGGCTTCGCCGAATCTGGCTGACACGCGCTGGATCACCAACCAGTACGACTACTACGTGCTCGGCAACACGGCGCTCGCGTTCCCCGACGACGCCGGCATGATCCGCGTCGACGAGGAGTCCGGCCTGGGCTTCGCGATCGCAACCGACGCCAACGGTCGCTACAGCCAGCTCGACCCGTACGCCGGCGCGCAGCTCGCCCTCGCCGAGGCGTACCGCAACGTCGCCGTCACGGGTGCGACGCCGACCGCGATCACCGACTGCCTGAACTTCGGCTCTCCCGAGAACCCCGAGGTCATGTGGCAGTTCGGGCAGACCGTCGACGGCCTCGCCGACGGCTGCTACGAGCTGGGCACCCCCGTCACCGGCGGCAACGTCTCGTTCTACAACCAGACCGGTGATGTGCCGATCCACCCGACCCCGCTGGTCGGCGTGCTCGGCCTCATCGACGACGTCTCCCGGCGGATCCCGTCCGGGTGGCAGGACGAGGGCCAGAACATCTACCTGCTCGGCACCACGAAGACCGAGCTGAGCGGCTCGGCCTGGGCCGAGACCGTGCACTCGCACCTCGGCGGGCTGCCCCCGAAGGTCGACCTCGCGGGCGAGAAGCGCCTCGCCGGCCTCATCGGCGCGGCGCGCGACGAGTGGCTGATCTCCTCCGCGCACGACCTCTCCGAGGGCGGCCTCGCGCAGGCCCTCGCCGAGGGCGTCATGCGCTTCGGCGTCGGCGCCCGCGTCTGGCTGAACGAGATCATCGAGCGCGACGGAGTGGATGCGGCGACCGCACTGTTCTCCGAGTCCACGGGTCGCGTCATCGTGACGGTGCCGCGCGAGGACGATGTGAAGTTCCGCGGACTCTGCGAAGGCCGCGACTACCCCGTGATGCGCATCGGCGTGACCGACACCGAGCCGCAGCTCGAGGTGCAGGACGTCTTCACCATCTCGGCCGCCGAGCTGCGCGAGCGTTCGCAGGCCACCCTGCCGAGCTACTTCGGCCCCACGGTCACCGAGCCGGTCTCGGCCTGACGCCCTCGATCTCCAGGAGCACACGATGTCTGACAAGCACGAAGAGGCCGAAGATCTGTCGATCTACTCGGAGCGCCGCCAGAAGCGCATCCGTGTGACCGCCTGGGTCACGATCGGTGCGCTGATCCTGGTCGGCGGCGGCGCGACGGTCCTCTCGCTCCTCCTGGGCTGAGCCCGCGCGGCTCGACGCGGGCTCCGGCATCCGTTCATCGCCTCGTCACCGGCCGGTCATGACGGCGACACGGACGCTCCCACGCGCACCGATTGACTCGAGGGCATGAGAAGAGTCCATCGCGCCATCGCCACCGCCGCCGTCGCCGCGACCGCAGCCTCGCTGCTGATCGCCGCCCCGGCCGCGGCATCCGGAA
Organism: Microbacterium sp. NPDC056234; assembly: GCF_042267585.1. Lineage (NCBI taxonomy): Bacteria > Bacillati > Actinomycetota > Actinomycetes > Micrococcales > Microbacteriaceae > Microbacterium > Microbacterium sp. NPDC056234. The sequence goes on from NZ_JBHJTE010000001.1 coordinate 242,981, forward strand.
ACCAGACCACCCCGACCTCGAAGATGCACGCCTTCGAGCCGACACTCGTCGCGTGGGCCGAACTGTCGGCGGACCACCTCGCCGAGGGACCCGCGTCCGGGGCTCAGGCCAGCGCCGGCAACGGTCGGCAAGGGCCCTGGGACGGGCAGGTCATCCCCGGGTTCTCCGCTGTGCTCGACAACGGGGACGGAACGTTCTGGGCGCAGCCCGACAACGGCTTCGGGTCGAAGGGCAACTCCGCGGACTTCCTGCTGCGCAACTACCTGGTGCGCCCGGCCTGGCAGACCGCGCAGGGCGGCGATGGTGAGATCGCGGTCGAGCGCTTCATCTCGTACAACGACCGCAACAGCGTGCTCGACTTCCCGATCGTGAACGACGCCACCGAGGAGCGCCTGCTCACCGGTGCCGACTTCGACATCGAATCCGTCGTCCGCGCGAAGGACGGCACGTTCTGGGTCGGCGAGGAGTTCGGACCGTTCCTGCTGCATTTCGACGCCGAGGGCACGCTTATCGAGAAGCCCTTCGCCCTGGATGGCGTGGCCTCGCCGCAGAACCCGTACCTCGGCGGCGCGGCGCCGACGCTGCCCGCGAGCCGCGGCTTCGAAGCACTGGCCGGTTCGGTCAACGGCCGCTACCTCTACCCCATCGTCGAGGGCGCGTACACGGGCGAGACCGACCTGCGCCGTCGCGAGATCCATGAGTTCGACACGAAGACCCGCGCCTACACCGGTCGCACCTGGAACTACCAGACCGACCAGGAGCCGAACGTCATCGGCGACGCGTTCACCGTCAAGAACGACGTGCTTCTCGTCGTCGAGCGCGACGACTTCGAGGGCGATCAAGCCGTCACCAAGCGCATCTACGAGATCAACCTCAAGAAGACGGATGCCGAGGGCTACGTCGAGAAGAAGCTGGTGCTCGACGCGCTCCGCATCTCCAACCCCGACGCCCTGAGCTCCGGCAACGGCTACGGCACCGGCGAGGTCTGGTCACTGCCCGTGCAGTCGCTCGAGACGGTCGTGCAGCTGAAGGACGGCAATCTCCTGATCGCCAACGACAACAACTTCCCCGGAAACGACGCGCGTGTCACCGGCACCCCCGATGACACGGAGTTCGCCGTCATCGACCTCGACCGCACGAAGATCGAGAAGGAGCTCATCACGGTCGTCGGCCACCGCGGCGCCAGCGGCTACCGCCCCGAGCACACCCTCGCCGCCTACGAGCAGGCGATCATCCAGTGCGCCGACTACATCGAGCCGGACGTCGTCTCGACGAAGGACGGCGTCCTCGTCGCCCGCCACGAGAACGAGATCGGCGGCACCACCGATGTGTCGGCGCGGCCCGAGTTCGCGGACCGCAGGACCACGAAGGTCATCGACGGCGCCAACATCACCGGCTGGTTCACCGAGGACTTCACCTTCGCCGAGCTGCGCACGCTGCGCGCGAAGGAGCGCCTGCCCCAGGTCCGCCCGGGGAACACCGCATTCGACGGTCTCTACGTCATCCCGACGCTCGACGAGGTCATCGACCTGGCCCGTCACTCGATCAGCTGCGACGGCCGCCAGATCGGCGTGTACCCCGAGACGAAGCACCCCAGCTACTTCGACTCGATCGGCCTGTCGCTCGAGGAGCCGCTGGTCGCCGCCCTGCAGGCCAACGGCGTCGACTCCGCGGACGCCCCGGTGATCGTGCAGAGCTTCGAGGTGTCGAATCTGAAGGATCTGAGCGCCCTGACCGACGTGACGCTGGCTCAGCTCGTGAACTCCTCCGGTCGCCCGTACGACTTCGCGCTCGCCGGTGACACCCGCACGTACGCGGACCTCGTGACCCCGACCGGTCTTGCCGGGATCGCGGAGTACGCGCAGGGCGTCGGCGCCGAGAAGTCGGTACTGATCCCCCGCACGCCGCAGGGCACGCTCGCCGCGCCGTCGCCGGTCATCGCGGATGCGCACGCCGCGGGGCTCGACGTGCACGGCTGGACGTTCCGCCTGGAGAACCAGTTCCTGCCGGCCGAGTTCCGTTCCTCGAGCGACCCGGCCGCGGCCGGCGATCTCGCCGGTGAGATCCAGGTCTTCCTGGATGCCGGCATGGACGGCATCTTCAGCGACCACCCCGACATCGCGGCGACCGTCGGCTGACGGTGATGCCCGCGCAAGTGCCCGGCATCCGGTTTCGGATGCCGGGCACTTCCGTGTGACAGCGATGACGACCGGTCGACGTTCGCGTTCCGTTCATGTCCGTGTGGACCGGTGTTCGCACGAGCACGGCAAGGTGGGATCACCCGCACCCGCCGAATTCTCGAGGAAGCCGCCATAGTGAAGAAGAAGTTCGCGCCCATCGCCGGTGCCGTCGCGCTGACTGCTGTGCTGGGTGTGGCAGCCCCTGCCGGCGCCGCATCGGCAGACTCCCCGATTCCTCCCGGCCACGCCGAGTCGGTGAAATCGATCGAGAACTACCCGGCGACGATCCGATCGGGGTCATGGGACGCAGGACACATCCAGGGCATCGCCATCGACGAGAAGAACGGGTTCGTCTACCACTCGTTCACCGACATGCTGGTCAAGACCGACCTTCACGGCAACGTCATCGGAACCGTCGAAGGGTTCACCGGGCATCTGGGCGACCTGGACTTCAACAGCAAAGACGGCCGCGTCTACGGCTCTCTTGAATACAAGGCCGAAGAGGCCTTCTACATCGCGATCTTCGACGTCGACAAGATCACTGAAGCGGGCATGGACGCTGAAGACTCCGGCATCGTCACCGCCGTCTACCTCGAAGAAGTCGTCGAGGACTACACCGCAGACATGGACGGCAACGGCACCTTCGACGGCAACACGGGCAGCACGGCAGACCACCGCTACGGCTCGAGCGGCATCGACGGCGTCTCCTTCGGACCCGAATTCGGTAAGAAGAACGGCAAGCAGCAGCTCATGGTCGCCTACGGCGTCTACCGCAACAACGACCGGGCAGACAACGACAATCAGGTGGTTCTGCAGTACGACATCTCCGGTTGGGGAGATTTCGAGCGCCCTCTGAGCCAGGCTGATCCGCACACCTCCGGCCCCGCCGAAGAGGACGCCAAGTACTTCATCCACACCGGCAATACCCATTACGGCGTGCAGAACCTGTCCTACGATGCCCACAGCAACCTCTGGTACCTGGGCGTCTACCGAGGCAGCAAACCCGGCTACCCGAACCGGACCATGTACGTCGTCGACGGAACAGCCGCTGCCACGCAGCAGCCCATCCAGGGCCAGCCCGGCGGAGAAGTCGGCCTCGTCCTCCCCCTGCTGCAGCAGGGCCTGCCCCATGAGGCCACCGGCATCCACGGCTGGGAGTTCAAAGCCGACGTCGGCATCGAACCCATCGGTCACGGCTACTTCTACGTCGCCCGCGACTTCGATGACCACTCCAGCGGGCACAAGCAGGAAGCAGCCGCACTGGAGCTGTATCGCTGGACCGGCGAAGGAGCCTCCGGGTTTCAGAAAGTCACTCGCTGACAGGACCCCGGCCGGCGTCGACTGACGCCAGCGCTGCGAGAACGCCGCCCGGCTGACCTGCTCGGGCGGCGTTCCGCGTTCCCTGTGTCCGACGCGCGGCGTACCCTCGGGCGTGGAACGGAGGTGCTCGACGGCGGCACGTACGAGGCCACGCACGTGCACGCGAACGACCGCGTCGTCACGGAATGGTGGGAGTAGGGCAGGATGGCGGGATGACCGACCCGCGCACCCGTCTCGAGGACCTGCGCGTCGACGCGCTCCGCCGCGCCGAGGCCGCGATCACGGCGCTCACGCAGCTGACGCACGACCGCGAGGGTGCGAACGACGACGACGAGCACGACCCTGAGGGCGTGACGTTGTCGTCCGAGTGGTCGCGTCTGACCGGTCTCGCAGAGGCCGCCCAGTCCGAACTGCGCCAGGTCGAGGACGCCCTGAGCCGGGTGGACGCGGGAACCTACGGCGTCTGCACGTCCTGCGGCCGCGGCATCTCGTCGGCGCGCCTGGAGGCGCGCCCGTTCGCCGAGCTGTGCGTTCCGTGCGCGGAGAAGTCCGGGCGGTGAGGTTCTCCGCCCGGACCTCTCTCACCAGCGGACCGGACCGTCGACGTCGATGAACGTGCCGGATGGCGCGTCCTCGGGGAGGGTCGCCGCGGCGAGGATGACGCGCGCGGCATCCTCCGGGGTCGTCGGAGCCTGCTCGCGATTTCCCGGCGCGAGGTCCGTCTGAACCCACCCTGGGCAGACCGAGGTCACCTTGACAGGGCTGTCGGCGAGCTTCTTGCTGAGCCCGATCGTGAGGCTGTTCACCGCCGCCTTCGACGCCCGGTACGCCGGCACGTCGCTCGCGTAGAACGGGGACTCGGGGTCCGACTGATCGCTCAGCGAACCCATCGTCGACGAGACGTTCACGATGCGCGCGCCCTCGCTGCGGCGCAGCAGCGGCAGGAACCCTTCGGTGACGCGCGCCGCGCCGAACACGTTCGTCTCGAACGTGGCGATCAGCGCCGCCATGTCGATGAACTCGCGATCGCCGGATGCCGTCGCCTCCGGAAGGATCCCCGCGTTGTTCACCAGGACATCGAGCCTGCCGTGACGGCGCCCGATCTCCGCGACACCGGCGGCGACGCTCGACACGGAAGTGACGTCCAGCGTCAGTGCCTCCGCACGAAGACCCTGCGCGACAAGCGCGTCCGCGCTCTCCCGGGCCGCTGCCTCGTCGCGCCCCGCGATGATGACGGTCGCTCCCGTGCGCGCGATGGCTGCGGCTGCGGCGAGTCCGAGGCCCCGGTTGGCTCCGGTGACCAATGCGATGGTGCTCATAGTCGGTATCCCTTTCCTGCCCGGCGGCACCGGGTCGCTTCCATCCTGGAGCGATGCGAGAAGGGATGCTGGCGGGAATCGGACCGCGCGTGATCGCCACGTGCGGGGACGACGAAGGGGCGAGCGCCTCACGGCGCCCGCCCCTCGATCAGTTACGCGTCAGTCCTGCGCGAGCTGGCGACGGCGCGCCACCAGCAGCATGACACCGGCTGCGATCAGTGCGAGCGCACCGGCCGAAGCGGTCAGCGGAACCAGCGTGTCCATACCCGTGGTCGCGAGCTCGCCGTCTCCGCCTTCGGACGGAGCCGCGGCACCGCCGCCACCACCCGGAGCCGGCGCGGGAGCCGGAGCTGCCGCCGCCGAGACCGTGAACGACAGGCTCGCCGCCGTGGCGGAGTTGATTCCGTCGACAGACTGAACAGCGCGGACCGAGTACGAACCCGGCTGAAGGGCCGCAGAGAAGTCGATGCTCCACTCGCCGTCGACGACCGTCGCGGTGTAGCTGCCGCTCTCGGCCGCGAGTGCGGTGATCGCGCCGGCTGCATCCGTGCCGTTCAGAGCGACCTTGACGGTTGCCCCTTCGATGCCCGTGCCCGACAGGCCCGTCGGGCCGGCCGTGGAACCGAAGACCTGGCCCTCGAAGATCGAGGTGATCGCCGGCGCGGCCGGTGCGAGGCTGAACGTCGTGTTGACGACGCCCGAGAACTCCTCGGCGTTGCGGAACTGCTGCGCGGAGATGGTGTACTCGCCGTAGGTCTCGAGGTTCAGACCGTCGAGCGTCCAGTTGCCGTCAGCATCCACCGTGACGGGCGGGAAGCCCGAACCCGAGTTGCCGTTTCCGATGCTCACCTCGACCGTGTAGCCGGGGGTGCCGGTGCCGCTGACGCTGGTGAGCGGCGAACCGACCGTCGAACCGTCAGCCGGCGTGGTGATGACCGGAGCCGCCACGGGCGGCGGAACGACCTTCACGTCCCAGTTGGTGGTCGAAGAGCGGCTGTAGCCGTTCACCGCGGTGAAGGTGTACGTGAACTCGCCCTTGTTCTCGAGCTTGAAGCTGAACGCACCGTCCACGACGTCGACCGACGTGGGCTCGCCACCATCACGCGTGATGATGACGGACTTGGCGTTCTTCGAGGTGGTGCCGGTGATCGTCGAGCCGCGCTCGGCCGTCGCGCCTGCATCGACCTTGGGTGCGTCGATGGCGAGTGCGACCTGGTAGCCGTCCGTGAACTCGAGGCCCTTCGTGAGCGAGGTCGACCACGTGATCGTGTCGTTGCCGCCGCTGATCACGCCGACCGCGGTGTTGCCCTGGAAGACCGCTCCACCGGAGTCGCCGGGGGCGGAGCCGACGCTGCTCGAGAATCCGCGAACCCAGTGCGGGTTGCCGGACGAATCGTTGACCGGCGCCCATCCGTCGAGGAAGTCGTTGCTGCTCACCTGGCCGTTGGTGAGCCCTGTGGTGCGTCCGCTCTTCGAGATGGCGCCCACCTTGGGCTCGCCGACGAACTTGATCGACGTGATGCTGTCTGAAGCCGAGTCCAGAGACGCACCGGCCGTGGTCCAGTCGGTCACGCCGGGACGGGGGTTCCATCCCTCTGCGACGTCGATGACGGCGATGTCGGTCGCGTTGGGGTCGTTCTCTGCGCCGGCCGTGTTGCCCGGTCCGCCGTACTGCGAGAAACCGAACTCGCCGAACACCTCGAGCGGCTCCTCGAACGCGTAGCCTTCTCCGTCGACCGCGGGCTCTTCGCCCGGAATCGTCAGGTAGGTCTCCGTGAACTTCTCGCCAGCCTCGTTGATCGCGCAGTGACCTGCGGTGATCACGGCAGGTGCGCCATCGGGCGTGTACGCGGAGAAACCGATCGAGCACGAGTAGGCGTGGACCTCTTCGCCGACCTGCTCGAGCATCGCGTAGCCCTGGCCGCCGACGACATCACCGGCGGCGTAGGACTCGAACGGGGCCGACGTCGTGATGACCTGAGCCCCCTCGACGTCCACCTGCTCTGCGAATGCCTCGATGGCCTCGTCTCCGCCGGGCGTGTTGACGCTTTCCTCGGTGACGAGGATGAGGTCCTCGCCGGCGGCGTTGACGCCGACCGCGACGATCTCGACGTCCGCCTCGGCCGCGGCCTCGGCTGCCTCGGCGACCTCGTCCTCGGTGATCTCGGTCTTGGGAGCCTCGGTCTCCTTCGGAGCTTCGGTCTCCTTCGGCGCGGAAGTGTCCTCCGCGGCCGGAGTCGTGCTCGCTTCCGGCGTCGCCGCCGGAGTCGGCGACGGCGTGGTCTCTGCGGCGACGGCCGGAGCTGCGAAGACAAGGCCTCCGAGCGTCAGCGTCGCGGCTGCAGTCAGCGCCAGTGACCGGCGCCCCATCCCTCTGGTCATGTATGAATGTCCTTTATCGCTGCGAATGAATGCGCAGTGTCCCCCCGCCGGAGTTGAAAACCCCCTCTACTCCGGAAGGACATGCGGCGGTCCGCGCCGTAGCGCAAAGCCTCGTTCAGAGTACACAGCATTCACACAGACTCCAATGGGTAGTTCTACCCGACTTGAGAGTTCACCTGATCTTCCGTCTATCCGACCCTCGCTGAGTACCATCGAGTCATGACTTCCCACCGCATCCGCGTCGGCCTCCTCCTGGCCGCAGCCGCCGTTCTGCTGACGGCCTGCGCTACGGCCGGCGGCCAGGGCACCGCGCCGACCTCGACCGCGTCACCCGCCGGCCCGGATGTCGTCGGCAGCTGGGGGTCGGATGCCACGGGCGAGCCGTTCCTCGAATTCACCGAGGACGGCAAAGTGACCGGGACCGACGGGTGCAACGGCATCGGCAGCACCTACACCGTGGTCGACGACAGGGTCGAGATCGCGCCGTATTACTCCACGCTGAAGGCCTGCCAGGGCGTGGACGATTGGCTCCGGCACCTGAGCGCCGTCCAGGTCGACGGCGACACCCTCATCGTGATGGACAAGTCCGGCACCAAGATCGGCGAGCTTCCCCGCTCCTGAGCAGGTTCGCGCGCGCCACGACACGACTAGGCTGAGGCCATCATGGACGTGTTCCTCCAAGGCTTCTGGGACTTCGCCGGGGACTACTGGTGGCTGATCTTCCCGATCATGGGTGTCGCCGGCGGCATCGGCAAGGCGTGGGAGCGCGCCTCCCGGCAGCGACACGAACGCCGTCTGGAGACGATCCGCATCAAGGGCGAGATCAAGGCCGCCCAGATCGCCGCGCGCGGGCAGAGTTCACCGCCGAGAGGGCGTCCGCAGCAGATCGCATCAGAGCCGCAGGTGGCCTCGAACCAGCTTCTCGAGCGGCTGTTCGCCGAGCACGACGAGATCACCGCGCGCTGGCTGGACTACGAGCTCGACGTCGCGAAGCTCATCGCCTTCCCCGCCATGAGCGACGGGCGCCAGCCGCTGACCGCCGCGTTCCTGCGCGCCAAGAAGCTCGCAGACACGCTGCGTCCGGCATCCGCAGATGCGAAGGTGAGCGAACAGCAGATCGCCGAGTATCTGGATGCCGTCGGCAACTACGCCGTCGCCTTCGAAGTCGCCGAACGGGATGCGCGGCGCCTGCGCGATTCGACCTTCACCGAGGCGGAACGCAAGAAGCTCGACCGCGCACAGCAGCTGTTGAAGGTCGCCGTCGACGACACGGCGACGCAGGCCGAGCGCAACATCGCCTACAAGCGAGTCCGCGAGGAACTCGACGGGCTCATCATGCTCTCGGATGCGGCGGTCGAGGTGCTCGAGAAGCAGGTCGCTCGCGAGATCACCGCGACGCCCGCCGCCGCGGAACCTGTCACCCCGGCATCCGTACCCGAACCCGAACGGATGCCTCTGCGCCGGGACGACGAGCGCGCGTGAACCGCCCGGCGTGAGCGGCGCCTGACCACAGCGGAAGGAGCCCCGTGTCCGGACTCAGAGTCGGTCTCATCGGCGCAGGCGGGATCTCGCGTGTCCACGCGGACGCCTGGCGAACCCTCGGCGCGCATGCGACGGTGACGTCGCGCACGGGCGCCGAGGATCTCGCGGCGGAGTACGGCATGAGTGTGGCTCCCGACGTCGAGACGCTGCTCGCGGATGTCGACATCGTCGACATCGTGACCCCGAGCGCAACGCATGCCGCATTCGCTCTCGCGGCGATCGAAGCCGGGGTCCACGTCATCTGCGAGAAGCCGCTGGCGCCGACCGCTGCCGAAGCGCAGCGCATCGTCGACGCAGCGGCGGAGGCGGGAGTGCGGCTGTTCCCCGCGCACGTCGTGAGGTACTTCCCCGAATACGTCCGGGTCAAAGCGCAGGTCGACGCGCGGACTGTCGGTGAAGTCATGACGCAGCGCTTCCTTCGGATGGGGTCCGCACCGTCGGCCTCGTGGTTCTTCCAGGAGAGCACCGGTGGCGGCGTGATCCGCGACCTCATGATCCACGACATCGACCAGGCGCTCTGGCTCGCCGGCCCCGTCACGACCGTTTCGGCGGTCCAGCATCCACCGACAGCGGACGATGTCGTACCCGTTCCCGTCACCGCCCGGGTGGTGCTGTCCCATGCCAGCGGCGCCCGCTCGGATCTGCAGGCGACGTGGGGCGGTCCCGGTCTGACTTTCCGCACCGGTCTCGAGATCTCGGGCCGTCTCGGCACGCTGGCCCATGACAGTGCGGAGGCCTCCTCGCCGACGGAGGCCGCCACGACCGATCATCTTCCGCCGGTGTCCCCGGCCAGCAATCCGTATCTCGACGAGCTCGCGGATTTCGTCGCCGCCATCGACCACGATGCCGATGCCCGCGTGTCCGGCGCCGACGGGGTCGCCGCCATCGTCGTCGCCGAGGCCGCCTACGCGTCGATCGCCTCCGGCGCAACCGTCACCCTGCCCGCACCCCTCACGCCTGCGGGCGGATGATCGCCTTCATGGAGTTCGGCTCCGTCTTCGCCAGCATCAGCGCCTCGGCCGTCTCGGACAGGGCGAAATGATGGGTGATGATCGCCGCGGCATCCACTCGGCCGTCGGCGACGAGCGCCATCGCGGTCGGCCAGGTATGCGCGTAGCGGTTCACCAACGCGACCGACAGCTCGCGCACGTTCAGTTTCGACAACGGCAGTTCGACGGACTGCTTCGGCATTCCGACCATGGCCGCGCGGCCCCCGTTGTTCAGCCGCCACAGCCCGTCGGCGAGCGCGGTCGGTGCGCCGGAGCACTCCAGCAGGACGTCGAACTCCGGTTCGTGCGACGCCTCACCCCCGGCCTTCTCCACCTCGAAGCCGAGGGAGGACGCCAGCCCCAACCGGTAATCCGACACATCCGCGACGCGGACGTGAGAGGCGCCGAACGCCCGCGCGACCTGAGCCGCGAGCACGCCGACCGGTCCCGCTCCGGTCACGAGCACGCTGTCCCCGGCCTGGAACCCGGCCCGTCGGCACGCCCAGATCCCGACGGACAGCGGCTCGAGCATGGCGCCCTCGTCGTAGGACATGCTCTCCGGCATCCGGAACAGGTTGCGCTCGTCCATGGCGAGCAGCTGCGTGAGGGCTCCGTCGTACGGAGGCGTCGCGAGGAACGCGAGATCCGGGCACAGGTGATACCGACCGGCTCTGCAGTCGGCGCAGTCGCGGCAGGGCGTTCCCGGTTCGATCGCGACACGATCGCCGACGGCGACGTGGGTGACGTCCGCCCCGACGGCGACGACCTGCCCCGATGCTTCGTGTCCGAGCACGATCGGCCCGTCGACCACCCAGTCGCCGATGTAGCCGACCGTGAAGTACGCGGCATCCGATCCGCAGACGCCGACCGATTCGACCTGCACGAGCGCCTGTCGCGGGGCGAGATCGGGAACGGACCGGTCGACGATGTCGATGCGTCCGAGCTCCGGCATGACCGCGGTCTGATTCGTCATGCGCCCAGCCTAGGCGCGGGCATGCCTTGAGCATCCGGTGCGTTGCACCTACGGTCAGCAGCAACGAAGGGATCCTCATGCGCATCGACCTCACCGGCAGGACAGTTCTCGTCACCGGTTCGACCCAGGGCATCGGCCGCGCCATCGCGGCGACGCTGGCGGATGCGGGTGCCCGCGTCGCGATCAACGGGCGCGGTGCGTCGTCCGTGGCATCCGTGATCGCGGAGCTCCAGGCCGAGGACGCGGACCGTCTGTTCATCGCGGCCCCCGGTGATGTGACGACCACCGACGGAACGGATGCGGTGCTCGCCGCCGCCGGTCCCGTGGATGTGCTCGTGAACAACCTCGGAATCTTCGGCGCCGAGGAGGCCCTCGACATCTCCGACGACGAGTGGCGCCGATACTTCGAGGTGAACGTCCTCGCCGCCGTGCGCCTGATCCGCGCGACGCTTCCCGGCATGAAGGAGCGCGGCTGGGGTCGCGTGCTGAACATCGCCAGTGACTCCGCCGTCGTGATCCCCGCCGAGATGATCCACTACGGCATGTCGAAGACGGCCCTGCTGGCCGTCTCCCGCGGATTCGCGAAGGATGCCGCGGGCACCGGCGTCACGGTGAACTCCGTGCTGGCAGGACCGACGCACACCGGCGGCGTCGAGACGTTCGTCTACGAACTGGTCGACCCGGCTCTGCCCTGGGAGGACGCCCAGCGCGAGTTCATGCGTCTGCACCGCCCGCAGTCGCTGCTGCAGCGGCTGATCGAACCGGAGGAGATCGCGAACATGGTCGCGTACCTGGCCTCGCCCCTGGCGTCCGCCACCACGGGCGCCGCGGTGCGCGTCGACGGCGGCTACATCGATTCGATCGTGCCGTAGGCGCTCGGCGCGGCAGCGTCAGGACGCTCTGCGCGGCGTCACCCACATCGTGATGTCGGCGTGCACGACGACGACACCGGCGCGATCCGTGACGTCCACGGCGACGATGACGTCACGCGCCTCGCCGACCTGAAGGGTGTCCAACCCGTCGATCGTGCCGACGGCGGTGAGCGTCCCCCTCGCCTTCTTGAGGTAGGCGACGTTCATGCCCTTCGGGATCCATCGATGCGACTCGGGCAGCGAGTAGTCGATCGTGGTGCCGGCGACGAGTTCGGCGAGATTGCAGCACGCGATCGCGTGCACCGTACCGATGTGGTTGTGCACGCCCCAGCGGTCGCGCATGCGCGCCACCCCGCGGCCGGGTTCCAGCGAGATGATCGCGGGCCGAATGGTCCGGAAGTACGGCGCCTTGAGGCTCACGATCGTACTGAAGATCCGCCTGCCGAGCGGGCGAGAGCGCAGAGCTTCGTAGGTCGTCTTGATGGGCGAGGTCGTCATCGAGTCTCCTTGTCATGAGCCTCCCGGCATCCTGACACCGTCGAGCGCCTCCGCGTTGGTGCGCTGTCGGATCGAACCAAAAACCTGTCATCGGTCGACGGACGCCGATGGCGGTATCCGATGATCGGCACGCTCCGCGCCCGGGGTAGTGTGGCCGAAGACGGAGGGATGCCGCAGTGATCACTCGGTTCGAAGAACTCGACTGGCAGCAGACCCCCATCGGGGAACTCACCCTGCGACGGCGGACGGAGCCAGCGGTCGACGCGGAGATCTACGAGGTCAAACTCGGCGACGAGTTCCTGATGTCGAGCCTGTTCACGGTGGCGGAGGAAGAGCTCGCGCATCTGGGCCTCGCCGCCGTCACGGGTGACGAACTGTCCGTCCTGGTCGGCGGACTCGGCCTCGGATACACCGCGGTCGCCGCGCTCCGCGATCCGAGAGTGCGCGCGCTCACGGTGATCGACCGGCTCGCCACGGTCATCTCCTGGCACGAGCGGAGACTGCTGCCCGCGTCAGCCGAACTCGTCGTCGACCCGCGCACGTCGCTGATCGAGGACGACTTCTTCGCCCTCGTGCGCGCGGCGCCGGCCGAGAACCATCCCGGATACTCGGCGATCCTGCTGGATGTGGACCACTCGCCGCGACACCAGCTCGACCCGACGCACGCGGACCTCTACGACGCGAACGGACTTCGAGCACTCGACGGGCACCTCGCCGCGGGCGGCGTATTCGCACTGTGGTCGGACGACCCGCCCGACGCCGCGTTCATGTCCGAGCTGAATGCCGTCTTCGACGACGCGACCGCGCACGTCGTCGACTTCGACAATCCCGTCACCGGCGGCACCTCGTCGAACACGATCTACGTCGCGCGCACCCGAAGGGCCTGAGCCACCGAATGCATGTCGAGCGTCACGGCGACCCGCAGGGCCCACGCGTCCTGCTGCTGCACGGCGGAGGCGTCGCCGGATGGATGTGGAAGCCCTTGCGCGAACATCTCGGTCCTCGAAGGCGCTTACTGATCCCGGATCTGCCGGGCCACGATCGCAGTGCTCAGCAGCCGTACATCTCGCACGACGAGACAGTCAGCGGTCTTGTGTCGATTCTCGAGGCCGACGGCGCCGCACCGACGGCAGTCGTCGGCTTCTCGCTCGGCGCGCAGCTGGCGGTGCTGCTCGCCGCGGAACGCCCCGACCTCGTCGACCGGGTGGTCGTGATCAGCGCCCAGGCCCAGCCGACCCCCGCCCCACGACTCACCCTCGCGCTGCTGCGGTCCGCTTCGGGTCTCGCCCGCGTGCGATGGTTCGCGCGCCTGCAGGCGAAGGAGCTCTTCATCCCTCCCGCGCTGCTGGACGACTATCTGCGAACTTCGGCGGCGATGACGTCGCAGAGCCTGGTCGCCGCGGTTGGCGAGAATATCCGCTTCGCGGTGCCCGACGCGTGGAGGTCCTTTCCCGGCCAGGCGTTGATTCTCGCGGGCTCACACGAGAAGGCACTGATGCGGGCGTCCGCAGACGCGCTGCACGACGCACTGCCCGGCAGCTCGCTGCACGTCGTCGCGGATGCCGGGCACGGCATCCCTCTGCAGAGACCGAGCCTGGTGGCTCGCGAGCTCGAGCAGCTCTGACCCTCAGCGGAGAGACATCGGCCCCATGACGGCGCGCCGGCGATCGCGCACCCAGACGGCCCCCTGGCTGCGTTGCAGCTCCCTGGACGCGAACCGGTACCGGTACGACACGGCGCGCACCCACCGCGGCCGCTCGCCAGCGAAGGGATCGTCGGCGAGCAGTCGCAGCGTCGGGGCATCCGCCTCCAACAGCCGCACCAGAAACGCCGTGAACCACTCGTCCAGCGACCGCCCGAGTGGCAGGAACCACATCAGCCAATCCAGTCGCAGGTGATACGGGGCGAACTGCCGCGGCACCCGGCGCAGCGCGCCCGGCTTGCCCTTGAACGCGTACTCCCGCCATTCACCGGCTTCCGGATCGGCATCGAGCGTGCCCTCGACGACGATCTCGAAGCGCTCCTTGGTGACGGTTCCGAACGCGCCGTAGGCGTTGGCGAGCTGGCACCGGTTGAAGCTCGCGTTCATGAGCTGGCGCCTCGCGAACAGATTCCGCAACGCCGGCCAGCTCAGCACGATGTACAGGATGCCGACCGCAGAGGTGACGACGATCCAGTACAGCGGAATCGCCTCCTGTCCTGCGGCATCCGGAACACCGATCGCCGAGAACGCCAGCACGATCGTCGCCCAGTTCAGCCACGCGAAGTTGCCCGTCGCGACGAGCCAGAACTGAGTGGCGATGACGATCGCCGCTGCGACGGCGCCGATCAGAATCGGCACGCCGTCGGGGAGGACGAGCGACAGGATCGGCGCGAAGAGGAAGAACGGCACGACCAGCTGCGCGAAATGGTTTCCCAGCACTTCGCCCTTGTGGAACCACCGCGGCATCAGATGCGCCTGTCGGCTCAGCGGGCCAGGCATCGGCTGCGTCTCATGGTGATACGTCAGCGCGGTGAGGTCGCGCCACTCGCTCCCACCGCGGATCTTGATCATCCCCGCGCCGAACTCGAGCCGGAACACCAGCCACCAGAACAACACCATCACGACGGTCGGCGGCGGCTCGTGCGCCGATCCGAGGAACGCCGCCAGGAACCCGGCCTCGAGCAGCAGCATCTCCCACCCGAAGGAGTAGAAGGTCTGCCCGATGCTCGTGATCGACATGTAGCCGCTCCACAGCACCAGGAACGCGAGCATCGGCACCCAGCTCGGCCCCTGCTGCGGGATGCCTGCGACGAGGGATGCCGACACGACGATGCCTCCCCAGCACAGCGCCGCCAGCCGCCGATCCGAGTAGCGGATGCGGGTGAAGAGCGTGGGGTGCAGCATCCGCTTGCGGGATGCCGAGGCCGCGACCCATTCCAGCAGCTGCGGAGCGGGAAGCAGACCGCGCTCTCCGAGCAGCGGGCGGAACTGATTCAGCGACGAGACGAACGCGACGAGGTACAGCGCCGCGATGCCCCTCTGCAGGACCTCGCGTGCGATGAAGAAGTCGACAGCCGCGAAACCGTCCATGCCGCCAGGCTACGCCTCCGGGTGCACCGGGGGACGGAGGTATGCTCGGGCAGGACTGCCCGGCACAGGAGAAGGAAGCTCATGGACAATTCGGGATTCGAGGAACTGTTCGGCGGTTCGCCGCTGATGGCGATCCTCCGCGGCATGGGCGCCGAGAGGAGTCTCGCGATATCGACCACCGCGTGGGACCTCGGCATCGAGGTCGTCGAACTGCCCATCCAGACGCCTGACGACCTCGAGGCGCTGCGTGTGGTCGCGGCCGCCGGCAAGGAACGCGGCAAGATCGTGGGCGCCGGCACTGTCGTCTCGGTCGAGAACGTCGCCCAGGCGGCATCCGCCGGTGCGGCGTTCACCGTGAGCCCCGGTCTGGATCTCGACGTCGTGCGCGCATCGCAGGACGCGGGGCTGCTCAGCATCCCCGGGGTCGCGACGGCGAGCGAGGTGCAGCTGGCCATGAAGGCCGGTCTGACCTGGCTGAAGGCCTTCCCCGCGTCGGTGCTGGGAGCGCAGTGGCTCTCCGCCATGCGCGGCCCGTTCCCGCACGCGCATTTCGTGGCCACCGGCGGCATGAGCGCCACGAACGCCGACGAGTATCTGCGCGCCGGCGCTCGTGTGGTCGCCGTCGGATCCGCCCTCGAAGACCCCGCTCAGCTGCCGCTGCTGGCCGGCCTGATCAGCTCCTCGGACCGGCCATGACCGCCGGGCGCTGAGCGCTCGCGCCGCGACGGCCAGGAGCGGTCCCGTCTACTCGGAGACGACCCAGTCGAGCTGACCCTCGTGGTCCGCCAGCCAGGCGTCGATCGCCTCTGGTTCCTTGTCGGGTCCGTATTCGTTCACGACGAGGTTCTCGAGCGAGCCGTACTGCTCGTCATCCAGCGTGATCTGCCCGATCAGGTCTGCCGCCTCGGGGAACTCCTCGGTGAAGCCCTTGTGCGCGATGTAGTGCAGGCCCTCCGGCTCGCCGTAACCGTCCTCGGTGTCCTCGAGCTCCTTGATGTCGAAGACGTCGTTCACCCAGTACGGCCGCCACAGCGTGACGACGATGTCCTCCTGGTTGCGGATCGCATCTTCGAGCACGGTGAGCATCGCCGGAGTGGACGACGTGACGAGCTCGTACTCCTCGTCGAGACCGTAGGCCGGCAGCAGCGATTCCTGTGCGTAGGTCGCCGCACCCGACCCGGGCTCGATCGTGTAGATCTTCCCGCCAAACCTCTCACCCTGCCCCTTCAGATCGGCGATCGAGTCCAGGTCGACGTATGACGGCACCGCGAGCAGACCGCTCGCTTCGGAGTAGTACTCGCCGAGGTCCTCGAGGTCGTCCGAGAAGCGCTCCCAATAACTGGCCTGCGCCACATCGATCCACGCGGATGGGTAGATGTCGATGTCGCCCTCGGACAGGCCGGTGTAGAGCGGGCCCGCCTCGGTGAGCGTCTCCAGCTCGACCGTGTAGCCGAGCTTCTCGAGCTGATCCTGCAGCAGGAAGGTGTTGCTGAGGGAATCCGTCCAGGCCGGCAGATAGCCGATCGTGATCGTCCCCTTCTCGGTGTCGCCTTCGGGTCCCGTCGCGGCGTCGTCGGCCGAGCACCCGGTCAACGCCAGAGATCCCCCCAGACCGAGGGCCAGGATGCCGGTGGTGATACGTGTGCGGTTGGTCATGGTCGCTGCGTCTTTCGTCGGTGCTTCATCGTCATCAGACAAAAAGGGGCGTCGCAGCGGACTGCGACGCCCCCGATATCAGGCGAGTCTCATTCGGAGACGACCCAGTCGAACTGGTCGCCGTTCTCCTCGAGCCAGGCATCCACTGCCTCGGCTTCCTTGCCATCGCCGAACTCGTTGACGACGAGATCCTCGAGCGAACCGTACTGCGCGTCGTCCAGCTTGATCTGCTCGACGAGCTCAGCGGCCTCGGGGAACTCCTCCGCGAAGCCCTTGTGGCCGACGAAGTTCAGGGTCTCGGGGGTGCCCATGGCGCCCTCCGGGTCCTCGAGCGTCTTGATGTCGTAGGAGCTGTTCGCCCAGAACGGCTTCCACAGCGTGACGACGACGTCTTCCTTCTTGTCGATCGCCTCGCCGAGCACCGTCAGCATGGCGGCGGTCGACGACGTCTGCAGCGTGTACTCGCCGTCCAGCCCGTAGGCCGGCATCGCGACTTCCTGGGTCTGCTTGGTGAGCCCGGCACCCGGCTCGATGCCGACGATCGTTCCGTCGAACATGTCGCCCTTGCCCTTGAGCTGGTCGATCGAGTCGATGTCGGTGTAGCTCGGAACGGCGAGCGTCAGCACGGCGTTCTCGTAGTACGCGCCCAGGTCTTCGAGGTCGTCGCCGTACTTCTCCATGTAGGAGGCGTGCGTGACCTCGGGCCATGCCGACGGGTACATGTCGACGTCGCCCTGCGCGAGGCCGGTGTACAGCGGGCCTGCCTCGGTGAGCTCTTCGAACTCGACCGTGTAGCCGAGCTTCTCGAGCTGGTCCTGGAGCAGGTACGCCATGCTCAGACCATCGGTCCACGACGGCAGGAAGCCGAGGGTGATGGTGCCCTTCTCCTCCTCGGCCGAGCCCCCGGCCGAGTCGTCGGAAGAGCCCGTCGCACACCCCGCGAGGGCGAGGGATGCGGTGACTCCGAGTGCTGCGACGGCTGTGATGTGCCGGTACTTCTTCATGGTGCTTCCTTTCGTATGCTGTGGTGCGTTCCGTATGGGTTCAGGTGAGTTCGTTTCAGGCGAGGGCGGAAACGGCCGACGCCGCCTGGTCGCGCTGTGCCCGGCGACGGGAGAGCACGCCCAGCAGCGACGAGGAGTACTCGTTCGGCGTGCCGAGTGCGGCGGTGACGCGATCGAGGTAGACCGCGACCAGCACGACGGCGAGTCCGGCCTCGACGCCCTTGGCCGTGTTGACGGTCGAGATCGCCAGCACGACCTCCTTGCCGAGACCGTCCGCGCCGGCCATGCCGGCGATGACGACCATCGAGAGGGAGAGCATGATGACCTGGTTGACGCCGGCCATGATGGACGGCATCGCGAGCGGGAGCTGGATGCCGCGCAGAATCTGTCCGGGCTTCGCGCCGAACGCCTTACCGGCTTCGACGGTCTCGGAGTCGACGCCGCGGATGCCGAGCTCGGTCAGCCGCACGCCGGGTGGCAGCGCGAAGATCACCGTCGCGACGAGTCCGGGGACGACGCCGATGCTGAAGAACACGATCGCCGGGATCAGGTACACCATGGCGGGCATGGTCTGCATGAAGTCGAGGACCGGCTTCAGGATCATCCGGACGGTGTCGTTGCGCGCCGACCAGATCCCCAGCGGAACCGCGATCGCGATCGCGACCAGCGCCGATACGAGCACGAGAGCCAGCGTCTGCATCGACAGTTCCCACAGGTCCATCGAGACGATGAGCAGGAATGAGATGACGGTACCGACCGCCATCTGCCAGGAGCGGACGAGCCAGGCGATGAGCGCGAAGATCGCGATCATGATCGGGAACGGCGTGCCGACGAGGATGTCGGTCAGACCGTCGACGAGGAACCGCACGACGAAGGAGATGACGTCGAGCAGACCTGCCAGATTGTCCTTGACCCAGTCGACGACGGACGAGACCCATTCGCCGATGGGGATGCGGAAGCCATCCATCACAGCACCTCCTTCTCGGGTGTCTGTCCTTCGACGGCGGTGACCGCGGCATCCTGTGCTTCATCGAGCACGGCGTCGATCTCGGCCTGCGGGACGGGGCGCAGCGGAAGCGTGATCTCCTCCGTCGCGCCCGGTCCGGGGCCGAGGGCCGCGAGCAGCGTGACTCGGGGGATGACGCCGACCAGACGACCGCTCGCGTCGACGACGGCGAGCGGCAGCGGGGTCTCCACCGCGGGGACGAACAGGTTCATCAGCACCTCGTCCTCGGCCACGCTCTGCGGAACGGGCTTGAGGATCGACGCGAGCGACGTCTCGCCCTTGCGGACGAGCTTGATCGCGTCACGGTCGGTGACGATGCCGACCAGTTTGCGATCGCGGCCGGTGACGTACGCGGCCGACATGTAGGCGTCGCGCATCTGGCGCAGCGCAGTGCGCGGTCCCGTCGTCTCGGCGACCACGGGGCGCGGCAACTCCATGACGTTGGCGGCCGTGAGCACGCGCGCGCGATCGACGTCCTGCACGAACTGCTCGACGTAGTCGTTGGCGGGGTCGGTGAGGATGTCCTCAGGCGTGCCGATCTGGACGATTCGGCCGTCGCGCATGACCGCGATCCGGTCGCCGAGGAACATGGCCTCGTTGAGGTCGTGCGTGATGAACACGATCGTCTTCTGCAGCTTCTGCTGCAGCTCGAGAAGCTGCTCCTGCATCTCGCGACGGATCAGCGGGTCGAGCGCGCTGAACGCCTCGTCCATGAGCAGGATCTCGGTGTCGGCCGCGAGGGCGCGGGCGATGCCGACGCGCTGCTGCATTCCGCCGGAGAGCTGGGAGGGGAGCTTGTCGCCGTTGCCCTCCAACCCGACCATCGCGAGGACCTCTTCGGCCTTCGCGAGGCGCTCGGCCTTCGGAACTCCGCGGAGCTCGAGCGGGTAGGCGACGTTCGCGGCGACGGTGCGGTGCGGCAGCAGCGCGAAGTGCTGGAACACCATCGACACGTTGTCGCGCCGGATCTCGCGCAGGCGGGATGCCGGGATGCCGGTGATCTGGTCGCCGCCGACGACGACTGAGCCGTCGGTCGCGTCGTGCAGACCGTTCAGCATGCGGATGATGGTGGACTTGCCGGAACCCGACAGGCCCATGATGACGAAGATCTCGCCCTTGTTGACGGAGAAGCTGGCGTCGATGACGGCAGCGGTTCCGGCGTCGAGGACGTCGTTTCGGGATTCGCCGGATTTCAGGCGACGGACGGCTTGGTTCGGGTTCCGTCCGAACACCTTGAACAGATGGCGCGCTTCAAGAGCGATTTCGGTCACGTTTCCCCCGCGACTCACCGTTTTCAGGGTCTCGGTGAGCCCGCTTCGGTTGCGCCCGGGTGACGTTCACAAGGCCGTTTCGACAACGCTGCATGGCGGCACGGACGGAGGATTTCGGATCCCCCGCATAGAACATCGACCGTACGCCCACGCCTCTTCGTTAGCACAGCAGAATCGAAAGAAGGACGCGGCCGCGGACTGGTCTTCGGGCGTCATGCCCGCCCTCCACCGTAACAAAATGGCTGGTCAGGGCAAATCCACGGCGTGTCGGAACCCGCGGGAATCCGCGTGTGAACGGGAGATTTGTCCGATACACCGTCGTATGCGGTTCAGCGGCGGACGCTGCGCGTCACGGTGAACTTCGAGGTCCTCCTGACCTGCTCCGTCGGGCCGATTCGACGCGCGAGCTCACCCTTGTACGAGAGCGAGGAGTTGTAGACCGTCCAGAGTTCGCCGCCCGGCTTGAGCAGTCGCGCGGCCGCCTCGAAAAGACGGGTCGCGGCGGCCGTGTGCACGCTCGCCCCGAGATGGAACGGCGGGTTGAGCAGCACGACGTCCACACCGGCATCCGGCAGCTCGGACCCGGCATCGTCATGGGTGACTTCGACGCGCTCGTCGAGACCGTTCGCCGCCACCGTCGCCCTGGCCGAGGCCACCGCCGCAGCGGATCGATCCGTCGCGATCACGCGGGCGTCGGGATGCGTGAGCGCATACACCGCGGCGAGCACGCCCGTTCCGCAGCCGAGATCGACGACGTTCTCCTCGGACGGAACGCGGTCCAGCACCTCGAGCAGCACGCGCGTGCCGATGTCGATGCGCGCGCCCGCGAACGCACCCCCGTGCGCTGCGAGGGTCAGTCCGAGCTCCGCATGCGTCGCGTGAACCGGGAACGGCGGTGTCTGCGGCACGTCGCGCGGCTCCTCCGCCACGATCAGACGCGACTTCCGCTCCGCCCGCTGCGCCTGAACCCGAGCGAACGACCGCGCCAGCACGTCGTTCTGCGCGAGCGTCATGTGCTTGACCCGTCCGCCGGCCACGAGGACGACGTCGTCCGCCGCCCATCGGGCCACGGCATCCGCGATCTCCTCGAGCTCGGCGAGCGCCTTCGGGAGCTGCAGCAGAACCAGTCGAGCGCCGGCGAGCAATTCGGCATCCAGTTCGTGCGACGCGAACGGCGTCCCGGATCCCGGATGACTTCCGGCGCGTTCGGCCTCGTCGCCGGTCGACACGCCGTCGGCGTCCGGGGTGCGGGACAACCCGAGCGCGGCGGCGTTGCGCACCAGCGCCCGCCGGCCGGTCGCCAGGTCCTGATGCACCCTCACCCCGTGGAATCCGGCATCCGCCAGGGCGAGTGTGATGGCCCCGTATTCGTCGCCGATCACGGCGATCTCCGAGCCGGTCAGTCCCCGGTCCGCGGCGAGCGCGCACCCCCGCTCGACGAGCAGAAGATCGGTCGCATCGTGCGCCTGCAGGTTGGGGGCCTCGACGTCGGGGAAACGGCGGAGGCGGTCGTACGGGAACTCGGACACCACCCCACCCTAGGCGTCCGGGTCCCGCTCGCTCTCGGCATCGTCGTCGAGCTCCGCGAGCAGGTCGACTGCGGCCCGCGCGTAGTCTCCGATCCAGCGGTCGTGGATGCGCTTGATCGGCAGTGGCGCGAGGGTCAGATGACGCTCCCTGCCGACCTTCCGTCCGATCACGAGCTCGGCCTGTTCGAGCACACGCAGATGCTGGAGCACGGTCGTCCGGTCGAGTTCGGGAAACTGTGCGCACAGGGCACCGGTGGTGCACGGCGATGCGCGCAACGCGTCGAGCATCCGGCGCCGAACCGAGGCGGCCAGCGCCTTGAAGACGAGGTCGTCGTTGTCGGCGCTTCCCCTGTTCGACTTCATGTTGTAATCTTACAACATGTCAGTCTCCGAAACGCTCACCGAACTGTCCTTCTCCGTGTCGGGTCGCGTGGCGCGGCCGATCGCCGAGACCTACGAGGCGGTCGCCGATCCGGCGCAGCTCTCGCGCTACTTCACCACCGGCGGCGCCCGCGGGCGCCTCGAGGCCGGTGCCGACGTGTCGTGGGACTTCGCCGATTTCCCCGGCCGATTCCCCGTCACGGTCGTCGAGGCATCCGCCCCCGATCGCATCGTCATCGAGTGGGAGGGCGACAATGCCGCGGACGGGGCCGGCACGACGCGCACCACTTTCGAGTTCGCGTCGATCGATGACGGGGCGCGCACGCTCGTGACCATCACGGAGCAGTCCTGGCAGGCGACGACCGAGGGTGCGAAATCGGCCTTCGGCAACTGCGAGGGCTGGGCCGGGATGCTGACCGCCATGAAGGCGTGGCTCGAGCACGGCATCAACCTGCGTGAAGGCTTCTACCGCTGACGCGCATCACATCTCACCCCGACGGGCCGGCACCACAGGTGTCGGCCCTTTCTGCTGCCCTCTTGACTCCGTCTTGGGTTATGTGGTTAGTTAGTCGAGTAAGTAACCAACAGACCAACCGGAGGCGTCGTGATCGAAGAAGGCAAGGCACTCTTCCTGCAGATCGCCGAGCAGATCGAGGACTCGATCGTCGACGGTTCGCTGGAAGAGGAGTCCAAGGCTCCATCGACCAACGAACTCGCCGCGTTCTACCGGATCAACCCCGCCACCGCAGCCAAGGGAGTCGCCATGCTCACCGACAAGGGAGTGCTGTACAAGCGCCGCGGCATCGGCATGTTCGTCACGACCGGCGCGCGCGATCAGCTCCTCACCGAGCGCCGCTCCGCCTTCGCCGACCGCTACATCGACCCCCTCCTCGCCGAGGCCCGCACGCTCGGACTCGGCCCGGAGGATCTCTCCGCACTGCTGCGCGAACGCGCCGCAGCATCCACCATCACAGAAGGGAAGAACCCCGCATGACCGCCGTCATCGAGGTGCAGAACCTCTCCAAGCGCTACAAGGACAAGCGCGCGCTCGACAACGTGTCGCTGTCCGTCGAGGGCGGCGCCATCTACGGCCTCCTCGGCCGCAACGGCGCCGGCAAGACCACACTGATGTCCATCCTCACGGCGCAGAACTTCGAGTCGTCCGGAACGGTCAAGGTCTTCGGCGAGCACCCGTACGAGAACGCGCACGTGCTCAGCCGGATCTGCTTCGTCCGCGAGAGCCAGAAGTATCCAGACGACGCATACCCCAAGCACGCCTTCAAGGCGGCCAGTCTGTTCTTCCAGCACTGGGACCAGGCGCTCGCCGACGAGCTGATCGCCGAGTTCCAGTTGCCCATGAAGACGACGATCAAGAAGCTCTCCCGAGGACAGCTCTCGGCGGTCGGCGTGATCATCGGGCTGGCTTCCCGGGCCGAGATCACCTTCTTCGACGAGCCGTACCTCGGACTGGATGCCGTCGCCAGGCAGATCTTCTACGACCGCCTCGTCGAGGACTACGCGGAGCACCCGCGCACGATCATCCTCTCGTCGCACCTGATCGACGAGGTCTCCAACCTCATCGAGAAGGTCATCGTGATCGACAACGGCCAGATCCTCCTGAACGAGGACACGGATGCCGTGCGCGACCGCGCCGTCACCGTCATCGGCGATGCGGAGAAGGTCGACGCCTGGTCTGCCGGACGCGACGTCCTCCACCGCGAGGCGCTCGGGCGGGTGGCCTCGGCGACCGTGCTCGGCGCACTGACCGATGCGGATCGCGCCGGCATCGCCGCAGCGGGGCTGGATCTCGCACCGGTGTCTCTGCAGCAGCTCGTCGTCCGACTCACCCAGAAAGCCGCCGCTGCATCCACCATGGAGGAGGTCCACTGATGCGCACACTCAATGTCATCCGACTGCAGCTGATCAACAAGGGCACCTTCATCTGGTACCCGCTGGTGATCCTCGCCGGTGCGGTGGTGATCTCGGTGCTCATCTACGCGATGATTCCCATCGACCAGCCCAAGTACGGCGGCGGCGGGCAGGCCCCGCTGTGGTACTTCTTCGCGGTCGGGATGTCGGCGATGACCCTCACCTTCCCGTTCTCTCAGGCCATGAGCATCACCCGCCGCGAATTCTTCCTCGGCACGATGCTCACCGCGATCCTCGCCAGCGCGCTCATGGGTGTGCTGTTCCTCATCGGCGGCGGGATCGAGACGCTCACGAACGGCTACGGCGTCAACGGCTACGTCTTCTACCTGCCGTGGCTGTGGGAGATGGGTCCGCTCGGCGCGTTCGTCGTGTACTTCACACTCGCCCTGTTCTTCTTCGTGATCGGCTTCACCGGGGCGACGATCTTCAAGAGCTGGGGACAGATGGTGCTCCTCATCGCGATCTTCGCGGTCGTGCTCGTCCTGCTCGGGATCGTCTTCGTCATCACCCGCCTTGAAGCGTGGGGGCAGGTCTGGGAGGGCATCCTGACGCTCGGCGCCGTCGGCCTGGCGCTGTGGGGCCTCGTCGCCGTCGCCGCACTCTCGGTGGTCTCGTTCCTCGCGTTCCGCAGGACGATCCCGTAAGCGTCGATGTCTGATCTGAGGGGCGGATGCCGCGGCATCCGCCCCTCAGAGCGTGTCGTCCGCGGCGATGATGTCCAGGCTCCAGAACCGGGTCTCCGGGTCGTCGGGATCGTGCGCGTCTCCGACTTCCTTGATGGCCTCCTGGATGCGCCGCTCGAGTTCGGTGAACTCGGCCTCGTTCAGCCGCAGATTCGCCTGCGAGAACGTGCCGTGCACCACGGGATCGCGACCGGACACGTATTCCGGCGCCCAGACCATCACCTTCCGCAGCATCTCGAGATGGTCTTCGGCGAGGGCGTTCATCAGCACACCGCCGAGAACCTCGTCGGCGATGGGATGCTCGGGGGAGCCGACGTTCCACGACCCTTCCGTCGCCTTCCACACGCGATCGCGCTTGTCGCGCGCGTGTTCGGGGGCCTCTTCGACGAGGCCGGCGGCCGCGAGAACCCGCAGGTGGAAGCTGATGCTGTTCGCGGGGACCCCGAGATCGGCCGCGAGATCCGCAGCCCGCGCATGACCGCGCCCGGCGACCGCCCTGGCGATGCGCCGCCGCAGCGGGTGGGCGTACGCCTTGAGCATCGCCGTCGTCGCCGGCTTCGCCTCGGGATGCGCGGCCTTCGCGCTCGGCTTCGGTTTCTCGTCTGCCATCCTCGGATTCTATCCACACCGATCATTGCGCAATGACTGTTGCGCACGTACTGTTGCGCATCTATTCTTGGCTCATGACCACCGTCACCGCTCATCGCCTGGCGCACAACGTCCGCTACATCACGTGGCTGATCAGCGACACCGCCAAAGGGCTCGCCTCGGCGCTCTTCGGGTTCGCGATTCCGCTGATCGCACTGATCGTCACGAACGACCCGGCTCAGGCGGGAATCATCAGTGCGGTGGGCATGACGATCCGCACCGTCACGACGGTGTTCGGCGGAGTGCTCGCCGACCGCCACAACCGCATCGTCATGATGATCATCGGCTCCGCGGCGGGAGCAGTGCTCGCCGGCGCGTTCACAGCACTCGCCCTCACCGATGCACTCACATTCGCCACACTCCTGCTGATAGACGTCGCGCTCGCCGCGCGCGCCGGACTGTTCGACGTGGCCGGAGAAAGCGCGCTGAAGGAGATCGTCCCCGACGACGCGATGGGCAGGGCGCAGGCAGCGAATCAGGGGCGCGACGCCGTGCTGCAGCTCGCCGGCGGGCCGCTCGGCGGCGTCCTGCTCGCGGCGGGAGCCTGGCTGGTCGGGGCCGCGATGGCGATGTTCCAGCTAATCGCGATGGTGACGGCGTGGATGCTGCGGCGCATGACGTCAGGCGATGGACCCCGAATCCCGGACGCCTCCCGCGTGTCGCTGTTGCCGGCGCCAGGACACGCCGCCGACGACAGGGACCGTCCGGGATTCGGCACGCCCGAGACGGATGCCGCGGCATCCGACGTTGGCCTCATGGCCGCCGCGGTGACTGTCGGAAGGCCGAACGCGCTGCGGGAGGTCGTCGAAGGGTTCCGGTGGCTGTTCTCCCGCCCGGACCTGCGAGGAGTGCTGTTCGTCGCCACGATCGTGAACCTCGGATTCAGCACGGCCATGACCACCGTCATCTACGCCCTGCAGCAGTCGGGCCACTCCACCATCACGATCGGCCTGCTCGCGACGGCCGGGGGCGTCGCGATGCTGATCGGCGCGCTGATCGCTCCGCTGCTGGTGTCGCGAATGCGCGCGAGCGTCGTCATCATCGGCGGACTCGCCGTCGCGACGATCGGCGTCTTCGGCATGATCCCCGCCCAGCAGCCGTGGGCGCTGATGATCGTGCTGGGCGTGACGGTGTTCTTCATCCCGGCCGTCAATGCCGCGCTGATGGGCTACTTCATGGTCGCGACGCCCACCGAACTGCTCGGCAGGGCCAACAGCGCATCCGCCGTCCTCGGCATGGGCGCGATGCCCTTGGCGCCGTTGATCGCCGGGTTCGGGCTCGCCGCGATCGGTCGCGAGAACACGCTCATCGCGGCATCCGTCCTCTGCGCGATCTCGGTGCTGCTGGCCGTCGCCAACCGCGGCCTGCGCGCCCTCCCCGCCGAGGCCGGCTGGACGGCTCACGCGAAGCAGTTCGAGATCCGCTGACCCGGGATCCCGCGGCATCACACTTCAGATCGTGTCGTCGGCGGCGACGATGTCGATCTGCCAGCCGCGTGCATCACCGGCATCCTTGTCCCGCGTTCGCTCCGCGTCGACGATCGCGGCGGTGAGCTTGTCCATCAGCGCCGAGTACTCCGCCTCGGTCAGTCGCAGGTTGCTCACGCTCAGGGTGCCGTGGTCGGCCGGATCCTGCGCAGCCACCGAGGTCGAGTGCGCGACCAACCGGTGCACCAGGTCGAGGTGGTCCTCCGTGAGCGCGGCGATCACGGCATCGCTGAGGGCGAAGTCGTCGGGGTCGGTCGTCGATCCCCTGAGGCGCAGCGAATCCTTGATCGGCGTCCAGACGCGATCCCGTCCGTCTCGAGCCTGCTCGGGCGCCTCGACGATGAGGCCGGCATCCGCGAGCACCCGCAGGTGGAAGCTGATCTTGTTCGCCGGTTCCCCCAGATCCTCGGCGATGTCGGCCGCCCGAACGAACTCCCGCTGGGTGAACACGCGCATGATGCGACGCCGCAGCGGGTTGGCGATGGCTTTCAGCATCGCCGTCGTCATCGTCCGTTCCGTCGGGCGCCCCTCGGTGTCCGTCGCCTCTGCCATGCCAGAAGTCTATCCAGGTTTATTTGCGCGATTTTATTTGCGCAAATAAACCTGCGGATCTAAGGTGGGGATTATGACGACCACCACCGCCGAGCCCGTCGGGCTCTGGAGCAACACCCGCTACCTGCTCTGGCTGATCAGCGACACGAGCAAAGGGCTGGCGGCATCCCTCGCCGGGTTCGCGATTCCGCTCATCGCCCTCGTTGTCACGAACGATCCGGCGCAGACCGGCATCATCGCGGGCATCGGCATGGTCACGCGGCTTCTCACCACTCTGTACGGCGGCGTCCTCGCCGACCGGCACGGACGTCTCGCGCTGATGCTCCTCGGCGCCGCCGTCGCCGGCATCCTCGCAGGCGGATTCACGCTGCTTGCCTTCGCCGACGCCCTGACGTTCGCCACGATCCTCGTCGTCGAAGTGCTGCTGATGGCCCATTCGGGTCTGTTCGACCCGGCCGGCGAGAGCGCTCTGAAGGAGATCGTCCCCGACGGGACGATGGGGCGAGCCCAGGCGGCGAACCAGGGTCGCGATGCGGCGCTGCGACTGGCGGGTGGGCCGCTCGGCGGCCTGCTGCTCGGTGTCGGCGCATGGCTCGTCGGCGTCGTGATGACCCTCGCCTATGCGCTCGCCGGCGTGACGGCCTGGGTGCTGCGGCGCTCTGCCCGCCGGGCCGGCATCACGGATCGTCCGGCGGATGCCGAGGCGAACGCCGGATCCACGGAGAACGAAGGGCCCGCCGATCCGGATGCGGATGCGGGTGATCCGCGTTCTCCTGCGAGCGCGACCGCACCTGTTGACGCGAAGCCGAACGCGTGGCACGAGATCCGCGACGGGTTCGTCTGGCTGTTCTCGCGTCCCGATCTGCGCGGCGTGCTGCTGCTCACGACGGTCATCAACCTGGGCTTCAACGCAGCCATGACCACCGTCGTCTACGGACTGCAGCAGTCCGGTCACTCCGAGCTCACGATCGGATCGATATCGGCGGGGCTCGGCGCGGTGATGCTCGTCGGGGCACTCATCGCGCCCGCGCTGGTGCCCCGCGTCAAGGCGGGCACGCTGACGATCGCCGGACTCATCGCGGCCACGGCCGGCGCGGCGATCGTCTCGGTGGTCGAGAACCCGTGGTGGATCACGGCCGTGCTGGGTGCGTCCGTCTTTCTGCTTCCTGCGTTGAACGCATCGATGATGGGCTACTTCATGGTGGCCACGCCCACCGAACTGCTGGGGCGCGCCAACAGCGCCGCCGGCGTCCTCGGCATGGGCGCCATGCCGCTCGCCCCGCTCATCGCCGGCTTCGGACTCGCGCTCGTCGGCCGGCAGAACACGATCCTCTTCGCCGCAGCGCTCTGCGCTGTCTCGGTCGCGCTGGCCATCACCAACAGGGCACTGCGTGCCCTGCCCTCCGAGGCCGGCTGGGCCGCCCACGCGAAGCAGTTCGAGATCCGCTGACCTGGGATGCTTGACTCTGACACCGTGTGAGGCGGGAGAACAGAGACATGTTGTCCATCGGAGCGTTCGCGCAGATCGGCCAAGTGACCCACCGGATGCTCCGGCACTGGGACACCGCCGGCCTGCTCGTGCCGGCGCACGTGGACGAGTTCAGCGGCTACCGCTCCTACGATCCGTCGCAGCTCGAGAGACTGCATCGCATCGTGGCGCTGCGCCAGCTCGGCTTCGGCCTCGACGACATCAGCCTGATCCTCGAACAGGGAGTGGATGCCGAGCGCATCGGCGCCCTGCTGAGGATCCGCAGGGCCGAGGTCGAGCGCGAGCACCGACTGGCGGCCGCGCGACTCGTCGACGTGGAACGGCGGCTCCACCTCATCGAAAGCGAGAACCAGATGTCCTCCATCGAGATCATCGAGAAGCCACTCCCCGCCGTCCGCCTCGCGGCGCGTCGAGCGACCGTCGCGGCGCAGCCGGAGATCGCGGGCGTCGTCGGCCCCGCCTTCGACGCCGTCGCGGATGTCATCGGCGATGAGAAGGGCTCGTTGACCACTCCGATCGCGCAGTACTCCGCCGCAGAAGAGGGCACAGAGGTCATCGCCGGCTACGCGTACAACGGGCCGGCGCGCGACGGCTTCGAAGTCGTCGATCTCCCCGCCGCTGATCTGGCGATCTGCGGCATCCATCTCGGATCGATGGACCGGATCGCCGTGAGCTGGCAGCAGATCCACACCGAGATCGTCGCGCGCGGGTTCGCGCCGTCCGGCCCGTGCCGGGAGCTGTATGTCCGCGCGGTATCCGACGATCAGGCCGACTGGGTCACCGAGCTGCAGCAGCCCGTCGTCCGCGCCTGACGGCGGCGCACTACTCCGGGGGCCGACACACCACTTGTCGGACCGTTTCGCGGCATCCGTCCGACATCTGGTGTGTCGGCCCCCGGAATGGTGCCGGAATCACTCGCCACGCACAGGGCGCGGGATGCCGCGGCTACAGCGCCCCGACCAGCGCCGCCACCCCGGCGAGCGCCGACACGAGCGCCAGGACGAGGGCGATCGCGATCAGCACGACGTGCACCTTCAGGAACGTCGTCGGCCTGCCCTCGGCATCCCGTGCACGAGGGTCCTGCGCGACGCGCTTGTAGAACCGCGGCCACACGACGACGTTGAACGCGGCGTTGAGGAACAGGAGGATCGCGAGGGGAATCACCCCTCCACGGTATCCGGACGCAGTCCATGTATCAGAAAGCTCTTGCCCTGCTCCTGGTAGGTGTGAGCACAATGAGCACCATGACCGACGCCTCCCCCGAAGGCGCCGTCAGCGATGGCACCGCGCGCTGGGAGCGCGCGGCCGCCCTCTTCGCTGACTGGCGTGCCGGCGACGCCCGCGCCATGGACGAGCTGGTGCGTCTGATGACGCCCGTGCTCTGGCATGTCGTGCGCTCGTACGGGCTCGAACGCACACTCGCCGAGGACGTCGTCCAGACGACCTGGCTCGCCCTCGTGCGCAGCCATGATTCGATCGCCGATCCGAAGGCGATCTCCGGGTGGCTGACCGTCACGGCTCGGCGCGAAGCCTGGCGCGTCGCCAAGCAGCATCGTGCCGCGGCGGCGACGTCCGACGAAGTGCTCGAGCCGCTGCTCCCGCACGAACAGTCGACAGAGGAGCACGTCGCCGACGCCGACGAGGCCACCAGGCTCTGGGCGGCCCTCGAGACCCTCACCGACCGCTGCCAGCGCCTGCTGCGGGTGGTCGCCTTCGACGATCGACCCGACTACGCGCGGATCGCCGCCGACCTGGACATGCCGATCGGCAGCATCGGCCCGACCCGACAGCGGTGCCTGGCCAAACTGCGCACGGCGCTTGCGGATGCCGGAGGTGCACGATGAGCGACGACGACCTGTTCGCAGCCCTCCGGGCCGCGGCCGAACAGCGCGACCCCGTTCCGACGGACCTCGCCGACCGCATGGTCGCGGTCGTCGCGGTCGCCGACCTCTCGCGCGAGTACGCCCTTCTGACGCTGATGGAAGGCATCGAGTCCCCGGTGCGCGGGGATGCCGAGACCACCACGATGCAGTTCAGCGACGGCGCGGCCACGGTGCTGCTGCACGTCAGCCGCACCGAGAACGGCCGGCGCCGCATCGACGGCTGGATCGATGCGGACGCCACCGAGGTGCGGCTGTCCCAGGGCGAGCGGACGTGGACGACCGCTCCGGCGGAGCACGGCCGCTTCGCCTTCGAGGATGTGCCGCCGGGCCTGTGCCGCGTGCAGGCCGTGACGGCAGGGGACGCCAAGGATCTGCTCACGCCTCAGTTCGAGGTGTGAGCTCCACGGGGGATGAACGCGGCGGCTCTGCCGCCGGGAGGGGACACGCATGGAGCAGCCGAGGAACTGGAGCTGGCAGGACAGGGCGGAGGGGTCGATCCCGCGGGGGACCGCGCTCGACCCGACTATCGACCCGATACCCGAGATCCAGGCGTACCCCACGGCGTACCTGCCGACGCGTCTGCTGATCGCCGAGCGGCTCGACGAGGAGCACGGCGCCTATGACCGCGACCTGAAGATCCTCATGGACGCGGCTCGATCCTTCGGCTGGGAGCTGGGCGTCGAGGGCGGCGATCTCGTTCGAGCAGGGCTTCGCGCCGACAGCCTTCCCGGACTCGCCGGGCTGCACCGCGCGAATCTCACGACACCGGGCGAGACAGAGGGCAGCGCATCGCCGATCGCCCCCGACGCGTGGCGCGTGCTGCAGCGCGCGCGCAGGATGAGCGGCGGGCTGATGCCCAGGGCGAGCCTCGAACACGTCCTGTCGATCGACCCGGTCGGCCTCAATCCGTTCACGCGATCCAACCCGTTCACCCGCTCCAACCCGTTCACCCGATCGAATCCGATCCGCGGAGCGGGAGCGGTCGGAACGGACGACTATCTGGAGCCCGGGCGCGGCGGGCGCCAACCCATCGCGTGGATCGGTCCGGAGCCGGCACGCGGCCCCCACCCGAAGAAGGGCGGTCGCCGCGCGGTGATCGCGGTCCTCGACACGGGCTGCGGCATCCACGACTGGCTCCCCGACCCGATCGTCACGCGTGGCCTCACGCTGGACGGCGTGCCGATCGGGCTCATCGGAGACGACGACCCTGAGCGCTTCCCCGACCTGTACGGGCAGCTCGACGGTGAGATCGATGCCGTCGCCGGCCACGGCACGTTCATCGCCGGCATCCTGCGTCAGACCGCCCCGGATGCCGACATCGTGTCCATCCGCGTGGCGGGGGCCCTCGGCGTCGTCGACGAGAGCACGTTCCTCTCCTCTCTCGCCGCCGTGGTGGAGCTGCACCGGAGATGGGTCGCCGGGGAGACAGGTGGACAGCCGATCGACGTCCTCAACCTCTCGCTGGGGTATTACCACGAGACCCCGACGGACGGCCTCTTCTCGCTGACGCTGTACGACCTGCTGCGCACGGCGAGGGAAACAGGAATGGTCGTCGTCTGCTCCGCGGGCAACGACGCGATCGATCGGCCGGCCTTCCCGGCATCCCTGTGGCCATGGCCAGGAACGGACAACGGACTGCACCACGACGACGGCGTTCCGCACGTGTCGGTCGGAGCTCTGAACCCGTCGCTGCGGTCGCTGGCGCTGTTCTCGAACGTCGGGCCGTGGGTGCGCACGTATGCGCCAGGGGCCGCGGTCGTCTCGACGACGCCCGCGTTCACCGGCGGTGCGCAGGCGGCCACCCGCGCCGATTTCGGGGGCTTCGATCGGCAGACGGTCGACCCGGACGACTACCGCGGCGGGTTCGCGGCCTGGAGCGGCACGTCGTTCGCCGCCCCGTACGTCGCCGGCCGGATCGCGGCGGCGCTGGCGCCTTCGCTCGTCGCCGCGACGAAGGTTCCGACGAAGGGCGTCAAGGGCGCGGTGGATGCCGTGCTCGCGACGCTTCCTCCGGACGCACGGATGAACTGACAGGGCGTCACGCCTGCATGCCGCGCCAGACCACGTCGAACGCGGCATGCAGACGCTCGCGCGCCCCGGGGGCATCCATCCCGTCGCCGCGGACGACGATCTGGTAGTACGCCGCTCCGGCGATGGCGTCGAAGCAGGCCTCGACATCGAGATCGGCCCGCAGGATGCCGCGCTCGATGCCCGCACGGAACGCGTTCTCGATCGGCACCCTGCGGCGGGAGACGTGCGAGTCCCAGTAGGCCCTCTGCAGCGTCCGATCCCCCATCACGAGACGGATGCGCTGACGGAACCGCACCTCGGAGTAGCCGGCCGCCGTCACCGAGGTCGGGGCGCCGAGCAGCGCCGTGAAGACGGTCTCCCGAAGGTCGCCGTCCGTCGGCACGGCGGGCGGCACGGTGCGTCCAACATCCAGTGCAGCGGCGATGAGCGCCGTCAGCGACGGCCAGCGGCGGTAGAGCGCCGCGCGACTGACCCCGCTGCGAGCGACGACACGGGAGACGCTGACCTCCTCCTCCGCGTCGATCAGCGCGAGCGTCGCGGCGATGATCTGCCCGTCGATGTCCTCGTCGCGCGGGCGTCCGGGGCCGCGGCGGACCGCGACCCCGGCATCCTGCGTCGCGGTCGTCGTCATGCCGCGAGCGCCCGCTCGCGCAGCCGCGCGATGGTGTCATCGCTCAGCCCTGCGGCCCGCAGCGGTGCAAGGGCGTCGCCGTGCCGCTCCCGCAGCGCCTCGAGCAGGGCGCGCATCGAGACCTCCATCGACCCCTCCAGCAGCGAGCTCGACGCCTTGGCCGCGTCGACGTCATGTCCGAGCGCCTTCCACATGTGGCCCATCACGGGTGCGGTCCGCGTCATGATCGCCACCATGTTCTCCCCCGTGCGCGTGTAATCGGCGACGATGGCGTCGTCCTGCGCGCCGAGCACGAGCAGGAGCATTGCAGCGAGCACCCCGGTGCGGTCGCGTCCCGCGGCGCAGTGGAACGCGGCGGCCCCCGGCGTGTAGGCGATGACGTTCAGCGCCACGACGAGCTGGGGAGCGGCGTGCTCGACCATGCGGAGGTACATGCGCCCCATGCCCTCGTGGCTGAAATCGTCGCCGTCCTGGGCGCGTGACACATCAGCGATCAACGGCAGGTGGTGATACGCGATCGGGTAGGCGCCGAGCGGCCCTCGGCCCGTGACCTCCACCTCGAGCGGGGACCGGAGGTCGATGATCGCGGTCAGCCCGCCCGCCACGAGATCCGATGCGACCTCGGTGGTGACGTAGGCGAGATCGTCCGTGCGGATCGCGACGCCCTCGCGCAGCACGCCGCCGTCGATCGCGATTCCGCCGAGGTCGCGCAGGTTCACCGGGGCGCTGAGGGTGAGTTCGATCGTGGTCATGTGATTCTCCTTCGGATGAGGGCGCTGCCCTGGTCGATCGCCGTGACGAGCACGATGATGCAGATGATGATGGCGCTGAGGTGTCCGTAGTCGTACATCCGCATGGCCGTGGTGAGCTCGAGGCCGATGCCGCCGGCGCCGACGAGTCCGAGGATCGTCGCGCCACGGACGTTCCCCTCGAACAGCAGCAGCGTGTAGGACACCAGCAGCGGGGCGGCCTGAGGCAGGATGCCGTACTGGATGATCTGGCGCTTGGACGCACCGACCGCCTGCATGGCCACGATGGGGCCGTCGTCGACGGACTCCATGGCCTCGGCGAAGATCTTGCCGATCGACCCGAGCGAACCCAGTGTCATGGCCAGGATGCCCGCGAACGGTCCGAGACCCACCGCCGAGACGAACATCAGGGCGAACACGAGATCCGGCACCGATCGGATGATGTTCATCACCCAGCGGGACGGGTAGTAGAGCCACTTCGGCGCGATGTTGGACGACGCCCCGAAGGCGACGATCAGCGAAAGCACGGCGCCGAGCACCGTCGCGATGATCGCCATCTGCAGGGTCTCGACCAGCAGGGCCAGGATGGTGCCGATGTCGGAGAAGTCCGGCGGGAACAGCCGCGACATGAATTCGGCCATGTTGACCGTGCCCTCGGCGAGTGCGGTGAAGTCGAATCCGACGCCGCTGGCCGACCACAACAGGATGCCGACGGCCACCGGGATGCCGATGAGGAAACGTGTCCGCGGGATCCGGAAGGCCCGCTCCAGTCGATCGCGCTCGGCGTCGGACAGCTGCGGCGCCTCGCGCCGCGTGCGGGGTTCAGCGTTCGTCGTCGACATCGTCGTCCTCCTCGTCGTAGAGCACCGCGAGCGCGTCGGCGTCGAGATCGGCCGTCGCACCGGACACGAGCATCTCGCCGTGGCGAAGCCCGACGATGCGGTCGCTGTGCTCCAGGGCGAGCGGCAGCACGTGCAGGCTCACGAGCACCGGGATGCCGTCTTCGACGGCGATCTCGCGCAGCAGGCGCAGCACGGAACCGGCGAGCTTGGGGTCCAGCGATGCCACCGGTTCGTCGGCGAGGATCAGTCGCGGCTGCTGCATGAGCGCCCGTGCGATCGCGACGCGCTGCTGCTGTCCGCCGGAGAGCGAGCGGGCCGACTGTGTGGCCTTGTGCGCGATGCCGACCCGGTCGAGCAGCTCCAGCGCCCGTGTGCGCTGCGCTGTGGAGAATCCGCCGACCATGTTGATCGCGCCGGCGCCGTGCAGGCCGCCGGTGAGCACGTTCGTCAGCACGCTGAGCCGCGGGATCAGGTTGAACTGCTGGAACACCTGCCCGACTTCGCTGCGCAGCGTCCGCAGTTCGCCGCGGGCGAGGTTGGTGACATCGTGACCCGCGACCCGGACTGACCCACCGGAGATCGGAGCGAAGCCGGTGAGGCTCTTCATCAGCGTCGACTTGCCCGACCCGGAGGCCCCGAGCAGGGCCACCATCTCACCGGGGAAGAGGTCGAGATCGACACCGTCGAGCACGGGACCCGCAGTCTTCTCGTACGACACGCGCAGATCGCGCACGGTCACGAGCGGCAGCGCCTGACGCAGCTCCGCCGTCGTCACGGGGACGCCGCCGGGCTGAGGGGCGGATGCCGCGGCATCCGCCCCCTGCTTGGTCACGATGCTCATTCCAGGTCCTCGAGCTCGACGCCCGCGACCGAGGCGATCTCGGCGAACGACGCGAAGATGCCGGGGTCCGGAGCGATTTCGACCTCGAGGCCGATGAAGGAGCTGTAGGCCGACAGCGCTTCCGCGTTCTCCTCGGAGAACACCTTCGGCAGCGCCTCTTCCAGCTGGGTGCGGGTCTCATCGTCCAGCGACTGGCGGGACAGGACCGTGCCCATGACGTCCATGGACGGGCTCTCGCCGACGCCGCGCCACTCGCCATCGGCGAACGGGAACATCGGCGCACCGAGCTCCGTGAGCATGATCGCGGTGCACGCGGCATCCACCTGGCCCTGTTCGAGAGCGGCGAAGCTGCCCTCGTGCCCGCCGGCGAAGATCGCCTCGTAGTCCTCACCCTGTTCGAGACCGACCTCGTGCAGCATGTAGACGGGCATGAAGTAGCCGGAGCTGGACGCCTGGTCGGCGAACGCGACAGTCTTGCCCTCGAGGTCTTCGAGCTTCTGGATCGGGGAGTCCTCCAGCACGACGCAGGTCGAGACCGGGTCGTCGGATCCCTTCCACGCCAGCAGCGCGTCGACCTCGCCGGTGTTGACGGCGAGCGCGGACGGGAAGCCGCTCATGATGCCGATGTCGACGTGGTCGTTGCGGATGGCTTCGACGACGCTGAGGTAGTCGGGGACGTCGGTGATCTCGACGTCGCGGCCGGTCTCGGCCTCGAGCAGCTCAGCGAGAGCCTCGATGGGGTTCTCCTGCGTCGGGTCGTCCGAAGCGGGCAGGGTGGCGATCGTGATCGGTGCGTCAGCGGCGGAAGCGGCGTCCGCCTCCGGGGACTGGCAACCGGTCAGGGCGAGTGCAGCAATACCGAGCATGCCCACCGCAGGGAGGGTGTAACGGCGCATGGCGGAACCTTTCGAATGAGGGGAATTGCGAGAACACCTGTATTCGAACTCGTGCAGGTGTCCGGTAATTACGAGACCGCCGTACTTGGAACGGAACGTCGGGTGAACGATCGGTGACACCGCGTGCGCCGTCATGCGCTCGCGAGGACGCCGGGAACACGGCATCCTGGTCGGATGGGGACAACGGCACGGGAACTGTGGGCACGAGGGCGCACCGCCGTGGACGCGCAGCGCTTCGCCCAGGCGCGCCGCCTGTACGAGCGGGCCGCCGCCGCGCCCGACGCCGATGCCGATCTGCGGGCGCGCATCGCGGGCAGCCTGTCGTACGTGCTCGCGCAGACCGGTGACCCCGCCGGCGGCGAGGCACTGGTCCGTGCGGCGCTCGCGCGCGACGGCCTCAGCCTGGAGACGCAGGCGATCCTCGCGGGACAGCTCGGCGCGATCTGCACAAGAGCCGGGCGGCTGGACGAGGCCGAGACGTTGTTGTCGCGTGCCGTGGACGGCCTCGCGGGCACCGCGCTGGCCAACTGCCTGATGAATCGCTCGCTCGTGCACATGCAACGGCGTGCGCTGGACGCGTGCCGGGCGGATCTGCAGCAGGCGACAGCGATCTACGAGTCAGAGGGTGATCCCGCCGCCGCCGCGGAGGCACGGCACAACCTCGGCTACGCGGCGCTGCTCGCCGGAGATCTGCTCGCCGCACTCGATCTGATGGCGCGCTCACGACCCGTCATCGCGGCGGAGTCGGACGTCAGTGCAGCCATGAGCGACCTCGACCGCGCCGAAGTGCTGCGCGATGCCGGGCTCGTCGATGAGGCCGAGCATCTTCTCGAGGCCGTCGCCGTGATCTTCGGAGCCGCGAAGATGCGCCAGGCCAGGGCGGAGGCCGAGTTCCATCTCGCTCGTTCGCTGCTGCAGCACGACCCGACGCGGGCCGCGAAGGTCGCCGGCGCGGCCGCTCGTCGGTTCCGCTCTCTCGGCAGCGACAGCTGGGCGGCGCGCTGCTCCGCCGTCCGTATCGATGCCCTGGTGGCCTCAGGGTCGCTGCCGCGCGCGGAGGAGTTCGCCGACGTCGCGGCCGCACTGACGGCGGCGGGCTTTCCGACCGAAGCCACCGCGGTGCGGTTGAGCGCTGCGATCGCGGCCGCGCGCACCGGCCGCGAGCAGGCTCCCCTGCCACGCCTGCCGCGGCAGGCCCCCACCCCGCTGAAACTGCGCGCCGCCGAGGCGCGGGCCGCCCGATCGCGCGGTGCCGCCGCGCGCCGGCACGTGGCCGGCGGGCTGGATCTGCTGTCGGACTGGCAGCGCTCGTTCGGCGCGCTCGACCTGCAGGCCTCCGTCGCGATGCATGGGACGCAGCTCATCTTCCAGGGGCTGCGTTCGGCGGCCGAGAGCGGCGACCCGAGCATCCTGTTCGACTGGTCCGAACGTGCCAGGCACCTCAGCCAGCAGGTCGTGCCCGTGCGGCCGCCGCATGACCCGGAACTGGCTGCCGACCTGGCGGGGCTCCGGATGCTGCGCGCCGAGCTGACCGGCAGCGAATGGACGACGCATCCCCAGGTGCGCGCGCTGCGTGATCGCGTCCGCGAACGGCAGTGGACGGCGACCGGCGCCGGAGACACTCGCCGCCGCGTCGGAATCGATGAGGTGCGCGCGGTGCTCGAACCGGGAACCGCGGTGCTGTCGTACGTCTTCACCGGGACCGAGCTGCTCTGCGTCGTCACCACGACAGGCGGCGGCCGCATCGTCCGACTGCGCTGGGCGGACGTGGAGCGCGCGACGCAGGGCCTGCGCGCCGACCTCGACGTCGCGGCCGCGGTGCGCTCCGGTCCGATGGCGGCGCTCGTGGCCCGTGCACTGGACGAGCGGATGCAGACGCTCGGTGCCGCGTTGGTCGCGCCGGCGTTCGCGGCGGCGGACGGCGCTTCGCGCCTCATCCTCACCGTCCCCGGCGCACTCGGCGGCATCCCGTGGGGGATGCTGCCGCAGATGGCCGGGGTCCCGTTCGTGCTCGCCCCGTCGGTGTCGCGCTGGTTCGACGACCGCAGTGCACCGCGGCGGTCGGGTTCGGCCGGGTTCGCCGCCGGTCCGCGCGTCCCTCGTGCGGGCGAGGAGACGCGCACTGCGGCATCCGCCTGGCAGAACGCGACCGTGCTGGCTGGGCCGGACGCCCGCGTCGACGCCGTGACCGCCCTCGCCGACGAAGTCGATGTCCTGCACATCGCCGCGCACGGACGGCACACCGTCGACAATCCACTCTTCGCCGGCTTCGAACTGTTCGACGGGACCCTGTTCGGGTACGACGTCGACCTCATTGCGCACCTCCCCGACACCGTCGTGCTGTCGGCGTGCGAGCTCGGCCGGTCTTCCGTGCGCTGGGGTGAGGAGGCACTGGGGATGACGCGCGTCTGGCTGCACGCCGGCACGCGAGCGGTGATCGCCGCCCCGACGGTGGTCGCCGATGACGTGGCGAGCGAGCTGCTCGCCGCCGTGCACGCAGGCCTCAGCATCGGTGCGGATCCCGCTTTCGCGCTGGCGACGGCGTCGTCCGAGACCGGCTTGCGCACGCCGTTCCAGGTGCACGGCACAGCGCTCTGAGAAGCCGTCGAAGAATATCTCGATTCGATGTATCAGATCGGTGAGAGGCCGCTCTTGATGTTCAGACGATGTCACGCGGAGCGTCAGAAGGGGGACGCGAGGGGGTCGCGGTGAATCTTCGATACTGGGGAGTTGCGCGCTGGGGAGCGCCGAAGATCGACATCGACTGCTCAGGAGGCGTCGCGGTTCACCGCCGCGGCGCCTCCGCTGGGTTCACTCGGCGCGGATGACCGCGAAGCCTGCTCCGGTCAGCTCGCTCGCGGCGGAATCCTCGATGCCCGCATCCGTGATCAGCGTCGGGAAGAGCCCGGCGTCGCCGACATGGGCGAACGCGACAGCGCCGGCCTTGTCCGAGTCGGCGACGATGACGGCGCGCGCCGCGCGCTGCGCCATCATCCGGTTGACGGCAGCCTCGCGTTCGTCGTGCGTGGTCGCCCCGGCGTCCGACGCGATCCCGTTCACACCGATGAAGGCGATGTCGAGGTGGATACCGGCGAGCAGCTGCTCGACGAACGGGCCGACCAGCTCATAACTGCGGGAGTGGATGACGCCGCCGGTCACCACGACCTTGATGTCCGGTCGGGTGGCGAGCTGTGCCGCGATGTTGACGGCGTTCGTGACCACGGTGATCTCGCCGAGGTCCTCGCGTGCCGCCAGCGCGGCAGCGATCGCCGTCGTCGTGGTGCCGCCCGAGAGGCCGACCGTCGCGCCCGGCTCGACGAGTGCCGCCGCGGCACGCGCGATCTGCTCCTTCGCACGCGTGCGCAGGTGGCTCTTGTAGCGCACCGGCAGCTCGTAGGCCACCGACTGCGCCACCGCTCCGCCGTGTGTCCGCGTCAGCAGGCGCTGTTCGGCGAGGCTGTCGAGGTCCCGGCGGATGGTCGCGGGTGACGCGCCGAACCGCTCGACCAGCTCGTCGACCGTGACCTCGCCTCCGGCCGCCAGCAGGTCGAGGATCGCGCTGAGTCGCGCGGCGCGCTTCACGCCGCTCCCTGGAGGGCGAACAGCCGCAGCATCCGCGCGCCCTCGGTCGCGACGGCCTCGCGGCCCGGTGCGACGTACTTCCGTGAGTCCACGAGACCCGCGTCCGCGTCCAGCCGCTCGCGGATGGCGCGCGTGAAGAAGCCGTTCAGATGGGTGGAGACGTTGATCTTCGTCATTCCGGCGCGCACGGCCTCCACGATAATCGCATCGGCGACGCCTGAAGATCCATGCAGTACGAGCGGAACGTCCAGCGCCCGGTGCAGCCGTCCGATGAGATCGATGTCCAGCGATGCGCTGCGATCGGTCATCGCGTGGGAGCTGCCGACCGCGACGGCCAGGGCATCCACTCCCGTCGCGGCGACGAACGCGCACGCCTCATCGGGGTCGGTCCGCACACCCGGTGCATGCGCGCCGTCCTTGCCGCCCACCTCGCCCAGCTCGCCCTCGATGAAGACGCCGGCTGCGCGGGCGCGCGCGGCGACGTGAGCCGTGAGCGCGACGTTCTCGTCGTACGGCAGCGCACCGCCGTCGAACATGACGGAACCGAAGCCCAGAGCGATCGCCTCGTCGACGAGGTCGGGCCGCTCGGCATGGTCGAGGTGCACGGCGACCGGAGACGCCGCCCGCCGGGCGACCGCGAGCGTCGCCAGAGCGATCGGCTCGAGTCCGCCGTGATAGTCGGCGCAGTTCTGCGAGATCTGCAGGATCACGGGCAGGCCGGCCTGCTCGGATGCCGCGACCAGTGCCTCCGCGGTCTCGAGATGGATCACGTTGAACGCGCCGATCCCGTGCCGCGCGGCAGCGGCGTCGGAGACGAGATCACGGGCGGAGACGAGTGGCATGCGGGGTCCTTCGGAGGGATCGGATGCCGAGAAACTGCTTCGTGCATGAGAGACCACCACGGGCGTGGGTTCTCATGGGGCGGAGAGTTTCTCGACGATGAGGGCGTTCTTGAGTTCGCGCCACCGCGGCGAGATCTCCCCCGCCAGGGGCATGAGCACGGCAGCGGCGGACCACGCGGCGGCCCGTCGCAGGATGGTCTCGGTGTCGCGGATCCCGGCATCCAGCAGGCAGGCTGCGGCCGCGACGGCGGCATCGCCGGCACCGGTGGGGTTGCCCGCCAGCGGCTCTGGCAGTCGAGCGCGCAGCTGATCCGCGGCGGTGAGCGCGCACAGCCCGTCGGCCCCGAGCGAGAGCAGCACGAGCCCGGCTCCACGGCGCAGCAGCTCGCGAGCGCCGGCCACCGGGTCGGCGATCCCCGTGGCCTCGACGAGTTCTGCGCGATTCGGCTTGAGGACGGCGACCCCGGCATCCGCTGCGGCGAGCAGCCCCGGCCCCGAGGTGTCGACGACCACGTCGATGCCGGAACCGAGCGCGATGAGTTCGGGAAGCAGCGCCGTCGGCGCGCCAGGCGGAAGACTGCCGGCGATCACCAGGACGGACGCCGCGGCCACCTCCTCGCGGCAGGCGGCGACCACGCGCTCCCATTCGTCCCCCGACGGGTTCGACCCTCGCTCGTTGACGATGGTGGTGTCGCCGAGCGCACGATCCACCCACGCCGCACTGCGACGCGTGGGGGCCGCGACCTGGATCAGGCGGTGCGGCACACCGCCCGCCTCGAGATCAGCGCGCAGCTCGTCGCCGGTCGCTCCGCCGACGGTCGCGACTGCTCGGGCATCGGCACCCGCAGCATGCGCGACCCGCGCGACATTGAGTCCTTTGCCCCCGGCGCGCACGGCACCGGCGTCCGCCCGGTGCGTTCCGCCGATCTCGATCCGGTCGACGATCCAGGTGACGTCGACCGCGGGGTTCGGCGTGACGGTGAGGATCATGCGAGCTCCCTTGCCCGCAGTGCAGCCCCGATCAGGCCCGCATCGCCCTGCAGCTGCGCGGGGATCAGTTCCGGGATGCGGTGGAAGCTCAGCCGTTCGGCCAGCCGACGGCGGAGTTCGTCGAACAGGGCACCGCCGGCTCGCGACAGCCCTCCGCCGATCACGATCGCATCCGGTGCGAGGACGGCGGTGAGCTGCGCCAGCGAGAGCGTGAGCGCCTGGAGCGCCTCCTCCCAGATGCGCGCCGCCACCCGATCCCCCGCGCGACCGCGCGCGATCACGTCGCGCGCGCCGTTCGGTTCCGAGCCCGTCTCGTCGGCGTAACGCCGGGCGATCGCTCCGGCCGAAGCCACGGCTTCGAGGCATCCGCGCGCGCCGCAGGCACACATCGGTCCGTCGCCGATCGGCGAGTGCCCGATCTCTCCGGCGAACCCGCCGGCGGTGTAGGGGCGCCCGTCCACGAGGATGGCTCCCGCGATCCCCGTGCCGATGATGAGCACGACGACGTTCGCGTGTCCACGAGCACCGCCGAGCCGGTGCTCGGCCCAGCTGGCCGTGCGCACATCGTGATCGAAGGCCACCGGGAGCTCGAATCGCGCCTGTGCGAGCGCGCGCAGCGGCGCATCCCGCCAGCCCAGATTGCTCGCGAAGACGCCGACCCCGGCATCCGCATCGACGATGCCCGGAACCACGAAGCCGAGGGCCTCCGGCACGACGAGCGGATGCCGGGATCGCAGATCATCAGCCAGCACGCCGAGCTCATGGATCAGCGTGCCGGCCGTGTCCTCGCCGGAGTGCGGGGTCGGCGTCCGGCGCAGGTCGAGGGCCGTGCCGTCCGCGTCGAACAGCGCCGACTTGATGTCGGTGCCGCCCACGTCGAAAGCGAGCACGGGGGCACCGGCCCCGATCGAGGCGGGGCCGGCGGCGGAGATCTCGGAGGTGCTCACGCGTCCAGGATGACGGAACGGGTGAGGTTTCGGGGCTGATCGGGATCCAGGCCCTTGCCGATCGCACGCTCGAGCGCGACATAGTGCAGTCGGGCGAGGTCGGCCATCGGGTCGACATCGTGCTGGACGAACCGTCCGCCCGTCGCCTGCACCTGCTCGGCGAGCCCCTCCGGCGCCGCGCCGAACTGCCAGGTGATCCGGCCGGGGGCCGCGATCGCGATCGGGCCGTGGCGGTAGTCCATCGACGGGTACGCCTCGGTCCAGCTCTGCGACGACTCGCGCAGCTTGAGCGCGGCCTCGTGCGCGAGACCGATGGTCCAGCCGCGACCGAGGAACGTGTACTGCTCCGCGGCGGTGAGCGCGGCATCCGGCTTCGCGGAGAGGGCCGCCCTGGCGTCGGCGACGGCGGACGTGAGGTCCTCTCCCAGTGACGCACGGAACAGGGCGAGAGCCGTCGTGGCGAAGCGGGTCTGCACGACCGACTGCTCGTCCGCGAACGGCAGCAGCACGGCGTCGTCGACGAGATCCACCAGCGGAGACGCCGGGTCCCCGATCACGCCGATCACCGGCACACGACCCTTGACGCGCTCGGTCAGCTCGAGCACCTCCGTCGTCGTACCAGAGCGCGTGAGCGCGACGATCGCGTCGTACCCGCGGTCGACGAAGGCCTCGGATGCCGCGAAGGCGTCGCTCTCGCCGTGCCCGGCGGTCTCGCGGAGCGCGGCATACGACTGCGCGATGAACCAGCTGGTTCCGCAGCCGACGACGGCGATGCGGGCGCCGCGCTCGGGGAGTCGACCCTGCTCCGCGCGCATGCCCGCCGCGCGGGCCCACATCTCAGGCTGCGAGAGGAGTTCTTCGCGCATGTGCGCACCGGGCAGCGATTCGGTCATCGAGGAACTCCTTGAGATAAAGATGCGTAGTTGTGATTGTTTCTACTGAATTAGATCATAGAGTAGCGTCACCGGCTCAGAGGAGAGCACCATGATCGGATCGTCAACGCACGTGCGCGACCGCCGCAGTGAGTCCGTCGAGCATCTGCGTCGT
Organism: Microbacterium sp. NPDC056234; assembly: GCF_042267585.1. Taxonomy (NCBI): domain Bacteria; kingdom Bacillati; phylum Actinomycetota; class Actinomycetes; order Micrococcales; family Microbacteriaceae; genus Microbacterium; species Microbacterium sp. NPDC056234. The sequence continues at coordinate 287,045 of NZ_JBHJTE010000001.1, forward strand.
GACGGGACGGCCGACGGCACGCACGGCGAGCAGCCCCGCGCCGACCGCGCCGTCCGGGACCGCCCGCACGTCGAGGCCCTCGGCGGCATCCCCGAGACGGCCCAGGAAGGCGTCGCGCACCGCGCTGGGACGCGACAGCACTCCCCCTCCGACGACCAGCGGGCCCGGCTCCGTCAGCACGGCGGCCAGCGAGCCGGCGAGGTGCTCGCCCGCTCGGCGCAGGATGCCGGCGGCGACCGGATCGTCGGCCGACTGGAACGCGAGCGGAGCGAACGTCGCGAGCTCGATGGGCGGCAGTCCGTAGAGCAGCGCGACCAGTTGCTCGAGCGCCCGCGGGCGCCCCGCACCGCGGGTCGTCGCCGGCGCTATGCCGAGCCGATACAGCAGACCGCCCGTCAGCGCGGTCGCCCGCCCGGCGCCGTCGAGGTCTCGGATCGCCGCCTTCGCGACGCGCTGTCCGATCCAGAAACCGCTGCCGCGGTCCCCGAGCAGCCAGCCGAGGCCATCGGAGGTCGCCTCGATCCGGCCGTCGGCGACACGGATCGCGCAGGCGCCGGTCCCCGAGACCACCGCGTACCCGAAGCCGGCCGCCGTCCCGCTGAAATACGTCGCCAGCAGGTCGGACTCGAACCGGACCTCACCTGCGAAACCGGCCGTCCGCAGCAGCGCCAGCAGGAGCTCGGCTCCCTCGCCGGATGCGGGCTGCCCGGCCAGAGCAGCGGCGATCACGGACACGTCGCCCAGGGGGCGCCCTGCCGACGCCGTCGCCGATCGCACAGCATCGACCACCGCAGCCGCGGCGCCTTCCGCCCCCGCCGAGATCGGGTTGCCTCGCCCGGCGACGCCGTAGCCGAGGCACCGGCCGTCCGGCGTCGTGAGCACGGCTCGCGTGCCGGTGCCGCCCCCGTCCACCCCGATCGCCAGCATGTCGTGACCCATATGTTATGCGTCCTAACTTGACCTTGGTCCGCGGTGAGAATAGTTTTCACCCCAACGGGAACTACCAACGGCGAGTTCTGGAGGCAATGGTGCCACGCAGTTTGGATGCCGACAACGGCGCGATCATCGGACGCATCTCGGCGCGCCGTCAGGCCATGCCCGTCGCGCTCTCGAGAATCGCCGACCTCGTCATCTCGCAGCCGACCGCGCCGGTGGATCTGACGATCACCGAACTCGCCGAACGCGCCGGCAGTTCGCCCGCGAGCGTCACGCGCTTCTGCCGCTCGCTCGGCTTCGACGGCTACACGCAGTTCCGCGTCGCGATCGCGACCGAGCTGGGGCGCGGCAGCGCCGAGCAGACCTGGCACACCGACATCGGCGCCGAGTTCGAACCCACCGACTCGCCGGAGAAGATCCTGCGCACGCTCTTGAAGGCGCACGTACGAGGACTCGAGACCACGGCAGAAGGCATCGACCTGGATGCCGTCGGCCACGCTGCGCGCGCCATCACGACCAGCAGGCACGTCGACATCTACGGTCTCGGCGGCAGCGCGGGGATCGCCGAGGAGTTCCAGCGCAGACTGCACCGGATCGGGATCAACTCGCACGCCTGGTCGGATGTGCACGACGGTCTAGCCAGCGCGGTCCTGCAGGATGAGACCTCCGTCGCGATCGGCGTGTCCAGCACCGGCCAGACCGATGAGACGGTGCAGATGCTCGACCAGGCCGGCACCTCAGGAGCGTTCACGGTCGCGATCACGCACGACGATGAGAGTTGGATCGCCGACGTCGCCGCGGTGTCGATCACGACGGCGGCGCCGGTCGGCTACCTGCGACCGGATGACATGTCGGTCAAGCACGCGCAACTGTTCGTCATCGATCTGCTCTACCTCTTCATCGCCCAGCAGATGTTCGACCCTGCCGCGAAGCGACTCGCGGCGACGGCCATGGCGGTCTCGGGCCACCGCCGACCCCGCCAGCCGAAGCCGCGGCCCACCGCAGCCCAGGAGGTGACCGGATGACCGCCACGCCGTCCGATCTGTTCCGCGAGGCGCACGAGCGCCTCGCCCGTCTCACCGCGGACGCGGAGGCCGGCGCATTCGATGCGGCGGTCGACCTGCTGGTCGCGTGCGTCGATGCCGGCGGTGTCATCCACGCCTTCGGAACGGGGCATTCCGAGGCGTTCGCGATGGAGATCTCCGGGCGGGCGGGCGGTCTGATCCCGACCGATCGCTTCGCACTGCGCGATCTCGTGCTCTACGGCGATCGCGACGTCGAAGTGCTCACCGGATCGCTGGAACGCGAACCGTGGGTGGTGGACGAACTCATGGCGACGGTCCACGTCGGCGAGCACGACGTCTTCATGATCGCCTCGAACTCGGGCGTGAACGGATCGATCGTGGGCGCGGCGCTGTGGGCGAAAGAGCGCGGGCACAGCGTCATTGCCGTGACCAGCCTCGAGCACACCGCTCGCGTGCAGCCGAAGCATCCCTCGGGCAAGCGCCTGAGCGAGATCGCGGACGTCGTCATCGACAACCTCGCCCCGTACGGCGACACAACGCTCGAAGTCGCCGGCGGCATCGGCGTCGGCGCCGTCTCGTCGATCACCGCTGCATACATCGCGCAACTGCTCACGCTCGGCGTCGCACGCAGCATCACCGATCGCGGCGAGACCCCTCCGATGTACATCTCCGCCAACATCCCCGGCGGCGATGAGCACAATTCCGTCCTCGAGGACCGCTACCGCGGACGCATCCGACGCGGCGCCTGAATCCACCCGACCAGAACCACCAACGAAAGGTAAGAAGATGGAACTCACCGAATCCTCCATCAGCCGCCGCACCCTGCTGCGCGGCGCGGCAGCGACGGCGCTGCTGCTGCCGTTTGGCATGTCTCTCGCATCCTGCGCCGCACCCGGCGGCGGAGGCGGCGGCGCCGGCCCTGTGGGCGAAGTCACGGCCGACAACCCGTTCGGCGTCGCAGCGAACACGACGGTCGACGCGGTCATCTTCGATGGCGGCTACGGCGTCGACTACGTCGAGAACGCGGCCGAGATCATGGCCGGCAACAAGGGCCTGGACGGCGTCACCGCCAAGGTCTCGGCCTCCACCAAGATCGCGCAGGAGCTGCAGCCGCGCTTCGTCGGCGGCAACCCGCCGGACCTGGTCGACAACTCCGGCGCGAACTCGATCGGCTGGAACACGATCCTCGACCAGCTCGAGGACCTCAGCGACGTGCTCGAGGCGAACAACCTCGAGGGCGAGAAGATCGCCGACACCCTGTTCGACGGCGTCAAGGCCCCCGGCACCTTCGGCGACAAGTTCGCGGCGCTCAACTACGTGTTCACCACCTACGGGGTCTGGTACTCCGGCAGCCTGTTCGAGGAGAACGGGTGGGAGCCGCCGCAGACCTGGCAGGACCTGAAGGCGCTCGGCGAGGCGGCCAAAGCGAAGGGCAAGTACCTGTTCCTGTGGGGCAAGGAAGCGGCGACCTACTACCAGACGTTCGTCGTCGACTCGGCGGTCATCCAGTCCGGTGACGACGTGCGCCTTCCGCTGGAGAACCTGGAGGAAGGATGCTGGTCGCACCCAACCCTGCAGTCCATCCTGACGATCCTGCACGACCTCATCGCGTCCGGCTACGTCAAGCCGGGCGGTGGCGGAACGCAGTTCACCCAGGCGCAGTCGCAGTGGAGCCTCGATCAGGAGGCGCTGCTGTACCCGTCCGGCTCGTGGATCGAGAACGAGATGAAGAAGACGACGGCGGAGAACTTCCAGATGAAGGGCGTGCGCGAGATGCCCCTGGACGGCAACGCCACGACGCCGGCCGGCTTCATGCGGGCCGAGGCCGGCGAGCCGTTCATCGTGCCGTCCAAGGCGAAGAACGTCGCCGGCGGCAAGGAGCTGCTGCGCACGATGCTCTCGAAGGAGGCGGCGTCGGCGTTCTCGAAGGAGAAGCTCGCGCCGACCGTCGTCAAGGACATCGTCCCCGAGGACGGCTTCGGCTCGACCGCGCTCGTCTCGCAGGTCGAGATGATCGCGGCCGCAGGAACGGGCATGTTCACGATCAAGTCGTTCAACCTGTACGGCATGAACTCCGACCAGCTGCCGATCTGGAACTCGTTCCTGGACGGCAAGATGACGGTCGCGGAGATCACGTCGCAGCTGCAGGCGCTGACCGACAAGATCCGCGAGGACAGCTCCATCGAGAAGATCGAGATCAAATGAGCCTCAGCGCTCCCCCTCTCGACGCGGCCCCGGACACCAGGGCCGTCGTCACCACCCGCACGGGACGCCGCAAGGCGCCCCGTGCGGGGCTGCGCCGCAAGATGACGTTCGACTACGTCTCTTTCCTGCTGGTCTTCCTCGGCGTACCGGTCGCGATCTTCCTGGTGTTCGTGATCTCGCCGTTCATCCAGGCCGTGTACTACGCGATGACGAACTGGACAGGCTTCTCGCCGAACATGGACTTCGTCGGCGTCGACAACTTCGTCCGGCTCTTCCAGGACCCCACGTTCCTGCAGGCGATGGGCAACAACCTCCTGCTGGCGATCGTCGTCCCGCTGATCACGATCGTGATCGCCCTGATCTTCGCGAGCATGATCACCATCGGCGGCCCGAGCCACGGTCAGGTGCGTGGGCTCCGAGGTTCGAGCTTCTACCGGGTGGTGTCGTTCTTCCCGTACGTCATCCCCGCGATCGTGATCGCGATCCTGTGGAACATGATCTACACGCCCAGCGGTCTGCTGAACGGCCTGCTCGGCATCGTCGGGATCGACACGAACGGCTTCGCATGGCTGGGAGACGAGCGCACCGCGATGGGCGCGACGATCTTCGTCATCGTCTGGAGCATGGTCGGCTTCTACATGGTGCTGTTCATCGCCGCGATCAAGGGCATCCCCGGGGAGACCCTCGAGGCCGCGCGCATCGACGGCGCCGGCAGATTCCGCACCGTCACGTCGATCCTTCTCCCCCAGATCCGCGACAACGTCCAGACGGCCTACATCTATCTCGGCATCCTGGCGCTGGACGCCTTCGTGTACATGGCGGGCCTCAACTCCACGGGCGGTCCGGGCAACAGCACCCTCGTGATGAGCCAGTACCTGTTCCGCACCGCGTTCGAGAAGGGGCAGTTCGGCCTCGCCAGCGCCATGGGCGTGGTGCTCGCCGTGCTCACCCTGCTGTTCGCCGCCCTCGTGATCGGGATATTCCGCCTCATCGGCGGCAAGGACGAAGGAGGACGCGCATGAGCCTGACCACGCGCGCCGCGGTCACGATCGACCCGAAGGCGAAAGTGCGACCGACCGCCACGAAGTCCACCGCGAGCGACAAGGCCGTCGGCGGTGCATCCCACGTCATCCTCGCCCTGTGGTCGCTCGTCGTCATCCTGCCGATGCTGTGGACCTTCATCGGATCCTTCAAGACCACGAAGGAGATCTTCGCCTCGCCGTTCGGTCTGCCGGCGAACTGGAACTTCGACAACTACATCAACGCGTGGGTGGGCAACAACTTCGGCGGCATGTTCATCAACACCGTCATCGTCGTCGGCGTCTCGCTCGTGCTGGTGATGGTTCTCGGCGCGATGTGCGCCTACGTGCTGGCACGGTTCTCGGTGCCGGGCAGCCGGGTCATCTACTACCTGATGCTCGCAGGGCTGACCTTCCCGGTCTTCCTGGCGATCGTCCCGTTGTTCTTCATCCTGCAGGGGATGGGCCTGCTGAACACCCTGCCCGGTCTGATCATCACGTACGTCGCGTTCGCGCTGCCGTTCACGGTGTTCTTCCTGTTCTCGTTCTTCAAGTCGCTGCCCTACGAGATCCAGGAAGCCGCGTACGTCGACGGGGCGAGTGAGTGGCGCACGTTCTTCCAGGTGATGCTGCCGATGGCGAAGCCCGGAATGGCGGCTGTGGCGATCATGAACTTCCTGGGGCTGTGGAACCAGTTCCTGCTGCCGATCTCGTTGAACACGGACCGGAGCAAGTACGTCCTCTCCCAGGGCATGGCCTCCTACGCCTCATCAGCGGGCTACGCGCTCGACTTCGGCGAGATGTTCGCAGCCGTGATCATCACGATCGTGCCGGTGCTGATCGTGTACATCCTCTTCCAGCGCCAGCTGCAGGGGTCGGTGTCGCAGGGCACGTCGAAATAACCCCGCGAGGATGGTCCCGGAACGCGCTCGGTGTTCCGGGACCTTCCGCATGCTCAGTCCGAAGCCGACACCCGGTAGGTCACCCCGACGTGACCGCTCGGATGCGAGACGACGCGGACGAGCTCGAGGCGCCGCTGCCCCAGTGCCGTCGGCGAGAACGAGCGCCCATCGCCGATGAGCACCGGTACGACGCGCAGACGCAGCTCATCGACCAGCCCGGCCGCGAACAGCGCGTCGGTGAGAGTGAGACTGCCCCATACGATGATCCGCTCGTACCGGCGCTTGAGCTCGGCGATCGTGCCGGCGGCATCGCCCGAGAGGATCCCGATCGAACCGTCGCCCCATGGTGCCTCGGTCAGAGTGTTCGAGAGAACGAACTTCGGCAGTCGGTTGATCGACTCGGCGACGACTTCGAGGTCGGGATCGGCTTCGGGCCAGTACCCCGCGAACATCCGGTAGGTGTTCGCGCCGAGCAGGATCGCGTCGACACCGCGGAGGAACTTGAGCTGGTCGTCATCGTTCGCGTTGCCGACGTCGGCAGCATCCATGAACCGGATGCCGCCGTCCGGCTCGGCGGCGTACCCGTCGGCCGTCACGATCTGCTCGACGGTGAGGATGCCCATCAGAGCGCCTCGGAATCGGGCCGATCGTCCGCATCGATGCGCTCCTCGAGGATGTCGAAGGCGGAGTCCCAGCCGTCGTACACGTTCTCGTCGCCTGGCGCGCCGTCGATGCCCTGCAGATGGAAGGTCATCCGCGTCTCGTCGCCGTCGTCGCCGTGCTCCGCCAGATCGACGGTGATGACGGGGGCCGAATCGTCGGGGTCCTCTGGCGACCCCCAGGTGAAGACGAGCCGCTCCGGCGGCGTGATCTCCCGGTACACCCCGGCGGTCGGATACTCCGTTCCGTCCGGGGCGATCATCGTATAGCGGTATCGCCCACCGGGCCGTGCGTCGATCTCGACGCTCTCGCGCGGTGTGATCACGCCGCGCGGATGCCACCAGAAGGCGACCTCCTCCGGGTCGATCCACGCGCGCCACACGAGTTCGCGGGGCGCGGCGAAGACGCGGGTGATCGTGAACTGCTTCTCGCTCGTCGCCGTCTGCTCAGGCATCGGTCGTCCCTTTCAGCTCTCGGAGCCGCTCATCGAGCACATCGAATCGCGCGTTCCACTCGGCGCGGTGCCGCTCGACCCAGGTCACCGCCTCGTCGAGGGGCTCCGTGCGGAGCGTGCACCGTCGCCACTGAGCGTCGACGGTGCGTTCGACGAGACCGGCGCGCTCGAGCACCTTGAGGTGCTGCGAGATCGCGGGGCGGCTCATCGCGAACGGCGCAGCCAGCTCTCCGACGGTCGTCGAGCCGATGCTGAGGCGCGAGATCATCGCGCGTCTGGTCGGATCGGCGAGGGCCTGGAAGACGAGGCTGAGTTCGTCCGTTGCATCCATATAAGCGATTCCTTAATTAGTGAATGGCTTAACCATGCGCGCAAAGAAGAGCGCTGTCAACCCCTCCCTGCACGCATCGCGTCTTGCCGGAGCGGGTCCGACGCTCGTCAGCGACCCTCGGCCGCCTCGGTGTGATGGCGGATGACCTCGGCCACCACGAAGTTGAACCACTTCTCGGCGAACTCGGGGTCGAGGTGGGCTTCTTCGGCGAGAGCGCGCAGTCTCGAGACCTGCTGCTCCTCGCGGGAGGGGTCCGAGGCGGGCATGGCATGCTGGGCCTTCAGCAACCCGACCTGCTGTGTCGCGCGGAACCGCTCGGCGAGCATGAAGATGAGAGCGGCGTCGACGTTGTCGATGCTCGCTCGCAGGCGCAGCAGTTCGTTCCGGGCGGCGTCATCGGTCATATCCCCACGATATCGCCCTGCTCCGGACGGGCCGACCTCTAGAGTGAACGCATGAGCACCGAGGACCCCACGCCCCCCGCATCCGATTCGGATGCCGCCGACTCTCCGCCGGCCAAGCGCGCATCCAGCCGGACACGCAGTCGCTCCGAGTCGACCTCCGCGCCCGAAGTCACGCCGAAGCCGGTGGTGGAGCCGGTTCCGTCGAGTCGGTCGTTCTGGACGCGCATCGATCACCCGTTCGTCCTCGGTTTCCTCATCACTCTCGGCGGCCTCGCCGCCTTCGCCCTCGGACTCGCGCTGACCAGCCTGTCCACCATCCTCATCTACATCGCCCTGGCGATGTTCGCAGCCCTGGGACTCGACCCCGCTGTGCGATTCCTCGAGCGGCACCGGTTCCCCCGTCCCTGGGCACTGGTGACCGTCCTCGTCTCACTCATCGTGCTGCTGGGGCTCATCATCTGGGCGATCGTGCCGGTCCTGGTGCAGCAGATCGCGAGCTTCGTCAAAGACGCTCCCGGCATGATCGAGGACTTCCAGCAGAGCGATCTGTACATCACGCTGAGCGGCCAGTTCGGCACGAATATCGACGACCTCATCGGTGAGGTCACGTCGTTCTTCAGTGATCCGGGCAACCTGGCCGCGATCGGCGGAGGCGCCCTGAAGGTGGGCGCCTCGATCGCGAACGGCGTCTCGGGCGCGATCATCGTGCTCGTGCTGATCATCTACTTCGTCGCCACGCTGTCGACGATCAAGCGGGCGATGCTGCGGCTCATCCCCGCCCGCGACCGAGCCAACACCGAGATCATCACGGACCAGATCACCGACTCCGTCGGCGGCTACATCATGGGCATGGTCCTGCTGGCGTTCTTCAACTCGCTCCTGGTCCTGCTCCTGTACACGCTGCTCGGTCTGCCATTCCCCCTGCTGCTCGCCGTCACGGCGTTCCTCGTAACGCTGATCCCGCTCGTCGGTCCCGTGCTCTTCTGGATCATCGGCAGCGTGGTCGCCCTGTTCACGGACCCGATCCTGGCCCTCATCTTCGCGGTCGTCTACGTGATCTACATGCAGGTCGAGGCGTACTTCCTCACTCCGAAGGTGATGAACCGGGCCGTCTCGGTACCCGGCTCGCTCGTCGTGATCGGCGCGCTGATCGGCGGAACGCTGCTCGGACTGCTGGGCGCCCTGGTGGCGGTCCCCGTCACCGCATCCATCCTGATCATCATCCGGCAGGTGTGGGTTCCGCGTCAGGACGCCCGGATCTGACGCGCCACGCGTAACGCGACGATGCCCCGGAAGCCGATCGGCTTCCGGGGCGTCGTCCGTTCGGACCGGACTCAGCTCAGGCCGGCGTCCTTCAGCCACTGCGCCGCGATGTCGTCGGGAGACATCTGCTCCTCGGTGCTCTGCACGCCGAGGGCGACGAGGTCGTCCGCACCGAGCTCTGCACTGACGGCGTTGATGACGTCGGCGATCTCGTCCGCGACATCGGCCGATGCGATCGGCACGACGTTCGACGCGAGGATCAGGTTCTCCGGGTCCTCCAGTGCGACGATCTCCTCGGTCTGGAACGCCGGAGCCGCGGTGTAGATGTCCGCGACCTGGATCTCACCCGCCAGCAGCGACTCGAGGGTCGTCTCACCGGTGGCCGAGAACTGCAGGTCGACGCCGTAGACCTCCTTGGCGCCCGCGGGTCCGTACGGCCGCTGCTCCAATTCCGGCGCGCCACCGAGCGTCACGGGCGTGGTGACCTTCGCGAGGTCGGCGATCGTGGTGAGGCCGTTCGCCTCGGCGAACTCCTTCGTGACGGTGTACGTGTCCTGGTCGCTCGCCTCGGCGTAGTCCAGAGCGGTGAGCTCCTCGGGCAGCGCCTCCTGCAGTGCGGCGTAGACGTCCTCGGGGCTCGTCGCCGTCGCCTCGGGGTCGTAGAACTCGAGCAGGTTGCCGGTGTACTCAGGGAAGAGGTCGACGGAGCCGGACTCGAGTTCGGGGATGTAGGCGTCGCGCTGACCGATGTTGAACTTCTTCTCGACCGTGAAGCCTTCGGCCTCGAGCGCCTGAGCGTAGATCTCGGCGACGATCTCGTTGGAGTAGTAGGCCTGCGAACCGATGACGATCGTGTCGCCGCCGGAGCCTGCGCCCTCGTCGGCCGGTTCTTCGAGTGGGTTGCTGTTCGAACATCCGGCCAGGACGAGCGACGCGGCAAGCGCCGTCGCGCCGACGAGCGCGATGCGGGACTTTCGTGCGGTGAACATGGTGTTCCTCTCTTGGTGGTCTGGTTCAGGCTGTGGCGGATGCCGTGGCGCGCGCCCGGCGCCCGGCTCGGCGGGTCTGCTGGACGCGGATGCCGGTGGGCACCGCCGCGTGCTGTGCGAGTGCCATCAGCAGGTCGGCGATGAGGGCGAGGAGGGCGACGAGGATCGCACCGCCGAGCACCTGGTCGAACCGCTGCAGCGGGATCCCCTGGATGATGGGCCAGCCGAGTCCTCCGAGGTTGACGTAGGCGGCGATGGTGACCGTGGCGATGACCTGGAGCAGCGCTGCACGGAATCCGGCCACGAGCAGGGGCAGGCCGAGCGGGACCTCGACCTTCCAGAACACCTGCCAGGCGGTCATCCCCATGGCACGTGCCGCGTCGATCGTCCGTCGGTCGATCGCTTCGAGACCGGTGTAGGCACCGGCGAGCAGCGACGGAATCGCGAGCACGACGAACGTGATGACCGCCGCCTCCGGAACGCGCAGCACGCCCAGCAGCAGGACGAGCAGGATCATCAGGCCGAAGGATGGGATCGCGCGCGCGGCGCCCGAGATCGCGACGGCGATCTCACGGCCGCGGCCGGTGTGGCCGATGAGCCAGCCGGCCGGGACGGCGATCGCGGCCGCGATGAGAACGGAGACGATCGTGTAGTACAGATGCTGACCGAGCAGGGTCGGCAGGGCGTACGGACCTTCGAGCCGCTCAGGGGAGAACAGCCAGGCCATGGCTTCTGCGAAGAGGTTCATGCGGCGGACCTCATCGGCATCGCGACGCGTCGCGTCGACGTCACTGCGGCGGCGCGCGTCCACGGCATCATCATCCGGCCGATCAGCACCAGGAGCAGATCGATGATCAGTGCGATCAGCACGACGGCGAGGATGCCGGCGAACACCTCGGCGATGATGCGACGCTGCAGCCCGTTGGTGAAGAGGTAGCCGAGGTTCTCGACGCCGATCAGGATCCCGACGGTCGCGAGCGAGATCGTGCTGACCGCCGTGACCCGGAGCCCCGCCAGGATGACAGGGCCCGCGAGCGGGATGTCGACTGTCCAGAACCGACGCGCTCCGCCGAAGCCCACGGCGGTGGCCGACTGACGAACCGCGGGATCGACCGAGTCGAGCCCGTCGGCGACCGAGCGCACCAGGATCGCCACCGCGTAGATCGTCAGCGCGACGATGAGGTTCGACGGACTGGTCGCCGAGTAGCCGAGCGATGCCGGCAGCAGGATCAGCAGCGCCAGCGAGGGGATCGTGTACAGCAGCCCGGTGAGGACGATGACCGGCCCGCGGACGAGCCGGTACCGCCACGCGACCCACCCCAGGGGCAACGACAGCACGAGTCCGAGCACGATCGGGATGATGCTCTGACGCAGGTGCTCGACGCTCAGCGCGAGGATGAGATCGAGGTTGTCGAGGACCCAGGTCATACGCCGTCCTCGATCAGCGCACCCTGCGTCCGACCCTCCGAATCGACGACGACGGTGCCGTGCGGTGTCTGCTTGAGGCGCAGCGCGCGCCGCCCCCGCTCGGCACCGATGAACGCGGAGACGAAGTCGTCCGCCGGGTTCTCGATGATCTCGCTGGGTGTCCCGACCTGGACGATTCGGGCACCCTTGTCGAGGATGACGACCTGGTCGCCGAGCAGGAACGCCTCGTCGATGTCGTGCGTGACGAACACGACGGTCTTGTCGAGCTCCTGCTGCAGACGGATCAGCTCCTGCTGCAGGTCGGCTCGAACGATCGGGTCGACCGCGCCGAACGGCTCGTCCATGAGCAGGATGTTGGGGTCGGCTGCCAGTCCCCTGGCGACGCCGACGCGCTGCTGCTGACCGCCCGAGAGCTGGCTCGGGTAGCGATCGGCGAGCGCGCGATCCAGACCGACGGTGTCGAGCAGCGCGAGCGCGCGCTCACGGGCCGGCTTCTTGGCAACCCCGGTCAGACGCAGCACGGTGGCGACGTTGTCGATCACCGTGAAGTGCGGCATCAGCCCGGAGTTCTGCATGACGTAGCCGATGCGGCGGCGCAGCGCCACGGGATCGCCGTCGAGAACGCTGTCCCCGTCGATCTCGACGTCACCGGACGTGGGCTCCACCATGCGGTTGATCATGCGCAGCAGCGTGGTCTTGCCGCACCCCGACGATCCGACGAAGACCGTGGTCTTGCGGGAGGGCAGCACGAGGCTGAAGTCCTCGACGGCGAGGGTGCCGTCGGGAAAGCGCTTGGACACGGAACGGAACTCGATCATGCGGTGTTGTCTCCGGTCATTGGGGAAGAGGCTACGGTGCGACCTCGACGTCGGGGGCGAACGCGACGTAGCCGGAGAAATCCCGCCCGACCCGGTCGAACGCCGACGGGTAGGGGTGCGGATACGCCCAGGCGCGGTCGACGTGCACATCGTCGCCCACGCGCACCGAGTAGTACTGGCACTCGCCCTTCCACGGGCACGTGTACGGCGTCGGGCTCTCGACCAGGACGTCGGGTGCGATGGATACTGGCGGGAAGTACCAGTTCCCCTCGATGCGGATGAGGTCGCCTTCGTCGGCCTCGGCGATGGTGGTTCCTGCGAGTACAGCCTTCATTTCTGTTCTCCTCGGATCAGATTCTGAGCGTAGGGTAAGCCGCCGACACCCGGGGGTCGGGCTTCTCGGCGCGTCACGACTGGGGCCATCGCGCGACCGTCCTCTCGTGTTCCTCTATGCCTTCGGAGCGGATGCGGAATCGGATGGTCCGCATCGCGCGCGTCACGCGGACCGGCGACCGTATTGCTCCAGCAGCCGCAGCCAGATCTCGCTGACGGTCGGATACGCGGGGACCGCGTGCCACAGTCGAGAGATCGGGACCTCACCGGCGACCGCGATGGTCGCGGCGTGCAGCAGTTCGGCGACGTCCGGCCCGGTGAACGTGACGCCGAGGATCACGTCGCGCTCGGCATCCACCACCATGCGGGCCTGCCCGCGGTAGCCATCCTGATACAGGCTCGCGCCGGCGACCCCGCCGAGGTCGTAGTCGACCACCTCGGTCTCGAACCCTGCATCGCGCGCCTCCGCCGCGGTCAGGCCCACGGCTGCGACCTCGGGGTCGGAGAAGACGACCTGCGGCACCGCTCGGTGATCGGCGGTCGCCACGTGCCGCCCCCAGGCGTCGTCGCGCACATCCTCGCTCTGTGCGCGGGCAGCGATGACATCGCCCGCCGCGCGCGCCTGATACTTGCCCTGGTGGGTGAGCAGCACCCGCCCGTTCACGTCTCCGACGGCGTAGAGCCAATCGTTTCCAGGTACGCGCAGGGTGTCGTCGACGTCGACGTAGCGGCCGGGCTCCAGGCCGACCGTCTCCAGTCCGATGTCGCCGCTGCGGGGGCGACGGCCGGTGGCGACGAGGACCTCGGCGGCGGTGACCTTCTCACCGTCGCCGAGCGTGATCGTGACGCCGCTCTCATCGCGTGCGACGCGCTCCGTCGCCGTGCCGGTGCGCACGTCGACGCCGAGATCGCGCAGCCCCGCAGCGACCTGTTCGCCCGCGAACGGCTCGAGCGACCCGAGGATCTCGCCGCGCGCGATCACGGTCACGTGCGAACCGAGCGAGGCGTAGGCGGTCGCCATCTCGACGGCGACGACGCCACCGCCGATGACCGCGAGGGAGGCGGGCACCTCCTGCGCACTCGTCGCCTCGCGGCTCGTCCACGGCTGCGCCTGCGCGAGTCCTGGGATGCCGGGGATCACGGCATCCGTTCCGGTACTGATGGCGACGGCGTGACGCGCGCGCAGCACGCGCGTGCCGCCGTCGGCGTTCGTGACGGTGACCTCGCGCTCGCCGGTGATCCGGCCGTGACCGCGGGCGAGGTCGATGCCGGCCTCGTCGAGCCACGCGACCTGCCCGGCATCCGACCAGTCACTGGTGAACGAGTTGCGCCGGGCGAGGACGGCCGCGGCATCCAGCGTCCCCGTCACGGCCTCGGCCGCACCGGCGACGCGCTGGGCCGCACGCAGCGCCTGACCCGAACGCAGCAGCGCCTTCGACGGCATGCACGCCCAGTAGGAGCATTCGCCGCCGACCAGTTCGCTCTCCACGATGACGGCGGTGAGCCCGCCTTGCACCGCTCTGTCCGCCACGTTCTCGCCGACGGGACCCGCCCCGATCACGATGAGGTCGTACTCGTCTGTCATCTGCTGCACCCTCCACAGTCTTGTCGATGTGCAACGCCGAGTCACGGGGTTTGTTCCGGAAGTGCTCGATCCGTAAGGATCTGACCGAACCGGCTACGGGACGAGCTCGACCTCGGCACGTCGTCTTCGCTGTTCGATGGCGGCATGCGCGGCCGCAGCATCGCCGAGCGGATACTCATCGACCGACGGCACCGTTCGCCCCTCTGCCGTAGCGGTCATCGACCGCAGATACCGGTGCATCCGCGGTCGCCGGCTTCACCCTCGGGGCGAGCACCGCGGCGGCGACAGCCAGCCCGCCTGCCACGACGAAGACCGCGGCGAACGGGTCGAGGACGGCCGCGACGGACGTGAACACGGTTCCCGTGACCGCGAGCGACAGCGCACTTCCAAACGAGTCCGCCACGGTCATCGCGGAGCTGTTGAAACCCTGCGTCTGCGGTGTCGACATGGCCAACGTCAGAGCGCTGGTCCTGGGGCTCATCAGCCCCATCCCGAGTCCCGCCACGACCCAGGCGACGGCGATCACGGCGGCAGGCAGATCGAGGGCCGCGATCGCGAGCACCAGGGCGATGCCGACGAGCACGAAGATCGTCCCGGCGCGGATCGCCGTCACGCTGGACAGGCGCGCACCCCAGCGGCCCTGCGCGGTGGCGGCGGCCGACCACGCCAGCGCACCACCGGTGAGGGCGAGCCCGGCGAGTGTCGGGGTGAGGGCGTACCGATCCGTCAGCAGGTACGGCAGGTACACCTGGGCACCGAAGAACGCAGCGGCGGCGAGCCCTCGAACGAGGATCACCGAGGGCAGTCCACGGCGTGCCCGCAGCGTGCCTCGGGGGACGAGCGGGCGCACGGCGATCAGCGCGACGACCGTGGCGACGACGGCGAGCAGCGGTCCCGCGCCGGGGATGTCGCCGAGCAGGTTCAGCCCCAGCACCGCGAGTGCGGCGAGCACCGACCAGCCCAGGCGTCCGATCGCCCAGGGGGTGGTCGGGTCGCCGCCGCGGGACAGTCCGCGCAGCGCCGGGACCACCATCACCAGCGCGACGACGACGAGGATGACGACGCCGAGGAAGACCCACGGCCACCCCCAGAGCTCTGCCACCACACCCGCAATAGTCGGTCCCACCAGCGACGGGATCACCCAGGCCGCAGCGAAACCGGCGAAGATGGCCGGGTGCAGATCCTGCGGATACACGCGGGCGACGACGACGTAGAGCGCCACCATAAGGGCCCCGCTTCCGAGCCCCTGCGCGAATCGTCCGGCGACGAGGATCTCCATGGTCGGTGCGAGCCCGGCGATGAGAAGGCCGATGACGAAGACGATCACAGCCGCGTACAGCGCAGCCACGGGTCCTCGGCGATCCGACCAGTTGCCGGCGATCACCATACCGATGACGCCGGTCGCCAGCGGTCCGGCGAATGCCAGCGCGTACAGGCGCTCGCCGTCGAGATCGGCGCTGACGGCGGGCATCACGGTCGTGACGGCCAGGGATTCGAAGGCTCCGAGGAAGACGAGCGCGCAGGCGCCGATCGTGATCCACAGGTATGCACCGCTCAGGATGCCCGGCGAAGCGCCTGCTGTCGTCGGCGTCGCGTCTGTTCTCGTTGTCATGATGAGGACGCTAGGACCTCAACATAACTTGAGGTCAAGCGACGGGCACCTTGGCGAACGCTCGGACGGGGAACGTCCCGAAATTCTCCACCTTGGGCGGCACCACGGTGACGGATGCCCCGCTCGGCGGCAGGTCCCCCAGGTTCGTCAGGTGCTCCACCACATGGATGCCGGATGCCAGGAACACCGAGTGCGCCGGTCGTTGACCCGCGGCATCCGATGACATGTCGTCGATGTTCACCGAATCGATCCCCACGAGCGTCACGTCCTGCTCGGCGAGATACCGGACGCCCTCCTCGTCGAGGAACGGGGCATCCGACGCGTACTCCTCGGTGCCGAAGAGCCGGTCATGGCCGGTGTGCAGCAGCACCGCCTTGCCGCGGACGTCGCGATCGTAGAAGACCGAGGCCGGGATTCCGCGAGTGCGCGCATCCTCGAGGTGGAACACCTCGACGGGCAGATCGACGAGGGTCTCCAGGGCGAGCGCCGCGAGATCCGCGCCGCCCTCGTAGCGATGGAACGCGGTGTCGAGGTAGGTGCCGGTGTTCCCGGGAAGCGAGATGGTGTCCATGACGAAGCTGGTGCCTGGCGCGTACCGGCTCTCGGCCTCCTCCCGAGTGAGCACGGGGCTGATCTCGGGAGCCGGGATGCCTGGCAGCGTCACGAGTCCTGCTCGGATCGTGTGACTGAGATCGACGAGGCGGAAGCCGACGGGGGCCTGCGCATCGGTCCGTGCCGGGATGCCGCGGCTGCCTCGGTGCTTCTCCTCGACGATCTGCAGCCGGCTCAAGCGGACCTCCCCCACCAGCGCGAGACCCAGATGCTGCACGAGCATTCGCGCGACGTCCGCCTCCGTGACATCGCGATCCGGAAGGTCGAGGCGGAATCCCTCCGTGCTCAGTCCGCCGCCGTTGACGAAGGAGATCTCGGCGTCGAACACCGCTCGATAGTCGCTCACGTCGTCACGCTAGCAGTGGACGAGACACCCGTTTCATCGAAAATATCTTCCGAACATCTCTTCTATTCTCCGAGCTGTTTTGATAGTCTGAGGGTATGTCGACGACGACCCATCTGGATGCTCTGCACGAGGCGGTTTCCCGCCTCGATGGGGTGTGGGCGGATGCTGGGCATGCGGGGGATCTCGACCGGGCGGGGCTGGTCACGGCGAACGACGCTCTCGGGAGACTGCATCGGGTCGTGGACGGGCTGGAGGCGGAGGTCGCCGCCCGGATCGCGTACGAGTCGCGCCGTGAGCTCGGCGCGGAGTCATTGGCGAAGGAGCAGGGGTTCCGCAATGCCGCCCAGTTCGTGGCTACCGTGACCGGCCGTTCGGCGGGGGACGCGTCGCGGCTGGTGAAAGTCGGGGAGGCCACGGCACCGCGCAGCGATCTGCTCGGGGCCCCTTTGCCGGCGAAGTACCCCGCCGTGCAGGCGGCGTTGACCGCGGGCCGGATCGGGACGCCCGCGGCAGGCTTGATCATCGACCTGCTGGACCGGGTCCGGCTGAAGATCGACACCGACCGGCTGGGTCAAGCCGAAGCGCTGCTGGCCCGCAAGGCGGCGGAGTTGTCGCTCAACGAAGTTCGCACGCTCACCACCCGTGCAGAGGCTTTCCTGGATCCGGACGGTGTCGCCCCGCGGGAAGAAGCCGCCCGGGCGCAGAACTCCCTGGTCATGTACGAGCGCGACGGACGACTGCACCTCGACGGCGACGTCGACGTCGCCACCGGAGCACCCATCAAGGCCGCCCTGGAGGGGTACGTCACCGCCGTGTTCGCCGCCCGCGCCAACACGCTCGACCCCGACGCCCCGGACGCCGACCGCCGCACCGTCGCGCAGATCCAGGCCGACGGACTCGCCGAACTGTGCGCGCACGGCCTCGGCTGCGACAACAACGCCCCCGCCCTCGCCGGAGCGACCGTCATCGTCCGGGTAGCGCTCGATGACCTCACCACCGGCACCGGATACGCCACCATCGACGGAATCGATCAGCCCATCTGCATCGGCACCGTGAGGCGGATGGCCGCCTCCGGCGGTGTCATCCCCGCCGTCCTCGGCACCGACAGCGAACCCCTCGACTGGGGACGCGAGAAACGCCTCTTCACCCGCACCCAACGCCTCGCCCTCGTCGAACGAGACGGCGGATGCGCCATGTGCACCCTCCCACCCTCCATGACCCGCGCCCACCACATCAACTGGTGGCACCGCGACCACGGCACCACCGACCTCAACAACGGTGTGCTGCTCTGCGAAAACTGCCACCACCGCATCCACGACAACGGATGGGACATCCGCACCACCGGCACCGGCGCGGCCGCCCGCGTCTGGTTCATCCCACCCCCACACGTCGACCCCACCCGCACCCCACGCCTCGGCGGCACCGCCCGCTACACCCTCGCCGCCTGACCACACACCGCGAGCGCGGCCGCGACGACGGGGAGGCTCTGCCGCGGGGACTCACGTCATCGCGCTGGCGGGGGCGAGGCCACGCACTGGCCGGGGCGAGGCCGCGCACTGGCCGGACTGGAGTCATCGCGCTGTCGGAAGCTCGGTTCATCGCTCCGGCGGGAGCTGGGCCACGCACCGGCGGGAGTCGGGCCACGCACCGGTGGGGACATAGCCACGCACCGATGGGGACTCGAGTCATCGCACCGGCGGGAAGGTCGGCCACGCACCGGCGGGAGTCGGGCCACGCACCGACAGGCACACGGCCACGCCAGTGACGCCGCGACCCGTCAACGCGCACGGTGGAACGACTGATCAACGTCCGAAGCGAGACCAGTGACGCCGCCCAACTGCGCACCAGCCGGCGAGACCACGATTCCCGCCCGGGACGAAACGCGTCAGCGCACCGGAAGGATGTGGGTCGGCGCCGGGGCCTGCGCGGTGTGGCGGATGCCCAGGGGTACGCCGGTGCGCTCATCGAGATCGAGCAGTGCGACGGTGTCGGAGCGCTGACCCGCCACGAGCAGCTTGCCCTCGAAGACGAGATGGTGACGCGGCCAGTCGACACCGGAGTCGGCCAGCGCGATGGACTCGAGGCGATCGCCGGCACCGTGCACGCGGAGGGCGGCGATCGTGTTGCTGCCCCGCAGCGCCGTGTACAGCACGTGACCGTCGCGGCTGCGGGCGAGCTCGGCGGGAAAATCCGTGCCGACCTCAGCGGCAGGGCTCGCGAGAATCGCGGACACGATGACCCATCGGCCGTCCGGGCCCGCCGCGAGCGTGAAGACCTCGCAGGAGTACTCGGTCACGATGTGCAGGTGACCGCTCGGGTGCACGACCATGTGGCGCGGCCCCGTCCCCTGTGGCAGCACGACCTCGTGATCCACGATGAGCCCGGTGACTCCGGGTCGCCAGAAGCGCACGAGGTCGAAACCGAGGTCGGTCGTCGCCACGCGGCCGTCCGGCAGGAATGCGGCCGCATGCGCGTGGGACGCCCGCGGGTCCGCTCCGACCGGGGTCCCGTACGGGTCGGACGCCGCCGACCCGACGCCCGTGCGGGGGGCCGATCCGGCGTCGCCGAAGAGAGCCGCGCGCAGCGCGGCGGCCTTGTCCACGGCATCCGGAACCGGACGACCATCGGCGTCGAGACCGATCCGCACGACCTTGCCGTCGCCGTAGCACGAGGCGATCAGGTACTGCCCGCTCGGTGCGACAGCCAGGTGGCAGACGTACTCGCCCACCGGAACGCGCTCGCCCAGCGGCGTGAGCGCCGACTCTCCGGTGCGGACGAACGCCTGCACCGCGGCATCCCCCTCCAGCGCCGCATAGACGACATCGAGCCGAGGATGCGGAGCCAGCCACGACGGCGACGGCGCCTGGGCGACCGCACCCCGATAGGCGAGCGCAGTCGCCGAGTGCGCATCTCCGGCGAGGAGGCCGATGCCGTCCGCCGAACCCTCCATGGCGGGGCCGTAGCCGCCGACCCAGAACCGGGTCATCAGTCGAGCAGGTCGTGGCGCACGATGACCTGGTCGCGCTCAGGGCCGACGCCGATCACCGAGATGCGGGTGTTGCTCATCGCTTCGAGCGCGAGGACGTAGTCCTGTGCGTTCTGCGGCAGATCAGCGAAGCTGCGCGCCTTCGAGATGTCCTCGGTCCATCCGGGGAAGTACTCCAGGATCGGCTTCGCGTGGTGGAAGTCGGTCTGGTTCACCGGCACATCGTCGAAACGGACGCCGTCGACGTCGTACGCCACGCACACCGGGATCTTCTCCAGTCCGGTGAGGATGTCGAGCTTGGTGAGCACGAGGTCCGTGATGCCGTTGATACGGGTGGCGTAGCGCGTGATGGGCGCGTCGTACCAGCCCACGCGGCGGGGGCGACCGGTGGTCGTGCCGAACTCGAAGCCCTGCTTGCGCAGCCATTCGCCCTGCTCGTCGAACAGCTCGGTCGGGAACGGACCGGAGCCGACGCGCGTCGTGTACGCCTTGACGATGCCGACGATGCGGTCGAGCGCGCCGGGGCCGACGCCGGATCCCGTCGACGCGCCGCCGGCGGTCGCGGAGGAAGACGTGACGAACGGGTAGGTGCCGTGGTCGACGTCGAGCATCGTGGCCTGGCCGCCCTCGAAGACGACGACCTCGCCGCGTCCGAGCGCCTCGTCGATGAGGTGGCCGGTGTCGGCGACCATCGGCCGCAGTCGCTCGGCGTACGAGAGCAGGTCGACGACGATCTCATCGGCGGTGATCGCCCGGCGGTTGAAGATCTTCACCAGCAGGTGGTTCTTCGCATCGAGCGCGCCCTCGACCTTCTGACGCAGGATGTTCTCGTCGAACAGGTCCTGCACGCGGATGCCGACGCGGTTGATCTTGTCGGCGTACGCCGGTCCGATGCCCCGGCCGGTCGTGCCGATCTGACGCTTGCCGAGGAAGCGCTCGGTGACCTTGTCGAGCGTGCGGTGGTACTGCGTGATGATGTGCGCGTTCGCGCTCACGCGCAGGCGCGACACGTCGATGCCTCGGGCGGACAACGCCTCGAGCTCGCTGAAGAGCACTTCGAGGTCGATCACGACGCCGTTGCCGATCACCGGGTTCACACCGGGGGACAGGATGCCGGAGGGCAGGAGGTGAAGCGCATACTTCTCGTCGCCGACGACAACCGTGTGCCCGGCGTTGTTGCCGCCGTTGAACTTCACGACCCAGTCGGTGCGCTCACCGAGCAGGTCGGTGGCCTTGCCCTTGCCTTCATCGCCCCACTGGACGCCGACGATAACGATTCCTGGCATGGGTGAACCCCCTTGCTTTCGCCGGGTTTGCACCGGCCGATGAGCTGGCCCGCTTCGGGCGGCTCCATCCTATCGAAGGGGGACGGACACCCCCTTTTCGCCTACATCAGCGCTCTGAGATGACCCGGCGAGCGATGCCGAGCTCAGCCAGTCGATCCGACGCCAGACGGCGCTTCATCTCGAGCGCCCCGCCGATCTCTGCGGCCAGTCGCGGTCGGCTGCGGATCAGCGCGTCCACGGTCTCCAACGGCACTTCGACCACCGTCAGGATCTCGGAGGCGACCGTCACCGCCTGCGACCGCTCGCGGGTGAGTGCGGTGTGGCCGATGATCTCTCCCGGTTCGGCACTGGCGAATTCGATGCGCGCACCATCGACCTCGAGCGCGAGCGAAGCGCGTCCGGACAACACGACGTTGACCGCTTCGGGGATCACGCCGGAGGGGAGCACGACTTCACCCACTCCGTAGCGGGCCAGCCGGGCGCTGGACGCCAATGACTCGATGTCGTCGTCGCGCAGGTGCAGCGTCGGCGCGATCTCGGCGACCGCCGCACGCACCCGCTCGGGCTCGGCCAGCGGATCCGTGGAGTCGCCATCCAACGCGAACCCGCGCCGCCGCGCCGCGTACCAGAGCCACGAAAGATACATCGAAAGCGCCTGTCCGGCGTCCGACGGACCGGACAGCGGGATCGAGACGCTGTATGCACCACCGCCGCTGTACCCCACGCCGGCCCGCTCCCCGCGTACGCGCATCGGAAGCGCATCGGCGATCTCGATGAGCAATGCCATGACCTCGTGCGGAGGGTCGTCCGTGGAGAACTTCACCTCGGTCGTGGCCGAGTACGGACCTTCGGGCTCGCTCAGGTTCGTGAACGACGCTCCGGACAGGCTGGAGTTCGGCACGATCTGGATGCCGGAACCGGTGTCGATGTGCACTGCACGCCAGTTCACCTCCACGACCCGCCCTCTCACGCCGGCGGCATCGAGCCAGTCACCGATCTTGAACGGCTGTTCGAACAGCAGCAGCAGACCGGAGATCACGCCGCCGACGGCATTCTGCAGCGCCAGTCCGATCACGATCGAGGTCACGCCCAGCGCGGTGATCAGGCCGCCGACGTCGGCCTCCCACACCCAGGAGAAGAGCAGCGCCAGCCCCACGACGACCAGCGCGAGACGGGCGATCTCGACGAAGATCGTCGGAATCCGATCCCGCCACGAACCCGGCTCAGCGTTGGCGAACAACGCGACATTGAACGACGACAGCACGAGCAGGATGACCAGGAAGCCGAACACCGTCGCCACGACCCGCACCCAGACCTGATCGGCCGGTGACTGCATCGCGAACAGCAGCAGCGCGAACAGCGCCCCCGACGGGATCACCCAGTTGCGCAGCAGCCGGAGCGGCCCCGCGACCGGGTTGCCCCGCCGAGCGAAGGCGCCGATGAGCTCCGTGAGCACGACGAGCAGCACCGGAACACCGATCGCGATGGTGATCACCCACCAGGCCCAACCGTTCTGGAACGCCTCGGCCATCTCAGGCCACCTTCCAGACGGTCTCGGTCCGGCCTTGAACTTCGACCGTCCCCGCCTCGACGTAGGTGAAGAGCTCCTGCGTGCGATCGCGCACCGTCTGGCTGACGTAGATCCCCGGGTCGCCGGTGACCGAGCGCACGCGATACGCGAGGCTCACGGCATCCCCCCACAGGTCGTATGCCAGGTTCGTCCGCGCGACGAGTCCACTGGTCACGGTGCCGGTGTCGACGCCGGCCCTGATCGCGATGGACCCGCCGTTCTGCGCGTTGAAGCGCTCGACCGCCTCTCGCAGTCCTCGCGCGAACTCGACGCTGCGGCGCACATTGTCCACGCGTGGGATCGCCAGACCGGATGAGGCGAGATAGCCGCCACGGAGCGTGCGCACCTTCTCGACTCCCGCCCTTTCGGCGGCCTCGTCGAACCCGCGCATCAGCGTGTTCAGCAGGCCGATCTCCTGCTCGGCCGTCAGGTCCCTGGCGAACTCGTCGAACCCGACCAGCTCGGCGAACACGACCGACACGTTCTCGTGCGCTTCCGTGATGGCCTCATCGCCTTGGCGGTACTTGGCCGCGACGCTCTCCGGCATGAGCGTGTGCAGGAGCTTCTCGTTCTCCTTCTGCTGCTCGTCGATGAGGTCCTGCTTGATGCGCAGGCTCGACGCCATGTCGTTGAAGGCGCTGCCGAGATCACCGAACTCATCGCGCGAACCCTGCGGCACCTGGACGTCCAGATCTCCTTCGGCGACGCGATGGACGGCGCCGACCAGTCGATGGATCGGACGCGTGAAGACCTGCGCCAGCGCGAGCGACAGCAGCGACACGGCGAGGATGATGCCGAGCAGCGTCAGCAGCACATTGCGCGTGAAGTCGGCGACGGGCGCGAACGCCTCAGCCGAATCGATGCGGGCGATGATCACCCAGTCGAGGCCCTCGATCTCCAGCGGCGCGTACGCGGTCACACTGTCGCCGCCGTGATAGTCGGTGCCCGTGGTCGTTCCGGTCCGCCCTGCCTGCGCCTCGGCCACCGCGAAGGTGTTGATCGGCTGAAGGAGGACTGTGCCGCCGACGGCGGCGATGCGCTCCGCGACCGACGGCGGTGTCCCCCCGGCGATGGCACGCTGCGCATAGGATTCCGGATCCTCGATCAGACGTCGCGAACTGCTGCGCATCAGATCGTCGAGACCGACGAGGTACACCTCGCCGGTGTCGCCGAGACCCTGGTTCTTCCAGTTCTGGCCCCCGGTCGTGACGTCATTGATGGTGTCGATCGAGATCTGGAAGGCGATGGCCCCGGTGATGCGTTCGTCGTTGCCCACCGGCGAGACCGCCCAGATCGCGGGGACGTTCATCGAAGGAATCCATCGCTCGTAGTCCGTGAGCACCACGGTACTGACGGAGTTGGTGGCGATCGCGTCCGAGTAGGCCTGAGCCAGCTGCGACTCGCGGTACGGTCCGGTCAGGACGTTCGTGCCGAGATCGACTCCTTTGTAGGCGCTGAAGACGACGTCGCCGTCGAGATTCAGCAGCAGGGCATCCTCATAGCCGGCTTCGTTCACCAACCGTGTGAAGTAGTCGCCGTAACGACCGGTCGCCGCAGAGTACGCCGAGCCGTCCCCCGCATCGTTCATGCCGAGCAGCCGATCGTAGTCGGCGTCGAAGTCCTCGTTGCCGATCGTGTAGTGCACTTGCGCGTACTGCCCCGCCGTCGATTCGGGGATGAACGCGCTGTCGCCGTAGTCCTCGTCCGCGCGCCCTTCGAGCGCCGGGATGAACGTGTCGGCGTAGTAGTCCTCCAGTTGCGCCCGCTGCTCGGGAGTGATTTCCTGCTGCGCGAGCTCGTCGAAGGCGGCGTTGATCGCGACCGACATGTTCTGAGCGCTGAGATTACGCGAATTCAGCGATGCGGCCAGTCGCAGGTCAGTGATGGCCTCCGCCACCTCGGCTGCTCGCATCGAACGGATCGTGATGAGCTGATCGACCGCCGAGTCGTGCAACGACTGACGACCGTTCATGAACCCGATCGCCCCCACCACGATCGAAGACACCAGGCTCACGCTGAGCAGCATGATCAGCAGCTTCGATTGGATGCTGAGTCCCCCGCGCGGCCTCAGACGTCGCTTCACGGGCACGCCCGTTGCATCGCTTCCGTCGCTCATGCGCCCTCCGTCGCCCTGCGCCAGTGCCCCTCGGGGCGACTCTAGCGATATACCGGCGGCGCGCGGAACCCCCGCGGAAGAACCGGGCCAGCGCAGCCGTCCTAGCGCTGGATCTCGCTGTGCTGGCTGCGCAGCCACCGCTCGGCTGCGTCCGCGTCACGCGCGAGCATCGCCTCGCGCATCCGACGGTACGACTCCGTACGCGGGTGCAGGTCGAGCTGCGCCCGCCGGAGGTTCCGTTCGAGGAGCGGTGAGGCCTCCGTCATGACGCGAGTGAGCACGGCATTGCCGCAGTGCTGCACGAGGTGCCCGATGAACGCCTGCGCTGCGCGCCTGAGATCCTCGGCGACGTCACGATCGGATGCCTCGATCATGCGGTCGAGAAGAGAGATCGCCTCTGCGAGCTCGGCCTCGTCCATCCGGCGGACGGCGAGCTGCAGCGCGAGGCCCGCCTGCAATCCCGTGTATTCGAGCGTTCCGGCCGCCATCTCGGCAGAAACCTCTGTCACGCGCGTGAACCGGCTCGGCGAAACCTCGATCAGCCCGATCCACGTCAGACGCTGGAGCGCTTCGCGCACGGGGGTGCGCGAGATGCCGAGCGCCTCGGCGATCTCCTTGTCGCTCAGCCGCTCGCCGGGCTCGAGCTGCTCCGCCACGATCGCATCACGAATGACGTCGTAGACGCGGTCGCCCAGCGAGCTCGCGTCATTCCTGTGCACGCGCAGCCGCTCTTCCAGCTTGGCGTCGATCAGTCCCATGTCCTCGGCCTTTCTCCCGCCGCGAACCCCCCAGTTCTCCCCCACCCTACGCGCGCGCCCGCCGATCACGGGCGCGCTTCTGCCATCGCAGCACCGATATATCCACCGATGGCGATGACCGCTACGCTGACGCCGGGAGGCACACATGACCTGGTGGCCGTACGTCCGTCTCGCAGCAGCCGTGCTCGGCGCGGCCGCGATCACCCGGCAGGCCTGGCTCGCCATCGGCAATGCGCTCGCGGCCGACACCGAGTGGGGGTCGCATCTGCCGACGGTCGTGGTGAACTTCTTCAGCTATTTCACCATCCTCTCGAACCTCGTCGCGGTGATCGCGTTGGCGATCGGCGGCATCTGGATGCTGCGCCACCGGCGCAGCACGGACCTCGAACCGGCGTGGCTCGCGACGATCCTGGTCTGCGCGAGCTCGTACATGATCGTCACCGGCATCGTGTACAACATCCTGCTGCGCAACATTCCGCTCGCCGGCCTCTCGGACGTGTGGACCAACGAGACGCTGCACGTCGTGATGCCGCTGGTGATGCTGCTCGACGTCCTCTTCGCCCCACGCCGCCGAGGCCTGCCATGGTCCGCGCTGTGGATCGTCGCCGCGTTCCCGATCGTGTGGGCCGGTTACACGTTGGTGCGCGGCGAACACATCACCTCGCCGCTGTACGGACGTCCCTGGTGGTACCCGTACCCGTTCCTCGATCCGCACCAGGTGCCCGCCGGGTATGTCGGAGTCGCGGGCTACATCCTCGGCATCGCTGCCGTCATCGTCGGTGTGGGCGCGTTCGTGGTGTGGATCGGCCGGCGCCGCGGCATCCGCTCCTGACGAACGGACGCGGACGAACGTCACGGCATCCGATAGCCCATGCCGCGGACCGTCTCGATGCGCTCGGCGCCGAGTTTGCCGCGCAGGTGGCCGATGTAGACGTCGACGACGTTGGACCCGGGATCGAAGTCGTACCCCCAGATGCGACTGAGCAGCACCTCGCGGCTGAGCACCTGGCCCGGATGCCGCACGAACTCCTCTGCGAGCGCGAACTCCCGCGCGGTGAGGTCGATCTCGACGCCGTCGACCCGCGCGCGTCGTGCTGACAGGTCGATCACGAGATCGCCGTGCACGAGCTCGTTGATCGTCGGCGTCCTGGTCTGCCGCATGCGCAGACGGATGCGGGCGAGCAGCTCCTCGAAGCGGAACGGCTTCGCGATGTAGTCGTCCGCGCCGCCCTCGAGACCGGCGACGGTGTCGCGCAGTTCGATGCGCACCGTGAGCATGATGATCGGCAGTTGCGAGCCCGTCCCGCGGAGCTGCTCCAGCACCTCGAATCCGGTCATCTCCGGCATGTTGACATCGAGGACGAGCAGGTCGAATTCATCGGTGAGGGCGAGCTCGAGCGCCTGCCGGCCGTTGTTCGCGACGCGGGTGGCGAAGCCGGCCGCGCGCAGCCCCTTCTCGAGGAAGCCGGCGATGCGCGGTTCGTCGTCGGCGATGAGGATGGAGGGCATCTCACTCGCCTCCCGTCGGTCGCGCCTGCGGATCCAGCGTATCCGCGTCGTCTGCACCGGATGCCGCGGATGGCGAGATCGGGATGTTCAGCGTGAACAGCGCGCCGCCGCCCTCGGCATCCTCGGCCAGCGCCTCGCCGCCGTGCTGCTCCGCGATGAGCTGGACGATGCTGAGTCCGAGGCCGCTGCCGTCCGGGCCTCTGCCACCCTCCTGAAGCCGCTGGAAGCGCTCGAAGATGCGCTGCTTGTCCTCGTCCGGGATGCCGGGGCCGTGGTCCCGGACGCGCAGCAGCAGGCGAGAGCCGACGAGTTCGGAGGAGATCTCGACCGCACCGCCGCCGTGCGTCGCCGCGTTCTGGATGAGCTGCAGCATGGCCTGGGTGATGCGGGCGGCGTCGATCTCGGCATCCGCTTCGGCGATCTCGCCGAGCACGACGTCCGTGTCCGCGATCATCGTCGCCTTCTGCGCGATCGTGCGCAGCAGCGTTCCGGCCGGAACGTGTGCACGTCGCAGTCCTTCGTCATCGAGCAGGACGGCGACGTCGACGAGGTCGCCGACCAGGCGTCCCATGCGCTCGATCTCATCGACCGCGAGCCTGCGGGTGTGCTCGACGTCGATGGGGTCCTTGGCGTCCATGACGTCGAGGTAACCGTGCACGATCGTGAGCGGCGTCTTCAGCTCATGCCCGACGTCCCCGAGCAGCCGCCGCTGCGCGGCCATCGCATCGTCGATGCGGTCGAGCATCCCGTTCATGGTGAGAGCCAGGCCGGAGACATCGTCTCGACCGCGCAGCGGCAGGCGCTCGTCGAGCGACAGCGCCGAGACGCGCTCGGCCATCTCGCGCATCTCGCGCAGCGGTCGCAGAAGCCGCGTGGCGACGAACCAGGACACTGCGGCGATCACGGCCACCGCACCGATCGCGGTGAGCAGGTAGGCGCGGGCCGACAGCTCGAGCCCGCCGAACTCCAGATCGAGGTCGTAGACCATGACGAACAGAGCGTCCGCACCCGGATCCGACGAGACCTCGACGGGAGCCGCGAGGTAGGACCAGTCCTTCCCGCTCTCGCGGTAGGTGCCGGCCACGACGTCTCCACCGGCGGTCTCCTCGACCACCCTGGCGACGAAACCGGTGTCCGCGCTGGGGTCGACGTCTCGCCCGACACCGGGAACGAGCGCGACCTCGCCGTCGATCAAGCCCATCGCGCCGCTCGTCTCGCCGGGGACGAGCACTCTCATGATGCTCGCGAGCGCATCCGAAGCATCCGTCCATCCGCCGTCCGGCGGAGTTCCGACGATCAGACGAGTGGATTCCAGGTCCGCGCGGAGCTGATCCTGCACGCTCTCGATGATGCGATGGCGCTCGACGGCGTAGACGGCCACGCCGACCGCCAGCATGCCCAGCGCTGCGACGAGGGTGATGACGAGTGTCAGCCGTGCCCGCACCGAGAACCCGGCGGCGTCGGAGGAACGCGCGTCGGGTGCGGTCGGCTCGCGCACTGGCATGGGAACCATTGTCGGGGATGCGGATGCCGGAACCCATGCCGATGGATCTAAAAGAGCTTTCATCTTCCTTTACCCCGCGCCTTAGATCCGTCCTTCATCCTGGTATGCGGGACGCGCACCTTCGCGCGGTCTGGGGAGAGGCAACGATGAACAGGAAGACCCTGGTGACGGCTGCCGTCGCCGGTGCGCTCGGCCTGGTCGCGGTGGCCGCCCCTGCCGTGGCCTCCGCGTTCGGTGCATCCGACCGGGAGTCGACCAGCATGATCGTCCCGGGAGGCGTCGTGACCGATGTCGTCACGAGCGACGAGCCGCTGTTCGATCGGAGCACCGCGATCCGCACGGCCGTTCCGGTGCAACCGGCCGCGTCCGCGGTGCCTGTACCGCCGCCGGCCACCCGGGAACCCGCCGAGGAGGACGTCGAGTTCGAGGCGCACAACGCTCCGACGCCCGTCGCACCGACGCCCGTCGCACCGCCGGTGATCGCCCCGGTCGAGGACGACCATCCCGGCGGGAACGGTCGCGGCCGCGACGATCGCGACCGCGACGATGACGGCCCGACGCGCGTCAACCCGGAGCCCCACCGCCCACCCGACGATGCCGGCTTCGTGCCGGATGACCAGCGACGCGATGATGACCGCGGGCATCACGCAGATGACCGGAAGAACCACGACCATCGCCACGGCGATGATGACGACCGTCGCGATGACGACGGACGGAGCCGCTGACCAGGTTCCCCCACAAGCTCGGCGGCCGACGTTCACCCCCTCCCCAACGCGCGAATCCCCCGTTCGCGTGAACGTCGGCCGCCGGACCTCTTCTCTGCGTCGAGCCGCGATCCAGGTCGCGGTCGGCCTCCAGGGCGTCACCGGCCACTGACCCGCGGGCTACGCTGTCTCCCGGGGGACGGCACCGACGTGTCCCCCGGGTGCGAGCGAGGAGACCGAGATGAACCAGCCCTACCCCGCGTCGAACGGCGGCCCGGCGGTCCCTCCGCCCCCGCCCGCCCCGGCTCCGCCGATCAGCAGCGTCCCCACGGCTGCGAGCGCACCGAGCGCACCGACCGCATCGGCGCCGACGACCACCGCAGCATCCGGTCCCCAGACGACGGATGCCGAGCTCTCACGCGCGACCGAGATCCTCCGCATCATCACGGATGCGTACTCGGCGAAGATGGTCGGCCAGGAGCGACTGCGCCTCAGCCTGCTGATCTCCCTCATCGCGGGCGGTCACATCCTGCTCGAGAGCGTCCCCGGTCTTGCGAAGACCACCGCCGCGAGCACCCTCGCCGACACCGTGCGCGCACAGTTCAAGCGCATCCAGTGCACACCGGACCTGCTCCCCAGCGACATCACCGGCAATCAGATCTACGACGCCGCGACCGGATCCTTCCGCACCGTCCTCGGCCCCGTTCACGCGAACTTCGTGCTGCTCGACGAGATCAACCGCTCCAGCGCCAAGACGCAGTCGGCCATGCTCGAAGCGATGCAGGAGCACCAGACCACGATCGGCGGCGAGGTGCACCACCTCCCGCGGCCGTTCCTCGTCATCGCGACGCAGAACCCGATCGAGCAGGAGGGCACCTACGAGCTCCCCGAGGCGCAGATGGACCGCTTCCTCCTCAAGGAGATCGTCGAATACCCCAGCCCCGCCGAGGAGTTCGAGATCCTCAACCGCATCGACTCCGGCGTGCTCGACCCCGACCGCCACGTCGGCAGTGCGGTCTCGCTCGCCGACATCGAGCAGTTGCAGGACATCGCCGGCCGCGTCTACGTGGACGCATCGATCCGCAACTACATCGTCCAGCTCGCCTACGTCACCCGGAATCCGGCGCCGTACATCGGCGAAGAACGCGCGCGACTCATCAAGTACGGCGCGAGCCCTCGAGCATCCATCGCGTTCCTGCAGGCGTCCCGAGCCCTCGCGCTCCTCATGGGGCGTACGCACGTCGTCCCGGAGGACATCCGCACCCTCCGCCACCTGGTCCTGCGCCATCGCGTCCTGCTGACGTTCGAAGCGGATGCCGAGGGCGTGCGCAGCGAGGACATCATCGACCAGATCTTCGCCGCGGTGCCCACCCCGTAACGCATGGCCAGCCTGATCACGCGGGTGAGGGCGAAGCTCTTCATCCACTCGTCGCAGAAGTCGATGCACGCGCTCGACGGCGCCTACGCATCGCTCATGCGCGGGCGCAGCCACGACTTCGAGGACCTGCGCGCCTACGAGTACGGCGATCAGGTGCGCGACATCGACTGGCGCGCGACTGCGAAGCAGGGCACACCGCTGGTCAAGCGGCACCGGGCGCTGCGGATGCACACCGTGATGTTCGTCGTCGACACGGGCCGCGGCATGACGGCGCTCGCGCACGACGAACGCCCGAAGAAGGAACTCGCGATCCTCGCCACCGGAGCCCTCGGCATCCTGTCGCTGCGGCACGGCGATGATTTCACCGTGGTGCACGGCGACGCGTCCGGCATCCGACGGATGGCACCGGCGCGCAGCGAGGGGGCGCTCGAGCACGCCCTCCGCCGCATCGACCACGCCGTCGACACCAGCACGGCGCCGAGCGACCGCGAGGGACTGCTGAGCTACGTCGCCCGGACCATCTCGCGGCGAATGATCCTCGTCGTCGTCACCGACGAGGCCCCGGTGACCGACGAGACCGAACGGCTCCTGCGCCGGCTGCGCGTGCAGCACGACGTGCTGTGGATCGCGCTGCGCGACGCCGACCCGGTCCTCGACCACACCACCGGCCGGGTCCGCGCCGACGTCTACAGCCGCTGGCAGGTGCCGGACTTCGTGCAGGGCGACGAGGCGATCGTCCGCGAGCTCACGGCGCTCGCCGCCGCCGACGCCGCCCGGCGCGACGAGCTGCTCGACAAACTCGAGATCAGCCGCGTCGACCTGGACACGCAGGACGACGCGGTCACGGCGCTGCTGCGCATGCTGAACCGGAGGGCCAATGTCCGGTTCTGACGAGCTCTATCCCCCGGCGCAGTACGGCTGGGGCTGGATGCTGCTCGCCCTCGGCATCCTGGCTCTCCTGATCCTGGCCGCCTGGATCGTCGTCGTCCTCACCCGCCCGAAGCGACGGCTGGAGCTCGCGGGAGCCGCACCGCTGGGTCCGACGCGGACCGACGAGGTGCTCGCGGTGCTGCGCACCGAGTACCTGCAGCACATCGATCGGATCGAGGCGTCCTACGCGAACGGCGAGATCGATGCCAAGCGCGCCAATCTCGAGCTCAGCCGCACCGTGCGCGCGTTCGTCAACGAGTACAGCGGCGTCGAAGCACCGGTGCTCGCCCTCGACGACCTCATCGCGCTGGGCGTCCACCCCGCGCTCATCGACGCGCTGCACCGGCACTACTACCCGAGCGTCTTCCGCCGCGGACCGGCCATCGACCCGGCCGCCGGGGTGTCCGCCGCCCGAACGGTGGTGACGGCATGGAACTAGCGAACATCTGGATGCTCGTCGGCGCCGTCTTCGCGGTACTCATCGCCGTCGGCATCGGCCTTCTCTTGGGGCTCCGCCGTCGCAGAGCGGATGCCGCGGCAGACGCCGCCCCGATCGCACGTGCCGAGCGATTGCGCGCACTGGGATCGTTCCGGCAGGCGGTGCGCCGGCGTGCCCTCGCGCTCGGGGGACTGCTGGCCCTCGCCTCGGTGACCGTGCTGCTGTCAGGTGTCGTGGCCGCCCGCCCGATGTCGTCGCAGACGATCCAGCCGGTGAACACGAGCAGGGACATCATGCTCTGCCTGGACGTCTCCGGTTCCATGACCGACGTCGACATCGAGGTGCTGACCGTCTTCGACGAGCTGCTGGACGGCTTCGAGGGCGAGCGCATCGGTCTTGTCATCTTCAACAGCTCGGCCGTGCAGATCTTCCCCCTGACCGACGACTACGACTTCGTTCGAGAGCACCTGCAGCGCATCAACGAGAGCTTCGAGTACGCCGAGGAGATCCCCGAGCACTGGGTCGGCACCCTGAACGGTCCTGGCGCCTCGCTCATCGGCGACGGACTCGCGTCATGCGCCATGGGATTCGACCACGAGGGCGACGACCGCAGCCGATCGGTCGTCCTGGCCACGGACAACGAGGTCAACGGCGCGTCGATCGTGACGCTGGAGGAGGCGGCGGCGTACGCGGCATCCAAGCAGATCCGGGTGTTCGCGCTGAACCCGGTCGAGGGCAAGGACACCGAACCGAGCGAGGAGCTGATCGCTGCGGCCGAGGCGACCGGCGGCGCAGCCTTCGGCCTGCGCGAGACGACCACGGTCGCCGACATCGTCGCGCAGGTGCAGGAGGAGGAGGCCACCGAACTCCGAGGGC
Source organism: Microbacterium sp. NPDC056234 (assembly GCF_042267585.1). Taxonomy (NCBI): domain Bacteria; kingdom Bacillati; phylum Actinomycetota; class Actinomycetes; order Micrococcales; family Microbacteriaceae; genus Microbacterium; species Microbacterium sp. NPDC056234. Next base: position 320,023 of record NZ_JBHJTE010000001.1, read on the forward strand.
AGGCGCAGGTGGTGCGGAGCGACGATCCGAACCTGTGGATCGTCCTGCTGGTGCTGCCAGTGCTCGGCCTCATCGTGGTGCTGTGGAGGGTGCGACTGTGATCTTCCAACCCGTTCTGAATCCCTGGCTCATCGCACTGATCGGTCTGCCGCTGGTCGCGCTGACCGTGTTCTGCCTGATCAAGGCACCGGGCGCCCGCGGACGGATGCTCTGGGTTCTCCGTCTCGCGCTCGTCCTGGCGTGCTGCGCGCTGCTGCTGCGCCCCGGCATCCCCGGCGGGACGAGCCAGACGCTCGCGACCGACACCGACATCGTCCTGGTCGTCGACACGACGGCCAGCATCGTCGCCGAGGACTGGGACGGCGAGCGGCCTCGCCTGGAAGGCGTCCGTGCGGACGTGCAGTCGATCATCGACGAGTACCCGGGCGCCCGCTTCGCGCTGGTCACGTTCGATGCCACCGCCGACCTGCGGATGCCGCTGACCACCGACACCACGGCTCTCGCCTCGGCGATGGAGGTCCTGCGCCCAGAGGTCACCGCGCAGTCGCAGGGCTCATCGATCGGCATCGCGAGCGCGCTGGTGTCCGAGACGCTCCGGAGCGCTGCGGAGACGTCTCCCGATCGCTCGCGGATGGTGTTCTACTTCGGCGACGGCGAGCAGACGGTGGCCAGCGAACCGGAGTCGTTCGCGGCGAGCGCCGAGTACACCGACGGCGGAGCCGTGCTCGGCTACGGCACGACCGAGGGCGGGCCGATGCGGGACACGTCCCTCGGCGACTCGGGTGGCTCGTACATCCAGTACCAGGGCGCTGACGCGCTGTCGGTGATCGACGAGACGAATCTGCAGGCGATCGCGGACGATTTCGGTGTCCCGTACCAGCACCGGACAGCGGATGCCGCGGTCGAGCTCCCCGAGGCGCCGACGACGACCACGAACTATGCGGAGTCCGGTGAGGTCGGCAACGTGATCGAGCTCTACTGGATCGCCGCGGTCGTCACGGCCCTGCTGCTCGCGATCGAACTCGCCGTGGCGACCGCACGCGTCGCCCGGCTGCGGGGGCTGTCCACCCCGCCCTCTCGGCGCGCGGGAGGTGACCGATGACCGCTCCCGCACCGAGTACGGCCGAGGCCGCGGCCGCGCTGCTCGCCGCGAACCGACGGCGGCGCAGCATCCGGAGATGGATCGCGATCGGGACGCTCCCGCTGACCGTGGCCGCACTGCTGTTCACCGGCAAGCTGCTGAGCATGTACGCGTTCGCGCACCAGTCGATCACCTCTTACGTCGTGGGCGACTACGAGGGGACGATCCGCGCCGGCGAAGGGCAGGAGTTCCTGAACTGGTTCGAGCCGTACAAGGCGCCGTTCAACGTCGGGGTCGGGCTCGCCGCCTCGATGCAGCTGCCGGAGGCCCGCGCGAAGTTCGAGGAGGCCCTGCCCCTCGCGCACGGCCTCGAGGTCTGCGGAGTCCGTGTGAATCTCGCGCTCGTGATCGAGCAGATGGGCGATGCGGCGCGCGACGAGGGCGACGGCCCGGGCGCGGCAGCGCTGTACGCCGAAGCGCTCACCGTGACGCTGGAGACGCCGCCGGAGTGCGGGGAGCCGGAGGCCGACGAGCAGTCCTCCGATCCGGAGCGCAGCATGGGCGACACCATCGACGAGCTCGAGGATCGACTCAAGCAGAAGCAGCAGGAGCAGCAGAGCGGCGAGCGCGAGGAGCCGCAGGAGCAGCCCGAGCAGGAAGGGCCGAGCGACGATCAGCTCGGCGACCTCGAGGACCGGCTGAATCAGGGCCGCGAGGAGCGCCAGGAGAACGAGGACGGCGACGGTTCTGGTTCGGGGACGGACAGGCCATGGTAGATCCCGAAGAACAGCGCGCCCGCTACGTCACGAACTCCGACGGGGCGCCGCCGCTGCCGCCTCCCGGCGGCTACCGCGGAGCGCGTCGCACGCCGGACCCCGGTGCGATCGCGGCGCAGAACGCGGTGGCGACGATCGAGACGCCGAAGCAGCCGGCGAACGCCGTGGGGTGGATCGCACTCGTCTCCGGCATCCTGTTCGCCGTGATCCTGCTCGGCACATTCCTCGCCGGCGGAACGGACACGATCTACGGCGTCACGATGCTCGCCCTGCAGCTGATCGTCCTGGGCGTCGCGGTCGCCGCGCTCATCACGCGGCGAGGGCGCAGCCTCGGCGCCGTCGCCCTGTCGATCGCCCTGCTGTTCAACACCGCCACCGTCGGTGCGATGGGAGCCGTGCAGACCTCGGCATCGGGCAGCTACGAGGGCCGGAAGACCGAGGAGCAGAAGCACGCCGAGGCCTACCCCGGTGTCAAGGGCACCTCGAACTCGGACGTTCTGGCGCAGCCGTCGCTCGAGCAGGTGCGGGAGTCGTCGGATGCCGCACTGGCCGAGATCAAGGACCGCCTCAGCGAGGAGTTCGGGTACACCTGGGCCAAGGCGGGAGACGAGGACCTCCGGCCGGAACGCAACGGGTACGGCGGCGAGTCCATGCTCGTGCAGTACACCTCGCAGAAGTGGGGCACGAACGAGCCCGTGCAGGACTACGATCGCAAGCTCGAGGTCATGGATGTGATCGACGAGGTGCTGGCCGCGCATGACATGTGGGGGATCATCTCCCTGAACGACGCGTCCTCCGGGCTCGACGAATCCATGCTGGAGAAGCTCTACGGGTCGGCCGACCCCCGCACGCAGGACGTGTGGGAGTGGTACAGCGACGACTACCCCGGCCCTCGCCGGTTCTACGCGACGATCTACGACACCTCGCACGACGAGACCGGCGACTTCACGGCATCCCGCGAGGCGCAGGCGGCTCGCACGGGCGAGCCGGTGGAAGGGCTGCAGATCATGTTCCTCGCACCCGAGCTGCTCAGCGACGCCGACCGGGCAGAGTTCGAGCAGAGGATCGAGGAGTATCCGGGGTACTGAGGCCGGGTCGGGCGGGTTGCCCCGCACGGATGCCGGAAGCCCCCGGATCAGTTCGCCAGGGACAGCCCAGCGGCGACGGCGAACCCGAGCACCGTGGCGAGACCGGTGACGTCCTTCGCCTTGGATTGCGCGTCCGGGACCATCGAGTCCACGAGCATCACGAGCAGAGCACCCGCCGCGAATCCGCTGGCTGCCGCGCGGAACTCCGCCGTCACGGCATCCGCCACGGCGAAGCCCGCGACGGTCGCGAGCGCGCAGCTCACGGCGACGATGCCCCACAGCCCGAGCACATGGGAGCGCTTCATGCCTCCCTGGAGAAGATCGGATGCCGAGCCGATCGACTCCGGCAGGTTGGAGACGAGGATCGCGATGACGAGCGCGACGCTCACTCCCTCACCCGACGCGAGTCCGATGCCGAGCACGAGCTGTTCGGGGATGCCGTCGAGCAACGCGCCGACCGCGAGCGGAGCGCCCTGCGATCCCGCCGATGCCGTCGCCCGCTTCTCGACGATGCGGTTGGCGGCGTAGTAGCCGACCGCACCGACCGCGACGCCGATCGCCAGTGGAAGGGGACCGCCGAGATCGAGCCCCTCTTCCCACAGCTCGAACGCGATCGATGCCATCAGCGCACCGGCACCGAACCCCAGGACGATGCCGAGCCATTTCGGCGACCACGGTCGCAGCGTGGCCAGCACGGCGCCGACGATCAGCGGCGCCGCCGCCACCGAGCCCCACAGGATCGCCTCGCCCATGTCGCACCTCCGAGGATCACTCTGGTGCGAAATTCCGGACGGGTCGAGCCCCGGACGGCGTGTCACCCGGGATCCGTCGGCCGGCACGCAGGCGGATGCCGTGGCCCCCGGGATTCGGCACGCGACCGAGCTGTCAGCGGGTCGAGCAGGTGTCCGTGGACCACGACCGCACGCACGGGGGACGCGGTGCGCACGCCCCCACGGCAGGGCGACACGCCGCGCGCCGATAGACTGGGAGCCATGTCCAAGGTCCTTCAGTCCCTCCCCGTCGGCGAGCGCGTCGGCATCGCCTTCTCCGGAGGCCTTGACACCTCCGTCGCCGTCGCCTGGATGCGCGACAAGGGCGCAGTCCCCTACACGTACACGGGCGACCTCGGGCAGTACGACGAGGACGACATCGAGTCGATCCCCGGCCGTGCACTCGAGTACGGAGCCGAGAAGTCGCGCCTGATCGACTGCAAGACCGCCCTGGTCGAAGAAGGACTCGTCGCCCTCGCGTGCGGCGCCTTCCACATCCGCTCCGGCGGCAAGACGTACTTCAACACGACGCCGCTGGGCCGCGCCGTCACCGGGACGCTGCTGGTGCGCGCGATGAAGGAGGACGGCGTCGACATCTGGGGCGACGGCTCGACCTACAAGGGCAACGACATCGAGCGGTTCTATCGCTACGGCCTGCTGGCGAACCCGCGTCTTCGGATCTACAAGCCCTGGCTGGATGCCGACTTCGTCACCGAGCTCGGCGGACGCAAGGAGATGAGCGACTGGCTCGTCGCCCACGACTTCCCGTACCGGGACTCCGCCGAGAAGGCGTACTCCACGGACGCCAACATCTGGGGCGCCACCCACGAGGCCAAGACACTCGAGCACCTCGACGTTTCGCTCGAGACCGTCGACCCGATCATGGGCGTGAAGTTCTGGGATCCGTCCGTCGCGATCGAGACCGAGGACGTCACCGTGACGTTCGAGCGCGGCCGTCCCGTCGCGATCAACGGCGTCGAGTACTCCGACCCGGTGGCGCTCGTCGATGAGGCCAACAGGATCGGCGGACGCCACGGCCTCGGCATGAGCGACCAGATCGAGAACCGCATCATCGAGGCGAAGTCCCGCGGCATCTATGAAGCCCCGGCGATGGCGCTGCTGTTCATCACGTACGAGCGCCTGGTCAACGGCATCCTGAACGAGGACACCCTCGCGACCTACCACGAGCAGGGCCGGCGCCTGGGCCGCCTGATGTACGAGGGCCGCTGGCTCGAGCCGCAGTCGCTCATGCTGCGCGAGTCCATCCAGCGCTGGGTCGGTTCGACCATCACCGGCTCGGTCACTGTTCGTCTGCGCCGCGGTGACGACTGGACGATCGTCGACACCGTCTCACCGAACCTGTCGTACTCCCCCGAGAAGCTCTCGATGGAGCGCGTCGGCGACGCCGCCTTCGGTCCGGTCGACCGCATCGGCCAGCTCACCATGCGCAACCTCGACATCGCCGACTCGCGCTCGCGCCTCGAGCAGTACGCGGGCCTCGGCCTCGTCGGCGGCGCCACGGGCGAGCTCGTCGGCCGCGTCACGGCCGGCGAGGCGAACGAGATCACGGATTCGGTGCACGGCTCGGTCTCCGAGGCCGATGAGGCTCTCACGGATGCCGTCGACGTCGCGTCCGAGGGCGCGGCCTTCGACTCCGGCACCGACTGACGCCGCCCGCGCTCCGTTCCGGGGGCTGACACGCCACTTGTCGGACCGTTTCGACGGTTCGGTCCGACATCTGGCGTGTCGGCCCCCGTTCTGTACGTGCGGCGCGGCGGATGCTGTGAGTCCACCGAGTTATCTTGCACACGAGTGTGCACAATAACTAGCATGGAGTCATGACCACCCGTGCACCCCGCCGCGACGCCGTCGAGAACCGCGCCGGAATCCTGGACGCGGCCCGCCAGACCCTGGCGAACCACCCCCACGCCTCCGTCGATGTCATCGCTCGCAGCGCCGGCCTCTCGCGCCGCACCCTCTACGGCCACTTCGAGGACCGCGACGCGCTGATCCGCGAGCTGATCGCCAACGGCGCCCAGCGCTTCAACGCCATCGCCGCGTCCGTCGACGACGCCGATGCCCGCATCGCCCTCGCCCGCCTCGCGTCCCGTCTGTGGCAGGAGGCCGCGCATGTGCAGGTCGCCGCCGCGCTGGCCCTCGACGAGGCGCACGTCGCCGACACCGCCGAGGCGCTCGCCCCGCTGCGCCGCACCGTCGCAGCGCTCGTGCGCCGCGGTCAGGAGGACGGCAGCTTCCGCACGGACCTCGCCGCCCCCACCGTCGGTCGCCTCATCGAGGAGATGGCGCGCACCGTCGTCTCCCGAACGGATGCCGCCACCACCGGAGCCGAGAACCTGGCGGTGCGGTCGGTGCTGAGCATCGCCGGTCTCTCCTGGCGCGAAGCCGATGACCTGCTCGCCGCACATCCCGAGATCGCAGGCCGGGAGGCGGCGGAGTGAGAGTCGCCCTGCACGAGGTGAGCAAGGGACGCGGAGGCCAGGCGCTTGCGTCGACGAGCCTCGAGTTCCACAGCGGGGCTGTGCGCTACGCCCTCGCCGAGACCGAGCAGCGTCCGACGGTGCTCGGACTGATCGCGAGCGGACGGATGAAGCCCGAGACCGGTCGCGTCACGATCGACGGCGTCGCGAACGCGAAGGCGCTGCGCCGGACGGTCGCGCTCGTCGACGCACCCGATGTCAGCGACCCGCACCCCGACATCGCCCTGGCCGGCGTGGTCGGCGAGGAGCTCATGTTCGCCGGAAACCCGGCGACGCCGCTGCACGCCCGCCGCTGGCTCGCCCAGCTGGGCTACGACGACATCGCCGCCGCCCCCATCGGCACGGTGGATCCGGCCGCACGGGTGCGGATCCTGTGCGAACTCGCCGTGCTGCGGGAGGGCGTCGAGGCGATCGTGCTGGTCTCCCCCGATCGGCACGGCGGCAGCCCGGACGGCTGGTGGCGGATCGCCGGCGAATTCGCCGACCGCGGTCTCGCGATGCTCGTGATCCTCGGAGGTTCGGCCGCCGTCGCCCTGGAGCGGATGCAGGAGCTCGGCGCGGTCAACGCCTCAGGTCCGATCGAGCCACTGGTCCTCCCGGCGGCCGACGACGCAGATGGCGACGAGGAGGCCGCACGATGAAGGTCCCCGCCATGATCGCCGCCGAGCTGCGACGACTGACCGCCAGCAAGATGGGCGTCGTCGCGCTGCTGGCGCTGATGTGCGTGCCGATCCTCTACGGCGGCCTCTACCTGTGGGCCAACCAGGACCCGTACGGAAAATTCTCCGAGGTTCCGGTGGCGCTGGTCGTCGAGGACACCGGATCGGGCACCGCCGACGAGCCGGCCAACTACGGCCACGACGTCGCAGAGAATCTCATCGAGGGAAACGCCTTCGACTGGCAGGAGATGAGCGCGGAGGAGGCCGCGCAAGCCCTGCACGACGGCGACGTGGACTTCACGGTCAGGATCCCGGCTGATTTCTCCGAGGCGCTCACCTCGGCATCCGGAACCGACCCGCACCGGGCGCGGATCGAGCTGGAGACGAACGACGCCAACAACTACCTCGCGTCTTCCATGGGCACGCAGGCGGTGGAGAAGATCCGCAGCTCGGTGGCCGAGATGGTCGGCAGCGAGGCAGCCGAGAAGCTCCTCACCGGGCTCAGCGATGTCCGGGACGGCATGATCACGGCGACCGACGGAGCCACACAACTGGTCGACGGGTCCGCCTCTGCGGCATCCGGCAGTTCCGCCCTCGCCGACGGCACGGCCCAGCTCGCCGACGGCACCGCGCAGTTGGCGGCCGGCGCAGGCACCCTGTCCGCGGGCGCTGCGACGCTCGCCGACGGCGCCCGGCAGGTCAGCGACGGCAACCGCCAGCTCGCCGACGCCGCCGACCGTGCCGGCTCGGCCGTCCAGGAGGCCGCGGACGCGCTTCCCCAGGCACGCGCCGACATCCAGACCATGCTGAGCGATCAGGGGCTGGCGCAGGACCAGATCGATCAGGTGCTCGACCGACTCGACCCGCTCACGCAGCGCCTGCAGGACGGCAACGCCACGGTGCAGTCCGCGGTCGACAAGGTCGATCAGCTCGCCGCCGGATCCGCCTCGGTCGCAGCCGGAGCCTCCGAGCTCGCCGCCGGCGCATCGACACTCGCCACCGGCGCCGGCACCGTCGCCACCGGAGCGGCATCAGCGAACGACGGAGCCGCCCAGCTGCGCGACGGGCTGTCGACGCTCGCGTCCGGCACCGTCGAGCTGCGCGACGGACTGCAGGACGGCGTCGACGAGATCCCGGCATCCACTCCTGAGCTGCGCACGGCGCAGGCCGACACGATCGCCGACCCGGTCGCCGTGTCCAGCGACAAGGTCGCCTCCGCCGAAGACTACGGCGCAGGGCTCGCGCCGTTCTTCGCCGCTCTGGCCGCCTGGATCGGGATCTACGCCCTGTTCCTCATCGTCAAGCCGATCTCCCGCCGTGCCGTCACGGCGCTGCACTCACCGATCCGCGTGACGCTGGCCGGCTGGCTCACCCCCGCCGCCCTCGGTGCATTGCAGATGGTCGGGCTGATGGGCATCCTGTCGATCACGCTCGGATTCCGTTTCGACAACCTGTTCGGCACGCTCGGGGTGCTGGTCTTCGCCTCCGCGACGTTCGCGGCGATCATCCTCGCCCTCAACGTCTGGCTGGGCTCGGTCGGTCAGTTCCTCGGTCTCGTGCTGATGGTGATGCAGCTGGTCACCGCCGGCGGGACGTTCCCCTGGCAGACGCTTCCGGCACCGTTGGCCGCCCTGCACCACGTCCTCCCACTCGGATACGTCGTCGACGCCATGCGCCAGCTGATGTACGGCGGAAACCTCGCCCGCGCCGGCTGGGATCTCGCGGTGCTCGCGATCTGGCTCATCGCCGCACTCCTGCTCGCGATGATCGGTGTCACGCGGATGACGCACCGCCGCACGCTGCGCGACCTGCAGCCGAGCCTGATCGGCTGACGATCTCCGACTCTGTGGGAGGGCTCCCGCCGGGTTAGGATGCCGGGGTGCACGTGACCCGACACGCGCACCCCGATCCGGTGAAACCGGGTCCCACAGCTCTACCCAGAAGGAACCCCTGACGATGACGACAGACGAGGCCACCCCTTCGGCACCACGCCGTTCGGTCGGGCGACGCATCGGCACCATCCTGCTCGCCGTGATCGCCGCCGTGGTCGTGATCGCCGTGGCCGCCGGTTTCTTCCTCGCGTGGACGATCGGACGCTCCTTCCCTCAGACCTCCGGCCATGTGGAGCTCGACGGCCTCGAGGCGCAGGTGACCGTGCAGCGCGATGCCTCCGGCATCCCGACCATCACGGCCGACAGCTCCGGCGACCTCTTCCACGCCCAGGGGTTCGTGCATGCGCAGGACCGATTCTTCGAGATGGACTTCCGCCGGCACGTGACCAGCGGACGGGTGGCCGAGATGTTCGGCGAGTCCCAGGTCGCGACCGACATGTTCCTGCGCACCCTCGGCTGGCGCGATGTCGCCGAGGAAGAGGTCGCGGCGATGGACGAGACCACCCTGGGCTACTACCAGGCCTATGCGGACGGCGTGAACGCGTATCTCGCGACGCGCAGCGGCGCCGACCTCAGCCTCGAGTACGCGGTGCTCGGCATCCAGAATCCGGACTACGAGGTCGAACCGTGGGAGCCGGCGGACTCCGTCGCCTGGCTGAAGGCCATGGCCTGGGATCTCCGCACCAACATCGAGGACGAGGCCGAGCGCGCGATCCTGGCATCCCAGCTGGGTGCCGACGGCACGGATGCCGCGACGACGCAGGCCCTGCTCGAGCAGCTGTATCCCGCGTATCCGTTCGAGCAGAACCCGGTCATCGTCCCGAAGATCTCCACGGTCCCGGCACTCGGCACCGAGACGACGGCCGAGCCTGCCGCGTACACCGCCCCCACGGACGACGAAGCCGCCGCGCAAGCGGCCATGACGACCGTGGACTGGCAGGAGGCGGACTCCGTCATCGAAGCCGCAAGCCTGCTGATCGGCGACGTGGGCGAGGGAATCGGGTCGAACTCGTGGGTCGTCTCCGGTGCGCTGACCGAATCGGGCATGCCGCTGCTCTCCAACGACCCGCACCTCGGGGCCTCGTTGCCGAGCGTCTGGTATCAGGTGCAGCTGAAGTGCTCCGAGGTCACCGAGGAGTGCCCGTTCGACGTGGGCGGCTTCTCCTTCTCGGGGCTCCCCGGCATCGTGATCGGGCACAACGCCCAGGTCGCGTGGGGATTCACGAACCTCACCACCGACGTCACCGACCTCTACGTCGAGCGCGTCGACGGCGAGTCGTACTGGCGCGATGGGCAACTGGTGCCGCTGGAGGTCCGTGAGGAGACGATCAAGGTCGCCGGCGCGTCCGACATCCCGCTGACGATCCGCGAGACCGTGCACGGCCCGATCATCTCCGGATTGACCGACGATGCCTCGGCGATCGCCGACGATCCCGTGGTCGGCACCGGCGGCACCGTGCTCCCACTGGCGGGGGCGCCGGAGGTCCCGGAGGGCGAGTACGCGATCAGCCTGCGCTGGACGGCACTGGATGCCGGGACGACGGCGACCGCGATCTTCGCGTTGGCCACGGCACAGGACTTCGATGACTTCCGCTACGCCGCCTCCCTGTTCGACGTGCCGGCGCAGAACCTCATCTACGCGGATGTCGACGGCAACATCGGCTATCAGACGCCGGGCAGCCTGCCGACGCGGGGTGCGGGCGACGGCTGGCTGCCGCAGCCCGGCTGGGACAGCGCGTACGACTGGACCGGGTACATCCCGTTCGAAGAGCTCCCCGTGGCGTACAACCCGAGTTCGGGCTACATCGTCACGGCGAACAACGCGATCGTCACGGACGACTATGCCCACTTCCTGTCACGGGACTGGGATTACGGATACCGCGCCGCGCGCATCGCGCACATGATCGAGCGGCGGGCGGCGGCAGCGCCGCTCACCGCGCAGGACATGCGTCAGATCCAGATGGACAACGAGATGTGGATCGGCAAGCAGCTGGCGACCGCGCTGGGCGGCATCGAGGTCGACGGCAAGGGGCCGGAGCAGGCCGTCGCTCTGCTGCGCGGCTGGGATGCCCAGAACAGCGCCTCCTCGGCGGCTGCCGCCTATGCCAACGTGCTGTGGTCGAACCTGGCGCAGAACATCTTCGCGAACCGCGAGTCCCCGCTGCCGCTGGGCAGCCAGAGCCGACTGTTCACGGTGGTCGGGGGGATGCTCGATGACCCGGAGGACCCGCTGTGGGTCAATGAGGCGATCGACGTGGACGGCAAGGACGCGATGCTGAAGCTCTCGGCGGAGCAGGCCTACGACGAGCTGGCTGGCCTGCAGGGCGAGACGCCGTCGCGCTGGAGCTGGGGAGGTCTGCACGCCCTCAGCCTGGTCAGCGACACCTTCGGTTCATCGGGGATCGCGCCGATCGAGTGGCTGTTCAACCGCGGGCCGTACACGGTCGGCGGCGGCGCATCGATCGTGAACGCCACAGGATGGGAGCTCGGCGAGTCGTACGCGACGACGACCGTTCCGTCGATGCGGATGGTCGTGGACATGTCGGATCTCGACGCGTCCAGCTGGATCCACCTCACCGGCGCCTCAGGCCATGCGTTCGACGATCACTACACGGATCAGACCGAGGACTGGGCGGCCGGCGTGCAGCGCAGGTGGGCGTTCTCGGCGGATGCCGTGGACGCCGCGACCGTCGAGACGCTGGTGCTGCGGCCGACCGGCTGAGGTTTCCTGCCCGGATTCCCGTCGCAGTCCGTGTCGCTTCCTGGCGTCAGCGGGGAGTCGCGGTGATCGCACACCGCGCGACGGCCGCCGTGCGGACGAGGTCCAGGAAGTGCGCGGTGGCCGGATCGCCGTCGTGCGTGCGGAACCCGGTCTCGCCGACCCGCGGCTCCCACCCGTCCGACCAGGTGACCCGCAGGGCGCCGTGCGCGCCGCGGACCACGGCGGCGTCGCCCTCGAGTTCGATCGGGAACAGCGATACGAGTCGATCGACGATCTCGGTGGCTTCGTCGAGATCGAACGCGTCCTCGATCGTCAGCGTCCCGTTCGCGAACGTCATCGCGCGGCGTACCCGGCGAAGACCCGGGTGATCATAGGCCGACGTCAGGTCGAGCACGAGCCGCCCGTGGTCCGTCGAGACCTCCTCGACGATCGCCCTGGCATCCTGCCCGTGATGCTGGCGCACACCGCCGAACATCGGCACACTGTGCCCCTGCGAGCCCGCGGAGATGTTGTCGTATCGGGTGCCGAGCTGGAAGTACGCGCCGTCGTAGAACCCCATTCCCAGTTCGCTGAGCAGCGGTTCGCCGTTCACCGCGAACACGAACGACCCGACGTCGTTGTGGTTGTGCGGCTCATCGTTGTGCCCGGCCTTGGCGGCGAATCCCAGCGCGTCGGCCGCTGCGGACGCGCGGACCACCAACCACTCGGCATCCGGGAACCACTCGGCGGATGCCGCGGCATCCGCCACCTCGTCCTCGGCGTCGCGGGCCCAGACGAACTGCCGGATCACCGGACCCCAGTTGTGCGACCAGCCCTGAGTCGACCAGAACTCCCGCGACACCGCCGACCCAGGATCGAGGGACTCGGTGAGCCCGGCCACCGCGGAGGCGACCATTCCGTACGGCTCGGCATCGGAGAACGCGGCGACCGCTCGTCCTCCGAGCGCGACGCTGCGGGGGTAGCGGACGATCGCGGCGAGCTTGTGCTCGTCCGGTCCGTGCCAGAGGTCGATGCCGGTGCGCTGCCGCAGCGCCTCGGCGTAGAACGCGAAGTGTCCGAAGCCGTAGTTCCAGTAGTTCAGTCCCTCGACGCAGATCCCGTCGTCACCGTAGCCGGCGAGGAAGGCATCCATGGCGGCGGTGCAGCGATCGAGGATGCCGGCCAGGCCTTCGGTCTCGAGGTGCATGGCGGCGATGCCGACGCTCGCGGCGCAGACGGACGACCAATTCGTCTCGACGCTCTCCCAGGGCCACGCCCGCTCGCGGAACGGTGTGAGCACGCGGCGTTCGACCTCTCGGCGGACGCGCGCGACGACGAGCGGGTGGAGACGGTCGCCCAGGAGCGCGATGATCTCGGTGAGCGCGAAAGCGGTCTCGGCCGCGAACAGATCGATGCTCTCGTCGTGCGGGACATCCGGATGCGCAGACGACAGCTGCGCGATGTGCGCCGGCAGCGCCCAGGCGTACTCGTCGCAGACGGCCCAGATCACGTCCTCGGTCGCGGAGATCGGAACCTCGTCGCTGAGCAGGGCGCCGATCGCGGCGGCGAACAGGCGACGTCGACGGTCGAAGTACAGGTCTTCGAACTCCTGGCGGTCTCCGTTCACGTCGAATCGCACGTAGTCGGAGAAGCCCCACCACGGAATCGGCGCACCGGCCTCGGCGAGCGCGCGGTCGAGGAACTGCTGGGCTCGCTCGGCGATGCGGCGGTTGCGGATGGGTGCGCGCCACAGCTGCGGTGAGCGCGCTTCGGCGAAAACGGCGGTGGTGGTGCCGCCGTCGAGAGTGGTCTGCGTCATCAGGGTTCTCCGAATCGTCTCGGTAAACGTATGCCGATCCGCCGCGACGTCCTTTGCGCCATTCCGATCGGGCGCGATGCCGCCGGTGCAGATCCGCGCCCGTGCCGGCGCTAATTCGCTCCGGCCACGTCGGATTCCCGCAGGGCGGTCTGCTCGGCAGCGCGGCGCGCGATCAGCCAGATCCCCGCGGCGGATGCGAGGAAGACCGCTCCGAGCACGACCCACCCGAGCAGCCCGTACGTGATCGCTGTGGCGTTGACGATGATCGGGGCCGCGAGCGCACCGACCGAGAATCCCATGCCGAACACGCCCTGATACGCGCCGGCGCGCACGGAGTCTGCGAGCTCGAAGCTCAATCCCCATGCACCCGCCTGCGAGAGGATCTCGGCGAACGTGTGCAGCACCGCGGCCGAGAGCAGCACGGCGATCGCGACCCAGGCCGGAAGACCGGCCGCGAGCGCGTAGACGACGCAAGCCGCCGCCATCAGCCATCCGGCGATCATGGTGACGCGTCCAGCGGTTCGCACGTCGTGCGTGCCGCGCGAGGCCCTGACCTGGAACAGCACCACGAGAGCCGTGTTCACAATGAGGATGACGGCGACCACGACCTCCGGCGCCGTGGTGCGCGTCGTGATCCAGAGCGGAACGCCGAGCTCGGCGACGCCGAACTGCATCCCGAAGATCGCCGAGAGCAGCGTGAGCAGCAGATATCGGCGATCGCGCCATGGCGAGCGACGACGCCAGTCGACGCGGGCAGCACGCGCGGCATCCGCCGTCGTGAGGGTGTCGATCGAACCGGTCTCTGTCCGCACCGGCTCGACGCTGCGGGTCGGGGCATCCACCGAGGCCGGCAGGCGCAGCAGCGGCAGGGTACCGAGGATGCCGATGACACCGGCTCCCACGATGACGGTCCGGTAGGCCTCGGGGGTGCCGAGAGCGAGCGCGATGGCCGCGACGCCGGCTCCGAGCGCGAGCGACAGGTTCGTCACCGTGCGCAGCACGGCACGCGCGTGCACGCGTTTGTCAGGAGCGAAGCCGCGCGCGATGACCGCCGACCGCGACGAATGGCTGATCGTGTCGAAGAAGCCGGCGAGCGTCGCGATCACCAGCGCCGCGACGAACGTGTCGGCGAAGGCATACGTCGCCAACAGCGCCGCACCGAGCAGTTCGAAGACGAACGTGAGGCGTCGTGCGCTCCACCGATCCGCAAGCCACCCGCCGAGGAAGGATGCGAGGACTCCGAACGCGCTCGAGACGGCGAGGACGACCGCCGCCTCGCCGGCACTCAGTCCGATGATGAGCGTGAAGTACAGCACGGTGACCGAGAGGAACACGCCGCGGCCGATGCGCGACACGGCGGTCGATGCCACCAGTGCCCGCAGCACCGGGTCGGCGAGCGAGCGCGCGATCCGTGCGCGGAGACTCGATTTCGGCACGGGCGGGTGGGGGGCATCCTGCAAGATCACACATCAGTTTCACATGCCCCGCCGACACGGCCGGTCGCGGACGCGATCACGGCCTGCACGGCTCACCGACGCGCTACCCGTGTCCGCGTGGGCCGCCGCGGTTCGGATATCGTCCTCATATGCCGACCCGCCTGCTCGCCCCCGAGGGCGTCCCTGCCACCATCGAAGAATTCGACCACGGCGGGGCGACCCTCGTGGTCGAGACCTTCGGCGAAGGGCGCCCGTTCGTCGTGCTGCACGGCATCGGCATGGGTCGCAGCGTGTTCCTCGACCTCGCGACTCGGCTCAACGGCCGGGTCATCGCCGTCGACCTGCCCGGTTTCGGGGAGGCGCCTGAGCCGGTTCGGACGCTGACGATGGCTCGCCACGCCGATCTCGTCGCCGCCTACCTGCGCTCGACCGGCGTGTCCGGAGTCGTCGCGATCGGCCATTCGATGGGCAGTCAGATCGCCGCGGAGCTGGCGGCACGGCATCCCGACCTGGTCGCCGGCGTCGTGCTCGCAGGACCGACCGTGAACAGCGCTTCGCGCACGATCGGCAGCCAGGCCGGATATCTGCTGTGGGACCTGCTCGGAGAATCCCCGGTCGTGCTCTGGCGCGGCGCGAGGGAGTATCTGCGCGGCGGCCCGCATCTGATCCGGAAGATGCGGGCGATGATCGTGCACAGGCCAGAGGACACGTTCCCCCGCGTCCGCTGTCCCGTGCTGGTGCTGCGCGGCGAATCCGATCCCCTGGCGCCGATGAGCTGGTGCGAGGAGATCCTCGACCGCACCCCCGACGCCGAACTCGAGGTGATCCGCGGCCACGGCCACGAAACGCTCATCAGCGACGCACGACCCGCCGTCCGGCTGATCCAGGTCTTCGCCGAGCGGGTGTGAGCGCTTGCGTCAGCGCACCGGCGGCTGCGCCTCGGGAAGCAGCATCGCATAACGACGCGATCGGGTGAGGAGCAGCACGAACAGCGCCAGCCCCACGAAGATCAGGCCGAACGGGATGCCGAGGAACCCGAGCACGGCGCCGACAGCTTGTTCTCCTGCGGCGGCCAGACCGATGCCGAGCCCACCGACCACGAGCCCGAGAATCCCGATTCCGGCCACGATCCACCCCGCGATCATCGAGATCAGGTAGCCGCGCGGGCCGAAGTGTCCTGGACGAACACCGATCTTCATGCCGACGTACCAGCTCCACCGCGCGCCCGTCCACCAGCGACCGGCCTGCCCGGTGACCGGATACCAACCGGCCCCCGGCCCTTCGACATCGCCGGGCAGTGGCCGCACGACGAGGTCGGTGACGGGCGCTCCCTGCGGAGCGGGCCACCGGCGCAGCGCGTTCGTGGTGATGCCGCCGACGAGCCACACCACCCCGGCCGCGGCCATCAGGAACGCCGCCCACGGGAATATCGAGCTGCTCGAGATCACCCCGACGACCGTCTGCATCGCAGCGAGGACGAGGAACACGATGCCGAGCACGATGCCGGTCGCCACCGGCTCGATCGCGAAGGCATCCGGCCGCGGTCGGCCGTCTCGGACGCGATAGGGCGTCCATGTCGTGCCGTCCCACCACCGCACGTCCGGCCTTCCGGGGACGGGGTACCAGCCCATCGGGGCCGCGAGCACAGGCGCCGCCCGCTCATGAGCGGTCCACTGGAAGCCGTCCCACCATCGCTGACGACCGGGCGCCCCTGCGTCGTACCACCCTGCGGGTGCTGACATCCGCTCTCCTCCGCTCACCCCGCCGCGGGCGGCGTCTGCTTCGAATCGGCGAGGTCGTCCACGACGAGGTGCCGCTGATCGGTCGTCCCGTTGCGATACGCCTGCCGCCCGACCATATGGGCAGACAGCGGAGCGGTCGCGAACTGCATCAGCACAACCGGAACCACCAGTGCGGCGCCGATAAGGATCCCGTCGATCGAGCGCTGCGACAGCGCGATCGCGATGCAGATCAGCAGCAGCCCGAGCACCTGCGGCTTCGTCGCCGCGTGCAGGCGCGATGGCACGTCGTTGAAGTGGAGCAGCCCGACGGCGGCCGACAGGCACAGCAGCGCTCCGCACAGGATCAGGAGGAGCACCACCCAGTCGATGATGACGCCGGGGATCTCGAGACCGAAGAGATTCATGGTGTCGTGTTGTCCCTTCTCGCCACGTACCGTGCGACCGAGATGGACCCGAAGACGCCGACCGCCGCGATGATGAGCAGCACCGGGATGCTGCGGGTGTGCCCGTTGATCGCCATCTCGGCGCCGAGCACGCACATCACCTCGGTGAGCAGCACGTCCGATGCGACGGCCCTGTCGAGGATCGACGGCCCCCGCACGATCCGGACCAGCGTCAGGATCGCCGCGACGCCGAAGACGACCATGATCGCGATCATCAGTATGTTCATCGCAGACCCCCCGCGCGTCCGTCCGCGGCGAGCGCTCGCTCGTCGTCCCTCAGAGCACGGTACTGCGCAGGGCTCCCCAGAGCCCGCACGATCCGCTGCTCCCACCGCAGCACCTGCTCGCGCTGCCGGTCGACGTCGGCCGTGGTCCGGACACCGATCACGTGCAGGTAGAGGATGCGGCGATCGCGATCGGTCTCGACGATGAGCGACCCCGGAATGAGGGATGCCGTCACCGCGACGTGCGTCATCACCAGGTCATCCGCGTACTTCAGCGGGACGCCGACGATCGCGGCACCGGGCTGGTGGCGGAAGTCGAAGACCTGCACCGTCACCCCCAGCGCGCCGCGCAGCACGGCGAACAGGAACTGCACCAGGAACAGTGCCGCGTACCAGAGGTTGATCCGTCCGCTGAGCTCGATCGTCGGCAGACGGAACACTCTGGTGACGAAGATCGCCACGACGAGCCCGGTCACGAAGGCGAGCACGGTGAACTGACCCCACAGCAGCATCCAGAGCACGACCAACCATGCGAGGAAGGGCAGTTGCAGCAGAACGGCTTGGAACAGATTGGGACGCGCGTCGGGGCTCACGGGTTCACCTCCCCTTCCAGTTGCACGAGACTCACGGGCTGCAGCAGCGCGTCGCCGATGCGGTCGCACAGCGCGTACAGGGGCCCTGCGGACACGGTCAGCGCGACCGTCACCGCGACCATGCCGCCGGTCGCGATCGTCATGATCTTCGGGATGCGGCGGCGCTCCTGCTGCTCGTCCGCGGCGGGAGCGTTGCCGAGGTAGGAGATGCGGCCCTCGGTCTCGGCGGAATCCTCTTCCTCGCGCCAGAACGCGAGGTTCCAGGCGCGCATCAGCGCGTACAGCGTCAGCAGCGACGTGACGATGCCGCCGAAGATGAGGACCATCATGATCGGCGTGCCGACCGATGCCGCCGCCTCGAACAGCGCGAACTTGCCGATGAATCCCGAGAACGGTGGGAGTCCGCCCAGGTTGATCGCCGGTACGAAGTACAGAACGGCCAGAATCGGCGCCGCCTTCATGAGGCCCTTGACCCGCAGGATGCTCGTGCTGCCCGCTCTTCGTTCGATCAGTCCGACCGCGAGGAACAGCGTCGTCTGCACCACGATGTGGTGGACGATGTAATACACGGTCGCCCCGATGGCTGCCGGTGTCGCGATCGCGAGACCGAAGATCATGTAGCCGACGTGGCTAACCAGGGTGAAGGAGAGGATCCTCTTCAACTCGGCCTGCGCCACGGCGCCGAGCACCCCGACGATCATGGTCGCGAACGCCACGATCAGCAGGATCGTGTCGATGCTGTTCTCGGCGAACAGCTGGGTCTCGGTGCGGATCAGCGCATACACGCCGACCTTGGTCAGAAGGCCCGCGAACACCGCCGTCACCGGAGCAGGCGCGGTCGGGTAGGAGTCGGGCAACCAGAACGACACGGGGAAGATCGCCGCCTTGATACCGAACGCGACGACCAGGAGCAGGTGCAGCACGAGCTGCGTCTCCTGCGGAAGCTCGGTCATCCGCTCGGCGATCTGCGCCATGTTCACGGTGCCGAGGGCGCCGTAGATCATGGCGATCGACGCGAGGAAGAGGATCGACGACACCAGCGACACGACGATGTAGACGGCGCCGGTGCGGATGCGGGATTCTGTGCTCCCGAGCGTGATCAGCACGTACGACGCGACCAGCAGGATCTCGAATCCGACGTACAGGTTGAACAGGTCACCCGCGATGAACGCGTTGAAGATGCCCGCGGCGAGGATCAGATAGGACGGGTTGAAGATCGAGATCGGTGTCTCGTCCGTGCCGTCCGCCGCACCCTGACCGATGGAGAACAGCAGAACGGCGACGAGGACGATGCTGGACACCAGCACGAGGAGCGCCGCGAGCCGGTCCACGTAGAGGATGATGCCGAACGGCACCGGCCAACCGCCGACCGAGACGGCGAGGGGATTCCCTCCGTCGACCACGACGAGGAGAACGGCGGCGATGACGGCCACGGCCGCCAGGGTCGCCGCGGTGACGACGATCTGCAGCCGCGGGCTGCGTCCGAAGACGAGGGTGACAGCGGCGCCCAGCAGCGGGAGGGCGACGAGGAGCGGGACGAGCGCGCTCATGGGCGGTCCTCCTCGTCCTCGGATGCGCGGGGTGGGGCGTACGGCGAGTCCACCGGCGCGTCGTCGTCGATGGAAGGGTGATCCCGCGCGTGCAGGACGGTGATCGGCGCGGTCTGCAGTCCGACGAAGTCCGTCGTCGCGCTCTCGTCCTCCGTGTCGGCCTCATCGTCGAGGACGTCCTCATCGGCATCCGTGCGCTCGCGCAGGGCGATGTCCGCCTCGTCGTCCTCGACCGTGTCGGCCTGGCCGAGCTGCCAGGAGCGATAGATGAGCGCCAGGAGGAACGCCGACACCGCGAAGGTGATCACGATCGCCGTGAGCGTGAGTGCCTGCGGCAGCGGGTCGCTGACGTCGGTCTCGCCGTAGAACGGCGCATTGCCAGGCACGCCCATCACGATCAGCAGCAGCAGATTCGTCGCGTTGCCCAGCAGCAGGAACCCGATGAGCACGCGGGTGAGGCTCCGCTCGAGCATCGCGTAGACGCCGCATGCGAAGAGCACCGCCATCACGCAGATCAGGGTCAGCGAGACATCCATCAGACGTTCACCCCCCGCGCGCGCATCTGCAGCGCCTGCTTGTCGACCTCGGCACCGAGGCTGCGCAGCACGTCGAGCACCAGTCCGATGACGACGAGGTACACCCCGATGTCGAAGATGGTCGACGTGACGAACTCGACATGGCCGATGAGCGGGATCTCCCACTCCCAGAACGTGCTGGTCAGCGGCGAGAGCCCGAAGAACAGGGGCACGACGGCCGTGCCGACAGCCACGATGAGCCCGGCCCCCAGCAGGCGACCGGCATCCGTCGGCGCAGCAGCTCCCAGCTCCCAGCGTCCGCCGGCGATGTAGCGCATGACGAGAGCCATGCCGGCGACCAGGCCGCCAGCGAACCCGCCGCCCGGGGTGTTGTGTCCGGCGAACAGCAGATAGATCGACACGACGATGATGGTGTGGAACAGGATGCGGACGATCACCTCGAGCAGGATCGACCGGTTCTCCGGCTTCATCTTCTGTCCGCCGATGAGCCATGCACGCGGCGCGCTGCGGTTCTCGGCGGTCTGGAAGCGCACGCCGTCCGTGGTCTCGACGAGCGGGTTCAGTCGCGCCTTGCGCCTGGTGGATCGCGGCAGGGTGCGTGTGGCGGCCAGGAGGTCGGCGCGGTGCGTGACGAACACGAGCGATGCCACACCTGTTGCGGCGAGCACGAGAACGGACAGCTCGCCCATCGTGTCCCATCCGCGCAGGTCGACCAGGGCGACGTTGACCACGTTCTTGCCGTGACCGAGGTCGTAGGCGAGTTCGGGGAAGATGATCGAGATCGGATCGGCGACGCGCGCCTGGGTCGCGACGATCGCGATGAGCGCCATCGTGACGCCGACCGCTACGGCGAGGATCGCGCGCGGCACGCGTCCGACCGAGGCGTTGTGCTCGCCCATCCGGGACGGCAGGCGGCGCAGCACGAGGGCGAACGTGACCAGCGTGACCGTCTCGACCAGGATCTGGGTGAGCGCGAGGTCGGGCGCACCGCTGGTGGCGAACAGCACCACCATGCCCAGTCCCGTCACCGACACCAGCACGACTCCCGTGTAACGTTTCCGCGCCCGGACGGCCACGATGCCGGCTGCGGCCATGATGGGGGCGACGACGAGCTGCGTCGGGGTGTGCCATGCGGACAGTTCGAGCCGGTCGACATCGACCGCGAGCAGCGCCGTGATCTCGGCGAGGACGAGGACGATGAAGATCGTGCCGACGTACACCGGCAGCGAACCGCGCTGCGTGAGCGAGGTCGTGAACACCGACAGCCGGTCGACCCCGCGGGTGATCAGGTAGTACGCATCGGATGCCGTGAACGGCAGGATCCTCGGCTTCCGATCCCACCCCGTCGTCTTGGCCAGCAGGAAGACGCCGAGTCCGAGCAGGATCGACAGGATCGAGATCGCCAGCGCCGGTTCGAACCCGTGCCAGAGAGCGAGGTGCCCCGGACCTTCGCCGCTGAGCCCCTCCGCAGCGGTGAGCGCGTATCCCTGCAGGGCGATATCGACCGCCGGCGCACCGACACCGGCCGCAAGAGTGACGCCGGCGAGGATGATGGGCGCCGACAGGAAGCCGACCGGCGGGTCGGGCCATGGGGTGTCCGGCATCCGGTCGCCCTGCGCGTCGCGCTTGGTCCAGAAGGCGCCCCACAGGAAGCGGATGCCGTAGGCAGCGGTGAGCACTGCTCCGAGCGAGACCCCGATGATGGCGACGATGCCCCACGGCGACCCGGCGAGCGCGTCGTCGAGCAGCGCGGTGAGAGCCGACTCCTTCGCGACGAACCCGATCGTCGGCACGACGCCGACCATCGACGCGATCGAGATGAACGCGGCGGTGGCCATGACCGGGGCCTGTCGACCGACACCGGAGAGTTCGGTGATGTCACGGGTCGAGAGTTGTCGGTCGATGACGCCCACGATGAGGAAGAGCGCCGACTTGAACAGCGCGTGCGCGATGACGAGGGCGAGTCCGGCGAGGGCTGCGGCCTGCGTCCCGTAGCCGACGACGACGGTGAAGAAGCCCAGCTGGCTGACCGTGCCGAAGGCGAGAACACGCTTGAGGTCGGTCTCGCGCAGGGCCTGGAATCCGCCGAGCAGCATGGTGAAGACGCCGAGCGAGACGACGATCGGCCGCCATGGCTCGCTGAGGGCGAAGATCGGCGCGAAGCGCGCCATGAGGTAGATGCCGGCCTTCACCATCGCCGCGGCATGCAGATATGCGCTGACAGGAGTCGGCGCCGCCATGGCGCCGGGGAGCCAGAAGTGGAACGGGAAGATCGCGGACTTGCTCAGCGCGCCGACGAGCAGCAGGACGATCGCGGCGTTGACCATCGGCCCTGTCGGCGGGGTCTCGAGCATCGCGGAGATGCTGGAGGTTCCGGCATCCACCACCAGCAGGACGACGCCGACGAACATGACCAGGCCGCCGAGCGTCGTCACCAGCAGTGCCTGCAGCGCGGCTCGACGGCTGGCTGCACGACCTCGATAGTGGCCGATGAGCAGGTAGGACAGGATGCTGGTGAGCTCCCAGAACATCACGAGCATGACGAGGTCGTCGGTCAGCACCAGGCCGTACATGGCACCCGCGAAGCCGAGCAGGACGCCGGCGAACTGCCCGAGACCCGCGGCGCTGTCGTGGAAGTACCAGCGGCAGTAGAGCAGCACGAGTGCGCCGACGCCGGTGACGATGAGCGTCATGATCCATCCGAGCACGTCCATGCGCATCGACAGATTCAGACCGAGCTGAGGGATCCAGGCGATCGACTCGAACGGTGTCGTCTCGGGGTCGAGCACCTGCGGGGTGAGCACGAGCGCGTGGACGAACGCCGCCGCGGGGACGAGCGCGGCGATCGCGAACGCCTGTGCACCGAGCCATCTGACGAGGGCGGGAAGGACGAGGGACGAGAAGAGGAAGACCGCGAGGATCGTCAGCATTGGCGACTCCTCAATGGCTCGTCGGCCTCAGGGCTCAGGCGGGCAGGTTTGTGCCAGTTTACTGGCCGATGCCGTGGCAGGTCCTCGGTTTCGCATGCGAGACTGGTGGGATCATGCGTTTCGTCGTCAAGGTCGTCATCAACGCCTTCGCCTTCTGGGTGGCGGCGCTGATCCCTGCACTGGACATCACGGTCACGCCTTTCCCACCCGGCGGAGACCTGCAGATGGTGCTCACGCTGCTGCTGGTGGGCGCGCTGTTCGCCATCGTGAACACGATCGTCGGCACGATCGTGAAGATCATCGCGTTCCCGCTGTACATCCTGACGTTCGGCCTCATCGGCTTCGTGATCAACGGGTTCCTGCTCTGGCTGACCGCCTGGATCACGAGCGGGTTCGGCTGGGGCGTCTCGGTCGGCAACTTCTGGTGGGTGATCGTCGCGGCGCTCGTGATCTCGATCATCAACGCGATCTTCGGTTTCATCCTGCGGCCGCAGAAGAAGCGCAGCCGCGCCTGACGCGTCACTCGACCCGCCCCGTTCGATCGGCGACGTACTCGGTCGACTCGATGCTGACGGCCCCGGCCAAGTCTCTGAGCCGGTCGAGGTAGGCCGCAAGGCGCGGATCGCCGGAC
This sequence comes from Microbacterium sp. NPDC056234, assembly GCF_042267585.1. Lineage (NCBI taxonomy): Bacteria > Bacillati > Actinomycetota > Actinomycetes > Micrococcales > Microbacteriaceae > Microbacterium > Microbacterium sp. NPDC056234. The sequence goes on from NZ_JBHJTE010000001.1 coordinate 343,392, forward strand.
GCATCCGCGAGCTCGGCGGTCTCGATGTAGGCGTCCATCATGTGCGGCTCGAGGATCAGATCCTTGAGACTGATCCCGGGGTCCCCTTCGCGCTGCACGACCACGCTGTCGGCGGAACCGGTGCCGTCAGGCGAGCCGCCGCCGGCGAGCGCGTTCACGACGTCGTCGGTGTGGCGCAACTGGATGAGCAGCTGGTCATCGCGCAGCGTCGGCTGCACCGGGCTGCCGGCCGTCACCACCATCTGCACGTCGAACTCGCCGCCCATCGCGAGATAGGACGCCACCATGGCGCCCTGCGAGTGCGCGTAGACGTCGACGACGTCGCCGGGCTGGGCACCCGCCTGGTGCAGCGCATCGAGCGTCGCCTGATACGACGCCGAGATCTGTCCGGTGTAGAGCTCGGCGTTCGATTTCATGTCCCAGGGTTCGCTCGCGCCGTAGAGCCCTGATTGCGTGCCCTTGACGTACGCGACGTAGTGCTCGCCGCCGCCTTCGAAGGAGTACTTCTCGACCTTCACCTGAGCATCCTCCGAAGCGGGGAAGCGGCGCAGTCCGTCGGCCAGTGACGCGGGCGGTGCGACCGGGGTCGAGGTGAGCACCGGCGTGACCTTCACCGTGTCCGGCCAGCCATCGAGCTTCGCCTTCGCAGGCAGCGTGCCGAACACGACCGAGCTTCCGAGCATCGCGGCGATGGACGTGATGGTCCCGAAATTCACGCCCGTCACCGTCGTGGCGATGTCGAACTGGCTGTCCAGGCCTTCGTACCGCCCGTCCTCCCAGAGCTTCACCAGATGGTCGGCCATGGGTCCGAGGCGCTCGTCGGACGCCTCGAGATCCATGATGTCCGGAAGCAGGGTGTCGGCGGCTGCGGCATCCCTCAGCAGAAGCGCCTCGTACTCGGCCCGCAGCTCGACCAACTCGTAGGCGTCGGCCATGAGCAGTGTGCCGGTGACGACCTCGTCGATCCGTGTGCGCATCGCCGCGAGGCGATCGCCGCTGGCCCACAGTTCGACCGTGTCGACCTCGGCCGAGAGCTCGGCGGTCTGGGTGATCCAGCGATGCGCGGTGTACGCGGCATCCGCCCCCCGGCCCACGGTGGCGCCGATCGAGCCGAGCCGGGCGGCGACATCGCGCAGCGCTTCGGTGTCGACGGAGATCGCCCCGCCGTGCGTGATCTCGACATCGCCGTCGTCGCTCACCTCGCCGCCTCCAGTTCCCACAGCCTCATCCGCAGGGAGGACTCCGCCCCTGCGCACTGCTCGCGGAAGCCGTCGATGGTGCCGTGCAGTTTGCGCACACCGTTGGCCTGCCATTGGGTGTCGGTGATGAGGGGAGCGAGTGCGACACCGGCTTCTTCGAGCGCTTCTATGGCATCGTTGACGAAGCGGCGTGCGGCATGCCGGCCCCAGATCTGCTCCGGGGCCCCGTCATTGGCGATCTCGGTGGAGTACATGACGGTCAGAATGCCGCTCGCCGCCCCTGTTCCGTGACGCGGATTCACGCCCTCCACGGCGTCCGGGGACAAGACGTCGACAATCCGACCTGTGCAGGAGCAGTCGCGCGGCGGCAGAATGGAATCCATGACCGACCCGGAACCCTTCCGCGTCATCTTCGTGTGCACCGGCAACATCTGCCGCTCCCCGATGGCCGAAGTGGTGTTCCGCGACCTCGCAGACAGGCAGGGGCTCGGCTCCCGGATCGTGTCGAGCAGCGCAGGAACCGGCGACTGGCATCTCGGCGAACGCGCCGACCATCGCACGCTCGCGGCCCTCGAGCGCCGCGGCTACGACGGATCGCGCCACCGTGCACGGCAGTTCACCGCGGCATCCTTCCGTGAGAACGATCTCGTGGTCGCGCTCGACCGCACGCACGAGCGCAATCTGCGCGAGTGGGCGCACGATGAGGACGAGGAGGGCAAGGTCACGCTCCTGCTCTCGTTCGACCCGTCGACCGAGACCACGGACGTCCCGGACCCCTACTACGCCGGCCCGGACATGTTCGATGCCGTGCTCGGTATGATTGAGACGTCGACCCGGGGCCTGTTCCGCCAGCTCGAGCCGGCCCTGCGCCAGCCCGCACGACGCCCCGCACTCGAGGGGCCCTGATCAGGAGGACTCCCCTGACTTCGCACGCCCCTCTCCCCGTCCAGCCGCTCAGCCCCCTCGACGGGCGCTACGCCGCCGCCGTCTCCGGACTCGGCGACTTCCTCTCCGAGGCAGGCCTGAACCGCGCCCGCGTCGAGGTCGAGGTCGAATGGCTGATCGCGCTCACCGACCGCTCGCTGTTCGAGACCTCGCCCCTGTCGGATGCCGACAAGGAGCGCCTGCGCGCCCTCTACCGCGACTTCGGGCAGGACGAGATCGACTGGCTGGCCGAGAAGGAAGCCGTCACGCAGCACGACGTCAAGGCCATCGAGTACCTCGTGCGCGACCGGCTGTCCGCGCTGGGCCTTGACCGCATCGCCGAGCTCACGCACTTCGCGTGCACGAGCGAGGACATCAACTCCGCCTCCTACGCGTTGACCGTCAAGCGTGCCGTGCTCGGCGTGTGGCTGCCGGCACTGGACGGTGTGATCGCGAAGCTGCGCGAGCTGGCCGTGGAGCACGCTGACGCTGCGATGCTGTCGCGCACGCACGGGCAGCCTGCGACGCCGTCGACCATGGGCAAGGAGCTCGCGGTGTTCGCGTGGCGTCTGGAGCGGGTCCGCGGCCAGATCGCGGCATCCGAGTTCCTGGCGAAGTTCTCCGGCGCGACCGGAACCTGGTCGGCGCACATCTCGGCCGAGCCCGACGCCGACTGGCCGGAGATCTCGCGCTCATTCATCGAGTCGCTCGACATCGACTTCAACATCCTGACCACGCAGATCGAATCGCACGACTGGCAGGTCGAGCTCTACGACCGCGTACGTCACGCCGGCGGCATCCTGCACAACCTCGCCACCGACATCTGGACGTACATCTCGCTCGGCTACTTCGCGCAGATCCCCGTCGCCGGCGCGACGGGCTCGTCGACGATGCCGCACAAGATCAACCCGATCCGCTTCGAGAACGCCGAGGCCAACCTCGAGATCGCGGGCGGGCTGCTCGCGACGCTCGGACAGACCCTGGTCACCTCGCGCCTGCAGCGCGACCTCACCGACTCGACGACGCAGCGCAACATCGGCGTCGCGTTCGGGCACTCGCTGCTCGCGCTGGACAACCTCCGCCGCGGTCTGAACGCCATCTCGCTGCGCCGCGACGTGCTGCTGCACGATCTCGACAGCAACTGGGAGGTGCTCGCGGAGGCGATCCAGACCGTCATCCGCGCCGAGGTCGTCGCCGGTCGTTCCACGATCACCGACCCCTACGCGCTGCTCAAGGAGCTCACGCGCGGAAACCGGGTGGGCGCCGCGGATCTCGCGGCCTTCGTCGAGACTCTGGAGATCGGGGATGCCGCGAAGCAGCGCCTGCTGGCGCTGACGCCTGCGACCTACACCGGCATCGCGGAGCAGCTCGCGCGCTAGGTCTTCGCGCGGAGGAGATCTAGTTCTTCGCGCGGAGGGGATGCCGGCAGGCACGGGTCGCAATTCGCCGCGTCACCGCGGCGGAGGCGACTACATGCGCCACCTGGGTGGGGCCGGGACGCGAGGCATCCCGCCCCAGGAGTGACCGAATCCGGTGCGGCCGACGCGACGCGCGATCAGGGCTTCTCGTCGGCGTCCGGCTCGTCGTCGTACAGGACCGGCCGGTCGACCTCGTCGTCCCCGTACTGCGCGGGGTCGACGGCGAGCATGAGCATCGCGATGCCCAGAAGGGTCACGATGAAAGCTCCGCCTCCGACGACCAGCCCGAGCGCGACGGGACTGAGACCCTCGTAGGTGCCGTTCGCGATCGCCAGGTTGACGCGCGCCGTGAAGGCACCGGTCGTCACCAGCGTCACCGCCGCTGCGAAGACCCCGGCCGCCAGGGCGATGCCGAGCAGGTGCAGAGGACGCAGCAGTTCGCGGCGGGTGGGCTTGTCGTCGGTCATGCCGCACCTCCGGAGAGCGGGGCCGCATCGGCGGCGGGGGTCTGAGCGTCGCGCGACGGCGTGAATCCGGCGATGCCGAGGAACACCGCGACCAGGGCGGCGTATCCGCCCAGCATCCCGACGCCGAGGATGATGCCGGTCAACTGGAACGTGCCCGCCTCATCGACGGTGTAGTCGGATGAGAATCCGGCCGGGATGAGCAGCAGCGCGACGGCGAGCAGGATGCCGAGGCCGCCGATGAGCAGCTGATCGCGCGCGAGCGGGTCATCCGAGCGGCGGCCGCGCAGGCCGACGATGATCTCGACGGCACCGGACAGCAGCGCCCACGAGACCACGATGATGAAGAACATGTCCTCGGTGCGAAGGAGCGGGATGCCGGCGATCATGCCCGCGAGCCCGTCGATCACGGCGAGCAGGACGTACGACCAGCGATGCCCCGGCTCGACGGCGAGCCAGGCGCCGACGACGAGCACGAAACCCGTCACGATCGCGAAGCCGCTGAACACCGCGAGGCCGATCGCAGCCGAGTGGTCGGAGGTGAACGTCACCATCAGTGCCGCGATCGCCGCGAACGCCGCGCGCAGCAGCTGGATGTGTCGCACCGTGAAGGTGCGGGCGGGGGCAGACATGACTGATCCTCGGTCCTGATGGTGGTCGACTCCAGTCTACCGGCGCCGACCCGGCCTGCTGTCGGACGGCCGGTGCGCACAGCGATGGAGTCCGACGGCCATCCCCAGGCAGCCGTCGGACTCCATGTGGGCGCGGTACAGGGGCTTCTCCGCGCCGGCCGTCCTCGTCTGCGATCGGGCTCCTGCTCGCAGACGAATCGACCCAGCGACCTCGGCCTCCGTCTGGAGCCCCTCGACGAAAGCACCTGGTCGTATGCTCGAATCTACGAGAACACCGTTCACATACCTGGGGGAGGTCTGTGATGGACGATCCTGACGTCCGTGAAGCCGGCGACGGCGGCTTCGCCGAAGCGCTGCGGGACGCCATCCTCGCGCGCGGTGCGACGCTGGCCTGGCTGAACAAGAAGCTGCGCGACAACGGCAATCCGGTGTCGATGGCGACCCTGAGCTACTGGCGTTCCGGCGCACGTCGCCCTGAGGGTGCGCAATCACTGGCCGCCGTCGCGGACATCGAGGATCTGCTGCGCCTTCCGAGTGGATCGCTGTCGGGTCTCGTCGGCCCGACTCAGCGGATCGGGCCCGTCGGCCCGCCCGCCTTCCCGCTGAGCGAGAGCAGCGTGGAGGATGCCGTCACAGAGGTGTTCCACGCGCTCGGTGCACCGCAGTTCGACCTCGCGCGCGACGTCAGCACGCATGCCGTCACGGATGTCGGGGCGGACGGCAACGTCATCTCCCGCACCACCAGGACGCTGGTCCAGTCGATGTCGGGGCTGCTGACCGACGTGCCGTACGTCGATATGACCCCGGGGATAGCGACGCCGGCACCCGTCTTCCGCGCGATCGCCGGAGGTCGCATCACGGCACGCCACTCGCATCCGTCCGGGCAGGTGCACGGCTTCTCACTGAAGCTGGACCAGCCGGTGGACAGCGCGCAGATGACGATGATCGAGTGGGCGTTCGAGGTGCCACCCGGGTACCCGTCGGTTCGCGAGACCGGGCACGGCGTCGCGCGCCAGGCGCGCGACGTTGTGCTGTGGACACGGTTCCACCCCGACGCACTGCCGGACTGGATCGAAGGCGGCGAGGAGACACCGGATGGCGTCGAGCTCACGCCGCTCACGATCACGTCCGGCTCCAGCGTCCTGCAGGTCCGCCGCCGTTTCGGCCCCGGAATGCTCCTCCTGCGCTGGGGGTACGGCGAGCGGGAATGAGCGCGGGGGCTGTTCGTCAGCCGGGCTGCGGTCCGGTCGCGACCGGACGACCGGGGGTGTTCGACCACTGGCTCCATGAGCCGTGGAAGATCTTCGCGTCGATGCCGGCCTCGGCGAGCATCAGAGCCGTGTGCGCGGCGGTGATGCCTGACCCGCAGTAGGCGGCGATCGGCGTCTCGTCGGTGACGCCGACGGCGGCCAGGTTCGCACGGATCTCGACCGCGCCGCGCGCGGTGCCGTCCGCTTCGAGGTGGGCGGCCGTCGGCAGGTTGACCGCGCCGGGAATGTGTCCGGCGACCGGGTCATACGGCTCGGTCTCGCCGCGATAGCGCTCGGCGGCGCGCACATCCAGAAGGACACCGGATGCCGGGAACACCGCGACCTCGTCGATCGTGAGACTGCCGCCGCCGATGTCCGTCAGCGTCGCGGCGCCCGGCTGACGGGCCACGGCACCGGACTCCACGACCATGCCCGACGAGCGCCAGGCCGGCCACCCGCCGTCCAGCACGCGCACGTCGACACCGCCCTGCCGGAGGATCCACCAGGCGCGCGCCGCGGCGAGTCCTCGGTAGTCGTCGTACACGACGACCGGATCGCCGTCGTCGATGCCCCAGCGGCGCGCGGCTTCCTGAACCGTCTCGGTGTCCGGCAGCGGATGCCGGCCTTCGTCCGGTCGGCCGTGCCGGGACAACTCGGTCTCGAGATCGACGTAGACCGCTCCGGGGATGTGCCCTTCGAGGTACTCCGGGTGACCGTCAGGGCCGCCGAGCCGCCAGCGCACGTCGAGGACCCGCAACCGGGGCTCTCGAACGATCAGGTCGGACAGTTCGGCGGCACTCACGAAATGGGACATGGTCCCAGCGTATGACGGGGTGGTCCCACGCTCGCTCAGCGGGCGTCCGGCGGAGTCGCCCTCCCGAGAGACAGCATCAGACGGTTCGCCCAGTTGAAGAACGCCGCTCCGTGGATCACATCGGAGATCTCGGCATCCGACAGCTCTGCGGCACGCAACCGGGCGACGTGCGCGCCGGTGAAGGCGAACGGCGTCGACGTGATCGCTGCCGCGGCCTCGACGATTGCGTTCCACCGCTCGCCCAGGTCGGCGCCGACGCCCTCATCGAGCAGACGCTGCACGTCGGCGTCGCGCTTGCTGTAATGCGATGCGAACCGGGAGTGCACGGAGGCGCAGAACACGCAGCCGTTGACCCGCGACGCGGCCGCGGCCGCGAGTTCGCGCTCGGCACGCGGCAGCCCGTCCGAGACGTTGTAGAAGATGTCCTTGTCGGTACGGGTCCGCGCCGCCAGGATCTCCGGGTCGCGCACGAGCAGACGGAAGTAGTCGCTTTCCGCCCGCGCCCGGTCGACGAGACCGGTGAAGTGCCGCTCGGTCAGATCTTCGACCGGGTAGGGCGGGAGATGCGGCACCCAGCCGAGATGCTCCTGGGTGAAACCCTCCGGATGGGGCACGTCATGCGTGAGAGTCGTCGTGGTCGTGTCGGTCATGCCTGCGCCTGCCCGGCGAGAACGCGGAGGCCTGCGACCACCCGCTGCTGAAAGGCGAGATAAGAGACCAGCTGCGACAGCGTCACGATGCCGTCGATGCTCCATCCCGCGTCGACGAGCGCATCCAGATCGGATGTCGCGGCCTCGCGCGGCCGGAACACGAGCAGGTGCGTGTGCTCCAGCGCTGCGGAGAGGCGATCGCCGAGAGCAGCGCGCGCGGCATTCGCCCGGTATACCGGGCCAGCGGTGTTCTCGGTCTGCAGCCCGGCTTCGGCAAAGGCGCCGTACGGACCCGTCGTCGCCGCGGCTGCCGCCTCGGCGAGGACGACCTCGGCACGACCGGCATCCGCGAGCAGCGCCCGGTCGGCGAAGTGCCCCGCGAGCAGGTCCTCTCCCCCGAGTCGTGCGGCGAACGCGGCGACGAGCAGCCGCTCGGCGACCGTGAACTCGCTGTCATCGACGGGCGTGAAGAGGGCGTCGTAGCTGGCCTGGATCTGGCCCTTGGTCTCCGGACGGCGGGCACGCAGATCCGCGAGCGTGGACCCCGGTTCCACCTCCAGAAGGTCGTCGACGATGTCGGTCATGATGTCCTTTCGATGGCGGGGGCGGTCGCATCCCAGCCCAGCGCGGGGGCGACCTCGGTGGCGAACAGTTCGATAGAGCGCAGGATGAGTGCGTGCGGCGTGTGCACATCGGGTACCTGGAAGGCGATCTCGTCGGCATGCCGCAGCGTCGCATCGGCGGAGAGCGAGGCGATCACCTGTTCCGGGGTGCCGACGTGCGCGTCGACCTGCTCCGGATGATCGGATGCTGCGCCAGCCACCGGAGTCTCCGAGACGAACACGTTGCGCGACGCCGTGATGCGCGGCACCGCTCCGATGGGCAGTGCCGCCAGATAGGCGTCGACGATCGGCTCCTGGATCTCGGCGAGCGACGCCGCAGGGCGGTCTGCCGGCCGCGGCTGCGTGCGGGAGAGCAGCAGACCGTGGCGGTGCACTCCCGCCCGCACACCGCCGGCGGAGGAGAACGTCGCCTGCCATACCCGATCGGCGAGCGATCCGGCCGGCGGATGCAGGCGGTTGCCCGCCGGCAGCTCCTCCCCGGCGAGCGCGGCGACCAGCGCGGCGAGCTTGCGCTCGTAGTCGGCCGTCTTGTGCTCCAGAGCGAGCCCGAACGGCGCGAACGACGTGGGCGTCCCGCCGCTGCCGAGCCCGAGGTCCACCCGCCCTCCGGCGAGCAGATCAGCCACCACGGCATCCTCGGCGACCCGCACCGGATCCTCCAGTGTGAGCGTGACCACCCCGGTCCCCAATCGGATCTCGCTCGTGTGCGCCGCCGCGTGCGCGATGAAGACGAACGGCGAGGGCAGTCCGCCCTCGGTCGCGCGGAAGTGATGCTGTGCGACCCACGCACGCCCGACGCCGAAGCGCTCGGAATGCTGGATCTGCTCCAGCGCGAGCCGGAACCTCTCGGCCGGGGATGCATCGTCGAGGAGGCGGGTGAAGAAGGCTGTCCGAAGGGTCATGAGTGCGCTCCTGTCCATGCGGCGCCCGGGATCGCTTCGATCAGGCGCGCGGTGTAGTCGTTCTGCGGGGAGTCGAAGACGGATGCCGTGGCTCCGGCCTCCACGACGCGACCGCGATGCATCACCGACACGGTGTCGGCGAGGTGGCGCACGACCGCGAGATCGTGCGAGATGAAGAGGTAGGTGACGCCGAGCTCGGCCTGCAGCTGCTGCAGCAATCCGAGGATCTGAGCCTGCACCGTGACGTCCAGGGCTGAGACGGCCTCGTCGAGCACCACGACCCGGGGGTTCGCGATCAGCGCTCGTGCGATCGCGACGCGCTGGCGCTGCCCGCCGGACAGCTCCCCCGGCTTGCGCCCGAGGACGGTGCGGGCGAGCGCGACCCTGTTGAGAATCTCCTCGACACGTGCACGGGCGTCCGATGCGGACGCGCTCTCGAAGTTCCGCAACGGCTCGGCGATGATCGCGCCGATGCTCTGCTTCGGGTCCAGCGAGCTGAACGGGTTCTGGTAGACCAGCTGGACGTCACGGCGGAATGCGTGGAGTTCGCTCCGCGGGAGCGCCGTCGCCTTGCGTCCGGCGACGACCGCCGAACCGCTCGTCGCCGGCACGAAACCCATCACGATGCGCGCCACGGTCGTCTTGCCCGACCCCGATTCGCCGACGATCGCGTGCGTCGTCCCTGTGGGCACCTCGAAGGAGACGCCGTCCGCTGCGCGGAGCGGTTCGAGGCGTCGCCCTCTGGAGTACTCCTTGACGACGTCCGTCACGCGAATCTCGGGTGCCGGGGAATGGCCCGCGTCATCCGGGATCTCGAGGCGCTCGCGGACAACCGGCAGCTCACCGAGCCTCAGCGAGGGCGCATCGCGGAGCAGCTGTCGCGTGTACGCATGGGCCGGGCTGCCGAGAACCTCGGCTGTCGGCCCGGTCTCGCGCACGCGGCCGTTCTTGAGCACAGCGACCGTGTCCGACCGGTCGGCGGCGACGGCGAGGTCGTGCGTGACCATGAGCACCGCGGTCCCTCGCTCGCGGCGGAGATCGTCGATGAGGTCGAGGATCGTCTTCTGCACCGTGACGTCGAGGGCGCTCGTCGCCTCGTCAGCGATGAGGAGCTCAGGCTCGAGCGCGATCGCGCTGGCGATCAGCACGCGCTGCTTCATTCCTCCCGAGAGCTGATGCGGATACTGCCGGGCCCTGATGTCCGGCTCTGGGATGCCGACGCGATCAAGCAGGTCGAGGACCAGTTCGTCGCGGGCCACCCTGTCCTTCCACCGATGGACTCGCAGCACCTCGGCCACGCTGTCGCCGATCCTCTTCACCGGATTGAGCGAGTTGTTCGGATCCTGTGGGATCCATCCGATCCGCGTACCTCGGACAGCGGCGAACCGCTTGTCGGTCCAGCCGGTGACATCGAGATCGCCGAGCAGCACCCGGCCGCCCGTGATGCGCCCGTTGCCGGCGAGCAACCCGGTCGCGGCCTGGGCCGTGGTGGTCTTGCCAGACCCGGACTCCCCGACGACGGCCAGCACCTGCCCCGGCCGCAGCGTCAGATCGACACCGCGGACGGCCGGATACGCGACACCGCCCACCTCGTAGGACACCTCGAGATCGTGAACGGTCAGGATCGCGTCACTCATCCGCGGCGTCCTCTCTCTGCGGCGACTGCGCTCAGCCGGTTGGCGGCGAGGACCACGACGACCACCACGAGGCCCGGGAGGCTCGTCAGCCACCACGCGGTCGCGATGTAGTTGCGGCCCTCGGCGATCATGAGCCCCCATTCGGGGGTGGGCGGCGGAGCGCCGTAGCCGAGGAAGCCGAGCGCGGAGATCGCCAGGATCGCTCCGCCGAAGTTCAGCGCGGCGAGCGCCAGCACGGGTGTGAGGGAGTTCGGCAGCACGTGCCGGAACAGCACGGGCCAGAATCGTCCGCCGCTGCCGTATGCGGCCTCGACGTAGTCGCTCCCCCGCACTCGGAGCACCTCCGATCGTGCCAGTCGAGCGAAGCTCGCGATGCTGCCGACTCCGACCGCGATGGAGATCTGCACGGTTCCGAAGCCGAGGATGATGATGATGCTGAGCGACAGCAGCAGGCCGGGGATCGAGAGCAACACGTCGACCACGCGCATGATGATGTCGTCCACGACGCCGCCGATGGTGCCCGCGACGACGCCGAGCAGCGTGCCGACCGCGAGTCCGACTGTGACCGCGATGAGGGCGCCGGACAGCGAATTCACGGCGCCGTACACGACCCTGGCGTACATGTCGCGACCGGTGGCGTCGGTGCCGAACAGGTGCTCGAGGCTCGGCGCCTGGAGCGCGGCCGCCGCATCGCCCGAGATCGGATCGTAGGCCGTGAACCAGCCGGGGACGAACGCCCACAGCACGGCGATCCCGATGACGAGCCAGCTCAGCACGACGGTCGGCCTGACCCGGCGCAGCCGCACCGTCCACGAGACGCGGGCCGGATGCTGGGGGTCGCCCGGATCCAGCAGATCGTCGTCGAGTTCGATCCCGTCGAGCAGCTCCTCTGCCTGCTCGCGCTGGTCGTCGATCGCGACACGGCTCATGCGGATGCTCCTGCCTTCAGGCGGCTCGCGAGCCGCGGATCGAACACGGGGTACAGCAGGTCGACGATCAGATTCACCAGGACGAACGAGCACGTCGCCAGCACCACGATCGCCAGCAGCACGGGGGTGTCCTGGCCTGCGACGGCCTGCTCGGTGAGCCGACCGATGCCCGGCCGCGCGAAAACGGTCTCGGTCAGGACGGCGCCGCCGATGAGGTCGCCGAGGATGAGCCCGGCGATGGTCAAGGACGGCAGCAGCGCGTTCTTGGCGACATTGCGCCCGAGGATCCAGGTCGGGGATGCGCCCTTGGCGCGTACCACGGCGACGAACGGCTGCGCCGACACCTCGTCGATGCTGCGGATGAGCATCTGGGCGAGCGGTGCGGACAGCGGCACCGCCAGCGTGAGGATCGGGAGGATCAGCCCTTCCACCGGGCCGGGGTTGATCACCGACACCCAGCCGAGCTGGAAGCTCACGATCTGCACGAGCATGATGCCGAACCAGAACGTCGGCACCGCCACGATCAGCGCGGGCACCGACCGGATGAACTCGCGCAGCCAGGCGAGCCGCGGGATGCTGGCGAGGAATGCGATTCCGATGGCCAGCAGGACAGCGAGCATCAGGGCGATGAGCCCCAGCACCAGGGTGTACGGCAGCGCCTCGACGAGGAGCTGCCTGACGGGCGTCCCGGTCTGCAGCGAGTAGCCGAAGTCACCGCCGAGGAACCCGAGAAGCGTGTGGATGTACTGCAGCCAGAGCGGGCTGTCGATGCCGAAGCGCTCCCGCACGTCGGCGATCTGCTCGGGAGAGAGGCCGAGCTCGGGGTTCTCGTACTTGATCATGATCGCGTCACCCGGCAGCGCCTGCAGGAGCAGGAACGCCGCCGTGAACGCGACGAGAAGCACGACGAGCGCCTGCGAGATGCGCTGCAGGATGTATCGCATTATGGCCTTTCGTCGGGAACGGCTGTCCGGCGTCGGGCGCCCCGTGGGGAGCCCGACGCCGGCGGGATCACTTGTCCAGCCACACCTCGTAGAAGCTCGGGCGGGCGACCGACTCGAAGCTCACGTCATGGACGTGGTCGGCGGCGCCGTACACCTGCGGCTCCTCGAACAGCGGGATGACGTAGGCCTGCTCGGCGACGTAGACCTGGACGGCCGCGCTGTTCTCCAGGCGCTTCGCCGGGTCAGGCTCCGAGGCGACGGCACGCAGCAGCTCTTCGAGCTTCTCGTCGCCGATCGTGGAGTCCTCGTAGTTCAGGTTCAGCAGCGAGTTGCGGTTGGCCGAGTAGAACTGGCTCTTGATCACGTCGAGGTCGGCACGTGCGACCATCGAGTTGCTCACAGGCACCTGCTCGGCATCCCTGATCGCCTCGGCGAAGGTTCCGGCATCCGCTCGGAGGATCTGGAAGTCGACGCCGATCTTCTTCAGCTGCTGACTGATCTGGGTGAGGGCCTCGAATGAGCGCGGCTGCGCGGCCGCCTCGCTCACGACGATGGTGAGCGGCTCGCCGTCCTTCTCGCGGATGCCGTCGGCACCGACCGTCCAGCCGGCCTCGTCGAGCAGTGACTCGGCCCGGTCCGGATCGAACGTGTAGTACTCGTCGGTGTTCACGTAACCGAGCGCGCCCTGGCTGAGGATCGACGTCGCCACCGGGTAGTTGTCCGTGTAGATGACCTCGTTCAGCTCCTCGCGGTCGATGCCGGCGATGAGCGCCTGGCGCACCCGGATGTCGGAAAGGATCCCGCTGCGGAACCGCAGGCTCAGGTGGTTGTCGACGCCGTTGGTCTGCGGGGCGTAGATCGTGAAGCCGGCCGATTCGACCTGTTCCTCGTCCTGGGCCTCCACGTACCGGATGTAGTCCGCCTGACCGGAGGTCAGCGCGCCGACGCGCACGCTGTCCTCGGGCGTCACGGTGATCTGGATCTCGTCGAGGTAGGCACGTCCCTGATGCGCGCGATCGGGAGCCGCCCAGTCGTAGTCCTCGCGGGCCGTCAGCGTGAGGCTCGTGCCGATCGTCTCGTCCGTGATCGTGAAGGGGCCGGAGCCGACGACGTTCGTCGAATTGCCCGGTGCGAACTCCTCGAGGGTGAAGTCGAGAGTGTCGGCAGAGACGAGCCCGGAGTTGTTCGTCGAGGTCGCCTGGAGGAATCCGGGGGCCGGCGCCGAGAAGTGGAAAGTCACCGTGTCGTCGTCGACGACCTCGCTGTGGTCGTAATTGTTGATGGCCTCCGAGACGGTGAGCCCCCGCTCGGGGTCGCCGAGACCGTACAGGTCGAAGTTCTTGGCGACGACCTCGGCATCCAGCGGCGAGCCGTCCGAGAACGTCACGCCGTCGCGCAGGTTGAAGGTGTACACGGTCGCGTCAGCGTTGATCTCCCAGTCCGTGGCGATCCACGGCTTGAGCTCCAGCGTCTCCGGATCCTGCCACACGAGCCGGTCGAACAGGTTGTTCGCCAGTCCGCCGTTCGGGTAGAAACCGGCGGATGGCGGGTAGAGCGTCGTGTGCGCCTGGTGCTCGAGGTAGACGAGCGTCCCGCCGGCGACCGGTTCGCCGTTCGATGCGTCGGAGGAGGTCGGGTTGGTGCTGCCGGTGCACGCGGTGAGTACGAGCAGCGCCGTCGCCGCGACGCTCGCGACGGCGATTCTGAGGATGCTGCGGGACATGGGTGCTCCTGGTTCTGGGAGGTGTGTGCGCTCACGCTATGAGCCGTTCGCAGGGTCGCATCGGGTGCAGGGTCACACACCGACACCGCTCGAAACGGGGCGTAATGTCAGGCCGGCTGCGGCGTGTGCGCCGGCACCGGGTCGGCGAGTCCGAGGCGCTCGCGCAGCGTGACCGCCGGGTCGGCCCGGTCGGAGAGGAGGCCTCGCCGGCGCAATTCAGGAACGACGAGTTCTGCGAAGGCGCGGAACTGCCCGGGTTGGTACGCGGACAGGACGTTGAAGCCGTCGATCGCCTCCGATTCGTACCACTGCGCCAGGTGATCGGCGACCTCAGCGCCGGTGCCGACGACGAATGCCGCGGGGACGGCCCAGAGCGCGAGGACGGGGCGCCAGGTCAGCGCGTGCGCGCCTCCGATCGAGCGCCCGGTGAGCCGCTGCACGCGGTGCACGAGCGCCGCAGCAGCATCCGGGAGGGCGTCCGTGTGCTCCGCAGTGACGATGGCATCGACGCCGATGGTCGGGTCCAGATCCAGCGCGAACGCGGTGGCGAGGGACGCGAGCGATCGGTTCTCCGGGAAGGCATCGGGCACGCCCCCGCCCTCGTCGAGCGGGACGAGCGCGAGCAGGTCGTCGACGATCGCCTGCGCCTGTGCGCTCGTCTCGGCGACGACAGGAAGGACGGGTGCGATGATGCGGATGTCGTCGGCGTCGCGCCCCGCGGCGACGGCTGCCGCCCGGAGCTCGACCCGTGCGGCAGCCGCGAGTTCTGCCGTCGGGGCTCCGATGAGAGCGAGATCCGCATGGCGGGCCGCCAGAGCGCGCGACCGCTCCGAAGTCCCCGCGTGCACGATCGGCAGCTGTCCCTGCGGCGGGCGAGCGGTGTTGAGAGGACCGGTGACCCGGATGTGCTCGCCGTCGTGATCGGCAGCGTGGAGGCCGGCGGGGTCGATGAGTCGTCCACCGATCTTGTCCGCGATCCAGGCATCCGGTGCCCACGACTCCCACAGCCGCCGCACCGCGTTCACGAACTCCTCGGCGCGGTCGTAGCGGGTGGCGTTGTCCGCATGGAGGTCGCGGCCGTGGTTGCCCGCGGCGCGCGGCTCGGCGCCGGTGACGAAGTTGACGCCGACGCGGCCGCCGCTCAGTACATCGGCCGAGGCGCTCGAGCGTGCGAACGTGTAGGCGTCCGCATAGGTGGTGTTGACGGTCGCGATCAGCCCGATCCTGGACGTGACGCCCGCGAGATAGGTCACCGCACTCACCGGGTCGATGCGGGCGAGCAGGTACGGGTTCGCGAACTCGAGGTCGGGCCCGGTGGCCAGCCAGTCGCCGAAGAAGAGGTAGTCCAGACCGGCATCCTCACCGATGCGGGCGATCTCGCGCAGGATCTCGGCATCCTGTGCCGGGTCGTCGTGGGCGTCCGGATGCCGCCACCCGGACGGATATGCGCCGATCGTGCGGACCATGGCGCCGAGGATCAGCGCGCGGCGGGCGCTCACGCGTGCACCGCCTCGGCGACGCCGCCCTGTGGGCGTGCTCCGGTCGCGACCGGACGGCCATCGGTGCGCGACCACTGGCTCCAGGAACCGGGGAACACCGCGGCTTCGATGCCGATCTCGCTGAGCACGAGCGCGGTGTGAGTCGCCGCGATGCCGGACCCGCAGTATGCCGCGACCGGCGTGTCCTCGGTCACGCCAGCGTCGGCGAACCGCCGCCGGAGCGCGTCCTGCCCGAGCAGCAGTCCGTCCGCTGCGAAGAGCTCGCCGGTGGGCACGTTCACCGCGCCGGGTATGTGGCCCGCGGCCGGGTCGAGTGGCTCGGATTCGCCGCGGTAGCGCTCGGGTGCACGGACGTCGATGAGGATTCCGGATGCCGGGAGCACGGCGGCCTCGTCGATCGAGAGGGCATCGGCGCCGATCTCGGCGAGCTCGATGTCACCGGGAGTCGGAGTCACCGTGCCGGACTCGAGCACATGGCCCGCCGCGGTCCACGCGCGCAGCCCGCCGTCCAGGATCTTCACGTCGACGCCGGCCTGACGCAGCAACCACCAGGCCCGCGCCGCGGCGATGCCCCGCACGTCGTCATACGCGACGACCACGTCGCCGGCGTTCACTCCCCAGCGCCGGGCGGCGTCCTGCAGGTCTGCGCTCGCGGGGAGAGGATGCCGTCCCAGCGACGGATCCCCCGGTGCAGCGAGCTCGCCATCGAGGTCGACGTACACCGCTCCGGCGATATGCCCGGCGAGGTGGTCCGCTCGGCCATCGGGGCGATCGAGCCGCCAGCGCACATCGAGCAGGCGGAGGCGGGGTTCGGTGGCGATCAGCTCGGACAGCTCGGCGGCGCTCAGGACATGACTCATGCGGCGAGGCTAGTCAGCACCCCCGCGAGGGTGAGCACTGTTACCCCGCATTGCCTTCCGAAACGAACGGAGACGGCCGGTGTTGTCCGGGTTTGCCGCGCCCGTCCCGCTCAGCGGGCGTCGGAGTCCTCGGCGGTTTCGAGCTCATCGGCGACGTCGACAGCGTCGACGAACTCGTCGTCGTCGAGGGCGTCCTCTTCAGCCTCGTCCGTCGGGGTCGCGGTGAGCACGCCGTCGGGGCGGATGAGCTCGCGCACCTCGGCCATGAAGCTGTTCAGCTGCTGCTGCTGCCAGCGCAGCTGACGCGTGCGGTCCTCGGCGTCGCGCAGCACCTCGGTGGTGTGCCCGATCACGGTCTCCACGATCTTCTGGGCCTTGACCCGCGCCCGGTCGAGCGTCTCGCGAGCGCGGACCTGAGCATCCGATTCGATCGTCTGAGCCTGCGAGCGCATGAGCCGCTCGTAGTCGTCGGCCTTCGCGGAGATGCGCTGCGCGTGCTCCAGCGAGGACTGCACCTGCTCGTTCGCGTCGCTCGTGATGCGCTCGGCATGCGCGACGGCCTGGTTGTGCAGCGTCAGGAATTCCTGCTGCGCATCGTTCTGGCGACGCGTCAGGCTCTCCTCGAACTCGAGCACGCGCGTGTTCATCTCACGCACCTCGCGTTCGGCATCGGCACGCTGCTGCTGGGTCTCGCGCGTGACCATCGAACGCAGTGCCGCCGAACCCTTCTCGGCCTCGGCGCGGACCGCCGCGGCCTCCTGCTCGGCCTGCGTCACCTTCTCGGAGGCGTGAGCCGCTTCGCGGGCGATGCGCGCCTCGTGCGCGGTGTATTCGGTGTCGATGCGCAGGCGCACCTGGTCGGCTTCGGACTGCGCCTCAGCAGTGATGCGGGCGACATCCGCGGCGAGTTCAGCGCGCTTGGCCTCTGCCTCTTCGCGCGCGGCCTCGAGCAGCCGCTCGGCCTGCGTGGCGGCGTTCTGGATGAGGACGGTCGCCTGCTCCTCGGCGACGCGGAGCACGGCCTCGAACTGCAAGCGCGACCCCTCGTCGTCGCCATCCTTCTTCGGCGCCTCGACGAGCTCGCTGGTCAGCGTGGCGACCTGCTGCTCGAGCTCAGCGGCCTGCGCCTGCGCAGCGGCGGCAGTCGCCTCCAGCTCGGCGATGCGCTCGTCCTGCTCGGCGCGTACGGCCTCGGCCTCGGCGCGCACGGCGTCTGCCTCGCCGCTGGCGCCGCTGCGAACGAGCGCGACATCGGTCTCAGCACGCTGCAGCTGCGAACGCAACGCGGCGAACGCGGCATCCACCTCGCCCTTGTCGTACCCGCGGAAGGCCTGCGTGAAAGAGGCCTGCTCCCGCGGAGCGCTCCCGCCGCCCTGCACCAGCTGGTCGAAGAAGTCGGGCTCTCGTTCGTCGCGGTTGTCGGCGTTTTCGCTCATGAGGAGCCTTTCTGACGGTTCCGCAGGACGGCATCGGCGAACGCCGTTGAAGCGGAGCGATGGGGGAGGATGGCGCGAAGCTCGCGACACATCCTAATCCGTCCCGATGTGCGATGCGGTGGGGGTCTCGTGCGGAGGTCGGGTCACGCTCCGAGCTGCGGGAACGTCCAGCTGCCGTCGGTGATCTCGGGACGCGGGCGGTACAGCCGCACGAGATAGTTCCACCCGTCCGTGACCGGAATCGCATTCGGCGTCTCCGGCGGGTAGTCGCCGAACCGCACCGTCGTCGAGCCGTCCGCATTCTTCACGGCGGTGATGTTGTTTACCGTGTAGGCGTCGCGGTCGTTGGGCTCGAAGTAGCCCTGGGCGTTGTAGACCGAGATCGACCAGAACCCGTCGACCGGCACCTCCCCGACGGTGAGCTCGTACTGCCCGACCGGCAACCGCGGATCCACCCCGAAGTACGCCGCCTCACTGGTGGGCAACCCGCCCCATCCCGCGGCTGTCCCGATCAGATGGCGCACCGGTTCGACCTCGTCGCGCCCACCGAACATGTGGTCGAAGCCGTTCAGGTTCCTGGCGAGGGAGAGCAGCGCGTCCCGCGTCTCGTCGAACGACGGTGCGTCGTAGTCCGGATACTCGAAGGGTTCCGCCGAGCGGCTCGTCAGCAGGATGCCGTCCTGCAGGGCCGCCACCGTCCGGACGTCCTCCGGATCGGCGGGGTCGACGAGGATCCGCACGGCCACGACGACATAGTCGCTGCCGAGATCATCGGCGTGGAGCTCTTGGTCGCCGGCGTCGTGGAAGACCGCCTGCACGAAGTGGTCCTCATTCACGATCATCGCCGACAGATAGCGCTCACCGGCATCCGGGAGCGTGAGGGTGGCCCCTTCCGAGACATCGACGACGGCGAAGCTGTAGAGGGTGTCGCGGTTCAGCCGGATGACCGTCTGCCGATCGATCGCGGCCGGTTGACGGTTGTGCAGGAAGATGTTGACGCCACCGGCGCCCACCTGCAGATCGTGGAACATCCGGTCCGTCTCGGCACGGACGAAGTTGTCAGCGTTCACGTGGGTGGTCACAACGCCGATCCTGCCACAGCAGCCATACCCAGCGCGCCGGTGACCGCGCGCCGGTCGTGTGCGCCGCGACCGGCGCCTTTCTGCTCTGAGCAGAACGCCTCGATCACCGTGCGCACAGCGGCTTATCGTGAGGCATGGCCGACATCGTCCCGTTCCCGCGTCCTGCGAATCGCGATCCGGAGCCGCTCTGGCGTCACCTGCTGGGAGACCAGCTGCGCCGCCGACGGCATGACCGCGAGGAGACCCTCACCGAGACCGCCGACAAGGCGGGCGTCTCGCCGCAGTACCTCTCCGAGGTCGAACGCGGGCTCAAGGAGCCGTCCAGCGAGATGATCGCCGCGATCGCGGGGGCTCTGGACACCAGCCTCATCGAGCTGACCAGCGCCGTCGCGGACGAACTGCGGTCGGCTCCGGCATCCGTCTCGGCCTCGGTCGGCCGCGGCGCCTTCGCCCTCGCCGCCTGACCCGGCACCGCTTCACCGGCGGCACCGTTGCGGGGGCGCCCGCGTCAGCCGCGCTCCCCGAGCACGGTGTCGATGAGCCCGTACTCCTGGGCGGCGGATGCCGTGAACACCCGATCACGGTCGGTATCGAGCCGCAGCGATTCGACCGATCGCCCGGTGTGCCGCGCGAGCACGGCCTCGAGATCCGACCGGACGCGCACCACTTCGTCGGCGGCGAGGATGAGGTCGGGGATCGCGCCGCGCGACTGACCGGCCGGCTGATGCAGCACGATGCGGGCGTGCGTCAGCGCCGCCCGTTGCCCCACGGCTCCGGCGGCCACCAGCAGCGCCGCCGGGCCGATCGCCTGGCCGACGCACGTCGTCGCGATGGCCGGTCGGATGTGCTGCATGGTGTCGTAGATCGCCAGCGCCGCGCCCGGATCGCCGCCCTCGCTGTTGATGTAGAACTGGATGCCGGCGTCTGGAGCGTCCGCGTCGAGATGCAGCAGCTGTGCGATCAGGGCGTTCGCGACCCCGGCATCGATGCCTGTACCGAGGTAGATGACCCGTTCGGCGAGCAGGTGCGAGTAGACGTCCATGATGCGCTCCCCGCGCGGATGCTGCGCGATGACGTTCGGGATCGTGTAGCTGCTCATGACTGTCCTCCCAGTCCGACCCGCGCGCGCCGGCGCGGGAACACCTCGGCGGTCGAGGCGATGATCTCGTCGATGAATCCGTAGTCGAGCGCTTCGGATGCCGTGTACCACCGGTCGTGCAGCGAATCGTCGAAGATGCGCTCGACCGGCTGGCCGGTGTCCTCGGCGATGAGTCCGAGGACGGTGTCGCGCATCTGGCGGAGGTCGCCTGCCTGCACCTCGATCTCGACGGCGGATCCGCCGATGCCGGCCGACCCCTGATGCATGAGGATCCGCGAGTGCGGCAGTGCGCGCCGCTTGCCCTTCGCCCCTCCGGAGAGGAGGAACTGGCCCGCACTGGCGGCCATGCCGAACGCCAGAGTCGCCACGTCGTTCGGGATCAGATGCATGAGGTCGCGGATCGCCAGCATCGCCGGAACAGAGCCACCGGGGGAATGGATCCACAGTGCGATGTCCGCGACCGGATCTTCGGCCGACAGGGTGAGCAGCTGCGTCATCAGCAGCGTGCCGTTGTCGTCATCGAGGGCGCCGTCGAGCACGAGGACGCGCTCGTGGAACAGCGCACGCCTGGCCTCGGGGCCGAACTGCGGGATGGGGGTTTCTTCGCTCATGGATCCAGCGTGCGCCGCGTCATCCGATGCGGAGCCGGAATCCGCCGTGGGCGGATCCGCCGTGAGCAGGCGGCGGCACCCGGTTGTTTTAGGCACACCGAAAAGGTAACTTTTCGGTGTGCCTAAAAATCCCCGCATCGCCGTGGCATCCCTCGCAGCCGGCGCAGTCCTGCTCTCCGGATGCAGCGGGCCCGACGCGGCCGAGGATGACGGCCGACCGCTGGTACTGACCACGTTCACCGTCCTCGCCGACATCGCACAGAACGTCGCAGGAGAGCACCTGCGCGTCGAGTCGATCACCAAGCCCGGCGCGGAGATCCACGGCTACGAGCCCACCCCTGGAGACATCAGGGACGCGGCGGATGCCGACCTCATCCTCGACAACGGACTGAACCTCGAGGTGTGGTTCCGCCAATTCGTCGAGACGATCGACGTCCCGCACGTCGTCGTCTCGAACGATGTCGACGTCATCGACATCACCGGCGACGCGTACGCCGGCACACCCAACCCGCACGCCTGGATGAGCCCGGCGAACGCGCAGCTCTACGTCGACTCGATGGCGACGGCGTTCGCGGACCTGGATCCGGAACACGCCGACGACTACGCCGCGAACGCCGATGCCTACAAGGCCGACCTGCAGCAGGTTCAGGACGATCTGGTCGCGGCCCTGGCCGATCTGCCGGAGCACCAGCGCGCGCTGGTCACGTGCGAGGGGGCGTTCTCGTACCTCGCGCGGGATGCCGGCCTGACCGAGGCCTACATCTGGCCCGTCAACGCCGAGCAGCAGGCCACCCCGCAGCAGATCGCCCAGGTGATCGAGTTCGTGGACGACAACGACGTGCCCGCCGTGTTCTGCGAGTCGACCGTGTCCGACAAACCCATGCAGCAGGTCGTCGAGGCGACGGATGCTGAGTTCGGCGGCGTCCTCTACGTCGACTCGTTGTCGGAGGCCGACGGGCCGGTCCCGACCTATCTCGACCTCATCCGCCATGACGCGGACACGATCGTCGCGGGGCTGACGGGATGAGCGCGATCGAGGTCCGCGATGTCACGGTGCGCTACGGCGACGTGCTCGCGCTGGAGGATGTTTCGCTCACGGTCGAAGCCGGACGCGTGACCGGCCTGATCGGCATGAACGGCTCGGGCAAATCCACGCTGTTCAAATCGATCCTCGGCCTCGTGCGCCCGGCGACCGGGACGGTCGCGCTCGCGGGAGGCGACTCGGCATCCGCGCGGCGTCGAGGCCTGGTCGGCTACGTGCCGCAGAGCGAGGACGTGGACTGGTCGTTCCCCGTCTCGGTGCGCGACGTCGTCATGATGGGCCGGTACGGCCGGCAGGGCATCACCCGGCGAACGCGGCCCTCCGACCGCGCGGCGGTCGACGACGCACTCGAGCGGGTCGAGCTGCAGGACCTCGCCGACCGCCAGATCGGTCAGCTGTCCGGCGGGCAGCGCAAGCGCGCGTTCGTCGCCCGCGGGATCGCCCAGGATGCCGGCATCCTGCTGCTCGACGAGCCGTTCGCCGGAGTCGACAAGCGCAGCGAGGCGACGATCGTGCGGCTGCTGCGCGAACTCGCGGCATCCGGACGCACCGTCCTGGTGTCGACGCACGACCTGCACGCGCTGCCCGAACTCGCCGACGAAGCGGTGCTGCTGCTGCGCCGCGTGCTGTTCCACGGGTCTGTCCCGGAGGCTCTGGAGCCCGCCCGACTCGCCAGGGCGTTCGGACTGGATGCCGAGGAGGACGACTCGTGATCTGGGACTGGATCCTCGAACCGCTGCAGTACGACTTCATGGTCCGCGCGCTCGCGACGACCGTCATGGCGGCCGTGGTGTGCGCGTTGCTGTCGTGCTGGCTGGTGCTGGTCGGCTGGTCGCTGATGGGCGACGCGGTCTCCCACGCGGTGCTGCCCGGCGTCGTGATCGCGTACGTCATCGGAGCGCCGTTCGCGCTCGGCGCCCTGGTGTTCGGCTTCCTCGCGGTGGCGTTGATCGGGGCGATCCGCGGCACCAGCCGAGTGAAGGAGGATGCCGCGATCGGCATCGTCTTCACGACGCTGTTCGCCCTGGGCCTGGTCCTCATCTCGGTCACGCCGAGTCAGACCGACCTCAACCACATCATCTTCGGAAACATCCTCGGCGTGTCGGTGGGCGACCTCGTGCAGGTCGGCATCCTCGCGGCCGTCGCGTTCGCCGTGCTGCTCGTGAAGCGGCGCGACCTCACCCTGTACGCGTTCGATCCGACGCATGCGTTCGCGATCGGGCTCTCGCCGCGGATGCTGGGGGCGCTGCTGCTCGGAGTCCTCGCACTGACGGCGGTGGTGGCGCTGCAGGTGGTCGGTGTGGTGCTCGTGGTCGCGATGCTCATCATCCCCGGCGCCACAGCGCAGCTGCTGACCGACCGGTTCGGCCGGATGCTGCTGATCGCCCCCGTGCTGTCGGCGGCGTGCAGCGTCACCGGCATCTATCTCAGCTACTGGCTGGACGCCGCGCCCGGCGGGCTGGTCGTCGTCGTGCAGGGTGCGGCCTTCGCGCTGGTGTACCTGTTCGCACCTCGGCAGGGCCTGATCGGACGGCACGTGTTCGCGCGCCGGCCTGTCCGAACGTCGCCGTAGGCTGAAGCGCATGGCTCTGGAACCGCTCGCCCTGCCCGCCGACGACTGGAACGCGTTCATCCAAGAACGCGCCGAGACCGAGCTCGCGACCGCTCGCGATGTCGTGGCCCGGCTCAAGGACGGCGCCCCCCGCACCCCGCGGGAGACCCTGGAGCTGTGGAACCTCGGCGAGATCGCGACCGCCAACGCATCCAGCTTCACGCAGCTGCTCGCCGAGGTGCACCCGGATGCCGCGGCCCGCGAACTGGCCGAGCGGGCGCTTCAGGAGGCATCCGCCTTCGTCACCGAGCGCGATCAGGACCGCGAGCTCTACGAGGTCTTCGCCGCGCTCGATGCGGACGGCCTCGACCCCGAAGCCGCTCGCCTGCTCGAACGCATCCTGCGCGACTTCCGCAGGGGCGGCGTCGACCGCGACGACGCGACACGGGCCCGTCTCACCGAGATCAGCGCCCGCATCACGATCGTCGATCAGGAGTTCTCCCGCAATGTGCGCGACGACGTCCGCAGCATCCGCATCGCGCCCGAGCGTCTGGCCGGCCTCCCCGAGGACTTCATCACCGCGCACCCGGCCGGCGAGGACGGGCTGATCGAGATCACGACCGACTACCCGGATTTCCGCCCGTTCCGCGCCTATGCCCATGACGCCGCCGCGCGCGAGGAGATCGCCCGCGCCTACAACGACCGCGGCTGGCCGGCCAACGACGCCCTGCTGCACGAACTGCTCGATCTGCGCGCCGAGCAGGCGAACCTGCTGGGCTACGCGTCCTGGCCGGACTTCGACGCCGAGGTGAAGATGATCGGCACCGGCGACGCCATCGGGGACTTCATCGAGCGCATCGCCGAGCTCTCGAAGGACCGCGCAGAAGCGGACCTGGAAGCACTGCTGACCCGTGCGCGCCAGGACGATCCGGGGATCACGGAGATCACGACGGCCGACGCGGACTACTACGGCGAGCGCCTGCGTCGTGAGCAGTACGACGTCGACGCGCAGGAGGTGCGCCGCTACTTCGACTTCTCCCGCGTGCGTCAGGGCCTGCTCGACGTGACCGGACGCCTGTTCGGCCTCACTTATCGCGAGGTGCCGGGCGCCCAGGTCTGGGCGGAGGAGGTCTCCAGCTACGACGTGCTCAGAGACGGCGAGCGGATCGGCCGCATCCATCTCGACCTGCACCCGCGGGAGGGCAAGTACAAGCACGCGGCGCAGTTCGATCTGGTCACGGGTGTGCGCGGCATCCAGCTGCCCGAGGGCGTCCTGGTGTGCAACTTCCCTCGAGGGCTCATGGAGCACGAGCAGGTCAAGACGCTGTTCCACGAATTCGGTCACCTGCTGCACCATGTGCTCGGCGGCGACCAGATCTGGGCGCGGTTCTCGGGGGTGGCGACGGAGTGGGACTTCGTCGAGGCGCCGTCGCAGATGCTGGAGGAGTGGGCCTGGGACGCCGACATCCTGCAGACGTTCGCTCTGGACGCCGCTGGCACCCCGATCCCTGCCGATCTCGTGGGCCGGATGCGCGAGGCCGCCGATTCGGACCGAGGACGCGCGGTCCGAACGCAGATCTTCTATTCAGCAGTGTCCTACCGTCTGCACCGGGAGCGCCCGGCCGATCACGACGTCGCGATGCAGGAGCTGTCGGAGCGCTACTCGGTCATCGCACGCCTGCCCGACACGCATTTCCAGGCCGGATTCGGGCACCTGACGTCGTACAGCTCGGCCTATTACACGTACATGTGGAGCCTCGTCATCGCCAAGGACCTGTTCAGCGCATTCGACCCGGCTGACCTGTTCGCCCCCGGCGTTGCCGGCCGATACCGCGACGAGGTGCTCGCACGAGGCGGATCAGCGGATGCCGCGGAGCTCGTGGCTTCGTTCCTCGGCCGCCCCTCCTCGTTCGAAGCCTTCGGCGCCTGGCTCGCCGACGACTGACGGAACCGCAGCGAAGGCCTGGGCGAGGTCGGCGATGAGGTCGTCCGGATGCTCGAGGCCGATCGACAGCCGCAGCACGTCGGCACCGGGTCGCGCCTCAGCCGGCACCGGCCGATGGGTGAGCGCGGCCGGATGCTGGATCAGCGAATCCACCCCACCCAGCGAAACCGCGTGCGTGAACAGGCGAACGCCGGAGGCCACGCTGCTCGCGGCCGCGTATCCGCCGCGCACGCGCATCGCGATCATCGCGCCGGTGCCGCGCATCTGACGCTCGAGAATGCCGTGCGGGTCGCCGTCGAGACCCGGGAAGAAGACCTCCTCGACCTCGGGCCGGTCGATGAGCCACTGCACGATGCGCTGCGCGCTCTCCTGCTGGCGCTGCATCCGGATCGGCAGGGTCGTGAGCCCACGGTGCAGCAGGTAGGCGCCGAGCGGATGCAGCAGACCACCGGTCACCGCCCGGACGCGACGCAGCGCCTCGGCGGTCTCCTCGCTGCAGGCGATGACGCCGGCGATCACGTCACCGTGGCCGCCGAGGTACTTCGTCGCACTGTGCAGCGCCAGCGCGGCGCCATGATCGAGAGGATTCTGCAGCACCGGAGTCGCGAAGGTGTTGTCGACGAGCACGGGGACCTCACCCGCGCCCGCCACGATCTCGGCGATGTCCACGAGCTCGAGGGTCGGGTTCGCGGGCGTCTCCACGACGACGAGGCCGGTGTCTGGCCGTATCGCGGAAGCCACCTCGGACGCGTCGCAGTATGTGGTGTCGACGCCGAGCATCCCGGAGCCGAGCAGATGGTCCGTCCCGCCGTAGAGCGGACGCACCGCGATGACGTGCCGGCGACCGGTCGCACCGCACAGCGCGAGGATCGCCGCCGTCATCGCGGCCATCCCCGATCCGAAGGCGACGGAGGCTTCGGCGTGCTCCAGCTCGGCGAGGGCGTCCTCGAAGCGTGCGACGGTCGGGTTCCACAGCCGGGCGTAGACCATGCTCCCGTCGACGGGCGGGCGACCACCGGTCGCCATCGCCTCATAGGACTCTCCCCCGCGCTCGACGTCGGGCAGCGGGTTGGTCGTGGACAGGTCGATGGGCAGCGCGTGGATGCCGAGGGCGGCGAGGTCTTCTCGGCCGCTGTGCACGGCCATCGTGTCGGGATGCATGCACCCATGCTTGCTGATATCACAATAGAAATGGGATGATTCAACAGCATCCACAACTAGTCATGCTGATGATGCGATTCTGAGCAACACCGGACGCCGGAGGACTCGTGACCTTGTCGAAAACACCGCCGGTCCTGGACGAACTCGACCTGCAGATCCTCGCCGTCCTCGGCGAGCGCGCCGACATCACGAACAAAGCGCTGTCCGCGCAGCTCGGGCTGGCCGAATCCACGTGCGCGCATCGCGTGCGATCGCTGCGGACCCGCGGGATCATCCGCGACACCCGCATCCGCCTCGACGAGGCCGCGCTCGGCTACCCGCTGCAGGCGATGATCAAAGTGCGCCTGGCCAACCACACCGGCGCGAAGGTCACAGCGCTGTTCGACGCGCTCGTGGCGATCCCCCGCGTGCTGCAGGTGTTCCACGTTGCGGGAGTCGACGACTTCCTCGTGCACGTCGCCGTACAGGATGCCGCCGCCCTGCGCGACATCGTCCTGGAGCACATCACCGTCCATCCGGTGGTGCGGGGCACAGAGACGCAACTGGTCTTCGAGCTCCGAGACGGACGCGGGCTGCTCGGGTGAGGCAGGCGCCGCCCGGGCGCGCAGATCGGCAGCCGGGTGCAGGATGGAACCCATGCGCCGTCCTGCCACCGCCGCCACGACCGCCATCCGCGAGATGCGCGACTTCCTCTTCGATCACGCCACCGACTACGACGGCGCCAGAGCCGGATTCCGCTGGCCGCGGCTCGACGCGTTCAACTTCGCACTCGAGTGGTTCGATGTCGTCGCCGGTGAGCACCCCGATCGTCCGGCCGTGCAGATCGTCTCCGCCGACCTGAGCGTGCGGACCTGGAGCTACGACGATTTGTCCCGCCGGAGCGACCAGGTCGCCACCTGGCTCCTGCGCCTCGGAGTCGGACGCGGCGACCACGTCATCGTGATGTTGAACAACTCGATCGAGCTGTGGGAGGTCATGCTCGCGATCACGAAGATCGGGGCGGTCTCCCTCCCGACCTCGACGCTGCTCTCGGCATCCGATCTCGCGTACCGCATCGAGCACGGCGAGGCCACGGCGGTCGTCACCCTCGGGTCGCTCGCCGACCGGGTCGACGGGGATCTCGTGCGGATCGCGGTCGGCGAGACGCCGGAGGGCTGGATCGATTTCGCCGGTTCGGCGACCGCGCCGCAGACTTTCGAGCCGGACGGGCCCACTCCGGCATCCGACACCAGCCTGCTCTACTTCACCTCGGGCACGACCAGCCGGCCGAAACTCGTGCAGCACACGCATGTGTCGTATCCGGTCGGTCATCTGTCGACCATGTGGTGGCTGGGTGTGCGGCCGGAGGACGTCCATCTCAACATCTCGTCGCCGGGATGGGCGAAGCACGCCTGGTCGAGCTTCTACTCCCCCTTCCTCGCGCAGGCGACCGTGTTCGTGTACGACTACGACCGCTTCGACCCGAACACCCTGATGCAGGTCATGGACACGCATCAGGTCTCGACGTTCTGCGCTCCGCCGACGGTCTGGCGGATGCTGATCCAGGCCGATCTCGGCCGATTGGCGCATCCTCCGCGCGAACTCGTCGGCGCCGGCGAGCCCTTGAATCCGGAGGTGATCACGCGGGTGCGCGAGGCGTGGGGCGGGACGATTCGCGACGGCTTCGGCCAGACCGAGATGACCGCCTGCGTCGGCAACTCCCCGGGCCAGGTCGTGAAGGACGGCTCGATGGGTCGACCGCTGCCGGGCTACCCGGTCGTGCTGCTGGATCCGGTCACGGGTGCGGTGACCGGATCCGAGGGAGAGATCGCGCTCGACCTCGCCGAAGCGCCGTCGGGCCTCATGGCCGGTTACTACCGGGACGCCGAGAAGACCGCGCAGTCCCGCGAAGGCGGCTTCCACCACACCGGCGACATCGCCACGCGCGATGCGGACGGATACCTGACCTACATCGGTCGCGCGGACGACGTGTTCAAGGCATCCGACTACAAGATCTCACCGTTCGAGCTCGAGTCGGTGCTGCTCGAGCACGAGCTCGTGATCGAGGCCGCCGTCGTGCCGAGCCCGGATGCGACGCGACTCTCGGTTCCGAAGGCGTACGTCTGCCTCCGCCCGGATGCCGGGGACGAGACCGCTGCGGCGCGCGCGATCTACACGTTCGCCAGGGAGCGACTGTCTCCGCACCTCTGGATCCGCATCATCGAGTTCGTTCCCGAACTGCCCAAGACCATCTCGGGGAAGATCCGTCGCGTCGAGCTGCGCGCTCGCGAGGCGGGCCGCGTCACGTCGGGCGATGTCGCTGGCCAGCACCTTGACCGCGACCACCGCTGAGCGGAGCCGCCGACCTCAGCCTCGTTCGGACGCCGCGTCCGAGGTATGCGCGAGCGCGGTCACCCGGCGTCGAAGGCCGCGCGCGGCACCTCGAACGCCGGCTGACGGGGCGCGTCCACCACGACCGGCTTCGCCGGCTTCGCAGGCGCTGCCGCCTCGGCAGGACGGACTGCGACGACGGGCCGCGCCGGCCGTCCGACGACGATGGCGCGCACGATCCCGCCCGCGGTGAGGGCGACGACCAGCGCGATCCCGGACACCAGCGTGGGCATCCAGTTGTGTGCGAACACAGCGGCGGCGCTCAGCATCGTGCCGACGATCCAGCCGGCGATCGCGCCCCCGACGACTCCCTCCGAGTCCCGGATCAGCGCGATCATGGCGATCAGCGCGCACAGCACAGCGATTGCCGCGCCGCCCACGCCGATCGACACGAAGACTCCGGCCAACTCGTTGAACACTGCTGTCGATGTCACCATCGTGCACCCCCCGATGCGCTCTGTGTATCTCCAGAGTAGGCGAGCGCGAGCCCCAGCACATCCACCGGAAGAACTACCCTGACTCATCCGCCGGATTGATGCTGCCGCCGCGTGGCGGCCTGCGGAGGCTACTTCAACCCGGAGCGCACGAACGCATCGACGACGTAGCGCTGCAGGAAGATGTAGATCAGCAGCACAGGGACGCAGGCGAGCCCTGCAGCCGCCATGGTCGCACCCCAGTTGTCGCCCTCCGCGGTCAGGAAGCTCCGGACGCCCACCTGGATCAGGGCGTCGCCCTGGCGCATGATCAACGACGGCCACAGGTACTCGTTCCACGCCGAGATGAAGGCCATGATGCCGAGAGCGGCGAGCGCGGGCTTCATGTTCGGCACGACCACCGACCAGAGCGTCGCCCAGCTCGAGCGGCCGTCCAGCTGAGACGCCTCCAGCAGTTCACGGGGGAACGCCCGCATGTGCTGCACCATCAGCAGCACCGCGAAGGCGCCCGCGAGCTGGGGCACCACGACGCCGCCGATCGTCCCGAGCAGACCCAGCTGCGACACCAGGACGTAGTTCGGGATCATCGTCACCTGGAACGGCACCAGCCAGGAGCCGATGAACAGGAACATCAGTACCTTCTGACCTGCGAAGTTCCACACCGCGAAGCCATACGCCGCGAGCACGGCGATCAGCAGTTGCGCGGCCGCGAGCACGAGCGACATCCCGAACGTGTTCAGCAGCATGCTGCCGATGGGGATCGTGTCCCACACGTAGGCGAAGTTCTCGAAGCTCAGCGGCCATGGCAGAAGCGTCTGGTCGAGCGCATCCTCCGGCGCCCGCAGGGCGGTCGCGAACATCCAGTACACGGGGAAGATGCTGAACACCGCGAGCAGTACCAGGATCACGTGCCCGAGAACCACGCCGCCTCGGCGACGAGACCCGACGGCGAGATCCTCCGACGTGGACTGCACCCTGTTGGCTCCACCCAGAACGGTTGCCGGCGGTGCGACGGTGACGAAAGCCATGAAGACCTCTCAGTTGTCGTAGAAGCTCAGACGATCCTGCAACTCGAGGAAGAGCAGCGCGATCAGGCCGAAGCCGAGGAAGAAGATGACTCCGGCGGCCGACGAGATGCCGGCATCGAAGTTCTGGAATCCGAACTGGTACAGCAGGTAGTAGATGTTCGTGGTGGAGTTCGACGGCCCGCCCTGCGTGAGCAGGTCGATGATGGGATACGTCCACTGTGCGGCGAGCAGGATGGTCATGAGCGCGAGGAACACGATGGTCGGGCTCAGCAGCGGCATCGTGATCTTGCGCGTGATTCGGGCGAGACCGGCGCCGTCCAACGACGCGGCCTGAGCGTAGTCCGGGCTGATCCCCGCGAAGCCTGCAGCCACGACGAGTACGCCGAATCCGAGCATCTGCCATCCGACGATCACGATGACCGCCCAGATCGCCCAGATCGGGTCTCGGAACACGTTCGGCATGTCGATGCCGAATTCGGCCAGGATCGTCGCGAAGGCGCCCTGCTCTGCGAACAACCAGCGCCACACGGCGCTCGTCGCGACCGGGGTGATGAGGAACGGCACGAATATCAGCGCCTGGTAGACCGTGCGCGCTCTTCCCTGCACCTGGCGGGAGACGAGGGCGATCACGATCGGCAGCACGAGCGAGAACACCAGGAAGGCGGCGATGTACACCACGGTGTTGACGATGGCGATGCGCATCTCGGGCAGCTGGACGACGTCGACGTAGTTGTCGAAACCCACGAATGTCTTCGGGCTCGTCGGAAGCAGGTTCCAGTCGTAGAACGAGAGGGAGAACGTCTGCACCAGCGGGCTGTACGTCCACAGCAGCAGGAAGAAGACACCGGGCAGGATGTACAGATACGGCACGAGCGCCCGAGGGCGGATGCGGCGCCGCGTACGCGGAGCCGCATCCACCTCCTCGGCCGCCGTGTCAGGGGCGGTGACGGCGACGAACACGGTCAGCTCTGCAGCGACGCGGATGCCGCCGCGAGCCGCTCTTCGGCGCTCATCCTCATGAACCCCTCGAGCATCTCCGGCGTCATCTCGTAGACGGTCGGGTACTGCCCGATCGGCACGATCGAGTGCAGCACCCGGTCGCCGTACACGTGCACGAGGTTGTACGACTGGGCGCCGTCCTGCCCCCGCGCTGCGGGGTAGACGACGTTGAGGTCCTGTGTGTAGCAGGTGGCCGAAGCGACCGAGACCGGAACGCCGGCGAAGGTGCTGTGCGTGGAGTAGTGCAGGTGGCCGCCGAGCACACCGCGGACATCGGTCCCCCGGATGACCTCGGCAAGGCGGTCCTGGTCCTTCAGTTCGACGAGCGAGATCAATCCGAGCGGACTGGGGACCGGTGGGTGATGCAGCGCGATGAGCGTGCCGTCGGGAGCCGGTTCGGCGAGGATGCCTGCGAGCCACTCGAGCTGCTCCTCGGAGATCTCGCCGTGATGGTGGCCCGGGACGGTCGAGTCCAGGGCGATGATGCGCAGGCCGTTGATGTCGAACACGCGGTCGACCGGGACGCTGTCATCGGCATCCTGATCGAGCAGGCCCTTGCGGAAGGCCACGCGCTCGTCGTGGTTGCCCATCACCCAGATCACCTGGGCACCCAGGCGCTCGGCAGCGGGCTCGACGAGCTCACGCAGTCGCCGGTACGCGTCAGGGTCCCCGGCGTCGGCGAGGTCTCCGGTGAAGACGATCGCCTCAGGGCGCGTATTCGACTTCGCGAAGCCTTCGAAGAGCTCGGCGAGGTTCCTGTCGGAGTCGATGCTGTCGTGCAGAAGTCCGCCGTCGCCGACGAAGTGCGTGTCGGAGAGGTGCAGGACGAAGTGGTCGGGAGCGGGGAACTGCCCGTCGAAATCGTTCATGTGTGGTCCTTCCAGAGGTTCTGTTTCAATCGACCAGAACCGCCGCGAGACGGTCGAGATCGGGGGCGGACAGGCCGTTCGCTTCGAGATAGGCGCGCACAGAGCCGTGCTGCCGTTCGACGCGGGCGAGAAGCGCGTCGAGCACCTCTGCCGGGCTGGCGGTGACGAGCTCGACGACCTGCGGGGTGAGCTCCGCGCCGGCGGCGCGGAAGCCGGCGAGCATCCGCTCGGCCCACTCGCCGCGCAGGTTGTCGGCGGTCTGTGCATAGTCGGCCACGACATCGTCGCGGTCGACGCCTGCCGCACTCAGCGCGAAGGCGATCACGAGTCCGGTGCGGTCCTTGCCTGCGGTGCAGTGCACGAGCACGGCCTCGTCGTCGGCCGCGGCCGCGATCACTCGGATGGCATCGGCCAGCTGCGCACCGCGCTCGTCGACCATGTGGTCGTAGATGGGAGCCAGCCCGAGACGCATGTCGGCCTGCGCCGCCGGCGCCGCCTCGTCGAAGACGGGCAGGTGATGCACGCGCACCGCGACGCCGTCCAATGCGCTGGGCGCGGTGCGCAGTTCATCGCCACCGCGCAGGTCGACGATATGGGCGACGCCGAGATCGGCGATCAACGACCGTCCGGACGCATCCAGCAGGTGCAGGGCGTCGGAGCGGAACAGCTTGCCCCAGCGCGACGTTCCCTTCGCGGCACGATAGCCTCCGGTGTCACGCAGGTTGTAGACGCCGGGGGTCACATGACGGCGCACCGGAGTTCCTTCGGCGATGCTCATTCGATCAGCCCCTGCGCACGCTCTGCGGCATCCTGCATGCTCGACTCGCTGTCGGCACCGTAGAAGATCGAATCCTCGATGGCGGTGGCGAGCACGGTGTCCACCTGCGCGTAGCTGTCACCGGGGTAGGAGACCCAGGGCTCGAGCGCGTCGAGCTG
Source organism: Microbacterium sp. NPDC056234 (assembly GCF_042267585.1). Lineage (NCBI taxonomy): Bacteria > Bacillati > Actinomycetota > Actinomycetes > Micrococcales > Microbacteriaceae > Microbacterium > Microbacterium sp. NPDC056234. The sequence continues at coordinate 376,424 of NZ_JBHJTE010000001.1, forward strand.
CTCGAGGTTCGGCGTGACGAGCGGATTCGCCTCGACCCACTCGTAGAGCGGCCCGCCCTCCTGCGTCATCGTGTTGCGCAACGGCAGATAGCCGATCTCGGTGGAGATCGTCTCGTAGGCATGCGGGCTGGTCATCCACTGGATGAGTTCCCATGCGGCCGCCTGCTTCTTCGGGTCACTGGAGAACATCGCCAGGAAGGAGCCGGAGTTCGTGGGAACCACCGGCTGATCATCGAACGATGGCAGCGTTCGAGCGTCGAGGGTCCAATCCCCCGACTCGGCACCGCCTATGAACGCCGCCTGCAGCGCCGAGGTGTTCACATGGATGGCCGTCTTGCCCTGCGCGAACGCCTCGTACATCGAGGTGGAGTCCTGATTGGCGAGTACGCCGGCGTCGAACATGTCACGGAAGGTCTGCACCGTGTCGACGGCCGCATCCGATCCGAACTCGATCGTCGTACGGTCATCGCTGAGCACCTGGGCGCCGCCGGAGAGGAACAGGCCCTGCATGCACCAATTGCCGCCGGTGACCGTGCAGGTGACGCTGACGGACGGCTCGCCGGTGGCCGCGGTGATCGTCTCGCCGACGGCCTGCACGGCATCCCATGTCGACAGGTCGGCGGACTCGGGGTCCAGGCCCGCCTGCGTGAAGAGGTCTTCGTTGATCCAGAGCACCGGGGTGGAGAACACATACGGGATGCCGTAGGTGGATCCGTCCCAGTCCGCGAGGGTCCGCGCGCGCTCGTGGTACGGGTACTCGCCGCCGAATTCGTCGTCGAGCGCATCCTGCCCCACGACCGCGGTGAGGTTCTGCGCGCCCAGCGTGGTGGCGGCGAAGTCCAGCTCGTTGAACGTGAGCTGCGCGACATCCGGGGCGCCGCCGGCGAGAACCTGCTGCTGCACGCTCCCCGCCGTGGAGACGGAACTGGACGGCTGCGCCTTGACGGTGATGTTCGGGTGCTCCGCCATGAACTCGTCGATCAGCGTCGTGATCGTGTCCGACCAGATGCCGGCGTTGGAGAGGTTGTACGACTCGAAGGTGATGGTCACCTGGTCGTCATCCGTCAGGGTCGCCATGCTGCCGGTGGATGCGGTGGATGCCGCGGAGCCGGCGCAGCCGGCGAGCGCTGTGGCGGTGAGCGCGGCGAGGGCCACGAGGCCCATGCGGCGGGAGCGATTGTTCATCTTTTCTCTCTCTCGGGGGTGTGACTGCGAGGATCAGGGAACGAGGATGCGGTCATCGGAGCGGACGCCGTCGACCGTCGCGGCCGCGTCCGGCACCCACTCCAGCCGGCGCCCGGAGGAGCGCTCGAAGAGGTGGACGTGCTCGGGCGCGACGTGCAGCGTGAGGTCGTCGCCGCTGGAGACGTGCACGTCGCGCGAGGTCCGCACCTGCAGGCGCCCGGCCCCGGTGGAGCAGGTGAGGATCTGCTCGCCGCCGAGGTTCTCGACGATGTCCACCGTCACGGCCACGCGCACGCCCTCGTTCCCGGTGCCTCCATCCACGAGCTGGAGGTGCTCGGGGCGCAGGCCGAGTACGACGTCGAGCGGCGCGGTCTCGCCCATCCGAAGATCGCCGGCGAGGCCCTCGGCACTCACCGTGATCCGACCGCCATCACCGGTGACGCGCGCATCGAGCAGGTTCATCGCCGGACTTCCGAGGAAACCGGCGACGAAGACCGACTCCGGACGGTCGTAGAGCTCGTCCGGCGTGCCGTACTGCTCGATGCTTCCGGCGTTGAGCACGACGATCTTCGTCGCCATGGTCATCGCCTCGACCTGATCGTGCGTGACGTAGACGAAGGTGGCGCCGAGCCTGCGGTGCAGAGCGGTGAGCTCCTGACGGGTCTGCGTGCGCAGCTTCGCGTCGAGGTTCGACAGCGGCTCGTCCATGAGGAACGCCTTAGGGTTGCGCACGAGCGCTCGTCCGACGGCGACTCGCTGACGCTGACCGCCGGAGAGCTCCTTGGGCTTGCGGTCGAGGTACTGATCGATCTCCAGCACCTCGGCGACTTCGCGCACTCGCCGCTCGATATCCTCCTTGTCGAGCTTCTGCACCCGCAGGGGGAACGCGAGATTCTTGCGAACACTGAGATGCGGGTACAGCGCATAGCTCTGGAAGACCATCGCCAGGTCGCGCTTCTTGGACGGCAGTTCGGTGATGTCGTCGCCGTCCAGCAGGATGCGACCCGTGGTCGGCTCGAGGAGTCCCGCGATCATCCGGAGCAGCGTGGTCTTCCCGCACCCGGACGGGCCGAGCAGGACGAGGAAATCGCCGTCCTCGACGGTGAGCGTGATATCGCGGACCGCTGCGGTGCTCTTGAAGCTGCGGCCGATCCCGCGGAGCTGGATGCTGCCCATGGGTCGCCTCCCGTAAGCGACCTAACGCGCGGGACCGTCCCGTGGAATTCGCTTACTTGCCTACCCTGAGCCGTGAAAGTGAATTACCGGAGAACGTGAGGTCAACAGCACCCGGTGCGACGGGAAACGTTACGACGCCCCGCGAGCGGAGCCCGCGTCCACCGTGTCGCCGGAGTCCTCCGGCTCGGCGACAATCGCCCCGAGTTCGTCCCTGATCGCCCAGCGAGCACGCTCCGCGTCGTCGCCGTCCATGCGATCGGCGACAGCCAACTGCAGCACGGAGAGCAGAAGGTACTGCACGAGACCGGCGCCCACCGCTCCCTGGTCCCAGCTCTGGAATCGCGCACCCGCGACCAGAAGGATGTCCGTGTAGTCCGCCAGCGCCGAGCGGGAGAAGCTCGTCACCCCGATGACCGTGGCACCGGCCTCCCTCGCCGCTGCCGCGGCCGCCAGCGTGACGGCGTTCGCTCCGCTCGAGCTGACGACGATGCACACATCACCGGGTCGCAGCACGCGGGCGGTGAGCTGCTGCGAAACCCCGTCGACCGGCGCCTCGCAAGGCCTTCCGTTCATCGTCAGCTTGAGCGCGATCGATTGCGCGGCAGGGCCGGAGGCGCCGGTGCCGGCGAGCAGCACGCGCGGGGCCGCGACGATCGCACCCGCGGCCGCATCGAACGCGGCCGCATCCACGGACGCGAGCGAAGTCCGCAGGATCTCTCCCGCACCGTCAGCGATGCCTTGGAGCCACCCCGCCGTGCCCGCCTCGCTGGAACGGGTCGCTCGAGCCGCCGCGCCGAGATCACGGACCAGGAGCATCCGCAGGTGCTGGAAGCCCTGGAACCCGAGCGCCTGGCACGTTCGAGTGACGGTGGGCGGAGACGTGTCGGCAGCTGCGGCGAGATCGGCGCCCGACATCTCCACGACCTGTTCAGGGCGTTCCGCACAGATGCGGGCGACCCGCTGCGCGCTCGGGATGAGCGAGGGCAGCACGGAGAGGATGTGGTCGATGGTCCCGCCGATCGGCGGCTCGGCGATTCGCGCATTCATGGTTTCGGTCTATCACGTGTCGGTTCCCGTGTCGCGGCGCCGAGATGAACGGCGCCGCGATACGGATGGATGAAAGAGGTCAGAGCGTGACGCCCATGGCGTCCAGTGCGATGCGCGCCTGCTCGACCTCGAGGAACTCCGGCTCGACGATGCCGAGCGGGGCGCGGAAGGCAGGCAGGACGCGTTCGCCCAGTTCGTACTCGACGACACCGAGCTGCGCGAGGCCAGGTCCGACGACGTCAGCCGAGATCGCACCTCGGTGCACGAAGGCCGTCGACGGTGCGGAGACCACAGCCGCACCGTCGCGCTCGGTGAGCGCGTAGTGATGCAGGTGCCCGCTGCCATAGGCACGCACGTCGAGCTCGGCGAGCACCTTCTCGAGCCGGGGGAGCGAGTCGGGACCGATGCTCAGGTGCGTGTTCTGGTGCTCCGGCGCGTACGCCCGCACCGGCTTGTGCGTGAAGATCACCACTGGCCGGGGCCCGACCTGCTCCGGCAGGGTCTCGATCCATGCCCACTGCTCGTCCTCCTCGGGGAGACCGGAGTCGAACAGCTCGCTGTTGAACCCGATGATGGCCCAGCCGTCGACGATGTCGACGAAGCGATCGATGCCGAAATGCGCTCGGAACGCCGCGACGCGGTCGCTCGTCACGGGGCGATCGCCGAAAGGGTCGTCACCCGGTTCGCCGACGTCGTGATTGCCGGGGAGGACACGCAGAGGCGCTGCGATGCCGGCGAGGATCTGCTTGGCGGCGATGCGGTCGCGGTCCTCGTCGGGATCCAGGATCGTCACGTCGCCGGTGTGCACGACGAGATCGGGGTTGAGAGTGTTGATGTACTCGACGAAACGGGCGGCGTTCGTCGATGGGCTCCCGCCCAGGTGGCTGATGTGCGTGTCGGTGATCTGGACGAGTCTCATCCTGTGCTCCAAAGCTGAGAGGGAGTGCCGCAGCTGCGACGCCGCCACGCTAGGACCCCCAGATGACGACGATCGCAACGCTCGGTGAATGGTCGGTTCATCCAGCGCGTGATCTGTGAAATTCTCTTGCGCACCTCTCATCGGCCGCACGGGGCCAAGATGGAGTCATGGCCGTCCCCCTCTCGGAACTGAATCGGATGCCGGACCCGCAGATGGTCTTCGTCGGCGAAGGCGTGCGCCTCGCGACCTACACATGGGGCGATCCGGACGCGCCGGCCGTCGTCATCGTGCACGGCTTCGCCTCCAGCACGCGCGACAACTGGGTGCTGACCGGCTGGACTCGGATGCTCGAGAAGGCCGGCTACTTCGTCCTCGGCGTCGACCAGCGCGGGCACGGTCTCAGCGACAAGCCGCACGACCCGGACGGCTACGACATCCGCGCGCTCGCGTCGGACATGGAGACGGTGCTCGACACGTACCTCGTCGAGGAGGCGCGCTACGTGGGCTACTCGCTCGGAGCGAGGGTCGGCTGGCAGGTCGCCGTCGATCTGCCGGACCGGATCACCCGGGCGGTGCTCGGCGGCGTTCCGGAGGGCATCCCGCTGGCGCGGCTGGACCTCGATCAGGTCCGCGCATACATCGCGGACGGCACGCCGGTGGCAGATGCCGCGACGCAGAACTACATCGCGCTGACCGAGCGCGTCCCCGGCAATGATCTGAACGCTCTGCTCGCCCTCGCGGAGGGCATGCGCGCTTCCCGCACGATCGACCCCGACACGGCGGATGCCCCGCAGCAACCGGTGCTGTTCGCAACAGGATCGCAGGACGCGATCATCGAGGGGTCACGCCACCTGGCTTCGTCCGCCCCGCAGGGTCGATTCCTCGAGATCCCGGACCGGCATCACTTCAACGCGCCCGGCTCCCGCGCCTTCCGCGAAGGAGCCCTCGCCTTCCTCTCGGAGCATTGATCGCTCCGGGCAACGCGATCGGCGAGGTCAGCACGGCGTCCACGACGAGCGAGCTGTTCGTCGGGCCGACCACGGGGATGGGCGTCGTCTCGGTGAACACGGTCGAGGTGATCGGCATCCGCGCCAGTCGGCGGTGCTCGCGCACATACGCCGGGATGAGGATGATGACCGCTCCGATCCACGCGAGCGGGTTGCTCCACGCGACTCCGTCGAAGCCCCACAGCGAACCCAGCGCGACGGCGGCGACGACACGGGCGACGAGCTCGATGACACCCGTGATCGTGGGGATCATCGCGTGGCCGAGCCCCTGCAGGGCGCCGCGCAGCACGAACAGCACCCCGAGCACGGAGTAGCAGGACGCGTTGATGATCAGCATGCGGTGCGCGAGATCGACCACGTCTGGGGCGCTGTCACCGACGAAGACCTCGACGATCATCGACCCGGTGGTGATGAGGAGCACGCCGAGCGCGATCGATCCGATGACCGAGATCCAGGTCGCCTGAACGACGCCGCGGCGGATGCGATCCGGGCGTCCGGCGCCGACGTTCTGAGCGACGTACATGCTGGTGGCCAGACCCAGCGACGCGAGGAGCGCGGTCGCCAGGCTGTCGACGCGAGAGCCTGCCGTCCAGGCGGCGACGGCGTCCGCACCGAGCTCGTTCAGTGCGACCTGGACCGCGAGCGTGCCGATCGCGATGATCGATGCCTGGAAGCCCATCGGCAGGCCGAGGCGCAGGTGCTCCCAGATCTCGGCGCGGGTGACGCGCCAGTCGTCGCGCTTGACGTGCAGCTCATGCAGTCGGCGGCGCAGGTACTCCAGGCACAGGACGACCGAGATGCCCTGCGCGACGACGGTCGCGAGGGCGGCGCCGGCGACGCCCCAGCCGACGGGCCCGACCAGGAGGATGACCAGGCCGACGTTCAGCACGCAGGCGAGGGTGAGGAACCACAGCGGCGTGCGGGAGTCGCCGATCGCGCGGATGATCGCGGCGAGGTAGTTGAAGAACATCGTCGCGGCCGCGCCGAGGAAGCTGACCTGTGCGAAGACGACAGCGTCGTCCATGAGCTCCGGCGGCGTCTGCATGGCGGCGAGCGCCGGCTCCGCGAGCAGCGGGGCGGCGATCGTGAGCAGGATGCTCATCGCGCCTGTGAGGATCGTGCCGACCGCGACCGAGCGGCGGACGGCCCTGGCATCTCCCGCCCCGTACGCCTGTGCGGTCGGGATCGCGAACCCGCTCGTCAGGCCCCATGCGAAACCGAGCAGGAGGAAGAGCAGGCTGCCCGTCGCGCCGACGGACGCGAGCGCGTCGACGCCGAGCTGACGCCCGACGACGATGGTGTCGACGAACTGATACAGCTGCTGGACGACGTTGCCGATCAGCAGCGGTACGGAGAACGCGAGGATGACGCGCCAGGGCGCGCCGGTGGTGAGGGAAGGGGACACAGTCGCTCGACAGGCAGGAGTGGGCGGAAAGAGATACGGGAGCAGCACACGCAGAGGTGCGACCAACAATTGTATCGAATCGATTCGAGCGCGTCGAGCGCCAATTGGGCGTAATCTCTTCCTATGCCAACCACCGTTGCCGCGATCGTCGCGCCCTCCGCCACCGACCGTCTCACCGTCAGCACCATCGAGCGCCGTGACGTCGGCCCGCACGACGTCCTCATCGACATCCGCTGGGCGGGCATCTGCCACTCCGACATCCACACGATCAAGGGCGACTGGGGTCCGCAGCAGTACCCGCTGACGGTCGGCCACGAAATCGCCGGGTTCGTCGCGGAGGTCGGCTCCGAGGTCACGAAGCACAAGGTCGGGGACCGCGTCGGCGTCGGATGCCTGGTCAACTCGTGCGGCGAGTGCGCGAACTGCGCCGCAGGGTCTGAGCAGTACTGCCTGAACGGCGCGATCGGCACGTACGGCGCGAAGGACGTCGACGGGACGATCACGCAGGGCGGCTACTCGACCAGCGTCGTGGTGACCGAGAACTTCGTCCTGCGCCTGCCGGAGGAGATCCCCTTCGAGAAGGCGGCGCCGCTGCTGTGCGCCGGCATCACGACCTACTCGCCGCTGCGGCACTGGAACGCCGGCCCCGGTACGCGCGTCGCGGTCGTGGGGCTCGGCGGGCTCGGGCACATGGCCGTCAAGCTCGCGCACGCGATGGGTGCCGAGGTCACCGTGCTGACCCGCACCCTCGCGAAGAAGGACGACGCGCTCGCGCTCGGCGCCGACCGCGCGCTCGCGACGAACGATCCGCAGACGTTCCGCGAACTGCGTGGCGCCTTCGACCTCATCATCAACACCGTCTCCGCGCCCATCGACGTCGACGCGCACCTGAAGCTGCTCGCCCTCGACGGCACGCTCGTGAACGTCGGCGCACCGGCCGAGCCGCTCAGCCTGCACGTGGGAACGCTGATCGGCGGACGCCGCTCGTTCGCCGGCTCCAACATCGGCGGGATCGCCGAGACGCAGGAGATGCTGGACTTCTGCGCCGAGCACGGCATCTCCCCCGAGGTCGAGATCGTCTCGGCATCCGAGGTCAACGAGGCCTGGGACCGCGTGCTCGCCTCGGACGTCCGCTACCGCTTCGTGATCGACACGTCGACGCTCACCGACTGAACGCGCTCACGCGCCGGGTTCCTTCCACCGCGGGATCGGCGCGGTGAGCGTGTCGTGGATGTACACCGGTTCCGGTGTCGGCTCCCAGGCCGCGTCGCTCGCTCCCCGGTCTTCGGGCGATCCGATCACGCGCGCCCGCTAGAGTTGCTCTCCGGCATCACTACTCAGGGGGTCCCATGTCGGTTGGTCTGCTCGCGGTCGTCGACGACATCCTCAGCGCAGCGCTGAAGGCGTCATCCAAGGCGGCAGGCGTCGTGATCGACGACGCCGCGGTCACGCCGCAGTATGTGCAGGGTCTCACGCCGGCGCGCGAGCTGCCGGTGGTCCTGAAGATCGCGCTCGGGTCGCTGGTCAACAAGTTCGTGATCATCATCCCGATCGCGCTGCTGCTGACCGCGTTCGCCCCCTGGGTGCTGCCCTATCTGCTCATCATCGGCGGCGCGTACCTCTGCTTCGAGGGCTCCGAGAAGGTGCTCGAGTGGTTCGGGTTCCACCACGCCCATGCCGACGAGGGTGCCCGTGACGAGAACAAGCTCGTGTTCGGCGCCGTCAGAACCGACCTGATCCTCTCCACCGAGATCATGCTCATCTCGCTCGCGAACCTCGAGTCGGGGCTGAGCATCTGGATGACGCTCGGCATCCTCGCGGTGATCGCGCTGCTGATGACGGGGATCGTCTACGGTGCGGTCGCGCTGCTGGTGAAGATCGACGACATCGGTCTGAAGATGGCCAAGAACTCCGATCGCCGAGTGCGGCACACCGGCACCAGGATCGTGCGCTCGATGCCGGCAGTCTTCCGCGTGATCTCCGTGGTCGGCACGGTCGCGATGCTGTGGGTCGGCGGCCACCTCGTGCTCGCGAACCTCGGGGCTGTCGGGCTGGTGGGCATCACCGACTTCGTCCACGGCGTCGAGCACCTGCTCGAGCCCCTCGGGGGCTTCGTGGTGTGGTTCGGCGACACCCTGATGTCGGCCATCGCGGGGCTGATCCTCGGCCTCGTGATAGTCGGCATCGTGCTGCTGATCGGCCGGATGCTGGGCAAGCGGCCGAGCTTCACCGAGGGCGGCGTATCGCCCGCCGACGTGCACGCCTGACGCCGCATTCGCCTCGTCTCCGCGACGAATCACGGATGCCGTGACGATTCACGGACGATTTCGGTGAATCGGTCCGTGAATCGTCACCGGGTCCGCGAATCGTCACCAGCCGATCGTCAGCGGGTCAGGCGTTCTCGCGCCGCGGCAGCACCCAGCCGGCCCGCGGGAAGTGGCAGGTGTATCCGTTGGGGATGCGCAGCAGGTAGTCCTGGTGCTCGGGCTCGGCCTCCCAGAACGGGCCCTCGGGCTCGATCGCGGTGACGGCCTTGCCCGGCCACAGGCCCGAGGCGTCGACGTCGGCGATGGTGTCGCGGGCGACCTGCTCCTGCTCGGGTGACAGCGGGAAGATCGCGGAACGGTAGCTGGATCCGATGTCGTTGCCCTGACGATCCAACGTGGAGGGGTCGTGGATCTGGAAGAAGAACGCCAGGATGTCGCGGTAGGACGTCTGCGTCGGGTCGAACACGATCTCGACCGCTTCGGCGTGACCCGTGTGGTTGCGGTAGGTGGCGTGGTCGTTCTGTCCGCCGGTGTATCCGACGCGGGTGTCGAGCACGCCGGGCTGACGGCGGATGAGATCCTCCATGCCCCAGAAGCAGCCGCCGGCGAGGACGGCGGTCTCGGTTCCGGGGGTGCGGGTGATGGCTCCGGTGTCGGTCATGAGTGGAACTCCTTCTCTGACGCGAGGTGCGTCCACAGAGGACAACCACGAACGCGGCGAATTTGGTCCCGAGTCGTCCTTCTCCCAGGGTACGCGCGCTGAGCACCCGCCCTGCTAGCGTCGACGACGTGCGAATCAGGGATGCCGAGGCCGCCGACCTCGCCACGATCACGACGATCTACAACCACGCGGTCGAGAACACGACCGCGATCTGGAACGAGGACACCGTCGACATCGAAGACAGGGCGGCCTGGCTCAGGACCCGCACCGAGCAGGGCTTTCCGGTGCTCGTGGCGGTCGACGGTTCCGGCGTGCTCGGCTACGCCACGTTCGGCGCCTGGCGACCGCACACCGGTTACCGCCACACGGTCGAGCTCTCGGTCTACGTGCACCCCGACCGTCACGGCCGCGGCATCGGCGGAGAGCTCATGACGGCGCTGATCGAGCGGGCGCGCACCCTCGGGAAGCACGTGATGGTCGCCGCTGTCGAGAGCGGCAACAGCGCATCCATCCGTCTGCACGAGAAGCACGGCTTCGTGCGCACCGGACTGCTGCCGCAGGTCGGCATGAAGTTCGGCGCCTGGCTGGATCTCGCCTTCCTGCAGCTCGTCCTCGATGAGCGCTCCGCCCCTCCGGCCTGACCCGGACCCGCGAGACCGGATCCGCGACCTACTGGGCCGGCAGGCATCCGCCGTCCATGATGTATCCGCCCACCTCGACGATGACCGCCTCGGGAGTGACCGCTCCGAAGACGCATCCGCCGTCGGGACCGGCGACACCGAACAGGACGTCGTCCGCGGCGGCCCTGAGTTGCGGCTGGGGCAGCCCGGCATCCATGATCGCCTCCTCCACGGCTTCGGACGTGATGGATCCCGAGGCGCGGATCTCCTCCAGCCGCACGCGCAACGGCCCGGCGAGCTCCTCGGCGACGGCCTCGGCATCCTCCGAGAGCTCCATGCGCTCGCGGTACCGGTCGTTCTCCGCCATCGCGGCATCGGGATCGTACGGCGCGCACCCGGGCGGGAGGTCGACACCTTCGATCTGCGGGCACGCGGCTGTGGGCGAAGGCGAAGGCGAAGGACCGACCTCGGACGACGCCGACGGAGTCGCGGAGCCGGCGCATCCGACGAGCGCCGCCACGAGCAGGAGACAACCCACCGCACCGATCCTGCGCGACATGCGCCCTCCCCCCTCGGCGCCGTCCGGCGCGTCGCCTCATGCAAGCACACCCGCTCTCGGATGGGTAGCCTGAACCGGTGTTCGACAGCCCTCTCTCAGCGTCGGCGTACGAGGTGCTCGGCGTCGCACCAGACGTCGTCGACGACGACTTGCGTCGCGCCTACCGCCTGCGGCTGCGCGAGACGCACCCCGACACCGGCGGAGATGCGGCCGCTTTCATCCAGGTCCAGCACGCGTGGGAGCTGATCGGCTCGCCAGAAGCCCGCCGTGCCTACGACCGCGGACACGACGACGGAGAGCGGCTGCAGTGGGGCGGTCGGTCCGACGCATCCAGAACGGGGACCCGCCCGAAGACGGCCTCCTACGGCCAAGCCGGATCGTGGCGCCGCGAGCGATATCTGGCGCTCGTCCGGGAGTGGGCGGAAGGCGACGTCGCCGACCCGTACTCCCCGAGCTTCGTCCGCTCGACGCCCTGGGCGTTGCGCCGCCTGCTCGCGGATGCCCTCGCCGAGGAGGACACCGCCCGCGCGATGGAGGATCTCGGTATCGGCTTCACGGTCTGGCACGACGTCGCCACGGGACCCGGCGATGAGACTCTGGACCACGTCGTGCTGAGCCCGACAGGTCTGTACGGCCTGGTCTCGGAGGACTTCGGCGGACCCGTGGGGTTCCGCCGCGACGAGATCTCCGGTCCCGAGGCCGGAGATCGGATGCCGGTGCGAGAACTGCTCTCACGGATGCGCGCCGTCGCGCGCTCCGCGCGGGTGCGCTTCGGCGGAGCGATCGTGGTGCTGCCGGACGACGACGTGGTCCAGCCCGTCACGCGGCTCGGCGTCGTCGGCCGGGTTCCGGTGATCGCCGTTCGGCGCAGCGCATTGCGCACGGTGCTGCGCACCGGAGTGCCCGGAGCGCGGATCGTCGGCGGGAACGAGCTCTTCGACGTGCGCACGCGGCTGAAGCAGACGGTCCGGACGCGCTGACCCTCATCCTTCTCGCGTGATCTTCCGGCCCGGTGCTGGCCGGGTCGGCGCGCAAGTGCCAATGTGGGACAGGACGAACGAGAGGAACCACGATGCAGCGCCCTTTGGCCGGCCTCACTTCGAAGAATCTGGCCTCCGAGCTGACCGCCGGAGTCACGCTCCTCGCCATCGCGATCCCGCTGAACATCGGATACGCGCAGATCGCCGGACTGCCGCCCACTGCCGGACTCTACGCGCTGATCGTCCCGACGATCATCTACGCGCTCGTCGTCTCGTCCCGTCAGGTGGTCGCGTCGCCGGATGCCGCAGCAGCTGCCCTGGTCGCCTCGTCCGTCGGAGGCCTCGCCGCCGCCGGCAGCGCGGACTATGCGACCCTCGCCATGGCGCAGGCGATCATCTGCGGCATCCTGTTCCTCCTGCTCGCCGTCTTCAAGCTGGGCTTCCTCGCCAACTTCCTGTCGAAGCCGATCCTCGTCGGCTTCGTCGGCGGCCTGGCGCTGGACATCATGATCAGCCAGATCGCCAAGATGCTCGGCGTGAAGATCGAATCCGGCGGCGAATTCGTCGAGAAGGTCTACGACCTGATCACCGGCATCGGCACGGTCAACGGGTGGTCGGTGCTGATCTCGGTCGTCTCGGTCGCCGTGCTGCTCGTCGGGCGCATGTATCTGCGGGCTGTGCCGTGGGCGCTGGTCGTCCTCGTGCTCGCGACCGTCGTGGTGGTCACCGCCGGTCTCGACCAGAAGGGCGTCGCCGTGCTGGGCGAGGTGCCGGCGGGCCCGCCAGCGCTGACCTGGCCGATGCTGGACTGGGTGACGTGGGCTGCGCTGATCCCGTCGGCGATCGCCCTGACGCTCGTCACCACCGCTGAGGGACTGCTCGTGTCTCGGTCGTACTCCGAGAAGCACGGCTACCCGTTCCGCGCGAACCGCGACCTGATGGCCTTCGGCGTCGCGAACATCGCCGCCGGCGCGCAGGGCAGCTTCTCGGTCGGTTCCTCGACCTCGCGCACCGCCGCGATGGATCAGGCCGGCTCCCGCACCCAGCTGCCCTCGCTCGTCCTCGCGGTCGGCACGCTGCTGCTGCTCCTGTTCGGCACGGAGCTGCTCGCCGACATCCCCTCGCCCGTCATCGGCGCGATCGTCGGTGTCGCCGTCATCCCCCTGCTGGGCATCCGCGAGTTCAGAGAGCTGTGGAAGGCCGACCGCTTCGAGTTCCTGATCGGGGCGATCTGCTTCCTGGTGACGCTGTTCGTCGGCTCGATCCCCGGCATCCTCGTCGCCTTCGTGCTCGCCCTCATCAACATCGCCAAGCGCGCGGCCAGCCCGGCCATCGACGTCCTGGAATCCTCCGGCGACCCGGGCGAATCCCTGCTCGAGGACGCGCCGGCGGGCACGGTCACGGCGCCGGGGGTCCTCGTCGTGCGGATGGCGGCGCCGCTCTTCTTCGCCAATGGCGCGGTGTTCACGACCGCGGTCAAGGACGCGGTCACCGCCGCGGGCGACGGCGCCGTGAAGCACGTCGTCGTCGACATGGAGGCCGTCACCGACATCGACGTGACCGGCGCCGAGTCCTTCACCGCGCTGAAGACCTGGCTCGCCGACCAGCGCATCACGCTCGGCTTCAGCCGGGTCCGCCCCAAGACGCAGCATCGGCTGGAACGGCTCGAGCTGCTCACGGATGAGAAGCTCTACGCCACCAACCGCGCCGCGATCCTCGATCTCGCCGGCTCAGATACGAAGGGCAGCTGATGAACGCCGTCATCGGGGAGATCCTCCCCCTCGCGCTCGGTGTCGCGATCAGTCCGATCCCGATCATCGCCGCCATCCTCATGCTGCTCTCGCCCAAAGCACGCGTGACGAGCGTGGGCTTCCTGCTCGGCTGGCTGATCGGGATCATCCTCGCCGTCACCGTCTTCACGCTGCTGTCGTCCGTGCTGCCCGAAGGCGATGAGGATGCCTCGCAGCCGATCAAGGGGGCGTTCCAGCTCATCCTGGGTGCTCTTCTGCTCCTGTTGGCGCTGAAGCAGTGGCGCAGTCGTCCGAAGGCAGGCGAGGACGCGAAGCTGCCCGGCTGGATGCAGGCGATAGACAAGGTCTCGTTCTTCGGAGCGCTTGGCCTCGGCCTCCTGCTGTCGGCGCTGAACCCGAAGAACCTCATCATGGCGGCCGGTGCCGGCACGGACATCGGCGCGGCCGCGCTGTCGTCTGGCTCGCTCGTCGGCGTGATCGCGATCTACACGCTGATCGCGGCATCCACCGTCCTGATCCCGGTGGTCGGCTACCTGTTCGCCGCCGACAGGCTCGGCGGCGCGCTGGATGCTCTGCGCGACTGGCTCACCAAGGAGAACGCGGTCATCATGGCCGTGCTGCTGCTCGTCATCGGATTCTCGATGGTCGGCAAGGGCATCGGGAGCTTCTGACACCCTCGTGGCAACGAGAAGAGGGGCGATCCGTTTCCGGATCGCCCCTCTTGCCGTGCCGTTCAGCGGGTCAGCTGAGGGCCTTGGCCTTGAGCTGGGCGAAGTCCTCGGCCGTGATCGCGCCGGAGTCGAGCAGCGCCTTCGCCTTCGCGATCTCCTCGGCCGGGCTGGACCCGGCGACCTGCTGGATGTAGGAGTCCGTGGCCTGTCTGACCTGCTGCGCCTCGGCGGCGCTGCGCTCGGCCATGCCCTGGCCGCGCGCGATCAGGTAGACCAGCGCGGTGAGGAACGGCACGAACACCAGGAAGAGAATCCAGACCGCCTTCAGCCAGCCGTTCAGCTTCCGGTCGCGGAAGAGGTCGCCGATGATGGCGAACAGCGCGAACAGGTAGGCGATGAAGGCGAATGCCCAGACGAACCACCAGATGATGTCCCAGAACGATGTCCAGAAGTTCATGATGAACCTTTCGATGATGCCCGCCACGGAAGCACAGCGGATGATCGAACGCTATCGTTTGCCCGGCATCCACGTCCACGGTCACGCGCGTGTATAACGGTGTCATGCACGTGCTGACGGGATTGACCTGGCAGTGGTCGCGCTTCGCGCTCGGAGTCGTGTTCGCGTTGCCGGGCATCCTCGTCGCGCCGTTCTCGCCGGCCGCAGGACTCGCGCTCGCCATCGGTGTCCTTCCGGCGGCCGCGTTCGGACTGCCGTCACGACGCAGCCGACGCGCGGTGCTGCCACTGGTGGGTGCGCTCAGCGCCGTGGGCCTCGTACTCGGATCCCTTCTCACGCAGGTTCCGATGGTGGCGATTGCGGCCCTGCTGCTCCTGTCGATCCTGGCCAGCCTGAGCACGGCTCGTGGCCGCTGGGGCCGACTGCTGCTCGTCCTCGTCCTGCCTCTGGTCGGCATCGGCCTCAGCTTCCCCGACATCTCGACGACGCTCGTGATGGCGGCCTTCGGCATCAGCGGTTCGGTGTACGCCTGGCTCGTGTCACTGCTCTGGCCCGAGCGGCCCGACCCGCTGCCGGCCGCCCCGAAGACGACACGCGGCTCCGACCTCCTCGCCTACGGCATCCTGCTCGGGCTGGCGAGTGCGAGCGCCGCAGCCATCGGGTACGCCTTCGATCTCGATCAGGTCGGCTGGGCGACCGGAACGGTCCTGCTCGTGATGCGCCCCGTGCGCGGACAGGTCATCCTGCGCAGCATCGGACGCGCGGCATCCGTCTTCGCGGGGGCGATCGCGGCCATCGGATTCGCGCTGCTCGAGCCGGGCGGGGTGCTGGTGGGCCTGCTGATCGCGGTCGCCGTCGGCGCGATGAGCGCGATGCAGGAGAGCCGCTGGTACGTCGCGCCGGCGTTCACGACGCTCGTCGTGCTGACACTGGTGCTCGCGACGTCGTCGACGGCGCCGGGTGAGCAGTTCGTCGAGCGGACCATCGAGACCCTGATCGGCATCGGCCTCGCCCTGATCTTCGGGGCGGCGCTCCCCTCGCTCTACGCGGTGCTGCGGGTGCAGCTGTCGCGGTGAGCCGGGGAAATCAGACGTCGCTCTTGCTGAACACGCTGCGCAGCACGAGGAATACGACCAGCGCGACGACGAGGACGATCGCGAGCTTCGCGATGAACCACAGCACGGAGAACAGCAGACCCACCAGCCACCAGGCGATCACCACGGCCACGATGACGCCGAGAATGGTCCAGATCGTGTTCTTGGTCATGGCTCCAGCTTACGGAGTCGGCCACGGTGAGGGCTCATGCCCCCTCTCCGTCGCCCGCCTGCCAGACGACGCGCAGGACGTTGAGGACGTCCTCGCGGTCGGCGCCGGTCGCATCGGCCTCATCCACCAGCTCACGGATCCGACGGATCACGGAGCCGGGAAGCACCGCCGCCGACGCGGAGACGCGTGTCCCGGCAGCCGTTCGGCTCACCACGAGACCGTCCTGCTCGAGCATCTTGTACGCCTTCGCGGCCGTCCCCGGTGCGACGCCGAGATCGGCGGCGGTCTGCCGCACGGTCGGAAGGCGCTCGTCCGCGCCGAGCTGTCCGGACAGGATCAGCCCGCGCAGCTGACGGTAGATCGCGATCGTCGGGCTCGACGCGTCCGAGCTCGACACCAGCGGCTGGGTCGTCATCGGCCGGCCTCGGCCGCGACTGCCGGTGCCGCCACGGCGGCCGAGGCGACCGCCCACCGGGATGCCTGGTCACCAGGCGGGCACGGCCGCGAGCTGTTCCGTCACGGCGTCCCGGAGCTCCCGCGGCAGGTCCATCCCCGCGATGGCATCCGCCGAGCCGCGCTCCGTGACGATGCTCCACACGAGCCGCTTCGCCTCATACCCGATCCCCGCGTTCTGCAGCTGCCCGAAGATGCGTTCCGGATCGAACGCCGCCGACCGCTCGACGCCGGAGACGCGCAACGTGAAGCCGTCACCGACGGAGACGTCGTCCAGGTCGATGCCCAGACCCGCCGGCGCGAGCGCCTCCGGATCCGCAGGCAGCGGCGTGGATGACAGCACCCGGCCGTCCTCGAGAGACACCGATTCCGCGCCGCGGATTCCTGGGACTCGGACGGTCACCCGTCGAGCACGCATCGGCGCGCCGGAATGCGTGGCCACGACGGTGATGTCGGCAAGACCATCGCCGCGCACCTGGAGGGTCTGCACGAAGCTCACGACCCCCGGCTCGGGCTCGGCCGCGCCGTCGTCCTCGATCAAGGTCGAGGTCGCGGCACCGGGGATCACCAGGAGTTCCATGTGTTCGGGCGCATCGGCCGCGTGGGACATCGGATCGGCATCCAGAGGCACGACGGCGCCGGCACGGGCGAGGACCGGGTACTCGTCGAGCGAGCGCGTCAGCAGCACCTCGCGAGAGCCGCGGTATCGCAACCCGGTGAGGAGGTCGACCCAGTCGCCCTCGGGCAGCCATGCGCGCACTGTCGCGAGCTCGGAGGTTCGCTCCCGCGGCGCGGTGATCGGCACCACGAGAAGATGCTCGCCGAGCAGGTACTCGTGCGGATGCCGGTAGGCCGCGTGCTCCCGCGGGGCGTCGTGATACAGCGGCCGCACCACGCTCACGTGGTCGCGGTGCGCCGCCCACGCCGCGGTGTAGAGCGTGGGGATCAGGCGGTGACGCAGACGCAGATACCGCCGCATGATCGTCGCGGCCGGCTCCCCGTACGCCCACGGCTCCTTGGAGCTGAACGGGTTGGCCGAGGAGTGCAGTCGATTGATCGGCGAGAGGACGCCGAACTGGAGCCAGCGGACGGCCAGTTCGACGTCGTGGACGCCGTGCATGTGCCCGCCGATGTCGTGGCTCCACCACGTGTAACCGGCGTTCGCAGCGGTGGCGGTGAACTCCGGCTGGAACGCGAGGGACGCCCAGCTCACGATCGTGTCGCCCGAGAAGCCGACCGGATAGCGATGGCCCCCGCGCTCGGTGTAGCGGGAGAACGTCAGCGGGCGGCGTCCGTGCCGCGCCGAGGCGTGGAAGTGCGTGTGGTTCAGCATCCACAGCGGATCCAGCCCCGGCATACGGGAGTGCTCACCCGACTGCCAGTCGATCCACCAGAAGTCCACCCCCTGGTCCTCGAGCGGCCCGAGCACGTGGTCCTGGTACGCCCCCATGAAATCGCGAGACGACACATCGAAGTCGATCGGGTTCCCCACCGACGGATCGATCCCCATCGCCTCGGCGACCCGGACGTAGGACGACTCGTGGCGGCGGATCCCGTCGGCCGGGTGCAGGTTGAGCGTGACCGCGAGACCCCTGGCATGCAGTTCGCCGAGGAAGCGCTCCGGATCCGGGAAGAGCTCGGTGTTCCAGGTATATCCGGTCCACCCCGTTCCGATCGCCGGATCGACATCGACGAGGTGCCAATCCATGTCGATCACGGCGACCGACAGCGGGATGCCATCGTCGCGGAACCGTGCCATGAGCGCGAGATACTCGGGCTCGTCGTAGGCCCAGTACCTGCTCCACCAGTTGCCCAGGGCGAACCGCGGCACGAGCGGAATCGGCCCGGTGAGGTGGTGGAAGGCGCGCAGGGCGGCGGAAAAGTCGCGCCCGTATCCGAAGAAGTAGAAGTCCTGACCATCGCCGTCCCGCGGGCGGATCCAGCCGTCCGCCCCGAGCAGCAGCGACTCCGAGTCGTCGAGGACGCCGAAGCCGAAGGTCGACAGGATCCCCGGCGGGATCTCGATCGCTCCGTCGATCTCGTCGAGGGTGCGCGCCGTGCTGCCGAGATTTCCCCGCAGCGGCAGGGTCTGCGGGAACTGCTGCCCCGGTCGCCACGTCGTGTAGTGCACGTCGGTGGCGCCCGAGAGCAGCGAGATCGAGAGGCCGGCCGTGCTCGGCATCCGCTCGTCGTACCGCAGCCGCAGGCTGTCGGTGGTGATCTCGATGCCGTGCTCGTCGCGCACGACACGGAACTCCGGCACGTCGAACGCGCGGTTCAGCACCTGTTGCGTCTTCTCGTCGAAGAACCGCGCCTGCGGATCCCACTCGATGCGGATCAGTCGGTCGGTCAGCAGCGAGATCCGGTACCCAGGCCCCGCGACGATCGCCCCCTCGCTCGCCGGTGCCGACGCTCCGTCCGACAGTGCGATCTTCGTACGCTCCGGCATCCTCAACCCTTCAGTGCTGCGCTCGCGGCACCGGCGATGAACCGGCGCTGGAACACGATGTAGACGATCATCACCGGCACGATCGCCAGTGTCGTGGCGGCGAACAGCCCACCGTAGTCGGTGCTGTACTGCCCGTTGAACGTGGTGAGGCCGACCGCGAGGACCTGCTTCTCCTCAGACGAGACCATCAGATACGGCCACAGGTAGTCCTCCCAGACCCAGAGGAAGATGAAGATCGACAGCGCCGAGATGGCGTTGACGCTCATCGGCGCGACGATGCGGTGGAAGATGAACCACTCCGACGCCCCGTCGATGCGCGCGGCCTCGAGGATCTCATCGGGCACGGCATCCATGCTCTGTCGCATCATGAAGATGCCGAACGCACTGATCACCGCGGGGATGATGATGGACGCGTAGCTGTCGGTGAGCCCCACCTCGCGGAACATCGTGTACCGGGGGATGATGACGACCGCCCAGGTGACCATCATGGTCGACAGGATCACCGCGAACAGCGGGCCGCGACCGCGGAAGCGGTACTTCGAGAACACGAAGCCGCCCACGAGGCTGGTGTAGACCGACAGCGCCGTGATCGTCACCGACAGGAACACGCTGTTGAAGAACAGGCGGAAGAAGTCGAGCTTCGTCTGGATCGAGATGAAGTTCTCGATCGTCCACTCCTTCGGGAGGAACGTCTGATCGAATCCGACGATCTCCGCGTTGGACTTGAACGCCGACAGGATCATCCAGAAGAACGGCAGGACGATGATCAGCCCGACCACCAGCAGCGTCGCGTTCAACGCGAACACGCGCAGCCTCATGACACTTTCCCTTCTGCGCGCTTCGCGAAGCGTCGACGCCGCGGAGCATCCAGCGCGGATCGGTTCATCCGCCAGGACGCCGCGGTCAGCACGGCGGTGATGATCAGCAGGACGAAGGCGATCGCGGAGGCGTAGCCGAAGTCGTACTTCACGAACGCCTGGTCGTAGATCATGAATGAGATCAGCTGCGTCGACGTCCCCGGTCCGCCGTTGGTCATCACCAGCACCTGAACGAACGCCTGCAGATAGCCGATCATCGAGGTGATGACGATGAAGAAGAGCATCGGTCGCAGCAGCGGCAGGATGATGTGCCAGAACGTCCGCCAGGCGTTCGCGCCGTCGACGGATGCCGCCTCGAGCACGTCCTCAGGAATCGCGTAGAGGCCGGCGAGGAACAGGATGACGGCGAAGCCGAAGTCCTTCCAGATCGTCATGATCACGATCGCCAGCAGCGAGTAGCGCTGATCGAACAGCCAGTTGATGTCCAGGCCGAACAGCGTGTTGATGGCGCCGAACTGCGGGTTGTACATGAGCTTCCAGAGGAACGCGACGGCCACCAGCGGCATCACGGTCGGAAGGTAGAAGATCGTGCGGAAGAACGTGCGCCAGCGGCTGAGTTTCGAGAACAGCGCGTAGGCGATCGCCAGCCCGAGCACGACACGGCCGATGATGGCCAGGATGCCGAAGATCAGCGTGTTTCCGGACGCGCGCCAGAAGGTCGGGTCCCCGAACAGCTCGGTGTAGTTGTCGACGCCGGTGAAGTCGAACGTCCCGTTGAGCGGGTTCCAGTCATGGAAGCTGCCGACGAAGGCGATGCCGATCGGGATCAGCAGCAGCACCACGATGGATGCCATCACCGTCCCGACGGTGAGGTTGCGCAGCCACAGCTCGCTCGCCGGTTTCCGGATGCGCCGCGTGGCCTGCGTGACCGGGGCGGATGGCTCCGAATCGGTCGCGCGCGTGGGGGTCTGAATGGTCATGGGGTGTCGCTCCCGGCCGCCTCGGGTGGCCGGGAGCGCTCCTTCCTGGGAGGGTGCTCAGTCGGCGGCGTAGAAGGCGTAGAGGCTCTCGGCGGCGGTGAAGTCCGTGCCCTCGAGGTCCTTCTCGATCGTCTGCTGCGCTGTGGCCAGCGCGTCCTCGGGTGCCACGCCGTTGAAGAGGATCTCCTCCCACATGGTGGCGGTCGAGGTCTCGAAGGTCGCCGGAATCGGGCCGGGCCAGATGTACCGCTCGATGTCGCCGAACGCGGCGAGTGCGGGGTCGTCCGCGAACGCCGGGTCGTCCGCGATCGGCTTGTAGGCCGGGAAGATGCTGAAGCTCAGCGCCAGTTCCTTCATCGATTCCTCGTCCGTCAGGTAGTAGCGCAGGAAGTCCTGTGCCGCCTCCTTCTCGGCGTCGGTGCCGTTCGCGTTGATGCCGAACGTCGACTCGCCGTTGTAGCGGTCGAAGGCGTACGGGGTCTCGCCGGCATCCGGCACCGGGGTCCGGAACGCACTCCACTTGAGGTCCGGGTAGTCGTTGCGCAGCGTTCCGGAGAACCAGCCCCAGGCGTAGGTCATCGCCGACAGGCCCTGACCGAAGCTCTCGGTACCTGAGGCGCCGAAGTTCGCGTCACCCGAACCGTCGGCGTAGATGTCCAGGAAGCGGTTGATGACCTCGAGGTTCGCCGCGTTGTCGACCGTGGGCGTGCTGCCGTCTTCGGCGAAGAGGTTCTGACCGAGCTGGTAGGCCATGCCCATCTGCATGGCCTGCCCTCCGCCGTTGAAGTTGAATCCGGCCTGGCGCAGCTCGTCGCCCTCGCGGATGGTCAGCTTCTCGGCGACCTCGCGGAACTCGTCCCAGGTGGCCGGGATGTCGGCGTCGGTCAGGCCCGCCGCCATCCACATGTCGGTGTTGTAGTAGATCGACCCGCTCATGAGTCCGAGATCGATGTAGTAGGTCTCGCCGTCGATGACGTGTGCGGCGGCGCCCGTGAAGTCGGCTTCGAGATCGGCCGCGTCGATGTCGTAGGGCTCCATCTTGGCGATGAGGTTGTCGTGCTGCGAATTGTGGACGTTGAAGATCGCGGGGCCGCCGTCGGACTGCAGCTCGAGCGGGAGCTTGGTCCAGTAGTCCTCCCACGGCTGGTTCACGACCTTGATCGTGACGTTCGGGTGGATCTCGCTGTAGGCGTCGGCGATGGCCTGGAACTGCTCGATGTTGCTCCAGGCCCACCACTCGAGCTCGATGGGCTTGCCGTCGTTGACCAGGGTGTTGGGGTCGTACGTCACGTTTACGCCGGCGACGGGCAGCCCCTTGTCGGCTTCGGTGTCCTCGACACCGCCGCCGCCACTCGTGCACGCCGTCAACGACACCGCGAAAGCTGCGGCGGCACCGATGACCGCAACGCCGCGGCCTCGCCTGGTTGCTCGGAACATCAGGACTCCTTTGTCAGGTTTACCGGTATACCTATACCGGTAAACTATGGTGCAACACGGAGACCGTTCCCGTCAAGGGGCAGGATGTCTCAAGACGAGGGGACGACCGACATGGTGACGATCGCGGACATCGCGCGAGTATGCGGAGTGTCGAAGATGACCGTCTCCAACGTGCTCAACGGTCGGGACGGCCGCGTGTCGGCGGCGACCAGGAAAAGGGTGCTCGAGGCGGCGGCCGAGCTGAACTATCAGCCCAGCGCCGCGGCCCGGTCACTGTCCGCGTCCCGCAGCGAGATCATCTCCCTCGTGTACTACGCCGCGGCGGAGGGCGACCTGGGCCTCTCCAACCCGCACGACGCCATGCTGCTCGGCGAGATCGAACGGCATGTCAGCGCCGCGGGCAAGCACCTGATGATCCACGCGGCGACGGATGCCGCCGACACCGCGCGCCGGCTGCGCTCCTGGAACGTCGACGGCGCCGTGTTCCTCGGCGTGCTGGCGGACGAGGTCGAGCAGCTGCGCCGTCATCAGGACGTGCCGATGGTCTTCATCGATGCCTACACCGATGCCGAGATCTCCACGATCGGCATCGACGACGCCGCGGGCAGCTATGCGGCGACGCGTCACCTGCTCGACGCCGGCCATCGCGAGATCGCCTTCGTCGGGCCAGGCGCATCGAGCGCGGGTGTCATCAACGCGCGCTTCACCGGTTTCTCCCGGGCCCTCGCCGAGGAGGGCATGGCCGCCGAGCCCCAGCGGGTTATCGCGAATCTCACCTTCGCCGACGCGGATGCCGCGGCCGATGATCTGCTCTCGCATCCGCAGCGCTTCACCGGCGCGGTCGTCACCGCCGACATCCTGGCGATCGGCCTCATCAAGGCCTTCGCTCGCCGCGGCATCCGGGTGCCGGAGGACTTCTCGCTGGTCGGGTTCGATGACCTGCCGATCGCGGACATGGTCACCCCGTCGCTGACCACCGTCCGCCAGGACATCGCAGAGAAGGCGCGCGCCGCGGTCGAACTGCTGATGGATCAGCTCGACGGGCGTCGCGAGCCGCGACGCATCACGCTCGACCCGGCGCTCGTGGCGCGGGAGTCGGTGGCACCGCCAAGGAAGCGCCAGCGCCCGACGCCCTGAGAGACTTGACCCGATGGATCTCCTACGCTGGCTCGTCGACGCCTTCTCGTCGCAGTGGGTGCTGCCCGGCGGGCAGACGCTGCTCGTCCGAGAGGTGGTCGGCAACGCGTTCGGCCTCGCCAGCGCGCTGGGCGGCATGCGCCGGAAGGTCTGGGCGTGGCCGGTCGGCATCGTCGGCAATGTGCTCCTGCTCACCGTCTTCCTCGCGTCGATCCTCGGCCCCGCGCACTCTCTGCCGGCTCTCCTCGGCCAGGCCGGGCGCCAGATCATGTTCATCGCCGTCGCGATCTACGGCTGGATCCGCTGGCGGCGCGCCACCGAGAACGGTGGCCAGCTGACACCGCGCTGGGCATCCAACCCCACACGCGTCGGCCTCATCGTCGTGCTCGTCGTGGGGACGGTCGCCCTCACCCCGGTGTTCCGCGCGCTCGGTTCGTGGGAGCCGGTCTGGGCTGATGCGTGGACCTTCGTCGGTTCGCTGCTGGCGACCTACGGCATGGCGAAGGGATACACGGAGTTCTGGCTGATCTGGATCGCCGTCGACGTCGTCGGGGTGCCGCTGCTGTTCAGCTCGGGTTATTACGCGACCGGGTTCATGTACGTCTTCTACGGCGTGTTCACGGCGATCGGGTTCGTGGTCTGGTGCCGCGCCCAGGCGAACGCGAAGCCGCAGATCGAGACGATCCTGCCGGATCCGACCGTGCACAGGGCGGATGCCGCGGACGGCTGAACCTCAGCCGAGCGGAGGGCTCTTGAGCACGGTGGGGACATACTCCAGCATCTGGATGCTCCGATCGAACGTGCGCGCCTCGATGAGGTCGAGTCGGACATCGGGGTAGCCGTCGAAGATGCGGTCGCGCCCTGTCGCGCCGGTGATGACGGGGAAGACACCGACGCGATAGCGATCGACGAGTCCGGCCGCCAGGAGCGACCGGCACAGCGCCACGCTGCCGAGGGTGCGCAGCGGTCGATCCGACTCGATCTTGAGCCGACGGACGTAGTCCACGGCATCCGTGGAGACCAGAGTCGTGTTCGCCCACGCGAGCGGATCCTCCAAGGAAGAAGAGAAGACGTACTTCTGAATGCCGTCGAGCATGTCCGTTCCCGGCTCACCGCCGGAGGCGAGCGCGGACATCAGTCGATACGTCGTCGCCCCCATGAGCAGCGGGTCGTCCTTCTCCGGCGAGCTCTCGAGCCACGCGAGGTACTCGGGGCCCTCCAGCCCCCAGAATCCGGGCCAGCCCTCGGCGGCACCGAAGCCGTCGAGGGAGCAGATGAAGTCGATCGTCAGGGTCTGCATCACCGTCTCCTTCGGTCTTCACGCAGGAGCCTAGGCCGGTCGGGCGCCTCGCGAAACCCTTACTGGATCGGCGCTCACGCGGAGCGGGTCGTGAGCAGAGCGTGCAGGTGGCTCGCCGCGGCGAGCAGGGCGACGCTCCGTGCGGTGAGCCCCGCGAGCCGCTCGTCCAGAAGCGCCCTCACGTGAGCGGTGAGGCCGCGCGCGCGAAGGTGGGCGAGCACCTCGTGGATGCGAGGGACGGGATAACCGCCTTCGCGCAGCGACGCCACGATCCGGGCCTCGGCGATGCTGCGGTCGCCGTAATGACGCGCGCCCGTCGAATGGTCGCGCCCCGGCCGGACGAGATCCATCTGCTCCCAGTGCCGCAGCGCTGAGGGCCGCACGCCCAGCGCCTGTGCCAGCTCGCCGATGGTCATGACATCGCTTTCGTCGAACTCGGTCGGTGGCTCGGACAGCACCGCGTCGAGACCGCGGCGAGCGCTGCGCACGCGGGCGCGCTCACTGTCCAACGCCGCGTGCAGAGCGTCGATGCGTTCCGCGGCATCGTCCACCGTCGCCGTCAGCAGGCGCGGCATGAGCCGTCGCGTCGGCACGGGGCCGATCGCGAGCGCCAGGGCGCGGTAGGCATGAGCCGCGGCGACATGAATGGGCCGATAGCGGCGGTAGCCGTTCGCACCGCGTTCGGCCTGCGGCAGCGCCCCGAGTCGTTCGAGATCGCGGATCTGCTGCGTCGAATAGCCGGTGAGGCGGCCGACTTCGACGGTCGTGAAGTAACGCTCTTGAGGGTTGGGCACAAGAAGTCCCGTCGTTTCAGGGTCGAACTCCACATAAGCACATGAAGGGCATCATCGAAACATGGAGATGCACGAGATCGTCGACCACATCCGCTCTCTCGAAGGTGCGCTCGTGATCGAGCCGGACGAAGGGAGCGCGTTTCCTCCGCTGGCCTGGGGAGACGCGTTCTTCTACTACGCCCCCGACGGCGTGATGCCCGAACGCACCCAGCCCTACGGGACGATCATCACGAAGGACTACCCCGAAGACGCGAAAAGCGGTCTGGACGCCCCGGATCGCTTCCGCGTCAACATCCACATCGGACGCGAACGTCTCGCCGAGTTCACATCGGCGGCTGCCGACCCCGCCGCACCCGATGCCATCGCACCGCACCCGGTGTACGGCGACTCGGGGTGGGTGTCGATCGTGAACCCCGGCATCCGTACCGGCGACGCCGTCCTCGAACTGCTGCGAGGGGCGCATCAAGCCGCGCGGGCGAGGACGGACAGGCGACGGAGGACGACGTGAGCTCGCCGCAGACCCTCTCCGAATCGGAGAGGCGCGTCGTCGCCGGCTGGGCCGCGTCCTGCGCCGAGCGGGTGCTCCCGCTCTTCGAAGCATCGGCGCAGGACGAACGCCCGCGCGACGCGATCGCCCGCGCCCGCGCCTTCGCGCGTGGCGAGCTCACGGCGGCCGACGAGATCCGGCGGCGGTTCGTCGCCGGCCGAGCCGCGAAGGTCGTGGACGCGCCGGCGGCGATCGCCGCAGCCCGCGCGGCGGCCCAGTCCGCCGGCGTCGCCCACATGGGTGCGCATGCGCTCGGCGCCGCCGCGTACGCCGCACGGGCAGCGGGACTCGCCGCGCCGGACGATCCGGATGCCGTGGCACACGAGATCCGATGGCAGCTGTCCGCGATGACCGACGACGTGCGTGCGGCACTGCGGCGACTTCCTCGCGTGGGCGAGGACACCGCGGGGCCGCTCGGTCCGGGCCTTCTGGGAACGGGCGTACTCGGCGCCATCATCGCGGAGCTCCAGGACGGGCTCGACCCCACGTCCTCTAGCATTCAGGAGTGACCACCAACGACCCCATCGAAGACGTGCCCATCGGCGGAGAGATGATCCGCCTCGGACAGTTCCTCAAGTTCGCGGGGCTCCTCGACTCCGGCGGCGACGCCAAGGAGGTCATCATCGACGGCTATGTGGCGGTGAACGGCGAGGTCGATCGGCGCCGAGGCCGTCAGCTGCACGACGGCGACCTCGTGACGTTCGAAGGACGCACGGTCCGCGTACGGCCCTGATCCGGTACGGCCGGACCGGCGTCAATGCCGCACGCGTGCCAGGAACTCCACGGTCGCCGGATGGTGCGGGGCGTCGAAGATCTGCTCGGGCGTGCCCTGCTCGATCAGTTCGCCGTTCGAGAGGAACACGACGCGATCGGCGACCTCGCGCGCGAACGACATCTCGTGCGTAGCCATCACGATCGTGGTCCCGCGGCGTTTGAGTTCGCGGACCAGATCGAGCACCTCGCCGACCAGTTGCGGGTCTAGCGCGCTCGTGATCTCGTCGAGGAGCAGGACCTCGGGGCGCGTCAGGATGGCACGCACGATCGCGACGCGCTGCTGCTGGCCACCGGAGAGACGGTCCGGGTACTCGTCGGCCTTCGCGCCCAGCCCGAGCGCGTCGAGCAGTTCGCGTCCGCGAGCGAAGGCCTCTGCCCTCTGCATCCGATGGACGCGGCGCGCAGCGAGCGTGACATTGTCCAGCACGGTCATGTGCGGGAAGAGGTTGAAGTGCTGGAACACGACACCGATCCGGGCGCGTGCCGCATCGGCATCCACTCGGGGGTCGGTGATGTCCTCGCCGGAAAGGAAGATCTGGCCGTCGTCGACGCGCTCGATGAGGTTCATCGTCTTCAGCAGCGTGGATTTGCCCGAACCCGACGCGCCGATGAGGACGACGACCTCGTGCGTGCCGACCGCAAGGTCGATGCCGCGCAGGACGTCGTGGTCGCCGAAGCGCTTACGCACGCCGCGGGCCTCGATCACGGGAACGGTCATACGACGCCTCCGGCCTGCTCGCGTTTGTTCAGCCGTGCCGCGAGTCCGTCGGTGAGCCGGATCATCGGCCAGCTCAGGATGATGAAGAACAGACCGGCGATGACGTACGGGGTGTAGTTGTAGGTGTCGGCCACCTGCAGTTGCGCCGCGCGCACCGCGTCGATCACGCCGAGCACGGAGATGAGTCCGACGTCCTTCTGCATCGACACGAAGTCGTTCATCAGCGCAGGGACGACCTTGCGGACCCCCTGCGGGATGACGACGATGCGCAGGGTCTGCGCGTGACTGAGTCCCAGCGACCTGGCGGCCACGCGCTGTGAGGGGTGCACGGCCTCCATGCCGGCGCGCAGCACCTCGGCCACGTACGCGGAGTACGTGACGATGATCGCGATCGTTCCCCAGAACGCCGGTGGCATACGCGGGAAGATCATCAGCGCCGGGATGCCGTAGCCGATGATGTACAGCACGATGAGCAACGGGACCCCGCGAAAGAGGTCGGTGTAGGCGGCCGCCATCGCGCGCAGCGGGAAGAACACGGGCCCGCGCAGCGTCCGCAGCGTGGCGAGCAGAGTCCCGAAGATCGCCACGCCGACAGCGGCGATCGCCAGCACGAGCAGGTTGACAAGGAGTCCCTGGAAGATCGGGCCGATGCTGTCCAGCGCCACCTGAGGATTGAAGAACATCTCGCGGACGGCCACCCAGCCGGGGGTGTTCGCGACGACGACGATCACCGCGACGGCGAC
Organism: Microbacterium sp. NPDC056234; assembly: GCF_042267585.1. Lineage (NCBI taxonomy): Bacteria > Bacillati > Actinomycetota > Actinomycetes > Micrococcales > Microbacteriaceae > Microbacterium > Microbacterium sp. NPDC056234. Next base: position 404,545 of record NZ_JBHJTE010000001.1, read on the forward strand.
GACGACACTGCTGATGAAGGCGATCAACACCGACTTCGTCGTCGCACGTTTACGCAGCCGACGGCGCGAAAGCTCGAGCTCGCTCGGCTGCCACGGCGCGTCGACGGCGTTCTGCGTCATTTCAGGACGGGTACGTCGACGGCGTCGCTCAGCCACTCCTGCTGCAGCTCGTCGAGCGTCCCGTCCTCGCGCAGCGCGTCGACGGCAGCGGTGACGTCCTCCGTGAGCGCGGACCCCTTGGGCAGGACGATGCCGAAGTCGTCGCCACCGTCCGCGTCGGCGAACTGTCCGCTGACGACGCCGTCATCGAGTTGTGCCCCCACGACGTAGAACGCGCCGGGGAGGTCGGTGATCATGGCGTCGATCTGGCCGCTCTTGAGCGCGAGCACGACGTCGTCGACCGAGTTGAAGACGCTGAGGCTGGCGTCGCCGAGCTGCTCCTTCGCGACCGTGTAGCTCGTCGTACTGCTGGCCACACCGACCTTTGCCTCCTTGAGCTCGTCGATCGTGGTCGACGATGCCGCCGGCGAGGACCCGACCGCAACGACCGCCTGAGTGGTCGTATAGTACGGCGACGAGAAGTCGACCGCGTTCTTGCGCTCGTCGGTGATCGAGAACTGCTGAATGTTGAGGTCCCAGTCCTTGGGGCCCGGCGCGATCGCGCCGTCGAAGGTGGTGCGAACCCAGACGATGTCGGAGGCGTCGTAGCCGAGCTCATCGGCGACCGCGCCGGCGACCGCGGCCTCGAAACCCTTGCCGTTGGCCGGGTCGTCATCGACGAACCAGGGCTCGTAATTCGGCTCGCCCGTGGCGATGGTGAGCTTGCCCTCGGTGACGGTCTGCAGGCCGTCGGAGGACGAGCCATCCTGACCGGCGGACTCGGACGCCGGGGCGCAGGCGACCAGGGAGACGGCGGCTGCGACGCCGACGGCGACGACGGCGGCACGACGGAAGATGGGTGCGAGAGGCACGGCGACTCCAGAGAAGAAGATTCGGGTTCGCCTTATAGGGTATGCGACTCGGCGAGGCGCCAATCCGCGAAGTCGAAACCCGGCGACACGAAGCACGACACCAGCACCTCGAGGTCGTCGAGCGGTCGAGCCGCCTGCCATACTCCGGCCGGCACCAGCTGCTGCTTGACGTCGTCGGGTCCCAGCACGACGGTGGTCGTCCGGCCGGGAGATGCCGCGTCACCGCCGAGGCTCAGCTCGAGCCGTCCCGGGCCGTGCCAGAGCCAGAGTTCGTCGCTGGTCACCACGTGCCAGGCGCTCGCTTCGTCCGCCTGGAGGAGGTAGTGGATGCAGGTTCCGGCCGGTCGCGGGCCGTTCGGCGTCTCGACGGCGAGCGGGCTGGTCCACGTGCGGCGGAACCAACCGCCCTCCGGGTGCGCGGCGAGGTCCAGGCTGACGGCGGTGGCGGGACGCTGATCGGTCATCGGGTTCCTTCCGGTGCGGCGACCGGCGACCGGTCGAACGCGTCGATCGCGTAGCGGACCTCACCGGCGACGACCGTGGCAGCGGCGCGTCCGGCACCCGACTCGACGAGCTCCGCAACGGCGTCGTCTCCGGCCGGGATGTCGAAGAAGGTGAGGTCTGCGAGCGCGCCGACGGCGAGGTAGCCGGTGCGTTCGGGACCGACGTCGATGCCCATCGCGTGTGCGCCTCCGAGCGTGGCGGCGCCCAGCAGACGAGCGTGCAGGTCGCGGTCGGTGTACCCCTGGGAGCGGGCGATGCGGGCGAGTTCGGCGACGTCGGCGAGCACGTCGAGGGAGGGACTCGACGACAGCGAATCGGTGCCAACCGCGATCGGGCTGCCCTCGCGGAGGTAGGCGGCGATGGGCGGCTCCTCGAGTCCGATCACGGCGTTCGACCGCGGGCAGAGGGCGACGGTCGTCCGACGTTCGCGCAGGATGGCGCGGTCGCGCGCGCTCATGTAGACGCCGTGCGCGATGTGGCAGTCGGGGCCCAGCACGCCGAGCTGGTCGACGAACTCGGTGGCGCTGGTTCCGAAGCCGGCATCGCGCAGCTCCTGGAAGCTGGCGAGGCCGGCGGTGTGCCAGGCCTGCGGGTGCTCGTGGGCGAACTCGCTCTCGAATGCGGCCTCGCCGAGATGGATGTGGATGCGGCCGCCGCGCTCTCGAACGATGTCCGGGATCTCCAGGAGCGGTTCGATGTCGAGGGAGTACGGCGCATGGGGAGACAGCCCGCTTCCGGGCGGCATGGGCAGGGCATCCAGCGCGTGCTCGACCTGGGCGCGGCCGGTGCGCGCCCAGTCGGCGTTGGTCCAGCTCATCACCTCCCAGTAGGTGATGCCGTGCAGCCGCGCATCGTGCAGGGCCGAGGCGGCCGGGGTGTCCGTGACGACGTCGGCCACGGCCGTGGTGCCGAAGCGCAGCGCCTGTTCGGCGCCGGCCGCGGCATCCGCCGCCCAATCCCGGCCGCGTTCGTAGACCGGATCGAAGGCGCGGACCCAGTCCTCGAAACCGTCGTAGCGGCCCTGACCGACCTCGGCCATGCCGGTGTACTGCAGGTGGGTGTGCGCGTTGACGAGGCCGGGAGTGAGGACGCCGGACCAGTGGACCTCGGATCCCGCGATGCCACGATCGGCGAGCGAGCGCAGCACCCAGGAGCGCTCACCCACGTGCACGATGCGGCCGTCGCGCACCGCCACGGCGCCGTCGGAGATCGCCGGTGCCGTGATCGGCACGACGAGATCGGCGGAGTAGACGGTGACGTCAGTCATGCGGATGCTCCGAGGTAGCGCGGCGATCGCCACTGGGCGAGAGCGGCGACCTGTGCGGGACTGCGCTCGTCGATCGCGGTTCCTCGCACGGCGAGCGCAGCGCGCGCGATCCGCTGGTCGGCCTCGGCGGGGAACGCGTGCAGACCCGGTGTCAGCGTCGAACCGAGCAACTGCTCGACGGCGGCGAGCTGCACGGCGAAGGAGAGGTCCATGATCTCGATCGGGTTTCCCTCGGCCGCGGCGAGGTTGACGCAGCCTCCGCGCGCGATCAGCAGCGCTCCGTCGCCGACGCGGTCGAGCTGGGCCGCCCCGTGCGGACGCAAGGATGAGGCATCGAAGTCGACCTCGTCGGGCACACCGCCGGCTACTGCGACGATCGCGGCGGAGCGGAGGATGTCGGCGTCGATCGTGTGCGGAGCGCCGGTGGCGGAGACGACGAGGGCGTCGGGTGCCAGCTGCGCCAAGGTTCCGATCCCGAAGCCGTCGTGGACGGCGCGCAGCGCCCGCACGGGGTCGGCCTCGGCGATGCAGACCTGCGCCCCGAGGGCACGCAGGTACGCCGCGACGCCTTCGCCGACGGGGCCGTAGCCCACGACGACAGCCGGCTGGTCGCGGATCTCGATGCCCGCGGCATCCAGCACGTCGGCGATGGCGAAGACGCACGACTGCCCTGTTCCGTACCGGTTGTCGAAGGAGGTCTTCATCGCGGCGTCGTTGACGGAGATGACGGGGATGCCGAGGATGCCGGTACGCTGCATCAGGCGCAGAGGCGTGAGTCCGCTGGTGGTCTCCTCGGCGGCTCCGCGCAGCCCGGTCGCGAGGCCCTCCTCGTGGGCGAGGCGGATGAGGTGCGACCCGTCGTCGAGGAGGAGGTCGAACCCGCGCCGGAGGAAGTCGACCGCGGTGGCCCGCTCCGCGGCACCGGTCAGCGCCGGGTCGCCGTCAACCGGGATCCCGCGCTCGCGGAGCACGTCCGCGACGGTCACGTCGATCTCGTCCGGGTGGGCGTAGACGGCGATGTCGGCCCCGGCATCCCGCAGCAGGAGCGCGAGTTGCGCGGTCTTGGGTTCGAGCACCATCGCGATGCCGATCCGGATGCCGCGCACGATGCCGCTCTGGTGCAGGCAACGCGCGAGTTCGGTCGCGACGGGCATGTGCCGACCGGCGAAGTCGACCCGGTCGACGGCCGCCTCGCGGACCGGCAGCGGCTGGCCGTCGAGGAGGATCTCCGGGGTCTGATCGGGTGCGATGGTCACACCGCCGTCGCCGAGGTGCGCGCCGAGCGCAGCGAGCAGCCGGCGAAGCTCGTGCGACACGGCATCCGCACCAGGAACCGAGAAGGTTCGTCCCGCGATGAGCAGGTTGGTGTCACGGGCGAAACGACGCACGAGTCGCTGGGCGGTCGTGGAGGCATCGGTCACGTATCAAGCGTAGAGGGCGCGGGGTCCGTGATGATGACCATCCGGTCGCGGTGGGCGGCTGCGATGCGGAGCAGAAGACGACGGTAATTCGCCAGTAAGAGCGCGGCGATAGCCTGCAGCGATCCCGTAGGCGTCGAGCGATCGTCCGTGGACGGGTTCGAGTTCTCACCCGTCACGAAGGAACACGTCATGCACAAGCCCAGAACCACCCGATGGGTGGCAGCGCTGGCGACCGCGGCCGCGGCGTCGGCGATATTCATCGCCGTGCCCCCGGCATCCGCTGCGCCCGACGACAGCGTCGACAAGGTCGAGCAGTCCGTCCTCGACACCGCGCGCAGCGGGGAGGATGCCACGTTCTACATCCTGCTCAACGAGAAGGCCAACCTCTCGGGAGCGCACAAGGCCAAGGGCCACGAGAAGAAGGCGACCCTCGCCTACGACGAGCTGACGACCACCGCGGCGAACACGCAGCGCCCGCTGCGCAACTATCTCGACAAGCATGACGTCGCATACCAGCCGTACTGGATCACGAACGCGATCAGGGCGACCTCCGCGGATGCCGACCTCATCGAGGATCTCGCCGCCCGCAAGGACGTCGCGCAGATCGTTCCCGAGCAGAGCTACGCACTCGATGACGTCGTGGTGGCCGGGTCGACGAGCACCACGGCGGTCACGGCCGAAACCCCCGTCGAATGGGGCATCGCCGACGTCAAGGCCGACCAGGTCTGGTCGCAGTACGACGTCACCGGTGAGGGAATCGTCATCGCCAATATCGACAGCGGTGTGCAGTACGACCACCCCGCCCTGGTCGGGAACTACCGCGGCAATCTCGGCGACGGCACGTTCTCGCACGACTACAACTGGTACGACCCGACAGGGCTCTGCGCCACGAGCGCTCCCTGCGACAACAACGATCACGGAACCCACACGATGGGCACGATGGTCGGGTCCGAAGGCATCGGCGTCGCACCCGGCGCGACCTGGATCGCCGCGAAGGGCTGCGAAGGCCGGTCGTGCGCGGACTCCTCCCTGCTGTCGGCAGGCCAGTGGATGCTCGCACCGACCGATCGCAACGGCCAGAACCCGCGTCCGGACCTGGCGCCCGACATCGTGAACAACTCGTGGGGCGGCAGCAACGACACGTATTTCTACGCCGACATCATTGCGGCCTGGAACGCGGCAGGCATATTCGAGGCCTTCGCCGCGGGCAATGAGGGCGACGGAGTCACCTGCATGACGACGACGGCGCCCGGGGGACTCGGTGACGTCTACGGAGTCGGTGCGTATGACGTGAACGGAAAGATCGCCTCGTTCTCCGGATTCGGGCCGTCGCCGATGGACGCCTCACTCCGTCCCGACATCTCCGCACCGGGCGTCAGCGTGCGCTCCGCCGTGCGGGGCAGCCGGTACAGTGCGCTCAACGGCACCTCGATGGCGACGCCGCATGTCTCCGGCGCGGTCGCGCTGCTGTGGTCGGAGGCGCCCACGCTGATCGGCGACATCGACGCGACTCAGGCTCTGCTGAACGGGACGGCCCGCGACGTCGACGACACCCACTGCGGCGGTACCCCGGCGCGCAACAATGTCTGGGGAGAGGGCAAGCTCGACGTGCTCGCGGCTGTCGACGCCGCACCGCACACCCGGGCGATCATCACCGGGACCGCCACCGATGCGGCCACGGGCGCCCTTCTGCCGAACCTGACGGTTCAGGTCGCGGGCGAGGGTTTCGAGCGCACGACGACGACCGATGTGAACGGTCGCTACCGTGTCGTGCTCCCGGCCGGCACGTTCCGCTTCGAAATGAGCGGCTATGGCTACGCGACGCTCGTGGAGGACGGCTACACCGTCGCCGCCGGAGATGACGCCGTGCACGATGTCGCACTGGCCGCTGTCGCCCACCACAGCGTCACCGGCGTCGTTCGCGACGTCGTCGGCGCACCGATCGCGGGGGTCAGCGTCGCGATCGAGAACATGCCGGTCGCTGCCGTGACCACCGACGCAGAGGGCCGCTACACCCTGCCGGACGTGGCCGAGGGGTCGTTCTCGCTCGCAGCGTCTCCCGCGGCCCCGGTGCTCTGCAACGGCGTCTCACGAGCTGGCCTGACCGTCGCCGGCGACGTCGTGAACGACATCGACCTCCCCGCCCGCACCGACGCGGCCGGCACCTCGTGCCTGCCCGCGACCTACTCCTGGGTCAAGGGAGTGTCGAAGGTGGCCGTCTCCGGCGACGAGGATGCCGAGACGATCGCCCTGCCGTTCCCGGTGACGCACTACGGCGCGACCTACACGTCGGCAGCCGTCACGACGAACGGACTCGTGAACTTCGCCGCCCCACGGGTCGGCGACTACGCGAACAGCGCGCTGCCCACGGCATCCGCGCCGAACGGCATCATCGCCGCGTTCTGGGACGATCTCGTGATCGACAAGAAGGCGAGCGTGCAGACCGCGACGACCGGCGCGGCCGGATCGCGCCGCTTCGCGATCGTCTGGAACAACGCCGCACTCGCTGCCGACACGAGCGTCCGGGTCTCGTTCCAGGTCGTCTTCGACGAGCGCTCCGGCGCCATCACCCTGCAGTACAAGGACGTCGGAAGTTCGCCGATCGAGCGCGGTTCCTCGGCCACCATCGGCATCGAGAACGCCACCGGCACCGATGCGCTGCAGTACTCCTTCAACGAGTCCGTCGTCACCGACGGCTCGGCGATCAGCTTCATCCGAAAGGGAGCATGATGTTCACCCGCACACAACGTCGAACGATCGGCATCACCGCAGCGTGCGCGGCCGTTGCGATGTCGTTCGGCATGGTCTCCCCGGCGTTCGCGGCCGACGGCACCGAGGATCCGCTGGTCCTGTCCCCCGAGCAGATCGCCGCTCTGACGGCACAGGCGCAGCCGGACGTCTACCGCGACGTCCTGGCCGATCCTGACGCCGCGGAACCGGATGCCGCCACGGGCGCCGAACTCGGCAGCGCGGGGGATCCCGGGAACGAGCCGGAGTCACCCGTCGACGAGAACACGCTTCTGGGCGGGACGACGTGGAAGCACACCGTGCGCGCATCGGTCGAGGGAAACTACGGTATGGCGACCACCGTTCCCGTCACGGGCGGTGGAGACGACTACTTCGCGATCGACTCCCTCGGCATGCTGCAGCGGCGCACCGCGGACGGTGACGAGGTCTGGCGTCGCGATAACACCTCGTGGTTCGCGGAGTGGGGTGTCAAGCCCGTGCGCCCCTGGCAGATCGAGCCGTTCCCGGCGCGCATCGTCGTCGGGTTCAACGCGGTCAGCCCCTTCACGCCCGCATCGGAGGACGGTTTCGCAACCGGCGACCTCACGGGTGACGGGGTGGACGATCTCGTCTTCTCGGCCTCCGTCGGGTCGGACCCGTACCGACCGATGCAGGGCGAGCTGTCGACCGGCACCTTCGTCACGATCGTCGACGGCGCCGACGGCCACACGCTGTGGTCGAAGCTGTACGCGGCCGTGTACTCTCTCGAGCTCGTGGACGGCACGCTCGTGATCGCCGACTCGCCGGCGTTCAACATCAACGCGCCCGACGGCGCGACGATGACCATGACCGGCCTCACGTTCGACACCGATGGCGACAGGCTCACACCCGCCTCGGCGTGGACATACGCTCCTGAGACCCCGCGGGCGTCCGGATGGGCAGACCTGGAGCCGATCGGTGACGGGCTGCTGGCCGTCTCCTGGAATCGACGCAAAGACGCCTTCGCCACGGTGCCGAGCGGCAACACGCTCGTGATCGACGGCGCCGACGGCGAGGTCAAGTGGACGGCGACCGACCGCCTGTACTCCCGTCAGCTCCGGCTGGACGCTGCACGGGATCGCCTCGTCGCACTGGAGCAGTCGGATCCGAACGAGAACGTGCAGTATCAGGTCGTGACGTATGCACTCGATGACGGTGCGCGCACCGTGCTCGACACGCGGGTCAACGCGATGCCCCTCGCCTCCGCCGTGGGCGAAGTGAATCGCGCGAACGGCACCGAGATCGTGGTGAACGAAGCCTCACTCGACGGCAACGCGCAATTCAGTGCCACGACGACCCGCGCACTCGACGGTGAGTCCGGCGCGCAGCTCTGGTCGCGCACGCTCAAACGCGAGGCCGACAACCCTGCCACCGGCATCATGGCCTGGGGTGTCCAGATCGCCGACGGCCGTGTGGTCGTCAACTACCGCGACGACGCCGACTCCGAGGTGAGTGAGAACCGCAGCGGAAGCTGGTACGGCCGTATCGCGGCGCTGGCCGGTTCCAATGGTGCGCTCAAGTGGGAGCACACCGGCACCGCAGCATCCCAGCTGTGGTCGCAGGTGGTCGTCACGGGCAAGAGCACCCACATCCGCACGATCGACACCCTGCAGAACGTGCACACCTACAATGTCGGCTCGGGCAAGGAGAGCGGCATCACACCGTTGCCCGCGGACTCGTCGTCGGCAACGGCGATCGACATCACCGGAGACGGCGCCGACGACCTCATCGTCGGCGGCAACTCCCGCGGCGTCTTCGCGTACGACGGACGCGAACTCGTGGACGGCAAGCGCGTGCCGCTGTGGGCCGCGACAGTGCCCGGCTCAGTGCACAAGCTCGTGCTCGCGGATGTGACCGGCGACGGACGGGACGAGATCGTCGCCGCCGCCGACACGGCGGCGGCGGTTATCGATGCGGACACCGGAGAGGTGATCCGCACCATCGACGGCAAGGGACAGTACGTGCGCACGGTCACCGCGAGAGACCTGGACGGCGACGGCAAGGCCGAGATCGTGCTCTCGACCGATGCGATCCGCGCGTACCGCGGCGACGGCAAGCTCGCGTGGAGCTATGTTCCGCAGGACGGCGTCGTGTTCGGTGACGTCTCGTTCGGTGATGGCACGGTGTACGCCGAGTACTCCTCCCACGCGTCTCTCCGGCTCGCGCCTGCGGACGTCGCCGTGGCCGCCGTCGCGCTCGACGCGGAGTCGGGTGCCGTGAAGTGGTCGGCGTCGCCCTCTGCGCCGACGGATCTCGGGCTCGACGGTGTCGTGTACGGCGCAACGCAACGTGCGGCCACCTTCGCATCGCCGGAGATCCCGTACGCGGACGGACACGCGGTCGCGTACACCTGGCTCGGCCGTCAGACCCCCGCGTCCGCGCCGACGATGTTCATGGAGATCCGGGACGGCCGAACCGGCGATGTGCTGCACACCGCGCTGCTGGGCGGACCGCACAACCTCGGCACGTGGCTGAGCGGACCTGAAGGGCTCATGGCCGTGACGACAGGCCGGATCACGACGTTCCGCGCGGACGGTCAGGAATCGATCATGCGCACGGTGTCGGCCCTGCAGGATGCTGATTTCGCGACATCCCCCGGCGGCGAGCGCATCCTGATCGCCGGCTCGGAGGGCGGGTTGACCTCGTACCCGGCTTCGCTGATCCTGAACTCGGCGGGGACCGGATTCGAGTCGGCGACCGCATCGACGAACGTGACGGCCGGACGCGAACTCGCCCTCGCCGATCTCGACGGCGACGGTCGACTAGAGGCGATCTCGCTGAACTTCGACGCTCGCGGCGCGGACCGTGCCGCCGGCCTCTTCGGGTCGGGGTACTCGTCACCCTTCACCGCGATGCGTCAGTTCGTGGTCGCGACGATCGACACCCCCTGACACCGGCCCCGGTGACGCCTGCCGGCCCCTGCTCCCTCCGGGGAGGAGGGGCCGGCGTGCGTGTGCGGCGAGTATCCTCAGAGGGATGGCGACCGCGACCGATGCCCCCGCGGAGCAGGGGCCGCCTCGACTGCACGTGCACCTGCTGGGCGGCTTCCGGGTCAGGCGCGACGGTGGCGTTCCCCTACCGGAGCAGTGGTCCCGGCCGAGCGCCCGGACACTCGTGAAGTTGCTTGCGGTCGCGCCAGGCCACCGCCTGCACCGCGACGAAATCGTCGGAGTGTGCTGGCCGGATGCCGCGCCCGACGCCGCATCTCGCAGCCTCGGAGTGGCCCTCCATGCCGCTCGTCGGGCGCTGGAGCCCGAACTCGCACCCCGCCAGCCGTCGAGATATCTCACGAGCGACGGTGCGATGCTCCGCCTCGAACCCGGGCTGGTCGTGGTCGACGTCGACGAGGCCGATCGCTCCGCCGCCGAAGCACTCGAGGTCCGCGGCATCCCTGAGCTGACGAGTGCGACGGCATCCCTGACCGATGAGGTGCTGCCGGAGGACCGGTACGCGAGTTGGGCGCAGCCCGTGCGCGACCGGATGGCGCAGACCCGACTGCGCGTCCTGCTGGCCCTCGCCGAGGTGCTGCTCGACGGCGAGCGCGCCGAGGACGCCGTCGCGGTGGCACGGGACGTGCTCGCCGGGCAACCGGCCGAGGAACGCGCTCATCGCACGATCATGCGGGCGTACCTGTCTCTCGGGCTGCGGAGGCAGGCGATCCATCAGTACCACCTGTGCCGCGAGGCGCTCGATGAGGAAGTGGGCATCAGGCCAGGCGCACAGACCGAGCAGTTGCACCTGCGCGCGCTCGAGACCCATGGCAACGCCGCACGGCCGACCGGCGTCGCCGTCGCACCCCCACCGACCCTGCGCGTGCTCAACGGCACGCCGGTGCGCGGGCGCGCCGAGGCGATCGACCGGCTCAGCGCTTCGGATGCCGCCGACCTGATCGTCGTCGCGGGCGAATCCGGCATCGGCAAGACCCGGGTCGTCGCCGAGGTCGCTCGCGCCATGCTCGACGACGGAGCCATCGTCCTATGGGGCGCAGGGCGCGATGCGGAGGGGCAGCCACCGTACGGCGCGATCGTCGAGGCGCTCGACGGCTGGTTCTCGAGCAGGCCGACGGTCGAGCGCGCCCGCGCCGGCAACGAGTACTCGGAACTCGCCGCCCTGCTTCCGAGCCTCGGCGGCACGACCCCGGGCATGCAGCGCAGTCCCGACGACGAGCGGCGACGGCTGTTCCATGCCGTGGCGGCGCTGCTGGATGATCTGGCGGGTTCGGGACCGGTGCTGCTGGTCCTCGACGATCTTCACGCGGCCGACCTGGGCACCCTTCAACTGCTCGGAAGCCTCATCCGCCATCGGGACGATTCCGGATCGGGCTGGCGCGCCATCGCCACACTGCGGAGCGAGGACCTGTCCGCGGCAGATCCGCGCGAGGGCGTCCTCCAGGCGCTCGCGCGAGACGGTCTGCTGGAGTGGCTGGAGCTTGCACGCCTCGGGAAGGCGGACTGTCTCGCGCTCGCGACCGACGTCGCCGGCGCAGAGATCACCGACCGGGTCTGGGAGCTGTCGCTGGGCAATCCGCTGTTCGCGGTCGAACTCGCTCGCGAGAACGGACGCAAGGATCTCGGCGCGGCGCGTTCGCCCGGGGTTCGGAACCTGGTTGCGGCCCGTCTGGCGCGTCTCAGCCCCGCTGCCCGCCGTGTGGCAGAGATCGTCGCGACGGCGGGCGGCGAAGCCGCGGCCGCCGAGGTCGTCGAGGTCGCGACTCAGGCCCTGCATCCGACCTGGTCGACGGGCGAGGTCGCCGAAGCAGTGGATGCCGCGCTGCGCGCTGCCGTGCTTTTCGAGCGCGATGTGGTGATCGACGGACGTCCGGTCCCCGGTCTGGTCTTCCAGCATCCGCTCGTGCGCCTGACCGCCTACGATGAGCTCTCCGCGGTGCGCCGCCAGGTGCTGCACAGCGCGTATGCCGACGCGGTGCTGCGCCGGCGCCCGCACGCGGTCGATGCTCTCGCGATGCACCTCGCGCGCGCCGACGATCCTCGGGCGACGACGTATCTGCGCCAAGCCGCCGAGCGCGCCGCCGCGCTCAGCGCGAACGACACAGCCGACTTGTACTACACCGAGCTCATCAGCCGTCTCGATGCCGTGAGCGCTGAGGCCGCCTGGGTCCGTCTCGACCGCAGCATCGTGCTCACGCGCACGGCCCGGTTCGACGAGGCCCGCGCGGTGCTCGATGAGGCTCTCGGTGAGCTGCGCAGACGCGATGATCACGACGGGGTCGTGCTCGCGACGGCGCGAATCTCAGAGGTGCTCGTGAGCACCGCCACGGCGCAGACGGCGCTGTCGGTTCTCGACGCGGATCCAGCACTGGCGGACACCGGTCCGTTCGCCGCCGCGGCGCATCATCTTGCCCGCACCCGCGCGCTGCTGGTCCTGGGCGGCTACCCCGACGCGGTCGTCTCGGCGAGTCGGGCCAGGAGCGCAGCACTTCTCACGGCCGAGCCGCACCGCCGCGGACTCCTCGCCCGTGCGATCCAGTATCAGGCGGTCTCCCTCGCGCTGGACGGACGATTCGCCGAGGCCGGCCCGTTCGCCGAGGAGGCGCTGCCGCACGCTCAGGCGTACGGCGACCCGCAGATCCTGGCTTCGGTGCTGTCGGTGCAGCGGGAGCAGGCACGCAGATCCGGTCGGCTTCCCGAGGCGCTCGAGACCGGACGCCGCGCGCTCGAGCTGGCCGTCCGATCCGGAGAACGGCGGACGCAGGCATTCGAGCAGGCGAATCTCGCCGAGCTCCACCTGCTCGTCGAAGAGGTCGACCTGGCCGAGGAGTTCGCGAACGCGGCCGTCGACACACCCGAGGATGAGGCGGGGCTGTCGACGACGTACGCACTGGTCGCTCTCGCCCGCGTGCGCATGCGGCGCGGCGAGAGCCCGCTCGGTGAACTCGACCGCGCGCAGATCATCGCAGAGGGATCATCCGACCGACAGGCGCTGGACGAGATCGGCCAGGCCCGCGCCGAGTGGCTCGTCGCGATGGGCGCGCACGCAGAGGCATTGCATCTGCTCGCGGGGCTGCCTCGGGGATCCGCGACAACGACGGCCTCGGCGCATCTGGGGCTCGGTGACGCGGTGACGGCCGAGCGGATCGCCCGCGGCGAGGTCACCAGGGCTTCGGAGGCCGGCGAGGCGCTCACCGAGGTGGACGCGCGCACCGCGCTCGCAGCCGCGCTCGCGGCGCTCGGGCTGACCAGGCATGCGGCGCAGGAGTTCGACACCGCGGAAGCGCTCGCGGCGCGTCTGCCGTATCCGGCGGGCGCGCGCCACCTCGTCGCCGTCCGTTCCGGCGCGGCCGGTCGCCTCGGCGAGATCGTCTGATGCCAGTCACGGCGCCGAGCCGCGTCAGGGGATCAGGGCGAGCGCTCCCCCTGGGTGCTGCTCGGCGAGGAAGCGGTGGGCAGCCGGAGCCTCGCTCAACGGATATGTCCGCGCCATCGGAACGATCAGCTCGCCCCGGGCGGCGAGCGCGATCAGTCCCGCGCGCGCCTCGTCGCGGAACCGGGCACTGTCCGGCATCGATCCGGCGATCGCGGTGAACCCCTCGGACCGTGCGGATGCCGCGGCCACGATCGTGACGATCCGAGCGCGGTCGGCCACGAACTCGAGGGACGTGGTGACCGCCTCGTCGGTGCCGACGGCATCCAGTGCGGCGTCGATCCGGTCGACTCCGGCATCCGCCATGGCCGCGCGGATGCGGTCAGCGAGCCCGTCTCCGTAGGCGACGGGGGTGCCGCCGAAGCGGCGCACCTCGTCGGCGCGACGGGGGCTGGCAGTGCCGATCACCCGGGCCCCGATGCGCGCCGCCTGCTGGAGGACGCTGACGCCCACGGCGCCGGATGCCCCGTGCAGCAGCACGGTCTCGTTCGGTGCCACGGCCGTGATCGCGAGCATCTCGGCGGCCGTGGTCCCGGTCAGGAGCAGATTCGCCGCCTCCGGATGGCTCAACGAGGAGGGCTTGTGGAAGACCTTCTCGGCGGGGACGGTGAGTTCGGTCGCGTAGCCGCCGCTGACGCGGAACGCGAGCACCTCATCGCCGACGGATGCCGCGCCAGAGCCGATCTCCGTCTCGGGTCCGATCGCGGTGAGCTCGCCGGACACCTCGTATCCGATCGCCACGGGAAGGCTCGCACCCGGGCGCTGCGCGGCGACGTGCTTGGCATCGGCGGGGTTGACCCCGGCCGCACGCACGCGGATGGTGACCTCGCCCCTGCTCGGTGCCGGAGGCGTGACGTCCTCGAAGCGCCAGGCATCGGGGCTCCCCCACTCCCGTGCGATCCACTGCCGTGCCATCGCGGTCTCCGCTCGGGTCGTGCCCGACGTCACTGCGCGGTCCCCTCGTCGCGCGCGGCCGCCCGATCCGCGTGACCGAGGACGCGCTCCGGGGCGATCCGATCGCGCACCCGACGCTTGAGCTCGACGATGTCGGGGAAGCCGTCATCGTCGGCGCGCGACCAGATCCGTTCGTCGTCGGCGTGGATCTCGAAGATGCCGCCCGTTCCGGGCACCAGGGTCACGCCGCCGCCGCGCAGCTCATCGACGAAGGTCGTCAGCAGTTCCTGCGCGACCCAGGTCGCCCTCGGCATCCATGAGCACTGGGTGCAGTATTCGATCCGGATGCGGTGGCTCATGCCGCCAGACTACTTCGCCTCTCGAATCGACCGACTGGCATAAAGTTTTGAGATTATGTCCCGCGGTGAAAATTTCTGCCACGATGTCGTTGAAACCGATCCATCGTCAACGGAAAGAAGGATCATGACCGAATCCCCGCGTCTGTCGCGTCGTCACTTCCTCGGCGGACTCACTGCGCTTGCCGCCGCGGCCGCCGTGCCCCACGTGGCCAGCCCCGCCTATGCCTCCGGTCGTCGACCACCGCGCATCTACAGCGCCCGCGAGTGGGGCGCACGGCCGCCGGCCGACGCGCTGACGCGGATCGCCGAGCGTCCGAACAAGATCATCATCCATCACACCGCGTTCCCGAACGTCGAGGACTTCTCCCTGGAGTACGCGTTCCAGAACTCGCGGGACATCCAGAACCTGCACATGGATGGCAACGGATGGTCCGACTCCGGGCAGCACTTCACGAACAGCCGCGGCGGATTCATCACCGAGGGGCGCACCGGCAGCCTCAACGCACTCCGGTCGGGTCGGTACATGATCCAGGGCGCGCACTGCGTGGGGCAGAACACGCAGGCGATCGGCATCGAGAACGACGGCTCCTACCACCTGGGCGATCCTGTCCCCCAGGCGCAGTGGGACAGCCTCGTGGCGTTCTGCGTCTACGCCTGCGACAACTACCGCATCCCCGCGACCGAGATCTACGGCCACATGGACTTCAACGCCACGCAGTGCCCCGGCGGCCTGCACGAGCGCCTGCCCGAACTGCGTGCGGCGGTTCAGGCGCGCCTCTGATCCCGGCATCCTCATCGGCGAGTCGAAACGGAGCGATCCGTTTCGACTCGCCGTGCGCGTGTCGCAGCTGTCCGAGGTGAGCGTCCGTCAGGCGAGAGCTGCCGAGAACGCGAGAGCCCGCTCACGATGCCACTGGAGGTGTCGACGGAGCGATGTGCGCAGATCCACGAGCCAGTCCGGATCGCCGTGCCGTTCATCGAGATCGATGGCCTCATGCAGGTCGAACGCGAGAGCGGCGGACGCTGCAGCGCCGAACAGCGGAAGGCTCGCCTCCGCTTCAGCACTGAACTCCCGCGTCCCACGGTAGCCCCGAAGGAACGCGGAGAGCAGCGCGGGCCGGGGCTCCGAGTCCAGCGTGACTCCGGCGAGGTCCCGCGTCGCGAGAGCCACGTCGGCCGCGAACCAATCCACGCGCGCCTCATCCGTGTCGAAGAAGGTGACGCCTGCGTCGTCGAAGCGAAGATTGTCCAGTTCGAAATCGCCGTGGATCATGCCGCGCTCGTGCGTCGAGGCATCGAGCCGCGCGATCCTCGCTTCGATCTCCATGGCCGCGCGCATCAGCTCGTCATCCGCGACGGGGAAGCGCGCACGCGTGCTGTGCACGCCCATCGACCCTTGTGCATCGTCGAAACGGCTCGACGCGGTGTGGAGCGACGCCAGCGCCGCGCCCCAGTCCGCGGCTGCTGCATCCGTGAGCTCGTCCAGGTCGAGTTCGTTCCCGACCGCGGCAGGAACCAGCATCGCCACGATCTCGCCGTGCTCGGCGAGGATGCGCTCGGTCAGCCGACCGTGACGACTCGGCAGAGGCCTCGCCACCGACAGTCCTGCATCGGCCCACGCCGACATGATCGCGGCCGCGCGCGTCAGGGCGTCGGCCTGCACGGATCCTGCAGGAACGAACCGCAGGTAAGCGGTCCGCTCATCCGCGGCCATCGACGGGACGACGAAGACGTGGCTCGCACTCGATCTCCAGAACCGGGCGGCGCCGGCCGGCAGATCCCACGCCGCGCCAGCGACGTCGGCTTCCGGACTGCGCCACGCGGCATCCACTGTTCGACGTAGGCGCAGGATCTCAGACAGCTTCAGCATCGAGAAGATCCTCCCATTCCGCGCCGGTGCGTGTGCACGGAGTGAACGGTCGGGCCGGCCTCCGGTCGTCAGATCGCGGGCGATGCCAGGATGATCCCATGTCCCGCATCCAGCACACCGTGACCTTCCGTCTGAACCACCCGTCCGGCTCCGCGGCCGAGACGACTTTCCTCGGCGACGCGCGCGCGACCCTGACGGCCATCCCCGGCGTCGAGGATTTCCGCGTCCATGCGCAGGTCAGCCCGAAGAGCGACCTGGCGTTCCAGTTCTCGATGTTCTTCGCCGACGAGAGCGCGTACGCGGCGTACGACCAGCATCCGACGCACGTGGCGTTCGTCGCCGAACGGTGGGTACCCGAGGTCGCAGCGTTCCAGGAGTTCGATTACGTCGTCGTGTGACCAGGAGCTGGTCGGCTCGGACCCCGCAGAGTTTGTCTAGTCTGCAGACATGCCTTCTCCCTCTGTGATCCTCATCACCGGCTGCTCCACCGGGATCGGGCGAGCCACTGCCATCAGGCTCGCCGCCGCCGGCCACATTGTGTACGCGTCGGCTCGACGCCTGCAGGACATCGACGACCTCGCCGCACTCGGATGCCAGCTCCTCGAGCTCGATGTCACCGACGAGGCCTCCATGAACGCGGCAGTGGACGGCGTCCTGGACCGTCACGGACGCATCGACGTCCTCGTGAACAACGCGGGATATTCGCTGTCGGGGGCGGTTGAAACGCTGTCGATGACAGATGTCCGCCGACAGTTCGAGACGAACGTGTTCGGCGCGGTGCGGATGGCGCAACTCGTCCTGCCTTCGATGCGCCGTTCCGGCCGCGGCCGTGTGATCAACATCGGTTCGATGGGTGGGATCCTCACTTTCCCCGGCGGCGGCGCGTATCACGCGACCAAGTACGCGATGGAGGCTTTCAGCGACGCGCTGCGGTTCGAAGTGCGTGGCTTCGGGATCGATGTTGTGCTGATCCAACCCGGTCTTATCCGCAGCGCCTTCACGACCACCGCCGTCGCCGCGGTCTCGCAGGAGAGCGGGCCGTACTCGACCTTCAACGCGGCCGTCGCGCGCAACACGGCGCAGACGTACGTTGCAGGGCCGCTCGCCCGCCTGGGCGGCGAGCCGGACGCCGTTGCCGTCGCTGTCGAGCGCGCCGTCACGGCGCGAACCCCTCGGGCACGCATGCGGGTCACCCCTTCCGCACGCCTGCTCATGGTCCTGCGCCGCATCCTGACCGACCGGCAGTGGGACCGGTTCGTCGGCTCGCAGTACCCGCAGCCCACGTCGGGCGAAGCGCCGTCTTCGAAGAAGGCGACCTCTCCCCGGATGCCGTAGCCGTATCGTGGGGTCCGTGATCACCTGCGTCGTGACGTACACGATCGACCCCAGCCGCGTCGAGGCGTTCGAGGAGTTCGCCCAGCGCTGGATGGAACTCGTCTCCCGTCATGGCGGGATCCACCACGGGTACTTTCTGCCGTCCGAGGGCAAGAGCGACGAAGCCCTCGCGCTGTTCACGTTCCCCTCGTTCGCCGACTACGAGATCTACCGGGAGCGCTTCGGCGTCGACCCGGAGTTCATCGCAGCCGATCGGATCCGCGACGAGAGCGGATGCATCCTCCGTTACGAGCGCACGTTCATGCGTCCGCTGCTGCCGGACATGCTTCTCTGACGAGACCGCCCGGCCTAAGCGCGTGGGCTGTCCGGCGCGACCCTGCGCCCTGTGACGTCGTCCGCCACGGCTTCGAGAACCTGCCACTCCTGGTCCAGGCGGGCGGGCTCAACGACTCGACGGGTGGACGCCCGCCGCCGGCGGCCTCGGGTACATCTGAACTCCGCCGCGGATCACGGCGTGGATCCGCGCGAAGTCCCTCGGAGCGGGCGCATCGTGTGTCTCGAGAATGGTCAGGTCCGCGCGATTGCCGATCCGGATCTCGCCTGCTTCCGGCTGCCCGAAGAAGCCGGCGGGTTCGGAGGTCAACGACCGCAGGATGTCGATCGACGTCATGCCGGCCCTGGCCATGGCGGCGAACTCACCGCTGGTATCGCGTCCGCCAGGTATCCGACGTCGGTTCCGAACAGCACGCGTCCACCCGCCTCGAGGAAGACACGCAGGGCGTCGCGGATCGGTCCGAGGTACCGTTCCTCCGTCGTGACGGTGGATGCGAACATGTGCAGAGTCGGCACGATGCGGATGCCGCGCTGGGCGGCCTCGCGCAGCAGCGCCTCGGTGCCCTCGGGCTGGTCAGGGACGTGCGCCAGAGCATCCACGCCCGCCTGGACGGCGACCTGCGTGCCGGCGCGATTCGAAGGGTGCGCGAAGACACGTCGCCCTCGTCGATGAGCGGCTCTGACGGCCGCGCGTGCGACGCGCTCGTCCATCGTCCTGACCGAACCGGGTGCGATGTAAGAACCGGTGAACAGTTTGATCAGCCCGGCGCCACCGGAGATCTGTCGGCCCACCGCCCACCGCGCGCCCATCGACGTCGCCGGCGTCGGCAGCAGAAACCGCAGGTACCACGGAGCGCCCTCCGTGACGTAGAACGGGACGCCGCGGCCGGATAGAGGCCGGATCCTGCCGTGTGGATCGCCGGACCGCGCAACTCCCCCGTCTCGACGCGCCGGGCGAGCGCGAAGGTCGTCCGGGGGTCGGAGGAGAGATCGAGGACGGTGGTGAAACCACGGCTCAGCAGCATGTCGTCCAGGGCCGCCTGCAGTCGTGAGCCGTCCGTGCCGCGCGAATCGCGCCAGATCGGCTCGGTGAAGTGCACGTGACTGTTCCAGAAACCCGCCGTCACCACTCGACCACCTGCGTCGACCACGGTAGCCCCGACACCACGGTCCTCGACCGGTCCGATCGAGACGACGACCCCCGCGCGCACGGTGAGCGTCGTCGGATCACAGATCGGCTCGTCCGGCGCCACCCACAGCCGGGCGTTCGTCACGATCAGAGTCACGCTGCGAGCGTACCCGCACGCCTCATCACGCGCGGGACACGGTGGCGCCGCGCGCGCTGGTCAGATGAAGGGGCGCAGGTCGGTGGTCGGCGACGACGCCTCGCCTGTCACGATGATCTCCCCGAGAGCGGCGGAGAGCTCCGCGACGAGAGCGGCGATTGCTCCGACGGTGTGCAGGTCGGTCTCGTCCACATCACCGGACGCGGAGAGAGCCTCCGCGAGCCGGCACAGCATCGAGGTCGCCTCTGCGGCACGATGCCCGGATTGCGCCGTTGCCCGAGCGAGCGAGTACGCCCAGTCGAGCTGTGGGTAGCCCCAGGCATTGGCTCCGAACACGATCTCGGTTCCCGACGCGATGTCAAGGCAGGTGTCCACGACGGCGTGCGCGGCGGGGATGCGGCGGCCGTGGTGGCGCAGCAGGAAATGGAGATGAAACGAGCATCCCAGGTTGCCGAAGAGTCCCGGCCAGTCTTCCAGCCTCCCGATGTTGCTCGAGGGCCAGAGGCCGGTGGTCGGATCAACGTGCAGGTCCAGCCAGCGGAAGTACTCGCTCCACCACCCCGGATGCCGCACGCCGGTCATGGTGGCGATGGCGAGCAATCCGGCAGCATCGTGAGAGGCGAGCCACGGATTGGACCAGTCGAGACCGTCGAGGAAGGGAGCGACTCGATCGACCTCGAACATGTCAGTCAGGAAGGCGGGCGGCTCCGGCCGAGCGCCGAGGAGGAAGAGCCCTCCGATTCCCGTGGCGGTGGCGTGCAGCACGCCATGGCTGTCATCGACGAAACGTCCGTCCGTGCGTTGAAGGCTTCGGAGAGACCATGAGAGCGTGTCTCGAGAGAGGACATCTTGGTCCAGCCGATCGAAGGTGGCCAGGATGCCGATTGCGTCGGCCGTGCCGTAGAGATCCCTGCTCTCACCTGCCGTGAAGCGTGCGAAACCGTCTTCGCGCCGGTGAGTCTCCACCGCCGCGAGGGTTCGCTGGGTCACTGCGGTCAGATCGATCGGAGAGTCGGCCGCGCCGCTCACGGACTTCCTGGGCATGAAAATCTCTCCCCATCGCTCAGGGCGGACCGCACCTCAGGGACCGAGGCCGAGCGCACGCTGTCGGCGGCAGACGAAGACGGCTGTCGCCTGAGCGCAGCTCTCGAAGATACTACGGGCGCGGCTGGCGGCTTTTCGCGGCTGATTGCGTCGGGCCCGATTGCACTCCCTCGCATGGCACCGCCGCTGAGGCACGTCAGAGCGAGCGCCGCTCCGTCAGTGGAAGTCGCCGCCCGGACCACCACCGCCGCCGAAGTCACCGGGGGCCATGTCCGCGAAGCGCGAGTAGTGCCCCTGGAACGCGACCTGGATCGTCGCGGTCGGACCGTTGCGGTGCTTGGCGACGATGAGGTCGGCCTCGCCGGGGCGGACGTCCTTGTCGTAGACGGAGTCGCGGTGCAGCAGGATCACCATGTCGGCATCCTGCTCGATCGAGCCGGACTCACGCAGGTCGCTGATGGCCGGCTTCTTGTCCTGACGCTGCTCCGGCCCTCGGTTCAGCTGGCTCAGTGCGATCACCGGAACCTGCAGCTCCTTGGCGATGAGCTTGAGGCTGCGCGAGAACTCCGAGACCTCCTGCTGACGCGACTCGACGCGCTTGCCGCTGGTCATCAGCTGCAGATAGTCGATGATGACCATCCGTAGCCCTTCGCGCTGCTTGAGGCGACGACACTTCGCGCGGATCTCGACGAGAGTCATGTTCGGGCTGTCGTCGATGTAGAGCGGGGCGTCGTTGATGCGGCCGCGCGTGGCGGCGACCGTGGTCCAGTCGCGCGGATCGAGATTTCCCTTGCGCATGCTCTGCAGCGGGATCTGCCCTTCGGCGCTGAGCAGACGCATCGCGATCTCGCTCTTTCCCATTTCGAGCGAGAAGAAGATCGACGGGATGTTGTGGCCGATCGACGCGGAACGAGCGAAGTCCAGCGCCAGGGTCGACTTACCCATGGCCGGTCGTGCGGCGACGACGATCATCTGTCCACCGTGCAGGCCGTTGGTGAGTTCGTCCAGCTCCTTGAAGCCGGTCGGGATACCCGTCATGGAGCCGTCGCGGCCGCTCGCGGCCTCGATCTCTTCCAGGGCGGCATCCACTGCGATGGTCAACGGGACGTAGTCCTCGGCCGTCTCCGTGCCGGTGACCGAGTAGATCTCGGCCTGCGCGTTGTTCACCAGGTCGGTCGCATCACCCTGACCGTCGTAGCCGAGTTGCACGATCCGAGTGCCGGCATCGACGAGCCGACGCAGGATCGCGCGCTCGGACACGATGCCGGCGTAGTAGCCGGCGTTCGCCGCGGTCGGCACGATCGAGGTCAGGGTGTGCAGGTAATCGGCGCCCCCTGCGCGCCCGAGTTCGCCGGTCTTGATGAGCTCGTCGGTGACGGCGACGACGTCGGTCGGCTCTCCGTGCGAGTACAGCGACAGGATCGCCTCGAAGATGAGCTCGTGCTTGGGGATGTAGAAATCGGCGCCCTTGAGGGTTTCGATGACATCCGCCACGGCATCCTTCGACAGCAGCATGCCGCCCAGCGCACTCTGCTCTGCGAGCAGGTCGTGAGGTGGTGTGCGCTCCGGTGGGCGCTTCCCGCCGAGTCGCTCCTCCGAGATGTCAGCGATCGACACAGGGCTCCCTTCGGTGCGGTGAACGGTATGGACCGGAAGGCCCTGTCACGACGACTTCCGCGGCCGAACACAGCGAACCACGGACTTCAGACATCTCGTCGCTCGACAACGCTAGGAGCGACGTTCTCCACATGCAAGACGCCCTGTGGATAACTCTGTGGACAGATTGCGGACAACGCCGGAGTGTCTGTGTAGAACACCTGTGGATAAGCCTGTGAAACGCAGTTTCATGTGGCGAGTTTTTACACCCTTATCTGCACTTTTCTGATTCCCCAGGCTGTGGATGGAATCCAGTTTCAATGAGGACTTTAGGGTTGCCGTCGACGGACCCACATGTGTACAACCTGGGGAAAGTCAAGTCCTGTTCCGGTCGGGCGCGTCACCCGGCGACACGCCGCGAAACTCGCCGCCGCACCCCCTGGACAGTGGGCGCTCGGCGGGAGTAGCCTCGGCCCATCGACGCACCGTGCGTCGGCAGCGTTTCCCTTCGGAGGAGGAGGTGAACGTGACCTCCACGGCGGTTCGGCACCGCGTCTCGCCCGGCGTCATCTGGGGTGCGTTCGGCATCCTCGCCTGGGCGGGGTTCACGCTCCTGGCCGGAGTCGACACGGCGAATGCCGCTGACGACGATTCGGACGCGCCGACGAGCCCGCTCACCTCACTGGTCACCGACACGGCCGACGCTGTCACCGACACCGCCGACCAGGTCGCGTCCCCTGTGGGCGAAGCCGTCGCTCCGGTCGTCGAGGTCATTCAGCCCGTGACTCGACCCGCCGTCGAGACCGTCGAACCGGTGGTCGCCGAAGTCGTGCAGCCGGTCGTCGCCGAGGTCGTGCCCCCGACCGTCGCAGAGGTCGCCCCTCCGGTCGAGACCGTCACCGCCGGCACCGCGACGACCGTCCCCGCGGTGGTCGACACCGTCGACGAGGTGCCGATCGTCGGAGAAGTCGTCGCTCCGGTGATCGAGGGCGCCGGGGATGTCATCACGAGCGTCACCGAGCCTGTCGTCGAGTTCGTTCAGGACGTGCCCGTCCCACGCGTCACCACCCCGATCATCAAAACGGTGACCGGCGTGCCGGTCGTCGGCGACGTCGTCCGCGCCGACCTCATCCCGATCGTCGACGACACGGTCGCCGTCATCGACGACGCCACGGACACCGCCGGCGACGCGGTCGACAGCCTCGTTCCGAACGTCGCGGGCGGACTCGATCCGGCGACGCCGATCGCGACCGGCGCATGGCCCGACGTGGGGGTCCTCACCCCGACGACCCCGCCCACGAGCTTCTCGTCTCCCGTCATCGAGCTCTCGTTCGCCGCCACGGCGTCGTCCGAAGCTGTATCGGTCGATCGTGGACCCACCCCGGCATCCGGCCCTCCGACGGCACCACCGGGTTCCTCGCACCCACCGACTTCCTCCTCCGCCGGCCATGGCGGAGGCTCGCCGACGGACGGCGCGCGCCTCAGCGATGCCTCCGATGACCCGCACCATGCCTGGATGCGGGCCGTCAGCGCGCCGGACGACGACCCACCGTCATCCCCGGTCGTCGATACCGACGTCTCTCCTGACTGATCGGTGATCGCACCGTCCCTTCGCGGACGGTGACGCGGTGCTGCGCGCACACCCGACTGATTGCGCGCGCCATCCAGATCACAACCATTCAGTCAGGAGCTGAATCATGCGCACTTTCACCAGGCACGCCCTGTGCGGCGTGCTGCTCGCCGGCGGGATCACCCTGTTCGGCGCGACGGTCGCCAATGCGGCCGAAACCGACGGAGACGACAGCGTCCTCTCCGGAACACAGGCGGTCGCAGCCATCACCGCGCCCGTCGACGTCGCCGGCAATGCGGTCTCCGTGCTCGGCGAATCCACCGTCCACGAATCCGAACCAGTACCCGCACCCGCGCCCGCGCCCGCGCCCGCGGCGACTGAGCCCACAGCGTCGACCGACGGGAGTTCCGGCACTGCGTCCGGCTCCCAGGCCGTCGTGACGGTCAACGCCCCCGTGACGGTGCAGGACAACGCAGTGAGCGTCCTCGGATCCTCCGAAACCGGGGCCTCCGCCGCCGCACCACCCCAGGAGGAGACTTCCCAGGTCTCCGATCAGAGCCCGGCTCCCCCAGCCGATCCGGCTCCGGCGGCGGAGGACCCCCTCATCGCGACGAGCGGCACGGACTCGCTCCTCGGTGGTACGCAGGGAATCGTCGAGGTCGACGCGCCGGTCACCGTGAGCGGCAATGCGATCTCGGTGCTCGGAACGAGCGACGTCGAACCGAGCGCCGCGGAACAGGATGCTGCCGCATCGGCATCCTCCACTCCGGGCGCCGAGGCGGAAACGGACGGCACGGATGCTGTCGCCGGCGGAACCCAGGTCGTCGTGCCCGTCACCGCACCGATCACCATCGGCGGCAACGCCGTCTCGATCATCGGCGAGAGCACCGTCACGGGCGACGGCGGAGATGCCCCGGCATCCTCCCCAGGCCGGGAAACGGGCGCATCGACGAGTGGCGAGGACTCGATCGCCGGCGGCACCCAGGTCGTCGCACCCGTCACCGCACCGATCACCATCGGCAGCAACGCCGTCGGCGTCGTGGGCTCCGGCGCCGTCACCGACTCGGGCGACGACACCGGCGACACCACCGCGCCTGCCGAGGGCTCGACGACAGGCGGGGAAGACTCGCTTCTGGGCGGCACCCAGGTCGTCGCACCTGTGACCGCACCTGTCACGGTGGGCGGCAACGCGATCGGCGTCGCGGGTGACGGGACCGTGAACGGCGGGGCGGGCGGTACCGCCGGTCCGGTCGCCCCGGGAGGTGACACGGTGACGACGGGGCAGGATTCGATCTTGGGCGGCACGCAGATCGTGCTCCCGATCACAGCCCCGATCACGATCGGCGGAAACGCGATCGGCGTCATCGGCAACGCTGAGGTCGACGATCCAGGAACCGATCCGGGAACGGACCCCGGAACGGACCCGGGAACGGACCCCGGAACCGACCCGGGAACCGACCCAGGAACCGACCCCGGCACCAACCCCGGCACCGACCCCGGCACCAACCCGGGAACCGATCCAGGAACGGACCCCGGCACCGGCCCGGGAACCGACCCCGGAACCGACCCCGGCACCGACCCCGGAACCGACCCCGGAGGAACCGGCGGATCAACGGCGGACGTCGATCCGCAGAGCGCATCCGTGAGCACCGAGACCGGGGCCGACGGCCTGGCCGCGACCGGAATGGGTGACCCCCTGCCGCTGACGCTCCTGGGTCTGGTCGCGCTGCTCCTCGGCGCCGGACTGCTGCGCCGCCGCACGACATAACCGCAAGACCCCGGATCGGGATCGACGTCCTCGGGGAGGAGCCGTTCGATCCCCTTCCGGGCCGTGCGCGTGGCGCGGTCTCCGCACCGTCTCGCTCGCGCACGCAGAAGACGGGTGCCCCGAGCTCGTCCCTCGGGGCATCCGTCGCGCCCGCTCCCGCACTCGACGCACCGATCAAGCCCCTTGACGGCCGACCCGCGTACCCGCTCTGCTGTCACAGAGGAGGTGGTCATGCCGCGCATCCGTCGCGTCGATCCGGCAACCGTGCCCGGCATCCGCAGAGTCCGCTCACGTGGCCGCTTCCGCTATCGCAACCCGGACGGCAGCGCAGTGAGCAGCGCCGATCGCGAGCGCATCTCATCCCTGGTGATCCCGCCCGCGTGGACGGACGTCTGGATCAGCCCGGACGCGAACGGACACGTTCAGGCGATCGGCACGGATGCCGCCGGCCGCCGCCAGTACATCTACCATGCGCACTGGAGGACCCGTCAGGACGGCGAGAAGTTCGAACGGGCTCTCCGCCTCGCCGCCGCTCTTCCGTCGCTGCGCGCGCAGGCCACTCGGGCGCTGCGCGGCGATGACGACCGCGCCCGGGTGCTCGCCGCGGCCTTCCGCCTCCTCGACCGCACCGCGATCCGCGTCGGTTCCCCCGGCTACCTGCGCCGGTACGGCAGTCGAGGGCTGACCACGTTGCGATGGGCGGACGTCTCCTGGGACGCCTCGATGATCACGCTCGCCTTCCGGGGAAAGATGAATCTCATCCACACGATCGAGTTCGAGGACGAGGATCTCATCGCCTGGATCAGTTCCCACCCGGCGCACCCGCCGCGCGCCTTCCTGTTGCGCTACAGCGCCGGCCGCCGACTGCGTACGATCACCCCCGGCGACGTGAACGCCTTCCTGGCCGAGTGCGCCGGCGAGCCGTTCACCGCCAAGGACTTCCGGACCCTCCGCGGCACGACGACAGCCGCACTGGTGCTCGCCGAGCACTCCGATGAGGATGCCGAGACGCGGGAGCTCGCCGCGGTCGACGCGGTCGCCGCCGCACTGGGCAACACGCGAGCGGTCGCCAGAGCGAGCTACATCGACCCTCGGGTGCTGGCGGCGGCGAGGAAGGGGCGATTCATCGATCCGGCGCAATCCCCCGAGAACGGGCTCCTGCGGTTGCTCGGCCATGCCTGACCTCACCGGAAACGACGGATGCCGCCCTCCCGAAGGAGGACGGCATCCGATCGTTGAGGTGTCGTGCCTTACTTGGCGGCGACGACCTGCAGCGTGATGACTGCGGTCACGTCGTCGTGCAGACGAACCGTGGCCTCGTGCTCACCGGTCGCCTTGATGGCGTTGGTGATGTGCACCTTGCGCTTGTCGATGCTGCCGAGACCGGCGGCCTCGACGGCATCCGCGACGTCGGCGGTCTTGACCGAGCCGAACAGGCGACCGGCGGCGCCTGCCTTGACGGCCAGGCGAACCTTGGTGCCCTCGAGCTTGTCCTTGAGTGCCACCGCCTCGTCGCGGTCGTGGATCGCACGCGCCTTGCGGGCAGCCTGGATCTGGTCGACCTGCTTTTCGCCACCGCGGGTCCACGCCGTGGCGTAGCCCTGGGGGATGAGGTAGTTACGGGCGTACCCGTTCTTGACCTCGACCACGTCACCGGCGCTTCCGAGCCCGGCGACCTCATTCGTGAGAATCAGCTTTGCCATGTCCGTACCCCTCAGCGGCCAGCGCCGGCGTAGGGCAGGAGAGCCATCTCGCGTGCGTTCTTGATCGCCTTGGCGATCAGACGCTGCTCCTGAACCGAGACACCGGTGATACGACGGGCGCGGATCTTGCCACGCTCCGAGATGAACTTGCGAAGGGTCGCGACGTCCTTGTAGTCAATGACGCCGACCCGGATCGACTTCGCGGGAGCGGTGGGCTTGCCACCCTTCCGCGGCTTGCGGCGGTCGCCGCTCGACTTTCCAGCCATGGTTTTTCCTTAAATGAAGTGTTTGTTCAGAACGGGGTGTCGTCGCCGAAGCTGCCCGGAGTGCTCCAGGCATCAGCGCTGGTCGACGAACCGGGTGTGGACCACGGCTCCTCGGACACCTGCTGCTGCGGACGCGACTGCCCGCCACCGCCACCGGCGCCACCGCCGGAAGCCGCACGCGTGACCTGAGCCGTCGCATAACGCAGCGACGGGCCGATCTCGTCGACCTCGAGCTCGATCGCCGTGCGGTTGTTGCCCTCACGGTCCTGGTAGGAGCGCTGACGCAGACGGCCCTGCGCGATGACGCGCATGCCCTTGGTCAGCGATCCGGCCACGTGCTCGGCGAACTCGCGCCAGACGGACGCGCGGAGGAACAGCGCTTCGCCGTCCTTCCACTCGTTCGCGGCACGGTCGAAGTTGCGCGGCGTCGATGCGATGGTGAAGTTCGCCACCGGCAGCCCGTTCTGCGTGTAACGCAGTTCGGGGTCGGCCGTGAGGTTTCCCACCACGGTGATGACGGTTTCGCCGGCCATGGGACTTAGGCCTTCGCAGCCTTGGACTTGCGAGCGGCCTTCTCCTCGGAGCGCTTCGCCTCCGCGGCAACCATCGCCTGGGCCTCTTCAGCACGCAGCACCTTGGTGCGCATGATCTGCTCGTTGAGGCCGAGCTGACGGTCCAGCTCCTTGGTGGCATCGCTGGTCGCGGTGAAGTTCACGACGGCGTAGATGCCTTCGGTCTTCTTCTGGATCTCGTAGGCCAGACGGCGCTTACCCCAGATGTCGACCTTGTCCACAGTGCCACCATCGTTGGTGATGACCTTGAGGAACTTGTCCAGTGTCGGGGCGACCTGGCGCTCGTCGATCTCGGGGGTCAGAATGACCATGAGTTCGTACTGGTGCGTCACTTACCCACCTCCTTCGGACTAGAACGGCTTCCAAGGATTTCCTGGAAGCAGGAGGGTGTGTGCACGTGTCCGCCCTGGCATCCCGAATGGATGCCGGCAGGCAGACAACCGTGACAGTCTAGCGGAGTTCCGGGCGTGTCGCGAACGCGAGGCGCACTGCACGGTTCGGATCCGGGGGCGGGGCGGTTCAGCGCCGGAGGGAGTCCACGTGCGGGGCGGGTTCGAGCGTGTAGTCGGTTCCGGTCTCGGACCATGTGTCGGTCGCGGCGCGACGGCGAGACAGGATGCCGCGCACGAGTGGTGTCCCGACGGCGAGCGCGACGGCACCGGCGAGACTGCGATCGGTCGAGCCGAGCACGCTCTTGCGATGCCAGGCCGCATGCAGTGCTCCCGCCCGCGGCTGCGGAACCGGCCGCGGAGCGAGAGTTCCTGCGCGGCGCTGCGCGATCAGCTTCTCGACATCGCTCCACCAGCCGGATTCGGATGCCGGGTGGAAGTAGTTCTCCCACATCCAGCCGGGGTGCGGGTGCCGGAACTGCCGTCGCACCACCTCTTCGCCGCTGCCCAGGAGTCCGCTGCCGATGAACACGGTGTTCAGCAGCGACTTGCGCACCCCGAACGTGTCCAGCGCGATGACGGGGACACCGGCGGCGAGCGCCTCGATGGCCGCCGTCGAACTCACCGTCACCAGACCCTCGGCACGCTCGAGCGCCACCACCATCGGCTGGTACGAGAACACGAGATTGGCCGGTCGAGACGCGAACAGGTCGGCATAGGCATCCCGCTCGAGATGCGTCTCCGCTTCTCCTCGGCGCGACCTCAGCTTCACGACGACGCGGCGGCGCGGATTCGCTTCGGCGGCGCGGACGAGGATCTCCGCGATCGCTGCACGCTCGTGACGTTCGACCGGCACCATCGCCTGCGACGCGAAGACGAGGTCCGTGGCTGGCGGGCGCAGGGTTTCGGCACGCTCCTCGGTTCGCACCGTCATTCGTTGAGCGAGCACCCGCGAGTCCGGACGCGTCTGCGACCGGGAAAGCGTTTCGCCGCGCGCCTCTCGCTCGACGAACGAGGCGGGGGCGGCTCGTTCCACGAGCGAGGACCGCGCGTACGGCAGCGTCGCGAGCCCGAGCGGCACGTCCACCCCGATGCGCGTGCCCAGTTCGGCGAACGCGCGTCGCTCACGATGCGAGTGCAGCACGACGAGATCGCAATGCCTGCGGTACTCCAGAGCGCCGCGCTGCGCCGGGATCGACATCCCCGGCAGACCACCGACGACGACAGGCCGCCTCTCGAGCCGATCGATCTGCCCGCCGATCAGACGCACGAACGCACCGCGACCGGCCAGGACCACGGCATCCGGCTGATGACCGGCGAGCCAGCCTCGGACCTCGTCGAACGAGAGGCGAGTGACCTCGGCATCCGTGAAGCCCGTTCCGGCCAGCGCCGTGCGCTCCTGCTCGCGACTGACCGTCAGCGGCGTGCTGACGATCAGCAGGTGGCGTCGGATGCCGTCGACACCCGACAGCAGCGAGGCCGACCACTTGACGAACGAGTCGGCGTCGGCGATCGCGACGACGCGCAGCCGGGCGCTCATGCCGGTACGCGACGCAGCTTCGCCATCGGGGCGAGTTCGCCGGGGAACACGCGCTTGATGCCGTCGCCGAGTGCCGTCTCGATCACGCGGATGTCGCGGACGAGGTGGTCGAGGCCGGTGGGTTCGAGCGACGCCGCGTGGTCCGAACCCCACATGGTGCGATCGAGCGTGATGTGACGCTCGACGGCGACGGCGCCGATCGCGACGGCCGCCAGCGAGATCTGCAGGCCTCGTTCGTGGCCGGAGTATCCGACGGGGATGCCGGGGTACCGGTCGCGCAGTGACGCGATGACCCGCAGGTTGGCCTCTTCGGGCTCCATCGGGTAGGTGGAGGTGGCGTGCATGAGGACCACCCGGTCCGTGCCGAGAACCTCGAGCGCCCGATCGATCTGCTCCAGCGTCGACATGCCGGTGGAGAGGATGACCGGCTTGCCCGTCGCGCGCAGCGCCTCGAGCAGCTCGGTGTCCGTCAGGCTCGCCGAGGCGACCTTGTGGGCGACGACGTTCAGATCCTCGAGGAAGTGCACGCTGGGCACGTCCCACGGGGAGGCGAACCAGTCCAGGCCCAGCATCGTCGCGTGGTCGCCGATCGCGATGTACTCGTCGCGACCGAACTCGACGCGGCGACGGTAGTCGAGATAGGTCATGGTGCCCCACGGCGTCTCACGAGGCACGTCGCGCATGTGCTCGGGCGTGGAGATCTCCGGCGTGCGCTTCTGGAACTTCACGGCGTTCGCACCGCTGTGCGCCGCGACGTCGATCAGGCGCTTGGCGAGCTCGACGTCGCCGTTGTGGTTCAGCCCGATCTCCGCGATCACGTAGACGGGCCTGCCGCCGCCGATCACGTGCGATCCGATGCTTACGGTCATGTCGTCCTCCAGTCGTGGAACCCCCGTCTCTCATGGGTACGCCGCGAGTGTGAACGTCACGCGACCTGACGGTTACCGGAGGTGGTCACCGAGGCAACACCCTTTCGACGAGTTCGCGAACAGCACCCTGTCCGCCGTTTCGGTTCAACACGATCCGCGCCTGTTCGCGCACCGCCGGGTGCGCGTTGCCGACGGCCACAGGCCACCCGACGATGCGCATCGCCCCGAGGTCATTGACGTCGTTGCCCAGATACGCCACGTCGCCGAGAGCGATGCCCTGCTCGGCCGCCCAGGCGGTGAGCGCCGCAGCCTTGTCGTCGATGCCATGCAGCACCGGCACTTTGAGCTTGTCCGCGCGCGCCCGGACGACGGGATTGACCTCGGTCGAGAGGATCAGCATCGGAATGCCGGCGCGTCGCAGCAGCGACACCCCCATGCCGTCCTCTCTGCTCACTCGCACGTGCTCGCGTCCTTCGCTGTCGACGAGCGCGGTGTCGTCGGTGTGCACGCCATCGAAGTCCGTCACGACCGCCCGCACGTCGATCCGATCACCGGAGGGCCGGTCGATCAGGTCGGCGACCGCCGCGGCCATCGCGAGCTGCTGCGCGTCGTCGATCTCGACGGCCGTCTGCTCCGGCACCTCCACGATCCCGATCCGACCGAAGAAGCGATGCCCCGCGGCGCGGAACCCTGCGGCACCGAACGCATAGAACGCGCCGGTCTCGAGATAGTGCGGTTCCCGGTCCTGCCGTCGCGGGCGATGGGATGCGTCGTGATTGATGGCCTCGGCCGCGCCGTCCTCGTCGCGACGCCAGAGGAACCCGTAGGTCTCGTGCGCCGAGAACACGCTGTCGAAGCGCCCGCTGCTGATCAGTTCGACCGCTTCATCGAGGCCGGACGTCGGAATGAACGGCGACGTGGCCTGCATGAACACGACGGTTCCTACCCGGACGTCCTCGCTCTCGAGCTCGTCCAGAGCATGCAGGACCGCGCTCTCCGACGAGGCGGTGTCCCCGGAGATCTCCGCGGGTCGCGTGATGACGCGCGCTCCGGCGGCTGCCGCCACCGCGGCGATCTCGGCATCGTCCGTCGAAACGACCACGAGGTCGATTCCGGATGCCGCGGCCGCAGCGCGAACAGCGCGCTCGACCAGCGGCAGCCCTCCGATTCGCCGCAGGTTCTTTCCCGGCACCTGCTTGGATCCGCCTCTGGCGGGGATGATCGCCACCGTCCGGGTCATCGTCCTGCGACCGCCTTCCATGCTCGCGCGGCACGCCGTCTGGCGCCCGCTGCCGTGAGCTTCAACTCCTCGACTCGCCCGACGCCGCCCTTCGAACGCATCACCCGCCGCAGGATGCGCTCCCGCGGGGCGCCGGGGAGCCCCAGGTCGATGAGTCGGTCGGGGGCGAAGTAGCGCTCTCGCTCCACGGCGTCGAGTTCCCGCAGCAGCCGCTCGGCGCGTGGACGCAGGTGCGCGGCGATGCGCGGCTGCATGGCGTAGCCGACCGCGTCGACGAGCAGCTGCAATCCGGTCGGATCCCGGTACGGCGAGTCGTCACGGGTCAGCGCGTCGACGATCGTCGCCGGCACACGGTTGCTGTTCTCATACGGGCTCAGACGCGCGAGCACCGTCTCCGCACCGACGGAGGCGATCGGTCGGTCGTACAGCGCGCTGATCGTCGGCAGGGCCGTCGAGAAGCCGGCGACGACGACGGCGGCATCCAGTCGTTCGGCGACGAGTTCGGCTGGCGTCGGCCCCCGGTACTCGACGAAGGCGACGCCGTGACGGCGTGCACGCTGGCGCAGCGCCGACGTGACGGACGGTGGTGCGGACGGGTGCGGTTTGAAGACGATGCGCGCCGGTTCCGCGGCCATCGCGCGGTCGATCATCTGCTGCTGCATCGCGATCTCCTCCGCCGGCTCGACGAGCCCGAGTGCCGCGAGGTACTGGCCGAGCACAAGAGCCGTCGGCGTCCCGTCGGCGAGGTCGTCGAGGTCCGGATCGGCCGCCGTCGTCTCCGCCAGGGCAGCGCGGAAGACGGCGGTCGGCACCGGCAGCCGCTCCGCTCCCACCTCTGTGAAGACGAGAGGTGCCACTCCCGGCACGACGTCGGCGTAGACCACTCGACCGACGCGTTCGGCCACGGTCCGCCCGAGGTCGACACGGATCGGCGAGTACGTCATGAGGCCGTCGCCGATGATCGTGATCCGCGCATCGGGGAACAGCGAGAGCAGGGTCTTCGCGGGCGCGACCTGCGGACTCTGCACGCAGAGCCCGAGATCATCGTCGAGCTCCCAGGCCCGCACGAGCAGTCGCCGCAGAACCGGAAGATCCGCGTCGGACGGCGTCCAGGACGTCGGATGCCGCGGTGACAGCAGCTCGTCCAAGGACTCGGACCGCGAGAACCGTGCCCGCAGCGAGGCGAGGCTCGACTGCGCGTCGATGCCGGGACTCGTCTCGGGGATGCGGGCGGTGTTGACGGGCAGCAGCACGTTCTCGTGCACGTCGTCGAAGATGCCGGCGTCGAGCGCCGCTGCGGCTGTCGCCAGACCATATGCGCTGTGCAGCATGAAGAGGCGGCTCATGTCGTGCGCTCCGCCTGTCTGAGGGTGCGCGCGAGCACGCGGCGGCGCGGACCGTCCAGTCTCCGCAGAGCCGATGCGGCCTGGTCGGCCGGCAGACGTTCGAGCAGCTCCCGGATGCCGCTGCGCATCTCCCTGCGAAGGGCCGGGGGCATCCGGCGCGAGCGGACGAGGTGATGAGAGCTGAGCGCGAGCACCGTCCACACCGCCTTCGGCAGGAAGCGCTCCGCCTCGGCATCCTGTTCCACCGTGTCGAGCACGGCGGCGAGCGCGTGGGTGAAGTGGAGCTGCCGCCGATCGCGCACCTGAGTGAGCGATGTCGGTACACCGCGGCGATAGAGCAGGGCGGGGGCATCGACGACCGCGAACGATCGCGCGTGCAGGTGCAGCCGCCAGATCCACGGTCGGTCCTCGGCCGTGAAGAGCCCGTCGTCGAAGACGGCGAGCCCTCGGTCGATGAGTCGTCTGTGGAATATGCCCGCCCAGGCATACGGATAGTCGACCATGGTCGTGTCGTCCGCCGGGAGGATCGCATCCCGCGGGGAAGCGACAGCGCCGCGCCACGCGTACGGGGCGCGCACCAGCGTGCGCTCGGTGCCGGTGACGCGGACGTGATCGGTGCGCAGGAAGTCGCAGTCCAGCTGGCCGAGCCGATCGGCGAGCACCCGCAGTCGCGCAGGCTGCATCCAGTCGTCGCCGTCGACGAAGCAGAACGCCTCTCCCTCGACGTGGTCGAGGCCCTGGTTGCGCGCGGTCGCAAGACCGACGGGCTTCGCGTTCGCGATCACCTCGGAGTGCGGGAAGCGCTCGGCGTACGCGCGCATGATCGCCCCGGTGCCGTCGGATGATCCGTCATCGATCGCCACGAGCTTCACCGCAGCCGGCTCGTCGAACTGCCGCGTCAGGGTCTCCAACGTCGTCCCGATGTAGGGCGCGGCATCCTTGGCGGGCAGGATGACGGTGACGTGAGGCTTTCGCACGGCGGGCATGCTGACATGCGCGTATTGCCAGGAGGCGACGGCGCGGTGAACGGACGGTGCCTCAGCGCGGGCCGGTCCGGCGTTCTTCGGGGGTTCACTTCGGGCGTGAGAGCGGTGCCCGGCCGGGTACCGTGGACGCATGGAGTGGGTGGCTGATCCGGATGCGGTGGGCGCATGGCTGCGCGAGCGCTTCGACGACCATGAGTACGTGCCGCATGGGTTCCCGGCGTACGCCCGCGTGTTCCACCCCGCACGGGTGCGATCGCTGCCGGACCGTCCGGTACCCGACATGGACGAGTGGGTGAGGCTGCCGGATGCCGAGCAGCAGCGGCTGATCGAGCTCTTCGACGACCGCGAGATCACATGGACCGAGACGGCCGCCGTCTTCGGTACCGCGATGCACCCGCTCGCGCAGTGGCAGCGGATCGTCGGGACGCCCGAGGGCGTCGGGTGGCAGGTGCGCATCGCGGCGGACGGCCGCGAGTTCACCTCTCCCGACGAGGGTGGCATGCCGCCGTCCCACTTGGCCGTGCTGGCGTCGCACCTGATCGCGCACACCACGACACCGGATGCCGGTTTCGCGGCGATCTGGGAGGGCTGGGGCGACCTGGTCGGCGCCCTGAAGTCCGCACCCTCAGGCGCGCACCTCGAGTTCCTCAGCGACCCGAATCACCAGACGATGCTGGATCAGAGCATCCACGACCGGTTCAACAACCCCTTCGCGAAGCCGACATGGCACCCCGGCATCCTGTCGGATGAGATCTCGAAGGGGCCACGTCTGGAGCTTCCGGATCGCAGCCACGTGCTGTTCTTCGCCGCACCGTCCGTGTTCGCCGACCCTGGCTGGATCCTCGACGCACCGTGGCGCAACCGCCCCCTCGAGGAGCTCGGCTTCGAGCCCCGTGCCGAGCAGCCCAGCATCCTGTGGCCGCAGGATCGCGCCTGGGTGATGGTCAGCGAGATCGACTTCGACTCGACCATCGTCGCCGGATCGGCGGAGCTGATCGCCGCGATCTGCGCGGACGGCCGGCTGGAAGCGCTGCCGATCCCGGACGGCGCCGACCTCTCCTGGACGGGCGACGAGGTCAACCCGTGAGCAACCCGCGGCCGGGCATCGCGTTCGACGCGCGCCCGCTCACCGAGCCGGTCGATCCGAGGGCCGTGAGGGCCTTCATCGCCGAGATGAAGGCGCGAAGATCCGGCAGCGGCATGACAGCCGGCACCGTCATCGGGATCATCGTTGGCATCCTGTGCCTGGTGATCGGACTGCCGATCCTCGTGACGACATTCGCCCTGGCGTCGTCGCAGGGATTCTCCGGCGCCGCGATCATTCCGTTCGCGATCTTCGGGATCCTGTTGCTCGTCATCGGCGTCGGCGCCTTCCTCAGCCACCGCAAGAGACGCGTCATGCGCTACCGGCTGAGCCGATTCGCCGCAGCGAACAACATGACGTACGAGGACCAGGTCGACAACCCCGGCCTCCCCGGGATGATCTTCCAGTTCGGCAACTCGCGTCGCTCGACCATGCTGGTGCGCGGTCACAGCCCCCGCTTCGTCGAGTTCGGCAACTTCCAGTACACGGTCAAGCACGGCAAGAGCTCGACGACGTACCACTGGGGGTATGTCGCAGTGAAGCTGGACGTCCCGCTGCCGAACATCGTCCTGGATGCCGTGGGCAACAACGGTTTCGGATCGAACCTGCCCGCATCGTTCGACAAGGATCAGCATCTGTCGCTCGAGGGGGATTTCGACCGGTACTTCACGCTGTACTGCCCCGAAGGCTACGAGCAGGATGCGCTGTACCTGTTCACGCCGGACATCATGGCCCGGTTCATCGACAACGCCGCTCAGTTGGACGTCGAGATCGTCGACGACTGGCTGTTCCTGTACACGCAGCGCCAGGCCTCGACCCTGGATCCGGCGACCTGGGCGTGGCTGTTCGGCAGCGTCGGCGCGCTGATCACGAAGTTCGACCAGTGGGCGCGCTGGCGTGACGAACGTCTGCCGGCGGAGTACGGAGCCGCCGCCGCGTCGGCAACGGCGTCACCCGGTGGCGGGGCCGACAGCTTGCCCTTCGCCCCGCCCGTCGGCATGATCACGCCGCCTCCGGGGGTCGCCCCGACAGGACGACGGCTGAAGCGCAGGACCGGATGGATGTGGATCGTCTTCATCGTCGCGGTCATCGTGATCAACATCTGGCTCCGCGCGTTCTGACCGGCAGCCGCCTGAGGCCGGAGTCGCGGCCTATTCGGCTTCGGCCGTCAGGATGCCGATGAGCTCATCGACCTCGGCATCCGTCATTCCGGCGGCGCGCAGATAGCCGGCCGCGCCGCCGTACTCGGACGCGAGCCGGTCGAGGACGGCCTCGATCGCCTCTGCCGGCGCCTCGGTCGCGAGAATGCGGAGCTTCGGAGTGAGAGGCACACCCATGCTCGTGATGAGGGCGGCGAGCGACTCCGCGAAGGCACCGGCGAGGTTCTGTCCGGTCAGGGCGTAGTCGGCGACGATGTCCTCGCGGCTCGCGCCGGCGAGCTGCAGCAGCAGGGCCGCGGCGACACCGGTGCGATCCTTGCCGGCCGTGCAGTGGAACAGCACCCCTGGGCGGTCGGTGCCGGCGGCGGCGATCACGGCCCGCCCGACAGCTGCGAACTGCGCCGCGCCGTCCTGCAGCATGCCGAGATAGAGCTCTTCGAGAGCCGGCACGGCATCCAGCATGCGGGCCACATCCGCCTCACTCGGACGCGTACCTCCGCCACCGGGAAGCATCCGGCGCACCATCTCATCCATCGCACCGCCGAGGATCGGAAGGCTGATCAGCTGCACACTGCCGTCCAGCGGAAGCACGTCGGCCGATCGCGAACGCTCGGCATCCGTGCGCAGGTCGATCACGGTGCCGATCCCCAGGTCGGCGAGCGCCGCCGCTCCCGCCTCGGTGAGCCCGCCCAGCGCATCGGAGCGGTACAGGATGCCGGAGCGCACCGCGCCTCCGGATTCCGCGGCCATGCCTCCGATGCCTCGCGCGTTGTGGGTGACCTGGAGGGCGGCGGTGAGATCGCTCATGCGCCCAGGCTATCGGCGTGCGGCTCGACGGGGCTCAGCCCCAGACGGCCCGTGCTCCGGCCTCGCCGATGAGCACCATCATCACGGTGCTTCCCACCGCCACCGCGACGGCGAGGACGCCGAGGACGACCGTCACGACGGCATCCGATCGCCGGGGGTCCGTCCGGTCAGGGCGGAAACGGTACCAGGCCCACTGCGCCGCCGAGACGACGAACAGTCCGATCGTCCAGGGCAGCAGCATCCGGCCGAGCTCGGCGTGCTCGGCCACGCCGGGGAGCGGACCGACCGCCTGCATCAGCGACTCGCCTGCCGCGACCGTGACCGGTGTGAGCGCGAGGACGATCAGGGCGGCGACGGGCGTCACGATGCCCAGCCTTCGCCGGGCCGCCGGCAGGAACGTGCCGAGCAGCAGTGCGAGCGCCGTCAGCGGGAGCAGCACCACGAGCGCATGCACGATGAGAGGATGAAGCGGAAGTCCAGCGATCTCGAACGTGTCCATGCGGGGAACACGAGACGATCGCGTCTCCGGTTCATCTGAACTTCGCGGACGTCGGCCTCGTGTCCCTGGTGAGGAGGTGACCGATGCCCGACGACGCGGCTCGCCTCGGCGCGCTCTACGACGCGCATGCGGCCTCGGTCCGGCGCTACGCCGTGCATCTCACGGGAGACAGCGCGGCAGCCGACGACGTCGTGCAGGAGACGTTGCTGCGCGCCTGGCGCACGCCCCGCATCCTGGCCGAGGATCCGGCGGCCACACGGTCGTGGATGTACACGGTGGCACGCCATCTCGTGGTGGACGAGGCGAGGAGCGCGCGGCGTCGGCGCGAGATCACGATGGCCGAGACGCCGGAGACGGCAGTGCAGGATGCCGCCGACGCTGTGCTGGACGCCATGCTCATCGAGGAGGCACTGGCCGGCCTCAGCCGCGCCCACCGGGACGTCGTGGTGCGCGCCTACTACCTCGGTTCGAGCATCGCCGAGATCGCCGAGGAGCTCGCCGTCGCGGAGGGCACCGTCAAGTCCCGTCTTCATTACGGGTTGAGGGCTCTGCGACTGGCACTGCAGGAGAAGGGAGTGACGCGATGAACCAGGAGCATGAGCGCTTCGCGGAGTGGGATGCGGCCTACGTGCTCGGCGCGCTGAGCCCCGGCGATCGCGCTGCGTACGAGGCGCACGCCTCCGAATGCGCGGTGTGCCGCGCCGCCCTCGTCGATCTCTCCCCGCTGCCCGGCCTGCTCGCCCGCGTGCCCCGGGCGAACTCGATCGACCTGCTGTCAGGGGACGAGATGGCTGAAGAGACGCCCGCGAGCGACGCCGCACGGACACGCATCGTCGAGCTCGGCGTCGCCAGAGCACGGCGCACGCGACGCACCCGCTGGCTTCTCGCCTCGGCGGCCACGGCCGCGATGATCGCCGGCATCGTGGCGGTGCCGACCGTCCTCTCGCAACAGGCCGATCCGGTCGAGA
This sequence comes from Microbacterium sp. NPDC056234, assembly GCF_042267585.1. Lineage (NCBI taxonomy): Bacteria > Bacillati > Actinomycetota > Actinomycetes > Micrococcales > Microbacteriaceae > Microbacterium > Microbacterium sp. NPDC056234. Next base: position 443,339 of record NZ_JBHJTE010000001.1, read on the forward strand.
CCGTTGCGCTCGAGCTCGTCGAGGACGTGCCGCTGGACGCCTGGGTCCGACTCGAGGATGCCGCATGGGGTACACGGCTCTCGCTGACCTGCAGTTACGGCCCCGCCGCAACCGCACCCTATGACGGATGGGAGTACGCGCTCGTCGTCGTCTCGACATCCGGTGACGAGAGCCAGCTGTCGACCTGGCGCGCCTTCCCCGACACGACCGCGCAGGTCGCGGCCGGCACGGCGCTGCGGTCGAGCGAGATCGCGGCCATCGAACTGCGCGCGCCGTCGGGTGCGGTGCTGATGCGGAGCGAGCTCGACGACTGAGACCTGAACCCTTCGGGCGCGGTTCTCGTGTCCACGGTGACGGGATGCCCATCCCGTTCGAACCGGACGAAGGAGTCTCATCATGAACGCCCCACTCGCAGCCCGCCTCGGCGCCGTCGCCGTCATCCTCACCCTCGGACTGGCCGGATGCTCCTCGGGGTCCGGCACAGGTGAGGACCCGTACTCAGGCGGATCGGGCGGCGAATCCAGTGCGCCGGCGGAGGAGCCGGCCGAGACCGCCGACGTCTCCCTCATGACGGCCGATTCGTCCCTGGGCAGCATCGTCGTTGACGGCGAAGGCATGACGGTCTACATGTTCGACAAGGACACGCAGGGTGCCGATGCGAGCACGTGCGAAGGCGAGTGCGCGGACAACTGGCCCGCCGTGACCGTCGACAGTGAGACGCCGGAGGTCGAGGGCGTCACAGGCGAGGTCGGCACGATCACGGGCGTCGACGGAGAGACGCAGCTGACTCTCAACGGCTGGCCGCTGTACTACTTCGTCGGCGATGCCGCACCGGGAGAGGTCAAGGGACAGGGCGTCAACGACGTGTGGTGGGTGCTGACACCCGACGGTGAGCGCATGGCGGGCTGAGCGCCGGCGCGAGCTGCGATACGAAAAGCCTCCCCGGCGAGGATGCCGAGGACATCACCGTCGGGCTCGTCGCCGACCTCACGGAGAAGGCGGCGGACAACGACGGGTCCATCGATCTCGACGACCCGGCCGGCTACGCCGAGGAGCTGCGCAACGCCGCCGGCCTCCCGCCACGGTCCGACGCGAAGATGCGGCACTCCCTCAGCGTCCGGGTGCGCTCCCGCCTGCACACCCTCGCGACCGACATCCGCTCCAGCCGGTTCGGTGCCTGGATGCTGGATCTGTTCATCGCCCTGCGCCCGGTGTGGTGGGTGCTGCGCGCCGCGGCGATCTACGGCCTGCTCCTCGGGATCACCGGCCAGGGATACGGAAGCTACTGGCCGAGGAGCCTGCCGGGATGGGGCCTGCTCGCAGCCCTCGCGCTCGTCAGCGTGCAGTGGGGACGTGGCAGATGGCTCCCGTCGAACGGCCTGCGGCACATCCGCACGGTCGTGAGCATCATCGCCGCGGCGGCGCTGCCGTTCGTCTTCGTCTGGATGGTCAGCACGCAGACGGAGTATGTCTCCGAAGGCCACTATCCGCCCGGCGAACTGCTCCCTGGACGGCGTGCAGGTGGGCAACATCTTCGCCTACGACGCCGAAGGAAAGCCCATCCAGGACGTCCAGCTGTTCACCGGCAAGGGCACCCCGCTCAATCTGCACGATCCGGAAAGCGGCGACTACGGCTGGCAGGACGGCAGCGACAAGGTCACCGTCCCGCTGCGCGACTTCCGTGGCCAGCCGATCTGGAACGTTTACCCGTTGCCGGAGGCCGAGCTGAACGACATGGGCGAGGTCGACGAGGACTCCGTGACGCCCGCACGCGCGCCGTTCGGTCAGGCCACGGCGATCGACTCGGAGAGCACGAAGCCGACTCCCTCACCGGCGCCGGAGACCCCAGCGCCGGAGCCGACCACGACACCGGCGCCCTGACCGGGGAGCAGACGATGGACCAGCACATCTTCCGCCCTCAGACGATCTCGGATGCCGAGGAGGGCATCGTCACGATCGGAATCGACCTCACGGGCTGGTTGGATGCCGTCGCGGGGGACGCCCGGTCGACCGACCAGCCCGAAGGACGTGGAGCCGGTCGCTGACGACGTCGAGATCATCGTCCCGCAGCGTCGGGCGACCCTACCGCGCCACGATCAGTCGTCCGCGGCATCCTCCCTCGAACGCTCGAACAGGGCGTTCACCTGATCGTTGGCGTTCGTGAGCGAGCTCGCATCCGCCTGGCCGGTGAGCACGGAATCCATGGCCGGATGCATGATGCCGTCGACCTGCGCGGCGTTCGCCGTGATCGGGAACAGGAAGGTCGTCCCCTCGGTCACGTGGTCGGTGAACGGCGACACGTCGAGGCCGCGGTCCTCGAATGCTGCGACCGCGCGCTCCGCGGACGACAGGATCGCGGGGAACACGACGCCCCGGTCGCCGACGACGTCCTGACAGGCCGGCGAACCGAGGTATTCGACCCATTTCCTGGAACCCTCGAGGTTGTCGGTGCCGACCCAGATCGAATCGGCGAGTCCGTTGAACATCGACGCGCGCCGGCCTTCGGGTCCGATCGGCGTCGGAGCGATGCCGAGATCGATTCCGTCGTACGAGGCGTACTGACCGAGCGTCCACGACCCGTTCGCGTTTATCGCTGTGCGGCCCGCGCCGAAGTTGTCGGACATCGAGGCACCGATCGTCGTCTCCAGGCGCGGCATGTAGCCCTTGTCGATGAGGCCGGCCCACCATGCGATCGCGCTCTGGAAGCGCTCGTCGTCGTAGTTGTAGTGCTCGCCCCACGGGTTCTCGTCGGTGTGGGTCCATCCGGTCGTCCCGGTGAACCAGCTCCACTCGGCCTGGCCCATTCCGGACCCCGAGGCCGCCAGGCCCAGCCCGTACACTTCGACGTCGGTCTTGTCGAAGCCCTCTTCATCGCCGCGGACACCGGCGGAGTCGACGGTGAGATGCGCGATGACCTCCTCCAGCGTCCCGCCGTCCTCGGCGTTCCAGGTCAGCTCGGACATCTCGTCCTCGCTGATACCGGCATCCGCAAGCATGTCGCGGTTGTAGAACAGGGCGATCGTGTCCCAGTCCTTGGGCACGCCGTAGCGCTTGCCGTCCTGCCCGACCCAGAGATCGGCGAGACCGTCCGCGTACCGATCGAAGTCGACCTCGGTGTCGTCCAGGGGGACGAGCTGTTCGAAGCGCAGGTAGTCCGGGTACTTCGAGAGGTGGTTGGTGAACACGTCGGGAGCGTTCTCGGCGACCATCCCATTGGTGAGCTTGCCCCAGTAGTCGTCCCAGCCCAGCTGGGTCACGCGGACGCTCAGTTCCGGATTCGCGGCGTTGAAATCCGCCGCGCACTGCCGGTAACCGGGCAGCTGGTTCGCATCCCACAGCCAGTAGTCGATCGTGCTCTCGTCGCTGCCGGCGGCGCATCCGCCGAGGGCGATCGCAGACAGCAGTGCGACAGTGCCGGCGGTGGCCTTCTTCATGGTCGGGCTCATGGTGCCATGTCCTTTCATGATCACTTCAGTCCGCTGAAGCCGATGGAGTTCACGATCTTCTTTCCGAAGACGGCGAACAGGATCAGCACGGGGACGGCGGAGACCAGCGTCGCCGCCATCAGCCCCGACCAGTCCGGCGCGCCCTGCGGCGATTGCGACTTGAACGTGCCGAGACCGACGGTGAGAACTCGGGTGCCCTCGTCGGAGACGAGCAGAGGCCAGAAGTACTCGTTCCACTGACCCATGAACGTCAACAGGGCCAGGGTCGCGAGGGGTGCCGCCGCATTCGGCAGCACGACCTGTGTGAAGATGCGCCACTGCGATGCCCCGTCGATCATCGCCGCCTCCTCGACCTCGCGCGGCATGTTGAGGAAGAACTGCCGCATGAAGAAGATCGCGAACGGTGTCATGAAGACATACGGCAGGATCAGGCCGGCCATCGTCCCCAGCAGTCCGAGATTCTTCACCAGCAGGAAGTTCGGCAGCGCCGTGAAGATCGGCGGTACGAGCACCGTGGCGAGGAACAGACCGAACACGAGGTCGCGGTGCCTCCAGCGCAGTCTCGAGAACGCGTATGCCGCCATCGAGCTGAAGAACACCGCTCCCGCAGTCGTCAACGACGCGAAGATGACGGAGTTCATCAGGTACTGCCAGAAGTTGATCTCCGCACCCGAACCGCCTTGGGCCAGCGCCTCCTCGGTGGACTGCAACCCGAACACCCGAGCGAAGGCACCGAGGTTGAAGTCGACGGGAAGCAGGCTCGAAGAGTTCGCGGCGAGCCCGCTGTTCATCGAGAGCGAGGTGCGCAGCACCCAGTAGAACGGCAGGATGCTGATCGCTATGGCGATCGCCAGGCAGATCCAGCCGAGAACGGAACCCCAGGTCATGCGCCGGCGGATGCGGCGGCCCTGGGTGACGATGGTCGTGGTCGTGGTCATTGCCTCTTCCTTACGCTTACGCCAGGTCGGATTCGTTGCCGCGGAGGAGCTTCATCTGCACGAAGGCGACGATGCCCAGAATGATGAAGAGGATCATCGCCAGAGCGGATGCGTAGCCGAACTCGAGCTGCGTGAACGCCTTCTCGAAGATGTAGAACTGGATCACCCGGCTGGCGTTGACAGGGCCACCCTGGGTGGTGACGGCGACGGTGTCGAACACTTGGAACGATCCCGTCACGGTCAGCACGAGCACCAGCGCGAGCACCGGCCGCAGAAGCGGCAGGGTGATGCGTCCGAACGTCTGGAAGGGGTTCGCCCCATCGAGGTTCGCCGCCTCGTAGACCGTACGAGGGATCGCCTGCAGTCCGGCGAACAGCAGCAGCGCCGTGTAGCCCATGTGCCGCCAGGTGTTGATCAGCGCCTGCGTGGGGATGGCCCAATCCGCGCTTCCGAAGAACGCGACCCTCGGCAGTCCGAGCCACTCGATCATGTCGTTGACGATTCCGAGCTGGTAGTCCAGCATCCAGAACCAGAGCAGGGCGGCGATCACGTTCGCCATGAGGTACGGCATGAGCAGCATCCCCCGCACGAATGTCGATCGCGCGATGTGATTCATGAGCAGCGCCAGACCGAGCGCGATCGTCGTCTGCAGCACGATGTTGATCACGACGTACTGCACGGTGACGCCCATCGCGTTCCAGAACAGCGGGTCCTGCGCGATGCGCTCGTAGTTCGCCGTGCCGACCCAGACGGGCTCATCGAGCACGCTGTATTCGGTGAAGCTGAGATACAGCCCGCGGATCGTCGGCACGACGTAGAACAGGATCAGGCCGATGAGCGCCGGGGCGATGAACAGCAGGGCGATCTTGAGGTCGCTGCGCGTTCTTCGCGTTCTGACTCCCCCGTCACGCGTCGCTCCGCGACGCCCGAGGACGATCGTGCTCGTTGTCATCTTCATACTCCGTCGTTATGCGATGATCAGGATGCCCGCGAAGTTACACGAGTCACTCTGAGGGCACAAGACCCAGTTCTGATCCGTATTTTCACGCATGGAATGGCGTTGACACGAGTAACCGTTCGTGGAAGACTCTCGCGCATGACTCACCAGACCTTCTCCCTCGGCATCGTCGGCGCGGGGCAGTTCGCGGGCCAGTTCGCGAAGCTGTTCAACGCCCATCCCTTCGTCTCCTCGGTCGTCGTGACCGACGTCCTTCCCGAGCGCGCGAGTGAACTCGTGGCCCGCGAGAACCTCGCCGGCACCGTCGAGGACTTCGACGCGCTGCTCGAGTCCGACGTCGACGCAGTCGCGATCTTCACGCAGCGCTGGACGCACGGTCCGCTCGTCGTCCGCGCGCTGCGCGCCGGCAAGCACGTGTACTCCGCCGTTCCGATGGCGATCACCGAAGAGGAGATCGCGGCGATCATCGAGGCCGTGCGCGAAACCGGGCTCACCTACATGATGGGCGAGACGAGCTACTACAACCCGGCGACGGTATACGCCAGGGGTCGCAAGGCCGACGGGGCGTTCGGCCGCATCTTCTACGCCGAGGGCGACTACGTGCACGACATGGATCTCGGCTTCTACGCCGCGTACCAGTACAGCGGCGGTGAGGCGTGGAAGAGCACGGCCAGCTACCCGCCCATGCTCTACCCCACCCACTCGCTCGGCGGAGTGATCGGGGCCATCGGCTCCCACGCCGTGAGCGTGAGCTGCATCGGCGTGCGCGACGACCGCGGCGACGGTGTGTTCGACCGCGAAGTCAGCATGTTCGACAACGACTTCTCCAACGCCACGGCCCTGTTCGAGCTCGACGGCGGCGGCAGCGTCCGCATCAACGAGTTCCGTCGCGTCGGCTACCCGTCGCACCTGCGCGAATCCCGATTCCGCTACTTCGGCACGGAGGGCAGCTTCGAGCAGCTCGTCTCGACCTCCGTCTGGCAGGACAAGGAGGGCTGGGAGGACATCACCGAGCAGCTCGAGACCAAGCCGTCGATGTCGCCCGACGACCCCTCGCTGGCCGATGTCGACCCGGCGCTGCGCGATGCGTTCATCTCGGGGCTTGCGCCCGTCCACGACGCGTCACGCCTGCCGGAATCACTGCGTCGTCTGCCGAGCGGCCACGAGGGCAGCCACCACTTCCTGGTGGACGACTTCGCCACGGCCGTCGCCACGCGCTCGTTGCCTCCGGTGAACGCGTGGGAGGCCGCGCGTTACACGCTCCCCGGCATCATCGCGCACCGCTCGGCTCTCCTCGGAGGCGAGCGCCTGACGATTCCGGACTTCGGAGATGCCCCTGCGGAGATCGGCACTTCGGTCGCACAGACCGCGCGCGACTAGGATGGCGCCGTGTCCCGTTCACCTGCCGCCTCCCCCGGACGGGCGACGCGGAACGACGTAGCGAAGCTCGCCGGGGTGAGCCCCGCCGTGGTCAGCTACGTGGTGAACGGGACGAAGCGCGTCGGCGAGGCCACGGAGGAGCGCGTGCGGGAGGCGGTCGCCAAGCTCGGGTACCGCGCGAACCCGTCCGCCCGTGCGCTGCGGCTCGGATCGACGGAGATGCTCGGCATGCTCATGCCGACGGCCATGAATCCGTACTTCGCGCAGCTCGCGCATGAGGTCGAGGTCGCGGCGGCCCGACACGGGTACCTCGTCATCACGTCCAGCTCCGACTCCTCGGTCGCAACCGAGCGCGTGCAGCTGGAGCAGCTGGCCGGACGCCTCGTCGACGGCATCTTCCTGTGCAGCACGGTCTTCGACCCCGATCTGCGCAACCTGGATCTCGCAGGCATCCCGATCGTGGTGCTGAACAACAGTGCCAGCGTTCCGACTCGGGACTCGGTGGGCGTCGACCTGCTGCACGGCGCGCACCTCGCGGTCGAGCACCTCGCAGAGCATGGCTACGAGGACATCGGTCTCGTCATCGGCGGCACGACGGGCGACGAGGAGGACGGTCGAGAGACCGGATGGCGCGAAAGCCTCGACCGGCTGGGGCTCGAGCCGGGACCGATCGCACGCGGCTCCTTCACGCCGGATGGCGGATACGACGCGATGCGCCGGCTGATCCGATCGGGCGACGTGCCCCGCGCCCTCTTCGTCGCCTCGGACCAGATGGGCCGCGGTGTCCTGAAGGCCGCGCACGAAACAGGACTGCGCATCCCGGAGGATCTCGCCGTCGTCTCCTTCGACGGCTCACTGGATGCCGCGTACAGCTGGCCGACGCTCACGAGCGTCGCCCAGCCCTTGACCGAGATGGCCGAAGCCGCGGTCGACGCGTTGCTCGGCCCGCAGCACGAGCCGCGCCACCTCGTCGTCGACGCGCACCTGGTCATCGGCCGCTCCTGCGGCTGCTGACCGGCCTGCACGGAAGGGCTCAGCCGCGGCTCGCCCACCAGTCGCGCAGGCGCTGCTCCGCGGCATCCTCACCGAGCACGCCCTCGTCGAGCCGCAGCTCCAGCAGATACCGGTAGGCCTCGCCGACTTCGCGACCCGGAGCGATGCCGAGGATCTCCTGGATCTGGTTGCCGTCGAGCTCCGGACGGATCGCGTCCAGCTCCTCCTGCTCACGCAGCGCGGCGATCCGTGACTCGATGTCGTTGTAGGCGCTCGCGAGGCGCGTCGCCTTGCGACGGTTGCGCGTCGTGACGTCGGCGCGGGTGAGGATGTGCAGGCGCTCCAGCAGGTCGCCGGCATCGCGCACGTAGCGGCGGACCGCACTGTCGGTCCAGGTGCCCTCGGCGTAGCCGAAGAAGCGCAGGTGCAGCTCGATCAGTCTGGCCACGGCATCCGTCGTGTCGCCGTCGAAGCGCAGGGACTGCAGGCGCTTGCGGGCCATGCGGGAGCCGACCACGTCGTGGTGGTGGAAGGTGACGGCGCCCCCGGGCTCGAGCTTGCGCGTGCGCGGCTTCCCGATGTCGTGCAGCAGAGCCGCGATGCGCAACGCGACGTCGGGCTCGGCGCCGGGGTTGCGGGAGTGCTCGAGTTCGATCGCCTGCTGCAGCACCGTCAGCGAGTGCTCGTAGACGTCCTTGTGGTGATGGTGTTCGTCGACCTCGAGTCGGAGCGCACTCACCTCCGGCAGGAACTCCTCGATGAGACCGGTGTCGACGAGGACGCGGATGCCGCGCACGGGGTCCTCGGTCTGCATGAGCCGGATCAGCTCGCCCTGGATGCGCTCGGGGCTGACGATCTTGAGCGTCTCGCGGAGCTCGGCGATCGCGTCCCGCGTGCCGTCGTCGATCGCGAAGCCGAGCTGGGCGCTGAATCGCGCCGCCCGCAGCATCCGGAGCGGGTCGTCGCCGAAGCTCACCTTCGGGTCTGCGGGTGTCCGCAGAACCCCGGCGATGAGGTCCTCGACGCCGCCCGTCGGGTCGACGAGCTTGACCGCAGGGACCTGCAGCGCCATGGCGTTCACGGTGAAGTCGCGGCGGGCGAGGTCGCCGTCGATCGTGTCGCCGAACTCCACCGTGGGCTTGCGGGTGACCCCGTCGTAGCTGTCGGCGCGGTAGGTCGTGATCTCGACCTGCTCGCCCTGGACGCGCGCGCCGATCGTGCCGAATGCGCGACCGATGTCCCAGTGCGCCGTCGAGATGGGTTTGACGATCGCGAGGATCTGGTCCGGCGACGCGTTCGTCGTGAAGTCGAGGTCGTGCGTCGGGCGTCCGATCAGCGCGTCGCGCACCGGCCCGCCGACGACGGCGAGTTCGAAGCCCTGTGCGGCGAACGCATCGGCCAGGGTGCGGACGACCGGGTCTGCGGCGAGCGCGCCGAGTCGAGCGAGGCCATCGGCCATATTGAGCATGAGTTCCAGGGTACCGGGCGGTCCTGGGTCTCTTCGCGTCGGCGTCGATGCCGCGAGGTTTCGCCGGGAACGAGAGGCTTCGACCGTCGTGACGTCGATCAGCCCGCGTTGTTCGGGTCGCCGGGCGCCGGTCCCGGTGGCACCCCGAGATCGCGCAGTTCCTGGGTGTGCCGACGCATCATCGACAGCAGGGACGAGCTGAGCACGATCCCGCCGGCGACGGCGATGGCCACGAGGATCCAGATGCCCTGATCCGGGTCGACGATCTCGAAGCCGTAGACGAGGATCACGGCGGCGAGGAGCGCAGCCCCCTCGATGAGCGCGAACGTCAGGATGAACCGGGTCTGCCGCTGCCGCTGCTCGGCGCGCAGCGCCACGACTCGAGGGTCGTCCCATCCACCGTCGAAGGTCATGCCGTCAGAGTAGCGCCACGATCACGGCATCCGGATCTGATAGTGGATGAATCCGCTGCGATCGGCGACGCGGTCGTAGAGCCGGCGAGCGGTCTCGTTGCTCTCGGCCGTGAGCCAGTAGACCTTGGCGCTGCCGTTCCGGACGGCCCATTCGCGGACGTGTTCGATGAGCGCCTCACCCGTGCCGGCTCCGCGAGCCTTCGTCGAGACGAAGAGATCCTCGAGGTAGCAGTAGTCCGATCTCGTCCACGTCGCCGGATGCGTCAGCCAGTGCACGATCCCGACCGCTCGGCCGTCGTCATCGCGGGCGATCGCGCCGTGCAGCTCGGCATCCCTCGTGAGGCGATCGAAGGTCGCATCCGTCGTCGCCTGATCGATCTCGGACTCGTAGAACGTCAGATAGCCGTTCCAGAGCGCGAGCCAATCGGTGCGATCCTGCGGCTGGAGCGGGGTGATCGTGACCATCCCGCCACGCTATCGCGGCTGCGGAAGCGGGTCAGGCCGGGTCGCCCTGCACCGGGCCTTCCGTGTTCGGCTTCCAGCCGAGCGCCGGGGCGACGTGCTCGGCGAACGCCTGCAGCACGTGCAGGTTGTACTCCGGGCCGAGCTGGTTCGGGATCGTGAGCATGAGCGTGTCCGCGGACATGACCGCCTCGTCCTGCTTCAACTGCGAGATCAGCACGTCGGGCTCGGCGGCGTACGTCTTGCCGAACGTCGAGCGCATCCCGTCGATGATGCCGATCTGGTCGTCGCTCTCCTCGCTGCGCAGTCCGAAGTAGGCCCGGTCCATGTCGCTCACCAGCGGGAAGACGCTGCGGCTCACCGACACCCGGGGAGTGCCGGTGTGCCCTGCGTCCTTGTAGGCAGCTCGGAACAGGTCGATCTGCTCCCGCTGGAGCTCGTGGAACGGCTGCCCCGTGGCCTCTGTGAGCAGGGTCGAGCTCATCATGTTGAGGCCCTTGCGCCCGGTGTCCTCCGCGGTCGCACGCGACCCGGCCCCCCACCAGATGTGATCGCGCAGCGTCGGCGACTGCGGTTCGATCGCCAGGTAGCGCCCCTCCCCGACCATCCGCGGGTCTCCTGCGACGAGGCGTTCGCCCTCGATCGCCCGCAGGAACAGGTCGAACTTGTCGCGCGCCAGGATGCTGCCGCGTTCACGGTCCTCTTCGTCGACGTATCCGAAGGCCTCGTAGCCGCGAAGCGCCGTCTCGGGTGAACCGCGACTCACGCCGAGCGCGATGCGTCCGTCGGCGATGAAGTCGAGCGCAGCAGCCTCTTCGGCGAACTGGAACGGGTTCTCGTAGCGCATGTCGATGACGCCGGTGCCGACCTCGATGCGCTTCGTGCGCGCAGCCATCGCCGACAACAGGGGCATGGGAGACGCGGCCTGTCGCGCCCAGTGGTGCACACGCACGTAGGCGCCGTTCACGCCGATCTCATCAGCGCCCTCGGCGATCTCGATGGTCTGGCGCAGCATGTCGCCGGCCGTCCGGGTCGACGAACCGGGGACGTCGGCGTAGTGTCCGAACGAGAGGAATCCGAAAGCCTTCATGGTTTATTCGAACGCATGAAACGGGTGGGCTATTCCGCGCCAGGAGCCGGCGCCAGGAAGCCATCGAGGATGAGCTGACGGATCCGCGGCTCGAGGTCCGCCCAGAGATCGGCCAACGGCACCTCGAACAGGTCGGCCAGCGCCGCGACGATCTGTGCCACGGTGAGGTCGCCGTCGCACGCCCCCACGAACGCCGCGAGCGCAGGATCGACCGCGATCGTCCGCCCGAATCCGCCACCCTGACGCAGTTCGATCACGCTGGGATCGTCGTTGCCGGGCATCAGGTGGCGTGCCTCGGTCACGTCGCCGGCGACGAACAGCGTCTGCGGGATGCCACCGGCGATCGCATCGTGAGCGGCGAGACCGCCCTGCAGCGCGCGTCCGGGCTGCGACAGCGGCTGCCGGATCCGTTCGAACCGGCGCAGCGCCCCGGCATCCGCAGCTCCGCGCCGGAGCAGCACGTAGCCGAACCCGATCGCCGTGACGTCCCGCGCGGTGAAGTCATCCAGCCAGGCCTCGAGCAACGGCGTGAACCCGGCATCCCTCGGCGTCGTGCCGCCGTCGCGGATCCACAACTCCGCATAGGCCAGCGGCGACAGCTCCTCGCGTTCGATCACCCAGGCATCCAGGTCCGCGGGGATCCACGCGCGCAGGCGGTCGAACGCCGCGACGCCGGCCCGCGACTCCCAGTTGCCCAGCAGTTGAGCGATCCCCCCGGGGGTCAGATGATCCGGCACGGTGCGCAGGAACTGCTCGACGAGCGCGTCGCCGATCAGCCCGCCGTCGCGATACTCGTACGCCGGCACGTCGCCGGCGCGAGGCGTGATGACGAAGGGCGGGTTCGAGACGACGAGATCGAACGCCTCACCGGCGACCGGCTCGAACATGCTGCCGTGCCGGAACTCGATGTTCGTCACGCCGTTGAGCAGCGCATTGAGCTCTCCGAAGGCGAGTGCCCGCTCGGAGATGTCGGTCGCGACCACCGCACCGGCATGACGCGACACCAGCAGGGCCTGGATGCCGCACCCGGTGCCGAGGTCGAGCGCGCGGTTCACCGATTGAGGGACGACCAGCTCCGCGAGCGTCCGAGACGCACCGCCGACTCCGAGGACGTGGTCTGCGGGAAGCGCCGTCCCGAGCGCCACCTCGTCGAGATCGCTTGCGATCCACCACTCGCCGACGCCGTCGACGTCGACGAAGGACTGCGGGCGCAGCAGCGCCGTCGGACGGATGACGGATGCCGCAGCATCCGCCACTGCCAGCCCCAGTGAGACCAGACCGTCGACCCCCACGCGCGGCAGGGCTGCGGCGACGACTTCCTCCGACTGCGGGATGCCGAGAACGAACAAGCGTCCGAGTGTGGCGAGTGCAGACGAGTCTCCATCGACCGCACGGAGGATCGGCGTGCGCAGACCCCGTCCGAGCGCGTCGTCCGCCTCCTCTCCCCACAACCGCCGAAGCGGCTCGGAACGGAAGTCGGCGGCGTCGAGATCGGCGGCGAGAGCGGAGGCGCGCAGGGGATCCGGTGCGATGGCAGGGGTGTCGGACACGGCCGTCACTCTACGCGCCTTCAGGCTTCGTATCGGCGTCCCGCCTAGAATCACAGGGTCCGCACTCACGAACCGCTCGCCGTGTTCGAGGAAGACCCCGAGACCGTGATCATCCCCCGTACAGCTCCGCGTGCGCGTCGGCATCCCATCGCCCACGCTCTCGCTGTGCTCGCCGTCGCCGTCGCGGCCGCGATCATCGGCGTCCTGGGCATCGCTTCGCCGGCTCTCGCCGAGCCCACCGAGGATCCGACCACGGACGGCTCGGTGACGCTGACGCTCTCGCTCGGCACGCACGGCGCCGTGACGGCCGGCGCTCCGCTCTCGGGCACCGTCACCGTCGAGAACGACACCGGTCAGGAGCTCTCCGCCGCGCGGGTCGCACTCGAGATCGACCCGACTCCGCTCGCGGACACGTCATCGGTGACCGCCTGGCTGGGATCCGGCGCGGGCATCGGCGCCCCCACCCCTCTGTTCTCGGCCCCGACCGCCCCTGTCGCCTCGCAGAGCGATCTCTCGACGCCGATCCTCGCGACATCCGACCTGGTGCAGCAGCTGCCGCCTGGCGTGTACCCGGTCAACGCCACGCTGGCGGGAGCCGTCACCGGCGACGGAGACTCGTGGGACGCCACCGTGCGCTCCGTCCTCACGGTGCGTCCCGACACTGCCCCGCGGGTGAGCATCGTGGTTCCGATCACCGCCACCCCGGCATCCGGTGCGATGCTCAGCTCCGACGAGCTGTCCGCACTCACTGCCGTGGACGGATCGCTCACCGCGCAGCTCGATGGCGTGACCGGCACGATGGCGGTCCTCGCCGTCGATCCCGCGATCCCTGCCGCCATCCGAGTGCTGGGAGAGTCCGCTCCCGCCGAGGCCGTGGCCTGGCTCGACCGCCTCGAGGCCCTGCCGAACGAGACGTTCGCGTTGCAGTTCGGCGATGCGGACGTGGCGACTCAGGCGCACGCCGGCCTGGCGGCGGCGCTCGCGCCGACCACGCTCGAGCCGTTCATGAACTCCGCCGACTTCCCCGTCGGCGAGGGACAGACCCCCACGCCGACACCGTCGCCTTCGGCCAGCAGCGCGGTCGAGCTTCCGGACTTCGCGGAACTGACGGCTCTCCGCGGCGAGCTCGAAGGCATCCTGTGGCCGCGCGCAGACGTGACCGCCGACGATCTCGCGACCTTCGACACCTATCTCGGTGAACCGGCCACGACGATCCTGCCATCGACGTCGGCGGCCGAGCGCGACGCCGCCGGTCATGCCCGCGTCGGCGCCTCCAGCGTGCTCGTGACCGACGCCGAGGTGTCGGCGATGATGTCGGCGGCCGCCGCCGAAGCGGACGACGCCGTCCGTGACGCGCTGCTCGCCCAGGCCAACGCCGAACTGTCGTTCACCGGTGCGCCGGCATCCGGCATCCTCATCGGGCTCGATCGCGACGAGGACCGATCCGCCGAGGCGCTCCGCGAAGTGATCCAGACCGCTGCAGCAGTGCCGCTGCGCTCCCTGCAGGAGACGCCGCCGGCTCCGGTGACGCTCGCGAGCGAACCCGATGCAGCACGCGCGACGACGCTGACGACCCTGCTCGCGGACGAGGACACCCTGGAGGCGTTCGCGACGATCCTCGATGATCCTCAGGTTCTGCTGGCGCCGGAGCGGATCCGCATCCTGCGGGTGCTGGGCGTCGGGCTGAGCGACTCCGAGTTCGAGACCGACAAGGATGATCATCGGTCAGCAACGGTCGCGACACTCGATTCGGTGGCCATCCAGGATCCGGCGCCGATCCAGCTCATCAGTGCGAACGTCGACCTGCCGGTGTGGATCCGCAACGACCTGCCGTGGCCCGTGAACCTGAACCTCGAGGTGCTGCCGTCGGATTCCCGCGTCGTGATCGAGCCCTACACCCAGGTCCAGGCGCAGCCGCAGAGCAACACCAGGGTGCTGATCCCTGTGCAGTCACGCGTGGCCAGCGGCGAGCTGCAGGTGAGCTTCACGCTCACGAGCCCGACCGGCGTGCAGATCGGCGCTCCGCAGACCGCGCAGGTCACGGTGCGCGCCGAATGGGAGAACATCGGGCTCGGCATCCTCGCCTCGATGATCGTGCTCCTGCTCGTCTTCGGCATCGTGCGCACGGTGCGACGTCGACGGCGCGATCGGGCGACGTCCTCCGACGAGTCGGAGCAGGATGCCGCAGAAGCCGATGCCGCGACAGCGCCCCACGAAGGAGATCGATGACCAGCCTCGGCCGGGCCAGCGCACTGCTGGGTGCGGGAACCCTCGTATCCCGTCTGACGGGGCTGCTGCGCACGATCGTGCTCGTCGGTGTGATCGGCTCTGTCGGCTCGAAGGCGGCCGACGCGTTCGCCGTCGCCAACCAGCTGCCCAACAGCGTCTTCAATCTGATCTCGGTCGGCGTGCTGACGGCCGTGATCGTGCCCCAGATCGTCAAGGCGAGCCGCGACTCCGACGGCGGCAACGCCTTCATCTCCAAGCTCTTCACGCTCGGCACGGTCGTGCTGGTCGTGGCGACCGCGGTGGCGATGATCGCCGCTCCGTGGCTGGTCACGCTGCAGCTGAAGGCCTACAACGTCGAACAGCTCGCGCTCGCGACCGCGTTCGCGTACTGGTGCCTGCCGCAGATCCTCTTCTACGGCCTCTACGCCCTCGTCGGCGAGACCCTGAACGCGAAGCGCATCTTCGGGCCGTTCACCTGGGCGCCGGTGGCGAACAACATCATCTCGATCATCGGGTTCCTGCTCATCGGCGCGGTGTTCGGCAGCGACCTCGTCGACGTCGCCGACTGGACGCCCGATAAGATCGCCTGGCTCGGCGGCACCGCCACGGCCGGCATCGCCGTGCAGGCCGGCATCCTGCTGCTGTTCTGGCGCAGGACCGGACTCGCGCTCAAAGTCGACTTCCGCTGGCGCGGTGTCGGTCTCGGCAACGTCGGCCGCATCGCCGGCTGGACGCTCATGATGGCCCTGTCGAGCATGGCGGCCGGCTTCTACCAGAACTGGGTCGTGAGCGAGGCTTCGGGATACGGCGCCGGACTGTTCGTGATGAACAACGCCTGGTTGATCTTCATGCTGCCGTACTCGATCATCGTGCACTCGATCGGCACCCCGTACTTCACCCAGCTGTCCGAGCACGCCGCAGCGGGGCGTGACGACGACGTGCGGGGCGACATCTCGCGCAGCATCCGAACGCTTGGGTTCTTCCTGATGGGCGCTCTGGCGGCCGTCGTGGCGGCCGCCGTACCGGCCTCCCGTGTCTTCACGAACTCCTCATCGGATGCCGTGGACGCTGCGATCGTCCTCGTCTGCTATCTCGTCGGACTGCTGCCGCTGGCCGTCCTGTTCATCGTGCAGCGCACCTTCTACGCCTACGGCGACACCAGGACGCCGTTCTTCTTCACGCTGTTCCAGTGCGCGCTGGTGGCCATCACCGCGACGATCGCCTGGGGGCTGTCCGCATCCGGTGTCCTGCCGCTCACTCTGCTGGCCGCCGCTGTGGCGCTCGGGCAGTCGATCGCCGGAACCGTGCAGACCGTCGTGGCCACGATCCTGCTGCGCCGCCGGCTGGGCTCGCTCGAGACCGGACGATGGATGCTGTCGCTCGGCCGATTCGCTCTCGCAGCGATCCCCGCCGGAGCGGCCGGCTGGGGGGTGTTCCTGCTGCTCGGCGGGGTGGACGGCTGGACCACGGCGGACAAGATCCTCGGTGTGCTGGGCGCGGGGATCATCGCGGTCGCATCCGTCGCCGTCTACGTGGTCTTCCTGTGGGTGCTGCGCGCACCCGAGCTGCAGGTCGCCAAGAGCATCGTGAAGCGGGTGCTGCCCGGGCGTTGAGGCACGCGTCGGGGAATGCCTCGCCGTTACCATGGGTTGAAGCAGTGGAACGAGGAGAGCAAATGCGTCAGGTCATCATCATCGGCTCCGGCCCGGCCGGATTCACGGCCGCCATCTACGCGGCGCGCGCGAGCCTCGAGCCGCTGCTCATCGCGAGCTCGGTCGAAGTCGGCGGAGAGCTGATGAACACCACCGAGGTCGAGAACTTCCCGGGTTTCCCCGACGGTATCCAGGGCCCTGAGCTGATGGCCAAGCTGCAGCAGCAGGCCGAGAAGTTCGGCACCGAGGTCGTCTACGACGACGTCACCTCGCTCGATCTGGATGGTCCGGTGAAGAAGGTGACGCTCGGCTCCGGCGCGAGCCACGAGGCGCGAACCGTGATCTACGCGACGGGTTCGGCGTACCGCAAGCTCGGCGTCGAAGGCGAAGAGCGCCTGTCGGGCTACGGCGTCTCCTGGTGCGCCACCTGCGACGGCTTCTTCTTCCGCGAGAAGACGATCGCGGTCGTCGGCGGCGGCGACTCCGCGATGGAGGAGGCGACCTTCCTCACGCGCTTCGCCTCGAAGGTCTACATCATCCACCGCAAGGACTCGCTGCGCGCCTCGAAGATCATGCAGGAGCGCGCCTTTGCGAACGAGAAGATCGAGTTCATCTGGAACAGCGAAGTCGCCGAGATCACGGGCGACTCCGCGGTCACCGGTGTGCAGCTGCGCTCCACCACGGATGGCTCGCTGAGCGACCTGCCGCTGGACGGCCTGTTCGTCGCGATCGGCAACGACCCCCGTACGCACCTCGTGCACGGCAAGCTCGACCTGACCGCAGAGGGCACGATCTGGGTCGACGGACGGACGTCCGTGACGTCGAAGCCCGGTGTCTTCGCCGCCGGCGACGTCATCGACCCGCACTACCGTCAGGCGATCACGGCGGCCGGCTCCGGCACGGTCGCGGCGCTGGATGCCGAGCACTTCCTCGCGGATTTTGAGGATGCTTCCGTCGAGGTCCCGGCTGCGGAAGCCGCCGAGGTCATCGTCGGCTAGGGAACACTTTCCACCCGCCTGCTGTTGGGGCAGGTAAGACTTCGATCAAGGAGAAGACTGATGACTGCTAAGGCGACGAGCCAGGCGACGTGGGATCAGGACGTGCTGCAGGCCGAGGGCACCGTTCTGGTGGACTTCTGGGCGGAGTGGTGCGGCCCGTGCCGCATGGTCGCGCCCGTTCTGGACCAGATCCAGTCCGAGCACCCTGAGAAGATCACGATCCTCAAGCTCAACGTGGACGAGAACCCCGAGTTGGCGATGAAGTACCAGATCACGTCGATCCCGGCGATGAAGGTCTTCTCGGCGGGCGAGGAGCGCAAGACGATCATCGGCGCCAAGCCGAAGTTCGCGCTCGAGCAGGACCTCGCCGAGTTCATCGGCTGAGCGACTCCGACGCTTCGAAGGCCCGTCCCTCTTCCGAGGGGCGGGTCTTTTCGTCACTTGTCGTAGACAGGCACCGCTGGCAGGCCGCGTGACGCGCGCGCCTTGTCGACGATCTGCTGAATGATGGCCGTCTTGCCGCCGTTGTATCGCCCATCGCCATCGGCCGCTCGCTGAGCCGCAGCGATCTTGGTGATTTCGTATGTCGCGGCGTCGTCGGGGTGGGTGAGCAGCCAGTCGCGGAGGAGGCGCTGGTTCGCGTGCTCCCACTGCTCCTGCGGGAAGAAGTGCGCTATCCGAGTGCGGATCCCCTCCGGTTCGAAGACGAGCACCGGATGCGTTCGCACACCGCTGCCGATCCGCCATCCGGCTCCTTCGAGCCTGTGGAGGTGCGGCTCCAGTGCCGCGGCGTCGAGGATGCGCACCGCGACATCGATGATCGGCTTGGCCTTCAGCCCTGGTACCGCCGTCGAGCCGATGTGCTCGATCTCCCACTCAGGGTCGCCCAGACGCCGCAGCTCCACCGCTGCCTCCTGGAACAGCCCGGGCCACGCGGGGTCATAGTCGACGAGCACGGTCGCCATGCTACCGCCGGATCGCGTCAGTTGGCGTCGGCGATCGTGGCATCCCAACGGCGGTACTTCGGACCGTCGCCCAGAAGCTTCCAGACTGCCGGCGTCAGCGGCGGATACTCCAGGGCGATCTGCCGCAGCACACGGTAGTGACGAGCGGCATTCGGGCGAACGCCGTCGTTGGCGGCGATATTGTCCGCACGCAGCAGGTACACCACGAGCTCGTCGATGCTCGGCAGGTCCTCCATGAAATCCCACGGGTCCTCGCCCCCGAGAAGCCGCTCCTGGACCAGCACGCCGAGCTCGTCGGCCGCTTCGGCGCGGAGCACTTCGAGGCTGGCTCGGCGAGGGATGGCTTCAGTCACCCGTCAAGCCTACGCGCGCTTTTTATGACCTCGGTGCGTGATCTCGACGACATCCGTCATGGTCTCCAGCTCTCGTCCCTTGGTCTCCGGCACTCGGAAGTACACGAAGAAGAACGACAGAGCCGCGAAGAAGGCGTAGAAACCGTACGCGAACGTGAGTCCGATCTCAGCGAAGGCAGGGAACGTCGTCGAGATGAAGAAGTTCGCCATCCACTGCGCAGCCGCGGCGACCGCCAGCGCACCGGCACGGATGGAGTTCGGGAACATCTCGCCCAGCAGAACCCACACCAGCGGCCCCCAGGTCGCCCCGAAGAACACCACGAACCCGTTGGCGCACACGAGCGCGACCAGCGACCACGGCTCGGGAAGCACCACGTTGCCGTCCTGAAGCGTTCCGAACGAGAAGGCGACGGCCATGAGACCGAGCGTGATCGTCATGCCGACCGATCCGATCAGCAGCATCGGGCGTCGACCCACCTTGTCGACGAGCAGGATCGCGACGATGGTCACGACGATGTTCGTGATCGATGTGATCACGGACGTCAGCAGCGCATTCGATTCGTCGAACCCGACCGACAGCCACAGCGTCGTCGAGTAGTAGAAGATCACGTTGATGCCGACGAACTGCTGGAAGACGCTGAGCAGGATGCCGACCCACACGATCGGCTTCAGCCCGAAGAGATTGCCGCGCAGGTCGCGCAGGGACTCTCTCTTCTCGGTGTTGATGGTCGCCTGGATCTCCTGGATCTTGAGATTCACGTCGGTCTCGCCCGTGAAGTCGTACAGAACCCGCGACGCCTTGTCGAGCTCTCCGCGTGCGACGAGGAACCGAGGCGACTCTGGCAGGCGCAGGGCCATCACGCCGTAGACGATCGCGGGAACGGCCTCCGCCATGAACATCCACCGCCAGGCGTCCAGCCCGAACCACAGCGGGGCCGCTGCTCCGCCGGCCACGTTCGCGAGGATCGCGTTCGAGACCAGCGCGGTGAAGATACCGAGAACGATCGCGAGCTGCTGCAGGGATCCGAGTCGTCCGCGGATGCGCGCCGGTGAGACCTCAGCGATGTAGGCCGGCGCGATGACGGATGCCGCACCGACACCGAGGCCGCCGATCACGCGCCAGATGATCAGGTCGATGACGCCGAAGGCCAGACCGGAGCCGATCGACGAAGCCAGGAACATGATCGCGGCGATGACCATGACGGGGATGCGTCCCCATTTGTTCGCGAGGGCACCGGCGAACCAGGCCCCGACCGCGCAGCCGAGCAGCGCCGATGAGACGGCGAAGCCCTGTAGTGCGGCGCCGAGTTCGAACGCGCCTGCGAGGGCATCGACGGCCCCGTTGATCACCGCCGTGTCGAAGCCGAAGAGGAAGCCACCCAGGGCCGCCGCGATACTGATTCCGATGACCCGGCTGCTCATGCGTCCAGGAAGTCTGCTATTCGACATTGTTCCGCTCCCCCGTTTGCGGCGAGTCTATTGGGATGCCCTTGTGGGGCGATGATCTGGAAGAGCGCCGGTCAGGCGCCGTATCCATCCTCGCCGAGTTCGGCGAGGATGCGATTGAGATCCTGAATCGATGCGAAATCGATGACGACCTGGCCTTTTCGTGAACCGAGGTTCACCTTGACCCGAGTGTTGAGGCGGTCGCCGAGCTTGCTTCCTACCTCATCCAGGTAGGCGCGTCGCGCGCCCGGCTGGGCCTTGGCGGTCTTCGATCCCGCCTCGCGCGGCGTCGCCTTCGCGGCCTCTTCCGCGGCGCGGACCGACAGATCCTCGTTGATGATCTTGTCGGCGAGGCGCTGCATCGCCTCCGGGTCTTCCAGGCTCAGGATCGCGCGTGCGTGCCCTGCGGACAGGACGCCGGCGGCCACACGCTGCTGCACCGGGACGGGCAGCTTGAGCAGCCGGATGGTGTTGCTGATGCGAGGACGCGAACGACCGATGCGGGTCGCGAGTTCTTCCTGCGTGATGCCGAAGTCCTCGAGCAGCTGCTGGTAGGCGGACGCCTCTTCCAGCGGGTTGAGCTCCGACCGGTGGAGGTTCTCAAGCAGCGCGTCGCGGAGGAGGTCCTCGTCCGTCGTGTCGCGGACGATCACCGGAATCGTCTCGAGACCGGCCTCGCGTGCGGCGCGGGTGCGTCGCTCTCCCATGATCAGCTCGTACGCCCCGTCGGCGTTCGTGCGGACCACGACCGGCTGCAGCACACCGAACTCACGAACGCTGTGGACGAGTTCGGCGAGGTGCTCGGGATCGAAGTGCGTTCGGGGCTGGCGCGGGTTCGGAACGATCTGGTTCGGATCGACGTGGACCAGGCGCACGCCAGGGATCTCGGCGAGCTCCGGAGCCGCCTCGACCTCGACGGGCGCCTCGGGCTTGATCTTCGCACCGGGGAAGAAGACATCGACAGGCCGTTCGGTCTGCTCAGACGTGGGGATGAGGGCTCCTATCCCCCGCCCGAGTCCAGTTCGCTTCGCCATCAGTTCTCCTTGCTCTGTGTGCTGCTGGTGCGCGCCGCTGTGCGCTGCGCGATCTCGACTGCTGCTTCGCGGTACGCGACCGCGCCGGCCGAGTTGCCGTCGTACTCGATGACGGTCTGACCGAAGCTCGGAGCTTCGGAGACGCGGACCGATCGAGGGATGACGGTGTGGAGCACCTGCTCCGGGAAGTGGCCGCGAACTTCGTCTGCGACCTGCTGCGCCAGACGTGTGCGACCGTCGTACATCGTCAGAAGGATCGTCGACAGGTGCAGCTTCGGATTCAGGTGCTTCTGGATCATCTGGATGCTGCCGAGCAGCTGGCTCAGCCCTTCCAGGGCGTAGTACTCGCACTGGATCGGGATGAAGACTTCGGATGCCGCGGTGAACGCGTTGATCGTCAGCAGCCCGAGAGAGGGAGGACAGTCGATGATCACGAAGTCCATCGGATGGGCGGTGAGATAGGCGTCGAGAGCGCGCCCCAGCCGATGCTCGCGCGCGACCTGAGCGACGAGTTCGATCTCCGCTCCGGCGAGGTGAATGGTGCTGGGGGCGCAGAACAGGTTCTCGGACTCGGGACTCGATTGCACGATGTCTGCGAGCGGAACGTCGTTGATGAGGACGTCGTAGATGCTCGTGACCTCCGCGCTGTGCGGGATGCCGAGAGCTGTCGACGCGTTGCCCTGAGGGTCGAGGTCGATGACGAGAACCTTCGCCCCCAGATGCGCGAGAGCGGAAGCGACATTGACCGCGGTAGTGGTCTTTCCCACCCCGCCCTTCTGGTTCGAGATCGTGAGGACACGCGTCTGCGAGCCATCGAACTCGAGGGCGACCTCCTCCAGGGTCCGCCGGCGCGCGCTGAGATCAGCAAGTTCGCGGGCGAGTGGGGTGTCCATCCCGAAGCCATCGTTCGGTGGTGCCTTTTCGGGTTGTTTCACGTGAAACATCCACTCCTTTCGGGGCCGCGTTCCACTCTAATCGAGGCGACGGACCTTCACTCGCACGGGGTCGGCTCGGCGCCGGCGCCGGCATCGCAAAGGGCGGCCCTTCGTGCCCACCGGTGTGGGCCGGGTTCCCTTCAACGCCCGGCGACCAGTGTGGTCCGGAATAACCGGGGAGTTCGGTACTGCGCTCGAAGCTCTGGAATCGATGTATCGGGTCGTCGGGGCCGAGGGTCTGTCTGTGTCGCCGCGTCGACCGATAGAGGCACTCTCATACGCCTGCTCGTACGGCACCCGATCGCCCGATGTCATCGACACGGGGTGAGATGTCTGCCGCCTATGCCTCTGTTTCACGTGAAACGTCGAGCCTGCGCGCCAAAGGCCGCCGGCTCAGAGCGCTCAATGACCGAGGTGAACCGGGAGCACACTCGGAGGTGCACGTCATGTACCGCGGTAGGCACCAAGGCCGGCGCCAGGTTCACCAGCGCCGGAAACTCCACGCGTACGACTTGCCTGAATGCACCGCGGACTGCCGCACCGGACACCTAGTACTATCCACGCACTACTCGGTCGCCGCAGCATGGGCGCCCGAGTCTGGGGTTGCGACGATGATCACTCCCCTGCGGACCACAACAGGCCTCAACCAACCCTGGAGATATGGGCGGCCGTCAATGTCTGACCATCGTCGATTCATCGGACGCCGGAATCAAGGATCGGCCCAGTCGCACAGACGCCCCCAGTGGTGCCACACTCCGGTGTCGAGTGTTTCACGTGAAACACTCGTCACAAGCAGCGACTGCATAGCGAGATGCGCTGCTCAGCATGGGATGTCCGCGGCGTCGAAGCCGCACAAGCCGGCACAGCAATCGTCCGAACGTCCGCACACCGGATTCACGACGCAGAGGGTCTAGGCACCCGATAAGCCGGCACGACCCGCACGTTTCGTATCGGCACGGCCCGAAACTCCCCGCCCGGCGCGGCCGGCATCGACACCGATCAACCGACGTCCACGGCTCGGCATCCACGGCTCCGACCGCCGTGCTGTGTCGACGGGATCACTACCCCGCTACAGGCCCCTGCTTCGCGGGTATCGCGGCGGGAACGCCCGCCGCCTCGCCGTCAGCACGCCCGCCCGCCCGCCCGCCCGCCCGCCCGCCCGCCAGGACATCATGCCGGGCGAGGTTCGCCGCATGTCGATGCCGTTTCACGTGAAACGCCAGCTGCTCCTGAGCGAACCTCGCAGTTGCGCGACAACGATCCTCCACTGCACTCCCCCGTAGTTGAGGACCATCGCCGACGAGCGTCACCAGGCGCTCGAGATCGGAGATGATCAGGCCGGACGCTGGCTTTTGCTGGTTCTTGCGTTCGGACATCAGGCTGTCGCCCGGATTCCACCGCACTCCGCGTTACACGCGCGCATAAGAAAGAGCCCAGACGGGCGGATGTTTCACGTGAAACATCCGCCGAAACAGAACGTTTGAGAACGCGTGCGCGTCCATGGCCAAAATGTCCGGTCGAAATCAAGGAGAGACCATTGGCGCAGGTCGCCGGGATCGCGAGACAACCACGGCGGACATAAGATCGATCGATCGCTGCCGCGCTCCATACTTCACTTAGGTCTCTACGATCGACGTGACGAAGCTGTCCGGATCATGAAGACATCGACGGCGTCCTCTCGTTCGACCTCGAATCCGTGGCGGACGTACAGTCGACGTGCCGCGCTCCCCTGAAGGACATTCAATCGGTGGGCCGAGTCGGGCGAATCAGCGAGGATCTCCCCGAGGACCTGCCCGCCGATCCCCATGCCCTGCATCGTCGGTTCGAGATAGAAGTGCTCGATCCACCGGACTTCACCATCCGATCGAACCGCGACGAGTCCGACATCGCGCCCGTCTCGCACGATCACCCGGGTGTTCTGTGGGGAAAAGGCAGCAAGGAACCGTTCGCGGACACGTTGCTCATCATATCGCCCCAGTCGTTCCAGATCCGCGCGCAGGACGAGTGCTCTCAGATCGGCCATCCATTCCGCGTCTGTGCCCAGGCTCTGACGGAAGATCCAGTCCGCCGATCGCACATGCATCAATCGGTCACACCCCCTTTCAACCCATCGTTTCACGTGAAACATCCGCATCGACGCCGGCAGCCCGTCTCTCGCTGGCATCGAGAGAGCCGCGCTCCACCCGACCGCGGAGGCCAGAACCTCTTAGATGCAGCAAGGCCTCCACCGTGCGCGAGGGAACCTCGCCAGTAGGAGCAACGCCCTCCCCGGGCGCACGGCGAGAGGCCCCGACTCGATTCCCGACACGTCAGCCGCGCAGTGAGTGCTCGGATAGCACGGCCAAGAAACGTTCGATAGTGGGGTGAAGCGGCGGCGCTACACGATGTTTCACGTGAAACATCGTGCGACCGTCATGCCCGGACGATGCCCCGCACGACGCGAGTGACTTCGGCCAGAACGCCCTCGCCCAACACTTCGACACGAACGTCCGTCAGCTTGTACTTCCTGATCTGCTTCTCGGCCGCGTCGATCTCGTTGGCAGCGTTCACGCCCTTGAGGAGCGCGATCTCACCACCGTCCCGAACAAGCGGAGCGGTGAGGGGCAGCAAGGTACGCAGCGCGCTGACGGCTCGGGCTGTGACGACGTCGAAGGACTTCGGCCGACCGACCTCTTCCGCGCGTGCACGGAGGACTTCGACGTTACTCATATCGAGAGCGCTCACCTGTTCATTGAGCCAGGCGACGCGGCGCTCCATCGGCTCGACCAGCGTGACCTGCACATCAGGACGCGCAATCGCCAGGACGAGCCCTGGCAAGCCGGCACCAGAGCCGATGTCCGCGACGTGACCATGAAGAAGAGGGGCAGCGATCGCCGAATTCAGCACATGGCGAGTCCAGAGCCGCGGAAGCTCCAAGGGGCCGATCAGCCCGCGCTCCTCCCCCTGCGCCGCAAGAGCATTCGTGAATGCACGCGCGAGGTCGATTCGATCACCGAACAGCGCAACGGCCGCGGACGGTTCGGTTTCCACCTCGGTCATGACCTGTTCCCGGACCGTTTCACGTGAAACATCAGCGACGACGGATGACCGTGTGGCGATCTGCGCCGTCACCATAGGACTCAGACGTGAGACCGCGGTCCGCGACGATATCGTGCACGAGCTTGCGCTCGTAACTCGACATCGACGGGAGAGATGCCTGCGATGCCCCATCGTCGAGCTTCACGACGGCGGCATCCACCAGACGCTCGAGCTGTCGACGACGGGCGTCGCGGGATCCACCGATGTCGAGGATCAACCGGGAGAAAGCTCCCGTCTTGCTCTGCACCGCAAGGCGCGTGATCTCCTGCAGGGCTTGAACGGTATCCGGCGCGGACAGCAGTTCAATGCCATCCCCTTCGGCCTCAACCGAGACGTACGCACGACCCTGCCGTACGTCGAGATTCAGGTCGCCGTCGATATCCGCGATGTCAAGCAGCTCTTCCAGGAAGTCCGCTGCGACGTCGCCCTCGGCCTCGAGGTCGGCGACGCTCGGGACAGGGCGCTCGGTGACGTCCTCGACGCTCATCAGTTGGTGCCCTTCTTCTTCGCGCGCTTCTTTCCTACCGGCTGCTGGCGCTTCGGCGCCTCGGCCTTGGCCTTCTCCGCCGCTTCGAGCTTGCGCTGCTGCTCAGCCTCATAGACCGACATCGGAACGACCTTGCCCTCAGCGTTGATGGCCTTGCCCTTGCGGGCGAGTCGCTCCTCGCGGGCCTTCGCGGCCTCGGAACCGGGGGTCGGCATCTCGCGGATGACCAGGAACTGCTGCGCCATGGTCCACAGGTTCGAGACGAACCAGTAGACGACGACACCGAGCGGGAAGAACACACCGGAGAAGATGAAGCCCAGCGGCAGGACGTAGAGCATGATCTTCTGCATCTGGTACGCCTGGCCGGTCTTGGCCTCGGGCGACAGGTTCTTCGAGATGATCTGCAGCTGCGTGAAGAACTGCGACGCGATCATGAGAACCACGAGGATCACGAGCAGAACGATCGCGGTCACGTTCTGCGTCTCGATGGCCTGGCCGAGCGTGCCATGCAGCGAGACGGTCCCGAAGATCGTCGCGTCGTAGAACTCCTTGGTGAGCTCGGGGCTGAGCAGTCCGACCCCACCGAGACCGGCGATGGCGTGCTTGGTCACGTCGTTGAGCACGCTGAAGAGCGCGAAGAAGATCGGCATCTGGACCAGCAGCGGAAGACAGCTCGACATCGGCGTCGTGCCGTGCTTCTTGTACAGGGCCATCGTCTCGCGGCTCATGGCCTCGCGAGAGAGCTGATCCTTCTTGCCCTTGTACTTCTCCTGGACTTTTCGCAGTTCAGGAGCAATTTCCATCATCTTTCGCTGGCTCTTGATCTGTCGCACGAACAGCGGGAACACCGCCCCGCGCACCACGATGACAAGACCGACGATCGACAGGATCCAGGTGATGCCGGCTGCGGCCGGTAGCCCCATCGCCGTGAACAGCCAGTGCCAGAAGACGAGCACGGCCTCGACCGCCCACTTCAGCGGCCACAGGATCGTCCCGAGCAGGTCGAACCCGGAGTTCTCGGGTGCTGGTGTCGATGTCGCAGACGCGAGCAGAAGGTCAAGACCCACTGTTCAGTCCTTTCGAAGAGGAACGACGAAACCGTGAGCGGTCAGGTCGTAATGGAAATGCTTGTGCGGGTGGACGTCGTCGACGCCACCCTGAGTCCAGGGGTTGCACCGCAGGATGCGCCATGCCGAGAGCAGAGCTCCCTTCACCGCGCCATGCTGCTGCACCGCACCTACAGCGTAGGCGGAACAAGATGGGTAATACGCGCACACGTCTCCGTAGAGCGGCGAGATCACCTTGCGATACGTCGTGAGAAATCCGAGCACGAGATTCCGCGGGAGCAGTGGGATGCTGCGCAGAAGGTCCCCGGCATGCAGGTGCGCCTCACCGAAGGCATACGAAGGCAGTGCGCTCACGTCGTCACCTGTCGGGTCAGGCGGGTCAGGCAACGCTGCACATCCGCCCGTAGTTCCACGAACGAAGCCGTCGCGGATGCAGGAAGGGCACGGATGACGACATCCGTGCCCTGAGGGACCTCTGACAACAACTCCGCGCAGACGGCTTTGAGCCGACGACGCACGGTGTTGCGGATCACAGCGTTGCCCACCTGCTTGCTGATGATGAACCCGAACCGGGCTGCTCGCTCCGTGTCAGTGGTCGGGAGAACCGAGGTGATGACACGGCTGCCGCCGCACCGCGAACCGCGCCTGACCACCATTCGGTAGTCATCGCCACGGGTCAGACGATGCGGACGGGCGAGCACAGCGGGTTACGCCGAAAGCTCGGTGCGGCCCTTCGCACGACGGGCGGCCAGGATGCCGCGGCCCGCGCGGGTACGCATGCGGGCACGGAAGCCGTGCTTCTTGGCACGACGACGGTTGTTGGGCTGGAAAGTGCGCTTGCTCATGGATCACTCCGGGAAGTCAGTCACCGGATGCAGATCTACCGGGGACATGGGGGCTGCCCAATTGGGCATAAGTCAACCGATTTAGGGTACGTCAGTCTGGCACGCAGGGCAAATCCCCGCGTGGCAGCGCCGACTCCGGCATCCGATCCGCACAGCCATTATCCACAGCCGGATGCACCCGACCCGGCACAACACACCCGCCGGTTTTCCGCGGCAGGTTGCCGTTCACAGCTGTGATGACTACCGTGGCATCCGAAGTTATCCACAGGGGAGTCCGCGGTCACAGCGACTCTCCGATCCTCGTCCGCACGGAGCGCCATGTCCTCGCCTGCCCACCCCGACGTCCCGGTCTGGAACGAGGTGCTCGAGGTCCTGGCAGATGATGACCGCGTCACACCTCAGTTGCAGGGCTTCCTCTCACTGGCGGTGCCCGCCGGGGTCATGGGTGCGACCTTGTATCTCGATGTGCCCAACGATCTCACCGCGGCACAGATCAACAAGCGGCTGCGCGTACCTCTCATGGAAGGGCTCGCACAGACGGGCGGCGAGGTCACCTCGTTCCGCGTCGTCGTGAACCACGAACTCGCGGATCAGCCGACGGCACCGATCGCGGTGTCGGATTTCGCCCGTATCGAGCCGGCTCGAGTCGAATCGCCGATGGAGCAGCCGAGCTCTGTCCGACACGAATCCCGCCTGAACCCGAAGTACACCTTCGACAACTTCGTGATCGGCCAGTCCAACCGGTTCGCGCATGCGGCGGCGGTCGCCGTCGCCGAGGCGCCGGCCAAGGCGTACAACCCACTGTTCATCTACGGCGATTCCGGTCTGGGTAAGACTCACCTGCTGCACGCCATCGGCGACTACGCCCAGTCGCTCTATTCCGGCGTCAAAGTCCGCTATGTCTCCAGCGAAGAGTTCACGAACGACTTCATCAACTCCATCGCGAACAACCGCGGTTCCGCGTTCCAGGCGCGCTATCGCGACGTCGACATCCTTCTCATCGACGACATCCAGTTCCTCCAGGGACGCGCAGAGACGCAGGAAGCCTTCTTCCACACCTTCAACACACTGCATGACCACAACAAGCAGGTGGTGATCACGAGCGATGTCGCTCCGAAGCACCTCACCGGCTTCGAGGATCGGATGCGAAGCCGCTTCGAGTGGGGCCTCATCACGGACGTCCAGGCGCCCGACCTCGAGACGCGCATCGCGATCCTGCGCAAGAAGGCGCAGAGCGAAGCTCTCCACATTCCCGACGAGGTGCTCGAGTACATCGCCACCGTGGTGTCGTCCAACATCCGCGAACTCGAGGGAGCACTCATCCGGGTGTCGGCGTTCGCGAGCCTGAATCGTTCGTCTCTCGACATCTCGCTTGCCCAGACCGTGCTGCGCGACATCATCGACACCGCCGAGGACAACATCATCTCGCCGACGGACATCATCACGGCGACGGCGCAGTATTTCAAGCTCACCGTCGACGACCTGTACGGTTCCAGCCGCTCGCAGCAGATCGCCACAGCCCGACAGATCGCCATGTATCTCTGCCGTGAGCGCACCAACCTCTCGCTGCCCAAGATCGGCCAGCTCTTCGGCAACCGCGACCACACCACCGTGATGTACGCGTACAAGAAGATCAGCGAGCTCATGAAGGAACGTCGCTCCATCTACAACCAGGTGACGGAGATCACCACGCAGCTCGGACGCCGCTGACCCGGACCGAACGGGCGCTGCTCGATTCCGCATGCGTTTCGGCTCGCTCCGCTCGCTCAACGAGCGACGTGGCGTCCCAGCTGTATCCGCCGCAGCCGACGACGACGTCGAAGCTGCCGCTCCTCACCCCTTCCGGATCGGATGCCCCGCAGCCCGGCCCCCATTACCTTCACCCCACGGAACTCGACGCTTGACACGCCGCCCAGCACTCCGATATGCCGGTTTGCACATGTGGATAACTTGTGGATGAATCCCGTTGTTAACGGGACGAATCCATTCCGAACGCGGCATCCTGTGGATAACTCGAGGAAGGGCGAAGAGACCTGACCATCCCGAAACCCGCGGTTTCCTCAGGGATTCCACATCTCACAGCCGTGTAGTTTCCTACTCCCGACTGATATCCACCGAGTTATCCACAGTATCCACAGCTGTTAACACCGTTAAGGAGTTAACCCGAATGAAGCGCGATCCGATCACCTCGAAGGTGTGGAAACCGGGGCGTATGGTTCGGTCGCACTCTGGGGCTACGATGGGAAGCCCTGCGGTGGGCCCGCCTGCGCAGGTCTTGTAATTACGACGAGGGAGCGCCCGTGAGGTTCCAGGTCAATCGCGATGTCTTCAGCGAAGCAGTGTCCTTCGTCGTCAAACTCCTGCCTCAGCGCAATCCGCAGCCGATCCTCGCCGGCGTGCTGATCGAAGCCGGTGACGCCGGATTGACGCTTTCCGCGTTCGACTACGAGGCATCCGCCCGCACGACGATCGACGCGACGGTCGACACACCTGGCACGATCCTGGTCCATGGCCGCCTGCTGTCGGACATCGCGAGCCGGCTGCCCAACGCACCCATCGAGATCGCCGTCGAAGACGACGGCGGGATCACCGTCACCTGCGGCTCCGCCCGGTTCACCCTCGCTGCGATGCCGGTCGAGGAATATCCTTCGATTCCCGAGGTCTCCGGGTCGTCCGGTGTGGTTCCGGCCGAGGATTTCGGCACGGCGATCGCGCAGGTCGGTTTCGCGGCGTCGCGCGACGATGTCACGCCTGTCCTCACCGGTGTGCAGCTCGAAGTCTCCGGCCACAGCCTCAGCCTCGTCGCCACCGACCGGTACCGGGTGTCGCTGCGCGATGTTCCGTGGGACGGCACCTCAGCCGACCAGACCGCGCTCGTCCCGGCACGCACGCTGCAGGAGGTCGGCAAGACCTTCGCGCACGCCGGCAACATCGAGATCGCGTTCTCGGGTGAGGGCGATCGCGAGATCATCGCCTTCACCGCTGGCAACAAGACAGTGACTTCTCTCCTGATCAAGGGCAATTTCCCGCCCGTGCGCCGGCTGTTCCCCGAGCAGACCGACCACTACGCGGTCGTCAGCACGGCCGATCTCATCGAGGCCGTCCGCCGCGTCTCGCTCGTGCTCGACCGGGCCGCTCCGCTGCGTTTCACGTTCTCCAGCGACAACGTCACCATGGACGCTTCGGGCAGCGAGCAGGCACGAGCATCCGAATCGGTCGACGCGCACCTCTCCGGTGGAGACGAGGTCACCCTCGGGCTCAACCCGCAGTACCTTGTCGAGGCGCTCGGCGCGGTCAAGAGCGAGTTCGTGCGCGTCACGTTCACCTCGAGCGACAACGCGAACAAGCTCAGCCCGATTCTCGTCACGAGCCAGACCTCGGTCGACCAGGCCGGCAACGACTCGTACAAGTACCTGCTCCAGCCGAATCTCCTCCTGCGCTGACACTCCTCCCCCTCCCATTCCCAGAACGGGAGCATCCCGGAGCCCGGCATTGCGAACTCACGAGCGATGTCGAACGCGAACTTCACCCCGGCATCCTCTGTCCGACGTCCCGACTAGGCTGACTCCCGTGATTGTGGAGCACCTGAACCTGGTCGATTTCCGCAATTACGCGACCGCTGATCTCGCCCTGCACCCCGGGCCGAACGTTCTCGTCGGCCGTAACGGCCAGGGCAAGACGAATCTGGCCGAGGCGATCGTGTTCCTCGCCACTCTGGGTTCGCATCGGGTTTCTTCAGATGCGCCGATGGTGCGCGATGGCCACGAGTTCGCGATCATCCGAGCCCGTCTGTCGGTCGGGGAACGTCGGGTCCTCATCGAGGTGCAGCTGAACAGGCAGGGATCCAACAAGGCGCGCATCAACGGTTCGACTGTGAAGACGAGCGAACTGCCGCGATATGCGCATGTCGTCCTGTTCGCTCCCGAAGACCTGCAGATCGTCCGGGGAGACCCGTCGGCACGCCGTCGTTTCGCCGATCAGCTGCTCATCCAGCGTGCTCCGCGCATGGCTGGGGTGCTCGGCGACTATGACCGCGTGCTCAAACAGCGCACTGCCCTGCTGAAATCCGCTCGCGCCCGGGGGATCCGGGGCGAAGCCCTCACGACACTCGAGGTGTGGGACGACAAACTCGTTGCGCTCGGCAGCGAGATCATCGCGGCCAGGCAGCGCCTGGCAGCCGACCTCCAGGCTCCGTTGGCAGAGGCCTACAGCGCGATCGCGGGAGCCGATCACCGGCCAGAGCTCGAGTGGGCGCTCTCGGTCCGCGGGGGAGACCCGGAAGAGGGCGAACCTGCGGAGTCCGCGGCTGTCGAGCGCGCCGACATCGCCGAGGCCTTCCGCGCCGCACTGCTGGCGAAGCGCACCCAGGAGCTGGATCGAGGACTCACTCTCGTCGGACCGCACCGCGATGATCTGCTCATGCGCGTGCGATCGCTTCCGGTGAAGGGTTACGCATCGCATGGCGAATCCTGGTCGGTGGCGCTCGCGCTGCGCCTCGCTTCCGCGGAGCTTCTGCGCAGCGAGTCGCCGGCCGGCGATCCGGTGCTGATCCTCGACGACGTGTTCGCCGAGCTCGACGCCGATCGACGTCGACGGCTCGCGACGCTGACCAGCGGGTACGAGCAGGTGGTGGTAACGGCCGCAGTCGAGGAGGATATCCCTGATGTGCTGCACCGTCACGTCGTGCGCATCGACGCGGGGACGATCGTCGACGAACGATCCGATGCGGGGACGTCCGAGACAGCACTCGGCGACGACGAGGGGAGCGACCAGTGACCGAGCACATCACGCACGCGGCATCCGACATCCCCGAGACCGTTGCGACCTACCTGCGCCTGCGGGGTCTGAAGCCGAGTTCGAAGAACTGGAAGCGCAAACGCCGCATTGCGGACGACGACGAGAACGCCCCGTTCACGCCGGGCCGAGACCCCGGATCGCTCGGCGCGGTCCTCGACGTCCTCACGAAAGAGGCCGGTTGGGAATCGACGATGGCACGGGAGGACCTGGTCCGCCAGTGGGCGGACCTCGCCGGGGCGGACACCGCGAAGCACTCCGACCCGGTCTCCCTGGAGAACGGAATGCTCACGGTCAAGTGCGATTCGACGGCGTGGGCGAAGAACCTCCAGTACATGCGCGGAACAATCCTCACTGAGATCGGCAGGAGGTATCCGGCAGCAGGTGTGGACAACCTCCGTTTCATCGGACCGGACGTTCCCTCTTGGAAATGGGGCCCGAGAGCCGTCCCAGGGCGGGGTCCGCGCGATACCTACGGGTAGGACACCACGAGAGGTATCCGGATCGATTTGAGGGCCACACACGGCCTTTCAGCGCGATGAACCGCTTCCAGTACAGCTAGACTGGACTTCACAAGATCGATGTGGAGACTGCCCTCTGATGACGCCTGAATCCCCCGCTGACGAGACGGAATCGACGACCGGGGGCACCCCCGACGTGCAGCAGAGCTCTGCCGCCGAATCCACGAAGATCTCCGCCGAGTACGGCGCCGACTCCATCCAGATCCTCGAAGGACTCGAGGCGGTGCGCAAGCGACCCGGCATGTACATCGGATCCACGGGTCCTCGCGGCCTGCACCACCTCGTGCAGGAGATCGTCGACAACTCCGTCGACGAGGCGATGGCCGGCCATGCCGACACCATCGTCGTGACCCTGCTCGCCGACGGCGGCGTCCGCGTCGTCGACAACGGCCGCGGCATCCCCGTCGACCCGCACTCGTCCGATCCGACCAAGTCCACCGTCGAGGTCGTGCTGACCATCCTGCACGCCGGCGGAAAGTTCGGCGGCGGCGCCTACGCCGTCAGCGGCGGCCTGCACGGCGTCGGCTCGTCGGTCGTGAACGCGCTGTCCACGCGCTTCGACGTCGAGGTCAGGCAGAAGGGCTTCGTCTGGCGGCACAGCTTCGCCGACGGCGGCGTTCCGCAGCAGCAGCTCGAGAAGGGCGAGGCGACCGAGGAGACCGGAACGAGCATCACGTTCTGGCCGGACGCCGAGATCTTCACCGAAGGCATCGAGTTCGAGTACGAGACGCTGCGCACCCGCTTCCAGCAGATGGCGTTCCTCAACAAGGGACTGCGCATCGAGCTCAACGATGAGCGCGAGAACGCGACGTACGAGACCGAAGTGGACGGCCAGACCGTCACGAAGCAGCGTGCGGATGTCTTCCACTACGAGCGCGGACTCGTCGACTACGTCGAGTACCTCAACAAGGTGCGTCACGCCGAGGTCGTCAACGACGAGATCATCGATTTCTCCGCAGAGGACACGGTGCGCAAGATCTCCGTCGAGATCGCCATGCAGTGGACGACGTCGTACACCGAGAGCGTGTTCACCTACGCGAACGTCATCAACACTCACGAGGGTGGCACGCACGAAGAGGGCTTCCGCGCCGCACTCACGACGCTCGTCAACAAGTACGCGCGTGCGAACAACCTGCTCAAGGAGAAGGACGACAACCTCTCCGGCGATGATGTCCGCGAAGGCCTGACCGCGGTGATCTCGGTGAAGCTGTCCGAACCGCAGTTCGAGGGGCAGACCAAGACCAAACTGGGCAACACCGAGGCGAAGGCTTTCGTGCAGAAGGTCGTCGGCGACCAGCTCGGCGACTGGTTCGACCGCAACCCGACCCAGGCGAAGAACGTCATCCGCAAGGCGATCGACGCAGCGACCGCTCGTCTGGCGGCCCGGAAGGCACGCGAGACCGCGCGTCGCAAGAGCGTGTTCGAATCGGCCGCGATGCCGGACAAGCTCAAGGACTGCACGAGCAAGGATCCGTCGATCAGCGAGATCTTCCTCGTCGAGGGTGACTCCGCAGGCGGCTCCGCCGTGCAGGGACGCGACCCGCACACGCAGGCGATCCTGGCTCTCCGAGGCAAGATCCTCAACGTCGAACGAGCTCGCCTCGACAAGGCGCTGGGCAACAAAGAGGTCCAGGCGATGATCCAGGCCTTCGGCACTGGCATCGGCGAGGACTTCGACATCGAGAAGGCCCGCTATCACAAGATCGTCCTGATGGCGGATGCCGACGTCGACGGTCAGCACATCACCACCCTGCTGCTGACCCTGCTCTTCCGCTACATGCGCGGACTGATCGAGGCCGGTTTCGTCTACCTCGCGATGCCGCCGCTGTACCGGCTCAAGTGGTCGAACCAGCCGCACGAGTACGTGTACTCGGATGCCGAGCGCGACGCGCTGCTCAAGGACGGACTCGCGAACGGCAAGCGCATCCCCAAGGATGCCGGCGTGCAGCGCTACAAGGGTCTCGGCGAGATGAATGCCAAGGAGCTGTGGGAGACGACGATGGATCACTCCACCCGTACCCTTCGCCAGGTGACGATCGACGACGCCGCCGCGGCGGACGAGATCTTCAGCGTGCTCATGGGCGAGGACGTCGAGTCCCGTCGCGGCTTCATCCAGCGCAACGCCAAAGACGTCCGCTTCCTGGACATCTGACCCGCGTTCCGCCTTGCTTCTGTCGCTCAACGACCGGAATTGAAAGACACACATGACTGACGAAGAACGTCCCGACATCAACACAGGACACGACCACGGCAAGATCGACCAGGTCGACCTGCAGTCGGAGATGCAGCGCAGCTATCTCGACTACGCGATGGCGGTCATCGTCGGCCGTGCGCTGCCGGATGTGCGCGATGGCCTCAAGCCCGTGCACCGTCGCGTGATCTACGGCATGTACGACGGTGGATTCCGCCCCGACAAGTCGTTCTCGAAGTGCGCCCGTGTCGTCGGCGAGGTCATGGGTCAATACCACCCGCACGGCGACTCGGCGATCTACGACGCCCTCGTCCGCCTCGTGCAGCCGTGGTCGCTGCGCTACCCGCTCGCGCAGGGGCAGGGAAACTTCGGATCCCCGGGCAACATGGGGGCCGCAGCCCCGCGGTACACCGAGACCAAGATGGCCCAGCTCGCCCTCGAGATGGTGCGGGACATCGAAGAAGAGACCGTCGACTTCACCGACAACTACGACGGTCAGACGCAGGAGCCGACGGTCCTGCCGGCACGGTTCCCGAACCTGCTCGTGAACGGTTCGGTCGGAATCGCGGTCGGCATGGCGACCAACATCCCGCCGCACAACCTGCGGGAGGTCTCGGACGCTGCGCTGTGGGCGCTCGACAACCCCGGTCTTCCGCGCGAGGAACTCCTGGAGGGCCTGATCCAGCGCGTCCCCGGTCCGGACTTCCCCACCGGTGCGCAGATCCTGGGCACCAAGGGAATCCAGGAGGCCTATCGCACAGGACGCGGATCGATCACGATGCGCGCTGTCGTGAACGTCGAGGAGATCCAGGGCCGCACGTGCCTGGTCATCACCGAGCTGCCGTACCAGGTCAACCCCGACAATCTCGCGGTCAAGATCGGTGATCTCGCCCGCGACGGCAAGATCACCGGCATCGCCGACATCCGTGACGAGTCCTCGGACCGCACGGGTCAGCGCCTGGTCGTCGTCCTCAAGCGGGATGCCGTGGCGAAGGTCGTGCTCAACAACCTGTACAAGCACACCCAGCTGCAGGAGAACTTCGGCGCGAACATGCTCGCGATCGTCGACGGCGTGCCGCGCACGCTCGCGCTCGACGGGTTCGTGACGCACTGGATCGACCACCAGATCCACGTGATCGTGCGCCGCACGATCTTCCGTCTGCGCAAGGCCGAGGCGCGCATGCACATCCTGCGCGCCTACCTCAAGGCACTCGATGCGCTGGACGAGGTGATCGCGCTGATCCGTCGTTCGCCCAGCGCCGATGAGGCCCGCGAAGGTCTGAAAGCGCTCCTCGATATCGACGACGACCAGGCGCAGGCGATCCTCGACATGCAGCTGCGTCGCCTGGCGGCGCTCGAGCGGCAGAAGATCATCGACGAGGCCACCGAGATCGAAGCGAAGATCAAGGACTACAACGCGATCCTCGCCGACGAGATGCGCCAGCGCGCCATCATCCGCGAGGAGCTCGTCGGCATCGTCGAGCGCTTCGGTGACGAGCGTCGCACGCACATCCTGCACGGCTTCGACGGCGACGTGTCCATGGAGGACCTCATCGCCGAAGAGGAGATGGTGGTCACGGTCACCCGCGACGGCTACATCAAGCGGACGCGCAGCGACAACTACCGTTCGCAGCACCGCGGTGGCAAGGGCATCAAGGGCGCTCAGCTGCGCGCCGATGACATCGTCGAGCACTTCTTCGTGACGACCACGCACCACTGGCTGCTGTTCTTCACGGACAAGGGGCGCGTCTACCGGACGAAGACCTATGAGGTGCCGGAGGCCGGCCGCGACGCCAAGGGCACGCATGTCGCGAACCTGCTGGCGCTGCAGCCGGATGAGGGAATCGCACAGATCCTCGATATCCGCGACTACGCCGTCGCCGACTATCTCGTCCTCGCGACGCGTGAGGGCCTCGTCAAGAAGAGCCGCCTGGGCGACTACGACACAAACCGTCAGGGCGGCGTGATCGCGATCCGTCTGAACGACGAGGACGAACTCGTCGGTGCCCTGCTGGTGGACAGGTCGGACGACATCCTCCTCATCAGCCGCCGCGGCATGTCGGTGCGCTTCTCGGCGACCGACGAGGCGCTGCGTCCGATGGGTCGCGCGACCGCCGGTGTGAAGGGAATGAAGTTCCGCGAGGGCGACAGTCTGCTCTCGGCATCCGTCGCCGCCCCTGGGCAGTTCGTGTTCGTGGTAACCGATGGCGGGTACGCCAAGCGCACCGCGATCGAGGAGTATCGCGTGCAGGGACGCGGCGGCTACGGCATCAAGGTGGCCAAGCTGAACGACGATCGGGGAACGCTCGCCGGTGGTCTGATGGTCGCGGACGACGACGAGGTCCTGGTGGTTCTGTCCAGCGGCAAGGTGGTACGCTCTGCCGTGGCCGAGGTCCCGGCGAAGGGCCGCGACACCATGGGTGTGGTGTTCGCGAGGACATCTGCGGATGATCGCATCCTGGCCATCGCCCGCAACGGAGAGCGGGGCCTCGCCGAGGAAGAGTCCGAGGCGGATCCCGAAACGCCCGACTCCGAGAACACACAGACTCCTGAGGAAAACTAAGACGCATGAGCACAGTAGCCGACAAGCTCGCGAAGAAATCGACGCGCAAGTCCGGGGGAAAGCAGGTACGCCTGCGCCTGGTCTACGTCGACTTCTGGTCCGCGGTGAAGCTGGCGTTCCTCGGGGCGATCGCGTTCGCGGTCGTGACCATGGTCTCGTTCTTCCTGGTGTACAT
The DNA here is from genome assembly GCF_042267585.1 of Microbacterium sp. NPDC056234. NCBI lineage: Bacteria > Bacillati > Actinomycetota > Actinomycetes > Micrococcales > Microbacteriaceae > Microbacterium > Microbacterium sp. NPDC056234. Next base: position 481,370 of record NZ_JBHJTE010000001.1, read on the forward strand.
GGTCCTGCAGGCGACGGGAGTCATCTCGCAGGTCGATGAGATCCTCGGAAGCTTCACCGATGGCGCGTTCTCGCTGTCGGAGACGGTCGGCCTTCCGCAGGTCATGGCATTCGCCGCCGTCGTCTCGATCCTGAACCTCATCGTCTTCACCGTGATGGGCGCGGTCGTCGCGGGCATCTACAACCTCGCGGTCAAGGTCACCGGCGGTCTGCTGGTCGGCTTCACCTCGAACTGACATCAGGTTCCCACGGAAGGCGGATGCTTCGGCATCCGCCTTCCGTCGTTCGAGCCACCGGTTGCACCGACGGAGTAGGGAAAACCCGAACGGAGCTGTCCGGATGCCTCGGTACCCTGCGAGACCGCGGAACCGTAGCGTTATGGGCATGACGAATCAGACTGCACACCCCGCAGCGCCGGTCGCGGATCGGCCGCCGGTGCGCTTGTTCTTCACGATCCTTCAGCTCACCGCCCTCGGTGTACTCGGAGCCATCGCCTTCAGCATCCTGACCGGCCTGTTCGCCACCGGAATCGCCCTGACGTTCGTCTTCGGCATCGGCCTGATCTTCCTGGTCGGTCTGGTCTACGCGATGTACGGCGTCGCGTGGTTCGAGGTCGCTCGCGTCAGCGGGCTCTACGACCTGAACCTGCCCACTCTTCGGTGGCGCCGCCGCACCCGCCCCGGATTCGGTGGATGGCTGCGTTCGCTGGGCCGTCAGGCCGTCGATGGTCCGATGTGGCGCGCACTGGCGAACTTCGTGCTCGCCTGCCTCGCCGGTGCACTGATCCTGCGTCTGTTCTGGGGCATGATCTGGTCGGCGATCACCGCCTTCGCGCCGCTCACGCTGGAGGGCACCGTCGCCGGGCCCTACGGCAGCGAGATCCTGGTCGCGTGGGCGCCGCTGGTCGGCATCCTGGGCGTCGTGATCTCGGCCGCCGCGATCGTCGGGCTCGCGCTGCTGCATCGCGTGATCACCCGTGCGCTGGTCGTACCGAGCCGGGAAGCAGAGCTCACCGAGCAGGTCCGCACCACCAGTGCACAGCGCGAAGGCGCCGTCCGCGCAGCGGACGTCGAGCGCACCCGCATCGAACGGGACCTCCACGACGGCGTCCAGCCGCGCCTCGTCTCGGTCGGCATGACGCTCGGGCTCGCCCAGCAGAAGATCGATGAGGACCCGGCGAAGGCCAAGGAGCTGATCTCCGAGGCGCACACGTCGACCAAGGCCGCCATCACCGAACTGCGCCAGCTCGCCCGCGGCATCCACGCATCCGTGCTGGACGACCGGGGCCTGGACGCCGCGCTCTCCGCCCTCGCCGGTCGCTCGCACATCCCCGTGCACCTGGACGTCCGCATGGAGGGCCGGTGCAGTCGGGATGCCGAGGCTGCGGTGTACTTCGCGATCGCCGAGTCCTTGACGAATGCCGCCAAGCACTCGCGGGCCAGCGACTGCCGCGTCATCGTGCGTCGCCGCGAGAACGGCGTGCTGTGGGCCCGGGTCGAGGACAACGGAATGGGCGGGGCGCAGATCCAGCCCGGTGGCGGCCTGGACGGCATCTCCAACCGCGTGCTCGCCGCCGGCGGCACGTTCCGACTCGACAGCCCGCAGGGCGGTCCGACCAGCCTGGAGGTGAGTGTGCCATGCGCATCCTGATCTGTGAGGACTCCGTCCTGCTGCGAGAGGGTCTGGTCCGACTCCTCGAGGATGCCGGCCACGAGGTGGTCGCAGCACTCCCTGACACGAACGGGCTGCACGACGCGGTGACCGAGCAGGCGCCGGATCTCTGCATCCTCGACGTCCGCCTTCCTCCGACGTTCACGGACGAAGGGATCCGCGCGGCACTCGAGATCCGAGCCCGCCGGGCCGAGCTGCCGATCCTCGTGCTCTCGCAATACGTCGAAGAGCGCTACGCGAGCGAACTGATCGCCGCGCAGGGAGGGCCGCTCGGCTACCTGCTGAAGGATCGGGTCGCCGATGTCTCGGAGTTCGTGACTTCCGTGGAGCGCATCGCGGACGGCGCGACAGTGCTCGACCCGGAAGTGGTCGCGCAGCTGCTCACGCGACGCAACAAGGACGACCGGATGCTCCGACTCACCGAGCGCGAACGCACCGTGCTCGCGCTGATCGCCGAGGGGAAGTCGAACCAGGCGATCGCCGGGCTCCTGTTCCTCTCCGAAGCCAGCGTCGAGAAGCACATCACATCGATCTTCCAGAAGCTCGGTTTCGAGCAGGACGAGTCGGGCAACCGGCGGGTGCTGGCGGCACTCGCCCACATCGAGAACAACGGCGGCTCTGCCGCCGGACAGACAGGAGCGGCACGATGACCACGAACAGCAACGGCGGGCACGAGATCCCGCTGACTCCTCCCCCGTCCACCCCGGATACTCCCGTGAACGCGGCGCCGGCGACGGCATCCGTTCCACCGGCAGGCGGACCTGTTCCACCGCCAGCGGGCCCGGCCCGACCGGCCTCAGGTGCAGGCCGCCCGATCGGCATCGTCCTCGCCGTGATCGGTGGCGTGGCGCTGCTCGGATCCGGAGCCACGGCGGCCTTCGCGGCCGGCGATCAGCTCACCCCGAGCGATTCCTTCGCGACGACGGATGCCGCCGGCATCCAGGCGCTCGATATGGAGGTCGGCGCCAGCGATGTGATCGTCGAATTCGGCGACGTCGATGAGGCCGAGCTTCGTGTCGAGGGCGGCAGTGGCGGTGCATGGACGATCGAGCGGGACGAGGACGAACTGATCGTCCGCAGCCCGAACCGGACTTTCGGATGGTGGTTCGGCGGATGGTGGGGCGATGACGAGCACGTGGTGCTGACGCTGCCGGAGAACCTGCAGAGTGCCGGGCTCGACCTCGACCTCGATCTCGGGGCCGGAAGCCTGGAAGCGTCGGGCGACTTCGGCGAGGTGGACCTGCACGTCGGCGCGGGTGCGCTGACGATCGAGGGCTCCGCCACTTCGGTGGATGCGGACATCAGCGCAGGCCGCGCAGAGATCGAGCTCGCGGACGTCCGAGAGGCCGACTTCGGCATCTCGGCAGGACGTCTCACCGCCGAGCTCACCGGCACCACCCCCAACGCGATCACGTTCGAGGTGAGCGCAGGCTCGCTGCAGCTGACCGTGCCGGATGACGTGTACAACGTGACCCAGGAAGTCAGCGCCGGATCGTTCGACAACCGCGTGGAGACCTCCACCAGCGCCTCCAGCACGATCGACGCGAAGGTCTCCGCCGGATCGGCCACTGTGCGCTCAGGGGACTGACCCGGCTCGATTCGGTTTTTTCGTCAATCTCAGGTAATCTCGTGGAGGTTGACGGGGCTATAGCTCAGGCGGTTAGAGCGCTTCACTGATAATGAAGAGGTCCCAGGTTCAAGTCCTGGTAGCCCCACTCCACACTCCAATAGAACACCCTCAGGGGGCCTTAGCTCAGTTGGTAGAGCGCCTGCTTTGCAAGCAGGATGTCAGGAGTTCGAATCTCCTAGGCTCCACAGAAGCGAAGAGGACCCGAGCGAGATGCTCGGGTCCTCTTCGCGTTTCTCCTCGACAGGCCCCTCACGCGGCGCCGCCGTTGACGTAGAGGGTCTGGCCGTTGACCCAGCGAGCGGGCCCGGCCAGGAACGCGACGGTCTCAGCGATGTCCTCCGGCGTGCCCAGCCGCTGGAACGGGTTGTTGTTCGCGATCTGCTCGATCAGCTCGACACTCTTGCCGTCCAGGAACAGCGGGGTGGCGGTGGGTCCAGGGGCCACGGTGTTGACCGTGACGTCCCGGCCCCGCAGCTCCCGTGCCAGGATCAGCGAGATCGCCTCGACCGCGGCCTTGGAGGCCGCATACGCACCGTAGGCCGGCGTCTGCAGGCGAGTGATCGAGGTCGAGAAGTTGATGATGGCGCCGCCGGGACGGATTCGCTGGGCGGCGAGTTTGTCGACGACGAACGTGCCGCGCACGTTGATGCGCTGGACCCTGTCGAACTCCTCCAGATCGAGCTGTGCGATGGGCGACAGCGGCATGATCCCCGCCGTGTGCACGAGCACGTCGACGCCGCCGAACTCTTGCTCTGCGACATCGAACAGCGTCGTGGCGGACTCCTCTTCGGAGATGTCGCCACCGGCGGTCACCGCGCGCCCTCCGGACTCGATGATGGACGCGACGGTCTCGTCGGCGCGATCCCTGTTGCCGTGGTAGTGCACGACGACCGCGATTCCGTCGGCGGCCAGGCGGAGAGCACTCGCTCTGCCGATACCGCCGGAACCCCCGGTCACGATCGCGACACGCTCGTTTGTGCTGGTCATGGCAGGCCCTTTCGTCATTATGTGAACAAGTCGTACATTAACCTGAGATGGCTAAATGTACAAGCGGTTCACATAGAATCATCAGCGAGAAGGAGCATCGATGAGCGAACAGAACGAGAGTCTGCGGCGCGGCCGGGGCCGCAGGCCGGCGGCACAGGTCCGCGCCGGCATTCTCGCCGCGACAGGCCGCCTGCTCCTGAGCGAGGGGTTGCAGGCGGTGACCTTCGACCGCGTCGCCAAGGAGGCGGGATCGAGCAAGGTCACGCTCTACAAGTGGTGGCCCTCGCCGGGCGCGATGGCCGCCGAGGCCTACTTCGCTCAGAGTGCGCCGGTCCTGGTCTTCGCCGACACCGGCGACCTCGCAGCGGATCTCGTCTCACAATTGACCTCGTTCGTTCGCTGGCTGACGAGCGAAGGGGCCGCCACGCCGGTTTCTGAGCTGATCGGTGCCGCGCAGGCGGACGCGGACCTTGCTCTGGCATGGACCGAGGAGTACGCGCGCCCACGACGCGACCTTGCCCGCGCGCGGCTGCGGACCGCCCAGCAGCAGGGGCAGCTGCGCGAGGATGCTGACGTCGACGTGATCATCGACCAGCTCTGGGGTGCCTGTTATCACCGGCTCCTCGTCCTCAAGGTGCCCTTTGACGAGACGCTCGTTCCTCGGCTGGTCGGGCAGGCGCTCTATGGGGCCGCCCGCGCAGACTGACGCTCGGGTGAGCTCCGGCCACAGTCCGGCCCGGTGGATCCCGGCGGCAACCGGGTCCAGTCCGATCGGTCACCTGATTCTCGCGCGCACCGCGCAGCGATCGTCAGGGCGGCCTGCGCGACCACCTGCTCCTTCTCGTTGTCGGCGAGCGTCCATCCGCCGTGGACCAATCGTGGCCAGAACACCATGGTCGCGATCATTCCGAGGAACTGCGCGGAGATGACGTCAGGGTCATCGACGTGGGCGGTGCCCGCGTCATGCGCAGCGATGAGGAATGCTCTGAGTGCGGAGAGCACGGGGAGGGTGCCGAAATCGAAGGTCCGCTCACGAAGCTCGGGAAAGCGCGGTGACTCCGAGATCACGATCCGCATCAGGTCGGCCATGTCGGGACGATCGAGCAGTCGGACATAGGCGCCTCCGAGGATCACGAGTCCATCGAGGAAGTCCTCGGGATCCGGCGCGACCTGTTCGGTATCCGGGGTGCTGCCTGCTGCGAGTACGGTCGCTTCGAAGAGCTCCGCCTTCGTGGGGAACTGCTTGAACAGTGTCGCCTTCGATACACCGGCGTGCCTGGCGATCTCCGCGAGGGACGTGCGGTCGTAGCCGTTCTCCAGGAATGGGCCGGCGGCCGCCGTGAGGATCGCTGCGCGATTGACGGCGGCGATCTGCTGGTGGTAAGCGGAGAGTCTGCGGGTCATCACTTCAGTATCGCATTGAGGTGAGCTGCTTGACTCACCTCAATGCCCGGGGATATCTTCGTGTTATGGCGAGTCGCTCGACTCACCACAGTGAGAAGGGACAGATCATGTCGAAGGTGATGATCCACGCCACAGTCTCGGTCGACGGGTTCATGGCGGATCCGGACGGAGGGATGGATTGGATGAACGGATTCCCTGTCGCTGCGGAGGACGAGCACATCGTGCGGAAGATCTGCTCCGACATCGGCGCCATCGTCGGGGGCGCGAACAAGACCCAGACGATCGAGGAACGGGAGATTCCGTACGGCGGATTCCTGAAGGTGCCCGTCTACCTGATGACGCACAGCGGTCAGGAGGCGGTCGAGCGCGACGGGACCCGCTTCACGTTCGTCGTCGACGACATCGACGAGGCTGTGCGGCGTGCGCGGCAGGATGCGGGTGAGAAGTGGGTGAGCGTGTTGGGCGGCCGCGTCGCGCGGCAATGCCTCGCCCTCGGCCTCATTGACGAAATCCGGCTCCATGTCGTGCCTGCCGTGCTGGGCGAAGGCATCCCGCTCTTCGCCGGGCTGGAACGTCAGCTCCGCCTCGAACGCCTGGAGACCGCCGCGTTCGCCAGCGAAGTGCACCTTTGCTATCGAGTCCAGCGAGCCGCGCCTGCGTCGGGAGAGTGAGCGCCGCAGCGCGCGATGCGACCTCGATGTCGATCCAGGGGTTGCCCGTTCGACGTCATGGTGAGAGGGTCGCACGAGGTGGCCCACGACGAAGGGAACGGAATCATGACCCAGTACTTCCTGACCGTGCCGCACGACACGGCGACCGAGCCGACGATGCAGTCGATGCAGGAGTTCGACCCCGCAGAGCTCGCCGCCGTCATGGCCGCGGTCGATGAGTTCAACACCGCTGTGAAGGATGCCGGAGCTCTGCTGTTCGCCGGCGGCCTCAACCCGCCGTCGACGGCGAAGACCGTCGATGTGTCATCGGGTGAGGCACGCGTGCTCGACGAGCCCTTCGTCGAAGCCGAATCCTACGTCGGCGGGTTCTGGGTGATCGAGGCAGTGGACGAGAGCGCGGCCGTCGAGTGGGCGACCAGGGCGTCGACCGCGCTGCAGTGCCGCATCGAGGTCCGCGCGCTTCAGGAGGCACCGGACGCGTAGCCGTCGGCATCCCACTCCGCGAAGTACCAGAGCACGGGTTCGTCGGTGCCGGGGAGGTTGTTGCGGAAGCCATGCCGCTCGTAGAAGCGGCGCGCACCGGCGTCACCCGAGTCGACGTTGATGTGCATCTCCCCCGCGCCGCGCCGGCGGGACTCCTCGATCGTCCGGGCGAGCAGCACCGCACCGATCCCCTCGGAACGGTGGGATGGGCGCACATAGAGTTCGTCGAGTGTGGCGACTTGGCCGCCCTCGTTGTAGATCGCCGGACGCAGCGCGACGACGGCGTACCCGGCGGCGGTCCCGTCCACCCACGCGAGCAGTGCGAACCCGGCCGGGTCGGCGAGGAATCGACGGAAGCGCGGCAGCAGCACTTCGAATGGCGGCTCCGGCTCGTCGAACTCGTCACCGAAGTCGATCTGCAGCTGCGTGAGCGTTTCGGCATCCCGCTCGGTGGCGAAGACGATGCCGATTTCGGATGGAGGCATCCTCACATTCCTTTCGTGTCAATGATCCGGCCGTTCCGCGGCGGCGGTCCGCCATTGAGCGTGAAGGGGACTGCCTGCGCAGCCAGAGGATCCGCCCGATCCATCGCCTGCAGGTGCAGATGCGGTTCGGTGCTGTTGCCGGAGTTGCCGCAGCATCCGATCCGGTCGCCGACGACGACTCTGGATCCGACCGAGACGACGATGCTGCCCTGCTGCAGATGGCACAGGGCGACGACACCACCGGACGTCTCGATCACGACGTGGTTTCCCGCGAGCGCCCGCCAGCCTTGCGCCGCCCGCCGCCCTTGCGTCAGTGCGTATCCGACCGACGGGATGCCGCGGTGCGCACGGTGATCCTCCTCGAAGTCGTGCGCACCGGTGACGACCCCCGTCACCGGTGCGAGCACGGGACGCCCGAATCCGACGAACAGTTCGGCATCCTCCGTCCGGATCAGGGATCGAAGGGTGAACCGCACACTTCGCCCATCCGCCCCGACGGGAACGAAATCGATCGCGTGTGCGCTCGCGAATCGGGTCGTGCCGTGACTGGGCACGCGATCGGCCGGGCTGTTCTGCGTCAGCCAGCGACCCGTGAAGGGGTAGGCGAGATCCAGCACGGCGCTCCTCTCGGACGCGCTCAGTCTGCCAGCATCCGGTGGAGTCCGGGGCGGCGATGCGGACCTCCTAGGATCGAAGAGTGCTGATCGGTCTCATGCGTCCTGTGGAAACCCGCTCCGTCGCGATCGAGGCCGCCGATCTGGCCGATGTCCAGGTTCAACTGGCGGCGCAGCGGCCCGAGGGGTTCGACCTCGTCTCCTCTCCGGTCGAGATGATCAAGGGGGCGGCGATCCTCAAGGTCGTCGGCACGTTCGCCCGCCGCGACCAGGTCACCCGGATCGAGGCGGACGACATGGCTGCACTCCGGGCGAAGGTGCCCGAGGGGTGGCAGTTGCTCAACGTCCTCAAGGTCTGACCCCGATGACGGGAGGCCGTCAGACCCGCCGCGCGCGCACCGCCGAGGCCAGACCTGCGAGGACATCGGCGGTCGTGTCCCAGCCCATGCACGCGTCGGTGACGCTCTGGCCGCGAACGAGTCCCGCCGGACCCTTCGTCACATCCAGCTTCTGCGCGCCGGCGACGAGATTGCTCTCCAGCATGACGCCCGCGATCGCGGCCCCCTCGCTCGCGATCTGCAGGCCGAGTTCGCGCGCGACCTCGGCCTGTCGGATGTGGTCCTTGCCGCTGTTGCCGTGACTCGCGTCGACGATCAGCCGCGAGGTGAGGCCGGCCGCCGCCAGCCGAGAAGACGCGCGTGCCACGTGCTCGCTTGCGTAGTTCGGCCCGTCCGCGCCACCGCGCAGGATCACCGAGGTGTCCGGGTTGCCCGTCGTCGACACGAGGCTCGCGCGGCCATCGGCGCCGATCCCGAGGAACGCCTGCGGAGAGGATGCGGCGGCTGCGGCATCCAGAGCGACCTGGAGCCCGCCATCCGTGCCGTTCTTGAAGCCGATCGGCATCGACAGGCCGCTCGCCAGCTGGCGGTGGATCTGGCTCTCCGTGGTCCGAGCGCCGATCGCGCCCCACGAGACGAGATCAGCCGTGTACTGCGGGCTGATGGGCTCGAGGAACTCGGTGGCGCACGGGATTCCGAGCGCCGTGACGTCCCGGAGGAAGGCGCGGGCCTGTCGCAGGCCCATTTCGATGTCGTGGCTGCCGTCCAGGTGGGGGTCGTTGATCAGGCCCTTCCACCCGACGGTCGTGCGCGGCTTCTCGAAGTAGGTCCGCATGACGATCAGGAGGTCGTCGCGGTGGCGCTCCGCCTCGAGCACAAGGCGGCCGGCGTACTCCAGCCCCGCCTCGGGATCGTGGATGGAGCAGGGGCCCGCGACCACGAGAAGGCGGTCGTCCTCGCCGGCCATGATGGCGCGGATCTCGTCGCGCGTGCGGGAGACGAGCGCTGCGCGTTCATCTCCGACCGGCAGCTCCGCGGCGATCTCCGCCGGCGTCGGGATCGTGGTGAAGGCCGCGACGTGGAGATCCGCGGTGGCGTCGATGGCGGCTGCGTCGTTCATCTGCAGGGGGTCCTGTCGTGTCCTGGGCGGACCCCGTGCAGAGCCCGCCGAAACGGCGAAAGCCAGAGCGAATGCTCTGGCTTGTCGGCTCTGAAGGTGTCGGTATGCGCTAGATCAGCGCCGGCCCCTCCAGAGCCGACTCGAAATACGCATACCAACGGGATGTCATGGACAAGACCATACCGCATGATCGGGGCTGCCCGGCGCGGCGGCGTCGGAGACCGCACCGCCGCGCGCCCGGGTCAACTCGCCGCGAGCCGGATCCGCTCGGCCAGGAAGGTCAGATCGGCATCGGTGAGATCCGTCACCGCGTACGAGGTCGGCCACACCGTGCCGTCGTCGAGGTTCGAGTTCGTCTCGAACCCGAACGTGCCGTAACGCACCTTGAACTTCGAGGCCGGCTGGAAGAAGCACAGCACCTTGCCGTCCTTGCCCCAGGCCGGCATGCCGTAGTACGTGCGCGGCACGAGATGCGGGGCGTTCTCGCTGACGAGTTCGTGCAGCTTGGTGGCGAGCGTCCTGTCCGGCTCCGGAAGCTCGGCGATCTTCGCGAGCACCTCGGCCTCGCCCTCGGCGCGCGCCTGCTCCGGGGTCTTCTTCGCGCGGGAGCGCGCCGTCTTCTTCTCGGCGGCTGCGGCCTTCATGGCCTCGCGCTCTTCGTCGGTGAAGTTCTTCGTCTCGGACATCGGTTCCTCCTCGGGGCTGGGTTCTCGGTTCAGCCTATGGATGCCGGACGCCCGCGGCTTCTCTATTCCTGATCGATGCGGGAGGCGGCGAAGAAGTCCTCGGTGGCCTGCTGGAACAACTGGTCGGAGAGTTCCTCGATCGGCCCGTCCAGGTGTCCGGAACCACGCACGGTCAACCGCTTGGGTCCGGCCAGCGCGTGGTAGACCGCGAACTGCCCTCGCGGGTCGACGGACGGATCGATGACCGCCGCTCCGACGTGCACCGGGATGCGGATGCGCGATGCAGCGATCGCCGTATCGAAGTAGTCCAGCACCGGTCGCACCTCCGGATGCCGCCGCAGGTGCGACCGCACGGCCTCGCCGCTGCCGGTGCAGCGTCGGCTGAGCCGGATCGGGAAGTACCCGAAGCTCGGAACGTCCAGGGAGGCGCGGCGGAACCGGTCGTCCCAGGGGAGTGCGAGTGCGCCCATCCCTCCGCCGAAGCTGCCGCCCTGATAGTCGAGTGCGGCTTCGGCATCCGGAGCGGCATCCAGCAGGACGGTGGCCGCGCGCCAGAGGTCGGCGGCCGAGTAGCGGTGCGCGTAGGTCTCACGGTGCTGGATGCCGGCGAGCACGTGCCGTGCCGAGAGTGCCGGGAATCGACCGGGTGGGTTCGCCTCCTGGCCGGGGGCCACCGGGAAGATCGCCGCCGTGTCGGCCGGGAGCGCGTCGAGCGCGGGTTCAGTACGGCCGCCGTAGCCGTGACCGATGACGCGTCCGCGAGCGACCGGGCCGTGCGGCAGGGCGAGCCAGGCGATGACCTGCTCGCCGGTCGACGAGGTGAACTGGACCCGGTCGACGCGATGCGTCGGGGTCGGTTCGAGTGCGGCGTCGACCTTCCATGCGACGGCACCGGTGCCGAATTCGGCGAAGGTGTCGTGCCAGAAGGCGTCGAAGTCGTCCGGGGCCCGAAGCGCCGGTGGCGGCGTCAGCAGAACCGAAAGCGGATACTCGGTGAGCTCTTCGGGTACGGAGCCGGTCACGCGACGGCCTCCGGGGCGGCGCCGAAGATCCCGCCCAGGAATTCCAGCTGCCGGCGCTGCTGCGTCCACTGCCCGCCCTCGTGCCCGTTGTACGGGTACACCTCGATGGACTTGTCATCGGTCGCGTAGTGGTTGAACTGCGCGAACACGGTCGACGGCGGGCACACGGCGTCGCACAACGCCACGGAGTACAGCGCCGGCGCCGAGGCGCGCGCGGCGAAGTTCACGCCGTCGAAGTAGCTGAGCACGCGGAAGACGTCATCCTCCTCGCCGCGGCGCGTCTGCATGTACCGCGTCAGTTCGTTGTACGGGTTCGCATCGGTGATGCGCAGTGCACGGCGATAGTGGCTGAGGAACGGCACGTCGATCATCGCGCCCGCGAGGCCGTCGCTCAGTCCGGCAGCCGCGACGGCGATCCCGCCGCCCTGGCTGCCGCCGGCGACGACGACCTTGGACGGGTCGACGGCCGGGTGGCTGCGGACGGCGTCGACGGCGAGCACGGCATCCGTGAAGACGCGACGGTAGTAGTACTCGTGCGGGCCCTCGATGCCGCTGGACATCTGACCGGCGATGCGCGGGCCGCTGCCGACGGGGTCGGTCGTCGACCCAGGATTGCCGCCGCTGCCCTGTCCGCGGCTGTCCATGACGAACACCGCGTACCCGGCACTGGGCAGCAGAGTCCACTGCTCTGGCACCCCGCGCCCGCCGTTGTACCCGATGTAGTGCACCACAGTGGCGCGTACATGACCCGTCGGCCGGATGAACCAGCCCTTGATCGGGTGACCGGCGAAGCCCGGGAACGTCACGTCCTCGACGATGAGGTTCCGGATCGCGGTGTCGATGCGAGTGAACAGCGCTTCGCCGTGTCCGCGGGAGAACGCCAGCGTCTCCTGCCAGAACATGTCGAAGTCGCTGGGCTCGTCCCGTTCGGGGCGGTACTCGCGGAGTTGGTCGATGGGCATGTCGAACTGGGCCATGGTTCGATTCTTCCGGGATTCGGCGCCGGTCGGTGCCAACCGGGGCGATGTTCCGACCATGGTCCGTGCAGCCGGGCCCGTGACGGACGTTGAGACGCCGAGGGGCAGAGCGCGACGCCCTGCCCCGACACCTCAGCTCCCGCCGGATGTCACCTTCGTGACCTGCGCCGCACGGGAGTCATCCTCGCTCGCGAGCACACCGCCGTTCGCGACGAAGTCGGCGGCGACCTCCTCGAACATGATGCGCACGTCTTGATGTCGAGCGCCGAGAGCGTCGACTGCGGCATCCGTGACGGCTTGAGCGAAGGCGCGGCGCTGGTCGACGGAGCGACCGGGGAGGAGTTCGACCCTGATGTTCGGCATGGCCAGAAGCCTAGGACACACGTCGTGGTCGGCGTGTCGTAGACCGCTAATGTGAGTGGATGGATCTGCGAGTCGCCGCATACGCGGTCGTCACCGACGACGACGATCGGATCCTGCTCGCCCGCTGGACCGAGGGTCGCCGGGTCGCCTGGACGATGCCGGGCGGCGGGCTCGAACCCGGTGAGGACCCCGAGGATGCCGTGCGCCGCGAACTCCGCGAGGAGACCGGGTATTCGGTCGAGGTCGGCGAACTGCTCGGCATCCATTCCCGGGTGATTCCGGCCGGTCGGCGCGTGCACAAGTCCGATGTCCCGTTGCACACGCTGCGGATCCTCTACCGTGCGCGCGTCATCGGCGGGCGCCTGCGCTTCGAGCAGGACGGCTCGACGGACATGGCCGGATGGTTCGACGTGCCGGCGGTGGCAGAGCTGCAGCGCGTCAAGCTCGTCGACATCGCGATGCGGACGGCCGGGATCCTCTGAGCCGAGGTCAGTCGCGCGGCTTCTCGGGCTCCGAGATGTCGGCGACGGTGGCGCCGTAGGCGGCGATCAGATCGTCGGCGTCGACGAAGAGGCTGTAGCCGTGCGCACCGGCGCCCATGGCGACGCGCTGGCCGACGATGGACGCGTCGGCGTAGATCGGCCAGTCCGTGGTGCTGCCGATCGGAACGATCGTGCCGCGTTCGTAGCCCGTCGCCGCAAGAGCGAGATCCGGCTCCGGCAGGCGCAGCTTGTTCACGCCGACGACGGCGCGCAGCTTCGGCCACGAGATCGACCGACCGCCGGGTACCAGCGCGAACAGGTACGTGTCATCGGATCGCTTGACGACGAGCGTCTTGACGATCCCGGAGGGCTGGATGCCGAGGATCTCCGCAGCCTCGTGGAGACTGCGTGCCTGCGGCCGCTCGCGGATCTCTATCTCGAGACCACGGGCGGCCGCCGCATCCTTGACCCTGGTGTGCGGGTCGGTCACGCGTTCGGCGGAGAGAGCGGGTCGTCCGCGACCCAGAGCTCGTCATCTGCGCGCAGCGCCTGCCACGCGGCGTACAGGACGCCGACAGCGGCCGCGGCACCGAGGACGATCGCGACGACGGAACCCAGACCGGGGCCGCTCTTCTTCGCGGGGACCACGGTGATGCCGTGACGCTTCGCGTTGGCGATGTCCCAGGCGGAGAGAGCAGAGCCCACCACGCCGCCGACGACCGGGATGACCTTGTCATCCACGACGTGCTTGCCGAAGCGCACGCCCTGGTCGACGACCGGTGCGACCCTGCGCTTGTAGGCGTCCTGAACGACAGGGACGACCTGCTCGCTGTTGAGCTTGCCGAGCTGGCGACCCGCCTCGCGTGCGACATCCGCGGCCTGTCCGACGACGACCTGCTGGGTCTCCCACAGCTTGTTCGCGTCTTTCTGCAGACGTCGCAGTTCCTTCTTCCGCTTTCGGCTGAGGCTCACGATGCTCTCCTGTCCATTGGAGTACGGGTTCCCCATCATGCCAGACATGACTGGGCGCGGGCAGAGATTGTGCCCACCCTTGCCAGGACGGGGTGATCGCGCTAAGCGATCACGCGCGGCATCCAGGCCATCCGACGCATGGCTCTGCGAGAATGGAGGAATGCCTCACGCTTCTCACGTCGCAACCATGCACACCAACCACGGTGACATCGTCATCAACCTCTTCGGCGACCACGCCCCGAAGACGGTCGCGAACTTCGTCGGCCTCGCCGACGGTTCGAAGGACTGGACGCACCCCGAAACCGGCAAGCCGGGCGAGGGTCCTCTCTACAAGGACGTCATCTTCCACCGCATCATCCCGAACTTCATGATCCAGGGCGGCGACCCGCTCGGTCAGGGCGTCGGCGGCCCCGGCTACAACTTCGACGACGAGATCAACCCGGAGCTGAACTTCAACGAGCCTTACATGCTCGCCATGGCGAACGCGGGTCTGCGTCGCAACGCGATCACCGGTCAGCTCGAGGGCACCAACGGCTCGCAGTTCTTCATCACGACCGACCCGACCACCTGGCTGATGGGCAAGCACACCATCTTCGGCGAGGTCGCCGATGATGCTTCCCGCGCCGTCGTCGACGCGATCGCCGCCGTTCCGACCGCCCCTGGCGACCGTCCGCTCGAGCCGGTCGTGCTGCAGTCGATCGACATCGACGCGGCCTGACGGACCGCACCCGCCGATCCGGATGACGAACACCGAATTCACGAGCAATCGTGACAACTTCTGCTATCGGCATCCGGGTCGGCAGAGCTTCGTGCTCTGCCAGCGCTGCCTGCGCACCATCTGTCCCGAGTGCCAGACGCAGGCCGCCGTCGGCGTCATCTGCCCGGAGTGCCTGAAGGAGCAGAAGCAGAACCGTACCCCGGCGCAGAAGAAGGCCGATCGCCGCTGGAAGGGTGGTCGCTCGATCCTGGCGCCCGCCACGGGCAAGCCTGTCGTCACGTACGCGATCATCGCGGTGACGGCGTTCGTCGGGCTGCTGCAGATGATCCCGGGGTTCGGTGGGCAGGTGCAGACCGCGCTCGCGTTCTGGGCTCCATACCTCTACCCGAACCTGAACGGCGGGGTCTTCGAGCCGTGGCGGGTCGTGACCGCCGCGCTCGTGCACGGAAGCATCTGGCATTTCGCCTTCAACATGCTCGCCCTGTGGGTCATCGGACGCACGCTGGAGCCGATGCTGGGGCGCTGGCGCTTCCTGACGCTGTACGTGCTCGGTGCCATCGGAGGTTCGGTCGCCGTCGCGTGTCTGGAGCCGGCGGTCTCGACGATCGGAGCGTCCGGTGCCGTCTTCGGCCTCTTCGGCGCCCTGATCATCATCGGTCGCCACATGGGTGCGAACATCACCGGCATTCTCGTGATCATCGGGCTGAACCTCGTGATCGGCTTCGTGGTGCCGGGTATCGCCTGGCAGGCGCACATCGGCGGCGCCGCCGTCGGCCTGCTCGTCGCTCTCATCATCACGCGCACGCGGCGACGGGATCAGCGCCTCTGGCAGATTCTCTGGCTCGTCGCTCTCGGGCTCGCGCTCATCGCGCTGCTGGCATTCGTTCCGCCAGCGGTGATGCTCGCCTGATCCGACCCGTGCACAGGGTGTGAATAACACCGGTGTAATTCTCCCCACCCTGTGGATGAGCCTGTGGATAACTTTCCCCGCATACCAACGGAAGAACCCCCTCACGGATGCCGTGAGGGGGTTCTTCGCAGAGAGCGGAAGGCGTCAGCGCCAGCGCGTGGTCATGAGGAAGCCGATCAGCGCGATGCCGAGGCCGATGGCCAGGTTCCAGGACTGGATGCCGGGGATCGGCCACTGCATCCCGGAGATGTAGAAGACGAGGATCCACACGAGCCCGAGCAGCATGAAGCCGATCATGACGGGCTTGAACCACACCGCGTTGGGCGCCTGCTCGCCTTCAGCGCGCTCGACGACGGGTTCTTCGCTCTTGCGGTCTCGTGCCATGGGGACATTCTACCCATGAGGCCCGAGAACACCCACGTCCTCCGGGCCGACGTACACGCGAAGCGGATAGGATCGCGCCTGTGACTGCTTCCGCCGTGCCCGAGACTCGTCGTGTGCGCCGTCGACGACAGCGCCCCCGCGCGACGTTCACGAGCGTGCTCGGCGAACTGCTCCTCACCGCCGGTGTGCTGGTCATGCTGTTCGTCGCCTGGCAGATGTGGATCGGCGACATCATCATCGGTGCGCAGCAGAACTCCGAAGGCGCCGCCGTCTCGGCGGAGTGGGAGAGCGAACCACCGCCTGAGCCGCCGCCCGTCGTCGAGACGGAGGACGGCGAGACCTGGTACGAGCCGCCGCTGCTCGAGCACCCCGGGGCGGGCGAGTATCTCGCCCAGATGCGCATCCCGCGATTCGGCGATGACTACAACGTCGCGATTGCGGGGGGAACGTCACGACCCGTCACGCTCGATCACGGCTGGATCGGAGTGTACGACCAGTCCAAGATGCCGGGGCAGGTCGGCAACTTCTCGGTCGCCGGGCACCGCACCACTTGGGGGGCACCGCTCAATCGGATCGACAAGCTCCGCATCGACGACGCGATCGTCGTCGAGACACAGGAGGGCTGGTACACGTACCGCTTCCGCACTCTCGAGTACGTCACCCCCTCTCAGGTCGACGTGCTGCTGGACGTCCCCCAGGTGCCCGGTGCCGAGACGGGCGAACGCTATCTGACCCTGACCGCCTGTTCGCCGTTGTACTCGCTCGCCGAGCGCATCATCGCCTACGCCGTGTTCGAGGGCTTCCAGCCCCGCGCGGAAGGCGCCCCGGAATCCATGGCCGCAGTGGCCGAAGTCGCCGCACCGTCCCGATGAGGAGCAACTGATGTACGCAGCTCTCTGGCGCATCCTGCCCGGCCCGTGGTGGCTGCGGGTGTTCTTCCTGCTCGTGCTCGTCGCCGCGGTCCTCTACGGGCTCTTCTTCTACGTGTTCCCGTGGATCGCGCCGATCATCACACCCGGTGAGGTCGATCTGGAATGACCGTGCGGGTTCTCGTGGTCGACAACCACGACAGCTTCGTGCACACGCTCATCGGCTACCTGCACGAGCTGGGAGCCGTCACCACCGTCGTCGAAGCGGATGCCGTGGATGCACGCGACATCGACAGGTTGCTCACCGGCGCCGATGCGGTGCTGCTCTCCCCCGGCCCTGGTCGACCGCGTGACGCCGGCGCGTCGGTGGCCGTGGTGGAGAGGGCGAAAGAACGAGCGCTGCCGTTGCTCGGCGTCTGCCTCGGCCATCAGGCGATCGGGGCCGCTTTCGGCGTCGAGGTCTCAGAGGCCCCCGAACTCATGCACGGCATGGTCTCCCAGGTCGCGCACGACGGCTCTGCGCTGTTCGACGGCATCCCGTCGCCCTTCGCCGCCGGGCGCTATCACTCGCTCGCTCTCGCCGAATCCGACCTCCCGGACGAGGTGGTCGTCACCGCGCGCGCCGAGCACGGCACCGTGATGGCGATCGCGCATCGTGAGCTGCCGATACTGGGCGTGCAGTTCCACCCGGAGAGCGTCCTGACCGCGGGTGGCCACCGCCTGCTCGCCAACTGGCTCGCGCTGGTCGGCGATCCGGATGCCGTGGCGCGCGCCGCCGAGCTCACCCCGCTCGGGGACTACTCGCCGCTGCAGTAACGCAGCTCGACAGTGGAGTGCACTGGCACGTCGCCAGGCGCCATCGACATCGAGGACACCGTCGGCGGGTCGACTGCAGGACAGCTGGTGTCGGGGGTGGGAACAGCCGTGAGGCCGAGACGCTCCAGTTGTTCCGTCGCCGCATCCAGTCGGAATCCTTCGAGATCCTCGAGAGCCACCAGTCCGCTCGCGACGACGAGATCCACGGTGGTGCCCGGCGGCACTTCGGCACCCTCCCCCTCGCTGGCTTCGAGCACGATCCCGGCGACCTGATCCTTGTCGCTGGTCTGACGGATGGTGCCCAGCTTGAGGCCGGCGTCCTTCAGCGCTGCCTCGGCATCCGCCTGCGACATCGTCACGAGCCGCGGCACGGCGACCATCTCGGCGCCGCTGGACACGTAGACGGTGATCGCTGCGCCCTGAGCGACCGTGGTGTCGGCCTCGGGGTCGGTCCTGGTGACATTGCCCTCTGCGATGTCCGAACTCGGCTCCACCACGAGCTTCGAGACGAGATCGAGCTCCTCCAGCGCCTCCTGCGCGCGCTCTGAGCTGACGTCCACGAGGTCGGGCACGGTTCGCGACGAGGACTCGACGCTCGGTCCCTGCACCGTCACGACCCAGAACAGCACCGACGCCAGCAGTACGGCGAGCAGGGCGACCCCGGCCCAGATCCACGCGACCGGCGGACCGGACTGCGTCCGCGTCATCGTCGTGTCGCTGGAGAGCTGACGCAGCGTGCGCGCGGTCTCCTGCGCGGCCCGCGGGCTCGGCCCGTAGAGCTCACTGGTCAGGGCGCCGATCTGCTTCTTGCTCGGCGCCTTTCCGCCGAACGCGGTGTCCAGCGCGGAGCGGAAGCTCACGGCATCCGGATACCGCTGGTACGGGTCCTTCGCGAGGGCGCGCAGCACGATCGGGTCGAGGGCGCCGGGCGAGAGCTCGTTGACCTCGGTCGGCGGCATCGGCGTCTCGCTGACGTGCTGATACGCGACGGCGACCGGCGAATCGCCGCGGAACGGCTGACGACCGGTGAGCAGCTCGTACAGCACCACGCCCGTCGAGTACAGGTCGGTGCGCGCGTCGACGGGTTCGCCCTTGGCCTGCTCGGGCGAGAAGTACGCGGCCGTGCCGATGATCTGTGTCGTCTCGGCGACGGTCGACGACGAGTCGGACACCGCGCGGGCGATGCCGAAGTCCATCACCTTGACTCTGCCCTTGGGCGTCACCATGACGTTGCCCGGCTTGATGTCGCGATGGATGACGCCGGCCTTGTGCGAGTACTCCAGCGCCTCCAGGATGCCGTCGACGTAGCGCACGGCATCCTCAGCCGGAACGGGGCCGTCCGCGATGATCGCCTTGAGCAGGGTGCCCTCGACGAGCTCCATCACGATGTAGGGGACGGGCTGCGCGGCCGAGTCGTCCTCGCCGGCGTCGAAGACGCGGACGATGGACGGGTGCGACATGCGCGATGCGGCCTGCGCCTCGAGGCGGAATCGCGTGCGGAACGCCGTGTCGCGAGCGAGTTCGGGGTCGAGGATCTTGATGGCGACATCGCGACCCAGCGTCAGATCGTAACCGCGGTGGACCTTCGCCATGCCGCCGTGGCCGATGAGCTGGTCGACGCGGTAACGGCCCGCGAGGACGCGCTGCTCTGTGGACACGTAGGACCCCCCTGCGTTGACGACGGCTGACTGCCTACCAAGGCTACCCTTCAGCGTCGGCGCCTGCGTCTGCCTCGCCGCCGGCCTCGGCGTCGCCCTCGGACTGCTCGTTGCCCGGGGCGGTCGTCGGCGCGGCCTGGATCGCCACCGTCATCTGCGGGGATGCTCCGGAGGGGCGGTCGGCACCGCAGAACGCCTGGTACGTCGCGGTCACGTTCTGACCGGCCGTATCGGCTCCGACGGTGATCTCGGCGCTGCGCTCGGCGGGTGTGAAGCTGCGGGTCGTCGTCCCGTCGGCGAACGTCGCGTTCGTGATGGTGACCTCGTAGGCGCTCAGCGCGGGGACGCCGGACGGGCAGGTGTAGTTGGTCCAGTTCAGCGTCACCTTCTCTCCGGCGATCGCATCGCCGGAGAGCGTCGGCTCGGTGGTCGGCGCCGTGACCGCGACGACGTCGCCGAACAGCGTGAGGGTGAGCGCCGTTCCCGGCTCGACCATGCCGGTCGGCTCGACGTTCTGGACGGTTCCGACCTGCTCCGGCGAGGTGGCCGGGGTGTTGCCGGTGACGCAACTGGCGTCGAGGTCCGCGGCCTGCGCGGCCTCGACGGCCTGGTCGCACGTCATGCCGGCCAGACCCAGCTCGCCGACATTGATCCGCGGGTCCTCGGTGGGCGTCGGCGTCGATGACGGCGTCGGCGTCTGCGACTGCGTGGGCGGCGGAGTCGTCGCCTCCTCCTCCGGGTCGCCGGACAGCAGGGCCCAGATGGTGCCGCCGACGGCGAGCAGCAGGATCACGATGAGCGCGATCAGCGGCCAGGTCCACGGGCTGCGCTTCTTCTTCTTCTCGTCCACGACGGCATCCTCGGTCTCGAGGGCCGCAGTGGTCGTGAGAATCCGGGTGGCGTCGTCGCCCGAAGTGTCCATCATGCGCGTCGCGTCGTCGGCGACGCCGCCGGTGGCGATGGCCGGAACGGCGATCGCGGCGGAGTTCAGGTCGCCTCGCCGCAGCGCCTGCGCGGCACGTGCGACGGTCGCGGCCGAGCTCGGACGATCGGCCGGCTTCTTGGCGATCATCGCCATGACGAGGTTCTGGACCGGGATCGGGACGGTCGGAGGAAGCGGGGGCGCCTGCTCGTTGATCTGAGCCATGGCGATCGCGACCTGCGACTCGCCTGTGAACGGGCGCTTGCCGGCCAGGGACTCGTACGCGACGATGCCGAGCGAGTAGATGTCCGTCGCGGGGGATGCCGGGTGGCCCGACGCCTGCTCGGGCGACAGGTACTGCACGGTTCCCATCACCTGGCCGGTGGCCGTCAGCGGCACCTGGTCGGCGATGCGAGCGATGCCGAAGTCGGTGATCTTGACGCGACCGTCGGGCGTGATCAGCAGGTTTCCCGGCTTGATGTCGCGGTGCACGAGACCGGCGGCGTGCGCGGCCTGCAGCGCGGCGGAGGTCTGGGCGACGATGTCGAGCGTCTTGTCGGCGCTGAGCGCGCCGTCCCGCTCGAGGACCGTCGAGAGCGCCTCACCGGGAACGAGCTCCATGACGAGGTAGGCGCTGCCGTTCTCCTCGCCGTAGTCGAACACGCTGGCGATGCCCTCATGGTTGACGAGTGCGGCGTGCCGGGCCTCGGCGCGGAAGCGCTCGAGGAA
Source organism: Microbacterium sp. NPDC056234 (assembly GCF_042267585.1). Lineage (NCBI taxonomy): Bacteria > Bacillati > Actinomycetota > Actinomycetes > Micrococcales > Microbacteriaceae > Microbacterium > Microbacterium sp. NPDC056234. The sequence continues at coordinate 502,280 of NZ_JBHJTE010000001.1, forward strand.
TCCCGGATCCCCCATGTACTCGTCCTTGAGGATCTTGATGGCGACCGTACGACCGATCACATGATCGGTGGCCTCCCAGACCTCACCCATGCCGCCGATCGCGATCCGCGACTGGAGCTCGTACCGTCCACCGAACGACACACCCTGCGTCGGCCTCATTTGTTCAGCACCGCCTCAATGACCTTCTTCGCAATCGGAGCGGCAATCGAATTGCCGGATCCGGACTGACCCTTACCACCGCCGTCTTCGACGACGACTGCCACCGCCACCTGCGGATCATCCGCGGGGGCGAAACCTGTGAACCACAACGTGTACGGGTCCGCGTCACCGTTCTGCGCCGTACCCGTCTTACCGGCGACATCGACCCCGTCTATTCTCGCATTAGACGCGGCACCGGAAGCGACACTCGCGACCATGGCGTCGGTCACGGACTGCGCGACGGACGCTTCGACCGCGCGGCCGAACTCGGTGTCCTCATATGCCGTCTGGACCGACAGGTCGTCGCCGATCACGGCATCCACCATCCGCGGGTTCATCACGACGCCGTCGTTGGCGAGTCCTGCCGACACCATGGCCATCTGCAGCGGCGTCGCGCGGACATCGCCCTGGCCGAAACCGGTGAGAGCCGTCTGGTCGTCGCTCAGGCCGCGCGGGTACGTCGAGGCGGTCGAGGTGAGGGGGATGTCGAATGACATGTCGAACCCATAGGCCTCGGCGGTCTCGCGGATCACGTCGTCACCGATCGCGACAGCCAGCTGCGCCATCGGGATGTTGCAGCTGAGCCGGAGGGCATCGGCGATCGTGACCGTTTCGCCGGGCCCGCACGTTCCGCCGCCGGAGTTCGAGATCTGCTGGCTGGTGCCGGGGAGCGTGTATCGCGCCGGATTCGGCAGCGTCGACTGGGGCGTCCACTCGCCGGTCGAGAACGCCGCGGAGGCGGTGACGACCTTGAACGTCGACCCCGGCGGGTTGAGACGGCCGGCGATCGCCCGATTGTAGAGCGGGTTGTCGACGGCGTTCTCCAGCTCATCGTGGGTCGTGTTCGCCGCAGCGACGTCGTGGGACGCGAGCAGGTTCGTGTCGTAACTCGGCGACGAGGCGAGCGCGAGCACACGACCCGTCGACGGCTCGATCGCGACGACCGCGCCCTGCAGTCCGTTCAGCGCTTCGTAGGCGACGCGCTGAACCTCGGCATCCAACGACAGTTCGACGCTGAATCCGGTCTGCGGCTGGCCGGAGACGATCCGCTCGATCTCGGAGAAGAACGCACCGGCGCCGGTGCCGGAGAGTTCGGCGTTCATCGCCCGCTCCAGGCCGGTGGCCGACTGCAGCGCCGGGTTGAAGTAGCCCGTGACGGGCGCCCACATCGCGGCATCCGTGTAGACGCGCTGGAAGGCGTAGGTGTCGTCCGTCGGCGTCGAGTAGGCGATGGGGGCGCCGGAGGCGATGATCGACCCTCGCTGAATCTCGTAGCTGTCCAGCAACGTGCGCCTGTTGTTCGAGTTCTGGGCGAGGGCATCGGCCTCGACGACCTGGATCCAGCTCGTCGCGATGAACAGCGACAGGAACATGGCGAGCATGATGATGCTGAGGCGGCGCAGTTCTTTGGTCATCAGCCGATCACCACCCTCGGTTGGCGGCGCACGCCGTCGGAGACCCGCAGCAGCAGCGCGACGATGAGCCAGTTCGCGATCAGCGACGATCCGCCGGCGGCGAGGAACGGAGTGGTGAGACCTGTGAGCGGAATGAGCCGCGTGACGCCGCCGACCATGATGAACACCTGCAGGGCGATCGTGAACGAGAGGCCGGTCGCGAGCAGCTTGCCGAAGTCGTCCTGTCCGGCCATTCCGATCCGGATGCCGCGGCTGATGAAGACCATGTACAGGCTGAGGATCGCGAAGATGCCCACCAGCCCGAGCTCCTCGCCGAGGCTGGGGATGATGTAGTCGCTGTGCGCCAGGGGCGTCACCTGGGGGCGGCCCATGCCGAGTCCGGTGCCGATGAGCCCGCCATGCGCGAGCCCGAAGATGCCCTGCTGCAGCTGGAATCCGGCGCCCTGAGGATCGACGATGCTCGGGTCGAACGCGTACAGCCAGTTCGTGAAGCGGCCGCGCACGTAGCTGAGGATCTGCGTGGCGAGGAAGACGCCGACGGCGACGAGGGCGAGGCCGATCACGACCCAGCTCGTCTTGCCGGTGGCGACGTAGAGCATCGCGATGAACATGCCGAAGATCAGCACACCGGTGCCGAGGTCGCGCTGGAAGACGATGATGCCCAGCGAGATCAGCCAGACGACGATGACCGGACCGAGTTCGCGGGCGCGGGGCCACGTGATCCCGAGGAAGCGGGTGCCCACCGAGGTCAGGCTCTCCCGCGTGCGCACGAGGTAGCCGGCGAAGAAGATCGCCAGGCAGAGCTTGGCGAGCTCACCGGGCTGGAACGAGATGAATCCGCCGAGGGACACCCAGACGTCGGCGTTCGCCGTGGTGACCCGAAGACCGGGGACGAACGGCAGCAGCAGCAGCACGATTCCGGCGAGGCCGAAGACGTAGGTGTAGCGGAACAGCACCCGATAGTTGCGCAGGGCGATGACGAGGGCGATGGCTCCGGCGAGCGAGATCGCCGTCCATGCCAGCTGCTTGGACGAATACGCATCCCAGCCGCTGAGGTTCTTGGCGAGATCGATGCGGTAGATCATCGCGATTCCGAGCCCGGTCAGCAGCGTGGCGATCGGAACGACGAACGGGTCGGCGTCGCTGGCGACGATCCGCAGCACGATGTGCAGCGCGAACACCAGTACCGCGAGGGCGCCGCCGATGAAGAGGATCATCGGGTCGATCGCTCCGAGCGCGCCGAGCTGAACGAGCGCGAGAGCCCCGCCGCTGAGCGCGCACGCGAACAGCAGCAGCCAGAACTCCCTGTTGCGCTGCGTCTGCGGCAGCCGCATCTTCTTGAGGGCCTTGATGACCGCGGTGTCCGCGGCGACGTCGGTCGTCATGGCGCCCCCACATCGGTGGAGGGAGTCGGCGTCGGACTCGGTGCGGGGGTCGGCGTCGCGCGTCCCTCGTCCTCCCTGACGGCATCCGCTCCGGCCTGGAGGCGTTCGACGATCGCCTCGGCATCCGACAGGGATCGGGCGTTGATCGTGCGTTCGACGGAAGCCCGCTGGTACGGCGGCAGGTCGGCGAGGAGGATGTCGGTGTCCTCGATGGCCGTCGAAAGCGTGATGGGGCCGAGGTTCTGCTGCACGCCCTGGAAGATCACGACGCTGTCCTCGTCGGCACCGATGAAGTAGCGCGTCTGGGTCCAGTTGTAGGCGAGGAATCCGGCGCCGACGAGCGCCAGCAGGGCCACGAGCACGGCGCTGATCCATCCGATGCGCCGGCGCTTCGCGCGGCGCTTGTCCTCTTCGATGAGCTCTTCGAGGTAGTCGGCGGCCGGTTCGAAATGCGTCGGCTCGTTGGCCGCCTGCCGCACCGGATGCAGCCAGCTGCTGCGGCCGGCGCGGGCCGCGGGGACGAGGATGCCGGACGGGTTGGATGCCGAGCCGACGATGGTCGCGGTGCCGGAGGACAGCGGATGCTGTCCGCCCACGTCGACCAGCACGATCGTGACGTTGTCCGGTGCGCCGCCGTCGAGTGCCTGCTTGAGCAGCGTGTCCGCGGTGCGACCGGGCGCGAGCCCCTGGCGCATGACCTTGGCGATGTGGAGTTCGTCGACCACGCCGGACAGGCCGTCGGAGCAGAGGAGCCACCGGTCGCCGGGGAGGGTGGGCATGACGAACATGTCCAGCTCGGGGTCGTTGTCCATGTCGCTGAGCACGCGCATGAGGACCGAGCGCCGCGGGTGGTACCGTGCCTCCTCCGGCGTGATGCGGCCGGAGTCGACGAGGCGCTGGACGAAGGTGTGGTCCGCGGTGATCTGGGTGAGCTCGTCGTCGCGGAAGAGGTAGATGCGCGAGTCGCCGATGTGGCCGATCACCGCGTACTCGTCGACCATGATGATCGCGCTGACGGTGGTGCCGAGGCCTGCGAGCTCCGGGCGGTCCTTGGCGGCGCGGATCAGGTCGCCGGCTGCCGTGGTGGCCGCGGCCTGGAGGGAGGCCTGCGCATCGTCCGTCGTCGCGTAGGTGGTGTCCAGCGGAGCGAGGCGCTGGATCGCGATGCTCGAGGCGACGTCGCCGCCGGCGTGGCCGCCCATGCCGTCGGCGACGGCGAACAGGTTCGCTCCGGCGAAACCGGAGTCCTGGTTGTTGGAGCGGACCTTCCCGGTGTGGGAGATCGCGGCGCTCGAGCCCTCGAAGACCATGCCGCGCTCAGGCTCGCAGTTCGAAGGTCGTGGCGCCCACCTTGACGGGGATGCCGATGCCGATCGCGGCCGGACCGCCGGAGAGTCGCTTGCCGTCGAGATACGTGCCGTTCGTCGAGTCGAGGTCCTGGATGGTCCACGTGCCGCCGCGCAGCATCAGGCGGGCGTGATGGCTGGAAGTGTAGTCGTCGCGGATGACCAGGCCGGATTCGCTGGAGCGCCCGATCGTCATCGGTTCGCTGCCGAGGGGGATCTCGAGACCGGCCTTCGGGCCGGAGGTGATGACGAGCCGGTGGGCACTGGTCGCTGTCGCCGGGGCGCCCGGCTTGGCCGCGTGCGCCGAACCCTTCGCCGCGACGCCGGATGCCGGGGTGGTCGCGGGGGTCGAGGCCGCCGCCGGCGCGGGCGCGGCCGCTGCTTCGGCGGGGAGCTTGCGCGCCCGGACGCCGAAGAGGTCGGCGCGCAGCGAATAGACGACGCCGAACACGAAGAACCACAGCAGGAGGAGGAACCCGATGCGCAGGAGGAGGAGGACCAGTTCGCTGGGAGTGCTCATGGGTTCACCCCGAAGGCGCGCGTCGCGTCGTCGTCTCGGCGCTGCGGCGAGGCCACCGGGACGATCCGGAACACGAGGTCCGTGCGACCGATCGAGATCGTGGTGTCCGACTCGAGGCGTGCCTCGCGGACCTTTTCCCCGTTCACCTTGGTGCCGTTCGTCGAACCGAGATCGCGCATCATGGCGCGCTCGCCGTCCCAGAGGATCTCGGCATGGCGGCGGCTCGATCCGGCATCCGCAATGGTGATGTCGGCGTCGCTGCCGCGGCCGATGACGGTGCGCGAGCGGGCGATCGAGTGGCGACGGCCGTCGACGTCGACGACGGCCTGCCAGGTGACGCGGCCCTCGATGGTCGAGGAGTTCACGCGGACGGTGCCGGTGGCCACCTTCTCATCCGCTTCGAGGGCGATGGTCAGCGGACCGGCGAAGCTGTAGCCCTGCGTCTTGCCGTGCTTGGTGACCAGCGCCAGCAGTTCGTCGATGAGCGGACGGCCGACCGACTGCATCCGCTCGGTGTCGTCGGGACTGAGGCGCACGAGGTAGTTGTTGGGCGCGATGATGCGGTCGCGGCTGACGATCGCGGCCTTGGTGTCGGCCTCGCGGCGCAGGGCGGAGGCGATCTCCACCGGCTGGATGCCGCTGCGGAAGGTCTTCGCGAACGCGCTGTTCACAGCGCGCTCGAGACCCTTCTCAAAGCTGTCAAGTAGTCCCACTGGGCTCCTCTGGCATGCCGACTGGTACGGCCATCGTAGCCAGGTGTTCTGGGTGAACGCCTTCGTGCCGCGGTTTTGCAGGGATCTCAGGGCGGCGGGCCGTGCGAGTCGGGCGCCGTGCGGCCCGCGAGGGGGTGCGTGCGGCATGCGTGGCGGCTCCCATCGGCCACGAGAGGCCGTGGTTTCACCGACCCTCTGAACGCGTGATATCCTCGGGAAGTTGAGTTCTTCGGAGCGAGACACTCGCGCGAGTGGCGGAATAGGTAGACGCGCTGGCTTCAGGTGCCAGTGTTCGCAAGGACGTGGGGGTTCAAGTCCCCCCTCGCGCACCACAGGTCCTGAGTCGCGACTTCGTTTATGAACGAGTCGTGGCTCAGGACTTTTTCGTGCGCGAAGTCCTCACCGTCGACCCCGATCGGTGTATCCCGGTGCCGGTGTCTGCGTGGACAGGAGCGGGCGCATGCCACCGCCGCCGGCATCGGCGACGGCTCGATCCGTGCTGACGCGGAAGTCGAGGACGCCGCGCCGCTGATCAATGCCGTTTCCTCGATTCACGGGTGATCACGGGGTGCCGGACCTGTCGCAGATGGGCGCCTCCGGTGTCTCATCAGCGCGCCATGACGCGATCGATCGATCTTGACGGGAATACCCCCCATGGGTATAGGGTTGCATCAGTCAGATACCCCTCCCGGGTACTTTCGACACGACGAGAGGAAGCATCATGAGCACCACCGAGTACCAGGTCACCGGAATGACGTGCGGCCACTGCGAGATGTCCGTGCGCGAAGAGGTCGGCCAGGTCGCTGGCGTCAGCGGCATCGAGGTCAGCGCCTCGGACGGCAAGCTCGTCGTCACGAGCGATGCACCCGTGGACGACGCGGCCATCATCGCCGCCGTCGACGAGGCCGGATACGCAGCGGTGCGCGCCTGATGAACACCGCCGGCCGCCTCGGACTCTACGGCGCGGGCCTCGTGGTCGCGTTCGGCGCTGCCTATCTGGCCGCCGGCGCGATCGTGCCGGACAGCGCGGTCGCCGCGTGGAGCCAGGCGAGCCATGCGGACGACCCCGGCCACGCAGCCGAGCAGCAGGAACCCGCAGACACAGAACAGAAGGAACAGGAGGTGACCGGCGTGACGATCTCGGCATCCGGATTCACCCTCGCACCCCTCGCCGCCCCGGCGGCCACGGGCACCGACGGGGAACTCGCCTTCCGCATCCTCACCGCCGACGGTGACCCCGTGACCGCCTACGAGACGGCCCACGGCAAGCAGCTGCATCTCATCGTGGTGCGAAACGACGGCACGCAGTACCGTCACGTGCACCCCGAGCTGGATGCCGCGACCGGCGTCTGGTCGCTGCCGTGGACCTGGGATGCCGCAGGCACCTACCGCGTCTACACGGACTTCGTCTCCGACGGCACGGCCGCGACGCTGTCGCGCACCGTGGATGTCGCCGGCACTTTGACGCCGAACCCGGCGACCGAGGTCATCACGACCGCGTCGGTCGACGGCTTCGACGTCGCCATCACCGGCGATCTCGTCGCGGGAGCCGACAGCGATCTCACGGTCGAGGTCACGCGCGACGGCGAACCCGTCACGACGCTCGAGCCCTACCTGGGCGCATTCGGACACCTCGTCGCCCTCCGCGACGGCGACCTCGCCTACCTGCACGTCCACGCCCACGGAGATGAGCCGGAGCCGGGCGACACCGCCGGCCCCGCGGTCGCCTTCACCGCCGGAGTCCCGACCGCCGGTCGCTACCTGCTCTACCTGGACTTCCAGGTCGACGGGCAGGTACGCACGGCGCAGTTCGTCCTGGATGCCGTGGCGTCCGACGCCGCGCCCGACCACGGGTCCGACGGCGGCGACGACCACGGTGGACACTGACACCTCTCGACCGATTCTGAGGAGACACCCATGAGCGACACCACGAACGACGTCGCCAGCGTCGAGCTGGAGATCGGCGGCATGACGTGCGCCTCCTGCGCCATGCGCATCGAGAAGAAGCTCAACCGTCTCGACGGCGTGACCGCCACCGTGAACTACGCGACCGAGAAGGCCAAGGTCACGGCGCCGGCCGGCTTCGACACCGCACTGCTCATCGCCGAGGTCGAGAAGACCGGCTACACGGCCGAGCTCCCGGCCCCGCCCGCCGGCACCGGTTCGACCGAGGACGAAGACGCACCGGATGCCGAGCTGACCGGGCTGCGCACCCGCCTGATCGTCTCGGCCGTCCTCACCGTGCCCGTCATCGCGATGGCGATGATCCCCGCCCTGCAGTTCCCCTACTGGCAGTGGCTGTCGCTCACGCTCGCCGCTCCGGTCATCGTGTGGGGCGCGTGGCCGTTCCACCGTGCCGCCTGGATGAACCTGCGCCACGGCGCCGCGACCATGGACACGCTCATCTCGATGGGTACGCTCGCCGCGTTCCTGTGGTCGCTGTATGCACTGTTCTTCGGCACCGCCGGCGTGCCGGGCATGACCCACCCGTTCGAGTTGACCGTCGCCCCCAGCGACGGTGCCGCGAACATCTACCTCGAGGTCGGCGCCGGAGTGACGACGTTCATCCTCGCCGGGCGCTACTTCGAGAAGCGCTCGAAACGTCAGGCCGGAGCGGCGCTGCGCGCGCTGCTCGAGCTCGGCGCGAAGGACGTCGCCGTGCTGCGAGGCGGCGTCGAGACCCGCATCCCGACCGCGGATCTGACCGTCGGCGACGAGTTCATCGTGCGTCCAGGCGAGAAGATCGCCACGGACGGCGTCGTGGTCTCCGGAACCTCCGCCGTCGACGCTTCGATGCTGACCGGCGAATCCGTGCCGGTCGAGGTCGGCGAGGGCGATGCCGTCACCGGCGCGACCGTGAACGCCGGCGGGCGCCTCGTCGTCCGCACCACCCGCGTCGGAGCCGACACCCAGCTCGCGCAGATGGCGCAGCTCGTCGAGGACGCGCAGTCCGGCAAGGCCGACGTGCAGCGTCTGGCCGACAAGGTCTCCGGCATCTTCGTGCCGATCGTCATCGCGATCGCGGTGCTGACACTGGGTGCCTGGCTCGGCGCCGGGTTCCCGGCATCCGCGGCCTTCACCGCCGCCGTCGCCGTCCTCATCATCGCGTGCCCGTGCGCGCTCGGTCTCGCCACCCCGACAGCACTGCTGGTCGGCACGGGACGCGGTGCGCAGATGGGCATCCTCATCAAGGGTCCCGAGGTGCTCGAGTCGACCCGCCGCGTCGACACGATCGTGCTCGACAAGACCGGCACCGTCACGACAGGAAGCATGACGCTCGTCGACGTGCACCCCGCGGACGGCGTGGATCGCGCCGACCTGCTGCGTCTGGCCGGAGCCCTCGAGGATGCCTCGGAGCACCCCATCGCGCAGGCCATCGCCAAGGCGGCGACGCAGGAATTCCGCACGCTTCCCGCGCCGGAGGGCTTCACCAACATCGAGGGCAAGGGCGTGCAGGGCGTCGTCGAGGGGCACGGCCTGCTCGTCGGCCGCGAATCGCTGCTCGCTGACTGGGCGCAGCCCCTCCCCGCTGAGCTGGCCGCGGCCAAGAGCGAGGCCGAGCGGCAGGGCCGCACCGCCATCGCCGTCGGCTGGGATGGTCTGGCCCGCGGCATCCTGGTGGTCTCGGATGCCCTGAAGCCCACCAGTGCTCAGGCGATCGCCCAGCTGAAGGACCTCGGCCTCACGCCGATCCTGCTCACCGGAGACAACCGCGCCGCAGCCGAGCAGATCGCCGCCGAGGTCGGGATCGACACCGTGATCGCCGAAGTGCTGCCCGCCGACAAGGTCGATGTCGTCACGCGGCTGCAGGCCGAGGGGAAGGTCGTCGCGATGGTCGGCGATGGCGTCAACGACGCCGCAGCCCTCGCGCAGGCCGACCTCGGTCTCGCGATGGGCACCGGCACCGACGTCGCGATCGAGGCCAGCGACATCACTCTGGTCCGCGGGGACCTGCGCAGCGCGGCCGACGCGATCCGGCTCTCGCGCCGCACACTCGGCACGATCAAGGGCAACCTGTTCTGGGCCTTCGCGTACAACGTCGCGGCGATCCCGCTGGCGGCGCTCGGGTTGCTCAACCCCATGCTGGCCGGAGCCGCCATGGCGTTCTCCAGCGTGTTCGTCGTCGGCAACAGCCTGCGTCTGCGGTCCTTCCGCAGCCAGGCGACGGATGCCTGAGGCGAAGAGATGTCAGGAGGACGATCGATGAACGATCCGCACCAGCACCACGCCGGGCATGCGGAGCACGGCGATCACCACGAGTCGGGCGATCCGTCGGGCCATGGGGACCACGGCGGCCACGCCGGCCACGCCGGCCATGGCGACCACGTCGGGCAGTTCCGTCGCCTGTTCTGGATCATGCTCGTCCTGGCGGTTCCGACCGTCGCGCTGTCCGGCATGTTCGCGATGATCCTGGGATACTCGCTCCCCGACCTCCCGGGCCTGACCTGGGTGTCGCCGATCCTCGGCACCGTGATGTACATGTGGGGCGGCCGCCCGTTCCTCACCGGCGCGGTCAGCGAACTGCGCGCACGCACGCCGGGCATGATGCTGCTGATCGGCCTCGCGATCACGGTGGCGTTCCTCGCATCCTGGGGCGCGACCCTCGGCATCCTGCACCATGAGCTCGACTTCTGGTGGGAACTCGCGCTGCTGATCGTCATCATGCTCCTGGGTCACTGGATCGAGATGCGCTCACTCGCCCAGACGACCTCGGCCCTGGACTCGCTCGCGGCGCTCCTTCCCGATGAGGCGGAGCGCGTCGAGGGCGGTGAGATCGTGACGGTCTCCCCCACCGACCTTTTCGTCGGCGATGTCGTCGTCGTGCGCCCGGGCGGAAGCATCCCCGCTGATGGCCGCATCGTCGACGGTCGGGCGGCGATGGACGAGTCCATGATCACGGGCGAATCCCGCACTGTCACGCGCGGTGTCGGTGACGACGTGACCGCCGGCACGGTGGCCACCGACTCCGGCCTGCGCGTCGAGGTGACGGCGACGGGTGATGACACCGCCCTCGCCGGCATCCAGCGCCTGGTCACCGAGGCGCAGAACTCGTCCTCGCGCGCGCAGCGCCTCGCCGACACGGCAGCCGGCTGGCTGTTCTGGTTCGCGCTGGGCGCCGGCATCCTCACGGCTCTCGTCTGGACGCTGGTCGGGATGCCGGATGAAGCCGTGATCCGCACGATCACGGTCCTCGTGATCGCCTGCCCGCACGCGCTGGGACTCGCCATTCCCCTGGTGGTCTCGATCGCCACCGAGCGGGCCGCGCGCGGCGGAGTGCTCGTGAAGGATCGCCTCGCACTGGAGAGCATGCGCACAGTCGACACCGTCCTGTTCGACAAGACCGGAACGCTCACCAAGGGCGAGCCCGTGGTGAGCGAGATCTCGGTCGTCGACGGCGAGGACGCCGATGAGGTCCTGGCGCTGGCCGCCGCCGCGGAGGCCGACAGCGAGCACCCGCTCGCGCGGGCGATCGTCCGCAGCGCCGCCGACCGAGGACTCGCCGTCCCCAGCAGTGCGGATTTCACCTCCTCCCCCGCCGTCGGCGTGACCGCGACCGTGTCAGGCTCGACGGTGCGCGTCGGCGGACCCCATCTGCTCACCGAGGAGGCGGCCGATGAGCTCGCGATCGCGGATGACTGGCGAGCGGACGGAGCGATCATCCTGCACGTCCTGCGCGACGGCGCCGTCGTCGGCGCACTGAAACTCGCCGACGAGGTCCGCCCCGAATCTCGGGACGCCGTGGAGGCGCTGCATGCGCTCGGCATCCAGGTCGTCATGATCACGGGGGATGCCGAAGCCGTCGCCCGCTCGGTCGCCGATGAACTGGGCGTCGACCGGTTCTTCGCCGGCGTGCGCCCGGAGGACAAGGCCGCGACCGTGCAGACTCTCCAGCGCGAGGGCCGCCGCGTCGCGATGGTCGGCGACGGCGTCAACGACGCACCGGCACTTGCGCAGGCCGACGTCGGACTCGCGATCGGCGCCGGGACGGATGTCGCGATCGCCTCGGCGGGAGTCATCCTCGCCAGCGATGATCCTCGGTCCGTGCTGTCGGTGATCGAACTGTCCCGCGCCGCCTACCGCAAGATGAAACAGAACCTGGGGTGGGCCGCCGGGTACAACCTCCTGTCGGTTCCTCTCGCTGCCGGCGTGCTCGCGCCGATCGGGTTCGTGCTGCCGATGTCGGTCGGTGCGATCCTGATGTCGCTGTCGACGATCGTCGTGGCGTTGAACGCACAGCTGCTGCGCCGGCTCGACCTGCGACCGGAAGCATCCGCTCGGGCGGTAGTGGACCGCTGAACCCGACACTCCGTCGGGTACGGATGTCGGAAGGATTCCCGGACGTCGGGGCATCCGCCGTGTGTCCGTCATGCATCCGGACGAGCTTCATGCACCCGGATCGGACCTTCGTCAGATCCAGCCGCGTTCCTCTGCCAGGATGACCGCTTGCTGACGAGTGGCGACGTGGAGCTTGCCCAGCACGGTCGACACGTGGTTGCGCACGGTCCCTGGTGCGAGCGACAAGGCACGTGCGATCTGCCCCGTCGTCTCGCCGCGGCGTCCGGCGCGGAGGACGTCCAGTTCGCGTTCGGTGAGCGGCGACCGCTCGTCGCTGAGCGCATCGGCGGCGACTTCGGGGTCGACGTAGCGCGCGCCGGCGGCGACGCGCCGGATCACCTCGGCGACCTCATCCGCCCCGCGGGATTTGGGCAGGAAGCCGGAGACACCCGACGCCAGCGCTCGCCGCAGCACCCCCGGTCGGGCATGGCGGGTCACGACGATGCACCGCGTCGACACGAGGCGGCTCAGGCGTTCGGCGACCTCGACGCCGTCGAGACCTGGCATCTCCAGATCCAGCAGACAGATGTCCGGGGTGAGGCGGACGGCCTCATCGACGGCCTCGGTGCCGTTCGCGCACTCCGCCACCACCTCGATGTCGTCCTCGAGATTGAGCAGCGCCGCGATCGCCGATCGGATCATCGCCTCGTCATCGGCCACCAGCACACGGATCATCGCGGCGCCTCCGGGACGGTCACGACCACGGCGAACTGTCCTCGTCCACGGTCGACCTCCACGGAACCGCCGGTCTCGGCGGCGCGTCGTGCGATCCCCTCCAGGCCGGACCCGTCGTTGCTCTCGACCGTCGACGCGGCCGCGTCGTTCGCGATCTCGTACCGCCACGCGCCGCCGGCGCGCGTCAGCGAGAGCCGCGCCCACTTCCCCCCACCGTGGCGCAGAACGTTGGTCGTGGTCTCCCGGATCACCGGGCCGAGGACGGATGCCGGGGCGGCATCGGCCTCGGCATCCACGATCGACTCCGCCGGAGTGCCTGCCGCGCGCAGCAGATCCACGGCGTTCGCGATCTCGTCGCGCAGCGGGACGGAACGGAACTGCAGTGCGAGGTCGCGGGTGCCCTGCCGCGCTTCGTCCACACTCGTTCGCGCGAGCCGGATCTGCTCGAGCGCGGCATCGGCGTCCTTCGACATCAGGCGTTCGGCGAGTTCCAGCTGCAGCGCGATGACCTGCAGATGATGCCCCTGCAGGTCGTGCACGTCCGTCGCGACTCGCAGACGTTCCTGCGTGGCGCCGAGGCGCGATTCGGCGGCGCGAGCGCGGTCGAGCGTGATGAGCACGTCCCACCACCACAGCGACAGCACGGACATCGAGGGGAGCATGATCGCGAAGACCGCGAGCGCCCACCAGCTGGACTGGCCGACCGTATCGAACGTCACGGTGCGCTGATCGACGATCCACAGTGCGATCAGGGCGACCGTGGCCGCGACGACAAGACGCACCCGAACGCCACGCGGCCAGTTCAGCAGCATCAACGGCTGCAGGATCGCGTACCCGGCGACGATCCACAATCCGGTCACCAGGCCGGCGACGACTGCGTACAGCACGGCGATGGCGAGCGGGAGCACGATGCGTCGCCACGGGCCGGTGCCGGCCGTATCGTCCCGGTGCCGGTACTGGAGCAGCAGCACGAGCGTCGCGCCCCACCACATCAGTCCCGTCACCAGGACGATGCTGATCGCCCAGACATCGGCGCTGGTCTGCGCGACGGCGACGAAGGTGATGAGGACGAGCGTGAGCTCGAGGAAGACGATGGCCGATGCCGTGTACCACCATGTCGCGGTGATGCCCCGTGCGAGTCGTCGCGCACTGGTGGCGGTTCCGGCATCCATGCGTTCCACACTACGGCCATGACAGTTGTCACCCATCGGACGTGAACCGTACCGGGGAAGCAGTGACGGACCGGCACTTACTCGAATCGTGCGGACGCGATGGACTGATGTCATACCGAGCGGAACCACCGCCCCGGCCCTCAGACAGGAGCAGATCATGAGCCTCATCGAAACCTTCCAGGACCTCGTCGCCCAGGTACCCGAATTCGTTCAGCCGCTCATCATCGCGGCCGCCGGTGCTGTGCCGTTCATCGAGGGAGAGGGTGCAGCGGCGATCGGCATCATCGGCGGCATCCCACCGGTGGTCGCCGCGATCGCAGCCATCATCGGCAACTTCGTGTGCGTCGCGATCCTGGTCCTCATCAGCGCCGGCGCGCGCAACGCCGTCGTGACCAGGCACCGGGCGAAGGTGCAGGCGCGCGAGGCCGTCGCGGTGACCTCATCCGGGACGTCCGTTCCGGTGCACGTCGACGGTGCGCCGGAGGAGAGCGAGCGCAAGGCGGCCCGCCGTGCCAAGTTCCAGCGCGCCCTCGAGCGCTACGGCGTCCCAGGGGTCAGCCTGCTCGGGCCGCTTCTTCTGCCCACCCAGTTCACCGCGACCATGCTCGCCGCCGGCGGCATCGGCAAGGCACGCATCCTCATCTGGCAGGGTATTGCGATCGTGGGCTGGACGACGCTCATCACACTGATCCTCACCGGAGTGATCCACGCCGTCGCGTGATTCATGCCGCGTGCGACGAGTGCCCGGACCTCCCGCCCAGCAGGGCGGCGAGGCCGGGCACTCCGCCTGCGTGCAAAGCGGCGAGCTGGCGATCCGCGCCGGTGCCCTCGGAGCGCACGAAGGCCATCCGCTCGCGGACGAAATCGTCGTCGCCGGCCTCTTCGAGGTGCGGCTGGACGAGCATCAGCAGGTCCTGGATCAGCATCCGCGCGCTGGATGCCTCTCCGGTGACGGGGTCGATGAGGGCCGCATTCAGCCCCTCTCGTGCGGCCATCCACAGCGTGGCGTCGAGGAGATCCGTGTCCAGAGGGAGCACGGCGAGATCGTCTGCGACCAGGATCGCTCGCACCAGCGCGGCCAGGAGCAGCGTGTCTTCGGGGTCCAGCTGCGTGTCGAACACCCGGACCTCGACCGTCGGGTAGTGATCCGACAGCCGTGCCGCCCACGCCAGGGATGCCGCGTCGGGGGACGCGCCCAGGCGGATCAGCTGATCGAGGTGGCGACGGTAGTGCGCGTGATCGCGGAACATCGGCGGGCACCCCATGGTCGGCAGCCGACGCATCATCACCGTCCGCCAGCTGCGGAATCCGGTGACGCGCGAATGCCAGAACGGCGAATTGCCCGCCAGGGACAACAGGGCGGGCAGCCACGGGCGCAGGCGGTTCAGCGCGCGGACCCGTTCCTCGGGGTCCTCGATCTCGACGTGCACGTGGCAGCCGCAGACGTGGTGTCCGCCGGCGATCTCCGCGAGCCAGCGAGCGATCTCGCGGTAGCGGGTCGACGGCGACACGTGCGCGTCGCCCGTACCGAACGGCGTGCTGACCGGACCGAGGATGCAATCCTCTCCTGCGGCGAATTCCGCGGCGGCGGTTCGTGCGGCCGTGAGCTGCGCACGGGCTTCACCGACCGTGTGCAACGGCGAGGTGGCGTACTCCAGCTGGCAGGTGAGGAACTCGCTGGTGAACGCACCGGGGTGTGCGGCATCGGCGAGGGTGCGCTTCGCGCGATCGGCCGCTGCGGCAGGGGCGAGAGAGTCGGGGTCGAGGAAGAAGTACTCTTCCTCGACCCCGAAACGGGTCATGATCGTATCCCTGATCGTTCGGGGTTACTCCTTGACCGCGTCCTTGACGTTCTCGCCGGCCTGCTTGAGGTCGGCCTTCGCCTGCTGGGCACGGCCCTCGGCTTCGAGCTTCTCGTTGTCGGTGACCTTGCCAGCAGCCTCCTTAGCGTGTCCGGCGACCTTGTCGGCGGCGTTCTTCGCCTTGTCATCGATGCCCATGTCATCCTCCTTCGTTCGGAGAACCCACTCTGCGCGACCCGGTCGACGGGGTCGACGGGGTTGACGCCGGGGGTATGAGGCGTTAGCAACTCCCACGGCGTCGTTCCCGACCTTCAGGGGCCGTGAGCCGTGGTCTCGGACCATGGACGCGGCCGCTCATCCTCCCCTATGGTGAAGGCGCATGCGCACCGGGATCGATCGCCTCCGTCTCACCCCAGAAGACGGTTGGTTCTCCCCAGAGCCGGCGATCCGCACATGCGATTGGGTCCCCTCGAGTAGTTCAGTCCCCAATGGGCTACTCGAGGGGGCCGCTATCGAGTCATTTTGCCACGAATTTCGAGATTTGTCCCCCAAATGGGGGACAAGAATCTTGATTTCGGGTTAGGCTGTATCCGACGCACCCTCCGGTCGTCTTCTGGCCCTCATCGCTCCCCCCGCGGTGAGGGCCACTCCATTTCTCCGGTGCCGTCCGCCGCGCTCGCCGCGTGACCCGCATGCAACATTTGGGTTACCTTCTTCGATCTGCCCGTTTCCGACGGCGCCGTGCTCCACTAGCGTTAGCCGTGCCGGGGCACCCCTGCGTCGGCGTCAACACCAGCAGAACGGCAGTACATGAGCACCCAGGGCACGGTCAAGTGGTTCAACTCGGAGAAGGGCTTCGGCTTCATCTCCCCTGACGACGGAGGCGCCGACGTGTTCGCGCACTACTCCGCCATCGAGTCATCCGGCTACCGCTCGCTCGACGAGAACCAGCGCGTCGAGTTCGATGTGGCGCAGGGCCCCAAGGGCCTGCAGGCCGAGAACATTCGCCCCCTCTGAGGCGATTCTTCGCAGGACTCCCCGACCGGGGCGCGGATCCGCGCAACCGGCGGGGAGTTCTGTGCTTCGGGGGCCCGTCAGTTCGTCAGCAGCAGAGCCTGCAGCGCGGCGGCGTCGACGGCTCGGAACGCGGCGGCGTCCCCCTCGGATGATTCGCCGAATCCCCACTCGGCGAAGATGACCGGGATGCCGTACTCGGCCGCGCCCTCGACGTCGTGATGCCGGTCGCCGATGAGCACCGGCTTCGAAGTGTCGGCTCCTGCGGCCCGCAGGCGCTCCAGCGCCCATCCGACGACGTCGGCCTTGCTGTCGCTGCGCCCGATGCTGCCGCTGCGCGCACCGGAGATGGCGGTGAAGAGGGCGAGCAGGTCGTTGTGCTCCAGAATCGCGCGAACCTGATTCTCGGGCTTGGTGCTCGCGGTCGCCTGCGGAATCCCCGCCGCGGCCACTGCGCGGATGACGTCGGGCACACCGGGGTAGATGTCGACCGAGGCCGCGTAGCCGTCGCGCGCGGCGAGCTCGCGGTAGCGGGTCAGCGCATCCTCGGCCTGAACGGCGCTCAGACCGGCGAGCGTCTGGAACGACTCGTACATCGGCGGGCCCACCCAGCGCGACAGCGACGCCGGATCCGGTGCCGGTTCGCCGAAGGACGCCAGCACTTCCAGGAGCCGCGGGAAGATACCGGGAGTCGCATCGGCGATCGTGCCATCGACGTCCCACAGCACGCAGGAATACGGGGAATGGGGCATGCCTCCAGCCTAGAGGCGCGCGCTCACTGCTCCGGTTCGTCGCCCAGGTCGATCCGGTACGCCGGCACGAACTCGATGGCCACATCGTCCGGTGCGACGCCTGCGTCGCGCAGGGCCTGCTCCAGTTCGTCCGTATCCGGCAGCGGCGGCGCTCCGGTGAGCGTGATCTCCGCCTGTCCCCCACTCACCGAGAGGCCGTCGATCTGCCACTCCGCCTCATCGGCCCACGGCTCGGCCACCTGACGGATCTGCGCCTCCATGAGGGCATCCGTCGAGAACCGGACTGAGGTGGTGGCGAGCGGGATCGCGATGATCGCGAGCGACACGATGATCGAGATCAGCGAACGGTACGGGCGCGCCGTGCCGACGGCATCCTCATCGGCGACGCCCTGCCAGCGACCGCGGAACGGGGCGAGGATGATGATGCCGGAGCCGAGGATCGCCGCGACGTTCGTCGCGAACAGCAGCAGCGCACCACCGGCCTCCGACCATGCGCCGGACTCGAGCGTCAACCCGACCACGCTCAGCGGAGGCACGAGCGAGATGGCGATGGCCACTCCCGGCAGAGTGTCCGAGATGTCCTTGCGCACGAGGGCGACCGCTCCGACGACGCCGGTCGCGAGAGCGGCGAGCAGGTCGATGAGGTGCGGTGCGATGCGCCCGGCGACCTGCGAATTGTTCAACGCGATGATCGGTGACGGGACGACGAGTCCGATGACGTAGCCGATCGCCACCGCGGACAGCGCGCCGAGGACGACCAGCGTCCAGCACCGGACGAGATTGCGCCGGCTGCCGAGGACCGTCGCCAGCACGACGCCGAGGATCGGGGTCATGAGGGGAGCGACGATCATCGCTCCGATCACGGTCGCCGTCGAATCGGCGACGACGCCGGCCGCGGCGATGACGCTCGCCAGCACGATCAGCAGCCAGAAGCGCGAGTAGCGTCGGCCTGCCTCCGCCCCCTCGAAGAAGACAGCATCGCGCATCGCCGTCAGTGTGTTCACGAGCCCCTCCCACGGGGTAGCGGAGGATCGCACTCCGACGGCGGAAATCATCCCACCGGCCGCTTCGGGCGCTCGCCCGACTCATCCGATCCGGGCGAGCGCGCGGTCAGAACAGGCGGGGGACGCCCGACTCGATGCCCTTCATGGCCTCGTAGTCCAGCACAAGGCAGCGGATGCCGCGGTCCTCGGCGAGCACCCTCGCCTGGGGCTTGATCTCCTGCGCCGCGAACACGCCCTGGATCGGCGACAGATGAGGGTCGCGGCCGAGGAGCTCGAGATATCGGGTGAGCTGCTCGACGCCGTCGATGTCGCCGCGGCGCTTGATCTCGACCGCGATCGCCGCACCCGCGGCATCCCGCACCATCAGATCGACAGGGCCGATCGCCGTCGGATACTCGCGCCGCACCAGGGTGGCGCCCTCGCTGATGAGCTCGACCTGCTCGGCGAGCAGCCGCTGCAGATCGGCTTCGACGCCGTCCTTCTGCAGACCGGGGTCGATGCCGAGGTCGTGGTTCGTGTCGTGCAGGATCTCGTAGATCTGCACCCGCAGGGCGTCACCGGTCTTCTTGTGGGTCACCCGCCAGACCTCGACGACGCCCGCGGACGACTCCTCGTCGCCGGGAACCTCGGTGGACAGGGAGCACGGGGGGCTCATCCAGTTCAGCGGCTTGTAGCTGCCGCCGTCGGAGTGCACGAGCAGACTGCCGTCGCCCTTGTGCACCAGCAGGCGCGTGGCGAGCGGGAGATGGGCATTGAGCCGACCGGTGTAGTCGACCGAGCAGCGGGCGATGACGAGACGCACCCGACGAGCCTACTTCGTCCTCACGGTGTCGGAGTCCGATGAGCGACCCACTCGGGGACGTGGAGCGTTCCGATGATCGGCCGCCACAGCGGCGTGGTGTGCCACCGCACCTGCAGACCGGCGTCGCCGCGCACCAGGATCACGCGGTGCGCAGACGTCGGCACGACCAGATGCACGAGCACGGATCCGTCCGCCCGGCGCTCGCCGCGCGCCGCGACCACCAACGACGCGTCGCCCTTGCCGAGCGTCGTACGGTGCCATCGGCCGGCATCGACCTGGAGCGTACCGGCGTTCGGGATCGTCAAGAGCCACCGATCGGCGTCCGCATCAGCGAGCGCCCACGCCTCGGCATCCTCAACCGGATCCGTCGGCGCGAGCAGTGCGCGCGCCGGCCAGGAGTCCAGGCTCTGGGCGCCGAGTTCGTCATGCTCCGCTTCCACGGTCGAGTCCGAGAACGCGTCGACGAGGCGCAGCAACGCATCGAGCGTGCGATGGGCCTCGGTCGATGCGCCCTGGTAGGCGATGGCGATGCCGCGCTCCGGCACGACGATGCCGAACTGCCCGTAGGCGCCGTCGAGCCGGTACCCCAGACGGCTGCGCCAGATCTGGTACCCGTATCCGAGTCCCCAGTCGCCCGTCTCGGCATCCGGATCGGCCGGGTCGCGGGTGTCGGACCAGGGTTCGACCGCTTCTTCGATGAAGGAAGCGGGGATCACCTGGCGGCCTGCGAAGCGGCCGCCGTCGGCGAGGCAGATCGTGAGCCTGGCGAGATCGTCGACGCTCAGGTGCAGGCCGGAGAAGCCCTGATCGATGCCGTCGAGCGGGATCCACCACCGCGGCCCGATGCCCAGCGGCTCGAAGAGTCGCGGGCGCAGGTAGCCGGTGAGGGACTCGCCGCTGACCGCAGTGACGATCGCCGAGAGGGCGAAGCTGGCGGGCGAGTTGTACGCGAAATGCGTACCGGGCGCGAACGCACCGGGAACCGTGAGCAGAGATCGGACCGAGAACGGCAACTCGAGAGTCTGCGCGCGGCTGTGCCCCGTATTCATCGTCAGCAGGTGCTTGACGGTGATCCCGTGCGGGTTCGGCTCGTCGAGGTAGCGGTCGACCGGCGCATCGACATCGATCAGGCCGTCCGCGACCAGGAACCCGATGGCGATCGCGGTGAACGTCTTCGAGACCGAGTACACCAGAGCCGGTGCGTCGGAGCTCCACGGCTCCCATGCGCCGCGGAACAGCACGTGACCGTGGCGGGCGATGAGCAGTGCGTGCGGGTCGAGCCCGCCCGCTTCGAGCTCGTCGATCAGGCGGCGCACGTCGGTCGGGCGCAGCCCATGCGCCTCGGGTGCGGCGGTGGGCAACACGGTGGTGTCGGTGGGCATCTTCGCTCCCAGAGGTCGGTGTCTCGGCGGATCAGACGGTGGCCGGTGGCGCCGTCGAGTCTCGCACGACGAGTTCGGTCATCAGGTCGACGCGCGTCGAACTCGGCGCGCGCCCGTCGGCGAGGGTGAGCAGCATCTGAGCGGCCAGGCCGCCCATCGCCCGCAGCGGCTGGTTGACGGTGGTCAGCGGCGGGTTCAACCACTGCGTGATCGGGAGATCGTCGTAACCGACGATCGAGAGATCCTCGGGGATGCGCAGTCCGTGCTCGCGGGCCGCCCGTGCGATGCCGAGCGCGACGTAGTCGGAGCCGGCGAAGATCGCTGTCGGACGATCGGGGCGCGCCAGCACTTCCATCGCATGGTGGAACCCTGAACCCGCCGCGAACTCGCCCCAGCGGATGAGGCTCGGATCCCACGGCAGGCCGGCCTCGTCGTGCGCGCTGCGGAACCCGTCGACGCGGGCGCGCGAGCAGAGCACGTCCGACGGGCCCATGATCACCCCGATGCGGCGATGACCCAGCCCGATGAGGTGCTGGGTCGCGACGAGTCCGCCGTTCCAGTTGTTCGACCCGACGGTCGGCACATCGGTGGGCGGGTTGCCCTGTGTGTCGAGGACGACGAACGGAATCGACCGCGAGTGCAGCTGGTGACGCTGGGTCTCGTCGAGGCCGGAGAGCACCAGCAGCACGCCGAGGGGCCGGCGAGCCATCACATCGTCGATCCATTCCTGCGGAGGGCGGTGCGAGCCGCCGAGGCCGGAGAGCACGACGCCGACGCGCTCGGGACCGCAGACGCGCTCGACTCCGTTGATGATCTCCTGCGCCCACAGGTTCTCGCCCTCGTGGAACACGAGATCGAGCAGCCTCGGCCCACTCGCCTTCACCCCTGCGGCGCGGGAGCTCACGGGCTTGCGGTACTCGTGGCGCGACAACGCCTCCTCGATCCGCAGGCGCGTCGCCTCGGCGACATCGACTCTGCCGTTGAGCACCTTCGACACGGTCGGCACCGAGACGCCGACCTCTGCGGCGATGTCGGCGATGGTTGCGCGTGCCTTGACCATGATGTCCCCTCGAAACTATCGGCAAGCGTAGTCGTACGAGGAGGCGCTTGTCACCCAGGACTGCCTGGCAGAAAGTGGGGATTGACGGAGACGACAACAAACTCTACGGTCGGACCTAGCCATTCTTTCGAATGTCACACCGATACTTTCGAGTCACGAAGAAGTGAGACGCATGATCGATCCATCCCCGATGACGCGGGTGACCGGTGCCTGGCACGACCGGACGCTTCCGGCCGACCAGCGCGCACGGGCCCTCGTCGCCGAGATGACCCTGAACGAGAAGACGAGCCAGCTCGTCGGGCTCTGGGTCGTCGCCGACGTCTCCGGGGGCGACGTCGCTCCGTTCCAGAGCGAGATGAGCGATGCCGGCATCACCTTCGACGACGTGATCGAGGAAGGGCTCGGCCAGCTCGTCCGCCCGTTCGGTTCCGACCCGATCGAGCCGGCCAGGGGAGCCGAGTCGCTGGCGCGAGCGCAGCGTCGGATCATGGCGTCCAATCGTTTCGGCATTCCCGCGCAGGTCCACGAGGAGTGCCTGGCCGGCTTCGCGGCGTGGCAGGCCACCGCGTACCCCGTGCCGCTGTCGTGGGGTGCGTCGTTCGATCCCGTGCTCGTCGAGGAGATGGCGGCGCAGATCGGCGCCTCCCTGCGCTCCGCCGGCATCCATCAGGGTCTCGCCCCCGTTCTCGATGTCGTGCGCGACTACCGCTGGGGGCGCGTCGAGGAGACGATCGGCGAGGACCCGTATCTGATCGGCGCCGTCGGTGCGGCCTACGTCCGCGGAATCGAATCGGCGGATGTCGTCGCCACCCTCAAGCACTTCGCGGGTTACTCCGGATCCCGTGCGGCCCGCAATCACGCCCCCGTGTCCGCGGGGCCGCGCGAGATGGCCGATGTCTTCCACCCGCCGTTCCTGACGGCGCTTCGCGAGGGAGGCGCCCGTTCGGTCATGAACTCGTACGCGGAGGTCGACGGTGTACCGGCCGCAGCGGATCGCTCGGTGCTCACCGAACTGCTCCGCGATGACTGGGGCTTCGACGGCGTCGTCGTCGCGGACTACTTCGCCGTCGCGTTCCTGCGCACTCTGCATCGCGTCGCCGAGACCGACGGAGAGGCCGCGGCGCTGGCGCTCGCCGCAGGCATCGATGTCGAGCTCCCGTCCGTCTTCGCCTACGGCGATCCGCTGCGGGATGCCGTGCGCACCGGTCTGATCGATGAAGCGCTCGTCGACCGCGCCGCGGTCCGTGTGCTCACGCAGAAGGCCGAACTCGGCCTCCTCGATGAGGACTGGACACCGGATGCCGATGGCGACCTGTCCTTCGACACGGCCGAGCAGCGCGACACCGCGCTCCGGCTGGCCCGCGAGAGCGTGGTGCTGCTCGCCAACGACTCCGGCATCCTCCCGCTGGCCCCGACCTCCCGCGTCGCACTCGTCGGACCGCTCGCCGACGATCCGTTCGGGATGCTGGGCTGCTATTCGTTCCCCCTGCACGTCGGCGTGCGCCACCCCGATGTGCCGGTCGGCATCGACATCTCCACCGTCCGGACAGCACTGGCCAGTGCACACGGCGGGGCGCTCTCGCACGCGATCGGCTGCGACGTCATGCGGCCGGGACGTGGCGGCTTCGACGAGGCGGTGGCGGCCGCCCGCCAGGCGGACGTCGCGATCGTCGCCGTGGGCGACCGGGCAGGGCTCTTCGGCAAGGGCACGTCGGGCGAGGGCTGCGATGCCGCCGACCTGCGACTCCCTGGTGAGCAGCACGCGCTCGTCGAAGCGGTGCTCGCGACCGGCACGCCGACCGTCGTGCTCGTGCTGTCGGGGCGACCGTATGCGCTCGGCGCATTCGCCGACCGTGCGGCGGCCATCGTGCAGACCTTCTTCCCCGGCCAGCTCGGCGGCCAGGCGATCGCCGAGGTCCTGACCGGGGCGACCAACCCTTCGGGCCACCTTCCCGTCGGCATCCCGCGGCTTGCCGGATCCCAACCGTCGACCTATCTCGCCCCGCCGCTCGGCCGCAAGGATGCCCCGTCGAACATCGACCCGACCCCGCTGTTCCCGTTCGGGCACGGCGAGTCCTACGGGTCTCTCACGTGGGGCGATGTCTCGTGTGAGGACACGGAATGGGCCGTCGACGGTGAGGTGACGCTCACGCTCGATCTCTCGAACGAATCCGACCGTGTCGTCTCCGACGTCGTCCAGCTCTACCTGCATGACGTCGCGGCCCAGGTCACCCGGCCGGTCTCCCAGCTGCTCGGATTCCAGCGCGTCACGATGGCTCCCGGTGATCGCGTGCAGGTGACCTTCACCGTGCACGCCGATCTCACGTCCTTCACCGGGCTGAGCGGCGAACGGATCGTCGAGCCGGGGGCCGTCGAACTGCAGGTGGCGCGTTCCAGTGCCGACGTGCATCGTTCGCTCCCCCTGAAGCTGGTGGGTCCGACGCGACCGGTCGACTCCACGCGCGTGCTGCTGAGCACGAGCAGGATCGCCGAGCCGGTCACGGCCGAAGCCGTCGACGCGGAGCGGAGGAACGGATGACCGAGACGAGAGCAGTCATCACCGAGACGACCGGGCGGCGGTGGTGGCGACGGAGCAAGAGCACCAGCAGCCTCACCTGGCGCAAGGCGCTGACCCGCGACTGGCGCCTCTACACGTTCCTGGTCCTGCCGCTGGTGTTCCTGCTGATCTTCCGGTACATCCCGATGGTCGGCAACATCATCGCGTTCCGCCGATTCCGCCCAGGCGGATCGATCCTCGGCGATGAGTGGGTCGGTTTCTACTACTTCGAGGCGTTCATCAACAACGCGCAGTTCTGGCAGGTGTTCTGGAACACCGTGATCCTGGGCACCATCACGCTGCTGATCTGCTTCCCGTTGCCGATCGTCCTCGCGCTCATGTTGAACGAGCTGCGCTCACGCCGGTTCAAGCGCATCGTGCAGACGATCTCGTACCTTCCGCACTTCATGTCGATCGTGATCGTGGCCGGACTCGTGCTGCAGCTGACCTCGCTGACCGGCACGATCAACCAGATCATCGATGCGTTCGGCGGGGATGCCATCCCATTCATGCAGCGACCGGAATGGTTCCGCACCATATATGTGTCGTCCGAGGCATGGCAGACGGTCGGATGGGGCACGATCCTCTATCTCGCGGCCCTCACGACCATCGACGACCAGCTCTACGAGGCCGCCCGCATCGACGGCGCGAACCGCTGGCAGCAGACCTGGCACATCACGCTTCCCGGCATCCGTCCCACGATGATGGTGCTGCTCATCCTGAACATCGGCTCGTTCATGGCCGTCGGCTTCGAGAAGGTGCTGCTCCTGCAGAACCCGCTCATCTATTCCACGGCCGATGTGATCTCCACGTATCTGTACCGCGTCGGCATCCAATCCGCGCAGTTCTCCTACGCCACTGCGATCGGCCTCTTCGAGGCAGTGATCGGCCTCACGCTCGTGCTGGGCGCGAACTTCATCTCCCGTCGATTGGTGGGTACCTCGCTATGGTGACCGAAATCACGCCCGCGGCAGACGTTCTGCCGCCCAAGCCCGACATCGCCGAGGTCAGGCCGGAGCACGGCATCATCAAGGAGTCGGTCGGATACCGCACGTTCCGCGTCGTGAACGCGGTCGCGCTGATCCTGATCTGCGTGGTGACGCTGTATCCGTTCATCAACCTCGTCGCGAAGGCCTTCTCCTCCGAGGGCTACATCGCCGCCGGCCAGGTGAACCTCATCCCGGTCGGCTTCAACCTCGAGACGTTCAAGGCGGTGATGGGCGACGAGCTGTTCTGGACCAACTACGGCAACACCGTGCTCTACACGGTCGTCGCGACGATCATCTCGATGTTCCTGACGACGACGTACGCCTATGCGATCAGCCGTCCGAACCTGAAGGGGCGCACGTTCTTCGTCGGCATCGCGGTGTTCACGATGTTCTTCGGCGGCGGCTTGATTCCGAACTACATCCTCGTCGCGAGCTGGCTCGGGTGGCGCAACAGCATCTGGGCGGTCGTCGTCCCAGGGGCGCTGAGCGTATTCAACCTGCTGGTGATGAAGTCGTTCTTCGAGAACTTCCCCACCGAGCTCGAAGAGGCGGCGGAGATCGACGGGCTGTCCACGTACGGCGTCTTCTTCCGCATCGTCCTGCCGCTGTCGAAGGCCGTGCTGGCGACGATGACGCTGTTCTACGCCGTCGCGATGTGGAACTCGTGGTTCGGGGCGTTCCTGTACCTCGACGACAAGGACCTGTTCCCGGTCACCGTGTACCTGCGGAACCTGATCGCCTCCGCCACGGGCGCTCCCGAGATGGCGGTCGCCGGCGAGGCGGCGCAGGTCGCCTCGAACATCCAGGCCGTGACCATGCTGCTCACGGTGCTGCCCATCGTCTGTCTGTACCCGTTCATCCAGCGCTACTTCGTTTCCGGCGTGATGCTCGGCTCCGTCAAGGGCTGATCGCCACCTCCCCCACCACCCTGCGTCGAACGACGACGTTCCACACGAATCACAGGAAGAGACATCATGTTGAACAAGCACATCCGATCCGCGGCAGTGGCGGGCTTCGCCGTCGCCGCGCTCACGCTCACCGCCTGTACGAGCAGTGCCGCGCCCGAGGAAGAGGGCGACGGCAGCGCCACCATCGGCGCGGAGCAGTCCGTCGGCGCGATGGAGGAGTTCGAGGCCGGCACGAGCTTCAAGGCCACCGAGCCCGTCGACTTCTCTCTCATGTATCGCGATCACACCGGGTATCCGGTCAAGGACGACTGGTCGGTGTTCACGCACCTCGAAGAGGATCGCAACGTCACCTTCTCGCGCACCGACATCCCGATGGCCGACTACGAGCAGAAGAGGTCGCTGCTGATCGGCGGCGGCGAGGCCACCGACATCATCTCGGTCACCTACTCCGGCCAGGAGACGCAGTTCGTCTCGGGCGGGGCGATCCTGCCCGTGTCGGACTACTTCGAGTACATGCCGAACTTCCAGCAGAAGATCGAGGACTGGGGCCTCGAAGAGGAGCTGGATGCCGGCAAGCAGGAGGACGGCAAGAACTACCTGCTCCCCGGCGTGCGCGAAGTGCCCGACATCCAGTACTCGGTCATGATCCGTGACGACCTGTGGAAGAACGCCGGCATCACCGAGGACCCCGAGACCTGGGACGAGTTCGCCGAGCAGCTGGCGACGGTCAAGGCCGCGAACCCCGAACTCCAGTACGCGCTGTCGGACCGTTGGACCGATCAGACCCCGCTCGGCTCATTCCTCAACGTGATGGCGCCGAACTACGGCACGTCCGCAGGCTGGGGCTACGCGAACACCTACTTCGATCGGGATGCCGAGGAATACGTGTTCACCGGTGCGACCGACGAGTACAAGGACCTCGTCGGCTATGCCGCCGATCTGGTCGAGCAGGGGCTCCTCGACCCCGAGATCACACAGAGCGACGATCAGGCGATCCAGAAGTTCGTCTCGGGTGCGTCGGCAGCGATCTCCGGCAACACGCAGGCGCTGTCGGACTACCGGACGAAGCTGGCGGATGCCGGCAAGGGCGACCTCCCGATCCGACTGATCTCGGTGCCGGCGGGACCCGCCGGTTCCAACGTCGGGGGCACACGGTTCACCTCCGGGGTCATGCTCAGCAGCGACGTCGCCGACAAGCCGTACTTCAAGGCCCTGCTGCAGTTCATCGACTGGATGTACTACTCCGACGAGGGCCTCGAGTTCGGCCTGTTCGGAGTCGAGGGCGAGACCTTCGAACGGGGCTCCGACGGGACCCCAGAGCTTCTCAGCGACATCGGATGGAGCTCGATCAACCCGGACGCGCCGAAGAAGCTGAACGCGGACTTCGGGTACAGCAACGGCGTGTTCGTGCTGGCCAACGGCTCGTCCGCCGCGCTCACCCAGGCCATGATGACGCCCGAGATCGCCGAGTGGACCGCGGCCCAGCTCGAGGCGAAGGAGGTGCTCCCGGTGGCGCCGGCGGCGCGACTGAACGAGATGGAGCTCGAGCAGACGACGCTCGTCGAGACCCAGCTCAAGGACGCCGTTCAGGCCGCGACCGCGGCGTTCATCACCGGCCAGCGCTCGCTCGACGAGTGGGATGCGTACGTGACCGAGATGCAGAGCCTCGGCTCCGACCAGCTGATCGACACCATGAACACCGCCTTGGAGCGGACGCAGAAGTGATCCCAGGGGGCGGCCGGGTCGACTGCGACCGGCCGCCCCCGGCTCGCTCGAACAGAGGAATCACCATGACGGACACGCGTACCAGGGCCGATGCCGCCGACGAGGTCGGCCGCGGCCCGCTCTCGCGCGGCGCCGCGTTCGTGTACCGGATGCTGGTCCTGGAGGGCCTGATCGTCCTCGCCATGCTGCCGACGCTCGTCGTCGTGCTGCTGCTCGGCCGGGATGCGTCGAACGTGCCGTTCTTCACCCTTGCCCTGCTCCCGCTCGCGCCGGCGCTCGTCGCCGGCATCTCGGCACTGGGCGTCTGGCAGCGCTCCCCCGATCTGTCGCCGGGTCGCGCCTTCGTGCTCGCCTACCGTCGTGACCTGCTTCCGACGCTGATCTGGGCCGTCCCTGCGACCGTCGGGCTGTCCGTGCTGACCTTCAACCTCGTGCACCTCGACGCGGTGGAGGGCGGGGCGATGATCCGGCCCGTCCTCGTCGTGATCGTGGTGGTCGCGGTCGTCTGGTGCGGCCACATGGCTGTGCTCACGGCCGGATTCCGCTTCCGCACCAGGGATGCCGCGCGCATCGCGCTCGCACAGCTGCTGTCGCAGTGGCGGTTCTCCCTCGGCATCCTCTCGCTGGTGCTCGTCGCAGGGGCCCTGGTGCTCCTGGTGTCCGAGCTCGCCCTGCTGATGTTCGCGTGGGCGTTCGTCGCCCTGCTCGCACTCCTCGCCCGTCCCGTCATGACCGACGTCACCGAAAGGTTCACCCGATGACGACCCCCGCACGTCTTCCTCGGCTCGATCACATCGCCTTCGGCGGCGACTACTCGCCCGAGCAGTGGGATCGGGAGGTCTGGGCCGAGGATCACGAAGCCTTCGATGCGGCGAGCATCACGACCCTGACGGTGGGCGTCTTCACGTGGGCGCTGACGCAACCAGATGAGGACACTTTCGACTTCACCGTGCTCGACGAGATCATCCAGCGCGCCTCCGACGAGGGCCGCGTGATCTGTCTGGGCACCGGCACCGGCGCGCTCTCGCCCTGGATGGCACGACGCTACCCCGACGTCACGCGAACCGACTACGAGGGGCGTCGGCACGGATACGGTCAGCGGCACAATGCCTGCTGGAGCTCGCCCGACTTCCGTCGCCTGGCCGCTCAGGTCGCCGGACGCCTCGCCGAACGGTACGGGTCGCATCCGGCCGTCGTCGCGTGGCACATCGGCAACGAATACGGCGGGCGCTGCTATTGCGATCTGTGCGCGGTGGAGTTCCGGATCTGGTTGCGAATCCGATACGGCACGCTCGACGAGTTGAACGAGGCGTGGAACACGACGTTCTGGTCTCACCGCTTCACGCACTGGGACGAGATCGAACCGCCCAGCGCCCTCACCGAGCACTGGCGCGGGCCCGGGTACACCGCCTTCCAGGGCATCACGCTGGACTACCACCGCTTCTCGACCGATAACGCGATCCGGCAGTTCGCCGAGGAGAAGGCGGCGATCCGCGAGCATTCCGATCTGCCGGCCACGACGAACTTCATGGGCTTCTACGAGCCTCTGGACTACCACCGCTGGTCCGATCACCTCGACTTCGCCTCATGGGACAACTACCCGCGCGCCATGGATCAGCCGTGGAGCACTGCGCTGGCCCACGACCTGATGCGCGGGCTGAAGGACGGTGCGCCGTTCTGGCTCATGGAGCAGGCGCCGTCGGTCACGGCATCCAGGGACGTGAACCCCGTGCGTCGACCCGGAGTCATGCGGCTGTGGTCCTGGCAGGCGGTCGCGCACGGTGCCGACTCCGTGCTGTTCTTCCAGATGCGCGCATCGCGCGGCGCGTGCGAGATGACGCACGGCGCGGTGCTCGACCATTCCGGTCGCCGCGACACCCGGACCTTCCGCGAGGTGGCGGGCCTCGGCGCGGAGCTCGGGAAAGTCGGCGACGCCGTCCTGGGCGCCCGCACCCCGGCCCGCTGCGCGCTGGTCGTGGACTGGGACTCGTGGTGGGCGGTCGAGATGGCCGACGGTCCCAATCGCCTGCTGCGCTACATGCCGACCCTTCAGGAGTGGGGACGCGCGTTCTGGGATGCCGGGGCGCAGGTCGACGTGGTGCCGGTCACCGCCGATCTCTCCGGCTATGACGTCGTGGCTGCTCCCCTGCTGCACATGATCAAGGGCGATTTCATCGAACGGCTGGAGCAGGTCGTCGAGCGCGGCGGGACGGTCCTCACCGGCTGCCTGTCCGGGCGGGTGGACGAGGACGACCGGCGGTTCCTCATGGACGCTCCCGGTCCCCTGGCCGGTCTCGCCGGCATCCGGGTGGCAGAGACGGATGCCGCCGATCCGGGCCTGGCGAATCGGATCCTCTTCTCGGACGGCGTGACCGAAGGCCGCCTCGTGTTCGAGGTCCTGGTCGCCGAGGATGCCGAAGTCATCGCCCGTTACGGCGATGACTTCTATGCCGGTGAGCCGGCCGTGACGCGGCGCACTGCGGCATCCGGCGGACAGGTCTGGTATCTCGGCACGCAGCTCGCGCAGTCCGGCCTGGCGCGGATCGTGCGTTCCGCGCTCGAGCGCCATGACCTCATGGGTCCGTACGCGGATGCGGCGGGTGTCGAGCTCGCGACGCGGGTCGCGCCGGGCGGTGAGCGGATCGATTTCGTCCTGCACCACGGCCCGGATCCGGCGACGATCGTGCTGCACGCCGACGGCACGGATCTGCTCACCGGAACGGCGTACGCGGCCGGTTCGCGCGTCGAGTTGCAGCCGACGGACGTCCTGGTGCTCGCCGTCGGAGCCCTCAGCCGTCCCCGAGCCGAGTGAGCAGATCGAACAGTCCGAGTTCGGTCGCGGCGGCGCGCGCGATGAGGAACCCGAGGATGCCGATGATCCAGGCGGTCGTCTCACCGGCGGTGCGCTGCATCCACGCGGCGAAGCGCTCGAGCGGACCGGTGATCGCGCGGGCGGCGACCAGGCGCACCAGGAGCAGGACGAGCGCGGGGACGATCATCACCAGGCAGTAGCCGACGAGTGCGAGGACGCGGGTCGGGGCACCGACGCCGGAGTCCGCCAGCATCGTCATCGCGACGATGTAGGGCACCATCGTGGCGACCTCCACGATTCCGGCGGCGATCGCCACCGATACGAGCGCCCAGCGCGTCGCGCCCGGCGCGAGCAGGCGCTCCCGCCACCGCGTGATGCGGCCTGGCGCTGCGACGTCCGGCGCGGCGGACATGCCGTTGCCGGCGCCCGCGACGACCGGGGTCTTCTGCTTCGAGGACGTCGGGATGAAGAACGATCCGATCAGAAGCCCAGCGCCGATCAGCAGCCTGACCGTCGCACCGGCGGGCGACGACAGCAGATCGGCCGCCACATCGACGACGTTCACCAGCCCCCAGAGGAACAGCAGTCCGACGGCGAGGTAGAAGCCGGCGATCGTGGCGAGATAGAGCAGCATCCGCCCGACTCGTACACGACCCGGCGAGAGCAGCAGGAACACAGGGATGAGCAGCGTGCCGATGCTCAGGCTGTCCAGCAGCGCCAGCGCGGCGAGTGACAGCATCATCGGGGCTCCGGCGAAGATCTCCATCACCCCAGGATTCTGCGCGACGCGATGCAGCGGATCGGGCGAAGGTCGCGGTGGGCACTCATCCCTTGGTCGGATGCGTGGGTCACGGCCGCGTGGTTGCATGGTGGGATGCACGGGAGAAGGCGGCCGCGGATGGGTGCGTGGTATCAGCGCCATCGGTGGGTGCTGGATCCGGCCGCGATGGCGCTGCTCAGCCTGGTCTTCGCCGCTCTCGGCTTCCACGGGATCTGGGGATCGTTCTTCGTCTCCGGTACGGAGCTCTCCCCCTGGTCGGCGCTCGTGTTCGCTGTTCCGGCCTGCGCGCTCGCGCTGGGCAAGCGGCGGCATCCCATGATCGTGCTCGTCCTGGTCAGCGTGCTCTTCATCGCCGATATCGTCACGGTCGGCGGGATCGGAACGCTGGTCGTGCTCCTGGATGTCCTCTGGACGGCGGTCTTCGTGGCCGGTCCGCGGACGAGAAGGATCCTCTCCTGGCTGCTCATCGGCGCGGCGATCGTCCTGTTCGTCACGGCGATGATCACCACGGGCGGCGATTTTCCCGCCGCCTTCGTGATCTCGCTGCAATTCGGCGCCATCTTCGGTACGGACTACTGGTGGGCGGTCGCCGTATCGCAGGCGCACGAACTCGCCGAGCTTCATCGGCAGCGCGCCGAAGAGGTCGAGCGGCAGGCGCTGCAGGAGCGTGAGACAGCCGTGCGCCGGGAGCGGGAGTCCATGGCACGAGAGCTGCATGACACGATCGCCGGTCACGTCATGGCGATGGCGATCCGGTCGGAGGCCGCACTGTCCGTCGCCCCGGATGAGCGCACAGATCGGGCGGCTCTTCAGGCCGTGCGGGATGCCGGGCTGGACGCGCACGCGGCGCTGCGCACGATGATCGCGGTGCTGCGCGACGGCGAGAGCGACCTCGCCGTTCCTCTGGGGCCGGCCGACTGGGACAGAGCCGTCGACGGTGCGCGCCGTTCCGGGCTGGTGGTGCACGCGGGCGCGCCGCCGCTGGGGCTGTCCGCCCCCGTGGAGCAGGCGGTGCTGCGGATCGTGCGCGAGGCGCTCACGAACTGCGAGAGACATGCCGCGGGTGCCGTCGTCGAGGTGGAGGTCGACCAGGAGCCTGGGTGGGTGCGGGTCGCGATCGAGTCGCGTGGCGGCTCCCCGCGTGCGCAGGCGACCGGGAGCGGGTGGGGGCTGAGCATGCTCGGCGAACGCGTCCGCGCGCTGGAGGGGACGTTCTCGGCGGGCCCGATCGCGGACGGCTGGTCGGTGCGGGCGGCCATACCGGACGGGAGACAGCCATGACGGCATCCGTGACGGTGCTCGTCGCCGACGATCACGCGGCGATCCGCGCCGGACTGCGGATCATGCTGGAGACGCACGGTCTCGTCGTCGTCGGCGAGGCGGCCGATGGCGAGGTCGCGGTGCGCAACGCCGCGGCTCTTCGCCCGGATGTGGTCCTGATGGACTTGCGGATGCCGGGGCGCGACGGCATCTCGGCCACGCGGGAGATCGTCGAACGGGGCCTCGCCGATGTCCTCGTGCTGACGAGCTTCGACGAGGACGACCTCGTGCTCGGAGCGCTCGCAGCCGGTGCGGCCGGGTTCCTGCTCAAGACGGCGGATGCCGAGACGCTCGTGCAGGCGGTCGCCGCCGTCGCAGCCGGCGACGGTGTGCTGGATCCCCGAGTGACGCGGCGTGCGCTCGCCGCCATCGTCGGCGCTGTCGCGCCGGCGTCGGAGACGGATGGTGCGGTCGCCGTCGGGCTCACGGCCAGGGAGCGGGAGGTGTTCGACGGCATCCTGAACGGACTGTCGAACGCCCAGCTGGGTCAGCGGCTGGGGATCTCGATTCCGACGGTCAAGACCCACGTGTCCAACGTGTTGTCCAAGCTCGGTGCACGCAGTCGTTCGCATGCCGCAGCCCTCGTGCGGTCCGGTGAGGTCCGCGTGCGCGGCGAAGCGTGAGACGATCTCCGCTCAGCGCACCGGCGTCTTCTCGGCTTCCGTGAGCGGGCGGGCCGCACCGGATGCGAGACCGGATGCCGCGACCAGCGCCACGAGGATGTACAGCGTGTTCAGCAGGCCGATGTGCTCGCTGATCAGGCCGAGAATCGGCGGGCCGCACAGGAACGCCGCGTAGCCGATCGTCGCGGCGGCGCTCACGCGAGCCGCTGCCTTGGCAGGGTCGTCCGCCGCCGCCGACATCCCGAGCGGGAAGCCGAGCGAGGCGCCGACGCCCCACAGCGCTGCACCGAGGAACACGAGCGGCAGCGTCGGCGCGAGGATGAACAGCAGGATGCCGCCCGCCGCCGACACGGCCAGCACACGCAGCACCAGCACACGGCCGAAGCGGTCGACCAACGGGCCTCCGAAGACGCGGACCGTGGTCATCGCGATGGAGAACACCGTGAGGGCCAAGGCGCCGTTCTCAGTGCCGAACCCGTGATCCTCGCTGACGCCGAGCGCCAGCCAGTCGTTCGCTCCCCCCTCGGCGAAGGCCATGCCGAGCATGACGATGCCGAGCACGTAGGTGCGCGGCTCCCGCCAGGCCGACAGCGCGACGTGCATGCGCTCGCGCCAGTGCGGCTTCTCCCCCGGCTCGGAAGGATCGAGCGTCTCGGCGCGGCGCGGCACATTCGCGATGCTGACGAACGCCGTCACGAGGATCAGCACGGCGATGAGTCCGGCGTGCGGGGCCACCTCGATGTCGAGCTTCGTCGCGGCCCACGCCGCACCGGCGCCGATCACGGTGCCGAAGCTGAAGAACGCGTGGAACAGGGGCAGGATCGTCTTTCCCGCGTGCTGTTCGATCGCAGTGGCCTCGACGTTCATCATGACGTCGAGACAGCCGTTGCCGAAGCCGAAGAGCACGAGACCGATGATGACCACGGGGAACGATCCGAGAACGGTCGCGCCGATGCCGATGAGCGCGATGCCGATCGCCAGCGTGATCAGCAGCCCGAGCATCCCGCGGCGGGCTCCGGTGCGCGCCATGACGGCGGGGCTCGTGGAGATGCCGAGGATCGAGGCGATGCCCATGCCGAGCAGCAGCAGACCGATCTGGGCGTTGTCGATGTCCAGCGCGAGTTTGATGTCGGGCACGCGCGCGGCCCAGGTCGCGATCGATACGCCGCTGGCGAGGAAGATCGCGAAGATCGCGTTGCGCCACCGCACGTACTGCGATCGGGTCAGTTCGGCATCCATCACTACAGCGTATCGAATCGATTCGAGCGGCGGAAACCGGGCGCGTATATCCTCGAAGGATGGACCCAGTTCCCCGACGCGCGACCATCGCCGATGTCGCACGTGCCGCCGGTGTCGCGCCCTCGACGGCATCCGTGGTCTTCAGCGGGAAGGCGCAGGTCGCCGAGGCCACGCGCGAGAGGGTCCTCGCGGCCGCGGCATCCCTCGGATACGCAGGTCCCGACCCCAGGGCCGCCTCCCTGCGCACCGGACGCAGCGGCATCGTCGCGGTCGTCCTGGACGGTCCCTTGCGCACCGTCTTCCTCGATCCGGTCACGATCGCGATGATGGACGGCATCACCGATGGGCTGTCCGACCTGGGCGCCGCCGTGCTGCTGCTTCGGGAGGACGCCACCGAAGAATCAGCCAACCTGGCCAACGCGCCGGTCGACGCGGCGGTCCTGATCGGCTGCTCCGGTCGTACCAGGGCTTCACTCGAGATCGTGCGCGGCCGAGGCATCCCCGTCGTCGTCATCGAGGGGGATGCCGGCGACGGAATTCCCCAGATCACGCTGGACAACAGGGATGCCTCGCGCGACGTCGCCCTGCACGTGCACGGGCTCGGTCACCGCGAGGTCGCCGTGCTCACCCTGCCGCTGGACAGTGCGCGCGCGCGGGGGCCGGTGACACCGGCACGCCTCGCGTCCGCGACCGTCGACGTCACCCTCGATCGACTGGACGGCGTGCGCGAGGTCTTCCCCGATGCTCCCGCCGTCTCCGCCGCCCACAGCTCCATCGATGAGGGGGTCATCGCGGGTCGCGCACTTCTCGCCGATGCGGATACGAGACCGACGGCCGTGCTCGCGCAGAGCGACCTTCTGGCTGCCGGCGTGATCCGCGCCGCTGAGGAACGCGGACTGCGGGTGCCGCAGGACCTCTCGGTCACCGGCTTCGACGGCGTCACCGTCGACGGTATCGGCCGCCACATCCTCACGACCTCGGTGCAGCCGGCGACGCAGAAGGGTCGCGCCGCAGGGGAGCAGGCGACACGGATGCTGCGCGGCGAGGCCTCGGCCTCCCAGCATCTGACGTGCCGGTTCAGAGCCGGGACGACGACGGCGACTCCGCCGGCACGATGATCCGGGCGCGGGCTCAGGAGTGCGGGAAGCCCAGCGGCAGTTCTTCGGGGGCGAGGTCGTAGATCGCGTAGCGGCCGCACTCGACGACGTCGACCTGCCTGGCGCCCAGCGACAGCTCCCAGTTCGCCGACTGGTCGTCGACGACCAGGAAGCTCACGGCGGTGGTGTCGAAATCGCGGCGGTTCACGAGCCACGAGTATCCGTTGAGCTGGTGGTCGACCTGTACGAGCCGGGACGGGTCCTCGAGGTGCAGCTTCGGCAGACGCACGGTCCAGAACTGGCCGGCCCCGGACCGGTCGGACTCGTCGACCCAGTCGACGACGCACGCGAGGTCGGCATCGGACGCTGTCGCGGCTGACACGACCCGCGGGACGCTGAGCCCGGCGCCGACGAGCAGCAGCACCGCGACGACGGCGGTGGCGATCCGCGACAGGGCGGGGGACAGGCGCGGGAGGACCTTCGGGTCGGCGACGAGCGCGAGCAACGGCGCGAACACGACCGGCTCGAGGTATCGCGCCGCGTGCGTGCCCAGAGCGATCGCACCGATCACGACGAGGAGCGGCAGCATCCAGGCGGATGCCGCGACAAGCCGCTCTCCTCGGCGGGACGCTCGTGCCGTACGGACGGCGGCGAGCACCACGAGACCGGCGATGACGACCGCGCCGCCCCACCCCAGCGGAGTGGACAGGCGGTCGAGAGCGAGCCCGCCGTAGTACGCGGCGGACTCCGGCCAGAGTTGCGGCTGCGCGTATCCGAGGCCGGAGTTCTCAATCCATGCCGTGAACGGAATGCGACCCAGAAGGCCGACAGCGGTCCCGCCGACGAGCCACCACAGCAGCGCGAGCATGCGGGCGCGATCGTCTGAGCGCAGCGCCGCGACGCCGAGCACCGCGCCGAGCGGCACAGTGGCCCAGACCAGGTACAGCGGGTTCGAGAGCGTCGCGACGGCGGCCACGACGCCGAGCGCGATCAGCATCCCCTGGCGCCGGCCAGACCGATCGCTCACCCGCCGCGCGATGCCGATCGACGCGACGACGGCGATCACGGTCGCGGAGTAGTACGTGGTCGTGAGAAGCAGCGACGCCAGCTCGGCGGACTCGCGCACCGCGCTGGTCTCGGTCACCGCGATAGCACCCCATGCGGCGATCGCGGCGAGCGACCACGCAACCGGCGCCTTGCCGGGGGCGCGTCGACCGGCGACGAGCCGAACGGCGCCGTACAGCGCGATCACGTTGATCACCGCGTTGACGAGCAGCGACGCGTCGATGCCGACCGGAAGAGCCAGCCGCAGCAACGCGAACATCGCCGATTCGGGCAGGAAGAGGACCGTGGACATCGCCCAGTCCCACCCCTGACCCTCCAGGATCGAGCGGACGAACATCGGCACGACCAGGGAGTCGCCGTCCCGCAGCAGCAGGGCTTCGCGTGCGGTCGATGCGACCTGCCCCGTGACGATCACCGCGATCGCCGCAGCGCCGAGCCAGCCGAGGAGTTCGCGCAGCCATCCGTGTCTCACGGCATCCACTCTCGCATGCCGTTCCATGGAGACCGTCGGAAGGCCGGCTCCCCGGGTCCTTCCCTCGCTCGTAGACTTCAGAGCGTGACCGAGCCAACGCTGCCCCGCATCCGTCCCGAGATCGCCGCACTCCCGCCGTACCGGCAGGGCAAGCAGGCCGGGGCCGACGCGTTCAAGCTCTCCAGCAACGAGAACCCGTTCGACCCGCTGCCGTCGGTCGTCGAGGCGCTGCAGAGCGCGGTGCCCGTCAATCGCTACCCTGATGCCTCGGCCGGTGCCCTGCGCGTCAGGCTGGGGGAGCGGTACGGCGTCGACCCTGACGCCGTGCACGTCGCGGCCGGTTCCGTCTCGATCCTCTACCAGCTGGTCGGGGCCGCGGCATCCGTCGGCGACGAGGTGATCTACGCCTGGCGCTCGTTCGAGGCGTATCCCGGCATCCCGCTGATCGCCGGTGCCACCTCCGTGCCTGTGCCGCTGCGCGCCGACGCGACGCACGATCTCGAGGCGATGGCGGCCGCCGTCACCGACCGCACCCGCGCGATCATCGTGTGCACCCCGAACAACCCCACCGGTCCGGTCGTGACCAGCGCGGAGTTCGCCGCCTTCGTCGCGCGGGTTCCTTCCGACGTGCTGATCGTCCTCGATGAGGCCTATGCCGAGTTCGTCACCGCTCCGGGTGCCGTCGACGGATTGACGGAGCGCATCTTCGAGACGCATCCCAACGTGGTGGTGCTGCGCACCTTCTCGAAGGCGTTCGGACTCGCCGGGCTGCGCATCGGCTACGCGATCGGTCACCCTCGCGTGCTGGATGCCGCGCGCAGCACCGGCATCCCGCTGTCCGTCACCTCCGCCGCAGAGCGGGCCGCGATCGCCAGCCTGGATGCCGAAGCCGAGCTGCGCGAGCGGGTCGCCGTCATCGTCGAACGCCGCACGCGCCTGCGCGACGGTCTGCGCGCGCAGGGCTGGGAGGTGCCGGATGCCCAGGGCAACTTCATCTGGCTCCCCACCGGCGAGCGGACCGACGAGATCGCGGCGGCGTTCGTCGCTGCCGACCTCATGGTGCGTCCGTTCTCGGGCGACGGCATCCGCATCTCGGTGGGCGAAGAGGCCTCGATCGAACGAGTGCTGACCGTCGCGGCATCCCTCCGCTGACCCGGTTTCATCCGGATTCCGGGCAGATACAAGGGCCCCCTAGGTATGCGTGACCGGGCATGCGGACGCCGGTAGCGTGGGGGTCGTGACCTCGTCAGAGACCCAACTCGTCCGCGTCCTCGAGGCGGATGGCCGCTTCGCGCCGAACGCTGCCGCCGAGCCGTATCTGTCGCTGATCGACGCGATCAGCGACGCCGAGCTCGAGCAGTTCTATCGCGACATGGTCGTCATCCGCGCCATCGACACCCAGGCCACCAACCTGCAGCGTCAGGGGCAGCTCGCGCTGTGGCCGCCGAGTCGTGGGCAGGAGGCCGCTCAGGTCGGCTCCGCCCGCGCCGCCCGCACGCAGGACACGATCTTCCCGTCCTACCGCGAGCACGTCGTGACCCGCATCCGTGGCGTCGACCCCGTCGACATCATCAAGCTGATGCGCGGCGTCTCGCACGGCGGATGGGACCCGGCCGACCCGAAGAACGGCAACACCCGTCTGTACACGCTGGTGCTCGGCTCGCAGACGCTGCACGCCGCCGGATACGCGATGGGCCTCACGTTCGACGGACGCACCGGAACCGGTGACCCCGAGCGCGACGAGGCGGTCATCGTCTACTACGGCGACGGCGCGTCCAGCCAGGGCGACGTCCACGAGGCCATGGTGTTCGCCGCGAGCTATCAGGCGCCGACGGTGTTCTTCCTGCAGAACAACCACTGGGCGATCTCCGTGCCGGTCGAGACGCAGTCCCGCGTCCCGTTGGTCGAGCGCAGTGCCGGTTACGGGATCCCGAGCGTCCGCGTCGACGGCAACGACGTCCTGGCCAGCTATGCCGTCTCGCGCGTCGCACTGGACGAGGCCCGCAGCGGCCAGGGTCCGCGCGCGATCGAGGCCGTGACCTACCGCCTCGGCGCGCACACCACGAGCGACGACCCGACCAAGTACCGCGGCAGCGACGAAGAGCAGTCGTGGGCCGAACGCGACCCGATTCCCCGCATGCGCGCCTTCCTGGAAGGCAGGGGAGCGGCGGCATCCTTCTTCTCCGAGGTCGAGGCCGAAGCCGCCGATGCCGCAGAGGATCTGCGCGTGCGCACACTCGAGCTGACCTCCCCGACGGCCGAGACGATGTTCACCCACGTCTACAGCGAGCCGCACCCGCTGCTCGAACAGCAGCGGGAGTGGCTGGCGCAGTACGAAGCATCGTTCGAGGACGGGGGAGCGGCATGAGCATCGACACGATGCCGTTCAGCAAGGCGCTCAACGCCGGGCTGCGCAAGGCCATGGAGGACGATTCGAAGGTCCTGCTCATGGGCGAGGACATCGGCAAGCTCGGCGGAGTCTTCCGCATCACCGAGCACCTGCAGCGCGACTTCGGCACCCGGCGCGTACTGGACACGCCGTTGGCGGAATCCGGGATCGTCGGCACGGCGATCGGCATGGCGATGGCCGGGTTCCGCCCCGTCATCGAGATCCAGTTCGACGGCTTCGTGTTCCCGGCCTTCGATCAGATCACGACGCAGCTGGCGAAGCTCACCAACCGTCACGACGGCCGGCTGAGCCTGCCGATCGTGATCCGCATCCCCTACGGCGGCCACATCGGCGCCGTCGAGCACCACCAGGAGAGCCCCGAGGCGTACTTCGCGCACACTCCGGGTCTTCGCGTGGTGAGCCCGTCGACGCCGAACGACGCGTACTGGATGATCCAGGACGCGATCCGCTCGAACGACCCGGTC
This sequence comes from Microbacterium sp. NPDC056234, assembly GCF_042267585.1. Lineage (NCBI taxonomy): Bacteria > Bacillati > Actinomycetota > Actinomycetes > Micrococcales > Microbacteriaceae > Microbacterium > Microbacterium sp. NPDC056234. The sequence continues at coordinate 542,318 of NZ_JBHJTE010000001.1, forward strand.
ATCTTCATGGAGCCGAAGAGTCGCTACTGGACCAAGGGCGAGGTCGATCTGTCCGCCCCGGCCGTGCCGCTGCACTCCTCCCGCGTCGTGCGCCAGGGCACGGATGTCACCCTCGTGGGGCACGGAGCCATGGTCACGACCCTGCTCCAGGCCGCTGCGCTGGCGGATGCCGAAGGCACGAGCTGCGAGGTCGTCGACGTCCGCTCGTTGTCGCCCGTCGATTACGGACCGATCCTCGACTCGATCCGCAAGACGGGCCACATGGTCTACGCCCAGGAGGCGCAGGGCTTCGTGAGCGTGGGCAGCGAGATCGCCGCGACAGTCATGGAGCAGGCGTTCTACGCGCTGGAGGCGCCGGTGCTGCGCGTGTCCGGCTTCGACGTACCGTTCCCACCCGCGAAGCTCGAAGGCGTCTACCTTCCGGATGCCGATCGCATCCTCGAGGCCGTCGATCGTTCCCTCGCCTACTGATCCCATCCGCTCCCCGAGCCTGTCGAAGGGCATGAACATGAGCACGCAGAACTTCACCCTCCCGGACGTCGGCGAGGGCCTGACCGAGGCCGAGATCGTCGCGTGGAAGGTCGCCCCCGGCGATCAGGTCGCCATCAACGACGTCATCTGCGAGATCGAGACGGCCAAGTCGCTCGTCGAACTGCCTTCGCCGCACGCGGGCACGGTCGGCGAGCTGCTCGTGGCCGAGGGGACCACCGTGGAGGTCGGCACGCCGATCATCTCCTTCGTGGCGGATGCCGTCGTCGCCGCCCCTGCGCCTGCGGCTGCCCCGGCGGCCGAGGAGGGCGGCGGTTCGGTGCTGGTCGGCTACGGCAGTGGCACGGGGGCGACCTCGCGGCGCAAGCGCACGGCGCAGCGCTCGGTGCGCTCGTCGGTCGGCGTCATCGCGAAGCCGCCGATCCGCAAGCTCGCCCGCGACCTCGGCGTCGATCTGGCCTCGGTCGCTCCGACCGGTGGGGATGGCGAGGTCCTGCGCGAAGACGTCGTGAAGCATGCGTCGCAGGCCAGCGTGTTCCGCAACATCGAGACGCCGGAATGGGGCGAGGTGCGCGAAGAGACCGTGCCGGCGCCGCAGTCCGCACCGGTCGGCGTCGCCCGCGGCCTGGCGTCGACGGCGCCCGCACAGGATGCCGAGGCGCGCAGCGAGGCGATCCCGGTCAAGGGTGTGCGCAAGGCCAGCGCCAACGCGATGGTGCAGAGCGCCTACACCGCGCCGCACGTCACCGTGTGGAAGGACGTCGACGCCACCCGGACGATGGAGCTCGTCAAGCGCCTGAAGGCGTCGCCGGACTACGCCGACATCCGCGTCTCTCCGCTGCTGATCGTCGCCCGTGCCGTGATCTGGGCGGTCCGCCGCAACCCGATGGTCAACGCGGCCTGGGTCGAGACCGACAACGGCGCCGAGATCCGCGTGCGCCATTACGTGAACCTCGGGATCGCGGCTGCGACGCCGCGCGGTCTGCTGGTGCCGAACATCAAGGACGCGCAGGATCTCAGCATGAAGGATCTCGCCCGCGCTTTGAACCGCCTCACGCTGACCGCGCGCGATGGGAAGACCCCGCCGGCTGACCAGCAGGGCGGCACCATCACGATCACGAACATCGGCGTGTTCGGCATGGATGCCGGTACCCCGATCATCAACCCCGGCGAGGCGGGCATCGTCGCGATGGGCACGATCAGCCAGAAGCCGTGGGTCGTGGACGGCGAGGTGCGACCGCGCTACGTCACGACCGTCGCCGGCTCGTTCGACCACCGCGTGATCGACGGCGACAGCATGAGCCGTTTCGTCGCGGATGTCGCGGCGATCCTCGAGGAGCCGGCGCTGCTCGTCGACTGAGGACGGCGCGTCAGCTGCGGAGCATCCGCAGCGGGCCTTCTTCGGGCGACGGCACCTCGAACCCATCCACGTAGGCTGCGGCGAGCTCAGGCGGCAGCGCGAGGGAATCCGGCGCACTGTTGTCGCGCCGCGCGACGCGCGCCAGCACGACGTCGCGCGGCGTCGCCAGATAGTGGACCTCCGGGATGACGTCGAGCGGGGCCAGCATCCGGCGGTACTCGTCACGGCTGCTGCGCGACCAGAACGAGCCGTCGACCACCACGTCGCGCCCGTCGGCGACAAGGCGCATGGCCTGTTCGCGGAGTTCGGCGCGGATGGCGTGTTCGACCTCGGGTGGGATCGGATGCCGACGATGACCGCGGGTCCACGCGACATCGTCGAGCGACAGCCGCACGTATCCCTGAGCCTCGAGCCGGCGGGCAGCCGTCGTCTTGCCCGACCCGGCAGGACCGCACATCAGTACGACGTGAACCATCTCGTCAGTCTGGCCGAGATCTCGACGATGGGGCTACATCGCCCGAGAAAGCCGCCGCTCGGCGAGCCGTGGAACGGTCCGCTCCCGGGCGGCGCGGCGAGCGGTGGCCACCGCACCCAGCGAGACGACCTCGGCACCCAGCGCCGAGGCCACGAGCTCGGGAGCCGGTAGGTGCAACTGCGTGGGGAGGATGCCGCGGGCGGCGGTGAGCACCGGCTCGATGCTCTCGGCCACCGCGCCGCACACGATCACCGTGGCGGGGTCGTACATGCTGCCGAGGACGCCGACGATCCTCGCGAGCGTCGCGCCGACGCGACTCGTGACGAGCTCGGCGTCCGCATCGCCGGAGGCGGCGAGAGCGAGGATGGAGCGCGGGTCGGCGCGGTCGGCGTCCGCGAGCCGTCCGACGACCGAGTCGCGTGCGATCTCGCCGCCATCGACGGCTTCGCGCACCCGGTCGTGCAGCGCATAGCTGAGCCCGAACGCCGATCCGACGCCGATGATGTGATCGAACACGATGCCTTCGCCGACGCCGCCGTGCGCGCCGTGCAGCAGGTGTCCGTCGACCACGACACCGCCGCCGAAGCGCTCGCCGGCGAGCAGGGCGACGTAGTCGCGGCATCCGATCGCGGCGCCTCGGGGATCCGAGCCCTCGGCGACCGCGGCGAGCAGCGCGTCGTTCTTGATCTCCACGATCGGGGCCCAGCCGCCGAGCGCTTCGGCCAGGTGGGGATTCGTGCGTTCCCAGAAGCCGTCGGGATGCGGCGGCGAGATGCCGTCGCGATTCACGGGGGCGGCGACGCCGACGCAGATCGCGAGGATCGCGTCCTGCGTGACACCGGCCTCCTTGAGTGCCTGCTGCAGGCGGGCGAGCACTTCCGCGCGCCGCTGGTCGGGGGAGTGGGTGGGATCGAGGTCGATGCGGTGGTGCACGAGCGTGGCCTCGAGCGGATCGGCGATGGTGACGGCGAGGTGCATGTCTCCGGCATCCACGCCGACGACGACGCCGAGGTCGGGCGAGACGGCGAAACGGCGGGCCGGACGACCGGAGCGGTAGCTGCCGGCCGCTCGGGCGTTGGGGAGCTCGCGGAGGATGTCGACGCTCACGAGCGTGTCGATGGCGTCGATCGCCGTCGACCGGGTCAGCGAGGTGCTCGCCATCGCCTCCGTGGCGGTGAAATCCCCGGCCGTCCAGGCGAAGTCGAGCACGGCGCCGACGCTCGCGCGTCCGGTGCCGAGGTTCACGGTGACTTCCTCCACTGGCTTGACCTCCCAGTCTTCCAATGAGAGAGTACCGTCGAGCGAAGTAAATTCGCTCACTAGATTTACTCCACGGATCTAAGATCCGTGTATCTACGGAAGGACGACGGTGTCTGTGAGATCGACATCCATGGCGCGCTGGGCGGCCGGCGCAGCCGCGTTGGCGCTGGTCGGCACGGCCCTGGCGGGGTGCTCGGCCGATGGCCGCGAGACCATCCGCTTCACCTTCAACAAGCGTGAGGCGATCGGGTTCGTGACCGACCTGGTCGCGACCTACAACGCATCGCAAGACGACGTCCATGTCGAGATCGACACCTCGGGACCCGATGTCATCTCCGCGAGTTTCGTCCGCGGCAACCCGCCGGACATCATGCTCGCGAACTACAACCACGAGGTCGCCAGGTTCATCCAGCGCTGCGCGCTGAGCGATGTCTCGGACACGGAGGCCGCCGCCGGCATCCGCGCCGACCTCGAGCCCCTCATGAACCAGTACGGATCGTGCGAGGGACGCACCAGCGCGCTGCCGTACTCGGTGACAGCGGCATCCGTCATCTACAACAAGGAGATCTTCGACGCGCACGGCCTCGACGTCCCCGAGACGTGGAGCGAGCTGCTCGCGGTCTGCGACGAACTCCAGGCCGCGGGCGTCACCCCGTTCTACGCCACGTTCAAGGACGACTGGACGGTCGGTCAGGGCTGGTACGACTACGCGCTCGGCGGATCCCTCGACGTCCTGGAGTTCTTCGACGACCTGGCGGCCGAAGGCGGCGACGTCGGACCTGATTCGGACGTCTCGTTCCAGAAGGACTTCGCCGAACCGATCGATCGGATGCTCCAGCTCATGCAGACGTACGTGAACGAGGACGCTCCCAGCCGTGGCTACGGCGACGGCAACCTCGCCTTCGCCAAGGGCGAGGCGGCGATGTACATGCACGGGCCGTGGGCGTTCAGCGAGATCGCGAAGACCTCGCCGGACCTCGAACTCGGCACGTTCCCACTGCCCATGACCGAGGACCCCGAGGACCTCGCCGTGCGGGTCAACATGGACCTCGCGGCCATGATCCCCGAGGGCTCGAAGCACAAGGATGCCGCGCGCGACTTCCTCGAGTACCTGTACCTCCCCGAGAACATCGAGTCCTACAACGCCTCCCAGCTCGGCTTCACCCCGATGGAGGATGCCGAGGCCCCGGACGATCCGCGCATCGCAGGGATGATCCCGTACTACGAAGAGGGCAAGGTCTACCAGGGTCCGTCCGTGCTCGTGCCCAAGACGATCCCGGTCTTCAACTACACGCAGGCCCTGGTGCTCGGCGGTGACCCGGACGCGATCCTCGCCACCCTGGATGCGGACTGGGCGCGACTCGCCTTCCGCGCGCCCGCCCCGTCGGCCGAGACGAAGGAGTCCGAAGGATGAGCACCACGACGACCGTCGTCACGGCCGGGGACACGAAGATCCGGCGCAGCACTCGCCGCGTCGAGCCGATCTACTACCTGTTCCTGCTGCCGAGCCTGCTGCTGTTCACCCTGGCCATCACAGTTCCCGGCGTGATCGGGATCTTCTTCAGCTTCACTGATTCGATCGGCATCGGCGAGTGGAGCTTCGTCGGGTTGACGAACTACATCGCCCTGTTCAGCGATCCGGCGATCCTGCAGAGCTATCTGTTCACGTTCGGCTTCTCGATCGCGACCGTGATCGTCGTGAACATCGCGGCCTTCCTGCTCGCGGTCGGACTCACGTCCCGCATCCGGTTCAAGACGGGGCTTCGGACGATCTTCGTGATCCCGATGGTGATCTCGGGCATCATCATCGCCTACGTCTTCAACTTCCTGTTCTCGAACTCGCTGCCCGCGCTCGGGTCCGCGCTCGGCATCGAGGCGCTGGAGTCCAGCCTGCTCGCCAATCCCGATCTCGCGTGGGTCGCGATCGTGTTCGTGACGGCGTGGCAGGCGGTACCCGGCACGTTGCTGATCTACATCGCCGGGCTCCTGTCGGTGCCGGGCGAGGTCTACGAAGCGGCATCGATCGACGGTGCGAACAAGCGTCAGCAGCTGATGCGGATCACCGTGCCGCTCGTCGCGGGCTATGTGGTGATCAATGTCATCCTCGGGTTCAAGGGCTTCCTGAACGCGTACGACATCATCGTCGGCCTCACCAACGGCGGTCCAGGCACCTCCACCCGCAGCGTCGCCATGTCGATCATCACGGGCTTCAACGGCGGCGACTACGCGTACCAGATGGCCAATGCGACCATCTTCTTCGTCGTGGCCGTCCTCATCTCCCTCCTTCAGCTCTCGCTGACGCGCGGAAGGAACGCATTCTGATGTCGACCGAGACCATCACCACCCGGACCGCCTCCGGCGGGAAGCCGCGCACCCGCATGGAGCGGGTCAACTGGTCGGGGACGATCATCCTGATCCTGTGCACGGTCACGGTGCTGCTGCCGCTGTACGTCACGATCTCGATGGCCTTCAAGACCACCGGTCAGGCCGTCGACGGCAATGCTTTCTCGCTGCCGGCGCCGTTCTCGATCGACGGCTTCGTGGCGGCATGGAACCTGACGAAGTTCCCCGTCGGCGCGGCGATCTCGCTGATCGTCACCGCAGGAACCGTCGTGGCGACGATTATCCTGGCGGCGTTCGCCTCCTACGCGATCGTGCGCAACTGGGACCGCCGGCTGTTCCGGTACTCGTTCTTCTACCTGCTCGCGGCGATGTTCATCCCGTTCCCCGTGGTGGCGCTGCCGCAGATCCAGCTCACCGGACGCGTCGGACTGGACAACCCGCTGGGGGTCATCATCCTGGCGACGATGTTCCAGCTGAGCTTCAGCGTCCTGCTGTTCACCGCATTCCTGCGCTCGATCCCGCTCGAGCTGGAGGAGAGCGCGCGCATCGACGGAGCGACGACCTGGCAGACATTCTGGAGGCTCATCTTCCCGCTGCTCGCCCCGATGAGCGCGACCGTCGGCATCTTCGCGTTCCTGTACGCCTGGAACGACTTCATGATGCCGTCGCTGATCATCTCGGACCCTGCCATGCAGACGTTGCCGGTGCGGCAGAACCTGTTCCAGAACCAGTTCAGCAACAACTACAACATCTCGTTCGCGTCGTACCTCATGGCCATGGCGCCGGCGATCGTGGCCTACCTGTTCACGCAGCGCTGGGTCATGGAGGGCGTCACCCAGGGCGCCGTCAAGGGCTGACGCGGCCTCCGCCGACCATCCGAACCATCTCGAACACCGAAGGAGCTCTCGCACTCATGACCGATGCGCTCATCATCGACACCCCCGAAGACCAGGAGACACCTGCCTGGTGGCGCCAGGCGGTCGTCTACCAGATCTATCCGCGCAGTTTCGCCGATGCGAACGGCGACGGTCTGGGCGACATCCCCGGCATCCTGTCCCGCGTGGACTACCTCGCCGAGCTGGGCATCGACGCCGTCTGGCTGAGCCCGTTCTACCCGTCGGCGCTCGCCGACGGCGGGTACGACGTGGCGGACTACCGCGACGTCGACCCCCGCCTCGGGACGCTCGCGGACTTCGACGCGATGGTGGAAGCGCTGCATGAGCGCGGCATCCGCGTCGTCGTCGACATCGTGCCCAACCACACCTCGAACCTGCACGTCTGGTTCCAGGAGGCGCTCGCCGCGGGCCGCGGCTCCGCTGCGCGCGACCGCTACATCTTCCGCGAGGGCACCGGCGTCGACGGCTCCGAGCCGCCGACCGACTGGTATTCGACCTTCGGCGGCGGCGCGTGGGAGCGCGTCGAAGACGGCCAGTGGTACTACCACCACTTCGCCGTCGAGCAGCCCGACCTGAACTGGTCGAACCCGGAGGTGCGCGAGGACTTCCTCGAGACGTTGCGCTTCTGGTCGGACCGTGGAGTCGACGGCTTCCGCATCGACGTCGCCCACATGCTCACGAAGGATCTCGCCGACCCTCTGCCGAGCCAGGCCGAGCTGGAGGCGATTCCGCGCGACGGCAACCACCCGCTGTTCGACCGCGACGACGTGCACGAGGTCTACGCCGAATGGCGCAAGGTCTTCAACTCGTACGACCCGCCGCGCACCGCCGTCGCCGAGGCCTGGGTGGACACTCCGGAGCGCCGGGCGAAGTACGCGTCGGCCGACGGGCTCGGTCAGGCGTTCAACTTCGACCTGCTCGTGGCCGACTTCGACGCGACGGAGTTCCGCAGGCTCATCACGGTCAACCTCGCCGAGGCGCTGGTGACGGGTTCGTCGACGACGTGGGTGCTGTCGAACCACGACGTCACCCGGCACGCGACGCGCTACGGTCTGCCCCCGCTCGCCGGACGTGCGGTCAAGCAGGGCACCGAATGGGTGGCCGCAGGCGGACCGGAGGACCAGCTCGATCGCGAGGGCGGACTGCGCCGCGCGCGCGCAGCCACGCTCCTGCTGCTGGGCCTTCCCGGCAGCACCTATCTCTACCAGGGCGAGGAGCTGGGTCTGCACGAGGTCGCGGCGATCACCTCCGAGCAGCGTCAGGATCCCGCCTTCTTCCGCGGCGGCGCGTTCGACGGCCTCGGCCGCGACGGATGCCGCGTTCCGCTGCCCTGGACCGCCGACGGCTCTTCCTTCGGCTTCGGCTCGGCGGGCTCTCACCTGCCGCAGCCGGCGTGGTTCGCCGAGTACGCGGTGGACGGCCAGGCTCTCGACTCGGCCTCCACGCTGGCGTTCTACCGTCGTGCGCTGGCGCTGCGGCACGAACTGCAGACGGACGAGAGCCTGGAATGGCTCGAGACCGGGCGAGCGGATGTGCTGCGGTTCGTCCGGCCGAACGGCTGGCAGGTCGTGACCAACTTCGGCACCGAGCCCTTCGCCCTCGACGCGGATGCCGGCTCGGTCCTCCTCTCCAGCGGTGCGGATGCCGAGGCATCCGTCCCCGGTGAGACCACGGTCTGGATCGCACCGACCGACTGACCTAGGTGTCGCGACTGGCCGTCTCGATCGCGTCGAGGCGGCCATTCGCGTCCCCGGATCAGCCCAGTGCGCTGAATACCCAGCGTCGAGCGAGCGACTCCGGTGCATCGATGCGCCGATTCGAGAAGCTCGCGAGGAACGCCTCGTGCAGCGCGGCGCCGACGAGCAGAGCCGAAACCGCGTCGGCGTCGGCATCCGCACGGATCCTGCCGTCCGTCTGTTCGGCTCGGATGTACGCGGTCAGCATGCGCTGCGGCGCTTCAGGGCCGCCTCCGCGCGCATCGGATTGGGTGCGCCAGGCCGACAGCAGCTCCCGATCGCCGAACAATGCGGCAGCGATCGGAAAGCCCTCCGCGAAGAACTCGATCAGCCCGACCGTCGCGCGCTCGAGGTTCTCGACGGCGTCACCGATCCCCGGCTCGATCCCGGCGAAGGGGCGGGGGAGCCGCTCCTGCAGCACCGCGACGAACAGCTCATGCTTGCCGGCGAAGTTCTTGTACAGCAACCCTTCCGAGCATGCAGCGGCTCGGGCGATCTCCTTGGTGGTCGCCCTGACGATGCCCTGCTCGCGCATGATGCGGGCTGCGGCATCGAGGATGCGTTCGCGGGCTGTCATGCGAATCTCCTCGCGGTGGGTTGACAGGTGAGTGTTCACTCACTGTAGCATCGGGTGAGTAAACACTCACCTACCCCCGGGAGTCCTCGTGTCCGCTCTGGAGATCCTGCGCCTGGTCCTGCTCGTCGTGCATATCGTCGGAACGTCGGCCATCGTCGGCGCGTTCATCCTTCAGATGCCGTGGCGCAAGTCCTTCGACTTCTCGCCGATGCTGGTCGGCTCGATCGTGCAGATCGTCTCGGGCTGCGCCCTGATCGCGGTGCGCAAGTTCGACGGTCTCGAGGTCGTCGAGTCGAAGATGATCGTGAAGTTGGCGATCGCCGTCGTGATCCTGGCGATCGTCATCGTCGCGATGGTGCGCCAGCGCGCTCTCCGCAACCGCGAGTCCTCGGATGCCGGATTGCGCGGCCTGTTGTATGCGATCGGAGTTCTCGCGATCGGCGACGTCATCGTGGCACTCGCCTGGCATTAGATCGATCTACTCGATTTTGAGAATCATTCTCATGAACGTACGATGAGGGTATGAAGAAGCCCGTCGCCGCCCTCGCGCTCGTGTCCGCCTCCGCCATCGCTCTGGCCGGATGTGCGACCACCCCGAGCGCGGAAGGCGGTACCGGCAGTACCGACGCCCTCACCGTGATCGCTACGACCAACATCTACGGCTCGCTGGCCGAGCAGATCGGCGGAGAGCGCGTCTCGGTCACCTCGATCATCGACTCCGCAGCGCAGGACCCGCACTCGTACGAGGCCTCTGCCCGCGACCGACTGAGCGTTCAGGACGCCGACCTCGTCATCGAGAACGGCGGCGGATACGACTCGTTCATCGAGGACCTCCTCGAGGGGTCGGATGCCGCGATCCTCACGGCCGTCGAGTTCGCGCACGATTACCCCGGCAATGAGGGGCACGAAGAGGATGCGGACGCCCACGCGCACGAGGAAGAGCACGTCGACGAAGCGCACGCCGAAGAAGAGCACGCTGAAGGTGAACACGCCGAGGGCGAGCACGCCGACGAGCACGAGGGTCACGACCACATCGAGGGGTTCAACGAGCACGTCTGGTTCGACCCGCACACGATGATCCACGTCGTCGAGGACATCGCCGCCGAACTCTCCGCGCTCGATCCGGACGGCGAGGCGGACTTCACCGCAGCCGCGGACGACATCATCGCCGACCTCGAGGGCTACGAGGCCGACCTCGCCGAGTTGAACACGCAGTACGCGGGCACCGGTGTCTTCATCACGGAGCCGCTGCCCGGATACCTCGCCGAGGCCGCCGGTCTCACCGACGTCACTCCGGAGGGCTTCGCCGAGGCGGTCGAGGAGGGCAGCGATGTGTCCCCGGCGACTCTCCTGGCCGCGATCGAGGTCATCGAAGCAGGTGACGCGGCCGTGCTGCTCACCAATGCGCAGACCGGTGGCGCCGAGACCACGCGCGTGGAGGAGACCGCCGACGCCGCGGGCATCCCCGTCGTCGCCTTCACGGAACTGCTCGAGGACGGATCGTCGTACTCTGAGTGGATGGCCGACGCGATCCAGAACCTCGCCGACGCGCTCGCATCGTGAGCGCGGCGGGCCTCGAACCCGCGCACGACGACGCCGCACCGATCCTGACGATCCGTGACGCCGCGATCCAGCGCGGCGACCGGGAGCTCTGGGCAGGGCTCGACCTCGACGTCCGACCCGGTGAGTTCATCGCGGTGCTCGGCCCGTCCGGCTCCGGCAAGACCACCCTGCTGCGCGCCATCCTCGGGCTGCAGGACCTCTCCGCAGGGAGCATCCGCGTCGGAGGGTCGCCTGTGCACCGCGGCAATCCGCGCATCGGGTACATCCCGCAGCAGCGGCCCTTCCCGCCGGACACCAGCATGCGGGCGCGCGATGTCGTCGCCCTCGGCGTGCAGGGGACCCGGTTCGGCTTCCCGGTGCCGCGACGAGGGGACTCCGAGCGCGTCGAAGGCCTGCTGTCAGCGGTCGGAGCGACCGAGTTCGCCGACCGCAGGGTGGGCCAGCTCTCGGGCGGAGAGCAGCAGCGACTCCGGGTCGGTCAGGCGCTCGCCGACCATCCGGATCTGCTGCTGTGCGACGAGCCGCTCTCGGCGCTCGACCTCGCCAACCAGCGGGCGGTCACCGACATCATCGACCGCCAGCGCCGTGATCGCGGCGCGGCCGTCCTGTTCGTCACGCACGACATCAACCCGATCCTCGGCCGTGTCGACCGCATCCTGTACATCGCGGGTGGCCGTTTCGTTCTCGGGACGCCGGACGAGGTGCTGCAGAGCCGGGTGCTGACCGACCTGTACGGCACGCCCGTCTTCGTGCTGCGGGCCGGCGACCGCCTGGTCGTCGTCGGCATCCCGGATGCCGAGCCGCACCACGACCACGACCACGAGGAGCACGCATGATCGCCCCGATGGTCGATTGGAGCGACGTCTTCTCGTTCGAGGACTACGGCGCGCTCGTGGCGCTGCTGTCGAACTCGATCATCGCCGGAGCCGTCCTCGGACTCGTCGGCGGTCTCGTCGGCGTCTTCGTGATGCAGCGCGATCTCGCGTTCGCGGTGCACGGCATCAGCGAGCTGTCCTTCGCGGGCGCCGCGGCCGCCCTGCTGTTCGGCGGGAGCGTCGTGGTCGGATCGATCGGCGGCGCGCTCGTCGCGGCGATCCTGATCGGACTGCTCGGCTCGAAGGCCAGAGACCGCAACTCCGTCGTCGGCGTGCTCATGCCGTTCGGCCTGGGTCTGGGCATCCTGTTCCTGTCGCTCTACGACGGCCGGAGCGCGAACCGCTTCAGCCTGCTCACCGGCCAGATCGTCTCGGTGTCCAACCCTGATCTGGGCTGGCTGATCGGCATCTGCCTCCTCGTGCTGCTCGGCCTGCTGCTGATGTGGAATCCGCTGCGCTTCGACTCGCTGGATCCGGTCGCGGCGTCGGCTCGAGGCATCCCGACCAGGGGCATCAGCCTCGCCTTCATGATCCTGCTGGGGCTGATCGTCGCCGTCGCGGTGCACATCATCGGCGCCCTGCTCGTGATGGCGCTGCTCGTGACCCCCGCCGCGGCAGCGATGCGCGTGACGGCAGGGCCGCTCGTGGTGCCGCTGCTGGCGGCGCTGTTCGGGTTCGTCTCCGCTGTGGGCGGGATCCTGCTCGCGCTCGCCGGCACGCTGCCGGTGAGCCCGTACATCACCACGATCTCGTTCCTGATCTACGTGGCCTGCTGGGTCATCCAGCACCGTCGGGGGCGCGTGCGACGGACCGCCTGAGTCGCGCTGCGCGCTGCCCTGAAGGGCTCCCAGCCCCGCACAAGGCCCGCCGCCTAGAATCGTGGGTATGGCTCAGCGCAACACCTGGCAGCGCGAGCGCGTGCGCGATGCCCTCGCCGATGCGCGCGGATTCGTCAGCGCCCAGACACTGCACGCCACCCTGCGGGATGACAACACCGGCATCGGTCTGGCGACGGTCTATCGCGCCCTCGCAGGTCTCGCGGCATCCGGAGACGCCGATTCGCTGCAGAGCCCAGAGGGTGAAGCCCTCTACCGTGCTTGCTCGACGCAGGGGCACCACCATCACCTGATCTGCCGCTCGTGCGGCCTGACGGTCGAGATCGAGGCCAAGGACGTCGAGGCCTGGGCTCACCGCACCGCTGCTCTGCACGGGTTCACCGAGGCGGCCCACGTCGTGGACATCTTCGGTCTGTGCACCCCGTGTGCGAAGAAGAAGCAGGCACAGGAGTCGGCGACCGCGTGAACGTGCTCACCTCACGGCCCTCGACGGGCTTCACGACCTCGGCCGGGTCGGGTCGCCCGTCGCCGATCGTCGGCATCGCGGTCGGTCTCGGCATCCTCGTGGTGCTGTTCGTCATCGATCTGGTGCTGCCGACGCTGTACTCGGTGTCGCTGCCCAACCGCGTGCAGGACGGCCTCACGCTGTCGCTGAGCGTGCTGATCGAAGCGCTGCCGTTCGTGATCCTCGGCGTCGTGCTGTCGATCGTCGTGCAGGTGTGGCTCCCCCCGAATGCGATCCAGCGCTGGCTGCCCAAGCGCGCCTGGGCGCGCCGCGCTGTGCTGTCGCTGCTCGGAATGCTGATCCCGGTGTGCGAATGCGGCAACGTGCCGTTCGCGCGCGGGCTCATGATGCGCGGGCTCGCCCCCGCCGAAGCGCTGACGTTCCTCATGGCCGCGCCGATCGTGAACCCGATCGTGATCCTGACCACGCATGCCGCCTTCGGGTGGGACGGCGGCATCCTGGTCGCGCGGCTCGTCGGCGGCTACCTCATCGCCAACCTCATCGGCTGGATCTACAGCCGTCACCCCTCGCCGGATGCCCTGCTCACCGAGCGCTTCATCGCGACGTGCGACCGCGTGACCCACGAGCACGGCACGCCCGTCCGCCGCAGCCTCACGCAGTTCCTGATCGAACTGCGCGCCGTCATGCCGGCGCTCGTGATCGGCTCGGCCGTCGCCGGAGCCGTGCAGGTTCTCATCCCGCGGGACGTGCTGCTCGCGATCGGATCGAATCCCGTCCTGTCGATCGTGGCGATGATGGCGCTCGCCATGACGGTCGCGATCTGCTCGAACGTGGATGCGTTCTTCGCGCTGTCGTTCGCCTCGACGTTCTCGCCCGGTGCCATCGTCGCGTTCCTTCTGGTCGGCCCGCTCGTCGACATCAAGATGCTCGCGCTGATGCGCACCACCTTCACCAGCCGCACCCTGGTGGGGATCGTCGGAGTCGTCCTGCTGAACGCGTTCGTCATCGGGATCGGGGTGAACGTCCTTGTCTGAGCAGGTCTCCCGTCGGCGCGCACTGTGGTCGCGGTGGCTGGGCGTCGGCCTCGCCACGGGCCTCGCCGTCGTCACGCTCGGCCTGGCGTTCACGGGACGGCTGTCGCTCTACATCAGCCCCGAGTCGGTCTGGTTCGCTGTCGCCGGCGCCATCGTCACGCTCGCCGGCGCGGTCTGGTCGTGCACCCTCCCGCTCGGCGCGGAGCTGGATCACGACCACGACCACGGGACGGACGCCGCGGACGCTGACGCCTCATCGGTCAGGCGCTCGCTGGCGACCGTCGGGAGCATCTCGGCGGGTGTCGTGGCATCGGGCGTCGTGATCGCCGGACTGGTGCTGCCGCCGGCATCCCTGTCCGTCGAGCTGGCGATGTCACGGGCCGGCGAGGCAGGGACCCTGTTCGCCGGCGCGGACACGGTCACGCTCGGCGTCGCGGACACGTCGACGTTCGGCGTGGGGGACTGGTCGAGCGTGTTCGCCACCGCGACCCGTCCGGAGAGCTACGACGGCTCGACCGTCACGCTCACCGGTTTCGTCACGCCCGGCGACGGGGATGACGAGATGAACCTCTCCCGCCTCGTGATCACCCACTGCGTGATCGATGCGCAGCCGGCGTCGATCCCGGTGATCTCCGCCTCGTGGTCGAGCGACTACGAGGTGGGCCAGTGGGTCGAGATCACCGGCACGATCACGGCGGATGACGGTGGCACTCTGAGCGTCGAGCCCACCGAGGTCACCCCGATCGACGAGCCGGGGGATCCGTATGAGTACTGATTCACCGACGCCTCGGAGTCGGGCCGAGGCGCGCGCACTGCGCGCGGCCGCGGAGGCGGCGGCCGCGGAAGGCGCAGCGACCCGCGACGCTCCGGATGCCGCGGCAGAGGCGTCGGCGCCCGCGCCGGAACGTGCCCCGGATGGCCGCCTGACGGCCTTCGATGCGGCGATCCGCGCCACCTCCTCGGGATACGAGCCGGTGACGGAGACGGCTCCCGAGCCGGTCCCGGCCGCCAAGGCGGCCGATATGGTCGTCGCACAGGGCGAGACGGAACCGGACACGACGCTTGCCCCCGAACCCGCCGTCCCCTCCTCGCCCTCCGATGCTCCCGAACCCGCCGCCTCGCCCGCGGCGAAGAGCCCGGCACCCGAGAAGACCCGCACCCGGCGCGACCACCGCTTCGGCATCCTGCTGGTATCGGTCCTCGGCGTCCTGGCCATCGTGGGAGCGACATTGGGCGTCATCAGCCTCACGCAGGGACCGCGACTCGTCGCCGAGCAGATCGACCCCGCACAGGCGATCGAGGTCTCCGGAAGCCGCCTGATCCTCACCACGAACCAGCCGCTGACTCCGATCGACGCGGAGCAGGTCACCGTCGAGCCCGCTGTGCCCTTCACCGTGGACGCCGCCGGGCGCAGCGTCGGCGTCCGCTTCACCGTCCCCCTCGACGATGAGACGACGTACTCCGTTCGGGTGTCCGACGTCGCGAGCACGGGTGGCGGCCCCTCCACGGATCTCACAACGACGTTCACCACGCCGCCATCCGAGGTGTTCCTGCTCAAGCGGGATGCCGAGGGGGAAGACAGCATCTTCCGCACCGACCTCACCGGCGAGAAGGCCGTGCCGGTGTTCACCGATGAGCGGATCGACGACTTCCGCGCGACCACGACGCAGCTCGTCGTCGCCGTCGAGGACGAGGACGGATCCTCCGTGCTCGTCATGAACCGCGACGGCTCGCAGCCGCGGGAGCTGACCCTTCCCGGAGACGGCTTCGTCACCGGGGTGCAGGTGTCCGACCGCGGCGGACTCGTGGGCTACACCTATTCCGATCGCGACCTCACCGACACGAGCGGTCGGGCCAGCGTGCTCGTCACGCAGCCGCTCGACGGCTCGGGCGAACCACGCATCGTCGAGGTCGCCGACGCCGAGGCGAGCATCGCCGAGTGGGAGTTCGTCCCCGACTCGGCCGCGGTGCTGTTCATCGACTGGGCGGGTGCGCTCGCACTCGAGGACCTCTCCTCGGATGCCGGGACGCAGGCCCTGGGCAATGCGATGAGCATCATGGGCGTGTCCCGCGGGACGTACACGGCGGTCATCGAGCGCACCGACGGCAGCATCGTCGAGCTGAATCTCGCGGATGGATCCGAGGCGCCGCTGCCCGCATCCGATCCGGACTACGGGATCGCGACGACGATCGCGCCGTATCCGGACGGCACGCTCCGGCACATCGTCGCACGAGACGAGAACGGCCTCCCCACCGGGCAGGCCGTGATCCGCGTCGATCAGGACGGCGCGGCGACACCGCTGATCGAGGTGCCGAGCACCGACACGATCCTGCAGGTGTGCGCATCGCCGAGCGGGCAGTACACCGCCGTCACCGTCGCTCCCGATCTCGCGAACAATCCGTACGACGACCTGCTCGCGCCGCTCCCGCAGACGTTGCACACGCACGTGCTCGACACCGAGACGGGCGAGGAGATCGTTCCCGTGACCGGGTTCGACATCTCGTGGTGTCCGGTGGGGCCGGTGTTCTGACCCGTGCTGCACAGGGCTGCGCGCGAGGAGCTCGAAGGGCTCCCGCTCGAAGTCGCCCCGCGGCTGCTCGGCGGGCGGCTGCGGACGGTCGTGGATGGTGAGCCGGTGACCCTGCGGATCACCGAGGCCGAGGCTTATCACGGGCAGGGAACAGGGCTCGTTCCCGACCCCGGTTCGCACGCGCGCATGGGCCGCACGGCGCGCAACGCCACGATGTGGGGCGAACCCGGTCACCTCTACGTGTACCTGAGTCACGGCATCCACTCCTGCGTCAACGTGGTCAGCGGACCGGACGGCGTCGCCGGCGGTGTGCTGCTGCGCGCGGGTGAAGTGGTCGAAGGGCGGGATGCCGCGGCATCCCGATCCGGGCGGACGGGACGCGACCTGGCCAGAGGCCCAGGGCGCTTCGGGCAGGTGTCGGGGCTGAGGCACCCGCACCACGACGGCATCGACGCCGTGACCGCGGCGGAGTGGGCCGGCGCGCACGCCGAGCTGTGGCTCGATGATCCGCTGAGCGACATCGCGAGCGGTCCGCGGGTCGGGGTCGCCGGCGCTGCCGGGACGGATGCCTTCCCCTGGCGCTTCTGGATCCCGGGGGACCCGACCGTCTCGGCGTTCCGCTGGGGGCGCGGGGCAGCCGCGGCATCCATGCTAGACTGACTCTTTGTCTGCGCACACTCCTGTGCGCAGTTCGCATGCCGGGCCCGCAAGGACGGCACGCAGACAAGGGATCTTGGGTGAGGCCGTCCGGTCTCACGGTATTGAAGGAGTAATCACATGGCAGCAGTGTGCCAGGTGACAGGAGCTGTTCCCGGCTTCGGTCACAACGTCTCGCACTCGCACCGCCGGACGAAGCGTCGCTTCGACCCGAACGTGCAGAAGAAGACTTACTACGTCCCGTCGCTCGGTCGTAAGATCACGCTCAACGTGTCCGCCAAGGGCATCAAGGTGATCGACGCGCGCGGCATCGAGAAGGTTGTCGCCGACCTCAAGGCGAAGGGTGTGAAGCTCTAATGGCCAAGAAGGCACAGGACGTCCGTCCGATCATCAAGCTCCGCTCGACGGCGGGCACCGGTTACACCTATGTGACCAAGAAGAACCGTCGTAACACCCCCGACCGCCTCGTGCTGAAGAAGTACGACCCGGTGGTCCGCAAGCACGTCGAATTCCGAGAGGAGCGTTGATCCATGGCTAAGAAGAGCAAGATCGCTCGCAACGAGCAGCGCAAGGTCATCGTCGAGCGCTACGCCGAGCGTCGCGCCGAGCTGAAGAAGACGCTCGTCGACCCGAACGCCACCGACGAGGCCCGCGAGGCCGCCCGCGTCGGCCTGCAGAAGCTGCCGCGCAACGCGTCGCCGGCTCGCGTGCGTTCGCGTGACGCCATCGACGGCCGCCCCCGTGGCGTGCTGACGAAGTTCGGCATCTCGCGTGTCCGCTTCCGCGACATGGCACACCGTGGCGAGCTGCCCGGTGTGACCAAGTCCAGCTGGTAAGCACTCTCCAGCAGTTCTGAAAAGGGCGGGGTTCTTCGGAACCTCGCCCTTTTCGTGTGCCCTGGGATGGTGCTCCTGCGGACCGGGCGTGCTCATTCGCGTCGCCGCACGCCGCCGACTCACCAGGTGACGGGCGCCGTCGCGTGCTTCTCGGCCCAGGCGATGGCGTCGTCGGCGATCTGCTCCCACCCGTCCTGACTGACCAGCCGGTGCGTGCGTCCGGGGTATTCCCTGTAGTCCACCACGGCGGGGCTGCCCGTGCCGCGGTACTTCTTCACGATCGCGCGGCCGATGGCCGGCGGTACGACGTGATCGATCTCGCCGGTGAGCACGAGCAGCGGTGCGCGATCGGCACGGGCGTAGTTCACGTGCGTGACGCCGCCGGATTCGTTGAACGCCGACGCGACGCCTTCGAAGAACACGCGGTTGTACGAGTTCACCGCGTACTGCTTCCAGAGGCGGTCGGACTCGGCGCGAGAGAGGTCGTTGCCGAACGTGAAGTGGAAGTGCCGCTTCGACAACGGCTTGGCGCCGTTGCGACCGAACGGGTTCGCCAGGATCGGCGTGCCGGTCCAGAGTGTGGACAGCGGGAGTGTCGTGATGCCGGCGGTCTGTCCGGGGGCTACGGCGACGTACGCTGCGCCGACGCCGCGGTCGGCGAGCATCTGCGTGATCACCCCGCCGAACGAGTGCCCCATGATGATCGGCTTCTCGGGCAGGGCGCGGATGATGCGCTCGTAGTGATCGACGATCTGCTTCAGACCGATGCCCTTCAGCGCGGAGGCATCGCGACGGACGTCTTCGACGCTGCGGTCGTCGATACCCGGCCAGCCGGGGACGATGACCTCGTGGCCGAGGTCGCGGAATCGGTCCGCCCAGGTGTTCCAGCTCTCGGGGGTCATCCAGAGGCCGTGGATCAGGACGATCGGGGTTGTGCTGCTCATCTCTTCTTCTCCTTTGTCTGCGATCCGGTCCACCCGAATCGTTGTAAGCTGATAGTAGACAGAACGATCGGTCTACCGCAAGATATTCCCGACGATCCGAGAAATCACGTTCGGGGTGACACGATGAGAGAGGAAGGATCCGATGAGCACTTCGAACACGACGCCCCGGCCGAGCGCGGCACGCACGCGGCTGCTGGATGCTGCGACCCGACTCTTCTACGAGGAGGGCATCCATGCGGTCGGAATCGACCGCATCATCGAGGAAGCCGGCGTCACCCGCGCCACGCTCTACAAGCAGTTCGCCGGAAAGGAGAACCTCGTGCTCGCGTACCTGCGTGGAGAGGACGAGGTGCTGCAAGGGCTGTTCGCCGCCGCCGCGGGAGTGAGCGACGACCCGGAGGTCCTCCTGAACGCCACCGTCGACGGGATCGCCGCGGACGTCCGCGACCGTCACACCCGTGGGTGCCCGTTCATCAATGCGGCCGCGGAGTATCCGGATGCGGACGGCGCCGTGCGCATGCTGATCTCCGAGCATCGCGAGTGGTTCCGCTCCACGCTCGAATCGCTGGCCGAAGCGGCAGGACTCGACGATCCGGCGGATGCCGCGGCATCCCTCGTCCTGCTCAGAGATGCCGCTCTCGTCGGCGGATATCTCGACGGCGACGAGCGTGTGACGCCCGCTTTCGAGCGGAGCGCGCGGGCGCTGATCGCCGCCCATCGCCGACGCTGACCCGTCGGATGCTGTGACGGAAGTGACGAATGTGGCCCGACACGCCGCCGAAAACGTCAAAACCCGCGAAATGACGCGGAAATGTCGGCCATGGTTGGTACATTCGAGGCGGTCGAACGACCAACGGAGGGCAGACGCTCTCCGTCACACCAACGATGCGACGGGATCCTCGTCGCTGGAGGATGACATGGCTGACAAGTCCATCACCAAGACCGAGCTCGTCGCGAGCATCGCTTCCGCCACCGGCCAGAGCCAGGCCACCGTCTCCGGTGTGCTCGACGCTCTGTTCTCCTCGGTCTCCGACGCTGTTGCCAAGGGCAGCAAGGTCTCGATCCCGGGCTGGATCTCGTTCGAGCAGGTCGACACGGCCGCCCGCACGGGCCGCAACCCGCAGACCGGTGCCGAGATCAAGATCCCGGCCGGCAAGCGCGTCAAGGTGACCGCCGGTTCCAAGCTCAAGGCCGCCGTCAAGTAAGACCGCTTCCTTTCGAAGGCCGCTCCCGTCGAGGGGGCGGCCTTTGTGCTTCCCACCTGGGAATCGCCCTCCCGGGCGCCGATTAGGCTGGCAGGGTGACCACGCCAGCGCAGCGGGTCTCGGCGTATCGCATCGCCGGGCCTGCGATCCTTCTCACTGCCGGTGTCGTCGCCACCGTTCTCGCCCTGATCTACGGCGGGGCGGCCGACGCGCCGCGACTGCTGGATCCGGGCCCCGTGGTGCGCTGGGGGCTGCCGTTGGTCAAGATGCTGACCAACGTCACCGCTGCCGTCATGCTCGGTTCACTCGTGCTCGCGCTCTTCGCGCTCCGCACGGGCACCAAGCCCTTCGAGCGGGCGCTGGATGCCGCGTCGGCCGGTGCCGCGGCCTTCACCGTGGCATCCGGAACCAGCGCGTTCCTCACGTTCATGTCCGTGTTCAACCCGGCGCTGAGCGCAGATCCTCTGTTCGGCGAGCAGCTCGGGAGCTTCCTGCTGAACACGGCTCTCGGCCAGTCCTGGCTCATCACCACCCTCATGGGCGCGACCGTCACCGTTCTGGCCTTCGCCTGGCGCACCTGGACGCCGGTGCTGCTCACCGCGATCCTCGCTGCGGCCTCGTTCCTCCCGTTGGCGACGCAGGGGCACTCCGGCGACGTCGCGGGCCACAACATCGCCGTCAACTCGATCCTGCTGCACACCGTCGGCGCGGCGGTGTGGCTCGGTGGGCTCCTGCTCGTCGTCCTGCTGCGGCGCACGCCGGATCTCGAGGTCACCTCCCTCGTGCAGCGCTACTCGACGCTCGCGCTGGCCGCGTTCGTCGTCGTCGCGGTGTCGGGTCTCGCGCGCTCGATCATCGCCCTGGGCGACTGGGGTGGTCTCCTGACGCCGTACGGCGGCATCCTGATCGCCAAGGTCGTGCTGCTGGTCGGGATGGGCATCCTCGGTGCCTGGTACCGCGCACGCCTCATCCCCAGGATCGACGGGAACCGAGGCTGGTTCTGGATGCTGGTGCTGTGCGAGGTCGCCCTCATGGGCCTGGCCTCGGGAGCCGCGGCGGCGCTCGCGCGCACCGAGCCGCCGGCGGGAGACGCACCGCCGGCCGTCCGCACGCCCGCGGAGATCCTCACCGACTCGCCGCTGCCGCCCGAGTTCACGATCGACCGCTGGTTCACCGAGTGGAACATCGACGTGCTGTGGCTGGTCGCCGGTGGCTTCGGGCTGGTGTTCTACCTGGCCGGGGTCCTCCGGCTGCGGCGCCGCGGGGACCGCTGGCCGATCCACCGCACGGTGTTCTGGGTCTTCGGAGTCCTGCTGCTCATCTGGGTCACCAGCGGTGCTCTCAATGCCTATCAGGACTACCTGTTCAGCGTGCACATGATGGGCCACATGCTGCTGTCGATGGCCATTCCGCTGCTGCTGGTCTCCGGCGCCCCGATCACCCTCGCGCTGCGCGCGATCGAGAAGCGCGACGACGGCACGCGCGGCGGGCGCGAATGGATCATGTGGGCCGTGCACTCCCCGTTCGCCCGCGTCGTGACGCACCCGTTCGTCGCGGCCGGCATGTTCATCGGCTCGCTGTGGGCGTTCTACTTCACGGACCTCTTCCGCTGGTCGATGTACGAGCACCTCGGGCACGAGTGGATGGTCGCGCACTTCCTGATCTCGGGCTACCTGTTCGTGATGAGCCTGATCGGCGCAGACCCCGTGCCGTACCGGCTGCCGTATCCGGGGCGTCTGATCACGCTCATCGCGGTCATGGCGATGCACGCGTTCTTCGGCATCGCGATCATGATGCAGAGCGGCCTGATGGTCTCCGAGTGGTTCGGAGCGATGGGCCGCACGTGGGGGCCGACCCCGCTCGAGGACCAGTACATCGGCGGCGGCATCGCGTGGTCCGTCGGAGAGATCCCCACGCTGATCCTCGCGATCACCGTGGCCATCCAGTGGAGCCGCAACGACTCCAAGGTGCAGCGCCGCCGCGATCGGCACGCCGACCGCACCGGGGAGGCGGAGCTCGAGGACTACAACGCCCGCCTCGCCGAACTCGCTGCGAAAGACGCGAGGACGGCGGCGCGCGAAGGTCGCTAGAACCTCGACCTCTTCCGCATCCAGGATCAGCGCGTCGTGCACGTCACCGTCGATGACGGTCGCATCCGGCCGGTCTCATGCCGTCTCCTCGTCGCGGCTCGAGGCCGTCTCCCGGCTACCCGTCCGCCGGGGATCCGACCAGAATGGATGCCGAGCCATCGGCGAGGATCGTGATCGTCCCGTTCACCTGGAACGGCACATCCTCCGAGACATGCTCGATCGACCCGTCGAAGAGGGAGCGGATGTCGACCTCGATGTGCGCCACGGCATCCGTCGCGGGGATCTTCCACGAACCGCCGTCCGGCTCCACGGTGACCTGAGGCTGCTGGGCGATGGACCACGTGGGCTCGCCGTCGATGCGGTTCGCGACGTCGTAGCCGAAGGGGCATGCGGTGGGCTTGAGCACCCGTTGGGTGGTGCAGCCGGTGAGGAACTCCTCGACGCGCTGCTGCACGACGGCGACGAACTCGTCCGTCGCCGTGGCGTTCACCCCGACCGGCGTCGACGTGAGCGGGGCGTCGGCGAGGACGCTGACGCCGGGTGACTCCGAGATTGCGGTGTCGACGGTGACCGAGTACAGGCCGGGAGAGAAGACCAGCAGCGAGATGGGCGTCGTCGGGTCCGCTTCGGCGCCGGATGCCGAGACCTGGCCGCGCTCGACCGTGAAACCGTTGACGGCGAACCTGTCGGCGCCGAGCAGCGAAAGCTCGACGGCCGCGAGAGGACTCGCGCTGAAGCGCCAGCGCGGCGCGACTCCGACCCAGCCGTCCTGCTCGACACGGAACGTGCTCTCGCCGGTGTGGCCGTTCGCCGAATACGAGACCGTGACGTCGCTGATGCCGTCCTTCTGCGTGGTGGAGACGACCTCGACATCGGTCAACGGTGCCAGGGCGGCCTGGCGCAGCAGCGCCTCGGACGCGGTCGGATCCACACCGGCATCCTCGAGCGTCGCGCGGTCCACCGCGACGCCGGGGACCAGCAGAGCGTCACCTGCTCTGCCGGCGGCCAGCAGGTCGAGATATCGGGTGACGAATGAAGCGGGGCTGTAGAACTGCTGGTACAGCGCTGCGCCTCCGGCGCCCAGCGCGGCCAGGAGCAGAACGCCGATCAGCACGAGGATCGACAGATCGGCCCCGAGGCGCGCGCGCCGGGGCGACCCGGCCGCAGGCTGCTCCATGGCGTCAGTCTATGAGGGGCGTCCTGAGATGAAGCCGAGCATTGCCGGAGGTAGCGGGGTCGCGCGACGTACCATGGATGCCGTGTCTCTCCCCCCTCTCTCCGCCGAACAGGAAGCCCTCTTCCGGTTGATCGAGGACACCGATGAGCACGTCTTCGTGACCGGTCGGGCGGGGACGGGCAAGTCGACGCTGCTGCAGCACTTCGCGTGGAACACCAAGAAGCAGATCGCGATCTGCGCGCCGACCGGCGTCGCCGCGCTCAACGTCGAGGGTCAGACGATCCACTCGCTGTTCCGCTTGCCGATCGGCCTCATCGCGGACAGCGAGATCGATCAGAGCGATCCGACCCGGCGCATCCTGAACGCGATCGAGACGCTCGTGATCGATGAGGTCTCGATGGTCAACGCCGACCTGATGGACGCCATGGACCGTGCACTTCGGCAGGCTCGAGGGCGTCGTGCGCAACCCTTCGGCGGCGTGCAGGTCGTCATGTTCGGCGACCCGTATCAGCTCGCGCCCGTCCCTCCCCGCGGCGATGAGGCGCGCTACGTCGAGGACCACTACCGATCGTTCTGGTTCTTCGACGCGAAGGTGTGGGCGGGCTCTGCGCCCGGTGATGACGACGGTCTGCTCGACCTCGGTCGGCACGGCGCCCAGCTGCATGTCCGCGAGCTGGTCGAGATCCATCGCCAGTCGGATGACGGGTTCAAGGCGATGCTGAATGCGGTCCGCTACGGGCGTGTGACCGCCGAGATCGCCGACGTGCTGAACACCCAGGGCGCGCGCCCCCAGCCGGACCCAGAGCCCGGTGAGGTGCCGATGATCACGCTCGCCACCCGCAACGACATCGTCAACAGCATCAATCGCCGTCATCTCATGGCACTCGGCGGCCGCGAACAGACCGCCAAAGCCGAGATCAACGGCGACTTCGGGCGCGGCGAGTCGAACTTCCCCGCGGACGCCGAGCTGAAGCTGAAGGTCGGAGCCCAGGTGATGTTCCTGCGAAACGACACGGCGATGGCGGGGGAGCCGCCTCGGTGGGTGAACGGCACGATCGGCACGGTCACCCGCATCCTCGGCGGCTCGGTGCGCGTCGACATCGACGGCGAGGAGGTCGACGTCGAGCCGGCGGTGTGGGAGAGGTACCGGTACGCCTACAACCCCCTGACCAAGACGTTGTCCCGCGACGTGGTCGCCGAATTCACACAGTTCCCGCTGCGTCTGGCGTGGGCGGTGACGATCCACAAGTCGCAGGGCAAGACGTACGATCGCGCGCTGATCGATCTGGGTTCCGGCGCATTCGCCCCCGGTCAGACCTATGTCGCGCTGAGCCGGCTCACGTCCCTGGACGGGCTGTACCTGTCGCGACCGCTGCGGCCGCGGGACATCCGCGTGGACGAGGATGTCCGCCGCTTCATGCGCGCGGCATGGGAGCGCAACTCGACTCCCGAGGTGACGGGCTGAGCTCAGGCCGCTGCGCGGGCGCGGTCCAGGTCCTCGAACAGCTCGGTGTTGAATCGGTAGGCCAGCAGCACCTCGTCGATGACGCGCTCGCGTTCGGCGTCGTCCCACGGCGCAGCATCCAGCTGGTCGCGGTAGACCTCCTTGAACGCCTTGGGGTCCGCGATGTCGTCGAAGAGGTAGAAGCCGATGCCGTTCGTCTCGAATCCGAAGCGCCGCCGCATCACACGCCCGATGAACACTCCGCCGGACAGATCGCCGAGGTAGCGCGTGTAGTGGTGGGCGACGAAGCCTCCCGGCCACGTGGCGCCGACCTGTTCGATCCGCTCGACGTAGCGCCGTGTGGTCGGCAGTGCTCGGATCCGCGCGCGCCAATCCGGGCCGAGGAGGAACTCGAGGTCGGCCTCGAGCGCGGGGAGACGGGTGAGCTTGTCGCTGAGGAAGACCGAGGCGACGGGGTCCTTGCGCATCCGTTCGCCGGCCGCCTCGAGCGCCTCGTAGATGAAGTAATGCTGCGTGACGAGCGCGATGTAATCGTCGCGGGAGCCCTCGCCGGTGAGAAGGTCGCCCATGAATCCGGCGTGCTCGCTGCGGGAGTGCGACCCGGAGGACCGCTCACGCAGCGCTGCGGAGAACGACAGGATTTCGGACATGCCCCCAGTGTAAGGGCAACCTAACCTGGCGTGAAGGACGATTGTCAGGCGTGCGGGCGAGGCGCGACGCCGAGCCGTGCGCAGGCCGCGTCGTAGAGCGCGACGATCTCGCGGCGAACAGCCGCTCGCTCGGAGATCGCGCCACCCGGCCACGGCACACGTAGCTCCTCGGCGGTCGCGTCGGCGTGCGTGAGCCGCCAGGTCCCCGCTCCGCCGTCGAACCCGGTCATCACCGAATCCACGATCGGGGATCCGGATGCCGCGGCGAACGCGCGGGCGATCAGCAGGTTGTCGTCGGCGTGATCGCCGTTCATGTGGCGCAGCACGGCTGCCACCACATCGGCGTCGAAGGTGTGGGACACGCCCCCAACTGTAGAGCGCCGATGGGTGCCGGAGCGGCGAGCGGCGGCATCCGGGGTGACTTTCAGGATGCGGCCTCTAGACTCTCTGAAGATACCCCGGGAGTGGATCCATGCACCTTCTGTCGTCGCGCCGTTGGGGCGCAGCAGCCGCCTCAGCGACGGCGCTCGCGCTTGTCCTGGTCGGCTGTTCCGGTGAAGCGGATGTGACGTACACGCCGCCGCCGCAGGTCGATGGCGCCCTCCCCGAAGACACTGTGGCGCAGATGCAGGCCGCCGTCGACAACGCCATCGCTGCGTCGGGTTCCTCCGGCGCGATCGTCGGCGTGTGGGTGCCGTGGCGCGGCGAGTGGGTGGCCGCGACGGGGACGCAGGCGCAGGGCGACGACACCCCTGTCAGCACCGACATGTCGTTCCGCGTCGCGGACGTCACCCGTCTGATGACCTGCGACGTGCTGTACGGCATGGCCGACGACGGCCTCATCGAACTCGACGCGTCCGTGCCCGACTACGTCTCCGGCGTGGCGGATCTGAAGGACATCACGCTGGTCGACCTCTGCAACGGCGCCGGTGGCATCGGCTCCTCCGAGGCCAAGCTGAAGAACGCCTGGCTCACGACGCCCGAGCGCGTGTGGAGCCCGTTGGAGCTCGCCGCCTTCGGCATCGGTCAGCAGGCGTCGGCGCCGCGCACCGCGTACCAGGACTCGGACTCCGGCTATCTTCTGCTCGGTCTCGCGCTCGAGCGCGCATCCGGGATGAGCGCGTCGGCGCTCATCGACAAGTACGTCACCGATCCGCTCGAGCTCGAGCGGACGCGTCTGCCCGGTGCCACCGCGGCTGCGGCGTCGGATGGACCGGTCATGCGCGGCAACCACCTCCCCGCCGTCGAGGGC
Source organism: Microbacterium sp. NPDC056234 (assembly GCF_042267585.1). Classification (NCBI taxonomy): domain Bacteria; kingdom Bacillati; phylum Actinomycetota; class Actinomycetes; order Micrococcales; family Microbacteriaceae; genus Microbacterium; species Microbacterium sp. NPDC056234. Next base: position 569,035 of record NZ_JBHJTE010000001.1, read on the forward strand.
GGGTACGACTGCACCGCACCGATCGATGTCAGCGTCGCCTCGGCGAGCATGGGCTTCACCGACTCGGGCGCGGTATCCACCATCGAGGAGCTCGGCACGTACATCCAGGCCACGGCCGCGCAGGCGCTGCGCGCCGAAGGGGCCGAGCCCGCTCGCTTCGGCGCACCGCTTCCGGCGGCGGCCGGCGCGCCGTCCTGGTACCAGGCGACCGGTGGCGCGTTCCTCGTCGGATCGATGATCGGTCAGCAGGGGTGGACGGCGGGATATGCCACATCGGCGTACTCGGACCCGGCGACGGGTTTCACGGTCGCTGTCACGCTGAACAACTCCGCATCCGGCAGCAGCATCGCGGCGTATCTCGCGTGGGAGCTGGCCGCCATCGCGTCCAAGGTCCCCGCAGCCGAGGGGCAGACCGCTCCTGAGTTCGGGCTGCCGTTCACCGCGGACCAGTACCACGCGACCATCGCCGGCATCGTCACGTGCGCGGCACCCCCGGCCGGCTGACGACATGCCGGATCGTCCGACGGGCTCGCACAAGGCCGTCGACACCCTGAATTTCCTCAAGGCGCGCATCGCGCGCGGCGACTGGCCGATCAACAGCCGCATCCCGCGCGAACCCGAGCTCATGGCGTTGATCGGGGTCGGCAAGTCGACGGTGCGCGAAGCGGTTCGCGCGCTGGCCAGTCAAGGGATGCTGGAGCCGATCAAAGGGGTCGGGACCTTCGTGCGTTCGCGCACACCGGTGGCGTCCGTCGTGACGGACCATCTCGCCGAGTACTCGCTCGAAGAGGTCCTCGTCTACCGTCGGGCCCTTGAGATGGAGGCCGTCCGACAGGCGGCGGTCCGCCGCACCGATGAGCACCTGGATCTGCTGCGGGCCGTCTGCGAGCGCGACCTCCGGATCACCGCGGGTACGCCGTTCGCGAAGGAGCTCGGCGAGACGCCGGGGAGCTTCCACCATCTCGTCTTCGAAGCGTCCGGCAACCGTCTGCTGGCGGGCCTCTACGTCGCCGTCATGCCCGTGATCCGGGGAGCGGTGCGTGCCGGTCGGCTGCGGCACGGTGCAGATCTCGGCGTCTTCGACGCCGACCACGCGGCCATCCTCGGCGCGATCGAGGAACAGGATGCCGTCGCCGCCGCCGTCGCGATGGCCGCCCACCTGGATCACGATCTCGTCGTCGTGGGGTGAGCCGCACCGTCAGTCGACGAGACCCAGTCGGTGGGCGAGGATCACGGCGTGCACGCGGTCGCGGGCGCCGACCTTCGCGAGCACCCGGCCGACATGGGTCTTCACCGTGGATTCGCTGAGGAACAGCGCCTGCGCGATCTCGGCGTTGGACGATCCGAGAGCGATCTGGACGAACACGTCGCGCTCGCGCTCGGTGAGGGTCACCGTCGGGTCGTCCTCCGGCTGCGTGCCCGTCAGCCGTGGCCCCACGTGCTCCAGAAGACGGCGGGTCACCCGCGGCGCGAGCACGGCATCCCCGCGGTGGACGGCGCGGACCGCGGCGATCAGCTCCTGACGCTGCGCATCCTTGAGGAGAAATCCGCTCGCACCGGCTCTGATCGCACCGAACGCGTACTCGTCCAGGTCGAAGGTGGTGAGAACGAGCACGCGGGTCTGCGGATGGGCGCGCACGATGGCGTCAGTGGCGGCGATGCCGTCCGTACCCGGCATCCGCACGTCCATGAGGACGACGTCCGGAGCGAGCGCCGCGGCGCGCGCGATGGCAGCGGCGCCGTCACCGGCCTCTCCGACGACGACGAGGTCCTCCTCGGCCTCCAGCACGAGCCGGAAGCCGACCCGGATGAGTTCCTGGTCGTCGACGAGGAGGAGGCGGATCTGCTCGCTCATGCGTCTCCTTTCTCGATCGGATCGGCCGCGGGAAACGTCGCGCGCAGCACCCATCGTCCGCCGCGTGCGGCCCCCGCGTCGAGTGCGCCGCCGAGGTGCGCCGTCCGCTCGGCCAGCCCGCGGATGCCGAAACCGCCGGAGTCGGCGGTGGCGTCCGCCGAGGCGCCGTCGTTCACGATCTCGACCACGGTCGGATCGTTCGCGCGATCGATGCGCACCGACACGGCCGTCGCCTGCGGAGCATGGCGCATGGCATTCGTGATGCCCTCCTGGACGATCCGGCCGATGGCGAATTCGACCGGCTCGGCGACGCGGGCGTCGCCGGAGACCGAGAGCGTCACCGGAAATCCGGCGCGCTGCGCTGCCGTGACCGTGGTCCGAGGATCGACGGGAGCGGTGGGAGCCAGAGGTGCATCGGACTCTCCGTCACGCAGCACGCCGAGCATGGAGCGCATCTCGGTCAGCGCTCCGCGTGCGGTCGCGGCTGCGGCCGTGGCGGCGTCCCTGGCGCGATCGCGATCCGTTGTCGCCGCAGCGCCCTCGGACAGCGCGACGATGACGGTCAGCGAGTGCGAGACCACGTCGTGCATCTCGCGGGCGATGCGCGCACGTTCGGCGGCTGCGGCGATCTGCGCCTGCTGGTCGCGCTCGTTCAGCAGCTGACGCGAGCGATCGATGATCGCCTCGACGTAGCGCTTGCGTCCGCCGACGTTGGTGCCGATGAGGGTGCCGATGAGGGCGAGCGTCAGTTGACCGAGCACGGCGTTCGCCGCCGCCTGTAGCGTGATCGCGCCCGCGAGCTGCAGGGCGGCGGCCAGGAGTGTGAGCCCGCCGATCCCGATCCCGAACGCCGTCCAGGCGGCCCGTGATGAGCGGTAGACGGCGATGCCGTAGCTCGCGACGAGCAGCAGCGGCCCCCCGGCGGGGTCCAGCACCAGCAGGTACACGACGGCGACGACGTAAGACGCGATCAGCACGGTCGTCGGCCAGCGTCGGCGGCGCAGCAGGAGCGCGCACGCTGCGAACACGAGAACCGAGATCGTGATGCTCGCCCACAGCGGTGGCGGGCTGGAGGCGATCATCTCGCCGTCCGACCCGACGCGGTCGGTCGTGTACATCACCGCGGGGGTGATCGACATCACCAGGCAGACGAGCGCGATCAGGATGTCGGCGAAGAGCGGATGCCGCGCCCAGAACCGCCGGATGATGCCCGGCGGTCGCGGCAAACGAAGCTCCTCCGCGGCCGGATCCTGTGCGGGGATCCGGCCGGCGGAGGAGCTCCGACCACGCGTGCTCGACACGGGCTCGACTCTACGCGTCACCGGTCTGCGGTGGCGTGCTCTCACGCGTCGCGGGTGCGCAGTACGGCCCAGGCTCCCAGCATCCCGGCGACGACCCATCCGGCCAGCGTGAGATACGCGACCTCCGGCGACAGGCCGTCGGCGCCTTCCGGCACGGGGTTGATGGCGTACTGTGCCGCGGACATCGGCAGGTAGCGCGAGGCCTCCGCGATCCACTGCCAGGCCTCCCCTGCCATGTTGAACGTCATCGATACGATCGGCAGCACGAACAGCAATGCGACGGTCGCCGCGATCGCCCCGGCGCCCGAGCGCAGGATGAACCCGAACGCGACGCCGATCAGAGCGAAGACCGCCATCGCTGCGGAGGCGAGCAGGATCGGTCGGATGGTGACATCGAAGTCGGCCCAATCGAGACCCAGACCCTTGGACTCCGCAATCGGGCTGATGACGAGAGCCGCGCCGAAGAAGATCACCAGCGACGCGACGAACAGCAGCGCGGCGAGCACGACGGCCTTCGCCGCCAGCACCATGCCGCGCACGGGCACGGCTGTGAGAGTGGAGCGGATCATTCCCGTGGAGTACTCGCCGGTCACCGAGATCGTGCCGAGGATGCCGGCGAGCAGCATGGTGAACTGGATCGGCGAGACGACGGCCTGGATCATGGGGAACTGGTCTGCGGCGCTGACCGTCGAAGCGATCAACGTGGCGATCCCGACGGTCAGCAGAGCTGTGATCCCGATCGACCACCAGGTCGATCGGAGCGTGGCGACCTTGATCCATTCGCTGCGCAGGATCCGCAGGAAGTTCAGTCGGTGCGGCGACGTGACGTGCGTGGCACGGCTCGGCGTCGGGGCGGTCAGGGTGCTCATGCGATCTCCTTGGTCCGGTACTCGACCGAGTCGCCGGTGAGCGCCAGATAGGCGTCTTCGAGCGATCCGGTGGTGGGGGTGAGCTCATGCAGGGGAATGCCGCGGTCTGCGGCGATGTCTCCGATGCGGGATGCCGGAAGACCGACGATCTCCAGGAGGTCGGGCTCGGTGCTGACGATCTCGACGTCGGCGTGCGAGACGGCTTCGGCCAGGGCCGCTGCCTGCGGTGTGCGCACGCGGACCGTGTTGGCCGTCCATGCCCGCACGAGGTCGTCCAGCGACGCGTCGGCGAGCACCCGGCCGCGGCCCATCACGATGACGTGGTCGGCGGTCTGCGCCATCTCGCTCATGAGGTGGCTCGAGAGAAGCACGGTTCGCCCCTCGGATGCCGCGTGCCGCACGAACTGGCGCACCCAGCGCACTCCCTCGGGGTCGAGACCGTTTACCGGCTCGTCGAGGATGAGCGTGTGGGGATCGCCCAGCAGCGCGGAGGCGATGCCGAGGCGCTGGCCCATCCCGAGGGAGAACTTCCCGGCGCGCTTGCGGGCGACGGGAGTGAGCCCGGCGAGGTCGATGACCTCGTCGACGCGGGCGGACCCGATGCCGTGAGTGGCGGCCATGGCGCGCAGGTGGTTCCGCGCGGTTCGACCGGTGTGCACGGCCTTCGCGTCGAGGAGCACCCCGACATGGGTCAGCGGTGCGGGCAGCCGACGGTACTCGACGCCGTCGATCGTGGTGCGCCCAGCCGTCGGGCGGTCCAGCCCGACGATCATGCGCATCGTGGTGGACTTGCCGGCGCCGTTGGGGCCGAGGAAGCCGGTGACGCTCCCGGGGCGGATCGTGAACGACACGTCCTGGACAGCCGTCTTGTCGCCGAATCTCTTCGTGAGGCCTTCTGCAGTGATCATGGCTTCGACGCTACGGAGGACGGGGGCCTCGGCGCGTCCTCCTGCGGTACCGTCCGTGGTCGAACCGTCGGCACTGCGGGACCATTCCGTGTACGTGCGCTACGCAGCTCTGCTCAGGGCGATGGCGTGGCGCACGAAAAGGGCCGCGACGGTTCCCCGTCGCGGCCCTTTCGGCGATGCGCAGCGAGTGCGCTGTCGCGATCAGACTTTGTTGCGTCCACCGATCACACGGAACAGGAACGCGATCAGTGCGATGACGCCGACGATCAGCGCTACCCACAGCAGCCAGTTCAGTGCTGTGTTCAGTCCGCCGACGATCGCGAGAATGACGGCGATCACGATGATCAGCACGAGTGCGATATTCATGGACGACTCCTTCGGTCGGGTTGTGTATCCATCATTGCGCGTCATCGCAGATCGGCCTGGAGGGTTGACGCGCGCTCTTGTGCAGTGCTAGCCGCGCCCGCACGCGCTCCGGTGCAGGGAGAATGGAAGGACGAGTTCTGAGGAGAGACATGGCAGCGCACCCCTTCGACGCGATCACCGCGGACGATCTTCGCCAGGCCGGCAGCGTGAAGTGGACGGCGTTCCCCGACACGATCGGCGCGTTCGTCGCCGAGATGGACTTCGGGGTCGCCCCGGCCATCGCCGATGCGGTCGCCGCATCGTTGGATACCGGGCTCACCGGGTACCTGCCGACACGACTGACGACGCAGCTCGCCGAGGCGACGGCATCCTGGTACGCCGAGAAGTACGGGTGGGACGTGCCGGCCGAGCGGGTGCACGCCGTGCCGGATGTGATCGCGGCCTTCGAGTTCGCGATCACGTCGAACACGTCTCCCGGTGCCGCCGTGATCGTGCCGACCCCGGCATACATGCCGTTCCTCACGGTGCCCGGCCGTCTTGGTCGTCGGGTGATCGAGGTGCCGAGCATCCTCGTCGACGGGCGCTGGGTCATGGACCACGCCGGGGTGACCGCTGCGTTCGCGGAAGGTGGGGAGCTGCTCGTGCTCTGCAACCCGCACAACCCGCTCGGTACGGTCGCCACCAGGGACGAACTGCTCGAGATCGCTGCGACGGTGGATGCCGCGGGAGGGCGCGTCTTCAGCGACGAGATCCACGCTCCGCTCGTGTTCGCACCAGGCACTCACATCCCTTACGCGTCGGTGTCGGACGTCGCCGCTGCGCACACGCTGACCGCGGCATCCGCGTCGAAGGCATTCAACCTCGCCGGATTCAAGTGCGCCCAGCTGATCTTCTCGAACGAGGAGTCCGTGCAGCAGTGGGAGGACGACGGCGGCTGGGCCGGGCACGGCACGGCGACGGTCGGCGTCATCGCCAACATCGCGGCGTACACGGGTGGGGAGCCGTGGCTCGACGACGTCGTCGAATACCTCGACGGCAACCGGCGGCTGCTTGCGGAACTGATCGATGAGATCCCGGGTGTCAGCGTCGTGGTGCCGGAAGGGACGTACATCGCGCTGCTCGACTTCCGGGAGACCGGACTGTCCGGCGATCTCGGCGCCTGGTTCCGTGAGCACGCCGGGGTCGCCATGACAGACGGGTCGGCGTGCGGCGAGGCGGGGATCGGATACACGCGCTTCGTGTTCGCCACACCGCGACCGGTCATGGTCGACGCCGTCGAGCGGATCAAGCGGGCGCTGGCGGAGGCGCTCATCGCCTGAGCCAGCGACCTGCTCGACCTGGCGCAGGCGCAACGCGCCGATGTTCTTCATGGGCCAGAGCGCTGCGCCTGATTCGCCGGCGTGGACGGCCGGCGCTATGAAATCCCGATCCATCGTCGAGAACGCGTGGTGCCCAGGTGCCACATCGATCGGTTCACATCCATGTCTCGCCGGACCCTCCTCGCCGCCGCGAGATTCTCACGGCGGGCGATGAGCACGTCACCTCACCGCGCGGATTCGCTCGGCGCGCTCGCGTGCGTGTGGTCAGGCGGCGAGGGTGTAGCGGGCGGTGCCGCCGAGGCGTGGGGTACGGGTGGGGTCGACGTGTGGGGGTGGGATGAACCAGACGCGCGCGGCCGCGCCGGTGCCGGTGGTGTGGATGTCCCATGCGTTGTCGTGGATGCGGTGGTGGCAGTTTTCGCAGAGGAGTACACCGTTGTTGAGGTCGGTGGTGCCGTTGTCGCGGTGCCACCAGTTGATGTGGTGGGCGCGGGTCATGGATGGGGGGAGGGTGCACATGGCGCAGCCTCCGTCTCGTTCGACGAGGGCGAGGCGTTGGGTGCGGGTGAAGAGGCGTTTCTCGCGTCCCCAGTCGAGGGGTTCGCTGTCGGTGCCGAGGACGGCGGGGATGACGCCACCGTTCGCGGCCATCCGCCTTACGGTGCCGATGCTGACCGGCTGATCCATGCCGTCGATCGTGCCGTATCCGGTCCCGGTGGTGAGGTCCTCGAGCCCTACCCGGACGACCACCGTCGCTCCCGCCATCACAGGGGCGTTGGTGTCGCAGCCGAGGCCGTGCGCGCACAGTTCGGCGAGCCCGTCGGCCTGGATCTGCGCGACGGTGCGGCGGTCGGCGTCCGGGGCATCCGGGTCGAGCGCGTGGGCGCGAGCGGCGAACACCGCGGTGACGTACCCCTCCAGGGCGGCCTTGATGGGTGCTCCGGTGGCCACGTCGAAGTCTCCGTCCAGGTGCAACCGTCCGTCGCGCTCGTACATGACCAGGGAGTTCTGCGCCCTGATCGCTTCTTCCCGCGGGGCGACACCGTCCGGGTCGAGGAACGCTTCGGCGCGGGTGACGAGGGTGCGAACTTCGTTGAGCGACAACTCCGCCGCCTTGCGGGCCAGCAGCGCTTCGGCTTGACCCAGCCGGTCGGCGTCGATCTTTACCCGCACCCGGTCCAACAGGTCGATGATCAGTCCGGCCGCCGGCGCCCCGATCGCGCCCGCGCCCAATGCCGCCTGCACGGCGGGGTACTTCGCCGGCAACGCCGCCCCGAGCAGATCGCTGCGCGGCGCGGTCGCTTCACCGACCTTCACCAGCCGGGACGCTTCCCCCGCCGAACGTCCGGTCACCGTCGCCACGAATTGGGTGGCGTTGCGGAACCCCTGCTCCTTCGCCAACGACCCCGACCCGAGTTCGACCCGCGATTCCCGGGCGATCCCCGCCGCGACCTCGGACTCGAGGGCATCGACGAGCCGGTGCAGAGTCCCCAACGCCGCGTTCGCCGCGACCAGACCCGCCCGGTCGAGATCACTCGCATGCCCGGCATCCGCCCACACTGCATCCAGGCGGGAAACCGCCTCGTGCAGAGCATCCAGATGCGTCGTCGACATGCCTCCAGAATACCGACCCAACCACGAAAAGGGAAGAAAGGTTCGAAAGAAATATTCGAATGTGCGAGGACGAGCCAGCGTCTCTTGACGGGCCCGCGACGGCGGGTGTTGCCTGAGGGGATGGAGATCGTCACGTCTGCGGACGGCACACCCATCGCCACGTACACGACCGGAGACGGCCCGACGGTGGTGATCGTCAACGGCGCACTCTCGACGGCGCGTGACGCCGGCGAGGTCGCGCGGGCCTTCGCGGATGCCGGGATGCGCGCCGTCACCTATGACCGGCGGGCGCGCGGTCAAAGCGGCGACGCCTCGCCGGCCGAACCACTGCGGGAGGTGGACGATCTGGCGGCGGTGATCGCAGCATCCGGATCCGATGCAGCCGTCATCGGGCATTCCTCGGGCGCGGTGCTCGCCCTCTATGCGGCAGGCGAGGGAGTGTCGACCGCGCACCTCTTCCTCTCCGAGCCGCCGTTCCGATTCGGCGAAGACGACCCGGCTTCCGATCTCGCAGACCGGATTCAAGCGCTCGTGGACGACGGCCGCCCCGGTGACGCGGTCGTCCTGTTCCAGAGGGAGGCCGTCGGGCTCCCCGACGCGTTCATCGAGCAGTTCCGTGCATCGCCGGCGTTCGGTCAGGTCGCACGGCTGGGACGCTCCGCGGTGTACGACACCCTGGTGACGCAGCGCACATCGACGCCGACGGCAGCCATGCTCGGAGTGGCGATGCCGGTCACGATCCTGCGCGGGTCCGACACGATGCCGATCCTCGTGGCGGCGGCATCCCGCCTGTCCGATGCGATGCCGCAGGCCGAGTCCGTCGAGGTGCCCGAGTCGGTCGCGCATCGTATGGACCCGGCGGCGACCGCGCGCACCGTCGCCGAGCGTCTGCGCTGATCCCTTCTGGCCCAGAGGCGCCGAGCCTGTCAACCCCCTCCGACCGGCTGCCCGCTCGGGGTTACGGTCGCCGCATGATGGCAACGACGAAGACATCCTCCACCAAGGCATCCGCTTCGAACTCGCGCAACGCACGCGGCGGAAGCGGCGAGAAGCGCACCCGTCGGCAGAACGCCGAGAAGGGCTTCGTGGCGTCGCCCGAGCTGAGCGCGCACCTGCAGGCGGTGCTCGTCGACCTGCTCGAACTGGCGATGCAGGGAAAGCAGGCGCACTGGAACGTCGTGGGCAAGAACTTCCGCGACACGCATCGACAGCTCGATGACATCATCGAGGCGGCTCGGGAGTTCAGTGACACCGTCGCCGAGCGCATGCGCGCCCTGCACGCTGTGCCCGACGGGCGCAGCGACACCGTCGCGTCGAGCACCACCCTGCCGGAGTACCCGCAGGGCGAGGTCGACACGAGCGAGACGGTCGACCTCATCACGGTGCGACTCGAAGCGGTCGTGGGAACTATTCGCGAGGTGCACGACGACGTGGACGAGGAAGACCCCACCAGTGCAGACATCCTGCACGCGGTCATCGAGAAGCTGGAGCAGTTCGCCTGGATGGTGAGCGCGGAGAACCGCACCCCGGCAGCGCGCTGATCATGGATGCTGAGCCCCGCCGCGCGATCGTGACCGGTGCCGACTCGGGAATCGGCCGAGCCACAGCGGTCGCGCTCGCCGCCGAAGGCGTCGACGTGGCGATCACCTGGCATTCGGATGCCGCCGGCGCAGCGGAGACAGCCGAAGAGGTCCGCTCGCACGGCGCGAGAGCGATCGTCGCGCGGCTGGACACGTCCGAGATCCCGGCCTGCGGCGACGTCGTCGACGACCTCGTCGCCGAGCTCGGCGGCTTGGACGTGTTCGTGAACAACGCGGGCATGGGGCTGTCGACGCCGTTCCTCGAGGTCGAGATCGACGAGTGGCGGCGCGTCGTGGACGTGGACCTGACCGGAGCCTTCATCTGCCTGCAGCGCGCGGCGCGGCACCTGGTGGCTGCCGGGAACGGCGGGCGGCTGATCGCCGTGACCAGCGTGCACGGGCATCAGCCGATGGTCGGATCCAGCGCCTATGACGCGGCCAAGCACGGGCTCGAGGGTCTGATCAAGAACATCGCCCTCGAGCTCGGCGGGCACGGGATCACGGCGGTGAGCGTCGCGCCGGGCGAGATCGCCACCGGCATGACCGGGAACGAGGACACAGACCCACGCGAGGTGGATCGCCCCGGCATCCCGCTCGGACGGCCGGGAGACGCGCGCGAGGTGGCGGCGCTGATCGCCTTTCTGGCGTCCCCCGGCGGGGCGTACATCAGCGGCACCTCGATCGCGATCGACGGCGGGATGCTGCAGATGGGCCCGCAGGCCGGTGCCGCGATCACACGACATGACTGGCGGACGCCGTGAGAGTGGATGACGAGGCCGCCCGGCGCGCGTAGCGGCACCGGGTGGCATCCGCGTTGGCGGAGGGACGGCGCCCTCGATCGAGCCGACCGCAGGAACGACCCCGTTCGGTGTCGTGCGCGCGATCTTCTGGCCGAGAGCACGGCGATGCCGATACCAACGATAGGTCGGGACGCAACAGTCGGTTCGAGGCGGACTGCCTCGAGCTTCTGCAGCTCCAGTGCCTCGATCGACTCAGTCTCTGCGTTGCCACATGTGGAGGGGCTGACGGGAATCGAACCCGCGCTATCTGCTTGGGAAGCAGGTTGCACGCTCTCCGCCACCCGCGAAATGGTAGGTCACTGCGGCTCACTCGTCTAGCGACGTATAGCCATCTACTGGCACGAGTAGCCCCCTAATGGCACGAATCTGGCACGATTGTCGGCCATGATGGGCAGGTGCGCCAACTGCTCTCCGACGTGATGGATCTGCAACTCGACTGGTCTGTCGAGAACACCGAGGAGATGCAGGTGCGAGGCGTCCTCATCCGCCGCGAAATACCCGATTGGTTGAACGAGAATGCCGCCGCGTTTGGAGTGGGTTCCGCTTACGCGGTGCGTGGTCAGGATGCCGTGGGCCGAAAGTCCCAAGTACCGTGGGTCCGCATCTACGACCCAGAACTGAGTTCCCGGCCAACTGAGGGATGGTACGTCGTCTATCTGTTCTCGGGGGACGGCGACCGTTGTTATCTGTCGTTGTCGCACGGTTCGTTTACGTGGGACGGGAGTGCGTTCAGACCGCGGGGGTCAGAGGAGATGCGGCTCCTCCGGGAGTGGGCGCGCGCGTCCATATCTCTGCCGTCGGGACGGAACTTCACGTTCGATGTAGACCTGGCGGCGCAACCCGGCACCGCCGGTGCGTCCTATGCGGGGACGGTAGCCGTCGCGATTGAGTACGAACGGAGGGCGGTTCCTGCGAACGAGATCTTGCTGTCGGACCTAGGGGACATGCTTGATGTTCTAGCCCAGGTCTACCGCGCCGATGCGTCCGACCCAACGGTGCCTGGCCGGGAGCCGGCCGAGGTCTCACTGGCACAGGAACAGATAGCGGCGGTGACAAACTCATCCGACGTTCCACGCGCACGGTCCGGGCAGGGCTTTCGGATAACGAAGGTTGAGCAGCGCGCGGTGGAACTGCGGGCGGTCGCCGTTGCAAGCGCCATGCTGATCGCGTCCGGTTGGACGGTGAAGGACGTGGGCGCTACCGAGTCATACGACCTGGATTGCAGGAGGGGTGATGAACGGCTTTGGGTGGAGGTCAAAGGCACGACCTCGCTCGGCGAAGCCGTGATCCTCACGAAGAACGAAGTCGCACTACATCGCGAGAAATACCCGGCCAACGCGCTTGTCGTTGTCTCAGAGATCGAGTTGGACCGATCTGCTGATTCTCCGGTCGCTTCGGGCGGTAGGTTGGCGGTCGTGAGCCCTTGGCAGATCGAGGATGATGCTTTGCAACCCCTCGCCTACACCTACGCACCTGCGTCGCTCAGGCGTCCGAGCGTTTAGACGCCTGAGCCTAGGCCGGATTGCGTCGGGGCTCGAAGAGCACTCCGACATGGGGTTGCGTTTCGTTCCTGGAGGGCACGAAGAAGGGGCGGTCCGGTTCCACCACCCGGACCGCCCCAGTCTGTGGGATGGACTACGCATCGGAAGGCGTCAGGTCCTCCAGTAGGAGCGGGATGCCGCCCTGGGAGCCGGGCACGTCGATGTGCACCCGGTCCCCGTCCATGAGGAGCCGGTAGGCGTCCGGGTCCGCGCGGTGCAGGAGTGACAGCGATTCCTGGGTGGCCTCCCCGTGGTCCGCGAGGTCCGAGAGGACGGCACGCCATGCCGCGGGCTCCGCGGCCGCACGCTCCTCCTCAGCGACCGTGAGGGCCGCCGGGTCCACCTGGGTGAGGCGGTCCCAGATCAGGCCCTCATAGGCGGCGAGGAGCCGGTCCCGGTCATCGTGCACCAGCAGGTGCGGCATGACCTCCAGGTCGTCGAGGATGGCGGCCAGGCGGGTGCGATCCGCGTTCGCGATCACGTCCTGGAGGCGCATGCCCGGCTCACGCTCGAATCCCTGCGAGGGGTCCTGTCCGGCGTAGACGAGGGCGCGGACCTTCTCCCGCTCCCGGGTCAGGGTGGCGTGGTCGTCCGCTGTCTGCGGGCGGAGGGTGTCCAGCATGGGCGCGCGGTTCGGCGCGGTGGTCTCGGCGGGCATGGCGGCGCGGACGGTGGCACGGATGCTCTCCACGTCGGCACGCTGGCGGGCACGGAGGCCTTCGGGTGTCAGGTGCGGGTCCTGGAGGGTGGCGGTGGTCCCGAGTGCACGGCGGGCCTGGACGTACACGGTGATGCGTTCGGTGGCGGTCATGGTCATGCTCCGTTCTTGTGGTGGTTCCCGCTATTGCGGGGGTTGTTAGCCGCCTGGAGGCGGTTGGTTTCGATGCGGCGGGCGGCGGCCTCCGCGTGCACCGCGGCGACGTACTCGCGCACCGCGGCGGCGTGCCGTGGCGGCATGGTGTCAAGCGCGGCCTGGTAGGCGGGCATGCCGTCGCGCTGACGGTCCCGGGCCCGTGCTCAGGGGCGTGTGGCGGGGTGCGGCGTAGACCACGGCTCAGCGCTCCTCAGGGGCCGGGGGTGCCCGGTGTGGCCGGATAGTGTACTGAGGCGCTGACCGGCCGGTGACGGCCGCTGACCGGCACGTGTGCTCTCCCCGGCGGTCACGGTTGGCCATCCAGTCCGAACACCAGGCGGTCGAGGAGGCTCCCGACCTGCTCGAAGCCGCCGGGCTTGGCGTCGTCCAGGCCCAGGTAGCGGGCCCGGCGCTCCATGATCTTCAGCACCCTGTCCACCGCGTAGCCGTCCCCGGCGAGGGCCAGGCGCATCTGCGGCACGAGGATGGCGTCCAGGCGTGCCAGTTCGATGGCGCGGATGGCTTCGGCCGCCTCCTCGGGGATGCGCTGAACCTCCTCACGAATCCACCGTTGGACCGTCTTCGGGTGCACGTCCATTCGCTGGGCGATGGTGGGCATATCCACGCCCGCGCGGTGGAGCATGAAGGCCTCGGCGCGGCGGGTGAGCCGGTCCAGGCGCTTGGCGCGGCGGCGTGGCCGTGGGGCGTCCCCGAGGGCGTACTCCTCTGGGCTCACGTCAGGCGGCAGGGCTGGCACCTGGATCGCGGGCAGGGCCGCGACCCCCGGGTGCGGGATGGTGCTGTAGGCGGCGCTCATGCCGTCTCCTCTCGGTAGGTGGCCCATGGGCCGGTGCAGTCGTCGCACACGTGGCCGTGAGCGGCGAGAAGGTCGTGCAGTCGTTCGTCGTCCTCCAGGCCGTTGCCCGGCTGTTCAGCACGGGATCGGAGCCCCGTCCATGCGGCGATGCGCTTGCGGCGGGTGTCAGCGGGAAGGGTGTCCAGGAGGGCGAGTTCTCCAGGCAGGAATGCCAGCACGTCGATGGAGTCACACCGGTCATCAGCGGCCTCCACGGCCTCCGTGACGTTTCTCCGCTGTGCACCCGTCATTGGGGCGGCGGCGCGCGCCAGCGTGCTGTTACATGTCAGTGAATTGGTAGTGGTTGTCAGTGGTGCCCCGGTCAGACCGGGGCGCATTACATCCGAAACCGGGGCGCATTCCGCTCTAGACCGGGGCGCATTATCAGCGGCCACCTCGGAGTTATCCACAGGCTGGGCCGAGAAAGGACCTCGGTCAGACCGGGGCGCATTCCCGTCGAGCACGGCCAGCGCGTACTCCGCGCTCCGGCCACGGTGGGGCTTCGCCACCAGGTGGATGAGCCCGCGGCGGGTGAGCCCGGACAGCACTCGGTCAGTGGCGCTGCGCGCGGCCTTCGTTCCGGGCACCTTGCCAATCGCGCGCGCCAGCCGTTCCTGCCCCCACGTGTAAACCGGGGCGTCATCCAGCACGGCCACGGCCATGTCGAGAAGCACGATCCGCTCCAGCGGGGACACGGGCACGGAGAGGAGCGCGTCCTTCATGCGATCCAAGGTTATGAATCCCATCAGGACCTTCGGCTTCGTGCCCGGTCGCGCTGGCACCCCTTGCAGGTCCCGCGCGAGTCCACCCCCCACGCGGCGCGGGCATGCCCCCGATTGCATGTGCTCCAGTTGCCGCCGTGATCCCGCTGGGCATTGTGCGTAGAGCACATGGGGCGGTACGCGTCGAGACGGATGCTCCAGCGCACCCGCTTGTCGTGGGAGTCGCGGCCGATGTGGGTGGGAGGCCCGTACAGGCCCCAACCGGTGGCGGGACGGTCGCACATCGGGTGTGCGCATGGCCGACCCGCGGCACGGCCACGGACGCGTTTCAGGGCCTTGTGCACCCCGTCATACGTCCGTGCTCGTATTGTCTGCTCGTCCCTGTGGAGCGGCATCTCAGCCCTCGCCGTCGATGAAGGCCAGGAACGCGGCGGTCGGGATGCGGACGGCGCGGCCGAACCGCTGGACGGGGCAAGTGCCAGCGGCGATCAACTGGTACACCCGGCTTGGCGCGCGGTCCAAGATGACGGCGGCCTCGGGAACGCTGAGGAACGCGGGAGGGTTCTCGCGGACGGCGGCCAGGGCGGCGCTGGGCGTGGTCGTGGGTGCGGTGCTGGTGGGCATGGGTGCCTCCGGGGAACGAGATTTCTGTCATGTCGTTCCACCGGGCTCCACCCTGTGGGGCGCTGGATGCGCCGCGCGGGCTCCACCCGTCGCTGTGCAAGACGGTACCAGGCTGTAGAGTGGATAGCAACACGGATTGACCCTCTGAACAGGGGTTTAGTTACAATGTATAACCACCTGGACCGGACGGGAGAAAGCCATGGTAGAGCGGCGGCAGAAGGCGAATCGACAGGCGTTCGGGAGCACCCGGCAACTGCCCTCCGGCAGGTGGCAAGCCCGCTACCCTGACCCCGCCGGACGGCCCATGACCGCGCCTACCACGTTTTCCACGAAGCGGGAGGCGCTGGACCACATCGCCGGGGTCCGCGCAGACCGCATGCGCGGCACCTACCGGGACCACCGCGCCGGGCTCCAGCCCTTCGGCCCCTACGCCGCGGAGTGGGTGGCCAACGGCGGCACCCGCGGACGCCTCGCCGCCAAGACCCAGGCACTGTACGAGGACCTGCTCATCGGGCCCCTCGCCGGATTCCATGACCGCGCTCTGTCCGCCATCACTCCCGCGGACGTGCGCACTTGGTACGCCCGCACCCGCAAAGCACTGGCCAAAGCCGTCAAGAACCGCCCGGGTGCCACCGGAGAGGCTCGCCTCCGCCAGGCATACAGCCTTCTCCGCACCATCCTCAACGCCGCGGTGAAGGACCGGCTCATCAGCGAGAACCCCTGCCAGATCGAGGGAGCCGGGCAGGTCAACGACCCGGAGCGCCCGTACCTCTCCCCGGAGAACCTGGCCACCATCGTCACCGCCATGCCGGAGAAGTGGCACCTGCCCATCCGGGTGGCGTTCGGCGCACACCTGCGCATCGGGGAGTTGGAAGCGCTCCAGCGGGGGGACTACGCGAACGGCGCGCTACGGGTGGAGCGCCAGCGCATCTACGTCCGCGGGCAGGGCGCCATCACCCCCACGAAGACGGGGGAGGCCCGCACCGTTGTGCTCCCGCCCAGCATCGCCGCGGAGGTTGAGGCGCACCTGGCCAGCACCACGGGATTCCCGAAGTCCCCCATGTTCCCTCGCCGCGACGGCCAGGCCATCACCGGCAACGCCCTCAGCCACGCCTGGCGGAAAGCCGCACGCGGCATCGGGCTCGGACAGTTCCACGTGCATGACCTCCGGCACGCCGGGCTCACCCTAGCCGCCCAGGCCGGGGGCACCACGCGGGAACTCATGGCGCGTGCCGGTCACCGTACTGCACGCGCGGCGCTCATCTACCAGCACGCGGCGGAGGAGCGGAACGCGGTCCTCGCGGGCGCGATGGATGCGCTGACCGGAGGGGCCATCGGCACGCGGTCGTCCCGGCTAGAAGCCGTTCTGCGGCTGGAGGTACCCGGCATCTGATTGGTGTCTAGTTTGACGCGCAGGTTCCGGTTCCGCGTCGGCTGATGACGCGGGGGCAGATGCATGTACACTGGAATCGCAGGACACCGAGAGGTCTCCCGCACCTAGCCAACGCCCCGCTTCGTCGGGGCGTTGTGTTTTTGCGGCTATCTCCAGTTATTGCGCGGCGACCACACGTAGTGGTGCACGGTCATCTGCGAGTAGCGCTCAGCGCAAGCCGCCACGGCGGCCAGTGCGCGAGCATCACCTGTCCGCACCGTGAGGAAGCGGTTGGTGAAGTACATCGCCATGTCCGCGGCCTGGATCAGCCTGCTCGCGTAAGAAGGGCCGAAGTAAATGGTGTCCGCAAGGTTCGTAAAAACGCGGTCGGTGTAGCCAGGCACGCGCGCGATCTTGAAGTCGAGCAGGTTGCGGCGGCTCGTGACGGCGGAGTGGTGATCGTCCGCAAGCACGACACCGATGTCCCGATGGACGCGCGCGAGTCGCTTGTCGACTTGGTCAAGAGTCTGGGCGAGTGTGAGCAGATGTGGCGGGTAAGGATCGACATACCGTGCACGATGCGCGCTCAAGTCCAGTCCCCGCCATATGAACTCTGCTCCGGAACGTAGCAGAACCTTACTTACCAAATGCGACGCTTTGACCCGCCACCCGACGGGCACGCACTTCCATGCGTGTTGGCCGTGAAAGACGTCTGTCCCATGAAACTCCGCCCGCGGATCGAAGCCTGGCACATTCTGCGAGATTAGGGCGCCGATGCCATTAAGCCCATGCTCGATTGCTTGAATCGCCTGATTCTCAACGATCAGCGCGCCGAAGTAGTAGTAGTCGTCGTTGCCGGACTCGTCAAGGTAAATGGCGCGCATGATGGCACCTTAGCGGTGATGGTGGGGCTCGTGGATCGAGCCGGTTCCGCACTGACGGCGCCCGCTACTGGCACGTCTCTGGCACGGCAGGGCCTGGAGTGCATCCTACGGGCACTGCCGACGGTCGACAGAAAAACGGTTTGACCTGGGGATAAACCTGTGGAGGGACTGACGGGAATCGAACCCGCGCTATCTGCTTGGGAAGCAGAAGTTCTGCCATTGAACTACAGCCCCGTACCGGCATCCGAAGAGGCAGGTAACGGAAAGCCTACCTGCCCGCCGCCGGATGGCCAAAGCACCCGAAGCGTCAGTGGTCCATCCGCGCGCCTTGACTGCGGATGCGGACGGCTGCTCCGATGCCGACCACCAGTGCACCGACCATCAGCAGCCACCACGAGGCAAGGGCCGCCGGTGGTCGCCGCCGGAGCGCGAGCATTCCTGCGGATCCAGCGCCTACTAGGCTGAACCCGTGCTTCTCAGCGATCGCGACATCACCGCAGAACTCGCCTCCGGCCGGATCGGACTCGAGCCGCACGACCCGGCGATGGTGCAGCCGTCGAGCGTCGACGTGCGACTGGATCGATACTTCCGGCTGTTCGACAATCACAAGTACCCGTTCATCGATCCCTCAGAGGATCAGCCCGAGCTCACCCGTCTGATCGAGGTCGCGCCGGACGAGCCCTTCATCCTGCACCCGGGCGAGTTCGCGCTCGGTGCCACCTTCGAGCAGGTCTCGCTGCCGGACGACGTCGCCGCGCGACTGGAGGGCAAGTCGTCCCTCGGCCGCCTGGGACTCATCACGCACTCGACCGCGGGCTTCATCGACCCCGGCTTCACGGGGCACGTGACGCTCGAGCTCGCCAACGTGGCGACGCTGCCGATCAAGCTGTGGCCGGGTATGAAGATCGGGCAGCTCTGCTTCTTCCGCCTGACCTCCCCGGCCGAGAACCCGTACGGCTCCGGACCCTACGGCAACCGCTACCAGGGGCAGCGCGGACCGACGGCATCCCGCTCGTTCCAGAACTTCCACCGCACCGACGTCGGAACGACGGACCTCGGCTCGCTCGGCGGCTGACGGGGCAGCACACGAAGGGTGCCCGACCCGTCAGGATCGAACACCCCTCGAAGTGTCGGCTCAGCTCCACGGGCTCCAGCCGTCGTCACCCGACAGGTAGGCCTCGCGGGTGTGCGCGGATGCCTCGTCATCCGTCAGCTGCGGACGGCCGGCGTCCGCGCCGACGACCGCGCCAGGACCGGTGTTGGCGTACTCCCGGAAATAGTCCTCCTGCCAGCTCCAGCCGCTCATGTCCGACCAGGCGGGCGTGCGCACGTGCGCGCCGAGCTCTGAGTCGCGCACCACCATCGACGGGTCCACGTTCGGGTTGCTGCTCGGGTGCCACGGGCGCCCGAGGAAGACCGTGCTGGCGGCGGCATCCGAGGTGAAGCGCGAGTTCACGAACAGGAAGCCCTTGCCGCCCGGCACCGTCGCGGGGGCAGCGACGTATCCGTTGGTGGTGGATGCGCGGTCGAGGGAGTGGATCTCCGAGTCCTCGGCGACGAGCGTGCCGCCGCCGTAGATGAAGTCGACGTCGCCGGCGACGTACGAGTCGGTCATCCAGACGCGGGATGCCTCGGTCTTCGAGATCGGATCGACCAGGAACGTGTCCTGGTTTCCGAGCAGCCGCACGCCGTCGAGCACGGTGCGGTCGGCCGCCGCGCGCAGGGCCAGCGCCTGGCTGCCCCCGTTCAGCGCCTCGTCGTAGGCATTCTCGATCGTCACGTCCCGAAGGGTGACGTCATCCGCGAGAACCGAGAGCACGGGGGAACCGGTGTGCCCCCAGTTCCCGCCGTAGAACTTCGTCTGGCCGGCGGCGAGGTCGTAGCTGATCACGACGTCCGCGGCATCGCCGGTCGCTCCGCGGATCGTCAGACCGTCGGCATCCGGCCAGATCCGCACCACTTCGCGATAGACACCCGGCTGGACGATGATCTCGACCGGGTGCTTCGCGCGGGATGCCGCCCCGACCGCCGCGCTCACGCTGGCGTAGTCGCCCGTGCCGTCGAGGGCGACCGTGATCGCCTTCTTGACCTTCTCGTCGTTGCCGAGCGGGCCGCTGTTCGCGTCGACGATGGAGACGACATCCGCCACGGCATCCGGAGTGTAGGCGTAGTGGGCCGACGGCTCGAATGTCGGGCCGGTGTCGTCCTTGCGCCCTCGGATGCCGGAGAAGGTGTTGTTGCGCGATTCCACACGGGAGTCCGGGTCCTTCGCGACGATCGCGTCCTCGCCGTTCTCGTAGACGCTGGATTCGATCACGAGCTGCGCGGCCCCGCGGGACATCGTGCCGTAGTGCGCCTGCCCCTCGAACCAGTTGTTGTAGAGATGGCCGGCGGCGACGTTGTCGATGCTGGCATTGCGCTGGTACGTGTTCGAGAACTCGTTGTGATGCATCGTGATGGTGGTGATGACATTGCTCGTCCAGCCGACGCCGACCGTCTTGTTGTGGTCGCGGAACACGTTCCACGACAGCGTCACCGCGGTCGAGTCCTTGCGGACGTCGACGAGCCCGTCGCCGAGGCGCGTGAACTCGTTGTGATCGATCCAGACGTGCGACGAGGTGTCGATCCGGATGCCGTCGTTGTCGTTGTCCGGCGCTTTCCCGTCCCAGTCGCCGGGAACGTATGAGTCGCGGAACGTGAGGTTGCGCACGATCACGTTGGACACCCTGTCGAGGAACAACCCGCCGCCCACGATCTCGGCATCTCTTCCGGCACCGGCGATGGTCTTGTCGGACGCCACCTCGATCTGCGAACCGAACGGCTCCACGTCGACGCTGCCCTTGACGAGGATCGTCAGCGGTTCCTCGAGCGCGGCGTATTCGGCGAGCTCCGCCGCGTCGTCGGCCACGACGACCCGCCCTTCGGCGCCACCGGTCGTGCCCTCCGGCAGGTCGGCGGTCGGGGTCGATGCGAAACCGGTCGCCACCGGCGACCACACCGGACCGTCGGCGGTCGTCGTGGTCGGCGCCTCGATGCGATCGAGGAGCCCTGCGCCGTCGAGCGTCGCGGGGAGGTCGTCCGCGTGCGCGGGCGCCGCGATCAGGGTCAGGGCGAGCAGCGGTGCGCTCGCCACGACGGCGACGCGGGTCAGTCTCCTGCGGTTCATCGGGCCTCTCCTTCCGTGAGCACGTCGCCGAGCAGGACGACATCATCGAGGGTCGTTCCCGTCCCGGCATCCCGCAGTGCCGGCGCCTTCTTGGGGGCCGACACCTCCAGCGGGTTCTCGAGCGTGAGGCTCTGCAGGGTGACGTCATCGGCGAGGACGTTCACGGTCGGCCATTCGCTGCTGGACTTGTCGTACGTGATGACGACGTCCTCCGGGTCGCCCGTGGCACCGACGATCGTCAGGTGATCGGCATCCGGCCAGATCGAGACGACCTCGCGGTAGGTTCCGGGCTGGATGACGATCTCGACCGGGTGGGAGCTGCGGGATGCCGCGCCCACCGCCGCGTGCACGGACATGTAGTCGCCGCTGCCGTCCTGTGCGACGGTGATGCGGCGCTCGGCGTCGTCGTCCGTGGGATGCACAGGACCGGCGTCCTTGGTGAGGAGCTTGCGGACGTCGCCCGCGGGATCGGCCGTGTAGGCGTAGTTCGCCGACGCGTCGAAGGTCGCACCGGTGTCGCGGGGCTGCTCGCCCCAGACGTCCACGAAGATGTTGTCCTGCTGGAAGACCGATCCTTCGCCGATCAGCGGGTTGCGGGCGTGCTCGAACACGTTCGATTCGACGACGAGCTGGGTCTCGGCACCGCGGGCGTTCATTCCGTACGAGCTCACCCCGGACAACCAGTTGTTGTACACGTGGCCGGACGCGACGTTGTCGAGGCTGCCGTTGCGCTGGTGCACGTTCGAGAAGCGGTTGTGGTGCAGCGTCAGCGTCGTCACGACGTTGTCGGTCCATCCGACGCCCAGGGTCTTGTTGTGGTCGCGGAAGTAGTTCCAGGATGCCGTGACGGCGGTGGAGTCCTTGCGGATGTCCAGCTGACCGTCGCCGAGCCGGGCGAACTCGTTGTGGTCGACCCACACGTGGTGCGAGGTGTCGATGCGGATGCCGTCGTTGTCGTTCTCCGGCGACTTGCCGTCCCAGTCCGCGCCGATGAACGAGTCGCGGAACGTGAGGTTGCGGATGATCACGTTCGAGACGCGGTCGACGAACAGTCCGCCGTCGACGATCTCGCCGCCGTCCGGGCCGCCGGCGATCGTCTTGTTCGCCGTGACCTTGATCATGCTGCCGTCGCCGACGTCGATGGTGCCGTCGACGAGGATCGTCAAGGGTTCTGCGGATGCTGCGGCTGCCGTGAGTTCGGCGGCGTCGTCGACCGTGATCACGTCTCCGCCGGCACCACCGGTGGTGCCGGCGGGCAGCTCGGCGGTCGGCGTCGAGGCGAAGCCGGTCGCGGTGGGCGACCATACCGGGCCGTCGGCGGTCGTCGTGGACGGCGCCTGGATCTGCTGCAGCAGCGTGGAGCCGGTGGAACCTGCCGCGGTCGGGACAGCAGCACCGGCGGCCGACGGGACGAACGCGCCGAGCGCCAGCAACGGGACGCCGAGAACCCCGGCCGCCGTGACGTGTCGGCCGCGGTTTCGGCGGAATCCCGGTGGGGAACCCGCGGAAACGCGCGCGACGGAATGGGAGGGCTTGAAGGACATCATCGTTCCTCTCGCAGATGGACACCGGTGTGGGGAACCGGTTTCTGAACCCTAGTGAGGAAATGTTGCCGATGTCAACGTATTTGCGCGAGACGATTTCCGTCGGAGTGGCGGGAGCCCGCGGCATCCGAACCGGAGGGGATCATCCGATCGGGAGGATCGATTCCTCGGCCGCGGTCCTCCGGTTCGCGCGATCTCCTCCGGCTCGCGCGACCCCGGCGGCGGAGGGCGACGCCGTGTGCTCGCCGCGAGTGACGATCTCCACGACGGCGTCCAGTACGTCGTCGTCGGTCAGGATGCGGTTGTGGCCGAGTCCGGTCGGCCGCAGCATCCTCGAGCGTCCGGCGTGCGCTCGGTGCAGCCGGGCCGAATCGGCATCCGGCAGACCGCGGTCATCGCGACCGTGCACGACGAGCAGGCTGGTGCGTTCGGGAAGCGGGTGCGCGGCCGAGTCGAATCGCTCGGCGACGGATGCCGTCGACTCGCCGATCCGCGCGGCGAATCGCCGGCCCAGCTCGACGCGGGCCTCCTCGGACAGGCCGAACATGAGCGCGAAGCGGTCGATCATCGCCGTCGGGCCCGCGGCTCCCGAGATGGTGACGACGACGGGAGTCGGTGCCGAGGTGCGCGCTGCGGCGAGGCCGGCCACGGCGCCGACGGAGTGCCCGACGATCGCGGCGAACGGGCCGAATCGGTCCTGCATCCCCTCGATCGCGGCCATCCAATCGCGGATGTCCGTGCTGCGCCCTGGCGAGGCGCCGTGCGCCGGGGCGTCGAAGGACACCACTCGCAGTCCCTCGGCCGCGAGTTCGCGGACGAGCGGAGCGAACTGCATGGCCCTGCCCTTCCAGCCGTGGACGAGGAGAACCGTGCGATCTCCTTCGCCCCAGCGATAGGTCACGATGTCGCGACCGCGCACGCGCAGCAGTTCGCGTCGCGCGGCGAGGTCGGTGGCGCGGTCCCGATCCCGCAACGGCAGGCGTGGTCGGGTGCGGAAGAACAGTCGGTAGGCGATCGCACCGGCCAGGGCCGGCGAGACCGTGTCGGCGACGCGGAGGGCGGTGGGGATGAACGCGGCGGAGCGGTGCATGGGTTCCTCGATCCGGAATGAATACGAACGATCGTACGTAGAATATACGAACGATCGTGCGTAAACTAGAGGGATGTCGGATCAGATCGTGGACGGACGTCGGGCGCGCGGAGACGCCTCCCGTCGCAGCGTGCTCTCCCGAGCGACGCATCTCGCGTCGGTCGAAGGGCTGGATGGGCTCACGATCGGACACCTCGCCGAGACGTCGGGACACAGCAAGAGCAGCATCGCGACCCTGTTCGGCAGCAAGCAATCCCTTCAGCTGGCGACGATTGCCGCAGCCCGTGAGGTCTTCATGGCCACGATCGTCGAACCGGCGCGCACCGAACCCCGGGGGCTGCGGCGTCTCGCGGTGCTCATGCGCAACGGGCTCGCCTACTCCCGCGACCGCGTCTTCACAGGGGGATGCTTCTTCGCGGCGACTTCGGCTGACATCGACTCCAAGCCGGGGCCGGTCCGCGATGCCGTCCGCACGGCGCAGTCGGACTGGTACGGGTACATCGCCGCCCAGGTGCGGTACGCGATCGAGGCCGGCGAGCTGACCGCAGACCCCGCGGATGCCGAAGACATCGCCTTCGAACTCGTCGCGCTCGACGAGCACGCGAACAACCGCTCGCTGCTGCTCGGCGACGATCGTGCCTATGATGTCGCCGCCCGTGCGATGCGGCGGCGGCTGATCGCGGCCGGGGCGAGCGAGAAGATGCTGGCGCCGTTGCAGTAGCGCACCCGTCGCGAGACGTGCTCTGCGGGATGAAAGAGAGCGGGGCAGAGCAGGGCTCGCCGCAGAAAGCACGTCTCACGGGGATGCTGCGGCGGACGGTCGGCCGTCCGGACGACAAAGCCCCCTCGCGGAGCCACGGCGCGGCATAGGATCAGAGCGTGAGCGGCGATATGGGGAATCCAGAAGTTCCGCGCGACGACGAGGCGCGCGAGTTCCCGCCGCCTCCGCCCCCTGCTCCGGAGCCATCCGAGCCCGTGCTCGACGGCGAGGTCCCTGGGGCCTCGGTGTCCGCCGCGGTTGAAGCGCGTGAGCCCGACGCGATCGACGACCTCGCGGTGAGCGCCGATCTCGCGATGTCGCGCGTGGAGGACCTCGACATCCCTCCGGCCGAGGCCGCCCTCCCCGAGTTCACGATCCCGGAGCCGCCGGAGATCCCGCCGCTCGACGCGACGGCGGTGGTCCTGCTCGAGGACGAGACCGCGTCGACGAGTGCGTTCGGAGATTCTCCGGTGGAGGCGGATTCGGCCGACCAGGTCCCCCCGCCGGCCACGCGCTCCGAGCTGCGCGCGCGGACATCCGGCGGTGCGGCTGAGCCTCCGGGGATGCCGGGCGCGCGGCCTGCCGCGGATTCGACGCCCCTCCCGGCCGACCCGTCGTCAGCCGCACCCCCCGCGCGATCCGTGCCGTTCGGTGCGCCCACGGCGGCGCCGTTCGACGCGGCGGCGGGAGCCCCGGCATCCGATCCTTCGAATCCGCGGGGCGGAGACACCTACCGCAGCTGGCCGATCGTGATCTTCGCGCTGCTGGGGGCGCTCCTGATCGCCGCCGTGATCGGCATCGTGGTGCTCGTGAACAATCCGCCGACGTTCTCCGCGCCGCAGGGGGCCGACTCCACGGTCGTCGACCTCCCTCTCGTCCTGCCCTTCTAGCCGTCCACCGCCGCGCGGAGGTTGCGGGGCGATGAGGTCAGCGGGTGACGCTGCCGCGCTCGAAGCCGGCATCGAAGCCGCGCTCGTAGGCATGCTGCGCCATGCGCGCGACGCGTCGGTGGCCGCCGCCGTGCGGGCCGAAGCCGCCGTGGGGGCCGAACTCGCCGTGGGGGCCGAAGCCGCCGTGGGGGCCGAACCCGCCGTGGCGATCGGTGCGTTCGCGATCGGATGAGCGGTGCTCCGGGTGTCCGTGCTCGGTGTGCGCCCGGCGATCGGACTCTGCCGGTCGAGGGGCGAAGCCGTGGCGGCGCCAGCGCCCGCGGCCGTGGTGCCGCGTGTGCTCGTGGCCACCGGAGTGTCGGTCATGCCGGCCGTGGTCGCGCGGCGTGCGCGGCAACGGCGTGTTCTCGTCCCAGCCCAGCGTTCGCGCGATCTGCGTGAGGGTCGCGATCGTGGTCGCGTAGTCCTCAGGGCTGACGGCGTCGGCGATCGTCGCACGGATGCCGTCGACGATCGTGCCGAGTCGCTTCTTGGCGGCCTGGCCCTCGTCGGTCAGAGCCCACCCGTCCTCGGACGGTGTGATCCAGCCGAGATCGTGCAAGTGGGCGAGCTTGCGGTCGTCGAGGGGGCGGCGGGTCGGGACGGTGCCGTCGACGGCGTTGAGCCGCCGCCAATCGCGACGGGTGATGCCCTCGTTCTCGAAAGCGCGGGCGAACTCGGCGGCCAGGAGCCGGTCGGCCGCCTTGAGCCAGTAGCCGAGCGGACGGTCTTCAGGTGATGTCTGCGTGTTCATGGGGAAGTCCTTTTGTTGTCATTGTGCATGTATATGTAGTGTGACATGTAACCGGGAAGCATGTCAAATAACATGTAAAATCTGTGGTGTGAGCACACCTGATCCCGCCGCCGAAATCGCCGAAGCGCTCGCGCGTCTCCGAGGACGGCGCCCGCACGGGCACGGGCACGGCGGACCGCACGGGCACCACGGCGGACCGCATGAGGGCCGACCGTTTCGGCCGGGCCCCTGGGCCGGCGGACCCGGGGGCCGCTTCGCCGCCCCCGCATGGATGCGGATGCTGGAGGCGCTCGCCGCGGCATCCGCCCCGCTCAGCGTGAGCGAGCTCGCCGACGCGGTCGGCGTCGACCAGCCGCGGGCCTCGCGGCTGGTGCAGCAGGGCGTCGAGCGCGGATTCGTCCAGCGCGAGGCCGACCCCGATGACGGACGTCGTACCCGCATCGCCCTGACGGATGCCGGCGTGCGCGTCGCGCGCGGTGCCAGGGGCGAGCGGCGTCAGGCGCTGTCGCGTGCCCTCGAGGCGTTCACGGACACCGAGCGCACGGAGCTCGCCCGGCTGCTCAACAAGCTCGCCGACAACTGGGCGTCAGGAGCTTGATCTCCGTCCCCGGTCTCAGGCGGTCGCGACCCGGCGCTCCTGCACGGGGAGCAGAAGCAGGAATCCGACCAGCAGCACGATGACGATGCCGAGAATGCCGAACTTCGTCTGGGCGGTCAGCACGATCAGGGCGGTCCACGCCGCTGAGGCCATCCAGCTCGCCGCGCGGCCGGTGGTCGCGTAGAGCCCGAAGATCTCGCCTTCGCGTCCGGCCGGCGTCACCCGGGCGAGGAACGATCGCGACGCGGACTGCGCCGGTCCGACGAACGCGCACAGCACCAGTCCGCCGATCCAGAACACGACGGCCCCGGCCTCGACGAGCAGGAACACCGCCAGACCTGCGACGACCATCGAGGCCAGCGAGAAGAGGATGATCCGCTTGGCGCCGAAGCGGTCGTCGAGTCGGCCGGCGAGGATCGTGGAGACACCGGCGATGAGGTTCGCGGCGATGCCGAAGATCACGAGCTGCAGGAAATCGAAGTCGAACACCTGGCCGGCGATCACGGCCCCGAACGCGAAGACACCGCCCAGCCCGTCTCGGAACACCGCACTCGCCAGCAGGAACCAGAACGTCGGCCGCGTCTCCGGTGTCCGATACAGCCCGATGACGTCCTTCACCAGCAGCGCGTACGAGCGGAAGAATCCGACCTTGCGCTCGGGTCGTCCGAGCGACGGCTCCGGCACGTTCAGGAAGATGGGGATGCTGAAGACGAGCGCCCAGATCGCGCAGCCCACCGCGATGATGCGGAACGGCAGGCCGGACTCCGTCGGCAGCCCGAACCAGTCGAACGAGAAGAACACGACGACGAGCACGAGCGCGACGATCCCGCCGATGTAGCCGAATCCCCACCCGAGTCCCGAGATGCGCCCGATGGTCTTCGGGTTCGCGATGCCGATCAGCATCGCGTTGGAGTTCACCGCCGCGATCTCGCCGAACACGCTGCCCGCCGAGATCAGTGCGACGCCCAGCCAGAACAGCGTCGGCGTGGGCTCGACGAACCACAGCCCGAACATGCACGCGATCAGCGCTCCGGTGCCGATGCCGAGCCAGAGCTTCTGGCGGCCGGCGGCGTCGGCCCGCTGGCCGAGTACCGGCGCGAACAGGAGGATCGCGAGCCCTGCGATGGTGGAGCCCAGTCCGAGGCCGCTCGCGAGGTCCGCTTCGGCGGCGAGACGCACCGGGTCCTCGTCACCGAGGGCGGCGACCTCGGCAGGAAGGAACTGCTCGGTCGTCAGATACAGCGCCGTGAAGATGAACGTCAGGATGACGGTGTTGAACGGCTGGGTCGCCCAGTCCCACAGTGCCCACGAGTACACCTGCTTCTTCGGAGCGGGGGTGTCGCCGCGCAGCTCCAGCCCGATCACACCGACCGCGCCGCTGTTCGCGGTGGGCGGCGGGACGGGCGTCTCATCCGACGTGCTCATGTCTCGAAGTCTGGCCGCGTCCGGTGAACGCGAGGTAGCGACGCGCCGGAAGCCCTCCTGTGGAACATCACCCGTACGAGGCCGCGATGAGCTCGGCGAACAGCGCTTCGGCATCCGCATCGACCCGATGCCTGGCGAACCAGTCGCAGACGTTGACGCAGTCGCGGTGCAGCAGATCGAAGCCCTGCGGGTTCGCGATGACGTCGACGATCTGCGGCAGATCGATCACCCGCACACGGCCGTCGTGCACGAGCAGGTTGTACGGCGAGAGGTCGCCGTGGGCGAAGCCGGCCGCGGCGAACACGTGCATCAGCTCGACGACCTGCTGGAACAGATCCGTCAGCTCGTCGCGATCACCGCGCACCTGCGCGAGCCGGGGAGCGGCGACCGCGCCGGTGCCGATGAACTCCATCAGCAGCTCGGTGCCGTTGACCTGCACCGGATACGGCACCGGTGCGCCGAGCTCCCATACGCGGCACAGGGCCTCGAACTCGGCGAAGGACCACTCCGCCGCCGCGACCTCCCGCCCGTAGAGCGACTTCTTCTCGGTCGCGCGGGCGTCGCGGGAGTTCCGGGTGCGACGACCCTCGGTGTAGATGCTCGAACGATGGAACGTGCGGTGCTGCGAGGTGCGGTAGCGCTTGGCTGCGAGCAGCGTGCGCTGCGAGGGGTCGTCCGGTACGGCCCGTTCGATGAGGAAGACGTCCGCCTCCTTGCCGGTCTTCAGGATGCCGAGTTCGGTGTCGATGGCACCGGCGTTCGTCACGACCCACGGCGGTCGTGGTTCGGGTCCGCGTTCGGAGGGGGTGACGGCCGGCCAGGTGGTCCAGCGCTGGTTCTCGCCGGGTTCGACGTCGGCGAAGGTGAGAGATGCGTCGAAGGACGCGAAGGGATCGGTCACGGTGGTTGCTCCGGGAAGGGGAGACCACGCGCGGATCAGGAGCGGGCGGCCTCGAGGGGAAGGTGCGTTGCGGATGAGGGCACGACGACGACAGCAGTCATGGCTTGCTCCTTCCGCTGATACCTTCCGGGGAGATCCCGGCGCGGGGTCGAGCTTATCCACACGTCGGGCGATCGTCCAGCCCCGGACGATCGGTCGGATGCCGCGGACGACCGATCGGGTGGGACCTGCGTCGTCCTGCGAGCCTGGAACCATGACCACGACCGCCCCTGTCCCCGTGACTGTTCCCACCACGACGGCCGAGCGCATGCGCTACGGCGGACTCATCGCGCTCATGCTCATGAGCTTCCTGCTCGTCACCGCAGAGTTCCTCCCCAACGGGATGCTGACCGAGATGGCCGACGGCCTCGGCGTCACGCCGGGGCAGGCGGGCCAGACCGTCACCGTGACGGCGCTGGTCGGACTGCTCGTCGCCCCCACGGTGGGCCTGATCTTCCCGCGGCTGGATCGGCGGAGCCTGTTGGTCTGGATGGCGCTCGCCGCCGGGGCATCCAACCTCATCGTCGCGATCGCGCCCAACCTCGTGCTCGTCCTGCTCGCGCGCTTCCTGCTGGGCGCTGCGATCAGTGCGTTCTGGTCCATGTCGATCACGGTGGCAGCCCGCATCGCCGGGCCGGACCGCATCGGTCGGGCGGTCATGTTCACGACCGCCGGCACGTCGCTCGCCACCGTCGCCGGAGTTCCGATCGGCGTCATGCTCAGCGAGGTTCTCGATTGGCGCGCCGTGTTCGCGCTCGCCGGCGTCGTCACCACGCTGCTGGCCATCGCGCTGCGAACGCTCCTGCCGTCGGTTCCGGCCGCCCAGGCATCCAGCCTCCGCATCCTCGTCGACACGATCCGCCGCCCCGGCGTCGGGCTCGGGTTCACCGGCCACGTCCTGGTGGTGCTCGGTCACTTCCTCGCGTACACCTACATCCGCCTCGCTCTGGAGCGGATGCCGGATGTGGATGCCGGCACGATCGTGCTCCTGCTCGCCCTGTTCGGCGCCGGCGGCCTGGTCGGAAACCTCGTGATCGGGCTCATCGTCGACCGGACCTTCGCGCTCTTCGCCGTCGTCGGACCGATCGCGATCGCGGCGGCCGTGCTGGGCACGCTCCTGTTCCCCGGCTCGATCGCGGCCGTCGCGATCGCCGTGGTCGCGTGGGGCTTCTTCTTCTCGTCCTGGCTGATCGTCGTGAACACCTGGGTCGGGCACCGGATGCCCGACCGCCTGGAGGCCGGCGGCAGCCTGGTCGTCGTCGGATTCCAGGGCGCGATCATGCTCGCGGCCGGTGTCGGCGGCATCCTCGTCGACGCGCTCGGGGTCGAGCTGAACTACGTCATCGGCGCAGCGATCCTCGTGCTGGGCGCGGTGCTGTTCGGCGCATCGAACCGCGTACGGTCCTGACGTCGAACGCGGGTCTCCTAGGCTGGAACCACCCCACCCGAGGAGACCCGTGTTCCGTGTACCCGCCCGCCTTTTCCGTGTCCTGGCGATCGCCGAGGCGATCACCTGGACGATCCTGATCGCGGCGCTCATCGCCCGAGCGGTCGGCGGCCCGCCGATCGTGGTGACGATCGGCGGAGGCATCCACGGATTCGTGTTCCTCGCCTACGGGGCGACGGCCATCCTCGTCGCCCTCAACCAGCGCTGGCACGTCGGCGTCGCCGTGCTCGCCGTCGCCAGCGCGGTCATCCCGTACGCGACGATCCCCGCCGAGATCTGGCTGCACCGGACGGGCCGTCTGCGCGGCGACTGGCGGCTCGAGGCCGGCGACGATCCGCGCGACGCCCGCTGGTACGACCGGCTGATGCGCTGGTTCCTTCGACGGCCGTGGGTGCTCGCAGGGTTGCTCGCGCTCGCGATCGTCGCGCTGTACGTGATCCTGCTGCTGGTCGGTCCGCCCGGCGGGAGATGACCGGCGGTCAGGCCGGGATCGCCGCCTGCCCGTGCAGGCGCCACAGCGACGGGGCGAGGCCGGTGTGGCGGCGGAACGCGCGGCTGAAGCCCTCGTCCGACGCATAACCCAGTTCGCGCGAGGTCTCGGAGACGCTGCGCCCGGCATCCAGCAGCTCCTTGGCCTGGCGCATCCGCACGTCCGTGACGTAGCTCGCGGGCGACTGGCCGACGGCGGCGCGGAAGCGCTCGGCGAACACGGACCGCGACATCGCGCCGAGGCTGGCGAGCAGGTCGACGGTCCAGTCGCGCCCCGGCTCGGAGTGGATGGCGTCGACGACACGGTCGAGGAAGGGATCGCCGGCCCGAGACGGCCAGCCCTGCGGAGCGCAGCCGTTCTGCGCCCACGCCCTGATCACGCTCAGCAGCACGGTCGTGACCATCATCCGGCAGATGAGCGGATCGCCCGATCGCAGTCCGTGCACGTCGGGGTCCACGGGACCGAGATTCGCGGCCAGCGCGGCGGCGGCCGGTTCGAGGTCTGCGAATCCGGTCACGAACACGAAGCCGGGGATGCCGTCGACGGCGGCGGAGTCGAGTTCCAGGTCGGCCGTCATCAGGCGCGCACCGGAGGTCGATTCCAGGACGATCGGCCGCTGCCCCATGCTGAGGAACGCATCGCCGGCGAGCAGCGTGCGCGGGCCACGGGCGGTGCCGGTTGATCCGCCGGGCACATCGAGAGTGCAACCGGTGTCGAGCACGACGTCGCCGGTGATCTCGCCCTCGACGACGTAGGCGAGCGTGACCTGACCGGCCGGTAACGGGAGCAGTCCTCCTTGTGCGAGTGTCGTGCGGCGCGCGAAACCGAGTCGGACATCGAAGGAGGAGAGCACCTCCGCCAGGCGAGCAGGATCGACAGTCGTCATGCCTGAATGCAACCCCGATCCTGCGGGCCCTATTCCGGACCGGCGGGGACGCTCAGGTCGCCGTTCGTGTCGCTCCGATCGGAGCGAAGCGGCACCACGTGCGACGGGAGCCCCGCGCGCGACGGCCGATCAGGCCGCAGGCAGCCGCGGAATCGCGGCGACCAGCGTGCGCGCGTACTCGGTCCGCGGCGCATTAAGGATGCCGCGGGTCGGCCCCTCCTCGACCACGGCCCCCGCGCGGAGCACGACCGTGCGCTCGCACAGCGCCGCCACCGCGCTCAGATCGTGGGACACCATCACCAGCGCCAGACCGGTCTCCGCGCGGAGCGAGCGCAGCAGGTCGATCACCTGGATGCGGGTGGTGACGTCCAGCGCGCTCACCGGCTCGTCCGCCAGCAGCACACGAGGCTTCGACACGATCGCGCGCGCGATCGCGATCCGCTGCCGCTGCCCGCCGGAGAATTCGTGCGGGTACCGACCGAGCACGTCGGCGTCGAGGCCGACCGAGCGCACGGCCTCCGCCACGGCTTGTCGGGCGGCCTCGCCGCGGGCGATGCCGAGCGAACGCAGTGGTTCGCCGACGATGCGGTCGATCCGCTGGCGAGGGTCGAGCGAGGAATACGGATCCTGGAACACCGTCTGCACGTCGGCGCGGAAGCGCCGCATGAGCGCCCGGTCGCGCCGACTCAGCGGCTGACCGTCGAAAAGCACCTCGCCCTCGTGCGGCGCCGACAGCCCGAGCAGCAGGGAGAAGATCGTCGACTTGCCGGCCCCCGACTCGCCGACCAGCCCGACCGCCTCGCCCTCCGAGACCTGCAGCGAGACGTCGTCGACGACCGTGCGCTGCCCGTACGAGAAGCGCGCGCCGCGCAGCTCCAGAATGCTCATCGCTCGCTCCCCTCCGACGCATCGGACGCCGTCGGTGCGTCGAGTGCGGCATCCAGCGCCCTGGCGCTCGCGACCAGCTCCCGGGTGTAGGCGTCGCCCGGAGCCGAGATGATCTGCGAGATCGGGCCCTGCTCCACCGAGCGCCCGCGCTGCATCACGACGACGCGGTCGGTCATGCGCGCGACCACAGCGAGATCGTGGCTGATGAACAGCAGCGCCATGTCGCGTTCGGCGACGAGGCGATCCAGCAGCGTGAGGATCTCGTCCTGCACAGTGACATCCAGCGCCGTGGTCGGCTCGTCGGCGATGAGGAGTTTCGGGTGCCCGGCGAGCGCGATCGCGGTGGCGACCCGCTGCCGCTGCCCGCCGGAGAGCTCATGCGGATACGCGCGGACGATGCGCTCATCGGGGAGCGAGACATCGGCGAGGGCGGTGCGCACGGCATGCTGCAGTCCTCGACCGTGCAACCCGAGATGGCGCCGCATCGGCTCGGCGATCTGACGACCGACGCGCATCAGAGGATCAAGCGCCGTCAGCGGCTCCTGGAAGAGCAGCGCGGCGACGGGGCCGCGCAGCGGACGCAGGGCACGATCCGTTGCGCCGATCACCTCTGTGCCGTCGAGCCGGACGGAGCCGGATGCCGAAAGACCCGCACCGAGCAGTCCGGTGGCCGCCAGCGAGGTGACGGACTTGCCGGAGCCGGACTCGCCGATGATGCCGACGCGCTCGCCGGCGGCGACGGAGAAGGACACGTCGTCGACGACGGGCCGTCCGGCGGCCGTCACCGTCAAGCCGGCGATCTCGAGAAGGCTCATCGTGTCCTCCTGCGGGTCGGATCGGCGAAATCGCGGAGACCGTCGGCGATGAAGTTCACACCGAGCACGAGCACCACGAGGGCGATTCCCGGTGCGATCGCGCCGACCGGGGCGGTGAGCACCGTGCCCTGCGCCTCCTGCAGCAGCCGCCCCCACGAGGCGTTCGGCGGTGGAGCGCCCAGACCGAGGTACGACAGGCTCGCCTCGGCGAGGACCGCCGCTCCGAACTGCAGCGCGAGATTCACACTGAGCGTCGGCCAGATGTTGGGCAGCACGTGGAAGGACACGATGCCCGGCCACCGCGTGCCGCTCGTCCTGGCCGCCGTGATGAACTGCTCGTGCAGCACACGATGCGCGAGGATCCGGGTGAGCCGTGCGACGACCGCAGACATCGCGAGACCGATCGCGAGGATGGCCGACCACAGCGATGCGCCCTGCACGGCGACGACGAGCATCGCCAGCAGCAGCACGGGGAAGGCGATGATGACGTCCAGCGCCGCGGACATCGAATCGTCCACCCACGGGCGCGCGAAGGCCGCGATGAGTCCGATCGTGATGCCGAGCAGCGCCGCCAGCGCCACGGATCCGATGCCGACGATGAGTGCGATCCGCGCGCCGATCATGAGCTGGGTGAACAGATCGCGCCCGAGTTTGTCTGTGCCGAGCAGATGCGTGCCGCTGGGGCCTTCGAGTCGGCCGCCGCTGACGTCGCTCGGCGCGTAGGGCAACCAGAGCAGGGAGACGATGGCGAGCAGGACGATGAGACCCGTGAAGCACAGGCCGATCACCAGGGTCGCGTGGCTGCCGCGACGGCGCCGGGTCGCGGCAGCCTCGATCTGCTCCACGACGGCCGTCATCGTGCACCGGCCACTCGTGCGCGCAGCCGCGGGTCGATGAGACGCTGCGCGATGTCGGCGAGGAAGCCGACGAGCAGGACGAACAGCGTCGAGACGACGAGCACGCCCTGGATGTTCGCGAAGTCGTGCTGCTCGATGCCGGTCAGCAGCATGCTGCCCAGTCCGGGGAGCGTGAAGACGCTCTCGACGACGACCGCGCCCAGCAGCGTGGTCGACAGTTCGATGCCGAGGACGGCGATCACCGGCACGGCGCCGTTTCGGACCCCGTGGCGCAGCAGGGCCTCGCCGAGTCCGGAGCCGCCGGCGCGCGCGGTGCGCAGGTAGTCGCTGCCCAGAACGTCGAGAGTGGCGGCGCGGACGTAGCGCGACAGCGAAGCGCTCATGACGATCGCGATGGTGAGGACCGGCAGCGCCAGCGACCGCAGCGCGTCCGCCGGATCCTCCCAGTCGTCACGGGGGAACCCGCCGGAGGGCAGGATGCCGAGGCCGAGCGCGAACACCCAGACGAGCAGGATGCCGACCCAGAACACCGGCACCGCGATGCCGAGCTGCGCGAAGCCGGACAGCACCGTGCCGTACCAGGTGTCTGCCTTCACCGCGGCGGTGATGCCGATCATGAGGGAGAGCAGCAGAGCCAGCCCGAAGGCGAGCAGCGTCAGCGGCAGAGTGATCTGCAGGCGGGCCGCGATCTCAGGGCCGACCGGCAGCGTGCTGATGTACGACTCGCCCAGGTCGAACCGCACCATCTGCCCGGCCCACAGCGCGAACTGCTCGAAGATCGGGCGATCCGAACCCACCTGGGCCCTGGCAGCGGCGATCTGCTCCGGGGTCGCGTCGACCGAGAGCAGGGCGTTCGCCGGGTCGCCGGGGAGCAGCCGGAGCAGCACGAAGATGACCATCATGGCGACGACGAGCGACACCACGAGGAAGGCCGAGCGGCGGAGCAGATACGTGAGCATAGGTGGCATGAGGATCGCGGGGCGGATGCGTCAGCATCCCACCCCGCGATCCGAGCAGATCAGGACTTGACGATGTCGTAGGCGAAGAACTGCGAGTTCAGACCGTTGACCGGGTACCCGCTGAGGTCGCTGGAGGCGACCACGATCTGCGGGTAGAGGTACAACCATACGCTCGCCGCGTCCGCGGCGATCTTCTCGTTGACCTGCTTCAGCAGCGCGGTCTGCTCATCGGTGGTCGCCGCCTGCTCGGCCTCGGCCACCCACTGCTGCACCTGGGCGTCGTCGTAGCCCCAGTAGAAGTCGGGGTTGCCGTACCAGACGACATCGCGGTCGTTGACGTGCTCCTGCAGGGTCGCCTCGAAGTCGCGATCCTGGAAGACCTTCGTGTACCACTCGTCGGCGCTGATGGTGTTGATGTTCACCGTGATGCCGACCTCGGCCAGCTGCGACTGCAGGAACTCGGCGACGACGGGGTGCGGGTCGTAGCTCGGGGTGTCCAGGGTGAATTCGAATCCGTCCGGGTAGCCGGCCTCGGCGAGCTGCTGCTTCGCGAGATCGACGTCGTACGGGTTGACGTCGGTGAGGTCCTCGTACCAGGGGTCGGTCGGCGGGACCATCGAACCGATCAGGGTGCCGTAGTCGCCCCAGACCGAGGTGAGCAGCTTCTCGGTGTCGACGGCGGAGTACACCGCCTTGCGCACCAGGGCATCGTCGAACGGGGCGACGCGGTCGTTGAACGCGAGCAGCTCCTTCGTCGTCGACGTCCCCTCGCTGATCGTGTAGTCGTCGTTCGACTGGAACTGCTCGAGCGCGTCCGGGCTCTGGATGCTGGTGATGACATCGATCTCGCCGGTGAGCAGCGCGTTGTTCTGCGCGGTCGCATCCGTGAAGTACGTGAAGACCACCTCGCCGTTGGCGGCCTGCTCGCCCCAGTAGTCGTCCCAGCGGGTCAGGGTCAGTGTGCTGCCCTGCTTCCACTCGTCGAGCGTGTAGGGGCCGGTGCCGTCCTCGGCGGTCGTGAGATCTTCGGCATCCGCGTTCACGATCCAGATGTACGCGAGGTTGTACAGGAACGAGATCGAGCGCTGCGACAGCGTGAACACCACCGTGCTGTCGTCCGGTGTCTCGATGCCGGCGATCACGGAGAACGCCGACTTGCGGGCGGATTTCGAGTCCTCGGCCGTCACGGCCTCGACGCTGGCCTTGACGTCGGCCGAGGTCAGCTGCTTGCCGGAGTGGAAGGACACGTCGTCGCGGAGAGTGATCGTGTAGGTCAGGCCGTCTTCGCTGATCTCTTCGCTCGCGGCGAGCAGGGGCTCCACCTCGCCGTCGT
This sequence comes from Microbacterium sp. NPDC056234, assembly GCF_042267585.1. Taxonomy (NCBI): domain Bacteria; kingdom Bacillati; phylum Actinomycetota; class Actinomycetes; order Micrococcales; family Microbacteriaceae; genus Microbacterium; species Microbacterium sp. NPDC056234. Next base: position 605,380 of record NZ_JBHJTE010000001.1, read on the forward strand.
CGGTGAGCTTGTACAGCCCCTCGTAGACGTTGCCGTTGAAGGCCTCGGTCACGCCCTGGCCGCCGCCCTGGGTATTGCTGAGGTTCTGCGGCTCGTACAGCGAGCCGATGTAGATGCTGGCGTCTGCGGCATCCTCGGCGGACGGCGTGCTCGACGAGCAGCCGGCGAGGACGAGGGCTGAGGCGACGATGGTCGCCGCGAGCGCGATCGGAGTTCTCACAGGGGGTCTCCTGGGTTCGGGTGGTGGTGTTCGGGTTTCGGATGCCGCGGGTCGGCGTCGGATCAGGCCGAGTAGATGTCGAAGTCGTCCATGAACACGACGTTCTTCTCGCCGGCGCGGACCGGCTGGGTGAACCGGTTCTGGGGCGGCGGCAGCGGGCAGTTGTACTGCGCCGAGAATCCGCACGGCGGCACGAAGGCGCGGTTGAAGTCGAGGACGACGGAACCGGCGTCGCCGAAGCCCGCGCCGTCGTCCCGCCGGACGAACAGGAAGCGTCCTGACCCGTACGTCTCGGTGCCATTGGTCGGGTCGCCGAAGACGAGCAGCAGTGTGCCGCCGTCGTCGAACGCGGCGAGGCGGTGCTCGGTGCCGTCGAGGGTGAAGGTGATGTCGCCGGGGACGACGAGGTCGCGCGTGCCGCCGTTGTCGCGGATGTGCTCGAACGGGACGGTGCGGCCGGCATCCACCGGGGCGAACTCGGCCTCGATGACCCATGCGGGGTCGTAGTCGTACACGTCGATGCGGTCGTACGCGCGGATCGCGGGGGAGGAGGCATCCCAGAACCGCAGGCCGTATTCGGGCTCCCCGGTGGAGATATCGGTGCGCTGGAGGGGGGTCACCGTCACGGATGCCGGGGCGGATGCCTGCGCGGCGTCGACATCAGGTCGCTCAGGTCCGACCCAGCGGGTCTCGACGAGGGCGAGGTTGCCGGTGGGCGCGGCGACGGCGGCGTGGCGCTCGTTGCGCCAGCGGGCGTGGTCTTCTTCGGGTGCAGACATGACCGTTCCAGGGTAAGGAGTGCGCGGCAGAGGCGTCGCGATGCGACGTCATCAGGGGCAACACGCGCAGCGCCCGCAGCATTCCGGGACCACGGGCGGCGGTGCGATCAGACCCAGCGCGCCTGCAGGTGCTCGGCGACGCGGAGCGCGTTGGCGACGATGGTCAGGGTCGGATTCACGGACCCGTTCGTCGGATGCAGCGACGAGTCGCACACGACGATGCGACGGGTGCCGTACACACGACCCTCCGGGTCCGTCGCCGCTGCGGACGCAGAGGAGCCCATCCTCGCCGTGCCGCAGGAGTGCTCACCGGCGGCCGACGCGGTCGCACCGCCTCGCCGGGGAATGTGCACGCCCGTCGCGTCGGCGGCCTCGAGCCATCGGGCGCCCTGCACGCCGAGCCCTGCATCGATCTCACGCGAGGCGGAGTGGACCAGTTTGCTCATCGTCGCCCCAGGACGTCCCCACCGGTCCCTGGCCCGGCGGCTGAGCCCGACGCCCGATCCGCGGTGGGGTACTTCCTGCCCCATGCCGAAGACGCCGAAGATGTGGGCGCGTCCTTCGCGCATCCATTCCTTGTGCCCGGAGCCCCACGACGCGACGCCCCGCGGCGGAGACCCCGCCGACGTCAAGGGAAGCATCCCCATGAGGTCGACCAGCACGCCGCCGCCGTACGGCACGGTCTCGGCATGCACGTGATCGAGCGTCGCGACCGAATGGCCGGGCCCGATGAAGGGCTTCACCGGATCCACGACGTCTCCCAGCACGGTCACGAATCGATGGTCGTGCAGATTGCGGCCCACGTGCTCGTTCCCGAGTCCGCTCGCCAGCAGCAGGCGCGCCGTCTCGACGGCACCCGCGGAGACGACCACGACGTCGGCGCGCACGGTCACCTCCCGTGCGCGATCGGTCGAGGCATCCACCATGAGGGTCACCTCGGCGCGGGCGGCGCCATCGCGGACCTCGATCGCCTCGGCATCCTGCAGCACACTGCATCCGTCGGCTACGGCCCGCGCGATGAGCGTGTTGTGCGCACCGTTCTTCGCATCGACGGGACACGCGTGGCCGACGCACTGCGGGCATCGGGCGCACGCCGGGCGTCCGTCGTGGGCGATGCTGTTGATCGCGAGCGGGATCGGACCCCAGCCCCAGCCGAGCCGATCGGCGGCCGAGCCGAGCAGGTCGCGGGCGGGTTCGGTCTCCATCGCCGGCATCGGATAGCCGCGCGTGCGAGGGGTGCGTGCGGTGAGCGGACCCTCCTCGCCGGCGACGCCGATCTCCCACTCCGCACGCGTGTAGAACGGCTCGAGCTCGTCGTAGTCGAACGGCCAGTCCGCCAGAGCGGCATCCGCGTCGGGATTGCCGTAGACGGTCTGCATGCGGAAGTCCTCGGGCAGGAACCGCCAGGACATCCCCTGCCACACGCGTGTTCCGCCGCCGAGAACGTCGGCGTTCAGTCCGTACGGACCCGCGTCGCCGATGCTGTCGACCAGCAGACCAGGCCCTTCCTCTCCGCGCAGTTCGCGCGGGTACCCCGGTCCTGGGCCGAGGGTCGGCCAGTACAGCGCATTGCGCTTTCCGTGCAGGTGATCGCCGCGCAGCTGCGCATTCGTCCGTGCGGGGGCGCGCTCGACGAGGAGGACGGATCGGCCGGCAGCGGCGAGAACGCGTGCCGCGGCTCCGCCACCCGGACCTGCGCCGATGATGATCGCGTCGTAGGCGGGCGCCAGGCCGTGCGAGCCGATGTCGGGCAGGGGGTCGGGTTCGATCGGCACGACGCCCTCCGGCAGCGCGCGGTAGCCGACCATCGCGAGCCCGTCCGGCTCGTGCCCTGGGCGCAGGGCGTAATAGCCCTCCCAGCACACGCGTCGCAGCGCGGCGAAGTCCGGCGCGGTGTCCGGATCGGCTTCGGCCTGCCGCAGCAGAGCATCCTGGCGGTCGGGATCCAGTTCGGCGAAGCCGCCCGATCGCCGATCCAGCCAATCGCCGAGTGCGATCAGACGCGGCAGGACCCCCGCGAGGTCCCGCCGGGAAACCGGATCGGCGAGATACGCGCCGACCCCGCCCGCCCAGCCGTCTCGCCACCGGTCGGCCGGGATGATCCTGGCGACCGCCGCCCGCACCGCCGGGTGCGCTGCGGCGTCAGCGGCCGGCAAGCGAACCGCCGATCCCGCCGACGCTGAAGTACTTGTTCAGCACCGCGAAGATGATCACCGGCGGCAGCATCGCGATGACCGCGACCGCCATGACGAGCCCCCAGTTCGTGGCGTTCTGCTGGAAGAAGGTCTGCAGGCCGACGGAGAGCGTGAAGCTCGTCTCGGAGCGGATGAAGACCAGCACCACGAGGTAGTCGTTCCATGCGAGCAGGAACGAGAAGATCGCCGTCGACAGGACACCGGGCAGAGCGTTGCGCAGCACGATCCGGACGAATCCGCCGAACAGGCTCGCACCGTCCATCCACGCAGCCTCCTCCAGAGTGATCGGGATGGAGTCGTAATAGGCGGCCATCATCCAGATCGCGACCGACATCGTCGAGCCGACGTAGATGATCGTCAGGCCGACCAGGTTGTCGACGAGGTTCAGCTGGGCGAACAGGATGAACAGCGGGATCACGGCGGTGACGACCGGCAGCGACTGGATGATGAACAGCAGCAGCGAGTACCCGGACACGAGCTTGCTGCGGCCGCGGGAGAGCACGTATCCGGCCGGCGCAGCGACGGCGACGGACACCACGACGGTGCACAGGGTCACGACGAGGCTGTTGCGCAGCCAGGTCAGCACGTTCGTCTGGGAGAAGATCTTGGCGTAGTTCTCGAACGTGAATCCGGTCTCCGTGCTCCCGAGCGCCGGCTGGAACGACAGATACAGCACGGCGCCGATGGGAATGGTCACGACGACGGTGATGAACAGCAGGAGCGTGAATTTCCACCACCGTCCTCGCAGCTGCTCGTCCGTGCCGGACCGCCGCTTCTTCGAGTCGGCGGTCACGATGGTCTGAGTGAGCGTCATTCGATATCCGCCTTCTGCACGCGTCGGTAGAGCACGACCGAGATGATCACGAGAACGATCGTCATCAGGAATGCGATCGCGACACCTGGGCCGGTGCGGAACTCCAGGAAGACGGTGCGGTACGCCTGCACGACCAGCGACTGCGTGGCGTTGACCGGCCCGCCGCCGGTGAGCAGGAAGATCGTCGGAAAGTCGTTAACGCAGAAGATCGTCATGAGGATCCAGCTGATGTACGTCGACTTCGCGGTCAGCGGCAGGGTGATGTGGCGGAACGCCTGCCATCCGGTCGCGCCGTCGACACGCGCGGCCTCGTAGACCGTGTTGTCCACGGCCGCGAGGGCGGCGCTCATCATCATCATCATGAACGGGAAACTGATCCACACCTTGAACACGCAGACCGTGATCTGGGCGAGGAGCGGATTCGCGAGGAACAGCACCTGTCCGAACCCGAGCGCTTCGGCGAGCACGGGGAACGGACTCTGCGGTGTCGCCACGAGCCAGTTCCACGACGTCGCGGACACGACGGTGGGCACCACCCAGGGCAGAAGGAGGAGGACCTTGAACAGCCCTCCGCCGGGGATGCGCCCGCGCAGCAGCAGCGCGATGCCGAGGCCGACCGCCCAGCTGCCGAACACACCGACGAGAGTGAAGATGAGCGTGAACCTGGCGGATGCCCAGAACACCGGATCCGACAGCACGGTCTGGTAGTTCTGCAGACCGATGAAGTCCCCCGGCAGGATCAGATCTCCGTCGCGGACCGACTGCAGACCGGCGTAGATGACCGGGTAGGCGTTGAGGAGCAGGACGAGGATGATCGACGGCAGGACGAGGAGGGTCAGCGTGAGGCCGCGGCCCGGCAGGACCGCGCGACGGCGGGCGCGGGGCGCTCGCCCCGGTCCGCCGACGCCGACGCCTCGTCGTGCTTTGCTGAGCGACTCGGAGAGGGAGGCGGAGGTCGTCATCGAGGCGACCTAGGCGTTCGCCTCGAGCGTCTGCTGCAGCGTTTCCAGTGCAGCCTTCCCCGTGCCCTGGCCGCCGAGGATCGTCTGGGTGAAGGTGTTCATGGCCGGCGTGCCGTCGACCGCCGTCACGCCGAGGAACAGCGCATCGCCGCCGGGGGCGCCCCAGGTGTGCGAGATCGGCTGCCACTCCTCGATGATCTTCACGGCGTTGGTGTTGGCCTGGAATTCCGGAGTCTCGGTGATCGACTTCAGCGGCGGCAGGCCGATGCCGGTGTTCTCCGTCCACAGCGGCGCCATGTTCTGGAAGTAGTAGGTGAGGAACGCCTCCGACTCCGCCTGATCGGGGGTGTTCGTGTACATCATGATGTTGTTGGGGAAGTACAGCGCGCCCTGGTCGCCGTGAGGGCCGGTGAGGGGGCTGTTGACGGCGAGCTCCGGTCCCACTTCGCCCGCGACGTTGGCCGCGAGGCCGCCGCCGTCCCAGCCCATCCCGAACTTGCGCTCGCGCCACTGGGTCTGCACGTTGTCGCTCGTGTACGTGACGCTGCCCGGGTCCACGTAGCCCTTCGCGACCATCTCGAGCACGAAGTCCATGGCCTCGATATTGCGCTCGGTGACGCAGTCGGGTTCCTGGTCGGCGTTGAACAGGCCGCCGCCGTTGTTGATCATGAAGCTCGTGAGGATGTGGCTGCCGGTGAAGCTGCCGGAACCGGCGCCGACGCCGAACGAGTACGCTCCGATCTTCTTCAGCGCCTCGCTCGCGTCGAGGTAGCTCTGCCAATCGGTGGGAGGCTCGACCCCCGCCTGCTCGAGCAGCACGGTGTTGTACCACATGACGCGCATGTCGAGGTTGTACGGGACGGCGGCATAGCCGCCGTCGACCTTCATCGCGTCGATCAGGCCGGGCAGGAAGTCGTCGTAGAGGCCGTCCGACTTCCACGAATCCAGCAATTCGTCGGCGTAGGCGATCTTCCCCTGCGATTCGAAGAGGAAGGCCTGTGTTCCACCGCCCGAGCTGACGGCCGGACCCGTGTTGCTCGCCACTGCGGAGGAGAACGTCTGGGTGAAGTTCGCCCACTGGATCTCCTGGTGCTCGACCTTGAGGGCACCCTCGTACGCTTCAGCGATCTCGGCATCCCGCGGGCCGAACTCCGCCTGACCCCATGGCATGTTCCAGAACTTGAGCGTTCCGCCACCTCCACCGCCTCCGCCTCCTCCCGATTCGCTCGGGGCGCAGCTCGCGAGCGTCATCGTGGCGACGGCGGCCCCCGAGAACATCAGGAAACCGCGTCGTGTCAGACCTGAAGGTGAAGTCATGCGATCCATGAAGAACACTCCATTTCCCGCGGCCGGGCTGGCCGACCGCTCTCATCATTGAGGAGGACACGACCTGTCTAGTCCCTTTTGTGGCGGGCGTCAACATATTGAATATTGGATATAGCCGCGCAAGCGCGCTCATGAACGAGGCGCTTTGCGACCTCGGGTCGATGATGACCGAGATCCCGTCGAAAACCGGATCGAGTGACTCGGGTCAGAACGGCGGACGGTCAGTGCGCTGTCGCGACCCCGATCGCGTCGTGCACGATCACCGCGGCGACCCGTGCGCCGGCGCCCGCGGCGACGATGAGCTGCTGGGGTCCTGGGGCCGCGGCATCCCCGGCGGCGTAGAGCCCCGGCACGTCCGTGCGGCCTGAGCGATCGGTGACGAGGTGCCCCGATCCATCGACGGCGGGGGATATGCCCTCGAGGAACGACAGGTTCGTGTCCCACTCGGGGCGCACGAATCCGCCGTCGACTTCCACGCGCGTACCGTCAGCGAGGACGACGGCCTCGAGCTTCCCGCGCTCGCCGACGAGTTCTGTGATCGGATGCCGCGCGACGGCGATACCGGATGCCACCAGCTCCGCCTCCTCAGCGGTCGTCACGACGTCGGTGCCGTTCGTGAACACCGTGAGTCGAGGGCTCCACCGGGCGATCAGCCGTGCCCGATCGGCGAGATCGGCGGATTCGCCGATCAGGGCGAGAGGGCGGTCCCGCAGGTCCCACGCGTCGCAGGCCGCGCAGCTGAACAGGCTCATGCCGTAGAAGCCGCGCAGATTGGGGACGTCGGGCAGGGTCTCGCGCAGCCCGGTGGCCAGCAGCACGGTTCGTGCCGTGACCGTCGACGTCGCCTCGCGGCGCCCGATCCCGGCCGTGAAGAATTCGTCGTCGCGTGAGAGACCGGCCACCACGACCCGCGAGCGCACCTCGACGTCGGGGTAGGCCGTGAGCTCCTCCCTGGCGAGGCGGCGCAACTCGTGCGGGGGGATGCCGTCGCGAGTGAGGAAGCCGTGCGAGTTCAGCGTCGCTGCGTTGCGCGGCCGATCGGCGTCGATCACGAGCACGCGCATGAGCGAGCGCCCGAGGTTCAGCGCGGCTGAGAGACCGGCAGGGCCACCGCCGATCACGAGCACGTCGTATGGGGTGTCAGTCATGTCCGTCACCCTGCGGAGGGAGCGCGGCGATGACGGGGTGGTCGAACGTGTACACGCCGACCTTGGCCGCGCCGCCCGGGGAGCCGATCTCCTCGAAGAACTCGACATTGGCCTTGTAGTAGTCGGCCCACTCCTCGGGGAGGTCGTCCTCGTAGTAGATGGCCTCGACGGGGCAGACCGGCTCGCAGGCGCCGCAGTCCACGCACTCATCGGGGTGGATGTACAGCGACCGTTCGCCCTCGTAGATGCAGTCCACGGGACACTCGTCGATGCAGGCGCGATCCTTCACATCGACACAGGGCAGAGCGATCACATACGTCATCGGACCAGCGCTCCGTCGCGCGACACCGCCACCTGCTCCTCGCGGGGGACGACCTTGACGCGCTCCCGCGTGTGCTCGTGCGTCTCGCCCAGGTGCCGCTCGTGCGCATCGAGGGCGAGCCAGCCGTCCCACGTCGTGTACTCGGTGGCCCGCGCGTCGAGCAGATCGAGGACGTCTGCGGCGTCGCCGGCGGAGAGCAGGCCGGCCTCGGCATCCGCGACGAGGTTGGTGATCGTCTCCAGCGCGTCCGACTTGGTGTGGCCGATGAGGCCGACGGGACCGCGCTTGATCCAGCCGGTGGCGTACAGGCCCGGCTGATCGTCCACGCGTCCGCCCGCGTTCGGGACGACGCCGCGCCCCTCGTCGAACGGAGCGCCGTTGACTCGCGTGCCGTAGTAGCCCACGGCGCGGTAGACCGCCTGCACTGGGTATTCACGGACCTCGTCGGTGGACACCAGGTTGCCCGCGGCATCCGTCGTGGTGCGGGCGAAGCGGATGCTCTCGACGCGGCCGTCGCCCTCGATCGAGAGGGGTGCGTGCCAGAAGTGCAGGTGCAGGCGGCGCGACGCCGTGCCGGCGGGCCGGTCTCGCCAGCCGTTGAGGGTGCGCAGCATGACCTTGAGCTGATTGTTGGATGCCGTGGTCGGGTCGACCCCGTCGAAGTCCTCGTCGTGCAGCACGATGTCGACGTCGCGCACCTCGCCGAGCTCGCGGAGCTCGATCGGGGTGAACTTGATGTCGGCCGGTCCTCGGCGTCCGAACACGTGCACATCGGTGACGGCGGAGGACTCGAGGCCGGCCAGAACGTTGTCCGGAACCTCGGTGGAACGCAGGTCGACGGCGTGCTTGGCGAGGACGCGGGCGACGTCGAGGGCGACATTGCCGTTGCCGATCACGGCGACCTCGCGGGCCTGGAGCGGCCACGTGCGCGCGACATCGGGGTGCCCGTCGAACCACGCGACGAAGTCGGCGGCGCCGTACGACCCCGGCAGGTCGACACCGGGGACGTCGAGAGCGGCATCCCGGATCGCCCCGGTCGCGAGGATCACCGCGTGGTACTGCTCGCGCAGCTCGTCCAGGGCGATGTCGCGCCCGACCTCGACGTTGCCGATGAAGCGGATCGTTCGGCGTGCCGCCGGTTCGCCGTCGGATGCCGCGGGGAACGCGTCGAGCATCTCGTGCAGCGAGTTCACGATGCCCTTGATCCGCGGGTGGTCCGGCGCGACGCCGTATCGGATCAGCCCGTACGGCGCGGGGAGCGACTCGAACAGGTCGATCTCGAGACGACCGCCCCGCTCGGAGACGGCGTTCGACAGGAGGTTGCCGGCGTAGATCCCGGCAGGGCCCGCGCCGACGATCGCGACGCGCAGGGCGAGAGGAGAGGAGGACATGGGCATGGCCTTTCGGGGTGCCGCTCCGCGGAGCGTGCGAACGGGGTCAGATCACGTAGTCGAGAGTGCTGTCGATCGCCCGGCTGAGGCCGGTGTCGACGGCGAGTCCGGCATCCATCGCCTCGAACCAGCGGGTCCGCGGGGTCGGGGCCGGTTCCCGCGTGCGACGATTCGCGGACTCGGTGACGTTCGACGGACCTTTCGGGTCGATTCGTCCGTCATTCGTCACATCGTCCGTGATTCGTCGCGCCGCAGAGGCCGCATCCGCAGATTCGGACGCCGGTTCGGATGCCGGAAGGGATGCCGCGTGCGGGCTGAGCCGGACGACATCGCCGACGACGACCACGGCAGGCGAGCGCACCTGCCTGGTCGCGGCGAGGTGGGCGATGGTGTCGAGCGTCCCGACGGTGACGCGCTCGTTCTCGCCGTAGCCGTCCTCGATGATCGCGACGGGGCAGTCCGCGCCGCGCGCACCGTCGGCGAGCACGTGAGCGGAGTGCCCGAGCGTGTTCACGCCCATGAGCAGCACGACCGTGTGGTCGGCACCACCGGGGAGCCGCTCGATCTGGTCGTGCGCGCTGACGACGGTGAAGGATGTCGAGACGCCGCGGTGGGTCAGCGGGATGCCGGCGAGGGCCGGGACCGAGACGGCACTGGTGACCCCGGGGACGACCTCGACGGCCACGCCGGCCTGCTCGCAGAACAGCTGCTCCTCGCGCCCGCGTCCGAACACGAACGGGTCGCCGCCCTTGAGACGCACGACGCGGCGCCCATCGGAGGCGAGCTGCACGAGCAGGGCGTTGATGCCGTCCTGCGGCACCTTGTGGTGACCGGGGAGCTTTCCGACGTCCACGACCTCGGCGGTGAGGACGATGCCCTCATGCGCCAGCTGGTCGAGCACCGACCGGGCGCCGAGCCGATCGGCGACGATGACATCCGCGTCCTGCAGAGCGCGCAGGCCGCGGAGCGTCAGGAGCCCTGCGTCGCCGGGGCCGGCACCGACGAGGGTGACGAGACCGGTCATCTGCTTCCTCCCTGGGCGAGTCCGCGGCTGCGCAGCAGACGCCGCTCGAGCGGCCCGAACAGGACGAGCTCGATGAGGATGCCGATCGCGAGGATCAGCAGGATGGTGCCGAGCACGCCGGCGAGGTCTGCGAGTTCACGGGTCTGCTGCAGCATCGTGCCGACGCCGAACCCGAGCGACCCGCCGCCGGTGATGATCTCGGCCGCCATCAGGGAGCGCCACGAGAACGCCCACCCCTGCTTGAGGCCGGCGAGGTAACCGGGAAGAGCGGCGGGCAGGATGACGGCCGTCGCGAGCTGCCAGCGGCTGGCGCCCAGCACGATGCCCGCTCGACGCAGCTGCGGAGGGACCTGATCGATTCCCGAGAGCAGACCGTTCGTTATCGAGGGGATCGCCCCCATCAGGATCACGAAGTACACCGTGGCGTCGCTCAGCCCGAACCAGAGGATGGCCGCGGGAACCCAGGCGACCGACGGCAGGACCTGCAGACCGGAGATGAGCGGGCCGGCGGCACGCCGTAGCACCTTCCACTCCGCCAGCAGCAGCCCGAGCGGAGTTCCCACGACGATGGCGATGAGAAAGCCGAACACGCCGCGTTCGAGGCTCGTCGCAACGGCCTCCTGCAACCGTCCGGACTCCCAGGCGTCGCCGAGCGCGGCGGCCACCTGCAGCGGCCCGGGGGAGAGGTCGGGTCGCGGCTCTGCGATGACCACGTAGAGCTGCCACGCGGTGAGCAGTACCACGAGCAGGATGATCGGTGGCAGCACCTTGGACAGCGCGGTGCGCCAGGAGGAGGAGCGCCGCTCCTCTTCGCTCTGCAGCCGGTCGAGCCCGGTCGAGAGCGTGTTGAGCTCGTCGAAGGAATCGAGCGCGTTGGTCTTGACGGTTTCACGCGGCATTGCGTCGGATCTCCTCACGCAACTCGGTGGTGATCTCGGCAGCGAGGGCGGAGACCTCCGGCGATTCGATGCGGCGCCCTGCCGTTCCGCCGAGCTTCCATTCCCTGGCGATCCGGCCGGGGCGGCTGGAGAGCAGGATCACGCGCTGGCCCAGTCGCGCGGCCTCGCGCACGTTGTGGGTGACGAACACGATCGTGCGCCCGGTGGCGCGCCAGACGCGCTCCAGCTCTTCGTGCAGCAGGTCGCGCGTGATGGCGTCGAGTGCCGCGAACGGCTCGTCCATCAGCAGCACCGGGCGGTCCTGCGCGAGTGCACGCGCCAGGGCCACACGCTGGCGCATTCCGCCGGAGAGCTCGTGCGGGCGCTTGTCCCCGGCATCCGCGAGATTCACGGTGCCCAGCAGGCGCAGCGCCTCCTCGCGGCGTTCGGACCGAGGGACGCCGCGCAGGCGCAGGGCGAGTTCGACGTTGCGCCGGGCGGTCAGCCAGGGCATCAGGGCCGACTCCTGGAACATCACGGCCGCCCCGGTGCTCGGCACGGAGATCGCCCCGGAGGTCACCGGCTCGAGGCCGGCGATGAGGTTCAGCAGCGTCGACTTGCCGCATCCGGACGCACCCAGCAGGCACACGAACTCGCCGGGTGCGATGTCGAGCGAGACGTCGTCGATGACGAGGGGTCCCGATCCGAACCGTTTGGAGACGTGGTCGATTCGGACGATCGGCTCGGCCGGTGCGGATGCCGGGGCGACCGGCGTCACTCCGTCGAAACTGGGCGCCAGCGAGGAGGCGCCCGCGTACGCACGCGCGGTGTCGTCCGCGATGGCCTTCCCCGCCGGCGCCGTCATCACTCGTCCCCGAGGCCGCTTGCGGAGACCGGCTCCTGGCCGTCCTCCTCGAGCAGCGTGTTCAGCGCGGTCAGATCGAACAGCCCATCGATCGAGCCGTCCTTCTGCGTGCCGGCGGCGAGGCCGTCCTCGACGAGCGTCTCGAAGGTCTCGGCGTGCGGGTCGACCGTGAAGGTGACGTTCTCGAGGGCGCGTGCCAGCACTTCGTCGGAGAGTCCCTTTCCGGTGGCCTCGGTCAGAGCCGCGTTGATGACGACGGGCGCCTCTGCGGCGTTCTCGCCGAGCCACGCGACCGAGGCGATGTGCCCCTCGAGCAGCTTCTCGACCAGGTCGGGGTGGTCCGCGGCGAACTCGGCGCGGACCAGCAGCACGGTGGTCGGGAACGCACCGTTCTCCCACAGATCTGCTTCGTCCACGAGGACGTGCGCCCCGGCATCCACGACCAGACGGGACACCCACGGCTCCGGCAGCCAGGCGCCGTCGACCTCGCCCTGCTGGAACAGGGTCAGCGTCTGGGCGTTCTCGGTGGGTGTGATCGTGACATCGCCGCCGCCGGAGGTCGACGTCTCGAAGCCCTCGTCCGCCAGCCAGCTGCGCAGCGCGACGTCCTGCGTGTTGCCCAGCTGCGGGCTGGCGATGCTCGCACCCTCGAGGTCGGCGACGTCGTCGATCCCGGCTCGGACGACGAGCGCCGCCCCGCCGGAGGTCGCTCCGGCGATGATGTGCGCCGACTGTCCACCGGACTGGATGAACGTGTTGATCGACGGGTTCGGGCCGATGTAGGTGGCGTCGATCGCACCGGCCGAGAGCGCCTCGATCGCGGCCGGTCCGGCGTTGAAGATCTCGGTCTTGAGCTCGATGTCGTCGCCCAGGGCGTCCGTGAACAGACCCTCCTCGACGCCGACCAGCGCCGGCGCGTGGGTGACGTTGGCGAAGTAGCCGAGGCGCACCTCGTCGGCGGGTTCCGTTTCGGCACCGGGGGCCGCGGAGGCGCAGCCGGCGAGCATCATCGCGGCCACTCCTAGAGCGGTGAAAGCGGTGGTCTTGCGGGTGATCTTCACGGTTTCGCCTCCTTAGACGTTGTCGGGGTGGTGCAGGGTCAGTCGACGACGGTGGCCGCGGCGAGCGTCGCCCCGTCGACGGGGTGGATGAGCAGCAGCGAACCGGACGCGCGATTGACCGCGTACGGCTCGATCGGCAGATCGGCGGCGAAGCGCAGCCGCACGCGTCCGATCTCGTTGACGGCGAGCTGCTCCGCGTCCTCGTGCGCGAGGGTCTCGAGGTCGCGCCGGTCGACGATCGCGGAGACCAGTGCCTGCACGGTCGACGTGCCGTGCTTGACGAGCACCTTGGCGCCGGGGGTGGTCGCCCGCGGGTCGAGCTGGAAGAGTTCCACGACGGCTTCGCGGCGCGACGTCGGTGCGGTGCCGGCCGCGGCGATGACGGCGCCGCGTGCGGCGTCCACCTCATCGGCGAGGGTCACAGAGATCGACTGCGCTGCCGTCGCGACCTCGGCATCGTGACCGGCGACCTGGATGCCGGTGATGACCGTCTCGTGGCCTCCTGGCAGCACCTCGACGCGGTCGCCGACCCGGACGGTGCCGGAGGACACGCGCCCGGCGAAGCCGCGGAAGTCGCGGTAGCGTTCGGCGTCTGATGCGGGAATGCGAGGATCGAGACCGCCCTGCGGACGCAGCACGACCTGCACGGGAAGGCGGAATGCGGCATCCGCCGACTCCGTCTCCTCCTGCGTCGGCAGGGTCTCGAGCAGTTCGATCAGCGTCGGGCCGGTGTACCAGGGCGTCTGCGCCGAGCGATCGACGACGTTGTCGCCCTCGAGTGCCGACACCGGCAGCACGTGGATGCCGGACAGACCCAGCTGCTCGGCGACGCGTTCGGCCTCGAGCTCGATCTCGATGAAGCGGTCCTCGTCGTAGCCGGTCAGGTCGATCTTGTTGACCGCGACGATCACGTGCGCGACCCGCAGCAGCGAGACGACCGCGAGGTGCCGGCGGGTCTGCTCGACGACACCCTTGCGCGCGTCGACGAGCACGATCACGGCGTCGGCGGTGGCGGAGCCGGTGACCATGTTGCGGGTGTACTGCACGTGACCCGGGCAGTCCGCGAGGACGAAGCTGCGCTGATCCGTGGCGAAGTAGCGGTAGGCGACGTCGATCGTGATGCCCTGCTCGCGCTCGGCGCGAAGGCCGTCGGTGAGCAGCGCGAAGTCGAACTCGCCGTGCGCGAAGCCGCGGGCGCGGGACGTCGAGGCGACCTGCTCGAGCTGGTCGGCGAGGATCGCCTTGGCGTCGTGGAGCAGCCGACCCACCAGGGTCGACTTGCCGTCGTCCACGGACCCGGCGGTCGCGAATCGGAACAGCGTGTGCTCGCGGAGAAGCGTCGTCATCAGAAGTACCCGTCCTTCTTGCGGTCCTCCATGGCGGCCTCGCTGATGCGATCGTCCGCGCGGGTGGCGCCGCGTTCGGTGAGCGTCGACCGCGCGACCTCGGCGACGACGGATGCCGTGTCGACGGCATCCGATTCGACGGCGCCGGTGCAGCTCATGTCGCCCACGGTGCGGTAGCGGACGACGCGCTTCTCGACCTGCTCGCCGGCCCGCGGGCTGGCGAACTCGCCGACCGCCCACCACATGCCGTCGCGGCGGAAGACTTCGCGCTCGGAGGCGTAGTACAGCGGCGGGAGCGCGATGCCCTCGCGCTCGATGTAGCGCCAGACGTCGAGTTCGGTCCAGTTCGAGATCGGGAAGGCGCGCACGTGCTGCCCGGGGAGGTGGCGGCCGTTGTACAGGCTCCACAGCTCGGGGCGCTGGTTGCGCGGGTCCCACTGGCCGAACTCGTCTCGGAGCGAGATGATGCGCTCCTTGGCGCGGGCCTTGTCCTCGTCGCGACGTGCGCCGCCGAAGACGGCGTCGTGCTTGCCCGCGGTGATCGCGTCGAGCAGCGGCTGCGTCTGCAGCGTGTTGCGGGTGCCGTCCGGGCGCTCGGTGAGGCGCCCGTCGTCGATGTAGTCCTGGACGCTCGCGACCTCGAGGGTCAGACCGAGGCGCGCGACCGTCTCGTCGCGGAACGCGATGACCTCGGGGAAGTTGTGCCCGGTGTCGACGTGCAGCACAGGGAAGGGGACGCGCCCTGGGGCGAACGCCTTGGTGGCGAGGTGCAGGACGAGCACGGAGTCCTTGCCGCCGGAGAACAGCAGCACAGGACGCTCGAACTCCGCGACGACCTCGCGGATGATGTGGATGGCCTCGGCCTCGAGCTGGTCGAGGGCGCTGAGTCGCGGCGGTGCGGCGACGGGGGAGAGGTTCGTCATACGTGCAGCCCGCATTCTGTCTTCGCCTGCCCGGCCCATCGGCCGGAGCGGGGGTCTTCGCCCGGTGCGACCTGCTTCGTGCACGGCTCGCATCCGATGGAGGGGTAGCCGAAGTTCACCAGCAGGTTGACCGGCGCCTTGTGCTCGGCCGCGTACGCCAGGACGTCGTCGAAGCTCCACGCAGCGACCGGGTTCACCTTCACGAGGCCGTTGCGTTCGTCCCAGGTGACCAGCGGCGTGTTCGTGCGGGTCGGGGCCTCGTCGCGGCGCACACCCGTGAACCACAGCTCGTAGCCGCCGAGGGCGTCCTGCAGCGGGGCGACCTTGCGGCGGGCGCAGCAGAGCGCTGCGTCGCGCTCGAACAGTTTGGCGCCGAATTCGGCATCCTGTTCGGCGACCGTCTGGTCCGGCGTGACGTCGACGATGCGCACGTCGAGAGCGCGCTGGACCTCGTCACGTGTCGCGTACGTCTCGGTGAAGTGGTAGCCGGTGTCGAGGAAGAGCACGTCCACGCCGGGGAGCTGCTCCGCGACGAGGTGCGGCAGCGCGGCATCCGCCATCGAGCAGGCGACGGCTGCGGCATCCGCTCCGAAGTTGCGGGCGACCCAGGCGACGACGTCGGCGGCGGATGCCTCGTGGTCGGTCAGGCTGCCGAGCTCGGCGTTGCCCTGCTCGGCGAGGGCCGCGAGTTCTTCGCGCGTGCGCTTGGTCCGGATGCGGGGGGCGAGGCTGACGCTCATTGCAGCGCCTCCTCGTCGGCGCGATGCGCCCACTGTGCGAACGTCTCACCCGTCTCGCGGTCGGCGAGGTATCGACGGATGACGCGCTCGGCGTAGTCGGCGATGCCGTCGGCGGCGACCTTGAGGCCGCGAACGGTGCGGCCGAGCCCTGCCTCGGCGCGGTCGACGCCGGCGAGGCCGCCGCCGAGGTGCACCTGGTAGCCCGGGACCTGCTCGCCGTCGATCGAGACCAGTTGGCCCTTCAGGCCGATGTCGGCGGTCTGGATGCGCGCGCAGGAGTTCGGGCATCCGTTCACGTGCAGCGTGATGGGGCGGCCGATCTCGGGTTCGAGGGCGCCGAGACGCTCCTCCAGCTGCTCGATGGCCGTAGCCGCGTTCGCCTTCGTCTCGACGATCGCGAGCTTGCAGTACTCGATGCCCGTGCAGGCGATCGTGCCGCGGCGGAACAGGCTGGGGCGGGCGGACAGGCCGATCGCGTCGAGTCCCTTCACCAGCGCCTCGACCTCGGTCTCGGGGATGTCGAGGACGAGCATCTTCTGGTGCGGTGTGGTGCGCACGCGCTGCGACCCGTGCACCTCGGCCAGGTCGGCGAGGGCCGTGAGGGTGCTGCCGGAGACGCGGCCGACGAGCGGAGCGGCGCCGACGTAGAAGCGCCCGTCCTTCTGCGCGTGCACGCCGACGTGGTCGCCGATCGTGGTCGGGGCGGGGGCTGCCGGACCATCCGGAAGGGGGCTGTCGAGGTACTCGGTCTCGAGCACCTCGCGGAACTTCTCGGTGCCCCAGTCGGCGAGGAGGAACTTCAGACGCGCCTTGTTGCGCAGGCGCCGGTAGCCGTAATCGCGGAAGATCTGCGTGACGCCGTGCCAGACCTCGGCGACTCGCTCGGGGGCGACGAAGGTGCCGAGGCGCTCGCCGAGCCGGGGGACGACCGAGAGGGCGCCGCCGACCCAGAGGTCGTAGCCGATGCCGAGTTCGGGGTGCTCGACGGCGACGAAGGCGCAGTCGTTGATCTCATGGACGACGTCCTGGCTGGGGTGCCCCGTGATCGCGGTCTTGTATTTGCGGGGCAGGTTCGCCAGCGTCGGGTCGCCGATGAAGCGCTCGGCGATCTCGTGGATCTGCGGGGTCGGGTCGATGATCTCGTCGGCGGCGATGCCCGCGACGGGGGAGCCGAGGATGACGCGGGGCACGTCGCCGCAGGCCTCGGTCGTGCTGAGGCCGACCTCTTCGAGCCGGCGCCAGATCTCGGGGACGTCCTCGACGCGGATCCAGTGCAGCTGCACGTTCTGGCGGTCGGTGAGGTCGGCGCTGTCGCGAGCGAACTCGGTCGAGATCTCGCCGATCACGCGCAGCTGGTGGGTGGTGAGCTGACCGCCGTCGATGCGGACGCGCAGCATGAAGTACTCGTCCTCGAGCTCGTGCGGCTCGAGCTGCGCGGTGCGGCCGCCGTCGATCCCGGGCTTGCGCTGCGTGTACAGACCCCACCAGCGGAAGCGTCCGTGCAGGTCGGTCGGATCGATGCTCTGGAAACCGCCGGCCGCGTACTCGTTCTCGATGCGTTCGCGGACGTTGAGGCCGTTGTCGGCGAGCTTGAACTCCTCGTTGCCGTTGAGAGGCTCCGTACCGTCGACCAGCCACTGGCCGTGCGGTTTCGTCGGCGTACGGCCGGTGCGCGTGCGTGCACCGCGGATCGGGGTCTGCTGGGGCGTGGTCATGAGGATGCTCTCTGCACTGCTCGTCGGAGATGGCGTTGCACAACTCTGACGAGCACGACCATCGCGGTCACGTGCGCGCGACACATGACGTCAGCCGACGAAACATGACGACACAGAGTGCCGAGCGGCGCGGTCTTGAGGTATTCGGGTGTGCAGGCACGTCGAAAGAGTCGGCATATGGGCGAGGTCGGCAATCCGACAGGTGTCGCACTCTCGCGTTACGACGGGCACCCGTAGGTAAAACTTGAGTGAACTCGTATCAACTTTGTTTGACAACGTTCGACGCTCGGGGTACAGTTGAGTCATCGCGACTCAGGTTTGCTGATCGCCTCAGACTCCCCAACCGAATCTCAGAAGGAGAAACACATGGCACGTGCTGTTGGAATCGACCTCGGTACGACGAACTCCGTCGTCAGCGTCCTCGAAGGTGGCGAGCCGAAGGTCATCGCCAACGCCGAGGGCTTCCGCACGACCCCCTCGGTGGTCGCGTTCACGAAGGACGGCGAGGTGCTCGTCGGCGAGACCGCCAAGCGCCAGGCCGTCACGAACGTCGACCGCACGGTCGCCTCCGTCAAGCGTCACGTCGGCACCGACTGGTCCTTCGACGTCGACGGCAAGAAGTGGACGCCGCAGGAGATCTCCGCGCGCATCCTCCAGAAGCTCAAGCGCGACGCCGAGTCGTACCTGGGTGACACCGTGACGGATGCCGTCATCACCGTTCCCGCGTACTTCAACGACGCCGAGCGCCAGGCCACCAAGGAGGCCGGTGAGATCTCCGGTCTGAACGTCCTGCGCATCATCAACGAGCCCACCGCTGCCGCTCTGGCCTACGGCCTCGACAAGGGCAAGGAGGACGAGCTCATCCTCGTCTTCGACCTCGGTGGCGGAACGTTCGACGTCTCCCTGCTCGAGGTGGGCAAGGACGACGACTTCTCCACGATCCAGGTCCGCTCCACCTCGGGCGACAACCGCCTCGGTGGTGACGACTGGGACCAGCGCCTGGTCGACCACCTGATCAAGCAGTTCAAGGAGACCTCCGGCGTCGACGTCTCGGGTGACAAGATCGCCCTGCAGCGTCTCAAGGAGGCCGCAGAGCAGGCGAAGAAGGAGCTCTCCAGCTCCACGAGCACGAGCATCAACCTGCCGTACCTCTCGCTGACCGAATCCGGCCCCGTGTCGCTGAGCGAGACGATCACCCGCGCGAAGTTCGAGGACCTCACCAAGGACCTCCTCGACCGCACCAAGAAGCCGTTCGAGGATGTCATCCGCGAAGCAGGCATCAAGGTCGCCGACATCGACCACATCGTGCTGGTCGGTGGCTCCACCCGCATGCCCGCCGTCGCCGAGCTCGTCAAGCGCGAGACCGGCAAGGAGGCCAACAAGGGCGTCAACCCGGACGAGGTCGTCGCCGTCGGCGCCGCCCTGCAGGCCGGTGTCCTCCGCGGTGAGCGCAAGGACGTCCTGCTGATCGACGTCACCCCGCTGAGCCTCGGCATCGAGACCAAGGGCGGCCGCATGACCAAGCTCATCGACCGCAACACCGCGATCCCGACCAAGCGCAGCGAGACCTTCACCACGGCCGACGACAACCAGCCCTCGGTCGCGATCCAGGTCTTCCAGGGCGAGCGCGAGTTCACCCGCGACAACAAGCCGCTGGGGACGTTCGAGCTCACCGGCATCGCGCCGGCTCCGCGCGGCATCCCGCAGATCGAGGTCACGTTCGACATCGACGCGAACGGCATCGTGCACGTGTCCGCCAAGGACAAGGGCACCGGCAAGGAGCAGTCGATGACGATCACCGGCGGCTCGTCGCTGTCGAAGGACGACATCGAGCGCATGGTGCGCGAGGCCGAGGAGAACGCGGCAGAGGACAAGCGCCGCGCCGAGGCTCTCGAGCAGCGCAACCAGGCCGAGACGCTCGCGTACTCGATCGAGAAGCTCATCAAGGACAACGAGGACAAGCTCCCCACCGACGTGAAGGACTCGGTCCAGGCCGATGTCGACGCTCTGAAGACGGCTCTGGCCGGCGAGGACGACGACGCCGTCAAGGCCGCGTACGACAAGCTCAACGAGTCGCAGGGCAAGCTGGGCGAGGCCATCTACGCCCAGAGCCAGGCGGATGCCTCGGCCGGATCTTCGGCCGAGGGCGACGCCCCCGCCGGTGACGCCTCCTCCGATGAGGACGTCATCGACGCCGAGGTCATCGACGAGGACGAAGAGAAGAAGTAACCATGACGGACAAGAACTTCGACGACAACGACGAGGTTCGTCCCGACGGCGAGGGGTCGGATGCTGCGGCATCCGGCCCCGAGTCGCAGGAGAACCCGGATTCGGCAGAGGCTGCGGCCGCTGAAGGATCCGACGCGACTCCCGCGGACGACCTGACCATCGAGGACATCCTCGGTACCGAGCAGACCGGCGAGGCCGCGGCGGAGGATGCCGTGCTCGCGGACCTCGAATCCGCACTGCTGAACGACCTCAAGCGTCTGCAGGCGGAGTATGCGAACTACCGCCGACGCACCGAGGAGCAGCGCCAGATCGAGATCGACCGTGCCAAGGGAGAGGCGGCCAAGGGTCTCATCCCGGTGCTGGACGACCTCGACCGCGCTGCGCAGCACGGTGACCTCGTCGAGGGCACGCCCTTCGCGGTGATCGCCGAGAAGGTGCGCGCGGTCGTGGAGCGTCTCGGCGTGGTGTCCTACGGCGAGAAGGGCGACGAGTTCGACCCGCAGCACCACGAGGCGATCTTCCAGCAGCCGACACCAGGAGCGGAGAAGACCACGGTTCTCGAGGTCGTCGAGGTGGGCTACCGCCTGGGCGATGTCGAGCTGCGTCCGGCGAAGGTCGTCGTCGCCGTTCCGGCGGAGTAGAGGTCAGATGGCAAGCCAGGACTGGTTCGACAAGGACTTCTACAAGACGCTGGGCGTCTCCAAGGACGTCAGCGACGCGGAGCTGAAGAAGACCTACCGCAAGCTGGCCCGCAAGTACCACCCGGACTCCAACCCGGGGGATGCCGCGGCGGAGGCGACCTTCAAGGAGATCAGCGAGGCGTATTCGGTGCTCTCCGATGCGGAGCAGCGCAAGGAATACGACGAGATCCGTGCCATGGGGTCGGGTGCGCGCTTCACCGCGAGCGGCGCCGGAGCCGGCGGCTTCGAGGACGTCTTCAGCCGGTTCGGGCAGCGCGGGCAGTCGTCCGCCGACTTCGAGGACATCTTCGCGATGTTCAACCAGGGCCAGGCCCAGGGCGGTTCGTTCGGCTCGGGGCGGTTCGGTCAGACATCCGGAGGGTACCGCGGCTTCGGCGGGCCGCAGCGCGGTGCCGACGTCACCGCGCGGACGACCCTCGACTTCATCACCGCAGCACAGGGCGAGACGATCACCCTGCAGGGCGAGGACGGCAAGCCGTTCAAGGTGAAGATCCCTGCGGGGGTCGCGGACGGTCAGAAGATCCGTCTGCGTGGTCGTGGTCGGCCATCGCCCGACGGCGGGGAGAGCGGCGACATCGTCGTGAGCATCGCGGTGCGCCCGCACCCGGTGTTCACGCGAGACGGGCTGAACCTCCGTGTGACCGTGCCGGTGACGTTCACCGAGGCGACACTCGGCGCGACCATCGAGGTGCCGACGCTCGGCGGTGAGACCGTGAAGCTGCGCGTCGCGCCCGGCACGCCCTCCGGACGCGTCCTGCGTGTCAAGGGGCGGGGCATCGCGAGCAGCAAGGGCACCGGCGACCTGCTGGCCGAGCTGCAGGTCGCCGTCCCGTCGCACCTGGACGACGCAGCCCGTGCGGCGCTCGAGGCGTTCGCCGCCGCCGAACCCAAGGAGAACCCGCGCGCGGACCTGATGTCGAAGGCGCGCGGCTGACCCGCCCCTCGCTCGTTGAGGGAGTGAAGCGAGTCGAAACGCAGCAAGAATCGAAGAAAATCCAGGAGGTGATGGCGATGGCCCCCGACGATGACGATGCTCCGGTGTTCGCGATCGCCGTCGCCGCCGAGCTCGCCGGCATGCATCCGCAGACCCTGCGCCAGTACGACCGGATCGGACTCGTCGTCCCCGGTCGTACCAGGGGCGGGTCGCGGCGCTATTCGGCGCGCAACGTGCAGCAGCTGCGTGAGGTCGCCCGGCTGTCCGGCGAGGGCATGAGCCTGCCGGCGATCTCGCGTCTGCTGCACCTGGAGGACGAGGTGCGGATGCTGCGCCGACGCGTCCTGGATCTCGAGGGCGCGTTGCGCGCCGAGCGCGAGAACCGCCCAGGCGTGCGCGTGTTCGCCGCCGGAGCGAGCGGTGTCATCCCCATGGCGTCCGGCCGCCGCATCCGCCGGTCGACCGAAGTCGTGCTGTGGCGACCGGGCGATCGCCGCACCGAGGACTGAGTCCGTCTCACCGGACAGTGAGGTCGTCGCGGTAGGGTGGCGAAACGATGAGGATGACACGTCGCACGCTGCTGATCGGCGCCGGGGTCGGCGCCATGAGTGTGCTTCTCGCGTCCTGCACGCCAGAGCCCACGCCAACGCGCACCCCGACCCGTACGCCGACGGATCCGCCTCCGACGTTCGACGGACCGGCGCCGACGCATTCGATGCGCAGCGCGTGGTCGACGGATCCGTTCTCCCGCGGTGGTGCGAGCTTCACGCCGGTCGGCGCGCAGCCGAGCCTGCGCGCCGCGCTCGCGGAGCCGATCGAACAGCGCGTGTTCTTCGCCGGCGAGGCCGTCGACACCGAGTACCCGGGCACGATGCGCGGCGCCATCCGATCCGGTGAACGAGCGGCGACGGCTCTGCGCACGCGCGCGGCGGCCGGTGAGCGCATCGCCGTCGTCGGAGCAGGGCTCGCCGGCGCCGTGGCCGCAGGTCAGCTGACCGCAGAGGGCGCCGAAGTGACCGTCTTCGAGGCCCGTGACCGGCTCGGCGGACGCGTCGACTCGCGCGTCGACGAGGTCTGGCCCATTCCGGTCCAGCTCGGTGGCTGGCTCCTGGGCGTCGACGACACCGATCTGCGTGAGCGCTTCGCCGGTGATGACACCCGGTTGCTGGATCTGGTGGACGCCGAATGGCGCTCGCGCGACGGTGCGGTCGAAGCGGTCGACGAGGCGGTTCTGACCGGAGCGCTCGAGTCCGCGCAGGCTCAGGCGATGGATGTCTCCGTCGCCGAAGCGCTCACCGAGAACGGTGCGGATCCCGAGGAGCCCGCGCTGGCTGCGCTGCTCGCGGCCGTGACCGCGGCATCCGGTGGCGACCCCGACGTCCTGTCATCCTGGTTCCCGCCCGCGCTTCCGCCGGAGAGCTATGCGGCTCCGTCTGCTGATCTGACGATCTTCATCGAGACGCTGCTGCAGGGGCTCGAGGTGAGCCTGTCGTCTCCGGTGTCGCGCGTCGCCTACGACGACACCGGCGTCAGCCTGCAGCTGGGAACGGGCGAGTCGTTGTCGTTCGATCGTGTGGTGCTCAC
This sequence comes from Microbacterium sp. NPDC056234, assembly GCF_042267585.1. Classification (NCBI taxonomy): domain Bacteria; kingdom Bacillati; phylum Actinomycetota; class Actinomycetes; order Micrococcales; family Microbacteriaceae; genus Microbacterium; species Microbacterium sp. NPDC056234. Next base: position 628,537 of record NZ_JBHJTE010000001.1, read on the forward strand.
CGTGCCGCTCGGTGTGCTCAAACACGGTGGGCTCGAGTTCTCACCCGCACTCCCGTTCACGCATCGCGGGGCGATCGCCGACCTCGGTGTCGGTGCGATCGAGACGATCTGGCTGCGCTTCGACGAGGCGTTCTGGGAGACCGAAGCGGCGCTGTGGCATGTCGTCGGAGGTGACGGCGTCATCCGCACCTGGTTCAACCTCCGACCAGCCACCGGAGAGCCGGTGCTCGTCGGCCTCGTCGGAGGCAAAGCCGCCGGGAAGTTCGCTGAACTCGGCGATCAGGAAGCCGTCGTCGCGGCACTCGTGTCGTTGGCGCCGTTCATGCCCTCGGACGACGAACCGTAGCGGACGGGCTCCTTCACCGATCGGCGTCGGGCGAGAGGCGCCCAGGGGCTCGGCATCCGGCTCACTCCGACGACAGCCGTCGCGACCAGCGCGAAGATCGCCAGCGCGAGCGCGCATGTCACGACGAACTCGAGCGGTCCTGAGACCTGTCGAGGGTCGAGGAAGTAGTACGGATACCAGCCGATCGACGGGCCGCGCCACAGCGTGACGAGGCCCCACAGGATCGGGAACGCGAGGGATCCGGGCACGACCAGCCAGGTGACCCGACGATGCCCGGGAGTGATACCCCAGGCCAGTGCCGTGCAGGCGGGAAGCCAGAAATGCAGCAACTGGTCCGACCAGGGCACGTCGATGCGGATGCCCCGCAGCCCCGCCTGCCACACGATCAGGGCGAAGGCGAGCCCGGCCGTGATCGTCCAGGTGAGGACGAGCGCGAGCGCGATCGTGAACCATCGCGGATCGTTCTCGCGGCGCAGGGCGAGCACGCCGCCGACCGCCAGCAGGGCGACCAGTGCGCAGTTCGACTGCACGGTGAGGTAGGCGAAGAAATTGTCGCCCGCGACGGTGTTGGAGCTCAGCCCCCAGAACAGGCGATGGGTCAGAGCGCCCAGGCAGACGGCGGCGGTGAGCAGGCGCAGCGCACCGAAGATCGTCCGCCACCTCACGCTCGCTCCGCCTCCTCTCCCACGCGGTCCCCGCGTCATCTGGCGAGTCTACGGAGCGCAGGTGTGTGCGCGGTGGCCGACGGGTGGAGCGTCGGTCGGTCGAGAATGACTTGGTGACACGAGTAACACGCCGACGTCACGCCGGAGCATCGCCGTACGAGGTTGGTAGCGTTGCCACGCCCAAAGATGGGATATCGCCAAGACGGAGGTGTCGTGGAAACGGTAGGAATCGGTGTCGTCGGGTTCTGGCATGTGCATGCCAACGACTACGCCAGGGAAGCGCTCAGGCATTCCCGGACTCGGCTGGTCGCGGGTTGGGACCAGGATGAGACGATCGCGCGCGAAGGTGCGGAGGTGCTCGGCATCGAGCTGGAGCGTGATCTGGACGCATTGCTCGCGCGGCCCGACGTCGACGCGGTCACGATCACGACCGCGACCTCCGACCACACGGATGTGATCCGTCGTGCGATCGCGGCAGGCAAGCACGTGTTCACCGAGAAGCTGCTGGCGCCCACGGTCGCCGAGTGCGAGGCGCTCGTGCGGGAGGCGGAAGCGGCCGGGGTGCAGCTCGTGGTCTCCCTGCCGCGACTCAGCGAGGCGACCACCGTCGCCGTGCGTGATCTCATCGAGTCCGGTGATCTCGGAACCGTCACGTATGCACGTGTGCGCCTGGCGCACGACGGCTGGCTCGCCGGTTGGCTGCCCGAACGATTCGCCGACCCTGCCACGGCCATCGGCGGAGTCTTCGCCGACCTCGGATGCCATCCTGCCTACTTGATCCAGCATTTCTTGGGAACCCGACCGGCGACGATCAGCGCCACATACGGCGCGGTGACAGGGCGCGATGTCGAAGACAACGCGGTCGTCGTCTCCCGGTATCCGAACGGTGCCGTCGGCGTCGCCGAGGCGAGCTTCGTCACTCGGCCCGGAGCATTCGCATTCGAGGTGCGGGGGACCGAGGCATCCGTGCTGTTCGGCTTCGGCAGCGATGTCCTCACCGCGACGGGAGGCAGATTCGGCGACGAGGGGTGGGTCGAGGTCGAACTCCCGGACGCACCGCTCCAGCCGTTCGACCTGTGGATCGACGCCATCGAAGCAGGAGCGGACGCCTCCGCCAACCGTGCCGCCGCGATCGAGCTGACCAGGCTCGTCGTGGCGGCGAACGCGTCTGCGCACTCGCGGCAGACGATCGACTTCCAGGCTTGACCAGAAACGGGAAAAGGGACATGACCGACAAGATCCGAATCGGACTCATCGGTGCCGGCGGCATCGCAGGTGCGCACGTGGAGGGCTACCTCCGCAACACCGACAAGGTGGTGTTCGCCGCCGTCGCCGATCCGGTGCGCGCGAACGCGGAGGCGCGCCGTGGCGAGGACACGAGTGTGCAGATCTTCGACGACTACCGCACCATGATCGCGGAAGCGGAACTCGACGCCGTCGACATCTGCCTGCCGCACCACCTTCACGCCGAGGCGATCATCGCAGCGGCGGAGGCGGGTCTGCACGTCCTGTGCGAGAAGCCCCTGTGCATGACGATGGATGAGGCGGCCGCCATCGCCGAGGTGGCCGACCGCACGGGTGTCACCATCATGTGCGCGCACAATCAGCTCTTCCTTCCGACCGTCGCCGAAGCCAAGCGCCTCATCGAGGACGGAGCATTCGGGCGGGTCTACGAGGTGCGCACCACCGACAGCTTCCACAACGGATTCACCCCGGAGAGCATGGGCTGGCGCGCGCACGCCTCCACGGCAGGTGGCGGCGAGCTGATCGACACGGGCTACCACCCGGTCTATCTCCTCCAGCACCTCGCCGGGGCGGTCCCGACCGAGGTCACCGCGATGCTCTCGCGACACCGGCTGGAGTTCATGGAGGGCGAGGACTCCGCCCAGGTGCTGGTCCGTTACGACAACGGCGTCGTCGGCGTCGTCACGACGAGCTGGGCGTACGACGCCGCACCGGGCACCGAGAAGTTCTCGCTGGTCGGCGAGCTCGGCTCGATGTCCTCCGACGGCGTGACGCTGACGTACCGCCTGCGCGGGCAGGACCCCGTAACCATCTCGTTCGAGGGCGTGCACGACATCGCCGCCGAGGTGTCGCACTTCGCCGAATGCCTCATCGAAGGCAAGCGTCCGCTGCACACGCACGTCGAGGGCATCGACGTGCTGGGCGTCATCCTCGCGGCGTACGAATCGGATCGGACGCGCGCGTTCGCGCCGGTGCAGCGCATCACCGCGGCATCCGCCGTCGTCTGACGCGCAGAGCCTCGCCGATCGAGCGCTGGGAAGCCGGCCACCGTGCCGCGCTTCCCGGCGCTCGCTCGTTCGCGCGGAAGGAGCCTCGGTCGTGAACCCGACGACCTCGACCGTCGGCCCTCTGATCTTCCAGTCCGGTACGGATGCCGTGGGCATCCACTGTCAGCAGGGGCCGAGAGACCTCGTTCCCGCATCTGATCTGATTGAAGGCATCCTGAACTGGTGGGCGACGTCGCAGTCTGACGCCGACCCCGCCGCCCGCCGCGCCGAGAAACCATCTCCTGCGCGAGAAGCCGATCGTGACGTGCTGTCTCGCGCGCCGGGTGGGTTCCCGGCAGCGGCCGCCGTCAGGGATGCCGCGGCAGCAGCCCTTCGACCAGGGCGTCGACGATGGCATCCGTCGACGTCTCAGGGTCGATCGACGAGGTGAGTCGATCGAGCAGGAGACCGTCGATCGCGTAGTGGAACAGGGCGATCTCGCGCGCCCCGCCAGGCAAACCGGCTGCTTCGTTGAACGCGACATCGGCGGCGAAGCCGGCACGCAGCCACGACGAGACGGTGTCGGCGAGGTCGGGGCGCCGTGCCGACTCGAGCCGCAGCTCGAACAGCGCGAGCGTGACCTCGCGCTCGGTCGACAGGCGCCGCACGATGTCGCGGAGATACTCAGCGAACAGCTCGCGACTCGGTTCCTGCGCCGCTCGGCGCTCCAGATCCTCCGGCGTCGGAGCGAGGCGCGCACCGATGCGCTCGAACAGCCCGGCGATCAGGGCCTCACGGCTTCGGAAGTAGTTCGATGCCGTGCCGATCGGAACACCGGCGCGCTCATCGATCGCCCGGTGGGTGAGACCGCGCGAGCCTTCGCTCGCCAGGACGGCGATGCCGGCATCCGCCAGCGCGTTGCGACGCGTTTCGTTCTTCGCCATGGAAGCAGACTAGCGCAACCACTGCAGCTGTTGTAGTCTCTAACCACTGCACCTGTCGTGATTGGAGCTCTTATGCGCGAACTGACTTACTACGTGGCCGTCACCCTCGACGGCTTCATCGCCGGACCGAATGGCGAGTTCGACTTCCTCCTCGCGGAGGGCGATCACCGGGACGCGATCAACGCCCGGTTCAACCAGACCATCCCCACACAGATCAACGAGGCCCTCGGCATCCCCACCGACGGCGAACTGTTCGACACCGTCCTTATGGGCTGGAACACGTACGCGGTCGGGCTGCCGAGCATGCCCAGCCCGTACCGGCATCTTCGGCAGGTCGTCTTCACGAGCCGCGCACCGGAGCCGGTAGACGGGGTCGAGTTCACCGACCGCGATCCCGTCGACGTCGTGCGCGAGCTCAAGTCGGAGGAGGGCAAGGGCATCTGGCTGTGCGGCGGGGGTGCGCTCGCCGCGGCCCTGGCCGACGAGATCGACCGCCTCGTGCTGAAGATCAACCCGGTGCTGATCGGCGACGGCATCCCGCTGTTCGGCCGCCGCGGCTATGCGCCCGAAGCGCTCGCGCGCACGGACACGACCGCCTTCGAATCCGGCGTCGTCCTCGCCGAGTACGCGCGCGCCTGACGGATCGAGCGTGTCCGGGGTGCGGCGGGTGATCGTGCACCGGACCCGCACCCACCCGGACACGCAGGAGGGGCGGGAAGGCCGCACAGCCTTCCCGCCCCTCCTGCGTCAGAGCACTACTCGCGGGCGAACGCCGCCTGCGCCTCGAGCTCGAGGTCGAGATACTGCTCCTCGCTCACATCGATGCCGACGCCCAGCAGCTTCCCGCCGGTGAACGGGAACGGGTTGGTGTACTGGTGGCTGACCGCGTCCGCGCTGTCGAAGCCGATGCACAGCCCGTCGCCGCACAGCGTGAACTTGCCGATCTGCGCCCGCATCGGACCCTCGGCGACGACCTGATCGTCGACGTAGAGCTTCGCGGTTCCGATCGACTCGCCGTGTTCGCCAGCGCTCTCGCGGATGAACTCGACGCCCAGTGCGTGCGGCCCCGGCGTCAGGACACCCGACGTGAACGTCTGCTCCGGCGGGATGCCGAGGAAGTTGTAGACGTAGTTGAGCTTGCCGTCCTTGATGAACAGCGCGTGCCCGCCGAAGCGCGAACCGTGAGCGAAGATGACGCCCTGGGTGCCCTCTTCGACCACGACGTCGCCGATGATCTTGAACGACCTGCCGCGGACGTTCACCGCCACCGACTCCGGCACCGCGGTGGTGCCGGGGTAGTAGATGTAGCGGTTCCGCGGCGGCTCGGCCTGCGGGCGCTCGATCGTGAGCTGCTCGCGGGCGGGACGGTCATCGAGCGGGTAGACGTTGTTGTCCTTCGCCTCGATCTCGAACGCCTCGATGAGCTCGGCGAGCTTCTCCGGATGCTCGGCCGCGAGGTTCTTCGACTCCGAGCGGTCGGCGTCCACGTGGTACAGCTCCCACTGGTCCTCGTCGAAGCGGCCGTGCCCGGTCAGCGGCGCGTGGATCGTCGACGCCTTCCAGCCGTCCTTCCAGATGCCCCGGGTGCCGAGCATCGAGTAGTACTGCACGTGCTTGTCCGTGGGACCATCGGGCGCCGCGTCGAACGAGGACCGCATCGAGACGCCGGGCAGGGGGCGCTGCTCGACCCCGCGGAAGACCTCGGGGAACTCGATGCCGATCACGTCGAGGATCGTCGAGACGACGTCGACGGAGTGGTGGTACTGGTGACGGACCTCGCCCTTGGCCTTGATGCCGGCCGGCCAGTGGATGATCATCGGGTCGCACGTGCCGCCCGAGAACTGCGAGTAGCGCTTGAACATCTTGAACGGGGTCGAGAACGCCGCAGCCCACCCCGTGGGGTAGTGGTTGTACGTCTCGTTCGAGCCGAGTTCGTCGATCTTGTCCAGGTTCTCCTGCAGATCGTCGGGGAACCCGTTGAAGAACTTGTTCTCGTTGACCGAGCCGTCCGGGCTGCCCTCACCGGAGGCGCCGTTGTCCGCGCAGTAGAAGATCAGCGTGTTCTCGAGCTGTCCTGATTCCTCCAGGTAGTCGATGACGCGCCCGATCTCGGTGTCGGTGTACTCGCTGAAGGCCGCGAAGACCTCGGCCATGCGGCTGAACAGGCGCTTCTCGTCATCCGAGAGCGAGTCCCACGGCTTGACGTGGTCGGCCGCGTTCGCCTGGTCCTCCGGCATCGGGTTGAACTCGGTCAGCGTCGTGCCCTCGGGGAGGATGCCGCGCTCGATCATGCGCGCGAGGACCCAGGTGCGGTAGGCGTCGTAACCGTCGTCGAAGAGGCCCTTGTACTTGGCGATGTACTCGTCGGGGGCCTGGTGGGGGGCGTGGTTGGCGCCGGGGTTGTACCAGGTGAACCAGGGCTTCGACGGGTTCGAGGACTTCTGATCCCGGATCATCCGGATGGCCTGATCGGCGAGGTCCTTCGAGAGGTGGTAGCCCTCTTCCGGGGTGTACGGCGCCTCGATGAAGCGGTTGTCCTCGACCAGGTCGGGGTACCACTGGTTGGTCTCGCCGCCGAGGAATCCGTAGAACCGGTCGAAGCCCATGGCGAGCGGCCACTGCGACTTGCTGCCGCCGGAGGAGATGTCCTCCTCAGGCACGTTGTGGTTCTTGCCCACCCAGAACGTCGAGTAGCCGTTGTCCTGCAGGACCTGCCCGATGGTCGCGCACTCGGCCGGGATGCGTCCGGAGTAGCCGGGGAAGCCGTTCGTGCCCTCCATGATCACGCCCATGCCGTTGGCGTGGTGGTTGCGACCGGTGAGGAACGTCGAGCGCGTCGAGGAGCAGATCGAGGTCGTGTGCCACTGCGTGTACGTGAGACCGTTCTCGGCCAGGCGGTCCAGCGTCGGCATGTTGATGCGCCCGCCGTACGGCGACCAGGAGGCCATGCCCGTGTCGTCGTACAGGATCACGAGGATGTTGGGCGCGCCCTCGGGCGCCTTCGGCAGCTCGTAGGGGCTCCAGTCGGGCACCGAGTCCCGCACATCGACCGCGATCTTGCCCGCGAATTCCTTGGACATGCTTTCCCTCCGTTCGGGAGCGCGGATGCTTCCGCGCACGTACGATCCAAACGCTACCTGTGGCGCTCCGGCCGGGCCAGAGGTTCACCCGGAACGGGCTAGGAACAAATCGGAACCGCGCCGCCGTCGCGGCGCGCGGATACGGTGGGAGCGTGACGACACACGATCAGGTCCTCCTCGACGGCGGAACGTTCCTCATGGGATCCGAAGAGTTCTACCCCGACGAGCGCCCGGTGCACGAGCGCACGGTCGCTTCGTTCCGCATCGACCGCTACGAGGTGACGAACGCGCAGTACGCCGCGTTCGTCGACGACACCGGTTACGTCACCGTCGCCGAACGCGAGCTGGATCCCGCCAAGTTCCAGGGCGCGGATCCGGCTGATCTGGTTCCCGGCTCGATGGTGTTCACCCCGACGGCCGGACCCGTCGACCTGCGCAACTGGCGCAACTGGTGGCGGTGGCAGCCCGGCGCGTTCTGGCGTCGACCGTTCGGCCCCGACTCGTCCATCGAGGACCGCCTGCAGCATCCCGTCGTGCACATCGCCTTCGAGGACGCGACGGCGTACGCCGACTGGGCGGGGCTGCGTCTGCCCACCGAGGCGGAGCACGAATTCGCCGCGCGTGGCGGCCTCGAAGCTCAGCGCTTCGCGTGGGGCGACGAGCCCTACCCGGACGGCGTCGCGCAGGCGAACTCGTGGCTCGGCCGGTTCCCGTACGACAATCAGGGCGTGGGGGATGCCGCGCCGGTCGGCTCGTATCCCGCGAACGGGTACGGACTGTACGACCTGATCGGCAACGTCTGGGAGTGGACGAGCGACTACTACACGCCGCGGCACCTGCGGCTGTCGGACAAGCCGGTGGATGCCGGCAAGCGCGCGAATCTGCTCGCCGCCGCGAGCGCGCTGAAGGAGTTCCCGGAGATCCCCCGGCGCGTGCTCAAGGGCGGGTCTCAGCTGTGCTCGCCCGAGTACTGCCTGCGCTTCCGTCCCGCCGCGCGGTCACCGCAGGCGGAGGACACCGGCATGTCGCACATCGGCTTCCGCTGCGCGAGCGACGCCTGAGCCTCAGGCATCCGCCGGGAAGACCTGCGACCAGTCGTCGCGGACGCTGATGACCGTGAGATCCTCTGCCGCGAGCGCCCGCTCGGCGCCCTTGTCGTAGGGGACGTCGCCGCGGTCGGTGTCGTCGTCGTGATGCACGAGCAGCGCGAGGCTCCGCGGGCTGCCCTGCGCGTAGCGCAGCATGGGCAGGTCGCCGTTCGAGTTGCCGGCGGCGAGGATCGGGCGCCGTCCGGTGCGCATCCAGATGCGGACCGGCTTCTCGGGGCCGTCGTCGAAGTACGCGAGCTTGGGGGCGTAGCGTACGACGTTCGCCTCCTCGTCGTAGGTGAGACCGAGTCCCGTTCCGATCACCCGTTCGGCGGGGATGCCGTAGTTCGCCACCGTCATCGGACGCATGAAATCGCGCTCGCCGCCCGAGACGATGTACGTCGTGAAGCCGTTCTCGTCGAGGTAGCGCACGAGTTCGACCATCGGCTGGTAGACGGTGAGCGAATACGGCGTGCCGAGGGAGAGGTGGCGCGCGTCGCGGTAGAACTCTGCGACCGATGCGGCGTATTCGTCGACGCTGCGTCCTGCCGAGTTGCCGGCGACCGCCGCGATGAGCACACCGAGGTCGGCATCGTCTCCGGCGTAGTGCTTGTCCACGGCGGCGGCCAACCAGCCGAGATCTCCGGAGACCGCTGCCTTGTACGGCTGCTTCTCGGCGAGCGACGGGTCGGCCTCGGCGGCCTTCTTCCATTCGCCGAGCAGGTAATGCAGCTGCGTCACCATCGGCTTCTCGGTCCACAGCGTCCCGTCGTTGTCGAAGACGGCGACGCGCGCCTCGGGGGCGACGTAGTCGGCGCCGCCCTCCGCGGTCACAGCCGCCACGAAGTCGACGATCGCGTCGCGTGTCGCGGTGCTTCGCCACGAAGGCAGGATGTCGGTCATGCGCTTTCCTCTCAGCGGGGCGCGCGGGATGCCGCGGTCAGCCCGTCTTCGACCGAATCGTGTGTTCGGCCGTCCTTCTCGAGTCCCGCGTACCAGGGCATCCGGCGCGCGATCGTCGCCGAGTGCTCCGGCAAGCGGGCCAGGTGCAGTTCGATGCCGAGCTGGGAGAGCTCGCGGTCGAGGTCCTCGAGGGCGTCCAGCACGGTGACCGTCACGACGTCGAGCCGGTGCACGTCGAGCACGACGGCCGTCGCATCGGCGCTCTGCGTGGCGAGCGAGACGATGGCGCGCTCGTTCTGCAGCGCATTGCCGGTGTACAGACCCTGCCCGAGATGGATCGTCACCGCTGATCCGCGCCGGTCGATGACGCGCAGCCGCGGGATGTTGACCTCGCGGAGCACGAGGATGAGCGTCAGCACCACGCCGACGGCGACGGCTGCGAGGAGGCCCGCCGACAGCCCGATGAGCGCGACGGCGAGTGCGATCCAGAAGTCGCGGGGGCTGATCCGCGCCCAGCGGATCAGTTCGGGGACGTCGATGAGCCCCGCGACCGCGACGAACACCATCGCCGCGAGGGTGGCCTCCGGCAGCAGGCTCAGCACGGGTCCGAGGAACAGTGCGACCAGCACCGCGAGGGCGACCGTGACGATCGACGACAGCTGCGTCTTCGCGCCGGCGGCCTGATTGACCGCACTCTGCGAGAACCCGCCCGCGGCCGGCATGGCGGTGAAGAACCCGCCGAACACGTTGGCCGCACCGGTCGCGAACAGCTCCCGGTTGCTGTCGATCGGCGGCTCCGTCGCCCGCCGGATGCCGCGGGCCACCGCGGCGGACTCCAGGAACGCCATCACGGCGATCGCCAGAGCGCCGGGTGCGAGGTCCGCGACGAGCGCGAGGTCGGGCAGTCGCGGAACGGGGAACCCCGACGGCACCGGATCGATGAGCGCGACACCGAGCGAGGTCAGCCCCGTGAAAGCCGCGAGCAGGATGCCGGCGGCGACGACGATCAGGGTGCCGGGGACGCGCGGGGCGAATCGCTGGAGCACGACGAGCACGACGATCGATCCCGCCGAGAGCGCGACGGTCGGCCCGTTCACGCTGTCGAGGGAGTCCGCGACCGCGATCAGGGATCGGACGAAGCCCTCACCGGCGACGCTGCCCGACTCGCCGAGCAGCTTGGGGAGCTGACCGACGGCGACCGTCGCGCCGACACCGATCTTGATGCCCAGGACCGTCGCCGCGCTGATGTTCTCCACCAGCGACCCGAGGTTGAGCAGGCGGGCGACGAGGAGCACGATCCCCACGAGGAGTGTGAGCGTCACGAGGGCGCCGAGCGCGGCATCCGGATCCTCGGCGCTCGCCGCCACCCCGGCGGTGACGAGCGTCGTGGCCGTGAGCGTCGCGATCGTCGACGTCGTCGAGACGCTCATGGCCTGGCTGCGGCCGAGGAACGCGTACACCAGCATCGGGACGATGCACGTGTACAGCCCGACCTGCACAGGGAGGTTCGCGATCGTCGCGTACGCCATCGCCTGCGGGACCACCACCGCCCCGGCGGACAAACCCCCGACGACGTCCCGCGTCAGCCATTCGCGGCGGTACCCGGCCAGCGTCGGCAGCAGCGTGCGCGGCGCGGGGCGAGCGGGGGCGGACGAGGTCACACCCGCGAATCTACCGGGGCGGCGACGAAATGCGGGAGACTGCTCACGTGAACTCCCTTCTCCTCGCCAACCTCGGGTGGGTCGCCAGCGCGATCATCGTGCTCATCATCAACATCGCCGCGCTCGTCATCATCCCGAAGGGACGCAAGCCCACGGCCGCCATGTCCTGGCTGCTGCTGATCTTCCTCCTGCCGATCGTCGGCCTGGTGATCTTCCTGCTGATCGGCGGCGTCAAGCTGCCGAAGAAGCGACGGGCCGAGCAGGCGCGAATCGACGGCATCATCCGCGACCGGGTCGCCTCCGGCGACCTGCGGGTCGACAGCTCCGACTGGCCGACCTGGTTCACCCGCGTCACGGCGCAGAACACGGAGCTGACCAGCTTTCCGCCGGTCGGCGGCAACACCGCCGAGCTCATCGACGATTACGAAGCATCCGTCCAGGCGATGGCAGCGGCCATCGACACCGCCGAGTCGTACGTGCACGTCGAGTTCTACATCGTCAGCTGGGACGAGACGACGAAGGTGTTCTTCACCGCCATGGAGAACGCCGTCGCCCGCGGTGTCACGGTGCGGCTGCTGGCCGACCACATCGCCTCGCGCAAGGTCGCGAAGGCCGACGAGACCTTCGCCGAGCTCGACCGCATCGGGGTGCTGTGGAACTGGATGCTTCCGGTGCAGCCCCTCAAGGGCAAGTACCAGCGTCCTGACCTGCGCAATCACCGCAAGCTCGTGGTCGTCGACGGGCGCGTCGCGTTCGTCGGCTCGCAGAACCTCATCGACCGCACCTACAACTCGCCGAAGAACATCAGCCGCGGCCTCAAATGGCAGGAGCTCGTGTCGCGGGTCACCGGTCCCGCCGTGACCGAGATCGATGCCGTGTTCCTCTCCGACTGGCTGATCGAGACCGGTGAGCAGCTCGACGAGATCGTCCCGGCATCCGAGGTCGCCGCATCGACGGCGCCGGATGCGCTCGTGTGCCAGCTCGTGCCGAGCGGTCCCGGCTACGAGACCGAGAACAACCTGCGACTGTTCCTCTCGCTCATCCACGGCGCGACCGAGCAGGTCATCATCACGAGCCCGTACTTCGTCCCCGACGAGGCGATGGTCTACGCGATCACGATCGCCCGGCAGCGCGGGCTCGAGGTGCAGCTGTTCGTCTCCGAGCTCGGCGACCAGGGCATGGTCTACCACGCGCAGCGGTCGTACTACGAGGCGCTGCTCGAGGCCGGCGTGCGGATCTTCCTGTATCCCGCGCCGTTCATCCTGCACTCCAAGCACTTCTCGATCGACGACGACATCGCCGTGATCGGGTCGAGCAACATGGACATCCGCTCGTTCACGCTGAACATGGAGATCTCCATGCTGGTCCGCGGAGAGTCGTTCGTCGCGCAGATGCGCGAGGTCGAGCAGGCCTACCGCGATGCCGGCCGAGAGCTCACGCTGGAGGAGTGGCGTCGCGAGCCCGCGAAGTCCACGTTCCTGGACGGCGTCTTCCGGCTCACCTCCGCGCTGAACTGACCGGCATCAGGCAGGGGGCAGCCGCAGCACATCGCCCGCTTCGCCGGAGGTCAGATCGTCGGAGATCCGGATGCTGCGGGCGAGGTCGTCCAGCGCGGGCAGCAGCGTGCCGAACCGCTCGCGGTCGCTGCAGATCACGTTGAGCGTGACCAGGTGCGTGCCCGTGTCCCAGGTGTACGTGGCGAACGGCGGCGAATCCGGCGACGGCGGGATGGCCATCACGAGCTTCTCGCCCACGCCGAGCGGCGTCGCGAACGTCTCGGTGTCGTCGTACTCGATCGGCATGTTCGCCCTGGCCATGCGCACCTGGGGGGTGAGCTCCTGCGTGGTCGCGAGGGCGACGACCAGCTCGGGGTCGGCCTTCCACGTCCACGCGAGGACCCGGCCGTCCGCCTTGCGCATCGCGATCGGCGCCGCCTGGCTCATCAGCCACGCGCCGAAGCGCGAACCCGGTCGCGCTTCGGCGCCAGCGGCCAGATTGGCCTGCCCGAGCAGCATCCGCAGGGCGGCCTTGCGGTGGCGGCGCCCCTTCCATCCGAACGAGTCGGTGACGGGGATCCACAGGGCGGGGTCGGCGGATGCTGTCAGGCGCATGGCTCCACGCTAGGGGAACGCGCTGGGATCCTGTTGTGCGCGGGCCTTGTGCCGCCCTGGCCGGCGGAGCACGATGGGCGACATGGCGACCGTGGCCGATGTGCGTGAGATCGCGATGTCGCTTCCCGGTGTCGCAGAGCGCAGTGGTGGGCGCACCGGCGAAGCGGCGTGGCGCGTGCGCAGCGGTCAGATCGCGTGGCTGCGCGGCCCGACGCAGGCGGATCTGCGCTCGCTGGACGGCCTCGGTCGCTCCTGGCCGGATGGCGTCGTGCTCGGCGTGCGCGTCGCGGATCTGCAGGAGAAGGAGGCGCTGCTCGCCGCCGAGCCGGACGTCCTCTTCACGATCCCGCATTTCGATGGCTATCCGGCGGTGCTGGTGCGGCTCGACGGCATCGCCCGTGACCGGCTGCAGGAGCTGATCTGCGACGCGTGGCTGGTACGGGCACCCGCCCGCGAGCGGAAGGCGTGGCTGACCGAACGCGGGCTCGAGTGAGCGTCAGTCGTCCAGCAGGAACGGGCGCGCGGCATCCAGGAACGCGCGTGGATCGTCCGCCCACAACCGCACTCTGGTGACCTCGTGCACGCCGCCGCGCAGCGCGATGCCCGGCAGACGGATCGGCGTCGGCTCTTCGAGCTCGACGAGGATGTTCGTCTCGTCCTGCATCCGCTCCGCGTACTCGACACCGGCGGGGCTCTCGGTGATGCGCGGGCTCTTGGGCTCGTCGACGCGCTTGGCGACCTCGACGGAGGCGATTGCGCTCCACGGGATCGCCACATCCACCTCCAGCCCGCTGCGGACCCGGATGCCGGTCGGCCCGACCGAGTGCGGGCGCAGCAGCATGGCGCAAAGCAGCCCCAGCATCCAGGTCAGGCCCCAGATCCCGAGGATCAGGACGGCGATGCGGATGCCGGGCCACGGATGGACGATGAGGTCGAGGATCGGGATCTCGACGGCCGACAGCACGATGAAGATGATGAGCACCGTGAGCACGGGGCGGTGATAGCCGATTCCGGTGCCGCCGGCCTCGACCGCCGGCCGGCGCGCGATCGCGCGACCGATGCTGGAGTAGACCCGCAGCTCGGCGATCAGTGCGCGCTTCAGGAAGGAACCGACGCGCCGGATGCGCGACGGACGCGTGGGGGTGCCGACCTCGGTCATGAGCGCTGCCCCTGGGCGTCGGCGTGGGCCTCGTCGACGAGCGCCGTGAGCTTCTCGCTCAGGCTGTTCAGCCCTCGTTCGACCGCCGCGCGATCCGCCGGCGCGATGGCGGCGACCAGCGTCTCGTTCAGCTCGACGTGCTCGCGCTGCATCTGCTGCATCGTCTCGGTCGCGCTGTCGGTGAGCTCCACGAGCACCGCGCGGCGATCGGACGGGTGCGGCGTGCGGCGCACGTGGCCTGACGCCTCGAGCCCGTCGACGAGCCCGGTGATGTTGCGGGGGCTGACACCGCACGCGAGTGCGAGTGACTGCTGCGTCGATGGGCCGTTGTGCGTGAGCACCCACAGCAGGTGGACGCGGGCCGGGGTGAGGCCACTGCCGTCGAACGCGCGCGCCATGTCGCGCTGGAAGAGGTCGCTGATCTTCAGCAGGCGATCGAGGAGGAGCGGTTCCATATTCATGATGATACTGCATCATGATGTGACTTCACTATATTCTCGCTGTCAACCTCCCGGATCGGCGCAGAGCGCTCGGGTAGAGTGGCCTGCGCCCGACCAGGCTCCGCATCTTCTTGGCCGCCCGACCGTAAGGCAGCATCTCCGTGACTCCTTCTGACGATCCGATCGACTCGTCGAACGCCTCCGTCTCCCGCCCGCTCACGATCGTCATCGGATGCGACACGTTCGCGCCGGACATCAACGGAGCAGCTCGGTTCGCCGAGCGCCTCGCCGCCGGTCTCGTGCAGCGCGGGCACGACGTCCACGTCGTCGCGCCGAACCAGGCGTACCGCCGCGCGCGGGCGCACACCGAGGTCGTCGAGGGCGAGCGGATGACGCTGCACCGCCTGCCGTCGGTGCGGTGGCTGCCGCACGACTGGCTCCGCTTCGTCTGGCCGTGGCGCTCCAAGCACTACGCCCGTCAGGTGCTGGATGCCGTGAACCCGGATGTCGTGCACATCCAGTCGCACATCATCATCGGCCGTGGTCTGGCTCGCATCGCGAGTGAGCGCGGCATCCCCGTCGTGGCGACGAACCATGTCATGGCCGAGAACATCCTCGACCATTCCGCGTTCCCCGACGCCGTCAACCGGCCGATCATCGAGGCGGCCTGGAAGGATGCGGGGCGCACCCTGCGCCTCGCCCGCGCCGTGACCACTCCGACCCGGCGCGCTGCGGACTTCCTGGAGCGCACGATCGACATCGCCGACGTGATCCCGGTGAGCTGCGGCATCGATCGCACGCAGTACTCGCCCGTGGTCGCGCCGCGTGAGAAGAACCGGATCATCTTCGTCGGCCGCCTCACCGCCGAGAAGCAGATCGAGGTCATCCTCCAGGCGATGACCAAACTCGATCCCGCGCTCGACGTGCACTTCGACATCGTCGGCGGCGGCGACCAGCGCAAGCACCTCGAGCATCTCGCGACGCAGCTGGGTCTCGCCGAGCGCGTCACGTTCCACGGCCGCACGACGGATGAGGAGCTGCGCGCGCTGCTCTCCCGCGCGAGTCTGTTCGTGATCGCCTCGATCGCCGAGCTCCAGTCGATCGCGACGATGGAGGCCATGGCCTCTGCGCTTCCGATCGTCGCGGCGGATGCCGTCGCCCTGCCGCATCTCGTGCACGACGGCGAGAACGGCTACCTGTTCGAACCCGGCGATGCAGACGCCCTCGCGGCACGCCTCGCCGACGTGCTGACAGCAGAGCCGACGGAGTACGAGCGGATGCAGCGCGCGTCGCTGGACGGAGTGCTCGTGCACGACATCAACCGCACGCTGGACACGTTCGAGGCGCTCTACCGCAACGAGCCGCTGCCGGAGTAGGCACCATGCACATCGTCCTGTTCGGCGATCAGCACCTCGACTCGCTCGGCGGGGCGCAGGTGTCGATGAGGCTGCAGCGGCGGTTCCTCGAGCGCGCCGGTCACACCGTGACGGTCGTCGCGCCGCGGATGCACGCGGGGCGAGGCGCGGACTCGTCCTCAGGGGCGGCTGATCCCGCGTACCTCGACACGCCGTCGACGCCGATCACGCTCGACCGCGAGTACTCGATGACCTGGCCGGGGAAGCGGGTCGATCGGTTCCTCGATCACGCGTTCGCCTCGCGACCGCCGGTCGATCTCGTGCACGTCCAGGCCGACTTCTGGGGCGCGTTCATCGGACACCGCTTCGCGCATCGCCACGGCATCCCCGTCGTGCACACCATGCACAACCGTGTGGATGTCGGTCTCGCGGCGGTGACCCCGCTTCATCGCCCGGTGCTCGCGGTCCTGAACGCGTGGCGCCGCTCGGCGATGCGGGGCATCGGCGAGCGGGTCCCCGGGGCGGACGGCTGGGCGTATCTCCGCGGAATCGCCCAGGGCTCCAGTGCCGTCACCGCGCCATCCGGCCACTTCGCGCGCCGCCTCGAGAGGCATGACGTGTTCCGTCCCGTCGACGTGGTGTGGAACGGCATCGACGACGACCTGCTCGACCGGGTCCTGGCCTCGCGCGATGCGCGCGAGCCGGGGCGGCCGCGGTTCGTCTGGCTCGGACGGATGAGCCCAGAGAAGAGACTGCTGCCGTTCCTCGAGGCCGTGGTCGCGTCCGGCGTGGACGCCGAGGTCGAGGTCATCGGGGGAGGCGGGCAGCTGCGCGCGGCCGAGCGGATCGCGCGCGGCCACGACGGCGTGCGCTTCGCCGGTCGGCTGTCATACCCGGAGACGCTGGCGCGCATCGCCGCGGCCGATGCCGTCGTGCAGACCTCGATCGGCTTCGAGACGCAGGGCATGACCCCGTTCGAGGCGGCGGCCCTCGGCACGCCGACCGTCGTGTGCGATCCGGACATCGGAGCGGAGCTGCGCGGCGGGCAATGGCTCGTCCCGCGCTCCGACGCTCCGGAGGCCGAGCGCGTCGCCGCGCTGGCGGACACGCTGCGGATCGCGGCATCCGACATCGCCGCCCGCACCGCGCCGGAACCGGATGCCGAGGTCGCCGAGTCCTTCCGGCAGTCGTCGCGCACGGCCGCGATGATCGCGGTGTACGAGCGGGTGCTCGCGCAGAGCTGACCCGCGCGCGCCAGCGCCGTCCGATGGGCGCCGAGCGGTTACGCTTGCCCGGTGACCAGCCCCGTGCCGTCCTCCGATCGAATGCTCTCCCCGAGCCTGCGCGTGCTCCTCTCGCTCGCGGCGGCTGTGGTCGTCATCGCCGGTCTGTCGTTCGCACGGGAGATCGTCGGTCCGATCGCGCTCGCGATCGTCATCGTCGTCATCTGCGAACCTCTTCGACGCCCGCTCGAACGTCGCGGCTGGCCGAGCTGGGCGGGATCGGCGGCCGTCATCGCGGTCGCCTATGTCGTCCTCGGGGTCATGGGGCTGCTGCTGTGGTTCGCGGGGAACCAGTTCGCGCACCTCGTCGTCGACCTCGCAGCCGACGGCGGCCTGTCCCGCCGTCTCGACGAGACGGTCACGTGGCTCGAATCGCTGGGGCTGGGAGGAGAGGCGGCGGATGCCGCGGCATCCGCTCTGGATCCTGCGACGCTGCTCAGCGTCGCCTCCCGCATCGGCGGCACGGTGCTGGCCGTGGCGACCGCGCTCTTCTTCGTCTTCGCCTACATCATCTTCATGGCCATCGACGCGTCCCGTTACCGTCAAGCCGGCGTCGTCTTCCACGCCACGCACGGGCCCGTGATCGCGCGGATCACGCACCTGAACGGAGCCATCCGCCGGTACTACATCGTCAACGCCTCGTTCGGAGCGATCGTCGCGATCATCGACGGACTGGCGCTGTGGGCCATGAACGTTCCCGGTGCGGTGGTCTGGGCGGTGCTGGCGTTCGTGACGAACTTCATCCCGAACATCGGATTCGTCCTCGGTGTGATCCCGCCGGCGATCCTGGCGTTCTTCGTCGGTGACTGGCCGCTGCTGCTCGGTGTGCTCGTCGTCTACAGCGTCGTCAACGTGGTGCTGCAGGTGCTGGTGCAGCCGAAGTTCGTCAGCGACGCGGTCGACCTCAGCCTGACGCTGAGCTTCTTCTCGGTGGTCTTCTGGACCTTCGTGATCGGCCCACTGGGCGCGATCCTGTCGATCCCGCTGACGCTGCTCACCCGGGCGCTGGTGCTCGAGGGGAATCCGGACGCCCTGCTGCTGCGCTGGGTCTCCGGCGACCATACGGCCGTCCCGCCGGAACCCGACCCTGAGCCGGTGCCCGTCCGGCGCCGCCGACGCTGGCCCTGGTCGCGCTGATCGCCCGGTTCACAGATACTGGAACAGCGCCGCTCCGACCGCGTTGATGACGAGGCTGCCGAGCGTGCCGACGAGGAGGGCGAGGCCGATGCCGACAGCGATGCCCGCCTGCCCGTGCGGTGCGTTCGGGCGGCGCAGGCCGGCGACCCCGAACCCCAGCGCGAGTCCGGCGACGACCAGGATGACGAGCGTGCCGAGCAGCGTCGACACCTCGTACGTGTCGTACCCGCCGCTGTAGACGAGCACGTTGGTGGCCAGGCTGGAGATCAGCCCGACGGCGATGCCGATGAGACCGAAGATGAATCCGATTCGACCAGGGGGATTCGCGTGCGCGGCCGGAGTCGGCGACGGGTACCCCGGCTGCGCGGAGTTCCCGTTCAGCACGTACCCCTGCGACTGGGCGTAGTGCGCCGGCTGCCCGGGGTAGCGTCCCGATGCCGGAGGCTGCGGCTGCGCGTAGGGCGGGACCTGGGGCTGCTGGGGGTCGCTCATGCCGCTGAGCATAGTCGCCGATCCGGCCGTCAGCGATAGGTGGTCGTGGACTCGGCGCGCTGGAGAGCGTCGTCGTGGCCTGCCACGCGGGACCAGTCCGTGGCGCGCTGACGGTAGCCGTCGCGTCGCACATCCACGAGGGCCCAGACGAGACCCCAGACCATGAGGGCGATGAGGAGGATGACGATCAACATGGCAGAAACGCTACGCTCGCGTATTTCAGGTCACGAGTGGCAGAATGGACACGGTTCGCTCGAAAACTGCCAGAATGGGCGAAAGCGTGGAAGGGGCATCCGATGAAGACAGTGGCCTGCATCGTCCAGGACGGATTCGCGCCGTTCGAGTTCGGCGTCGCGTGCGAGGCGTTCGGGCTCGACCGGTCCGAGGACGGCGTGCCCAACTTCGACTTCCGCGTCGTCGCGCCGCGCCCTGGTGCCGTCGCCTCGAAGCTCGGCTTCTCGCTCAACGTCGAGAACGACCTCGCGTTCGCCTACGAGGCCGACCTCGTCGTGGTCTGTCCGCTTCCGCGCGAGCGATGGGGCGACATCGACCCCCTGATCCTCGATGCCGTCCGCTCGGCGCATGAGCGGGGCGCGTGGGTGCTGAGCGTGTGCAGCGGATCGTTCATCCTCGCGGCATCCGGAATCCTGGACGGCAAGCGGGCGACGACGCACTGGATGTATGCCGACGTCATGGCCGAGATGTACCCGCAGATCGACGTCGACCCCGATGTGCTGTTCGTGCAGGATGATCGGATCATCACCAGCGCCGGGACGGCCGCGGGGCTGGACGCCTGCCTGCACCTTCTCCGCCAGGAGATCGGCGCCGAGCTCACGAACCGCGTCGCCCGGCGCATGGTCGTTCCCCCGCAGCGCGACGGCGGCCAGGCGCAGTTCATCGACCGTCCCCTTCCGCTGGTGCAGAACGACTCGCTCGCGCTCGTCACCGATTGGGCGATGGAGAACCTGCGCGAGGATCTCTCCGTCGAACAGCTCGCGCACCGAGCGCACATGTCGCCGCGCACCTTCGCGCGCCGTTTCAAGGCGGAGCACGGCGCGACGCCCGCGGCCTGGCTCGCGCGGCAGCGCATCATCCAGGCGCAGCGGATGCTGGAGCGCACCGACCTGGGTCTGGACCGGATCGCCGCGGAATGCGGCTTCGGATCCGCCGCCGTGCTGCGGCAGAACTTCGCCCGCGTGCTGGGCACGACGCCGACGGCGTACCGCGCGACCTTCTCCTGCACGCGGGACGAGTCCGCCGCCTGACGGACTACGGGGCCACGTCGCGGACCGCTGGTGCGACCTCCTCGACGCTGATGGCGTGCTCGGCGGCTCGGCTGACGTGCTCCCACCGCTGCCACGTCTCCACTCGCTGGGTCGAGAGGTACTGGGCCACGTCGTAGGTCATGCTTCCCAGCAGAAGACGCAGCGGCGGCTCGTCACTGTCGACGAGCGTCAGCATCGCGTCGGCCGCGAGCTGCGGATCGCTGTCGACAGACCCCTCCGACCACTGCTTCTCGAGTTCGGCGCGCAACGGTGCATAGGCATCCGACGGGGTGGTCGACGTCATGTTCGCGTACAGGTCGGTCCAGTAGCCGCCCGGCTGAACGATCGTGACGGTCACGCCGAAGGATGCGGCCTCGGCGGCGAGCGCCTCGCTCATGCCCTCGAGCGCGAACTTGCTGGCGCTGTACAGGCCGGTGCTCGCGAAACCGCCGAGTGCGGCGATGCTCGAGATCTGCAGGATGTGCCCCGAGCCCTGCCTGCGCAGGTGGGGCAGGGCGGCCTGCGTGACCCAGAGCGCTCCGAACACGTTGACGTCGAACTGGGCGCGCGCCTGGTCCTCGGTGAACTCCTCGACCATTCCCATCGACATGGTTCCGGCGTTGTTCACGACGATGTCGAGGCGGCCGAAACGGGCCACGGCGTCGTCGACGGCGCGGAAGACCGCGGTCCGGTCGGTGACGTCGAGGGCCAGGGCGAGCACGCGTTCGCGGTGTCGCGCGTCGAACGAGTCGAGGCGGATGCTGCGGGCGGCGGCGATGACGCGGTCGCCTCGCTCCAGGGCTGCGATCGCGAGCGCGCGGCCGATGCCTCGACTTGCTCCGGTGATGAACCAGGTCCGCGATGCGGGGGATGACTGCGGCATGGGGTGACTCCTCCGATTTAGCGAGACGAGACGGTACGTCTCGTTGGAGTGAACCTAACAGGTTGCTCGGCACTACGCAACACGGAACGTCTCGTCTCGCCTTGGTACACTCTTGGAATGGCCGATCCGAACCCTTCTCGTCGCAATGAGACCTCGCGGCGAGCCGTACTCACCGCCACCCTCGACCTGCTGCAGGAGGTGCCGTACGCGCGTCTCAGCATCGAGGGGATCGCATCGCGGGCCGGCGTGGGGAAGCAGACGATCTACCGGTGGTGGCCGTCCAAGGCGGCAGTGCTTTTCGATGCGTTCCTGCTGCTCAGCGAAGCCGCCGAGGGGGAGGCGCCCGTTCTGCCGGACAGCGGCGATCTCCGCGCCGATCTCACGGCCGTGCTGCGCGCGACCGTCGCGGAACTCGACGATGCGCGCCTTGCCGAACCCATGCGGGCGCTGGCGACCGAGGTCGCGCACGACGCTTCGCTGGCCGAGGCCTATCACCGGCAGCTGGACGCGCCATTGCGTGCTGCCAAGCGTCGGCGCCTCGAGGCGGCGCAGGCCGCGGGGGAGGTGGCGGCGGATGTCGATCTCGACGTCGCGATAGACATCATCTGGGGGCCGTTGCTCACTCGCTGGCTGCAGCGCAGCGGCCCGATCGATGATCGTTTCGTCGACGCCCTCGTGGCGACGGCGATGGACGGCCTGCGGCCGCGATGACCGTGGTGGCGCGATCCGATGGGCCGCCGCATCCGGATCCGTGCCGGAAGTCGCTCCGATAGTTTTCCGAAACTCTTGCGATCGAAAGCGCGCGGCCATATCTTTTGTTGCGAACGCAAACATACGCGTCGCAACGGCGACGCGGATGACCGACGATGATGTCAGGAGATCTCCATGCGTCGATCGATTCGATCGCTTCTGGTGGCCACGGCCACCGCTGCCCTGGTCCTTCCGCTGTGCGGTGTGACCGCTGCGAACGCCTCGCCCCCTGGATTCAGCAATGCCGACAAGGACGCGCTGCGCAACCAGGCGCCCGCCGACCTCGCGATCGGCAGCGCGGTATGGGGCCGGCAGCAGCTCATGGATTATGACCGCAAGGCGCCGACCGAGTACCAGCAGGTGCTCGGCGCCCAGTTCTCGTCGCTGACGCCCGAGAACGACATGAAGTGGGACGCGCTGCGACCCGCGCCCGACCAGTACGACTTCGCCTCCGCCGACGCGCTGGTCGCCTATGCGAAGGCGAACCGTCAGGAGGTCCGGGGGCACACGCTGCTCTGGCACAGCCAGAACCCGGCGTGGGTGACCGAGGCGAGCAGGACGTGGACGTGCGACGATGCGCGGGCCGTGCTCGAGGACCACATCCGCACCGTGGTCGGGCACTTCAGGGGTGAGATCTACGAGTGGGATGTCGCGAACGAGATCTTCCAGGACACCTGGGACAACGGCGGCGTCCGGTTGCGCACCGAGGCGAACCCGTTCCTCAAGGCCTGCGCCGATGACCCGGTGGCTCTCCTCGTGGATGCGTTCCAGTGGGCGCACGAGGCCGACCCCGATGCGGTGCTGTTCCTCAACGACTACAACGCGGAGGGCGTCAACGCGAAGACCGACGCCTACTACGCGCTCGCGCAGGAGATGCTCGCCGCAGGGGCGCCGCTGGGCGGCTTCGGGGCTCAGGGCCACCTGAGCCTGCAGTACGGCTTCGACCCGTCATTGCAGGAGAACTTCGAGCGTTTCGCCGATCTGGGGTTGAAGGTCGCGATCACCGAGGCCGATGTCCGCATCCCGCTCCTGGAGGGCGAGACCGGGCCGACGCCGGAGCAGGTGGCCGTGCAGTCGGACCGCTACGAGGCGATGCTCGAGGCCTGCCTGAACGTGAACGCGTGCTCGTCTTTCACGGTCTGGGGCTTCCCCGACGCGAACTCGTGGGTTCCGGGCGTCTTCCCCGGTGAGGGTTGGGCGACCATCTACGAGGACGACTTCACGCCGAAGCCTGCGTTCGAGGCCATGCTCGAATCCCTGACGGACGCGACCCCGGGCACGTCTCCGCGTCGCTGACCCCGTCACCCCTGGGTTCGTGTCACTTCGTCTGCTTCGATTCCGCCGATTTCGGGCACCCGGAGTGACACGAACTCACTCCGGGGTCCAGTGACCGGGGCGGGGAAGTGCCTGGTCGTGCACCTGCACGCCGGCATCCGACACCGTCGCCGTGCAGAACAGCAGCGATTGCGTCGGATAGCCGTGCGGTCGGTTGTCGCGGATGATCGCGCGGTCGTCCTCCGCCGGCAGCTGGGCCGTCTCGGCGAGCAGGCCGACCCAGGCATCCGGCTCCGTCGCACGGAACCGAGGCAGCCAGGCTGCGATGCGCGGCGTTCCGGGGTCGTCGAGATCGTCATGGGCGATCATGTGCACGCCGCGGGCGATCGGCGTCTCGCGCAGCGCGATGCCGTCCCACGAGATCACACGCGCCGCATCCGGAGTCGCCTCGAGCAGGTTGAAACCGTGCATCCGCGGGGTGCCGGCGGGCGACCGGCCCGTCACCGACTCCAGGGCGAGCGATCCGCGGGAGGCGGCGTCCGGCAGATCGAGGACGTCGGCGCGATTGAGCAGCACGGCCAGGCGGTGCTCCGCCGGGTTCACCGCGAGCCAGGCTCCGCCCGCGCGTCGATCGCGGATGCCGACCGCACCGGGGTACTCGTCCGGCCACCACGCGCCGACGTGATCCCAGGCGCGCTGCGGATCTTCATCGCGTACGGCCAGCAGGCGTGAACTTCCGGCATCCGCCACATCGATCACCACGGTGCACACGTTGGCCAGCCTATCCGCGCGCGAAGGCCGGCGGCCCGTCCGCGCACCGAACCGGCCCACGAGAGGCTGCGCGTCGGGGAGAATCGACGCATGAACATCGTGGTCGGCGTGACGGGCGGCATCGCCGCGTACAAGGCAGTGCACCTGGTGCGGCTGCTGATCAAGAACGGGCACGACGTGACGGTGATCCCCACTGAGGATGCGCTGCGCTTCGTCGGGATGCCGACCTGGGAGGCGATCAGCCGCAATCCCGTCACCACCAGCGTCCACGAGGACGTCGCCCGTGTCCGCCATGTCGCCCTCGGCCAGGAGGCGGACCTCGTCATCGTGGCGCCGGCCACCGCGAACACGATCGCCAAGATGGCCGCCGGCCTTGCCGACGACCTGCTCGGCACGACCCTGCTCGCCACGACGGCCCCGGTCGTGATCGCTCCGGCGATGCACACCGAGATGTGGCGGCATCCGGCGACGCAGGCCAACATCGCCACGCTGCGCGAGCGCGGCCTGCGGATCGCCGGACCCGGCGACGGCGAGCTCACCGGAGGCGACTCGGGTCCTGGGCGGATGCTCGAGCCGGAGGAGATCCTGAATGCGGCACTGGCCGCCGTCCGACCGCAGGATCTCGTCGGCGTCCGGGTCGTCGTGTCCACAGGGGGCACGCGCGAACCGCTCGATCCGGTGCGGTTCCTCGGCAACCGTTCGAGCGGCAGACAGGGCACGGCTCTCGCCGTGGCCGCAGCCGATCGCGGTGCCGACGTGGTGCTGGTCGCCGCGAACGTCGCCGGCGACGTGCTGGCGGATGCGGTGCGCCTCGGCATCCGGATCGAGCGCGTCGGCACCGCAGCCGATCTGGGCGACGCGATGCGCCGGGCGGCCGCAGAGTCCGAGGTGCTCGTGATGGCGGCGGCCGTCGCCGACTACCGGCCCGCGGAGAAGGCCGAACGCAAGCTCACCAAGGAGTCCGGAACGCTCGAGCGCATCGAGCTCGTCGAGAACGAGGACATCGTCGCGGGTCTCGCGGCCGACCGGCACGCCGGCCGGCTCGTGGTCGCGTTCGCCGCGGAGACGCCGCAGGACGAGCACGAGATGCTCGAGCGCGCTCGCCGCAAGCGCGAACGCAAGGGCGTCGACCTGCTGGTCGTGAACGAGGTCGGCTGGGAGCAGGGCTTCGAATCGGCGGACAACACGGTGCAGATCGTCGCGGCGGAGGGTGTCGTCGGCGCGGCATCCGGAACCAAGAGGCAGGTCGCGGATGCCGTGTGGGATGCCGTGGTCGCCGCGCGCCGACCCTGAGCGGCAGAACATGTCGCGGCGCTCTTCCTGTTCGCCGTGCGCGTCCGGCAGAATCGCAGCATGACCCAGACGACCAGGCAGCGGCGAGACGTGTTCGACGTCATCGCGGTCTTCGTGCTGTCGATCACCGCCGTGCTCACGGCGTGGTGCGGCTTCGAATCCTCCAAGTGGGGCGGCGACATGTCGATCGCTTTCAGTGAGGCATCCGGCGCGCGCATCCAGTCCGGTGTGGCCGACGGGACGGCCCGCGACGCCCGCCAGTACGACCTCACGATCTGGACGGAGTGGGTCCTCGCGGACCGCGCTCAGGATGCCGAGCTGACCGCGTACATCGAGGAGCGGTTCAGCCCCGAGTTCCATGTCGCCTTCGATGCCTGGCAGGAGGGTGGGCGCGAAGAACGCGGACCCTTCGTCATGCCCGAGTACGTGCCGCCGGGAAGCGAGGAGGCGACGGCGCTGTCGGAGCGCGCCGACGCCCGTTTCGCGGATGCCCTCGAGAGCAACCAGCGCGGCGACAACTACACCCTGCTCACGGTGCTGTTCGCCCTGGTGCTGTTCCTCACGGCGATGTCCCAACGCGATCTGGTGATGTGGGTGCGTTGGGCGCTGCTCGGTCTGGCCGTCGTCGTCGGAGTGACAGGGGCGATCATCATGCTCACCTTCCCGATCCTGATCTGACCGAACTGGCCCCGAGCGCGTCGATCCTGGTAAAGTTGAGTCAAGCCAACTCAACTTTCATGAAGGAGTCTCCGCAGGAGGAACGATGACCAACCCCGCACAGGAAGACCAGCAGTCCGCTCTCGAGCAGTTCGGGATCAACCTCACCGACCGCGCCAGGCAGGGAAAGCTCGACCCGGTGATCGGTCGCGACAGCGAGATCCGCCGTGTCAGCCAGGTGCTCACCCGTCGCACCAAGAACAACCCGGTGCTGATCGGCGAGCCCGGCGTCGGAAAGACCGCCGTGGTCGAAGGGCTCGCCCAGCGCATCGTCGCGGGCGACGTGGCGGAGTCGCTCAAGGACAAGGAGCTGGTCACGCTCGACATCTCCGCCCTGGTGGCCGGTGCGATGTATCGCGGGCAGTTCGAGGAACGCCTGAAGCAGGTCCTCAAGGAGATCACCGAGTCCGACGGCAAGGTCATCACCTTCATCGACGAGCTGCACGTCCTCATGGGCGCCGGCGGCGGGGAGGGATCGGTCGCGGCATCCAACATGCTGAAGCCGATGCTGGCCCGCGGGGAGCTGCGCATGATCGGCGCGACCACCTTGAACGAGTACCGCGAGTTCATCGAGAAGGATGCCGCGCTCGAGCGCCGCTTCCAGCAGGTGTACGTCGGCGAACCGACGGTCGAGGACACCATCGCGATCCTCCGCGGGCTCAAGGGGCGGTACGAGGCGCACCACGGGGTCACGATCGCCGACAGCGCCCTCGTCGCGGCCGCGGCCCTGTCGAATCGCTACCTTCCCAGCCGGCAGCTGCCGGACAAGGCGATCGACCTCGTCGACGAGTCGATGTCGCGTCTGAAGATGGAGATCGACTCCTCGCCCGTCGAGATCGATCAGCTCAAGCGTCAGGTCGACCGGCTCAAGCTCGAAGAGCTCGCCCTCAAGAAGGAGAAGGATGCCGCCTCGAAGGAGCGCCTGGGCGCCCTGCGAGAGCACCTGGTCGAACTCGAGAAGGAGCTGGCCGTCCTCGAGGAGCGCTGGGCGCGGGAGCGTCAGAGCCTGAACCGCGTCGGCGACCTCAAGAAGCAGCTCGACGATGCCGTCACGCAGCGCGACCTGGCCATGCGCCAGGCCGACTACACCAAGGCGTCCAAGCTCGAGTACGAGACGATCAAGCGCCTGGAGCGCGACATCGCCGAAGCCGAGCAGGCCGAGGCGACTGCCTCGACCGAGCCGCGCATGGTCAACGAGCAGGTCACCGAGGAGGACATCGCGGCGGTCATCGCGGCGTGGACGGGCATTCCCGTCGGCCGCCTCCTGCAGGGCGAGAGCGAGAAGCTGCTGCATCTGGAGTCCGAGCTCGGCAAGCGCCTGGTCGGGCAGAAGGAAGCGGTGAAGGCGGTGTCCGATGCTGTGCGTCGTTCACGCGCGGGCATCAGCGATCCAGGACGCCCGACCGGCTCCTTCCTCTTCCTCGGGCCGACCGGTGTCGGCAAGACCGAGCTGGCGAAGGCGCTCGCCGAGTTCCTGTTCGACGACGAGCGCGCCATGGTGCGCATCGACATGTCCGAGTACGGGGAGAAGCACTCCGTGTCCCGTCTGGTCGGTGCCCCTCCGGGGTACATCGGGTACGAGCAGGGCGGCCAGCTCACCGAGGCCGTCCGGCGGCGCCCCTACAGCGTCGTGCTGCTCGACGAGGTCGAGAAGGCCCACCCCGAGGTGTTCGACATCCTCCTGCAGGTGCTCGACGACGGCCGCCTCACCGACGGGCAGGGGCGGACGGTCGACTTCACGAACGTCATCCTGGTGCTGACCTCGAACCTCGGCTCGCCGATCCTGATCGACCCGACGCTGTCGCCCGAGGTGAAGCGCGAGCAGGTGATGGGTCTGGTGCGGCAGGCGTTCCGGCCGGAGTTCCTGAACCGCCTCGACGACATCGTCATGTTCCAGGCGCTCAGCGAGGACGACCTCGCCCAGATCGTCGAGCTCACGGTCGATCAGCTGCAGGCTCGCCTGCACGAACGTCGGCTGAGTCTCGCCGTGACCCCGGATGCGCGCTCGTGGCTGGCCGAACGCGGCTACGACCCGCTGTTCGGAGCTCGTCCGCTGCGCCGGCTCATCCAGTCCGAGGTGCAGAACAAGCTGGCCACGGCGCTGCTGTCCGGCGGCGTGCGCGATGGCGACACCGTGCGAGTGGATGTCGCGGCTGATGGGTCGGGACTGGTGCTGACCTCGGCGAGCTGACCGATCTTCTCGGAGGGCGGGCGCGTCGTCGCGGGCGACTCAACGTCGCTGATCGCGCGAGCGGATCTCGACGGCGGTGCGGAGCACGCCGGGTATGAGCAGGCGGTGCACCGCGGAAAGCGGTGGCCACACGATGCGAGCCGCAGCCCGGTCGTAGCGCACGAAGGTGGACAGCGAGACCCCGCCCTCGAAGGTTCTCACCACGAGTTCGGCGCTGAGGAACCAGGATGCGGCTTCGAGTCGGACCCAGCGCTCGCTCGCTGCCGCGATTCGCCATCCGGCGACGGTCCGCGGCGATCGACCGCGACGGAGCCTGATGCCGAGCAGGCCGCGCCAGATGAACTGCTGCGCCGGACCCGGGACGTCGCCGAACATCGCCCTGGCCCATTGCTCAGGGGAGGCCACGACGCCGGTCGCGAGCGAGAACGCGTCGGCGTAGTCCGCGTCGGAGAGCGCGCTCGCAGCTCGATCGGCCCCCGGTATCGCGGACACCCCGACGAGGGCGGTCGCATCCGATGTCGAGGGCTCGCGGGCGCCGTTGCGCAGTCCCATGTCCGACACCTCCCCGTCGTTATACGTCGGCGTATGACGGTGACTCTAGCAGTGGTTGTACGCTTGCGTATACATCGAGGCTCGAGGAGGTGGCGTCCATGGGGGCACTGCGCACACCGCGCGACGCATGGGTCGAGGAGGGACTGCGCGCCCTCGCCGAAGGCGGTTCCGACGCCGTGCGGGTCGAAGCGCTCGCCAAGAGTCTCGGGGTCACGAAGGGTGGTTTCTACGGATACTTCTCGGACCGGGATGCCCTCCTCGATGCGATGCTCGACAGGTGGGAGAAGGAGAGCACGGACGAGGTCATCGAGCGCATCGAGCGCGACGGCGGCGACCCGAAGGCCAAGATCCGACGAGCGGGCATGCTCACCTTCTCCAGCGACCGGCTGCTGCCCATCGATCTCGCCGTCCGCAATTGGGCTCGTCATGACGCGGGCGTCGCCGAACGCCTGCGACGGGTCGACAACCGGCGCCTGGCGCTGCTGCGGGAGATGATCGGCACCTTCTGCTCCGACCCCGACGAGATCGAAGCGCGAAGCCTTCTCGCATTCTGTCTGGCGATCGGCGAGCACTTCCTCGTCGCTGATCACGACGGGCGATCGAGATCGCAGGTGCGTCGCCTCGCGGGGGCCATCGTTCTCGATCTGGATCCGCCGGTCGTCTGAGGGGGATGCGGAGGCGGGCTCGCCCACCATGCGACCAGTCAGGAGTGACGCAGCATTCGCGCGAGGCGCTGCGCCATGGCATCCGGATCCCAGGAATGCTCGGAACCGAGCAGCTGCTCGGCCGCGCCCTGCTCCGCCGCGACGACGATCTCCTCCGCGGTCTGCCGCATTCCGGGAAACGTCTCGGTGCCCGTCAGCGCGATCACCGGGGCGGTGACGCTCGTGAGGGATTCGCGGATGCCGCGCTCCTCGACGAGCGCGAGCGCCTCGCCGTCCGGCACCCAGCTGAGCACGAGGTCCGGATATTCGGGGGACGCCGTGAGCTGCTCCAGCCACTCCGGCGGCATCCCCGCCATGTACAGCGCAACCGCTGTTTCGAGATCGCCGGCGTCGATCGATTCGCGCACGCCTTGCCACCATGCGGGAGCTCCGTCGGGGAAGAGGCCGAGGGGGGCCTCCCAGAGCACCAGACCGGCGAGATTCCGCACGTCTGTGGAGGCGAGCATCGCGATCGCGCATCCCGACGAATGGCCGACGAGCACGACCGGAGACGATGCGATCCCGGCGAGTTCCACGATCGCCGAGAGCTGGGCGTCGAGCGTGATGGCGCCCGCGGCCACGCTCTCGCCGCGGCCCAGGCGATCCGCGAACAGCGAGCGGAATCCGGATGCCGCGAGGAGCTCGGCGGTGGCATGCGTCGTCGGGTCATCCGCTCTGGTGGGCCCGGCCCCGGGGATGAAGATCGCCGTCGGCGCGCCGGCGGGTCCGCGATCGTCGTACACGATGCGGTCGCCGCGCGCGGTCGTGAACGCGCTCATGATGCCGCCTCGATGCGCACCGATACGCGGTCGCCCACGGCCTTGCCCAGCGCTCGGCGCGTGGCGGCCTTGACGGGGCCGAAGTGGAAACCGTGCCCGGACGGCAGGAGCGTGAGGGCGACGGGCACGTCGTCGAGCGTGCCGACGACGCGGACCGGGTTGCCGGTGCCGAACACCTCTGCGGAGCCGGGCGCCTCGAACACCGTCCATCCCGTCGCTTCCCCCGGATGCACGAGCTCCGCGTCGAACTGCATCGCCGGTACGGCCATCATCGCGTCCTTTCAAGACTGTTCAGTATGATTTCTCTAAACTAGACTCATGAGTATGAAGACGTCAAGAGGGGAGCGCCCGCTGCGGCCGAGTTCGATTGCCAAGCGCGAGGCGATCCTGGCCGCCGCGCAGGAGGCGTTCCTCGCGCACGGCTACGACGCGGTGACGATGGACTCGATCGCGCGTGATTCCGAGGTCGCGAAGCAGACGCTCTACGGGCACTTCGGCAGCAAGGAGGCCCTGTTCCTCGAGCTCGTCCGTTCGCAGACGCGCGCGGCCAGCGAGCGCGTGATGAACGAGCCGCCGCCGATCGCGCCCGACGACGATGCCCGGTCGGTTCTCGGTCGCGTGCTCAGGGATCAGCTCGACACGGTGCTCGCGCCCCATCTGCTCGCCCTCCGTCGGCTGGTCATCGGCTTGCTGGCGCCGTTCCCCGATCTTGCGCGGGAACTGTACGAGCACGGGGCGCAGCGAGCGATCCGATCGCTCGCCGAGCTCATCGGACGGCTCGACGACGCCGAACTGCTCGCTGTGCCGGATGCCGATCGAGCCGCGACGCAGCTGAACTGGCTCGTGATGGGGGAACCCGTCAATCGGGCGATGCTGCTCGGCGACGACGCGGCGCGGATCGGGCTGGACACCGCCGCGCACGTCGACGAAGCCTTGGACGTCTTCCTCGCCGCTTACGGCCGCTGACAGCGAGCGCTCCGGCGCCGCTGACAGGTGCATCCGTCCCGGAGTCAGCGCCCGGTGAACTCCGGCTTCCGCTTCTGCTGGAAGGCGGCGAAGCCCTCGCGGTAGTCGCTCGTGTCGCACAGTTCGGCCTGGGCGACGTTCTCGAGCACGACGGATTCCCACAGTGAGAGCCGTTCGTCGCGGATGCGGGCGATCAGTCGCTTGGACGCGAGGAACGCGGCGGTGGCTCCTGAGGCCGCGCGCACCGCGGCATCCGTCGTCGCCTGATGCACCTGATCCGCCGGCAGCACCTGGGAGAAGAGACCCGACTCGACCGCCTCGGCGCCGGTCATCAGACGCCCGGTGTAGATGAGATCGAGCGTCTTGTGCGGGCCGAGCCGATCGAGGAACAGGGCGTGCCCTCCGGAGTCGAGCGTCGCGCCGAGTGCGGCGAAGGGCGAACCGACCTTGGCGGTGTCGGCGACGTATACGACGTCCGTCGCGATGAGCAGGCCGAGGCCGACCCCGAGGCACGCTCCATGCGCGGCCGCGAAGGTCGGTGCGGGGAACGCCGCCATCCGCTGCAGCAGTGGCGTCACGAGACCGCCGAGGTAGCCGGACACGTCATCGGTGGCGGGGTCGACGCCGGAGATGTCGCGACCGGCGCAGAATCCCGGCCCCTCGCCGCGCAGCACCAGCGCGCGGACCCCCGCGTCCTCGGCGCGGTCGTACGCATCGCCCAGGGCGAGCAGTGCGTCCGGATCCAGGGCGTTGCGCTTCTCCGGGGCGTTCAGCACCACATGGGCGACGTCGCCGTCGATGGTCAGCTCGATCATGGGGCTCTCCTCACACGTCGTAGTCGACGACCACGCGGGGCGTCGTGGGGTGGGATTGGCAGGTCAGCACATAGCCGCGTTCGATCTCGTCCGGCTCGAGCGCGAAGTTCTGCGTCATGCGGACGTCGCCCTCGACCACGCGCGCACGGCATGTCCCGCACACCCCGCCGGCGCAGGCGAACGGCACGTCGCCCCGGACGCGCAGCGCGGCATCCAGCAGCGGCTCGTCGGCCCCGACCGGCGATTCGACGGTCGACGACAGCCCGTCCAGGGTGAACTCCAGTCGGTAGATCTCCTCGTCGGGGCGCACGGCGACCGTGCGGCCACGGTCGGAGCGCGGTTCGTCCGCGTCCGTCGTGAACAGTTCGAACCGGATCTGCTCGTCGCCGATGCCGCGGGCCGCGAGCCGCTCCCGGCACAGCGCCACGAGGTCGAACGGTCCGCACAGGAACCACTCGGTCACGCTCGTCGGCTCCACGAGGCCGTCGAGGATCGCGTCGAGCTTGGCGGCGTCGATCCGCCCGGACAGCAGCGGGGCCGCACGCTGCTCGCGGGACAGCACGTGATGAAGCGCGAGCCGCGCGGGGTAGCGGTCCTTCAGATCGGCGAGATCCTCGAGGAACATCACGTCGCGCGTCGCGCGGTTCGTGTAGATCAGTGAGAAGCGCGCGGTCGGCGATGCGGTCAGCACCGAGGAAGCGAGCGCCATCATCGGCGTGATCCCCGACCCGGCGGCGATCCCGACGAGGTGCGCGCCGTCCAGATCCGGCAGGTTCGAGGTGAAGCGCCCCTCCGGGCTCATCACCTCGATCCGGATGCCGGGGTGCAGGTTCTCGTGCGCCCACACCGAGAACAGCCCACCGAGATCGCGCTTGATGCCGACCGAGATGCGTCCGGTGGCCGGCGCGCGGCAGATCGAGTAGCTGCGCCGCACCTCGCGACCGTCGATGTGCGCGCGCAGGGCGACGTACTGTCCGGGGAGGTAGTCGTACGCGCCGCGCAGCTCCGGCGGGACGGCGAACGTCACCTCCACGCTGTCGGCCGTGAGCGGCCGCACCTCGATCACCTCGAGCTCGTGGAAGCGCGCGCGGCGGCGCGTCGTGGTGCTCATAGCGACTTGAAATGGTCGAATGGCTCGAGGCAGGCGCGGCACTCGTGGAGCGCCTTGCATGCCGTGGACCCGAAGCGCGTGAGCTCGCGGGTGTCCAGCGACCCGCACTGCGGGCACCGCACACTCAGAGGCACGGCGATGGGGCCGGCTGTCCGATGCCCCGTCGGCGGTGCGATGCCGTAGTCGAGCAGCTTCTGCTTTCCGGCATCCGACATCCAGTCGGTCGTCCAGGCGGGAGAGAGCACTGTGCGGACGGCGACGTCCTCGAACCCGGCCTCCGCGAGGGCGCGCACGACGTCGTCGCCGATGGCCTCGACGGCCGGGCATCCGCTGTAGGTCGGAGTGATCGTCACGACGACCCGTCCGGCGTCGACCGCGACGTCGCGCAGGATGCCGAGATCCGCGATCGTCAGCACGGGGATCTCCGGATCGGCGACGGATGCCGCGACGGACCAGGCGCCCGTCCGGGTGATCACCATGTCGCCCCCGGATGCTGCCGGGCGAGCACCTGCATCTCGGCGAGGATCCGCCCGAGTTCGGGGAAGTGGATGCCGCGCCGGCCGCCCCCTGCCGCGGCCGGCCCGGCCGGTGCCTCGAGGTCCGCGGTGTCGAGGACGGCGCCGAGGCGGGCATCGAACCCGGGCCGCAACGTCGATGGCCGTACGGCGATGCCGTCGAGCTCGTCGATCAGCGGCTCGTCGTGGAACAGCTCGTCGGCGTACGGCCAGACGTCGGCGAGTCCGCGGATCATACGGCGGCGCGATTCGTCGGTGCCGCCGGCCAGGCGCAGCGTCCACTGCTCTGCGTGGTCGCGGTGGTATTCGACCTCTTTGACCGCCTTGGCGGCGACGGCGGCGAGGGTCGGATCCGCCGAGCCCTGCAGCGCCGAATACAGCTCGAAGAGGTAGGTCGACGCGATGAGCTGGCGGGCGATCGTGCGGGCGAAGTCGCCGTTCGGCTGCTCGAACAGCCAGGCGGATCGGAACTCCGCCTCATCGCGGAAGTACGCGAGCTCATCCTCCGTGCGCCCGGTCGCGGTGCCCGCGTAGCGCAGCAGCGATCGTGCGTGCCCGAGCAGGTCGAGCGCGATGTTCGCCAGCGCGACGTCCTCCTCGAGCTCCGGCGCGTGGGCGATCCACTCGCCGAGCTGCTGCGACAGGATCAGCGCGTCGTCGCCGAGTCGCAGCGCGTACCCGGCCACCGCCGGGGTGGCGGCGGCATCCGTCCCGGCGAGTTCTGCGGCGAGGTCGAGCTCGTCGACGGTGACGTGCGGCGTCGGCTTCACAGGTGCGGCACCCCCTCGGATGCCGTGTAATACACGGCATGCCGGAAGTTCTTCCCCGCGGGGCTCTCGAAGTACGCGCCCTTGGCATCAGGGTCGCTCGCCGTGATCGCTTCGGCGGGCACCACCCAGATCGAGACGCCCTCGCCGCGGCGCGTGTACAGGTCACGGGCGTTGCGGACCGCGAGGTCCGCATCCGGTGCGAGCAGGGAGCCGACGTGGACGTGGCTGAGCCCGCGGTTCGCGCGGACGAACACCTCCCACAGCGGCCAGGTCGGATCCGTCATGCCGCCGTCTCCCGTTCGTCGGCAGCCTGCTTGCGCGCATATTCGGCCGCGGCCTCCCGCACCCAGGCGCCGTCCTCGTGGGCCTCTCGGCGGGCGCGGATCCGCTCGGCATTCATCGGGCCGTTGCCCGAGAGGACGGCGAAGAACTCGTCCCAGTCGATCTCGCCCATCTCGTACTGCCCCGTCTCCTCGTCGAAGCGGAGGTGCGGGTCCGGCAGCGTGACGCCGAGGATCTCGGCCTGCGGCACCAGCATCCCGACGAAGCGGCGGCGCAGTTCGTCGTTCGAGAACCGCTTGATGTTCCACGCCATGGACTGGGCGGAGTTCGGCGACTCGTCGTCCGGCGGCCCGAACATCGCCAGGCTCGGCCAGTACCAGCGGTTCACGGCATCCTGGGCCATCTCCCGCTGCGCGGGCGTGCCCTGCATCAGCGTGAGCAGGATCTCGAAACCCTGCCGCTGATGGAACGACTCCTCCTTGCAGATGCGCACCATCGCGCGCGCGTACGGACCATAGGATGCCCGGCACAGCGGCACCTGGTTGCAGATCGCCGCACCGTCCACGAGCCAGCCGATCGCGCCCATGTCGGCCCACGTCGGGGTGGGGTAGTTGAAGATCGAGGAGTAGCGCGCGCGGCCGTCGATGAGCTGCTCTGTCATCTCGGTGCGGCCGATGCCGAGGGTCTGCGCGGCGGAGTACAGGTACAGCCCGTGTCCTGCTTCGTCCTGCACCTTGGCCATCAGGATCGCCTTGCGCTTCAGGCTCGGGGCGCGGGTGATCCAGTTGCCCTCCGGCTGCATTCCTATGATCTCGGAGTGCGCGTGCTGGCTGATCTGACGGATGAGGGTCCTGCGGTACGCATCCGGCATCCAGTCGCGGGGCTCGACGCGGGAATCCGCGGCGATGATCTCGTCGAACCGTCGCTGTTCGGCGGAGAGGTCGTCCATGTCGACTCCTTCGTCGCGCTTTACTGACCGATCGTTCATTTATTCTCGCACACGAGCGCCAGAGCGTAAAGCGCCCGCGATGCGGCGGCTCGGCATCCGCTCCGCCCTGGGACGGGAGAGCTCAGCGGGATCGGGAGATGAGCTCCAGAAGCGCGTTCCCGTACGCCTCCGAGGGGTCCGGATGCTCGAACGGCAGGTGCTCGCCGGCGATCTCGATCTCCACCCGGAACGTGTCTTCGAGACGAACGAGTCGGCGGAACGTCCCGCGCAGGAGCTCACGCAGCTGGTCCTCGCGGGGCAGCCACACGGCATCCTCGAACGTGACCGCGTCGAGTGCCCACTCGGTGGTGCCGTTGAACGCGAGGTCGGTGCCGCTCGGCGTGCGCCGCGCCTCGATCGTCATCTCGCTGATCGTGAAGACCTCGGCCTCCGCTTCGAGCTCGACGTCGTCGGGAAGATCCAGCTGGAAGCGGTCGCCGCTGTCCGGCCGCCAGGTCAGACCGGCGTCCCGCAGCGCGATCGCGAGTTCACGGGAGATCACGGTGCGCTCACGGGCAGAACGGCGGCGACAGCGGTGGGCATGAATTCAGACTACGGCCCGACGGGGACGGAGGTCCTTTGTCGGTCGGGTGAGGCAGAGTGGGGATATGACCGCCGCGACATCGACCGAAACGCGCCAGGCGGCCCTCGCCGCACTGCGAGAGCTCGTCGGCCGCGCCGACGCCGAATTCCACGAGGGGCAGTACGAGGCGATCGAGGCACTGGTCGCGGAGTGCCGCCGTGCGCTCGTCGTGCAGCGGACGGGATGGGGCAAGTCCGCGGTCTACTTCGTCGCGACCCTGCTGCTGCGCCGGCAGGGCGCCGGTCCGACCGTTCTCGTCTCGCCGTTGCTCGCACTCATGCGCGACCAGATCGCCGCCGCCGAACGCGCCGGGGTGCGGGCGGTGGCCATCAACTCGACGAATGCGCACGAGTGGTCGGACGTGCTCGCGCAGCTCGATCGCGACGAGGTCGACGTGCTGCTGGTCTCGCCCGAGCGGCTGAACAACCCCGCGTTCCGTGAGCAGCAGCTGCCGGCACTGGTGCGTCGTATCGGCATGCTCGTCGTCGACGAGGCGCACTGCATCAGCGATTGGGGGCACGACTTCCGCCCCGACTACCGGCGACTGCGCGACCTGATCGCCGAGATGCCCGCGACCGTGCCCGTCCTGGCCACGACCGCGACGGCGAACAGCCGTGTCGTCGCGGACGTCGCCGAGCAGCTCGGCTCCGGAGGCGCGGATTCCGCGAGTCCGGATGCTGCGGATGCCGATGTGCTGACGATCCGCGGCCCGTTGGCGCGAGCATCCCTTCGGCTCGGCGTGCTGCGGCTGCCGGATTCGGCGAGCCGGCTGGCCTGGCTGCTCAGCCATCTCGACGACCTGCCCGGTTCGGGCATCATCTACACGCTCACGGTGGCCGCCGCGGTCGACACCGCCCGGCTGCTGCGCGAGCACGGGCACGAGGTTCGCGCGTACACGGGCCAGACCGACAGCGATGAGCGCGCCGAATCCGAGGGCATGCTCAAACGCAACGAGGTCAAGGCGCTCGTGGCGACCAGCGCGCTGGGCATGGGATTCGACAAGCCCGATCTCGGCTTCGTCCTGCATCTCGGCGCTCCGTCTTCGCCGGTCGCGTACTACCAGCAGGTCGGACGAGCCGGTCGCGCCAGCGACAGCGCCGATGTGCTGCTGCTCCCCGGGGTGGAGGATCGAGAGATCTGGCACTACTTCGCCACCGCGTCGATGCCCGATCGGGAGCGCGCCGAGCGGGTGATCGGCGCGCTCGGTCAGACGCCGGTATCGACGCCGGCCCTCGAGGCCATGGTCGACATCCGCCGGACGCCGCTCGAACTGCTGCTGAAGGTCCTCGACGTCGACGGAGCCGTTCGCCGGGTGCAGGGTGGATGGGTCGCCACCGGGGAGCCGTGGACGTACGACGCGGAGCGCTACGAGCGCATCGCCGCCGAGCGCATCGCCGAACAGCAGCACATGATCGAGTACGAGCGCACCGATGGCTGCCGGATGGAGTTCCTCCAGCGTTCGCTCGACGACGAGACCGCCGCCCCCTGCGGGCGCTGCGACAACTGCGCCGGCGTCTGGTTCCCCCGTGAGATCCGCAAGACGGCGACCGAAGCGGCGGCCGGGTCGCTCGATCGCGTCGGCATCCCGGTCGAACCCCGCAAGGCATGGCCGACCGGCGCGGATCGGCTCGGCGTGCCCGTCAAGGGACGCATCGCCCCCGCGGAGCAGGCGGCCGACGGGCGTGCGCTCGCCCGTCTCACCGACCTCGGTTGGGGCGGCACGCTGCGGGAGATCTTCGCCGCGGGGGCGCCGGATGCGGCCGTGACCCCGCAGGCGCTCGGTGCCTGTGTGCGCGTGCTCGCGGACTGGGGCTGGGACGAGCGCCCCGTCGCGGTCGTCGCGATGCCCTCCCGTTCGCGCCCGCTGCTGGTGGATTCGCTCGCACGCGGCATCGCCGAGGTCGGGCGCCTGCCGTATGCCGGGGCCCTGTCCTTCGCGAACGGCGGACCCACCGGTCAGCCGGGCGGCAACAGTGCGTTCCGGCTCGCCGGGATCTGGGACCGTTTCCGCGCCGACGGTCTGGAGATCCCCGCAGGGCCGGTGCTGCTCGTCGACGACCAGGCCGACAGCCGTTGGACGCTGACGGTCGCGGCACGCGTTCTCCGTCAGTCCGGTGCGGCCGCCGTGCTGCCCTTCGTGCTCGCGCTGCGCGGGTGAGGCAGGAGGTCACTGCTTCGCGACGAGTGTGAGGACGTCGTACGTGGCGACCGTCTCGTCGTTCTGGTTGCGGATGACCGCGTCCCAGCGGACTTCGCCGTAGTCGTCGGTCTCGCGCGGCGTGATCTGCTTGGCGGTGAGCTCGACACGGATGCTGTCGCCCGGCGACACCGGGGTGATGAACCGCAGCCCCTCGAGGCCGTAGTTCGCGAGCACGGGCCCGGGGTCGGGGTCCACGAACAGTCCGGCCGCCCACGACACCAGCAGATACCCGTGCGCGACGCGGCCGGGGAAGAAGGGGTTCGCCGCGGCGGCCTCCTCGTCCATGTGGGCGTAGAAGGTGTCGCCGGTGAAGTGCGCGAAGGTCTCGATGTCGTCGAGCGTCACCTCACGGGAGGCCGAGGCGATCCGGTCTCCGATCCGCAGGTCGACCAACGACTTGCGGAACGGGTGGATGCCGTCGGTGCGCGCTGTCGCACCTGCGTGCCACACCCCGGTGATCGCGGTGAGCATGTCGGGTGAGCCCTGGACGGCCGTGCGCTGCATGTGGTGCAGCACGGCTCGGATGCCGCCGAGCTCCTCGCCGCCGCCGGCCCTGCCAGGCCCGCCGTGCACGAGGGCGGGCAACGGCGAACCGTGCCCGGTCGAGGAGCGGGCGTCGTCGCGATCGAGGATCAGCACGCGCCCGTTGTGCGCGGCGACGGTGGCGACGAGCCCCGCGGCGAATGCGCTGTCGTGCGTCGCGACGCTGGTGACGAGGGATCCGCCGCCACGGGCGACGATGTCGGATGCCTCGGCGAGCGTGTCGTAGGTGAGCAGCGATGACACCGGGCCGAACGCCTCGACGGTGTGCGCGGCTTCTGCCGTCGCATCGTCGAACCGCAGAAGGATCGGGGCGAGGAATGCACCGTCCCCTTCCGCGGCGGCATCGCGGGCTGTCCGTCGTGCATCCGCGGCATCCATCGACCCGGCCACGATCCGTCCGCCGCCCTCGATGAGTCTCTGCACCTGACGTCGCACCTCATCGCGCTGCGCGAGCGAGGCGAGCGGCCCCATCGTGACGCCCTCGGCGCGCGGGTCGCCGAGCACGATCTTGTCCGCCACGCGCGCGGTCACCGCGTCGATGACGGCGTCGGCCGAGCTCGTCGGGACGATGGCCCGCCGGATGGCGGTGCACTTCTGTCCGGCCTTCGCCGTCATCTCGGTCACGAGCTGGCGCACGTACGCGTCGAACTCCGGGGTGCCCTTGACCGCATCGGGGCCGAGCACCGAGGCGTTGATCGAGTCGGTCTCCGCGGTGAAGCGCACACCGCCGGTCTGCACGGCCGCGTGAGCTCGGAGCCGTTCCGCCGTCGAGGCGCTGCCGGTGAAGGCGACGAGGTCGCCGAGGCGCAGGTGGTCGAAGAGGTCCGGCACGCTGCCGCTGACCAGCTGCAGGGAGCCCGCGGGCAGCAGATCGGACTCGACGAGGATGCGCACCATCGCCTCGGTGAGGTACCCGGTCGGGGTCGCGGGCTTGATCAGCGTCGGCATCCCGGCGAGGAACGCCGGTGCGAACTTCTCCAGCGGCCCCCAGACGGGGAAGTTGAAGGCGTTGATCTGCACCGCCACCCCCGGCAGTCGCGTGGCGATGTGCCGACCGAGGAACGAGCCGTCCTTGGAGAGCGGCTCGACGGGGCCGTCGAGATACACCTGCCCGTTCGGGAGCTCCCGGCGCCCCTTGCCCGAGTACGCGAACAGAACGCCGATCCCGCCGTCGATGTCGACCCACGAATCGGTCTTCGTCGCGCCGGTGCAGGCGGACAGGGCGTAGAGCTCGTCCTTGCGTTCGGTGAGCGCGAGCGCGAACTGCTTGAGCAGCAGCGCGCGCTGGTGGAAGGTCAGCTCGCCGAGGCTGTGCTGGCCTGCCGAGCGGGCGTGCCAGAGCGCCCCGGCGAGATCGAGCCCTGCCGTGCTGACCCCGGTGATCTCGGCACCGGTCGACGCGTCGCGTACGATCGTCGCGTCGGCCGCGGTGTCAGGCGTCCACCAGGAGCCCTGAACGTAGCTGGGCAGGATGCCGGTCATGATGCGTCCCATCTGTAGAAGCCTTCGCCGCTCTTGCGGCCGAGCCGGCCCTCCGCGACCATCCGGCGCAGCAGGGCGGGCGGAGCAAAACGCTCACCGAACGCCGCGTGCAGCTCTTCGGCGATCCCGAGGCGCACATCCAGCCCGACGAGATCGGTGGTGCGCAGCGGACCCATCGGATGCCGGTACCCCAGCTCCATCGCGCGATCGATGTCCGCGGCATCCGCGACGTCCTCCTCGAGCATCCGGATCGCCTCGAGGCCCAGCAGCACCCCGAGTCTGCTCGAGGCGAAGCCCGGGGAGTCGCGGACGACGATCGGGGTCCTGCCGATCGCGTCGACGCATGCGCGAGCCCCCTCGACGGCGGAGGGTGCGGTCGCCGTGCCCGTCACGATCTCGACGAGCGCCGAGGTCGGCACCGGGTTGAAGAAGTGCAGGCCGAGGAAGCGCTCCGGGTGCGCCAGCGGCGCCGCGAGGACATCGATCGAGATCGACGACGTGTTCGACGCGATCAGCGCGGTATCGGCGACGACCGCTTCGGCGCGGGCGAGGGCATCCGCCTTGAGCGCGCGATCCTCCGGGACCGCCTCGATCACGAGCTCCCGGTCGGCGAAGTCGCCGACGTCTGTCGAGGTGCGGAATTCTGCAGGCCTCGGGGCGAGCTGCCCTCGTGCGGCCGACCCGGTCAGCATGTCGTGTACGCGTGCGGCCGCGGCGTCCGCACTGGGCGCGTCGCGCTCGACGACCGTGACGTCGCACCCGGCGAGCAGGAACGCGTGTGCGATGCCCGCGCCCATGCGTCCGCCGCCCAGCACTCCGACCCTGGTGATCATCGGCGGCCCCGCTTCTCGAGGAATGCGGTCATCCGACGCATCTTCTCCGGACTCTCGAACAGCTCGGCCTGCAGCTCGGAGTCGATGCGCGGGTGGTCCGAGCGCGGCGCGTGCAGGGCGGTCTTGGTGTGCCGGATCGCGAGCGGATCGTTCGCGCTGATCCGATCCGCGATCGCGTGCGCGGCCTCCATCAGCGCCTGAGCCGGGTGGATCGCCGTGATGAGGCCGGCGGCGCGTGCTTCGTCGGCGGTGAGGCTGCGTCCGGTGAACAGCATCTCGGCGGCCAGCGCCTCGCCGACCAGCGCCGGCAGGCGCCAGGTCCCCCCGGCCGCCGCGAGGATGCCGAGGCCCGTCTCCGGATTCCCGATGCGCAGAGACGGCGTCGCGATGCGGATGTCGGCGGCATACGCGAGTTCGGCGCCGCCGCCGAGCGCGTAGCCGTCCATCGCCGCGATCACCGGCATCGGCAGCTCGTGGATGCGGACGAACAGGGCCGCGTTGATGTTCTTCCTGGCGTCTTCGGCGCGGCGATCTCGCAGCTGCCCGATATCGGCGCCGGCGGCGAACACTCCTGCGGTGCCGGTCAGGATCAGGATGCGCGGGTGGATCTCGAGCTCGTCGCACACCGCGTGCAGGGCATCCACGGTGGCGAGGTCGATCGCGTTGCGCTTGTCCGGTCGATTCAGGGTCGCGATGACGCGATCGTCGCGCTCCTCGATGAGGACGGGGTCGTTCATCACGCCCGCTCCAGGATCAGGGCCGTTCCCTGCCCGACCCCGACGCACAGGGTCGCAAGACCTCGCGCGGCGTTCTCGCGCTCCATGCGCCCGAGGAGAGTCACCACGATGCGGCAGCCGCTCGCGCCGAGCGGGTGTCCGAGCGCGATCGCGCCGCCGTCCGCGTTCACACGATCGTCTTCGATGCCGAGGCGTCGCATGGCGGCGATCGCCTGTGCCGCGAAGGCCTCGTTGAGTTCGATGGCGTCGAGGTCGTCGACGGTGAGGCCGGAGCGCGCCAGGGCCTTCTGCGTCGCGGGCACAGGGCCCAGACCCATGACCTCGGGGGCGACGCCGACCGAGGACGCCGCGACGACTCGCGCTCTAGGGACGAGGCCGTACCGTTCGACCGCCTCGGCGCTCGCGACGACGAGCGCCGAGGCTCCGTCGTTGAGGCCGCTCGCGTTGCCCGCGGTCACGATCGAGCCGCCAGGGACGACGGGACGCAGCGCCGCGAGCGCTTCGGTCGTGGTGTCGCGACGTGGCGCCTCGTCGGTCGACACCGTGGCGCCGCCGGTCGGCACCGCGACGAGCTCCGCGTCGAATCGCCCTGCATCCATCGCGGCGACCGCTCGGCGGTGACTGCGCAGGGCGAACGCATCGGCATCCTCGCGGCTGATCCCGTCGAGGCGCGCGACCTCTTCCGCCGTCTCCGGCATCGTGAAGGTCGCCTTGTCGCGGGCCGCGAGGCGCGGGTTCGTGAAGCGCCAGCCGATCGACGTGTCGAACGCCTCGCCCGGCTTCGCCCATGCGCGAGCCGGTTTGGCCTGCACCCACGGCGCGCGCGTCATCGACTCGACACCCCCGGCGACGACGAGGTCCGCGTCGCCGGCACGGAT
Organism: Microbacterium sp. NPDC056234; assembly: GCF_042267585.1. Lineage (NCBI taxonomy): Bacteria > Bacillati > Actinomycetota > Actinomycetes > Micrococcales > Microbacteriaceae > Microbacterium > Microbacterium sp. NPDC056234. Next base: position 671,315 of record NZ_JBHJTE010000001.1, read on the forward strand.
CGCCTGCGCGGCCATCGTGATCGCCGCCATCCCCGAAGCGCACAGTCGGTTGACGGTGACGCCGGGCACGGCATCCGGGAGCCCGGCCAGCAGCACGGCCATGCGCGCGACGTTGCGATTGTCCTCGCCGGCCTGGTTGGCGGCTCCCAGGATCACCTCGTCGATGTCGGAGGCCGGGATGCCTGCGCGCTCGACCGCCTCGGCGACGACGAGGGCGGCGAGGTCGTCGGGTCGGACGCCGGAGAGCGCTCCGCCGTAGCGGCCGATCGGCGTGCGGACGCCGCCGACGAGGTAGGCCTCAGGCATCCGTGCTCCTTGACATCGTCCTCGATGCGTAATTACCAACCGATCGGTCAGGAATTCAGTATGGCAGGGACATCAGTACGGGGCAATCGGTGCGAGACTGGAGCCGTGTCCGACACTCCAGCCCGCCGCGGACGCCCCGGCTACGACCAGGGGCAGATCCTCGCCGTCGCGGTGCAGGTGTTCATCGAGCACGGGTACGACGCGACATCGGTGTCATCGCTGGCGGCGCGTCTCGGCCTGTCGAAGTCGGCGCTCTATCACCACTACTCCTCCAAGGAGCAGGTCCTCGAGGTCGCGCTGGAGGAAGCGCTCGGCGGACTCGAGGGTGTCTTGGACTCGGCGCACGGCGCCACGGCGCGCGCGAAGCTCGAGTACGTGCTCCGCGGTGCGGTCGGGGTGCTCGTCGAGAAGCTGCCCTACGTGACGCTGCTGCTGAGGGTGCGGGGCAACAGCGATGTCGAGCGGCGCGCGCTCGAGCGCCGGCGAGTCTTCGACCGTGAGGTCACCGCCCTCGTCCGGGCGGCCCAGGACGAGGGGAGCGTCCGCGCCGACGTCGACGCAGCGCTCGCCACGCGCCTGCTGTTCGGCATGGTCAACTCGATCGTCGAGTGGTATCGGCCGGCAGGCCCGGAGGGTGCTGCGGAGCTCGCGGACGACGTGCTGCGCGTCGCGCTGGACGGGCTCAGGCGCTGACGAGTACCGTCTCGTCGAGGGCGCGGCGCACACGCGGAGCGACCTCGCGCTCCTGAAGCGCCTCCGGAAGCGCCTCGAGATCGCCGAACTCGCCGAGCGCGATCACGGTCGTGGGAACGAACCGTGCCTCGACGCCCGGAAGCTGCTCCAGGGTGGCACGGTCGAAGCCGCTCATCTGGTGGACGACGAGACCGTCGGCGTGCGCCTGCACCGAGAGATGCGCGACGGCCTGGCCGAGGTCGTACTGCGCGTGGCTCAGCGGGGTCCCCTGGGCGTCCGCCACCTCGGCGAGCGCGACGATCAGGACGGCCGCGTTGCCGGCCCACACCTGGTTGAAGCCGAGGAGGCCGTCGTGGATCCGGGCGTGCAGATCGGAACCACGGCGAGCGACGATGAAGCGCCACGGCTGAGTGTTGTTGGCCGACGGTGCCCAGCGCGCGGCTTCGAGCGCAGCCGCGAGCTTCGCCTCATCGATCGGCGCGGCATCGTCGAAAGCGCGGGGGCTCCAGCGCTGCGCAAGGATGTCGAGGACGGGGACGGCCGTCTCGGCGGTGCGGTCGAGGACAGGAGTGGACATGAGTGCCTTTCGAAGTCGAGTTCCTTGCCGACTCCGTCGTCCGCGCTCTGGTCAGTGTAAACCCATGCGCACGCATGCATATTCCTCGCGTCACGGAACGTCACGTTCGGGCTCGGCACCGGGCGTCGCGGTGCGCGTTCCCGAAGAGGGGTCGCGCACGGTCGCCTCGCCTCACGCGACGCGATCATGCGCGACCCCTCGCAGGGCGAACTCAGACGCGCGAGCGCTCAGGCGCGCAGCGCCTCACCCAGCTTGACCCGCGCGCCCATCTTCAGCAGGGAGTTCTCGTAGATCTTCGCCGAGAGGAGCACGACCAGCGCGCAGGTCGCGACCAGCAGTGCGAGGGCGACGAGCGGCTCCCACCACGCGGCCTCACCGAAGAACAGTCGGATCGGCATCGCGACGGGCGACGAGAACGGCACGTACGACAGGATCGTCATGACGGTCGGGTTCTCACCCAGGAACAGCACGAGGTAGAACGGCGCCATCACGAGGATCATCATCGGCGTGTAGACCGAGCCGACGTCCTCCTGGCGCGACACGAGGGATCCTGCCGCCGCGAACATCGTCGCGATCAGCACGAACCCGAAGAGGAAGAACACGGCGAACCAGATCAGCGGCGCCCCGAATCCCTGCAGGAGCTCGGTCTGGCCCGTGACGATCAGCCCTATCGCCGCGACGACGACGAGCAGCAGGATCTGCGTGATCGCGAGCAGCGTGTTGCCGATGACCTTGCCTGCCAGCAGCACGCGTGCGGGGATCGCGGAGAGCAGGATCTCGATGATCCTCGTCTGCTTCTCCTCCACGACGCTCGTCGCGATCGGCGATCCGAAGCTCAGTGCGGCCATCATGAACACGATTCCGAAGACCATGCCGAGCAGGTACCGCATGCCGAAGGTCGGTGCGTTCGGATCCAGCAGCTCCACGGTCGGCGCGATCGAGAACGCGCTCACCAGGGAATCCGGCGGCGACTGGTTGGCGATGATCACGACGCCGGTCGGCGCGCTCGAATCGGCGACGACCGCGGCCTCCACGTCGCCGGATTCGACCAGCGCGGCCGCGTCGTCGCGGTCGGCGACCTCGGTGACCTCGAACGTGTCGCCCTCCGGGAGAAGAGCCGCGGCCTCGCTGGTCGCGGCGATCGGCGTCGCACTCGTCGAGTTCGATGCGATGCCGCCCCAGATCACGCCGACGAGCGCGACGAGGAGCAGGATGCCGGTCGAGATGAGGAACGCCTTGCTGCGCAGGCGGGTCGAGAGCTCGCGTTCGGCGACGAGCCAGATGCCCTGCGTGGGAGAGAGGGTGGGGTGCGTGGTCATCGGACTTCCTCCAGTTCGTGGACGTCGGAGTCCGGGGCGGGCAGGATGACTTCCTTGAAGATCTGCGCGAGTGTCGGCTGCTGCGGCGCGAAGCGGCTCACATCGCCGCCGTCGAAGGCGCGCCGGAGGACCCGCTGCGCGGTGTCGGGGGCGTCCACGTCGAACACGGCGCTGCCGCCGTCGAAGTCGACGACCGTGACCCCTGGCTCGTCGCGCAGCCAGCCGGTGTCTCCCGTGGTCTCCAGCTCCCAGCGGGGAGCGGAGTACTGGCGGCGCAGCTCGTCGCGCGGGCCGGAGGCGCGGATCACGCCGCCGGCGATGATCACGACGTCGTCGCAGAGGCGCTCGACGACGTCCAGCTGGTGCGAGGAGAACAGCACCGAGACGCCGCGCGCCGCGCGCTCCTGCAGGACGCCCGCGACGGTGTCGACGGCGAGCGGGTCGAGTCCCGAGAACGGCTCATCGAGGATCAGCACGTCGGGATCGTGGACGAGCGATGCCGCGATCTGCGCGCGCTGCTGGTTGCCCAGCGACAGCGCCTCGATGTTGTCGTTCAGTCGTTCGCCGAGCCCGAGCTCCTCGAGCAGCGCGGTTGATCGGGCCACGGCATCCGCCTTCGTGAAGCCGTGCAGGCGAGCGAAGTACGCGACCTGCTCGAGCACCTTCATCTTGGGGTAGAGGCCGCGTTCCTCGGGCATGTAGCCGAAGTTCCGACGCATCTCCGGGGTCAGGGTGGCGCCGCCGAGCGTCACGGACCCGCCGTCCGACGACAACAGGCCGAGAACGATCCGCATCGTGGTGGTCTTGCCGGCGCCGTTGCCGCCGACGAATCCCGTCAGGTGGCCGCTGGCCACCGGGAAGGTGATGTCGTCGAGCACACGGCGCTCGCCGTAGCTCTTGGTGATTCCTGTCAGCTGCAGGGTTCCTGTGCTCATGCTTCCACGCTACGAAGAGGGGGGATGCCGTGGCATCCCCCCTGGGGCGGACAGCCGGTCCCCTGCCGGACGGAACTCAGGGCCGCGGCGTCAGCACCGCGCGCACGATCAGTCCGGCGATCAGCGCCCAGAACGCGGCGCTGATCCCCCCGAGCGACAGGCCGGATGCCGCGATGACGAACGTGACGACCGCCGGCATCCGCTCGGTCGGCTCAGCGACCGCCTGCTGCACGGCCGAGCCGAACGCGGCGAACAGGGCGAGACCGGCGACGGCCGGGATCACCGCGGTCGGCGCCAGCAGCACGAGCGCGGCGAAGGCCGCCGAGAAGCCTCCGAGGACGAGATACGACGCCCCGGTCGAGACGCCGGCCACCCAGCGCCTTGCGGGATCCGGATCCGCCTCGGGGGCGGCGGCCAGCGCCGCGCTGATCGCCGCGAGGTTGATCGCATGGCCGCCGGCCGGAGCACCGATCGCGGTTCCGATGCCGGTGACGAACATCGCCGGCCGCCATGGCACGTCGTATCCGAAGCTGCGCATGATCGCCACGCCTGGCACGTTCTGCGAGGCCATCGTGACGACGAACAGCGGCAGGGCGATGCCGACGAGCGCCCCGACGGTGAGGGTGGGTGCGGTGAACTCCAGGTGCGGGAGCAGCAGCAGCGGATCGACGGAGGCCCCGGTGCGGAACAGATCGACGGCGACGACCACGGCCGCAGCCACGAACGCCAGCGGTACGGCCCATCGCGGCGCGAGCCGCGCGAACACGAGCCACGTGAGCACAACCGGCAGCACGCCCCACGGGTTCTCCGCGATTCCGGTGACGGGCGCCAGGCACAGGGGAAGCAGCACGCCCGCCAGCATGGCCTGCGCGATGGACGCCGGGATCCGTGCGATCAGACGTCCGAAGCCCGGCCAGAGTCCGGCGACGAGGATCAGCGCCGCGACGACGAGGAACGCCCCGACCGCCGCCGGCCACCCGCCTTCGACCGCTCCCGTGGCGGCGAGCAGCGCGGCGCCCGGCGTCGACCAGGCGGAGGTGATCGGCATCCGGTAGCGCCAGGCGAGCACGATGCACGCGATCCCCATCGTGAGGCTCAGCGCCAGCAGGCCGCTCGCGGCCTGACCCGTTGATGCGCCGACGGCGCTGAGTCCGGTGAGCACGACCGCGAACGAGCTCGTGAACCCGACGAGTGCCGTGACGACGCCCGCCGTGATCGGACGCGACATCGAGACGGCGGTTTCGGTCATGGATGCGAGGCTATCGCGGGCTGTCAGCGGACGGCTCCGACCGGCTCACGCCGACGCGCGTCGCAGCCGCCCGACGGTCAGCGCGGCGAGCGCGACCAGCGCCACCGCCGACCACACCAGCGCCAGCGGGCCCGCGGCGATCGCCACGGAGGCTCCGAACGACAGCGCGGCGGTCCACAGCAGTGCATCGGACTGCCAGAGCCAGATCCCGATAGCCGATGCGTCGCCGGCCGGGGTCGGCACCGGCATCATCAACTCGATCGGCAGTGGGCCCTTCGTCGTGTCGTACGCGCGGACCGCCACGAGCACCGCGCCGAAGACGGCTACGACCGCTCCGACGTCGCCGCCGGCTGGGAGAGCGACCGTCGTGGGGATGACGATGGCGCACAGCCATGGCCACGAGAGGTGCAGCAGAAGCATCCGCGCCGGAGGTCGACCATGCAGTGCCGGGCGACCGGCGGCGTCGGCCGCCTCTCGGCTTCCGTCCATCAGCGCGCCGACCGCGAGGAATGCGATCAGTCCGATGCCTATCGCTGCGACCCGGACGGGACCGCCGACCAGGCCAGACAACCAGGCCCACCCCGCACCGGTCAGCCCGAGAGTCACGAGTGCGACCGCGAGTCTCAGCGGCGTTCGGGCCGAGCCGATCGCATCGCGCTGCAGCACGGCGAACATGAGGGGTCGACGCATCGCGATGCGCAGCCGTCGGCCGGACGTCGGGAGGGGGCGCGTCCGGTCGGCTGCCCCGGCGAGATCTCCCGTGGCCGCGAGCACGGACATCGCCTCCCATCGGTTCGCGTGGGTCTCGACGGTCTCGGGAAGCAGCCTGGCGAGCAGCAGCGGCAGCATCGCGACGGCCGCGATCGCCGCGATGCCGAGCGCGACAAGCCCCAGCGGTCCGCCGGACCCGTCCCACAGCGACGCCAGAGCGGATGCCGGAAGCCGCGGCACGCCGGCCAGCACAGCGATCAGATGAGCGCCCAGGACCACGGCGAGCGTCCCGGCGCCTCGTCGGCCGAGCACCTGACCAGCCAGCCAGATCGCGACCGCCGGAAGGGCGAGAAGTGCGCAGCCCGCGACGAATGCGATGCAGCGCTCGACGTGGACGCCGTTCGCGAGCAGGCCGCTGACCGCCAGCACCGCGACCGCTGCGCTGATCAGCATCGTGCCCACGCTCACGCGGGTCAACGTCCTCGCCCAGGCCCGCCGCGGCGAGATGTCTGAGTGACCGAGGACGGCCGCCGCGAACGGAGGCGGCGCGATCGGCCCCCGCACGCGCCCCAGCGCCAGCGCGCCGATCCACAGCAGTCCGCCCAGCGCCCCGACGATGCGGGCGGTCTCGGGGCGGGTCAGCGCGTCGAAGGCCTCCGGCGTCGCCAGTGCCAGGACGATCGTGCGCACGACGGGCACTCCGGCGATGGCGGCGACGAGCAGACCGACGTAGACGAGGTAGGCGGCGTCCGCGCGGGTCGGCCGCCCTGCACGGCTGCGTCGCACTGCGTGAGCCGCGGCGATCCTGCCGCGTTCGCCGGCATCGTCCGTCACGGCGCTTCGCCGACGGTCAGCACATCGGCGCCGATCGCTCGAGCGAGTCTCCCGCTGTGCGTGGCGAGCCCGATTCCGCACCCGGCGGCCATTCGGCGCCGCAGCGCGTCGGCGACGAGGCTGCGGCGGTGGGCGTCCAGCCGTTGCTCCGGCTCATCCAGCAGCAGCACGCGGCAGGGGCGGGCGAACGTGAGTGCGAGCGAGAACAGCTGCAATTGTCCCGACGAGAGCTCGGTCGGGTAACGCGCCGCGAGAGCGGAGATGCCCAGTTCGGCGAGTCCTTCGAGCGCAGTGCGCTCGCCCTCGGACGCGGAATCTCCCCAGGTCGCGCGGACGAAGCGCAACTGTTCGACGAGTGTGAGGTCGCGCGCCATCGCCGGCATCCCGATCATCGCGGCGATGACGGCGCGATGATCCGCACGTCTGATCCGCAGGGGCTCGCCCTCCCAATGGACTTCGCCGGTCGACGGGCGAACGCTGCCTGCGAGCACGCGCAGCAGGGTGGTCTTGCCCGACCCGTTCGGGCCGCGGATGGCCAGTGCGCTGCCCGCCGTGATCGTCGCGGACGTGGTCGGAAGGAGCATCTGCTCGTCGATGCTCACGCCGACCGCGGTCGCCGTGAGCGCTCCCGACGTCACGCCAGTCCTCCGCGCAGCGCGAGCACGACGGCCTGCACCCTGTCCCTGGCGCCGAGCTTCTGCAGGATCCGCGAGACGTGCGTCTTCACCGTCGCCTCGCCGATGTACAGGCGTGCTCCGATCTCGGCGTTGCTGAGCGCCTCGGCCATCAGCGCGAGCACTTCGGCCTCGCGGTCGGTGAAGGGCTCGGCGGGCACGAGGGTCGCGGTCACGGAACGCTCGCGCCCGAACCGCTGCAGCACCCGGCGGGTCACCTCCGGTGCCAGCATCCCGTCGCCCGCGGCCAGCGCCCGCACCGCCGCGACGAGGTCCTCGGGGCCGGCGTTCTTCAGCAGGAACCCGCTGGCGCCGGCATCCAGCGCCGCGAACAGATAGTCGTCGCGGTCGAAGGTCGTCACGATGGCGATCGCGGCCGGCACGTCGGGGTCGGCGATGATCCGTCTGGTGGCCGCTATGCCGTCCATGTCCGGCATCTGGACGTCCATGCAGATGACGTCCGGGAGGAGAGCGGATGCCGCGGAGACCGCCTCCGCGCCCGTGGATGCCTCGCCGACGACGGTGATGTCGGGCTGCGCATCGAGGATCGTCCGGAACCCGGCACGCAGCATGGCGTGGTCGTCCACCAGGAGGACGCGGATCCCGCCGCTCACGCGGATGCCTCAGCGAGCGCCGCGACCAGCGGCACAGTGACGCGGACGCGCCAGCCGCCGCGGTCCCGCGGCCCCGACTCGATGGTTCCTCCGGACGCGGCGGCGCGCTCGCGCATGCCGAGCTGGCCGAGTCCGGCTCTGGTGGTGAGGACGCGGCGGCCGGTGTTGACGACCTCGAGTTCGATTGCGGTGTCCGTGTAGCGCAGCCGGACGTCGGCGGTGGCGCCTGCTCCGGCGTGACGGCGCGCGTTCGTGAGGGACTCCTGGGCGATGCGGTAGAGATTCACGGCAATCATCGGCGGCACAGCGCGCGGCTCGCCGATGACGTCGTAGGTGGTCGGGATGCCGGCTTCCGTCGTCGCCGCGACCAGGTCGGCGATGTCGCCCACCTCGAGCGTGGAGGCGCTGTCCGCGGCATCCTCGTCCGAGGAGCGCAGCGTCTCGAGCAGGTTGTGCAGCTCGGAGATGGCCTCGCGGGCCGACTCCTCGATGCCGGACAGGATGTGCGCGGCCTGATCGGGAGCCGTATCGATCACGACGCGGGCGGCTCCGGCCTGCACTCCCATCACGGAGACGTGGTGCGCGACGACGTCGTGCAGTTCGCGGGCGATGCGCACCCGATCCAGGGCGACGGCCTGCGCCGCGGTGACCTCGCGCTCGCGTTCGAGGTCGGCGGTGCGCTGCTCCAGCGCGGCGCGCTGCATGGCGGCGCCCCAGGCGCGCTCGCCGAAGTAATAGGCGCCGCCGAAGTACAGCACGTTCAGGAGCAGCTGCAGCATCATGAAGGCGATGTAGGGGGACATCGCACCGGCGATGACCTCTTCGTCGCGCGCGATGTCGATCGCGTCCCGATACGTGGTGATGATGAGCCATCCGAACATGCCCGCGATGATCACCGACCGGACGACCATCGCGGCTCGGCGGTTCGTCATCCACGCGCCCACCGTGTACAGCGCGATGAACATCGCCACGTTGCCGGCGTACAGCTCGGGGATCCGGAAGGTCACCGCCGCGAAGTACGCGGCCGAGACGATGATCGCCACCTGAGCCGGCCGGACTCGCCGAAACGCGAGGGGTGCCGCGAGAACGACGAGGTATACGAGTGCGTGCCACAGCGGCGCCTGCTCGTCGCCGTAGATCTCCGAGATCGACGACAGCACGGCACTGACGACGCCGGAGACGAAGACGACTCCGGCCAGGAGGAGGTCGTACCGGCGCTGCTGAGGCGTGACAGGGCGGGTCGGTGCGGGCATGTCACAACCGTACGGAAAAGCGGATGCCGCGGCATCCGCCCTGCGGGGGATCCGTCACGAGAACTTGCTATTGACAAGCATGGTTGTTATTTGCAAGTATCGGTCTCGTCCGAATCGGACGACCGGAAATCGACAAGGGAGTCAGCATGTCCACGAAAGTCTTCGTCAACCTGCCCACCGCCGACCTCGAGCGCAGCAAGGCGTTCTACACGGCACTGGGCTGCGACATCAATCCGCTGTTCACCGATGAGAACGCCGCCTGCATCGTGTGGAGCGACGACGTGTTCTTCATGGTGCTCACGCGCGAGTACTTCGGAACGTTCACCGACAAGCAGGTCGTCGACGCGAAGAGCGCGGCCCAGGTGCTCGTCGCACTGAGCCGCGACTCGCGCGAGGACGTCGACGACGTGCTCGGCAAGGGGCTGGCGGCCGGTGGTATCGAGCCGCGGGACGCGCAGGACTACGGCTTCATGTACTCGCGCGACCTCGAGGACCCGGACGGCAACGTGCTCGAGTTCCTGTACATGGACCCGGCGGCCGCCGAACAGGGCCCGGAGACGTTCATGGCGGAGCAGGGCGCCGAGTCGGCCTGATGGCCGCCCGGAGTTACGGCCAGTACTGCGGCGTGACGACGGCCGTCGAGCTGATCGGCGAGCGGTGGGCCATGCTCATCGTCCGCGATCTGCTCGTCGGCCCTCGCCGGTACACCGATCTCAAGCAGGGGCTGCCGAAGATCCCGACCAACATCCTCTCCACACGGCTCAAGGAGCTGCAGGAGGGCGGGGTCGTGCGTCGCGTGCCGCTGATGAACTGCGGGCTGGTCTATGAGCTGACACCGTACGGGCGCTCGCTCGAGCCGATCCTGCTCGCCCTCGGGCGCTGGGGATTCCAGGCGATGGGCGACCCTGAACCCGGTGACGTCGTCACACCGGACTCGCTCACCATGGCGCTTCGGACGTCGTTCCGGCCCGACCACGCGACGGATGCCGACATCGAGCTGCACCTCGGCGACATCGTGCTGCGCGTGATCGTGGCGGCGGGAGCACTCGCGGTCACGCAGCTCGCACCGCCGGCACCGCCCGTCGGCGGGCGCCTTCCCGAAGGGGAGCCGGATGCCGTGATCGTCGCCGGCCCCGGCATTCGACGCCTGATCGCCGGCGACGTGAGGCCGGCCGAGGCGATCGCGCAGGATCTCGTCGCCGTGGTGCGCGGCGACGAGAGCGCACTGGACGCATTCGCGTCGACATTCCACATCGCACCGCTGGTCACGCAAGGGAGCATGACATGAGCACTGACGGACGCATCATCATCGATCTGTTCACCACACTCGACGGCGTCGCGCAGGCGCCGGGCGGTCCGGAGGAGGACGCATCCGGCGCGTTCCCGTTCGGCGGGTGGCAGGCGCCGCTGGAGAGCGAGGCGGTCGGCCGCAGCGTCGCGGAGGGCATGGAGACCCTCGACGCCCTGCTGCTCGGGCGCCGCACGTACGACATCTTCGCCGGCTACTGGCCCCAGCACACCACGGGGCCGGAGGGCTGGATCGGCCGGCTGTTCGATCGAGTGCCCAAGTATGTCGCATCGAGGGATGCCGACATCCGCCTGGGCTGGCAGGGCAGCTCGCGCGTGGGAGCGGATCTGGCCTCCGAGATCGCGGCCCTGCGGTCGCGGCATCGCGATGTGCACGTGATCGGAAGCATCGACTTCGCTCAGACCCTGCTCGCGCAGAAGCTCTACGACGAGCTGCAGCTCTGGGTCTATCCGGTCGTGCTCGGGCAGGGCAAGAAGGTGTTCCCCGACGGCGCGGTCCCCTCGAACATGAAGCTGCTCAGCGCATCGAGCGGGGACGGCGGGACGCTGCTGCTGCGGTATGCGCCGCTGCCCGGCGATGTGCAGACGGGAACCATGGGGTCGTAGCGCGGCCTCGCAGCGCGCGTACGCGGTGTGATCACGCGAGCAGGCGCTCGATGACCAGCGCGACCCCGTCGTCGTCGTTCGATGCCGGGGCGACCTCGTCCGCGGCATCCCGGACGACGGGCTCGGCGCCGGGCATCGCGACGCCGCGGCCGGCCCAGTGCAGCATCTCGAGATCGTTGAGCGCATCGCCGAACGCGAGGACCTCGGTGCGATCGATGCCGAGGTGCGTGCACAGTTGTGCGAGGCCGGTCGCCTTCGTCACGCCCTCGGCCATCACCTCGACGAACGGTGCGCCGGACAGGGTCGCCTCGAACCCGGTCAGGCCGAGTGCCTGCAGCGCGGCGAAGATCTCGGGAATCGGCACGGACGGATGCCGGATCACGAGTTTCAGGCTCGGGGCGGACAGCACCTCTGCCAGGGGCACTCCGCCCATGGTCGCCGGGTCTCGCTTGTGATCGCTGAGCTGGGCGAGATCGGCATAGCCGTGCTGCGCGACGAACCTCTCGCCGACATCGCGCACGCTCGCGAAGACCAGATCAGGGATGACTTCCCCGAGCGCCTCGGCCAACTGCTGCTGCACGGCCGCGGGGATCTCCTGGGCGAACAGGTGCTCGCCGGTTGCGAGGTGGACGCCGTAGGCGCCGTTGCCGCACAGGGCCCAGTCGGCGAAGCCCGCCCCGGCCGCCACCTGCTGCAGCCCGATCGGCTGACGTGCGGTCACCGGCACGACACGGATTCCGGCAGCGCGCGCGGCATCCAGAGCGGCCCGTGTGCGTGGCGACACCGAGCTGGCGGCGTCGAGCAGCGTGCCGTCCAGGTCGGTCGCGATGAGGCGGATCGCCATGCCGCTCAGGAGAAGATCATCGGAAGATCGTCGTCCTCTTCCACCGAGCCGAAGTCGAGATCGACCACCACGGGAACATGGTCGCTGGGCTGCTCGCCCTTGCGCTCCTCGCGGTGGATGGACGCGCCGGTCACGGCATCCGCCAGGGTGCGGGACCCGAGGATGAAGTCGATGCGGATGCCCTCGTTGCGCGGGAACTTCAGGCGCTGGTAGTCCCAGTACGTGTAGCCCTCGGGGATGAGCGGGCGGACGACGTCGGCGACCCCGGCCTCAGCGAGGGCGAAGAACGCCTGGCGCTCCGGCGGGGAGACATGAGTCGAGACGCCCTCGACGATCGCCGGGTCGCCGTTGTCGGCGTCGAACGGGATGATGTTGAAGTCGCCGACCAGCGCCAGCGGCAGATCCGGGTTCGCGGCGAGTTCGGCGGCGGTGGCGTTCTTGAGCTGCTCCAGCCAGTGCAGCTTGTACGCGTAGTGCGGATCGTCGAGGCTGCGGCCGTTCGGGACGTACAGGCTCCACACCCGCACACCGTCGACCATCACGCCCAGCGCACGAGCCTCCAGTGGGGCATCCGGACCCTCATGACCCTTGGCGAAACCGGGCATCCCGGCGAACGAAGTGCGCACGTCCGTCATGGGCAGGCGGCTGGCGATGGCCACGCCGTTCCACTGATTCAAGCCGTGGACCTCGACGTGATAACCGGCCTCTTCGAACGGCGCGAAGGGGAACTGCTCCGGCTTGCACTTGATCTCCTGGAACGCCAGGACGTCGATGTCCTCGCGGACGGCGAACTCGACGGCGCGGGTGACGCGGGTGCGGATGGAGTTGATGTTCCAGGTGGCCAAGCGCATGAGTCCAGCCTACGGGGCGGGTCGGACAGACGCGTCGTCGCCGGTGCCCTCCGCTCAGCGCTCGGCGGGGTCCGCGGTGCCGACGAGCACGCCGCGCGCGAGCGTGTGGAAATGCCGGTTGAATCCCAGGACCGCCGGCGTCGAACGCGGCTCGATGTCGAGCGTCTCGACGTCGAGAGCATCGACGACGAAGAAGTAGCGGTGGACGCCGGTGCCGGCAGGAGGAGCAGCGCCGATGAAGCGTTCGCTGCGCTGCTCGTTCGGCAGGACGCGGGCACCGCGGGGAAGCGAAGAGGCCGTGCCGTCCCCGCCGGGGAGCGACATGACGCCACGCGGGATGTCGAACGCGGCCCAGTGCCAGAAACCCGATCCGGTCGGGGCATCCGGATCGAAGCAGCTGATCGCGATGCTCCGGGTGCCGGCAGGCGGCTGCGACCACTGCAGCGCCGGCGCGCGATCCTCTCCGCCGCGGGAAGCCGACCAGGCGGATGCCGGCAGCGGTCCTCCCGCGGTGAAATCGGGGCTGGTGAGCTCCAACGGCGCCACGGGGCGCAGCGCGGCGAGCTCGGCATAGGGATCGAACGAGAACATGAGACCTCCGGCATCCTTCGCTTGCCCGCCACGATAGGCGACGCGCGCCGTCGTCGACAGGGCCCGCGTCCTACACTGGATGCCGTGACCCTCGACGCTGACCGCCAGTCCCTGCTCGCCCTCATCACGGATGAGGCGGTGTTCCATGGCGACTTCACTCTGTCCAGCGGCAAGAAGGCGACGTACTACGTCGACATGCGCAAGCTGACCCTCGATCACCGCGCGGCCCCGGCCATCGGCCGCATCATGCTCGATCTGATCGGCGACCTCGACGTCGCAGCCGTCGGCGGCCTGACGCTCGGCGCCGACCCGATCGCGAACTCGGTCATGCATGCATCCGTCGCGACGGATCGCCCCCTGGACGCCTTCGTCGTCCGCAAGGAGCCCAAGGACCACGGCCGCGGCCGCCAGATCGAGGGCGCGGACGTCAAGGGCAAGCGCGTCGTCGTGCTCGAGGACACCTCGACCACCGGCCAGTCCGCGCTCAAGGCCGTCGAGGCTCTGCGCCGCGAAGGCGCCGAGGTCGTCGCGGTGGCCGTGATCGTCGACCGCAAGACCGGTGCCCAGGCCGCGATCGAGGAGGCGGGCCTCGAGTGGCGCGCAGCCTTCGACCTCGACGACCTCGGACTCGACCCGCAGTGACGGCCGGTCGGAGATCTGCGCGGCGTCGGAGAGCCTGCGCGGTGCTGGGCCGACCGAGAGAATTTCTCCGACCGATGAACGCGCCGATGCCGCGCGGAAAGGGAGCCCAGTGACCCGCTACGCCCTCGCCGTCGACGTCGGCGGCACCAAGATGGAGGCCGCACTCGTGGCCGACGACGGCGCCCTTGTGCCGGGAAGCCGCAGCCGCCGGGAGACGGGCCGGGATGCCACCCCCGCGTCGCTCGACGACGCGATCGCGACAGTGATCGCCCATGCGCTCTCCCGACTTCCCGAGGGTGCCGAGCTGGTGGGAGCCGGCATCGGCAGCGCCGGGCCGATCGACCGGAACGCGGGCCAGATCCTCCCCGTGAACATGCCCGCAGCCCGAGGGTACGGTCTCGCGGATGCGGTGCGCACGACCGCCTCGGGGATCCTCGGCCGCGGGCTGCCGACGGTCTTCGGACACGACGGCGGGGCGCTCGCGCTCGCCGAATCCTGGCTCGGTGCCACCCGTGACGCGCACGCGTCGTTGTCGATCGTCGTCTCGACCGGCGTCGGCGGCGGCTTCGTCGTGAACGGTGCGTACATCGCCGGTGCCACCGGCAACGCCGGTCACCTCGGGCAGGTCCGCCGAGAGGGAGGGCTGACCCTCGAGGAGATCGCCTCAGGGCCCGCCAGCGCCGCGTGGGCGCAGACGCAGGGCTGGACGGGCGCGACCGGTGAGGATCTCGCCAGGGATGCCGCGGCCGGCGACGCCACGGCACGGGCCGCGATCGAGCGCTCGGCGAAGGCGGTCGGAGAAGCGCTGGCGGACGCCGCGACCCTCGTCGACCTCGACATCGTGGCGATCGGCGGCGGGTTCTCGCGGGTCTCCGACGACTACATCGATCTCGTGCAGGCCGCGCTCACCGCGAGCGCCGCGCACGAGTACTCCCGTCGCACTCGCGTGGTGCGCTCCGGTCTCGGCGACGAGGGGCCGCTCATCGGCGCCGGCGCCTTCGTGCTGCGGTAGCTCGCGCTCGGCTCGCACACCCGCCGGACCGGGGGCCGACACGCCAGATGTCGGACGTTCGGCCGCGTTCGGTCCGACACGTGGCGTGTCGGCCCCCAGAATGGGTCAGCCGATCGGCGTCCAGGCGCTGCCGGCCACGGAACTGCGCTCCACCGCATCCAGGACCCGCTGCACATGCAGGGCGTCCGCGAACGACGGGCGCGGCTGCGTCCCCTCGGCGACGGCCTGCACGAAGTCGACGACCTGGTGCGAGAAGCCGTGCTCGTAGCCGAGCATGTGACCGGTCGGCCACCAGGATCCGGTGTACGGATGTCCGGCCTCGGTGACGAGGATGCGGCGGAAACCCTGTTCGAGATCGGGCGAGGTCGCGTCGTAGAACTCCAGCTCGTTCATCCGCTCCATGTCGAACGACAGCGCACCCAGCGACCCCGAGATCTCGAAGCGGAAGGCGTTCTTGCGTCCGGTGCGGAAGCGCGTGGCCTCGAAGGAACCCAGGGCGCCGTTCGCGAACCGGCCGTGGAACAGCGCGACGTCGTCGACGGTGACCGGACCGCGCTCGGTCGACGCGGTACCGGACAGCCCGACGCCCTCGCCGAGCAGCGGCCGCTCGGAGACGATGGTCTCCAGGATCCCCGACACGCTCTCGAGCCGGATCCCGCTGACGTACTCGACCATGTCGATCGCGTGGGCGCCGATGTCGCCGAGCGAGCCTGAGCCCGCCCTGTCCTTCTGCAGCCGCCAGGTGAGGGGCGCCTCGGCATCCGACAGCCAGTCCTGCAGGTACTCGGCGCGGATCTGGCGGATCTCGCCGAGCCTGCCGTCGGCGACCAGCTGCTTGGCGAACACGGCGGCCGGGACCCGGCGGTACGTGAACCCGACCATGGAGCGGATGCCGTCGGCCGCGGCCTCTTCGGCTGCCCGCGTCATCTCCTCCGCCTCGGCGACGGTGTTCGCGAGCGGCTTCTCGCAGATCACGTGCTTGCCGGCGCGCAGCGCGGCCAGTGCGATCTCGGCGTGCGTGTCGCCGGGGGTGACGATGTCGACGACATCCACGTCATCGCGTTCGACCGCGGCGCGCCAATCCGTCGCCGTCTCGGCCCAGCCCCACTGCTCAGCGGCGGCATAGGCCTTCGCGGCATCCCGCCCGACCAGCAGGTGCATCTCGGGCCGGATCGGCAGATCGAAGAACCGCGGGGCGGTCCGCCAGCCCTGAGAATGGGCTGCGCCCATGAATCCATGACCGATCAACGCAACACGCATGGACGTCTGTCTCCTTCGACGGCTTCACTTCAAAAGTTGTTTCTGGCAACATATATCGAGGACGGCGCGATGTCCAGATCAGCGTCGATCGGAAAAGGAGACCTGGTGAGCAATACGCGTTCAGCCCTCATCGTGCGCGGTGGATGGGACGGGCATCAACCCGTCGAGGCGACGGATCTGTTCGTCCCGTTCCTGCGCGAGCAGGGGTTCGAGGTCAGGATCGAGGACGGACCGGCGGTCTACGCCGACGCCGAGACGATGGCCGGTATCGACCTGATCGTGCAGAGCAACACGATGACGACGATCGCATCGGAGGAGGTCAAGGGGCTGCGCGCCGCGATCGAGGCAGGCACCGGCATGGCCGGGTGGCACGGCGGCATCGCCGACTCGTACCGAAACAGCTCGGACTACCTGCAGCTCGTCGGCGGTCAGTTCGCGACGCACCCGAGCCGTCACCCCGACGAGCGCGTGGGCAAGGCGCAGGACAACTACCTGCGGTACACGGTCGAGCTGACCGACCTGGGGCGTTCGCACGAGATCTTGGCCGGCCTCTCGGACTTCGAGCTCGAGACCGAGCAGTACTGGGTGCTGCACGACGACCTCAACGATGTGCTCGCCACGACGACGCACCCGGTCCAGCCGTACCACCCCTGGCACCGGCCCATCGTCTCGCCCGCGGTCTGGACGCGACTGTGGGGCAAGGGGCGCATCTTCGTCGCGACGCCGGGCCACTCGGTCGAAGTTCTGCAGGACGCGAACGTCCGCACGATCGTCGAGCGGGGGATGCTGTGGGCCAGCCGTTGAGCGCCCTGAAGGTCGGGATCATCGGCTGCGGCAACATCGCCGCCCAGTACCTCGACACCTTCTCGCGATTGGACAGCGTCGAACTCGTCGCCGTGGCGGACCTCGTTCCGGAGCGCGCAGCCGAGGTCGCGGCGCGCGTACCAGGGGTCCGGGCGCTGAGCATCGACGAGCTCCTCGACGAGCCGACGATCCGGCTCGTCGTCAATCTGACGATCCCCGCGGCGCACGCCGAGGTCGCGCTGCGCATCATCGCCGCGGGCAAGGAGGTCTACACCGAGAAGCCGCTGACGGCCGATGTCGCGTCGGCATCCGCTGTGCTCGATGCGGCCACCGCGGCGGGTGCCTGGGTGGGCTGCGCGCCGGACACGGTGCTCGGCACCGGCCTGCAGACCGCGCGGAAGGCCGTCGATGACGGTCTGATCGGCACGCCGATCTCGGCCACGGCGACCATGATGACCGCGGGGCATGAACGGTGGCATCCGAACCCGGACTTCTACTATCTCCCGGGTGGCGGACCGCTGCTGGACATGGGGCCGTACTACGTGTCGGCGCTGATCCAGCTGCTGGGACCCGTGACACGCGTCGTGGGAGCGGGCAGCCGGACGCGCGACGAGCGCGTGATCGGATCGGGGCCTCGTGCGGGCGAGCGCATTCCGGTCGAGGTGTACACCCACATCACCGGTGTGCTCACGCACGAGTCCGGGGCGCTGTCGACGCTCGTGATGTCGTTCGACACCGTCGCGACGCGGGCGTCGAACATCGAGGTCCATGGTGAGACGGGGTCGCTGGTGGTCCCCGACCCCAATCGGTTCGACGGCGAGGTGCAGCACAGGGTCCTCGGCGGAGACGCGTGGGAGACGCTTCCGGTCTCGGCCGGATACGTCGGTGCCGGCCGTGGCGTCGGAATCCACGACCGCGCGGTGGCGGGTGCCGACGACGCACGCGCGTCCGGTGCGGTCGGATTCCACACGCTCGACGTCATGCTGTCCGTGCTGCGGGCGGCCGAGGAGGGCACCTCGATCGAGGTCGCGAGCACGTGCGAGCGACCGAGCCCGGTTCCGCTTTCGGAGCTCTGACCCTTCGCTCAGCGAGTCGCTCGCGCCGGCGCGAGCGACTCGCCGGGCTGCATCTCGCACGCCAGCAGGACCGCGGGGGGCTCGGCGTCGGCGTTCTCGATCCGCTCGATGATCGCGTCGACGCCGAGCCTGCCGAGTTCCTCTCCGGGAGTCCGCATGAAGCTCAGCGGAGGGTCGGCCATGCCCGCCATGTTGGCGGACGAGCCGATCGAGATGATGGACATGTCGTCGGGGACGCGGCTGCCCGCATCCCGCAACCCCATCACGATGCCGGGTGCGGCGTGCTCGTTCATCAGCACCAGGGCGGTCAGGTCCGGATGCTCGGCGGCCAGAGTCCGGCCGAGCCGACGTCCGTCCAGTGAGTTCTCGGGGCACGGCACGATCAGCGGTGCGGAGGTGCCCCGCCGGGACATCTCCCTGCGGAAGCACGCACGGGAGCGCTCCGCGGCGCCGTGCCCCTCGAGGTGGAGGTCGCCCCAGTTCCCGGTGATGAACGCGATGCGGCGATGCCCCAGTTCGTCGAGAGCCGCCACGGCCTCGGACATCGACGTCTCGAAATCGACGTCCACGAAAGTGAGGCCAGCGGGGTCGCGCGTGCGGCCGATGAGGACGAAGGGCGTGCTTCCGGGCAGCAGAGCCTGAACCCGTGCGTCCTCCATCTGCACTTCCATGAGCAGCACCCCGTCGACCAGGCCGGTGTTCGCCAGCGCGGCGGCCTCATTCGCGTCGTTGCTGATCGGCCACATCACGAGATTCAAGCCGCGCTCCTGCGCGCGGGCTGCAGCGCTCGTGAAGAACCCCATCACGGATCCGGTCGCCGGTCGCTGCAGCGCCGGATACAGCAGAGCGATGATGTTCGTGCGTCCGCGCGCCAGTGCGGCGCCGACGGGGTTGCGCCGATAGCCGAGTTCCCGCATCGCGGTCTCGACCCGTTCGCGAGTGCCCGCCGAGATCGGCTTCGCCCCGCTGAGGACGAAGGAGACCGTCGCGATCGATACGTTCGCGCGCTTCGCGACGTCATTCATGGTGACCATGGCGCTCCCGTTCGATCCACTTGTTGACAAGAACAACTTATCGATCCATACTCGTTCCCACCGAGAGTTTAAACGCTTTAACGATTGCCGTGACGAGGGCGCACCGAGCCCGTCCGGCACCGTTCGCTGTACCCCGCATCTCACACAAAGGAGTCACCGATGCGCACTCGACGCAAGCTGTTCACTGCCGCCGCCGCTCTGACCGCCGTCCCGCTCGTCCTCGCCGGGTGCAGTGGGGGAGGCGGAGCCTCGGGCGGAGACCCGTCGACGATCACGATCCTCGACTACTACAACAACGAGCCGGACAAGGGGCTCGTCCAGGACCTCCTCGACCAGTGCGCGGCCGAGCTCGATCTCACGATCGAGAGGGAGTCCGTGCCGGGCAAGGACCTCATCCAGAAGGTGCTCCAGCGCGCATCATCGAAGACGCTCCCCGACGTGCTCATGCTCGACAACCCGGACGTTCAGGAGATCGCGGCGAGCGGCGCGCTGGCCCCGCTCAGCGACTTCGACGTCGATACCTCCGGCTACATCGACGGCATCATCGAGGCCGCCACCTACGAGGGCGAGGTCTACGGACTCGCGCCGGCAGTGAACACCCTCGGCCTGTTCTACAACGTCGACACCCTCGAGGCCGCCGGCATCGCCCCGCCCACCACGTGGGCCGAGCTGAAGGATGCCGCTGCGTCCCTGACCGTCGGCGACCAGTACGGCATGGCGTTCTCCGCCATCGCGACGTACGAGGGCTCCTGGCAGTTCCTGCCTTTCATGTGGACCAACGGCGGAGATGAGACCGATCTCCAGACGCCCGAGAACGCCGAAGCGCTGCAGCTCTGGGTGGATCTCGTCGATTCGGGCTCGGCATCCCAGAGCGTCATCAACTGGAGCCAGGGCGATGTGAAGGACCAGTTCGCCGCAGGCAAGGCGGCCATGATGGTCAACGGCCCTTGGAACATCCCTGCTCTGAACGAGACGGACGTGAACTGGGCGAGCGTGCAGCTGCCGGTGAACGAGGCCGGCCAGACTCCGGTCGCCCCGCTCGGCGGTGAGGTCTGGACGGTTCCGCAGACCGGCGACGCCGAGAAGCAGGCCAACGCGGCGAAGTTCGTCGAGTGCATGGGCAGCGACGACATCGCGTTGCAGGCCGGCGAGACCCGCTTCACGGTCCCGACGCGTACCGACGTCATCCCGGAGTTCACCGAGAAGATGCCCGACATGGCCGCGTTCGCGGACCAGGTCGTCAACGCCCGCTCGCGCACCGGCAAGCTCGGCGAGGAATGGCCGACGCAGGCGACCGTGATCTACAACGCGATCCAGCTCGCCCTCACCGGCAAGGCGACACCGGATGTCGCGTTCGAGCAGGCCGCCCAGGGCTGAGTCCGCATCCGATGCGCATACCCCGCGGCAGCGCTCCGTCGCGCCGCGGGGTATCCGGAAGGGAGATCGAGATGACAACGACAGCGATCGCGAAGGCTGCTCCGGCCGCGTCGGCCCCGCCTCCACCGCGTCGGGTCCGCATCCGCCGCGACAGCATCGTCAAGGCCCTGTTCGTGGTGCCGGCCGCGCTCTACATCGTGCTGTTCTTCGGCTACCCCGTGGTCAAGAACCTCACGATGAGCTTCCAGGACTACACGACCAAGACCTTCTTCACGGGTGAAGCACCATGGGTGGGACTGCAGAACTACGTCACCGTGGTCAGCAGCAACCTGTTCTGGCCGGCGCTGGGGAATACGGCGCTCTTCACGATCGGGTCGATCGCCGGCCAGTTCGTGATCGGGCTCGCGCTGGCGGTCTTCTTCCATCGCCGATTCCCGCTGAGCGGGTTCCTGCGGGCGATGCTGCTGCTGCCGTGGCTGCTCCCGCTGATCGTCGCCAGCGCGACATGGCGGTCCATCATGGACCAGGACAGCGGCATCCTGAACGCCTTTCTGGGAAACTTCGGAATCGGCGCCGTCCCCTGGCTGACGAGTCCCGATGTCGCCCTGCTGAGCGTGATCCTGGTGAACATCTGGGTCGGCATCCCGTTCAACGTCACGATCCTGTACGGCGGGCTGCAGGACATCCCGGAGGAGCTGTACGAGGCCGCCTCCCTGGACGGCGCGACCGGGTGGAAGGCGTTCTGGCACATCACTCTTCCGAACCTGCGCCCCGTCATCAACGTCGTGCTCGTGCTCGGCGTCGTCTACACGCTGAAGGTCATCGACATCATCCTCGGCCTCACCAACGGCGGTCCGGCGAACGCGACGCAGACCGTCGCGATCCGTTCGTACCAGACGTCGTTCATCGACTTCGAGTTCGGCGTCGGCGCCGCCTTCAGCAACATCCTGATCCTGATCTCCCTGGTCTTCGCCGTCGTCTACCTGCGCGGAAACCGCAAGGCCGTCGACGAGTAGAAGGGAAACCGCACATGACCACCATGGCCATCGTCACCGGCGACGCCGCCGCCGCGCGCCGCGCGCAGCGCCGCTCCGGGCGCAGCATCCTGTACACCGCAGTGGGGATCCTCTTCCTCGCGATCATGCTGTTCCCCGTCTATTGGATGATCAACGCCTCGCTGCAGCCGTCGGGAAACACGCTCACCGCGTCGCTCTTCCCCTGGAACCCCAGCTTCGCCGGGTACGAGAAGGCGATCGCCGACCAGGGAGCGAACCTCGTCACCAGCCTCATCATCTCGGTCGGCACCGTGATCCTGAGCCTCGCGATCGCAGCGCCGGCCGCCTACGCGCTCGCGCAGTTCCGCTACCGCTGGATCAACGTGGCGCTGCTCGCGGTGCTGATCGCGCAGATGATCCCCGGGATCGTGATCGCGAACGCGCTGTACGCGGCGTACAACGACCTCGGCATCCTGAACACGATCCCCGGCCTCATCCTCGCGGATGCGACTTCGGCGATCCCGTTCTCGATCATGATCCTGCGCGCCTTCATGATGAGCGTCCCACCGTCCATCATCGAGGCGGCACGTGTCGACGGGGCAGGGCACTTCCGGGCGTTCTGGTCGATCGTGCTGCCCGTGGCCAAGAATTCGCTCATCACGGCAGGACTCTTCGCGTTCCTGTTCTCGTGGAGCGACTTCCTGTTCGCGTTGACCCTCACCACGACCGAGGACATCACCCCGGTGACGCTCGGCATCTACCAGTACCTGGGAACCCAGGTCGCCAACTGGAGCGCCGTCATGGCGACCGCCGTGCTGTCGTCCATCCCTGCCATCCTGCTGCTGGTGCTCGCTCAGCGCTACATCGCGGCGGGGGCCACCGGCGGCGCCGTCAAGTAATCGTCCGAACCACACACCGAGGAGAACCAGAATGACCGGGATCACCACGCCCGACAACCCCGTGCGCGTCGTCGTATGGGGCGAGAACCGTCACGAGCAGGTCGAGCAGAAGGTGCGCGACATCTATCCGAACGGCATGCACACCACGATCAGAGAGGGCATCGAGGAGAACCTCGGCGATCGAGCGGTCGTCACCACCGTCACCCTCGACGATCCGGAGCACGGGCTGACCGAAGAGCTGCTGGCGAACACCGATGTGCTCGTCTGGTGGGGGCACGCCGCCCACGGCGACGTGGCGGACGAGATCGTCGACCGCGTGCACAAGCACGTGCTCGCAGGCATGGGCCTGCTGGTGCTGCACTCCGGGCACTGGTCGAAGATCTTCGGCAAGCTGATGGGCACCAGCTGCACGTTGCGCTGGCGGTCGAAGGACGACCGCGAGGTGGTGTGGACGGTGGACCCGACGCATCCGATCGCGCAGGGCATCCCGCATCCGTTCATCATCCCGGCGCAGGAGATGTACGGCGAGTTCTTCGACGTGCCGGCCCCCGACGAGCTGGTGTTCCTGTCGACGTTCTCGGGCGGCGAGGTGTTCCGCAGCGGCATGACCTACCGGCGCGGGTTCGGCAAGATCTTCTTCTTCAGCCCCGGCGACCAGGACTACCCGGTGTACCACCAGGCCGAGGTGCGCAAGGTTCTCTCCAACGGAGTCGAATGGGCGCGGACCCTGCGCCCGGAGCGCAAGAGCCCCGTGCTGCTGCGCTACGAGCGCGAGGACTTCTACAACGGACAGGGCTATCAGGGGGCGATGGAGCGATGACGTTCCGTACGGTCGCGGCAGATCGACCGCTGCGGCTCGTCCAGGTCGGTGCCGGAGGCATGGGGCGCGCCTGGCTGCGCACGATCACGGCGAACCCGGATGTCGAACTGGTCGGCCTGGTCGACCTCGACCTCGACACCGCGCGTGCCGCCCTGACGGATGCCGGACTCGACGGCGTCGAGATCGGCCGCAGCGCCGCGGCGGTCGCGAAGGCGACGTCGGCGGATGCCGTGGTCAACGTCACGGTTCCGGAGGCGCACCTCGTGGTGAACCGGGAGGCGCTCCAGGCCGGGCTGCCGGTGCTGTGCGAGAAGCCAGCGGCGCCGACCGTCGCTGCGGCGATGGTGCAGACGGCGATCGCCGAGGCCGCAGGTGAGCTGCTGATGATCAGCCAGTCGCGACGGTTCTTCCCCGCACTGCGCGCACTCCGGCGCGAGGTGGCAGGACTCGGGACGATCGGCACGGTGCGCACGGACTTCTTCAAGGCGCCGCACTTCGGCGGGTTCCGCGAGCAGATGCCGCACGTGCTGCTCGTCGACATGGCCATCCACGCGTTCGACGCTGCGAGATATGTCGTGGATGCCGAGCCGGTATCGGTGTACTGCGAGGAGTACAACCCCGAGTGGAGCTGGTACGACGGTGCGGCGAACGCTGTCGCGGTGTTCGAGTTCGACGGCGGCGCCCGCTACGTCTACGACGGCAGCTGGTGCGCCCCCGGTCTCGAGACCTCCTGGAACGGATCGTGGCGAGTGAGCGCCGCCGACGGCTCGGCCGAGTGGGATGGTGACGGCGCTCCGCGCGTGCACCGGCCGGATGCCGGCGAGCCGGCCGTCGCGTCGGTCGAGCCGAGTCCGTCGGAGCTCGCCGGATCGCTTGCCGCGTTCGTCGCGGCGCTGCGCACGGGCCGCGCACCGGAGAACGCCGCGCGCGACAACCTGCGCAGCCTCGCGATGGTCGAGGCCGCCGTGCAGTCGGCCGAGACCGGTGTGCGGGTGCGCATCGACGACGTCCTCGAGCAGGCTCGTCAGGATGCACTCGCGCTCACCGACCGTGAGGACGTGCGGACGGTGCTCGAAGCCGCAGGGTGAGCGCTCGCCCGCCGGGGGCCGACACACCACCCGTCGGACGTTTCGGCTGATTCGGTCCGACATCTGGCGTGTCGGCCCCCTGGGTGGTGTCGAACGACCACGTCTGCCTCATTCGGCAGGCGTCCTGACAAATCCGTCGTAGGCTCGGAGGACACGACGAAAGGACAGCGGATGCGCGTTCTCGGACTGCTCTCCGGCACTTCCCACGACGGGATCGACGTCGCGGTCGTCGACTTCACCGAGACCGACGGCCGACTGCACGGCCGGGTGCTCCACGAGGACAGCGTCCCCTACGCGCCCGAGCTGCGCGCCCGTCTGGTCGCCGCCCTTCCCCCGGCGCAGACGACCATGGCCGAGGTCTGCGAGATCGACACCCTGATCGGTCAGGCCTTCGCCGAGGTCGCAGCGGATGCCGCGGCATCCGTCGGGGGAGTCGACGCCGTCTGCAGCCACGGGCAGACCGTCTTCCATTGGGTCCAGGGCGATCATGCCCGCGGGACGCTGCAGATCGGACAGCCCGCCTGGATCGCCGAGCGCGTGGGTGCGCCCGTGATCTCGGATGTCCGCATCCGCGACATCACCGTCGGCGGGCACGGCGCACCGCTGGTGTCCTTCCTGGACGAACTGCTGCTGCGCGACCGTTCGGGGTTTTCTGCGGCGCTGAACCTGGGCGGCATCGCGAACATCACGGTCGTCGGCGACGGCACGGTCTCGGCGTACGACATCGGCCCCGCGAACGCGCTGGTCGACGCGATCGTCACCGCCGAGCGGCTCAACGATCTCGGGTACGACGAGGATGCCGCGATCGCCCGCGCCGGCCGGGTCGACGATGCACTGCTCGACGCGTTGCTGGCCGACGCCTATTACTCCCTCGCGGCGCCCAAGAGCACGGGCAAGGAGCACTTCCATCTCGACTACATCCGCGCGACGGTGGCCGAGCAGGGACGCGACATCCCGGTCGCCGACCTCGTCCGAACGCTTGCCGAGCTCACGGTCCGCACGGTCGCGCAGGACGTCCGACGGGCGGGGATCGTCTTCCTCGCGGTCTCCGGAGGCGGATGCCGAAATCCTCTGATCATGCAGGGCCTGCGCGACGCGCTGCCGGAGGTGGAGGTCGTGCTCGCCGATGAACTGGGCGCGTCGGCGGACGCCAAGGAGGCGATCCTGTTCGCCCTGATCGGGTGGTGCACGATGCACGGCGTCCCCGCCGTCATCCCCGGCGGTACCGGTGCGCGCGAGCCGCGGATCCTCGGGACCATCACACCCGGCGACGGACCCCTGCGGATGCCCGAGCCGGTGACCGGCGTGCAGAGCCTGACGCTGGGCTGACGTCAGCGCGTTCTCGGCCGGTCGTCGTCGTCCCAGGGCCCCTCGTACCACTCGCCGCGGTCATCGCGCTTGGGGCGCTTGAGCAGCTGGACCGTGATGAGGGTCAGCGATGAGATCCCGATGAGGATCAGCACCAGGAAGAGCATGTCGCTCTGGTTCATGGCCGTTTTCCTTCCGCGGCATCCGCGACGATCTTCGCGATACGGGCGGCCCGCGTCTCCGGACGCTTCGCCATCGCGATGTGCGTGAGGCCGAACTTCTTGACCGACTTGGGGAACGCGTCCCAGTTCGCGCGGGCGATCGGCGAGGCATCCAGCGCCGCGGCGAACTCATCCGGCTCGATGCCGGCCTCCGGTCCGTCGAGCATCGTCCACGAGCCGTTCGCCTTCGCGACCTCGACCGCCGTGCGGCCGGCCGGGGCGAGCATACCGGCGGCCTCGAGCTCCGCGAGGCGTGCCTTGTTGGTGGCCGCCCACCCGCTGGACGGTCGACGCGGTGAGAACCACTGGCCGACCGTGGCGTCGTCGAACGTGCGCACCGGACCGTCGATCCAGCCGAAGCACAGTGCCTGCCGGACGGCATCCTCGTAGCCGACGCCCTCGGTGCGCGAGCCTCGGATGCTCAGCAGCCAGACACCGGCCGTGCGGGTGTGGTTGTCCTCGAGCCAGGAGCGCCACGCCTCGGCATCCGCCGCGCGCAGCTGCTCGCCGTCGTCGAGGGCTCCCATGTCAGGCGTCCGGGAGCAGATCGGCGACCGAGTTCACGACCTCGTCCGGGCGGAACGGGTACTTCTCGATCTCGGCCTGGTCGCTGATGCCGGTGAGCACGAGCACCGTGTGCAGCCCCGCTTCGATGCCGGCCACGACGTCGGTGTCCATGCGGTCGCCGATCATGCCGGTGCGCTTGGAGTGCGCGCCGATCTTGTTCAGCGCCGAGCGGAACATCATCGGGTTGGGCTTGCCGACGACGTAGGGCTCCTTGCCCGTGGCCTTCGTGATGAGAGCGGCGATCGCGCCGGTGGCCGGGAGAGGACCGTCAGCGCTCGGACCCGTCGCATCGGGGTTCGTGACGATGAAGCGCGCGCCCTTGTTGATGAGGCGGATGGCCTTCGTGATGGCCTCGAACGAGTAGTTGCGCGTCTCGCCGACCACGACGAAGTCGGGGGAGGTCTCGGTCATGACGAACCCGGCATCGTGCAGGGCCGTGAGGATGCCGGCCTCGCCGATGACGAACGCCGAGCCCCCGGGCACCTGCTGCTGCAGGAATGCCGCCGTGGCCAGCGCGGAGGTCCAGATCCGGTCCTCCGGAACGCTCAGGCCGCTCGCCCGCAGACGAGCGGACAGATCCCGCGCCGTGAAGATCGAGTTGTTCGTCAGCACCAGATACGGGGTGCCGGATGCCTCCCAACCGGCGAGCAGCTCGGACGCACCGGGGATGGCGTCGTTCTCATGGACCAGCACGCCGTCCATGTCGGTGAGCCAGCATTCGATCTCGGTGCGTTCTGCCATGTGCTCAGCCTAGACGTGCGCGCCGACGAGATGCCGCCCGCACGAGCACCGCCCGCCCCCGAGGCGGGAACGGGCGGTGCTGCTGTGCGATGGGCGTCAGCCGCGCGGTGCCTTGCACGCGTTGCCGTTGCCGTGTCCCTGGCCCGCGCCCTCGCCCTTGTCGTGCCCGTTGGCCTTGCCGTTGCCGCCGCCGGGGTGGGGCGACGGCGCCGCAGCCTCGACCGCGTCGCTCTGCACGGATGCCGCGTCGAGCGCCGTCACGACCCAGGTCGAATCCGGGTCGGCGTCGGCCGGGATCTCGTATTCGAACGAGGTCGCGTCGCCCGCCCAGACGCGGTCGACCAGCGCGCCGGGGGCCTGCACGACCTCATCGGCCGATCCGGTCCCCGCGTACACGGCGAAGAAACGGGCATCGCCGCACTGCGCCCACGACAGCGTCGAGCCGTCCTGGGTGACGCTGCCCGGCGCGGTCACGTCGCCGTCCGAGAGCCACGGCTTGGCCGGTACGAGGGTCGGGTACGAGAACGCCTCGGCCTTCAGCAGCTCGACCGCCTCGTTCTTGGCCTGGTGGCGAGGCTGCAGGGCCGGCGCGACCGTCGACAGATCCGTCGGGCGCATGTCGTTGTAGCTGAACAGGACGCTGCCGTCGATGCCGTCGAGCTTCTGGTTGAAGCGGATCTGGTTCGGCACCTCCTGCGGGTTCATCCACGCCGACTCGAACCCGCCGTTGTTGACGTGCTTGTAGAGGGCGTGTCCGGTGTAGATCTGAGTGCGGCTGTCGGCCGTCGTGCCGCTCCACCACTCGGCCAGCTCACCGTACGGCGCCGCACCCTGGTCGAAGCTCCAGTAGATCTGCGGCGTCAGGTAGTCGACCAGCTCGTCCTGCACCCATCCGCGGGTGTCGGCGAAGATCGACGAGCTGTAGCTCTGCGACGACGTGATCGGGGTGTGCGATCCGGCCGGGTCGTTGGCGTTGTGCTCCCAGATGCCGAACGGGCTGACGCCGAACTGGACGGCAGTGCCGCTCGCGGTGTTGTGCGTCGTGATCGCATCGCGGACGTCGGTGATGAGCCCTGTCACGTTGTCACGTCGCCACTGCTCGATACCGGCCGTGGTGTCCGCGTACCCCGCGGTCAGTCCGTACTGCTCGAATGTCGCGCGGTCCTCGCCGGCCTCGCCGAAGAAGACGTTCACGCCGTTGACGGTGATCCGGTACGGGTAGAAGTAGTCGTCGAAGTGGATCGCGTCGACGTCGTAGTTCTCGACGATCTCCGCCACGGATGCCGCGACGTAGTCGCGCACCGCTGGCTGGCCAGGGTCGAGGAACAGCTTCTCCTCGAAGGACAGGACGAGTTCCGGATGCCGGACGGCGAAGTTCTCGTCGGCGAGGATGCCTGCAGCGTTGAGCGCCGCGATGTACTCGGGCGTGCTCAGCGCCTTGACCTGCTCGGCGGTCATGCCCAGCGCGGTGAGGATGGCGGAGGCGGTCATCTTGGTGTTCGTCACGCGGTAGGGGTTGAGCCACGCGTGGTACTCCATGCCGCGTTCGTGGGTCGCCTCGATCATGTGCGCCAGCGGGTCGTATCCGGGATCGGTGCCCTGCGGGCCGCCGAGGAACTCGGACCACGGATTGATCTCGGACGGGTAGTACGCGTCGAGCAGGGGGCGCACCTGGAAGATCACGGAGTTCATGTTCCACGACTCGAAGTCGTCCAGGACGGCGTCGTACTTCGCGGCGAAGTCGGCTTCGCCGGTCGGCTTGCCGAAGTTGAGGTTTCCGATCGTGGCGACCCAGGCGCTGGAGAAGCGGCGGGGCTGTTCGACCAGATCCGTCGGGATCGAGACCTGCGTTCCGGAGCCGGGGTACGTCTCCACCGGCGTCGTGCTGTAGCCGTACGTGCCGTCGGCGTTCTTGACGTACTTGTAGAGCACGTCTTCGTCTGCGCTGGTCGTCGCTGCGGCGGCCGTCGGGGCGGCGATCATCAGCAGAGCGGCTGCGGCCGCAGCCAGGGGGCGTCTCTTCATCGAGTCCTCACTTCATCGATTGTGACAAGGATTTTCATAGTCTTGCACAATCGTGGAAATTATTGCCATACCGGGATGCGGTCGTCCACCGAGCGGTCGCGTCGGCGACTAGCGGCTCAGCCAGATGGCGTGCGCGGCGTCGTCGAGGTCGCGTTCGACGGCGCCGACGACCACGCTCGACTCCCGCACGAGCACCTCGGCCCCCACGCCGAGGCCTGCCGTCTCCAGCGTCCGCAGCAGTTCGGGGTCCCGATCGTCGACGCGCAGAACCCGCCCGGTGTGACCGGCAGGGGCATCCGCCAGCAGGACGAAGGGCACACGCTCGACGTGGCCCTCGGCATCCGGGATGGCATCGCCGTGCGGGTCGAAGCGCGGGCGCCCGAGGCGCTCGTCGATGCCCTCGAGAAGGCGATCGCTGATCGTGTGCTCCAGCACCTCGGCCTCGTCGTGCACCTCATCCCAGGCGTACCCGAACTCCTGCACGAGCCACGTCTCGATCAGGCGGTGGCGGCGCACCATCGCCAGCGCGCGGGACAGCCCGGCATCCGTCAGCCGCACCGCACCGTACGGCACATGCGAGACGAGCCCGGCGGCGGCGAGCTTCTTGACCATCTCGGTGACGCTGGAGGGAGCGATGCCCAGCTTCGCCGCCAGCTGCGACGGGGTGATCGGGGCATCCTGCCACTCGGTGTGCGCGTACACCGTCTTCAGGTAGTCGTCTGCTGCGGGGGAGGCCACCGCTCCAGACTACGCTGGCGAGGTGAGCGAGACCCCCGAGCGCAGCACCCACGGCGTCGGCCCCTGGGAGGGCGAGCGGCCGACGGGCGACCAGTACGACCCCGAGCTGCTCGAGCACGGCGACACCCGCAACGTCATCGACCGGTACCGCTACTGGCGGATGGAGGCGATCGTCGCCGACCTCGATACGAAGCGGCATCCGTTCCACGTCGCCATCGAGAACTGGCAGCACGACATGAACATCGGCTCCATCGTGCGCAGCGCCAACGCGTTCCTCGCCGACACGGTGCACATCATCGGGCGTCGTCGGTGGAACAAGCGCGGCGCGATGGTCACCGACCGATACCAGCACGTCGTGCACCACGAGGATGTCGCGACGTTCGCCGCCTGGGCGCGCGATGCCGGGCTGCCGATCATCGCCGTGGACAACGTCGGCGAGGCGGTGCCCGTCGATCGAGCCGATCTGCCGGAGCGATGCGTACTGCTGTTCGGCCAGGAGGGGCCAGGGCTCACCGAGGAGGCGCTCGCCGCGGCATCCGGACATATCGAGATCACCCAGTACGGGTCGACCCGGTCGATCAACGCATCGGCGGCCGGCGCCGTGGTCATGTACGAGTGGTGCCGGCGGTACGCCGGCTGAGCCCTGCGGGCCGACCGGCCTCCCCGAGCGTCCGATACGAGAGGATGGGCGGGTGATGACGACGGAGCAGCGGGCCAGGCGACACGCGCCGCGCGCGTGGCAGCGGCTCGACGTGATCACGACCGCGGTGCTCGCGGCGATCCTGCTGCCGGCGACCGTGGCGGCGCTCGCGCAGCCTCCCGGACTCACCGGGCTGCTGCTGGCCGCGGCCATCGCGCTGTTCGCGCTGCTGCATGTGCTGTCGTTCGTCGCGATACGTCACCCGCTGGTCGCCTTCGTCGTCGCGAGCGCGCTCATGCTCGCGCTGGCGCTCATCCCGGTCGGCGGGGTGAACTCGGCCGCGATGTATCCGTCCGGCATCGCGTATCTGCTCGTGCTCGGCCAGGTCGCGCTCCAGTGCGACCGCCGATACAGCACCGCCGCACTCGCCGTCGGCATCGTCGGAGCGATCGTCGTGGTGCTCACGACGCCGGGACTCGACAACCCGCTCTGGCAGCTCGGCGGTTTCATCGGGCTGTCGGCGGCGATCGCGGCGTCCTGGGCCCTCGGCGTCCTGCAGCGGCTGCGACGAGAGCGCGCGGATGAGGAACTGCGCACCCGAACGCAACGCGCCGTGGCCGAGGAGAGAGAGCGGATCAACCGCGACCTGCACGATCTCGTCGCGCACGCCACGACCGTGATGATCGCCCAGGCCGAGGTCGCCAGGGCGTTCCTGCGGGAGGACCCCGAGACGAGCGAACGGGCGCTCGGGGTGGTCGTCGGCACCGGGCGGGAGGCGCTCCGGGGCATGCGCGGGATCGTGGCGGACGACGCCGGCCGCACTCCTGCTCCGGACCTGGACGCCGTGCGAGCACTGGTCGAGACCGCACGCAGCCCCCGGGCTGTGGTCGAACTCGACGAACGCGGTGCGGTCGGAGTGCTCGAGCCGGTCGTGGTGCTCGCGCTGCACCACGTCGTGCGCGAGGCGCTGACGAACGCGCTGCGGCACACCGAGCCGCCCGTGCGGGTGGCGGTGACCCTCGACTGGCGCGGCGCCGCACTCGTCGCGACCGTTCGCGACGACGGGGGCGCAGGGCGTCGGGTGACCGAGCTCGGTGCCGGTGTCGGGCTCGTCGGACTCGCCGAGCGGGTGCGGCTGGCCGGCGGGTCGCTGTCCGCCCGAGCCGCGGCGGATGGCTGGGTCGTCAGGGCCGAGCTGCCGCGCGCGGATTCCACGACGGCGACGGGGGAGGACCGACCATGACGATCAGAGTGCTCCTGGCCGACGACCAGGACCTGCTGCGTGAGGCGCTCGCGATGATGCTCGGCCGCGACGAGCGGCTCGAGATCGTCGGCTCCGTCCGTTCGGGAGACGAGGCCATCGCCTTCGTGCGCGGCCAGGCCGTCGACGTCGTCCTGATGGACGTGCGGATGCCGGGCACGGATGGGATCGCTGCCACCGCGGAGGTGCTGCGGCTGCGACCGCACACGCGCGTGCTGGTGCTGACGACGTTCGACCTCGACGAATACGTGTTCGCGGCGGTGCGTGCCGGAGCCAGCGGGTTCCTGACCAAGGATGCCGCCCCGCAGGAGGTCGCGGATGCCGTGGCGGCGGTCGCGCAGGGCGACCCGGTGCTGGGCGAGCGGGCGATGGCGGCGATGATCGCCTTCGTGCGGGACGGTTCGCCCGCTCGGGAACCGGATGCCGCGTTGGCCGTGCTCAGTCCGCGCGAACAGGAGGTCGCGCTGCTGCTCGCAGGCGGCGCATCGAACGATGACATCGCCCGCCGGCTGTTCCTGTCGGCGAACACCGTCAAGACCCATGTCAAGGCCGTGCTCGCCAAGCTCGGTCTGCCCGATCGCGTCCACGTCGTGATCTGGGCATACGAGAACGGTGTGCTGCGCCCGGGAGAGTGAGGACGGCGGGTCAGACCGCCTCCAGGGCTGGCCGCACCGGCGGCGACCGGGAACACCCGAGCGCGACTCGCCGGATCTCACCCGTACGGGTGACCCCGGTCGCCACGGTGGGCGATGTGCGGGCAGGGCGCGCGTTCCTAGCGTGGGGGCATGTCGAATCGAATCCGCTCGCTGCTCCTTCTCACCGCCGTCCTCGGTGGTGCGGTCATCGCCGCCGTGACGCTGCTCCGGCTCCTCGCCCCCGATGCTGTCGCCTGGACGGACGACCTCGCTCCCACCTTCCTCGAACGGGTCGGCGGAACGACCGCCGAATCCGTCATCGTCCTGTGCGCGGCGCTCGGCGCCGTCGCGGTCGCCGTGCTCGCCGCCACGACGCTGCGAACGACGAACTCGAGCCTGACGGCCCTGCGCGTCGTCGGTCTGCTCGTCGCGGCGATCATCGCCTTCGGGACACCCGGCGGCGTGATCCCCGCCGCCGGCTACACGTTCGCCCTGCTCGTGCCCATCGGCATCGTGGTGGCCACGACGCTGCTGGCCATCCGCCGCCCGTGGATCGGAGTGCCCGTCGCTCTGCTGGTGATCGCGGTGGTCGTCTACGCCGCGACGAACCTCGAAGGGGCATCCCTCCTGCCGAGCATCCTGGCCGCCATGGTCGGCATCCTCCCGACCATGCTGATGTCTCTCGCCCATGCGCTGACGGCGGCGTCCCTGCTCACCTGGGTGATCGGCGTCAGTGTCGACACCCGGGGATCCTTCGCGCGCGGGGTGCTGCGTCACCGCGTCGCGATCACCGTCGTGGCCGCCCTGTGCGCGGTCCCGTACACGTTCGCCCGTCTCACGTGGCTCACTCCCTGGCCGATGTTCGGCGGCAGCGCCGAGATGTTCGCCGAGTCGCCGGGCACGCAGCTGACCGGGTTGATGCTCGGATCCGCGATCCTCTTCGGCGGGGTGCTCACGCTGGGCCTCGTCCGTCCGTGGGGGGAGCGGTTCCCCCGTTGGATGGCCGGTCTCGGCGGGCGAGCCGTCCCGCCCGCACTGGCGATCCTCCCTGCGGGTTTCGTGAGTGTGCTCTTCACGGCCGGCGGCATCGAGTTCGCGGCCGAGGGACTCGGGTCTCCCGCAGGCACCGTCGACACGCTCTACGTCATGGCGATGTTCCCGTTCTGGCTCTGGGGTCCGCTGCTCGGGCTGGCCGCGTGGGCCTACGCGATGCACCGCGCCGACCGGGCCGCACCCGCACAGGATGCCGAGGACAAGGCGGCTCGTGCTCGCGCGATGGCTCACCTCGCCGAGATCGAGAGCCGGGAGGCGTGAGCGGTCAGACGGTCGCGGTGAGCCAACGACCCGTGCGGACCCGCCACCCGAGTGTCGCCAGGCGGGCGAGCAGGTACACGCCGAAGAACGCCACGGCCAGCCAGGTCACACCCGTCGTGTCATCGACGCCGGCGGCGGCGATGATCCACAGTGCCGGCAGGAACGGCACGAGGTTGAGTCCGCCGGCGATCGCGAGATATCGCGCATCGCCGGCGCCCATCAGCACGCCGTCGAGCACGAAGACGACACCGGCGACCGGCTGTGCGACGGCGAGGACGATGAGCGCCGGCTGGATGAGGGCGGCGATCTCCGGATCCCCCGTGAAGGCCAGACCGATCACTCCGGAGAGGCCGCCGATCACGACGCCGACGATCACGCCGAACCAGGCACCCCACGCGACCGTGCGCGCGAGCACCCGTTTCACGGTGCGCTCATCGCCGGCGCCGAGTCCCTTGCCGATGAGGGCCTGCGCGGCGATGGCCAGGGCATCCAGTGCGAAGGCCGCCGCCGAGAAGATCGTGAAGACGACCTGCCAGCCGGCCAGCTCTGCGGTGCCGATCCCGGTCGCGACTCCGACGGTCGCGAGCAGAGCGACGCGCAGGCTCACGGTCCGCAGGAACAGCCAGCCGCCCGAGCGCGCCGACCCGCGGACGCCGTCCCGCTGGGGTCGAACGGATGCCTCGTGCCGTCGCGCGAGCCGGCCGATCACCACGACGTACGCGGCGACCATGGCCCACTGCGCCGTGACCGTCCCGGCGGCGGACCCGGCGATGCCCCAGCCCCATCCGTAGATGAACAGCCAGTTCAGAAGGGCGTTGGCGGCGAAACCGAGCCCCGCGATCCACAGCGGTGTCACGGTGTCCTGCATCCCGCGCAAGAGGCCGGTGGCGGCGAAGACGATGAGCATGGCCGGAAGGCCCCACATCGAGATCGCGAGGTACGTGTCGGCCTGTTCGGCGACGGCATCCGACGCCCCGAACAGCGACACGAGCCAGGGCGACGCCATCGCACCGGCGACCGCCAGCACGGCTCCGAGGCCCAGGGCGAGCCACATGCCGTCGATGCCCACCGATACGGCGTTCTTCGGATCTCCGGCGCCGAAGCGCCGCGCCACGGCGGGGGTCGTCGAGTACGCGAGGAAGATCATCAGCCCGACGATCGTCTGCAGGACGGCACCGGCGATCCCGAGCCCGGCGAGCGGCGTCGTGCCGAGGTGACCGACCAGTGCGGCGTCCACGATGAGGAACGCGGGTTCGGCGACCAGGGCCCCCAGCGCAGGGACGGCGAGGCGCAGGATCTCTCGGTTCAGGGATGCTGCACGGGCGGTCACCCTCCGAGCCTACGGCGTGGGGGGGACGGCGTCGTCGGTAGGCTGGAGGAACCGGAATCCGGAGGTGCACGATGAGCGATCCCCGAGGAAACGCCGCCCGCTACTGGGCGAGGCAGACCGACAAGTCCGATGCCGAAGCTGCGCCGGCGCCGATGCAGCTCACCGCCGAGAACAAGCATGAGTTCGTCGAGACCGCGATCCAGGTCGCCATCCGTCGCGGTGAGTTCGACGACCTGCCCGGCGCGGGCAAACCGCTGGAGGGCCTCGGGACGCATCACGACCCTGATTGGTGGATCCGGCGCAAGATCGAGACCGAGAACCTCACCGGTCTCGGCCCCCCGGCGCTGATGCTGCGGACCGAGGACCGCGAGCTGAACGACCAGCTCGACACGCTGAGCCATGAGAGCGACGTCCGCGACGTGCTCGAGGACTTCAACAAGCGCGTCGTCGACGCGCGGCGTCAGCTGATGGGCGGCCCGCCGGTCGTGACGCGGACGCGCGATGTGGATGCCGAGATCGCGGCGTGGCGCGAGCGCAGGGCGTCGGCGATGACCGCCGCAGTCGCCGAGGAGCCCGCTCCATCGTCGACGCAGGCCCGGCGGCGCAGCTGGTTCCGGCGCGGCTGAGACCGCGCCCGTCCGTCAGCCGCGTGTCTGCAGCCGTGGGGTCCGCTGCGGCTCGGTGCGCCGTGCGCCGGTCGCCTCGAAGGCCAGGGCGAGGGCGAGCAGGGCGGTGTCGTCGTACGCCCGCCCGGCGAACGTCAGACCGACCGGCATCCCGATGTCCGGCATCGTACCCATCGGCACCGTGACGGTCGGGATGCCGAGGTGGCGCGGGACCAGATTGCCGTTGGCCACCCACACGCCGTTGCGCCATCCGGCGTCGGCTGATGCCGGGTTCGTGTCCATGTCGGCCCGGCCGATGTCGGCCATCGCGGGGAAGACGACGGCGTCGAGGCGCTGCGAATCCAACCATGTCTC
Source organism: Microbacterium sp. NPDC056234 (assembly GCF_042267585.1). NCBI lineage: Bacteria > Bacillati > Actinomycetota > Actinomycetes > Micrococcales > Microbacteriaceae > Microbacterium > Microbacterium sp. NPDC056234. Next base: position 707,447 of record NZ_JBHJTE010000001.1, read on the forward strand.
CAGATCGACGCGGCGGGTCTCCTCGAGCCCTCTGGCGCCCGCGGCCAGGTGCGGGATGTCGATGAAGTCCGCGTACGGTCGCGCCGCCACGACACCGGGATACTCCGCGATGTCGTCGTCGAACCCGTCGTAGCGGTCCGGCAGGGTGCCGGGCGGGGGCGGGAAGATCTGGGCGCCGTCCACCGCGGAGAGCGTCGAAAGTCGAGGGTCGCCGTTCGCTCGGAGGAAGTCCTCCCACGCCCAGGCGGACAGGTCGACGATCTCGCTGCGCAGGTATTCGGGCGAGACCAACCCTCGGGTGGCGATCGTCGGGGCGCCGGCGCGATCGCCCTCGTAGTTCGTGACCGCGGGGAAGTCGACCTCCACGATCTGCGCCCCCGCGTCCTCGAGGGCGCGGCGCGCCTGCTCCCACAGCTCGATCACCGACGCGCGGGTCTCGATCCGCTGTCCGGTGGATCCACCGATCGTCGTGCCGGTCCCGGCGTCCGGGTCCGCGTTGATGTACATGCGCGGGACGCCGAGCCGGACGCCGCGCAGATCGGCGGCGGCGAGGCCGACGAACGAGTCCGGACGCACCTCGGATGCCCGCGGGATCGTCACCCAGGGCTGCGCGCGCCAGAAGTCGCCTCGCACCTCGGCGTCATCCGCGACGATCACGTCCAGCACCTCGAGCAGGTCGGCCATCGTGCGGGTGTGCGGCACGACGACATCCATCGTGGGCACGAGCGGCCAGTTCCCTCGGACCGAGATGACCCCGCGGCTCGGCGTGTACGCGCAGAGGGCGTTGCACGACGCGGGCGCTCGACCGCTCGACCAGGTCTCCTCGCCGAGCCCGAATGCGGCGAAGCTGGCAGCGGTCGCGGTGCCGGAGCCGTTGGAGGAGCCGGAGCCGAAGGCGCTGGTCAGCCATTCGGCGCTGTACGGGCTCTCCGCTCGGCCGTAGACGCCGCGCTGCATGCCGCCGTTCGCCATGGGCGGCATGTTGGTCAGTCCCAGACAGATCGCCCCGCCGGCTCTGAGGCGTTCGATCGTGAACGCGTCGCGCTGGGCGACGAGGTCGGCGAACGCGGGGGACCCGGCCGCCGCGGTGAGGCCGGTGACGAGGTAGCTGTCCTTCGCCGTGTACGGGATGCCGTCGAGCGGGCCGAGCAGGGCCCCGGAGGCCCGTCGGGCATCGGATGCCGCGGCCTCCGCGAGCGCCTTCGGGTTGCGCACCACGACAGCGTTGAGCGCGGTCGCGGTGCCGGGTGCGTCGTAGGCGTCGATACGGTCCAGGTAGGCCTGCACGAGCTGCGCGCTCGTGGCCGCACCGGTCTCGAGCGCCCTGCGCAGGTCGGCGATGGATGCCTCGACGACATCGATCATGCGGGCACCCCCTTCGTTGAGGGCTGCTGCTGGGTGATGCAGTGGATTCCGCCGCCGCGCGCGAAGATCGGGCGAGCGTCGACGGTCACCGCGCGACGACCGGGGTAGGCCTCCTCGAGGATCTCCCTCGCTCGGGCATCTGCGTCGTCCTCCCCGAATCCGCAGGCGATCACGGCGTCGTTGACGACGAGATGGTTGATGTAGCTCCAGTCGACGAATCCCTCGTCGTCGCGCAGCGTGGTCGGCGCGGGGACGTCGATGATCTCGAGCGGGCGGCCTGCGGCATCCGTCCTGTTCTGGAGGAAGGCCTTCAGTTCGCGCGTGACGACGTGGTCGGGGTGCGCGGCGTCGTCCTGACGGTGCAGCAGCACCCGTCCAGGGCCGGCGAACGCGGCGACGATGTCGACGTGGCCTCCGGTGCCGAACTCGTCGTAATCACGGGTGAGTCCTCGAGGCAGCCAGATGGCCTTCGTCGCGCCGATCGTGCGCGCGAGCTCGGCCTCGACGCGGGCCCTGTCGGCGAAAGGGTTCCGGTGCGGATCGAGCTGAACGGTCTCGGTGAGCAGCACGGTGCCGTCGCCGTCGACGTGGATGCCGCCGCCCTCGTTCACGAGCACGGAGCTGATGTGCTCGGCTCCGATGCGCTCGGCGACGATGCGCGCAACACCCGCCGAGACCTGCCACTGCGCCCACGCGGGCGCGCCCCAGCCGTTGAAGATCCAATCGACCCCGCCGAGGACGCCTGGTCGCTCGTCGTCGAGGACGAACGTGGGTCCGAAGTCGCGCATCCAGAACTCGTCCAGCGGGGTCTCGAGGAGCTCGACGGCCGAGCCGAGCATGTCCGTCGCACGCGCCGTCTCGGTCGGGTCCACGAGCATCGTGACGGGTTCGAACTCGGCGATCGCGAGCGCGGTGTCCGTCCACGCGCGGTAGGCCGTCTCCTGCCATGTCGCGCCGTCGCCGAGGGTGATCCCCGCGCGAGGGAAGGCCATCCAGGTGCGCTCGTGCCGGTCGCCCTCGTGCGGCATCCGCCAGCTCATGTCGTCTCCCTCTCGCGAGTATTGATCATGCGATCAATACAAGATGTTCCTACACTGAAGACACCATGTCAACGCCCCATGCCCGTCCCCGCACGCGCAAGAGCCCTCAGCAGCGCTCCGGCGAGATCCACGACGCGGCGCTCGCGCTCGCCAGGGAGGAAGGCCTGTCCGCGCTGACGCTGCGCGCGGTCGCCGCCCGCGCCGGTGTCGCGCCAGGGCTGGTCGCACATTATGCCTCGAGCATGGACGACCTGATCGCCCGCACCTTCCGCGAGCTGACGGCATCCGAACTGGACGAGGTCCGCACCCGCGCCGAGACCGAGGCCGAGCCGGCGGCCCGGATGGCGCGGATGATCTCGGCCGTGCTCAGCAGCGATCACGACGACGTCACCCTCGTGTGGGTGGATGCCTGGTCGCTCGGCCGGCGCAGCGCAACGCTCGCGGTCGCCATCGACGAGCAGATGAACGCATGGCAGCTCTTCATCGCGGACATCATCCGGGACGGAACGCGCTCCGAGATCTTCCGCACCGACGATGCGGATGCCGTGGCCTGGCAGATCCTCGCGACGATCGACGGGATCTCCGCCCACGCCCTGACAAGACGCACGGACGCGTCGCCGTTCGCGCTGCGCCTCGCGCAGGCCTGCGAGACGCTGGTCGGTGCGGCTGCCGGTGCGATCGGAGATCATCTGCCGTCCCGGTGAGTCGCGGCATCCGCCCTGTCCGATCCCGGTCGTAGGCTGTTGCTCATGACTGACGCGCTCCCCGCAGGCCTGGCCATCTCCGAGTTCAGCTCCGACATCCGACCGCAGGACGATCTGTATCGGCATGTGAACGGCGCGTGGATCGATCGCACCGAGATCCCCGGTGACAAGGCGCGCTGGGGCTCGTTCCACCTCCTCGCCGAGCAGGCCGAGAAGGATGTGCGCGCGATCATCGAGGAGTCGCAGACCGCCGATGCGGGCACGCTGGCGCGCAAGATCGGCGATCTGTTCGCCAGCTTCATGGATACCGAGCGCATCGCGGCTGGCGGTGTGACGCCGCTGGCCGAGACGCTCGCCGAGATCGACGCGATCGACGACATCCCCGCCTTCCTTCGCACCCTCGGCGTCTACGAGCGCGACGGCCGTGCACACCTGATCAGCTTCTACGTCGATCAGGACTCGGGCGACCCCGACCGCTACGTCCCCGTGCTCGTGCAGTCCGGTCTGTCGCTTCCGGACGAGAGCTACTACCGCCTCGAGAGCTTCGAGAGCACCCGCGCGACGTACCGCGCGCATCTCGAGCGCCTGCTCGCGCTCGCCGGCCTCGCGGATGCCGCCTCCGAGGCCGACCGCTCGATCGCCGTCGAGACCGAGCTCGCCGGCCACCACTGGGACAACGTGCGCAGCCGCGACGCGGTCGCGACCTATAACCTCAAGACGTGGGACGAGATCCAGACGATCGCCGGCGTCGACCTCGGTCCGTGGCGCGACGCCGTCGCGCCGACGAATCCCGGCGCGTTCGACGAGGCGGTCGTCTCGCAGCCGAGCTTCTTCGAGGGCCTGGGCGCGCTGCTGGTCGCCGAGCGCCTCGACGACTGGAAGGCGTGGTTGCGCGCCCAGGTCGTGCACGCAGCCGCCCCGTACCTGACCGACGACATCGTTCTGGAGAACTTCTCCTTCTACGGCACTGAGCTCTCCGGCATCCCGACGATCCGCGAGCGCTGGAAGCGCGGCGTCTCGGTGACCGAAGGGGCCCTCGGTGAGGCGATCGGCAAGGTCTACGTCGAGCGTCACTACCCGCCGACGGCCAAGGCCGCCATGGACGAGCTGGTCGCGAACCTCATCGAGGCGTACCGGCAGAGCATCACCGAGCTCGAATGGATGAGCCCCGAGACGCGTGAGAAGGCGCTCGCCAAGCTCGACGCCTTCACGCCCAAGATCGGCCACCCCGAGGTGTGGCGCGACTACTCCTCGCTCGAGATCGACGCGTCCGACCTGTTCGGCAACGTCCGCCGCGCCAACGTGTTCGAGCACGACCGCAACGTCGACAAGGTGGGTGGGCCCATCGACCGACTCGAGTGGCACATGCCGCCGCAGATGGTCAACGCCTACTACAACCCCTCCATGAACGAGATCGTGTTCCCCGCGGCGATCCTGCAGTACCCCTTCTTCGACGCCACCCGCGATGCCGCGGCGAACTACGGCGGCATCGGTGCCGTCATCGGCCACGAGATCGGACACGGCTTCGACGATCAGGGCAGCCGCTACGACGGCCAGGGCAAGTTGGAGGACTGGTGGACCGACGCCGACCGCGCCGCCTTCGAGGAGCGCACCAAGGCGCTGATCGCACAGTACGACGCGCTCGTCCCTGTCGGGCTGGCCGATGAGCACCACGTCAACGGCGCGCTCACGATCGGCGAGAACATCGGCGATCTGGGCGGCCTGGGCATCGCACTGAAGGCCTACGAGCTGTCGCTGGACGGCGCGGAGGCACCCGTGATCGACGGGTACACCGGCGTGCAGCGGCTGTTCCTGTCGTGGGCACAGGCATGGCAGCAGAAGAGCCGGGATGCCGAGACGATCCGCCTCCTGACGATCGACCCTCACTCGCCGAACGAGTTCCGCTGCAACCAGATCGTGCGCAACATCGACGCCTTCTACACAGCGTTCGACGTCGCAGAAAACGATGCCCTGTTCCTGCCCGCTGACGGGCGTGTGACGATCTGGTGACTATTCAGGGCTCGTGGTGATCGAAGGGGTATCGGGCGGGGTTACGATATCCGTGCTGCCCGGGTAGCCTGCCCTTCCCGGACCCCTTCCATCCCCCCTTGCCGTGAAGGACCACGCGTGGGACCCTCCCTCCCCCCGGCCCATGAGCCCGTCGACGGCGCACCGTCGACCGCCGTGCGCCGTTCGCACCGCAGCGCCCGCCGTCTGCCGCGTCGCGCGGCTGTCGGGCGGCGATCCTTCGATGCGACGCTGAAGGCGCTGGAGGAGCTGGTGGATTCCGGGGCGCAGGTCTCGGTGCACGTCGTCGACCTCGATACGCACGCGCACGTCCTGTCCGGCGACGATCACGTGACCATGCCGATCGCAGGTCTCGGCGTCGTGCCGTTGCTGATCGAGGTCGCCGCGGCGTTCGAGGACGGTTCGCTGGATCCGCTCGAGATCGTCGATCGATCATCGGTCGAAGAGGTCACGACCTCCGGACTCTGGCGTCATCTGCGCGCACCGGCGCTCCCGCTCACGGATCTCGCGGTGCTCGCCGCGACCGCTGGCGACCCGATCGCCGTCAACGCGCTGCTGCAGCGGGTCGGGCACGAACGGGTGAGTGCCCGGATCGAAGGGCTCGGCCTCACCCGCACCGCGATCCTGGACCGCTTCCGTGATCGCCGCGGTCCCGATGACGCCCCGCAGGTCGCGGTGGGATCCAGCCGTGAGCTGGCCGGCCTGTTCTCGGCGCTGGTGAACTCCGAGGTCGTGGATGCCGCGGTCAGCGCCCAGGTCGCGGAATGGCTCAGCCTCAATCAGGATCTCAGCCTCGTGGCCGCGTCGACCGGGCTCGACCCGTTCGCTCACGACCATGACGAGCACGGGCTGCTGTTCATCAACAAGACCGGACGCGACCGAGGGGTGAGAGCGGAGGCCGGCGTGCTCGCCGGGCCGCGCTCCGGCATCGCCTACGCGATGATCGTGTGCTTCGACGATCTCTCCATCGCGCATCGACTGCGTGCGCACGACGCCTTCCGTGTGCTCGGCGTCGAGCTGATGGAGTACGCGCACTGATCAGCCCCGTTTCACGGGGCGCCGCTCCGAGCGGATCGCGGCGTAGACGCCCGCTGCCAGGATGAGCGCTGCGGCCGCCGCGGCGGTGACACCGATCGCCGTGCTCGCCGGCTCGCCGGACAGGCGCCCGAACGCGAGCCACGCGAGGCCCCAGGCCGAGGCGATCGCCGGGGAGACCCGCCGCGTCACCAGGGCGCTGATCACGCCGATCACCGTCACGATGACGAGCACGGTCACGCCCCAGATATCCGCCTGCGACGCGAGGTCCTCCGGCAGCGTCTGGGTCAACCAGGCGGACGTGTTGGCGACGGTCGCGATCGTGACCCAGCCGAAGTGCAGGCCCATCGTCGCGTCGACGAGCAGTCGGTCGATCATGTTCCGGGCCGGCGAGGCGCCGAGCAGCACGATGATCCGGGCGAGCACGGCCAGCAGCGCGACGATCACGAGCACCGTGAGGATGAGCGTGCCGTACCGTGCCGTGACGAGCCAGAGTCCGTTGAGCACCATGGATGCTGCGATCCACCAGCCCCCGCGCCGCTGGCGCGCATCCGCGCGCTGCGCCGGCAGCGCCTGCCAGATCGTGTAGCCGGCGAGGCCGACGTAGATCACCGTCCAGATCGCGAAGGCGGGACCCGCGGGCGCCAGGTAGGAGCCGTCGGCAGCCAGGGCGCCGTTCTGCAGTTCGTTCACCGGTGCACCGCCGAACGCGCCGCCTCCGACCGTGGCACCGATCAGCATGAAGACGGCCGCCGCGATGACGGCCGATTGGCGGACGATGTCCTCGGTCCTGCTGGCTGATGCGGTCGTGTCGGTCATGCCCTGACCCTACCGATCGGAATCGCGATCGGCGCGGCCTTGACAAGGGCCGCTCAGAGGGGTGACGGACTCATCCGCGGGCGCGGCGGGCACCTTCACCGAGAGCCGCCAGCTTCGCCCAGGCGATGTCGGCATGCACGCGGCCGCCCAGACCGCAGTCCGTGGATGCGATCACACGCTCGGCGCCCACGATGTTCGTGAACCGGTCGATGCGCTGAGCCACGAGATCGGGGTGCTCGACGACATTGGTGGCGTGGCTGACGACGCCGGGCACCAGGACGAGATCGTCCGGCACTGCCGCGTCGGCCCATGCGCCGAACTCATGCTCGTGGCGGACGTTGCCCGCCTCGAACGAGATCGATCCGACATTCGCCTTGAGGACCTCGGGGAGGATCTTCGCGATCTCGATGTCGGTGACGTGCGGACCGTGCCACGATCCCCAGCACAGGTGCAGCCGCACGAGCTCTTTGGGCAGTCCCTGGATCGCATAGTTCAGCGCCTCGACGCTCTTCGCCGTGAAGGCCAGGTAATCCTCGACGCTCGGCTCCGGGCTGATCTGATCCCAGTTCTCGGCGAGCGACGGGTCGTCCAGCTGGACGATGAGCCCGGCGTCCGTGATCGCCTTGTATTCCTCGCGCAGCGTCTCCGCCCACGCCCACAGGTGCTCCTCGTGGGTGGCGTAGTGCTCGTTCCATACTCGGGCGGCCGAGCCGGGAGCGATCGCCGTGATGAAGCCCTGTTCGCCTTCGCCGAGGGCGGCCTTGAGCTGGCGGATGTCGGCGGCCACGGCATCCTGACCCCGGTACGAGAGCGCGCCGGTGGTCGTGGGGAACTCGGTCGCGGGCTTCCCCTCGAACGCTCCGGAGTGCGGGTCGCTGTACACCGCGGGGAACAGCTGGCGGTCGCGACGGTCGACGAAGCTGGTGAGCTCGATGTTGCCGGGGGTCGAGACCGCCGTCGGCTGGGAGAAGAGATTGTTGTCCGTGAGGGCGAGGCCGTTCACACGCTGGAACGAATAGCTCCACCAGGCGCCGTAGTCGAGCGGGTTCGACATCGCCTTGCCGAACTCGCCGTCGCCGACGAGCGTGATGCCCGCCTCGCGCTGGCGCCGCACGACGTCGATCACCGCATCCGCCACGAGGGCCTCGAACTCGGCCGTGGTTTCGAGGGTGAATCCGTCGTCACCCAGCGCGCGGGCGGCGTTGGCCGCGATGAGGGCCTCGGTGCGAGGCAGGCTTCCGGACGTGGTTGTGGCGATCGTGCTCATCCTCCGACGCTATCGGGCCATCGGGGATGCCGCCGATTCGCGTGACGAAGCATGACCCGTCGCGCTGATCGGCTCAGGGCAGCGACGGGTGCGGCTCGACGGCGCGCTGACGGGGGATGAACAGCGAGAGCACGACCGCCACGATGCCGGCGGCGATCGCGAGCCAGAAGCACACCTGGAAGGCCTCGCGCGTCGGCAGGGCCACGCCATCGACGTCGACGCTCATCGCGGCGAGCACGCCGCCCATGACCGCCGAGGCGCTTGAGGTTCCGACCGAGCGGAACAGCGCGTTGAGCCCGTTCGATGCGCCGGTCTCGTTCGCCGGTACCGAGCGCATGATGATCATCGGCATGGCCGCGAAGGTGAAGCCGATCCCGACGCCGATGAAGAGGTTGGCGACGAGGATGTGCCAGACCTCGCTCGACCACAGCAGCACGAACACGTACGCGAGGACGATGGCTGCGGCGCCGCCGGTGAACAGCGGTCGAGGGCCGATCGTGCGCTCCAGCCAGCCCGACAGCGGCGAGATCACCATCATGACCAGGCCGGCTGGCATCACGATGAGCGCGGCACCGACCATGTCGAGCCCGAACCCGCTGCCGGTCTCGACCGGGAGCTCGAGCATCTGCGGGAACGTCACGTTGGAGGCGAACAGGGCGAACCCCATGCCGATCGCGGCGATGTTCGTGAAGAGCACGGCTGGCCGGGCGGCGACGCGCAGATCGAGCAGCGGGTCGCTCGTGCGCAGCTGGTACCAGCCCCACACCAGCAGCACGACGACGCCGCCGATGATGCAGGCCAGGGTGAGCGGGGCCGTCCAACCCCACTCGGCGCCGCGCGACACGAACAACAGGATGCCGGTCAGGCCGATCGCCAGCCCGATCGCGCCGGGGATGTCGAGGCGGCCGGGGGAACGCAGCACGTCCTCCGGAACGAACAGGAAAACCAGCACGAGGCCGATGACGCCGAGAGCCGCCGCGAGCCAGAACAGCGTGTGCCAGTCGGCGTGCACGGCGAGGAGCGCGGCCACCGGCATCCCGACCGCGCCGCCGACGCCCATGGTCGCGCTCATCAGGGCGACGGCCGTGCCGAGCCTCTGCGGCGGCAGGATGTCGCGCATGATCGCGATGCCCAGCGGGATGACGCCCGTGACGCCGCCCTGCAGCCCGCGGCCGATGATGACGCCGACGATCGAGCCGGACATCGCGGCGATCAGCGAGCCGACGATCAGAAGCGCGAGGAGCACGACGACGACGCGACGCTTGCCGTACATGTCGCCCAGACGCCCGGAGATCGGCGTGGCGACGGCCGCGACGAGCAGCGTGATGGTCACCACCCAGGTGGTGTCCTCGCGGGAGGAGTTCAACAGGGTGGGCAGCTCGGCCTGCAGCGGTACGACGAGCGTGAACATGAACGAGGAGCAGAGTCCTGCGAAGGCCAGAACCGCGACCGTGGCCCACCGGGGAGGGGTCCTGGAGAGGCGCCGACGCGCCTTCTCCTCATCCGTACCCACCGAACAAGGCTATCGGCGCTGGCGACACCGGGACGCGTCGAGCGCCGACATGGTTGCATGGTGGCATGAGCGACGCGTCCTTCGAACAGCATCCTGCCGATTCGGCTTATCACCGCCGACTGCCCATCGGGGAGCGCCTCGATGCGTCCTCGCTCGCCGAAGGGCTGCCCTGGGCGATCGAAGAGCTCACGATGCGCCCGCTCGAGCCGATGCTGGTGCCGGAGGTCCCGCGCGGCGGGGAGGTCGATCCCACCGAGTGCCGCACCTGCCAGACCAACCCGCACACCATCTGGCAGGACGAGCACTGGAAGGTGACCGCCGGGTGGGAGCCGGGCGGCCTGCCCTTCATCGGGGCGATCGCGCCGCGCGAGCACTGGCTGCTCGAGGACGCCCCGCACGAGGTGCTGGCAGGGTACGGCCCCCTGATGCAGCGGATCTCGCAGGCCGTCAAGTCGATCCCCGGCGTCGCGCGCTGCCATTTCGCGCGGTGGAACGATGGCTCGGCGCACCTGCACATGTGGGCCCTCGCACGCCCGGCCGGGATGATGCAGGGCCGCGGCGCAATCCTCGAGTTCTGGAACGACATCCTCCCGGCGCTCGATGAGGACATGATGCGCGAGCACCTCGATATCGTCGCGAACGCGCTCGCCGCCGGGGGCGGCACCGCCTACCCGAACCGCTGATCGCGATCACGACTTCGGAGTCGGTCACATTCGCCGTGCGCCGAGCGTCTCCTTCATGAACCCCGATCCGAAGGAGATCCCATGCACACCACCGACGACCTGCTCGCCGATTTCGACGGCACGATCATCACGCCGGAGTCACCGGATTACGAGTCCGCGGCGCGCACGGCGCTCGCCACCGCCCGACCGGCGATCGTCCTGCGCCCGTCGCACGTCGCCGACGTGCAGTGCGCCGTGCGGTTCGCCGCGGCATCCGACCGCCCGCTCGTGATCCGCGGCGGCGGGCATTCCGCGGCGGGGCTGAGCACGACGGATGACGGCATCGTCATCGACCTGAGCGCGCTGGATGCGGTCGAACTGCTCGCCGACCGCCGCGTGCGCGTGGGCGGCGGAGCGCTCTGGCGACAGGTCGCCGAGACGCTCGCGCCGCACGGGCTCGCGATCTCGTCCGGGGACACCGCGGATGTCGGCGTCGGCGGGTTGACCCTCTCCGGAGGAATCGGATGGATGGTGCGTCGTCACGGGCTCACGCTGGACCACCTGCGCGCGGTCGAGCTCGTCACGGCCGCAGGGGACGTGCTGCGCGCCGACGAGCACGAGCACGCCGACCTCTTCTGGGCGCTTCGAGGAGGAGGCGGCGCGTACGGCGTGGTGACGGCGTTCGAGTTCGAGGCGCAACAGGTTTCGCGATTCACCGTCGCGACGGTCTCGTTCCCGGCGGACAGCGCCGAACAGGTCGTCCCAGCGTGGGCGCGCCTCATGCGTACAGCGACCGACGAGATCAGCTCGACGCTGGTGCTGGCGAATCCGCTCGCCGGCGGACGCCAAGCCCCGATCCAGGTCACGCTCGCTCGCAGCGACGGTGGTGAAGTCGGCGACGTGCTGGCGGCGTTGAGCGCTGCGGCGACGCCGCTGACCGAGGACGTGCGCGTGGCGCCGTACCCCGAGATCCTGCACGAGGGCCAGGAGCTTCCGGCTGTCCTGCGCGTCGCTCTGCGCAGCGGCTTCGTCGCCGACGCGAATACGGATGCCGCGGTCGAGGCCGTCGTCCGAATGGCCGCGGAGGAGCAGCCGGCAGCGATCACGCTGCACGCGCTCGGCGGCGCGTTCGGCGCGACCCCCGCCGAAGCCACGGCCTTCGCCCACCGGCATGCTGCACTCATGGTCAGCAGCTTCGCCGTGGCACCGGCGCCGGCATACGACGACCTGCTCGCCCGGATGACGGATCTGTGGGGTCCGCTGCTCGCGCACATCGACGGTGCGTACGCGAATTCCCTGGACGGGACGGCGGCGGATGCCGTGGCATCCGTGTACCCCGAGCGCACGCGGGTGCGACTGGCAGAGATCAAGAGCGCGTACGACCCCACGAATCTGTTCTCGCGCACGTTCGTTCCCGCGCCGGCATCCGCACGATAACCTCGCACCCGACGGGAGAGACCATGAGTGATTCCGACGCGCTGGCCGCGGAGTTCGATCTGCACCGCAGCTATCTGACCGCGGTGGCCTACCGGATGCTCGGCGTGCGCGCCGATGCCGAAGATGCCGTCCAGGAGTCGTGGTTCCGTCTCGAACGCGCGGAGGGTGCGATCGACGATCTGCGAGCGTGGCTGACCCGTGTCGTGAGCAGGATCTGCCTCGACCACCTCCGTTCGCGGACCAGGCGGCAGGAGAATCCGCTCGACAGCCTGCCGGACGTCGAGTCCTCAGACGCGCAGGCAGCCCCGGCGGAGCGTGCCGAACAGGTCGATCGCGTCGGCTACGCGCTCATGCTCGTGCTCGAGCAGCTGACGCCGGATGAGCGGCTGGCGTACGTGCTGCACGACGTGTTCGGAATGCCGTTCGATGACGTCGCCGAGGTGATCGAGCGGTCGCCTCAGGCGGCGCGCAAGATGGCGAGCCGTGCGAGGGAGCGCGTCCGCGGGGCGACTCCGTCGTCGCCCCAGTTGCGAGCCACTCGTGCACAGCAGCGCGAGGTCGTGGACGCGTTCCTCGTCGCCGCCGGCAGCGGGGACTTCAGCCGGCTCCTGGCCGTGCTGCATCCGGACGTCGAGTTCCGTGTCGATCAGGGCCCGGCGGGGGTTCGCATCGTGCGCGGCGCGGAGCAGGTCGCATCCCAGGCCGCCGAGTTCCACCGCTTCGCGCGCGACTACGCGTTCGAGGTCGTCGAGCTCGGCGACGGGGTCGGCGTGCTCGCGTCTCACGGCGGGGTTCCGAGTTCCCTGCTGCTGCTGAAGAGCGACGGCGGCGCGATCACCGACATGGAGACGCGACTGCTGGCGTGAGCCCGAGGCTCACCGCACCCCCTTCATGAGCGCGAGCACCGGGCGAGCAGCCAGCAGCAGCGCGATGCCGATCGCGATCGCGATGCCGCCGATGATCGTGAAGTAGGGAACCTCGTCGTCCGGATCGTAGAACTGCGCGAGCCAGCCGGCGATCGCGGTGCCGAGTGCGACCGAGAGGAAGTACAGCGCGACCATCTGCGTGTGGAACCGCTCCGGGGCGAGTTTCGTGGTCACCGACAGGCCAGGCGGTGAGATGAACAGCTCGGCGACTGTGAACACCAGCAGGATCACGATGATCGCGGGCAGCGGCGTCGAGTTCGCGTCTCCGTTCGCCCACGGCAGGAACAGCAGGAATGCTGCACCCATGATCATGGCTCCGAGAGCGAACTTCACCGGCGCCGAGGGAGCGCGGTCGCCGAACTTCGTCCAGATCGCGGCGAATGTCCCCGACAGGATGATCACGAAGATCGGTGCGATCGAGTTGATCCACGAGATCGGCATCGTCCATCCCAGGATCGTGCGGTCCAGACGTTCGTCCGAGTAGATCGTCAGCACCGTGAACTGCTGCTGGTACAGCGACCAGAAACCCACGTTCACGACGAACAGAGGAATGAATGCGATCACGCGCGACCGGGCATCCCCGCTGATCGCGCGAGAGCCGATGATGACGACGAAGTAGGCGACGGCGGCCACCGCCGTCACCAGGATCACGACGGCCGCGAGATTGTCGGCGCGGATCACGCCGGTCAGCACGAGCACCACGATGAGCGCGATCCCGGCGGCCGCGATGCCGAGCGCCAGGCCGAACCGGTCCCGCGGCAACGGGTTGGCGACGGCGCGGGAGGCCTCCGGCAACTGCTTGCGACCGAACGAGTACTGGATCAATCCGAGCGCCATGCCGACCGCCGCGGCCCCGAACCCCCAGTGGAATCCGACGTTGCTCTGCAGGAAGCCGGTGATGAGCGGGCCCAGGAACGCTCCGAGATTGATGCCGAGGTAGAACAGCGAGAATCCGGCATCCCGTCGCACATCCTTCGGACCGTAGAGAGTGCCGACGACGGCCGTCGCATTGGCCTTGAGCCCACCGGAGCCGATCGCGACGAGGACCAGCCCGACGCCGAGACCCCACGCGTTCGGCAACAGGGCCAGGGCGACGTGGCCCGCCATGATGACCCACGCGCTGTAGAACAGCACGCGTTCCGAGCCCATCAGACGGTCGGCCACCCAGGCGCCGAGGATCGTGGAGAGGTAGACGGTGCCGCCGTATGCGCCGACGATTCCGGTGGCGACGTCCTTGTCGATTCCCAGCCCGCCGTCGGCGATCGAGAAGTACATGTAGATGAGCAGGATGCCCTGCATGCCATAGAAGCTGAACCGCTCCCACATCTCGACGCCGAAGATGTGCGCGAGCTCCCACGGCTGCCCGAAGAAGCGCGTATCCCTGTCGCCGGCCGTGCGTTCCCCCCGCGTTGTGCTCATGCACATGACCGTATCCCTGCCGGTGCGACTGCGCGAGGTTCTCGCATCGTGCGCCTCGAGAAGCGCCGGTAGGATTGGGATGCCCGTGATCACGGGTTCTTCCCGTACCTTCCGACCATTGGAGCCACCGTGGCCGAACAGTCCCGTCTTGACAAGGTCATCAGCCTCGCCCGCCACCGCGGGTTCGTGTTCCAAGCGGGTGAGATCTACGGCGGTTCCCGTTCGGCCTGGGACTACGGGCCCCTGGGCACCGAGCTCAAGGAGAACATCCGCCGCGAGTGGTGGCAGACGTTCGTGCGCGGTCGCGGCGACATGGTGGGGCTGGACTCGTCGATCATCCTGCCCAAGCGCGTGTGGGAGGCGTCCGGTCACGTCGCCACGTTCAGCGACCCGCTGGTCGAGTGCCTGCAGTGCCACAAGCGGTTCCGTGCCGACAACCTCATCGAGGACTTCGAGGCGCGCAAGGGACGCAAGGTCGAGAACGGTCTGACCGACATCCCGTGCCCCAACTGCGGCACGAAGGGGCAGTACACCGAGCCCAAGGCGTTCTCGGGTCTCGTGAAGACCTACCTCGGCGTCGTCGACGACGAGTCGGGCATGTACTTCCTGCGTCCGGAGACGGCGCAGGGCATCTTCGTCAACTTCACCAACGTCCTCACCGCCAGCCGCAAGAAGCCGCCGTTCGGCATCGGTCAGGTCGGCAAGGCGTTCCGCAACGAGATCACGCCCGGAAACTTCATCTTCCGCACCCGCGAGTTCGAGCAGATGGAGATCGAGTTCTTCACGCCGCCTGCCGAGGCGCAGCAGTGGTTCGAGCACTGGGTCGAGGCCTGCTGGGCGTGGTTCCTCGACCTCGGCATCGATCCGGAGAACATGCGTCAGTTCGACGTCCCCGAGGACGAGCGCGCGCACTACTCCGCCGGCACCATCGACTTCGAGTACCGGTTCGGGTTCCCCGGCAAGGAGTGGGGCGAGCTCATGGGCGTCGCCAACCGCACCGACTACGACCTCTCCAGCCACACCGAGGCATCCGGACAGAGCCTGACGTACTTCGACCAGGCATCCGGCGAGCGGTACACGCCGTACGTGATCGAGCCGTCGTTCGGCCTCACGCGGTCGATGATGGCGTTCCTCGTCGACGCCTACGTGGAAGAGGAAGTGCCCAACGCCAAGGGCGGCACCGACATCCGCACCGTGCTCAAGCTCGACCCGCGCCTCGCGCCGGTCAAGGTGGCCGTGCTGCCGCTGTCGCGCAACGAGAAGCTCTCGCCCCTCGCCCGCGAGGTCGCGGATGGTCTGCGCGGACGGTGGGCGATCGACTTCGACGACGCCGGTGCGATCGGTCGCCGCTACCGTCGCCAGGACGAGATCGGCACCCCGTTCTGCGTCACGGTCGACTTCGACTCCCTCGACGATCACGCCGTGACGGTGCGCGACCGCGACACGATGGCTCAGGAGCGCGTCGCGATCGAGAACCTGCACCAGTACCTCGCCGAGCGTCTCAAGGGCGCCTGACCGATGGGCCGGGGGACGCGGGAACCCGCCGAACCCGGCCTCGTCCGGTCGGTGGCCGCCGTGGTCATCCTGGCCATCGCGTTCGCCTGGCTTCTGCTGGCGTTTCTCGACCTGCGCGACAATGACGGCATCGCTGGCACGATCGCGATATTCGGGATCCCGGCGGGCGCCGCAGCGATCATCATCCAGATCGTCTTCGACCGGACCGTCTCCAGGAAGCGGATCGACAGGGCGGTGCTCTGGTGGGCGCTCCTGGTGCTCCCCGTCGGCGTGCTCGGCGCATTCGTCGTCGCGGTGATCCGTGATCCGGAGTACTTCCTCATGGACGGGCCCTGGATGCTCATCTGGATCCCGATCTTCGTGTTCCTGGGGATCCTGCTGGGAGCGCTGGTGTGGTTCTTCTTCGTGTTCCCATCGGCGATGCTCATCCGGAACGCCGTCGCGATCGCACGGGGACAGATGCGGGCGAGCATGCTCATCCCGCCGTCGGTGCTGCTCGCGCTCGGTGTGCTGTGCATCGCAGGGGGCCTGGCCATCGACACCGACGGAATCGGGCGGACGGCGTGGGGCGCCATCATCGTGTCCTTCCTCGGTATCCCCGGCGACTACGAGATCATCTGGGAGCCCGGCCTGTGGATCGTGCGCGGCATCGTCGTCGCGATCGCGCTGGTGTTCCTGATCCCGGCGGTGAGGTCGCGCCTCCGATCGGACGCCGAGGACATGGCGCGCTGACGTCGCGGCGGGCGGGATGCTGCGGTCGACCCGCGGATGTCATGAAACGATGGCCGTGTGGAAACGACGACCTTCGCCGCGACCGACGGCTTCCCGCACACCGCCCTCGTCGGGGTCACCGACGCGGATGAGACCCTCGCCGTGCAGGGCGACCCGCTGACGGTGCTGCCGCTGGCATCCGTGACCAAGCCGCTCACGGCGTGGGGCGTGCTCGTCGCGATCGAACGCGGGCTCGTGGATCTGGACGAGGCGGCCGGCCCTGCGGGGGCGACCGTGCTCGACCTGCTCGATCACACCAGCGGGATGCCGATGGAGGACGGGCCTCTGCGACCGGTGGGGGAGCGACGGATCTACTCGAATGCCGGGTTCGACGCTCTGGCCGCGCACGTTGCCGACGCCGCGGGCATGGCGTTCTCGGACTGGATGCTGCGCGAGGTCACCCTTCCGCTCGGGATGGCGCAGACCGATGTGACCGGACGGCCGTCGGCTGGGGCACGCGCGTCGATCGATGACCTGTTGATCTTCGGTCGAGAGGTGCTGCGGCCCACGCTGATCCCCGCTGCGCTGCGCGACCTCGCGCTCACCGTCTCCCACGCGGGCCTGCGCGGCATCGTCCCCGGTTACGGTGCGTTCGCCGACAACCAGTGGGGGCTCGGCTTCGAGCTCAAGGGTGACAAGAGCCCGCACTGGATGAGTGACACGCTCCCCGCGGAGACGGCGGGCCATTTCGGTGCGCAGGGCAGCTTCCTCTTCATCGACCGATCCACGGGTCTGGCCGCAGCCTTCCTCTCCGCTGTCCCTTTCGGCGAGGATCACAAGCGGATCTGGCCGCCGCTGACCGAAGAGATCGTCACGAGGTACGGCCGCCGCTGACACGGCAGCACGGCTGGCGATGCGGGCGCCGATAGGGTGTGCGCATGATCGATGTGGAACCCGCCGGATCCGCTGTTCGCGTTCGCCGTCGCACCTGGGTCGTGGGTGGGGCGATGTTCGCGGCATCCGCTCTGCTCATGCTCGCGTTGCGAGGCGTCCCCGGGATCGATCTCGCGCTCTTCCCTCTCTCCGAAATGCTGTTCGCGGTCGGCGCGGTGATCTTCGCGGTCGGGTTCGGGCGCGCGGGCAGCGTCACCGCCCGACGGCCCCTCGGGACATTCGCCCTGGTGGGGCTCGCGGCGTGGCTTCTGCTCTCGCCGGTGCTGCTCCGGTTCGGCGCGCCGGCATCCGCGGACGACATTTCGGAGAGCTCGGTCATGTTCTCGGGCATGTGGAGCATCACGATCGAGGTGGTCAGCCTGATCCTGGCGATCATCGCGGTCACGCAGATCGCGAGGATCCGAGCGGTGCCCCGGCCCTGGAACCGAGCCCCGCTGTGGGCTCTCGTGGCGGTGGCGCTCGTCCGGTTGCTGCGAGCCGCATTCCTGTTCGGCGTGTACTCCCTCGGCCAGGAGGCGCTCGTCCTCCTGCACTCGCTCGGCGGGCTCATCGAGGCTGCCGCGGTCGGGTTCCTCGGCGTGGTCGCGATCGTGATCGCCACGCGGCCCGTCCCAGGCGCGACCACGGTGTACAGCTCGACGGCGTGAAGTCGCCCTGACCGGCTCACGAACACCCCCGGTGCTCAGCACGCGTCACCGACTCGGGTCAGCCGGTGACGGTGAGCTGCACCTGATCCGTCCCACCGGCCTCCACCCATGCCTGCGAACGCTCCAGGATCGCGCGGAGCACGCCGAGGTCGACCTTCTCGAGATCCTTGATGTACAGGCATCCCTTGCCGACCGTGTGAGCGCCCAGCCGGCCGAGCGCCTCTGCGTGCGCATCGACGCCGTCGAACAGGTAGATCGTGGTGGCGGCCTTGCGCGGGGCGAATCCGAGCACACCCGCGTCGCCCTCCGTGCCGGTGGGGTAGCGGTAGTGGCACGATCCGAAGCCGATGATCGTGCCCCACAGCACAGGCTCCCGGCCGGAGATCTCCTGCATGAGCGCGGTCAGCGTCTCGGCATCCCGCCGCCGCCGCTCCGGCGTGACCGCAGCGATGAACGCGCCGACGCTGCCGCCCGTCGGCTGCATCACTTACCGGCCTTCGCCGCGGCCTTCATCGCCTTCTTGTGCTCGCGCACCTTGGTGAGCGATTCCGGCGAGACGATGTCGGCGACGCTGCGGTACGAGCCGTCTTCGCCATACGGAGCGGATGCCTCGCGCCAGCCGTCACCCGTGAAGCCGTACTGCTTGCCGAGCAGGGCCAGGAAGATCTTCGCCTTCTGCTCCCCGAAGCCCGGGAGGGCCTTCAGACGCTTGAGCACCTCGGCGCCGGAGGGGTCGCCCTCGGTCCACAGCGCCGAGGCGTCGCCGCCCCACTCGCTGACGAGCGTCTGGCAGAGCGTCTGCACTCGTGTGGCCATCGAGCCGGGGAAGCGGTGCACGGACGGCGTCTGCCTGAACGCCTCGAGGAAGGCATCCGGGTCCATGCGGGCGAGGGCGGCGGCATCCGCGGCACCCGTGCGCTGCTGGATCTTCAGCGGACCGGCGAACGCGGTCTCCATGGGCACCTGCTGGTCGAGCAGCATCCCCACCAGCAGAGCCAGCGGGTTCTCGGTCAGCAGTTCGTCGGCGGCGGTGTCTCCGGTGATGTGAAGGGCCATGCGTTCTATCCTCTCTCACGACCGGATGCCGGTGCGCAGAGGCAGAGTTGGATTGGCGAGTCCGCTCCGAAGGGGGCGCCATCCCAGCCGCCGAAGCGCTCGACCAGCCGGAGTCCGGCGTGTTCGAGAAGTACTGGCAGCTCCTGGGGGAAGATGCTCCGCACCTCGAGCGACACCTTCTGGAAGTCGGGTTCCGAGTCTGTCGAGAAGTACCACGTTCCGCGAGTCACCTGCGCGGCGGCATCGTAGGAGTCGTCGACGTCGACCTCGACGTCGCCGCGGTCGGGATCGGTGAAAGAGGTGCGCGGGCGCCGCATCCCGTCGGCGCCAGCCAGAAGCCGCACGTTCGGATTGAAGACGTCGAATACGAATCGCCCGCCAGGTGCGAGGTGCCGCCTGACTGCGCGAAAGCATTGCGCGATGTCGTCGGCGTCGTGCAGGTGCAGGAGGGCGTTGGCCGCGATGAAGATGAGGTCGAATTCGCCGCCCAGGTCGAAGTCGCGCATGTCGCCTTGCAGCCACTCGACTGACACGCCTCGCTCATCGGCCTTCCGGCGCGCCTCGGCCAGCATGTCCGGCGACAGGTCGAGTCCGACGCTCGGGTGCCCATCGGCCGCGATCGGGATCAGCTTGTGCCCCGTGCCGCATCCGAGTTCGAGCACGCGCCCTCCCTTGCCGTCGGCTTCGGCGCGGTAGAAATCGACTGCCGCTTCGTCCGCCGGAAACAGCAGATCGTACAGTCTCGCGTCCGAGTACAACTCCTGTGTCATTCGGGCCTCCTGGGCGCCCATGCTCTCACGACTGTGAAGAGCCATGCCTCCAGGGTCCCACCCGTGGCGCGCGGCGTCAGGCGGTCGCGGATTCCTCGGATGCCCCGGCGGCCGGCGCGATGCCGTACAGCGTGCTGAGCGCGGCGACGAAGTCGTCGGCGCGTCCCTCGGCGGCCAGCTCATGAGCACGCACGGTCGGCGTGTGCAGCAGGACCCCGGAGAGATGGCGCAGCGCCTGCTCGACGCGGCCGTCCTCATCACCGCGCGCCCTGGCGCGGTCGATCTCGGCCTCCAGCAGCGAGAAGATGTGCGAGCGCATCGCGACGACGGCGGGCGTCACGCTCTGCTGCCGACCGACGACGTGGAAGGTGTCCGCTGCTTCGCGGACGACGCTGCGCGCGGCATCCGTCGCCTGCAGTTCCTCCAGGGGAGCGTGCAGCCGGATGGTCTCCAGATCCAGCAGGGCGACACCCTCGAGCTCGGAGATCGCGGGGTCGACGTTGCGCGGCATCCCGAGGTCGATCACGAGCTGCGAGTGCGGACCCACCGGGCATCCGACCGCCACCGGGCCGGTCGGCGCCTGCAGGTGGGCAGGGCCGAGGACGGGTTCCGTCGCCGTCGTGCACGTGATCAGCAGAGTCGAGCGCGAGGCTGTGCGCGCGTAGTCCTCCGCGGCTACAGGTGCGATGTCGTGCTTCTTGGCGAACAGCTCGGCGCGGCCGGAGGGCGAGTACACCGAGATGTTCTTCGCGCCGCGCTCACGCAGAGTCGCCAGCGTGACGGCCGCGTAGGCGCCGGTGCCCACGAGCAGGACGCGTTCCGCCGACCAGTCCGCGATGCGGCTGTCCGCGAGCTCCAGCGAAAGGCGCACGAGGGAGCGGCCGGCGCGGCCGAGAGCGGTGACGTTCTTGACCTTGCGCTGCGCCTGGCTGGCGCGCTGGAACAGGCGCTCGAGTTCAGGGGAGGTGGTGCCCTCCTTGCGGGCGGAGGTCAGCGCGCGGCGGACCTGGCCGGCGATCTCGCCTTCTCCCGGGACGACGGATTCGAGACCGGATGCCACGGCGAACAGGTGCTCGGCGACGCGGCGTCCCGAGTGCACGGCGTACGATCCGTCCAGGTCCGACGCCGGGATTCCGGATGACTGCTCGATCGCTTCGAGGACCGCCTCGACGCCCACGGCGCCCGCCGCGGTGACCGGCTCATCGATTTCCACGTACGCCTCGAACCGGTTGCACGTCGAAAGAACCACAGCCCCTTGAACGCACGGCGCGATCGCCAGAAGGTTCGGCGCGACGTCGTCAGGGGTGCGGCTCAGTCGTTCGAGCATGTCGAAAGAGGCGGTCTTGTGACTCGCCGTCACACACAGCAGCACAGAGAGATTCTACGCCGTGTCGAAAGGGTGGTCCTCTCAGGCGGACACAAAGGTCGCGGATGGGAGGATGGAGGCATGCCTGCACCCACTGCCCCGCTGCTGCGCGCGCTTGCCGGAGACCGCCCCGAGACCGCCCCCGTCTGGTTCATGCGACAGGCCGGCCGTTCGCTGCCCGAGTACCGCGAACTGCGCGTCGGCACGCGGATGCTGGATGCCTGCCTCACCCCCGACCTGGCCGCCGAGATCACCCTGCAGCCGGTCAGGCGCCACGGCGTCGACGCCGCGGTCTTCTTCAGCGACATCGTCATCCCGTTGCGCCTCGCCGGCGTGGACGTCGTCATCGAGCCGGGTCGCGGTCCGGTGTTCGCCGAGCCGGTGCGCACCGCCGCCGACGTCGACCGCATCACGGCCATCGACCCGCAGGATCTCGACATCTCGGCGATCGCCGAGGCCGTGCGCATCACGACCGCCGAGCTCGGCGACACCCCGCTGATCGGCTTCGCCGGCGCCCCGTTCACCGTGGCGGCGTACCTCATCGAGGGCGGACCGTCCAAGGAGCATCTGCGCGCCCGCGCCATGATGCACACCGATCCCGACGCGTGGAACCGTCTCGCCGGCTGGCTGTCCCGTATCTCGCGCCGCTTCCTCGAGGCGCAGCGCGATGCCGGTGCCGCCACGGTGCAGCTGTTCGACTCGTGGGCCGGGTCCCTCAGCCCCTCGGACTACCGCACGTTCGTCGCCCCGCACTCGCGTGCCGCGGTCGAGGGCATCGGCCTCCCGGTCATCCACTTCGGCGTCGGCACCGGGCCCTTCCTCGCGGACATGCGTCTCGACGGCGTCGCGGATGCGGTCGGCGTCGACTGGCGTCAGCCGCTGGACGTGGCGGCCGGCATCCTCGGTCAGGGCGTCACCGTGCAGGGCAACATCGACCCCGCGCTGCTGTCGGCCCCGTGGCCGGTGCTCGAGGCGCACGTGCGCGACGTCCTGGAACGCGGCCGCGCGGCTCGTGCGCACATCCTCAACCTCGGGCACGGTGTTCCGCCGGAGACCGATCCCGACCAGTTGACCAGGATCGTCGAGCTGGTCCACGGCTCATGAGGATCAGGCGACCCGTCGCTGGCGCCACCAACGTACGATCCGGAGGTCATCGCGCCCGAACCGCCCTGCCGGAAGAGCGGCGCGGATCCGCTCGTCGCTGAACGGCCGCGACGGCCGGATGTCCTCCGGCGCCTCCGGCGCGAACGGCAGTGGTTCGCTGACGCCCTCGGCCAGCATCTGAGCCTGCGCCTTGGCGACCAGTGGCACGACCATGGTCCACTCCGTGACATGTCCCAGGGCCTTGATCGTCCACACCGGCAGCGGGATGAATGCGGGCCGGCGTCCGGCGACGCGAGCGATGCGCCGGAGCGCCTCGCCGAGAGTGATCTCGTCGACGCCCATCACAGCGATCGTCGGGTCCGTTATGCGACCGTCCAGGGCCGCGACGAGGACATCGACGGCATCCTCCACGGGAACCGGACGAGCCGTGCGCTCGCGGAACCCGACTGTTCCGAACACCGGCAGCGTGCGAACCGCCTTCGTGACGTGATCGACCATGTGATCACCGGCGCCGTAGATCATCCCGGACTTCAGGATCGTGTGTTCGATACCGGATGCTCGGACGAGTTCCTCGGCCTGCCATTTCGACTCGTGATAGCCGGATCCGCAATTCGGTCTGGCCCGCAGAAAGCTCACCATCACGATCCTCTTCACTCCGGCACGGTGGGCGGCTTCGACGACGTTACGCGTCCCTTGCACGTGCACCCGCTGAAACGTCTGGTCGCCGATCTCACGGTTGATGCCCGCGCAGTGTGCGATCGCGTCGCAACCGGCGAAGGCCGCGGTGAGGGCCTCGACGTCGTCAAGGTCGATGCCCTCTCGACGGGAGACCAGGACCACATCATCCAGTCGCTCGGCAAGATGGCGTCCGACGAAACCCGTACCTCCGGTGATCGCGACCTTCATCTCCACTCCTTCGCTTATTAGCTACTCAACGAAATAGTATCTAGCGAGAGTGCTATATTGCAAACATGACAGATGGCGCGTCCGACGTCTTCGCCGCGTTGGCTCATCCGACTCGTCGACAGATCCTCCAGGACCTCAAGGACGGCGAACTCGCGGCCGGCGAGATCGCCTCCCGATTCTCCGCAAGCGGTCCGACGATCTCTCGCCACCTCAGCGTGCTTCGACAGGCGGAACTGGTCACCGAACGTCGTGATGGCAACCGCATCCTCTACTCGTTGGTCGGCGAGCGCCTGGCCCTCTCGGTCGGGGACTTCCTCTCCGCCGTCTGCCCTGAGCAGATCGTGCTCCGCGAGGTCCGCAAACGAGGTGCTCAGCCGAGGACTGAAAAGATGGATGCATGACCGAGCACCCTGAACCAGAACTCGCCGAGCGCGCGGCCGAACGGCACGTCGTCGTCGTCGGCGGCGGCATCGCGGGTCTGGTCGCCGCGCGCGAGTGCGCCAAAGTCGGCATGCGGGTGACGGTGCTGGAGGGGGCGGACGAGCTCGGCGGCGCCGTGCGACGCGCCGAGATCGATGGCGTCCGATTGGATGCCGGGGCGGAGAGCTACGCGACCAGGGGCGGTCATGTGCGCAAGCTCGTGGCGGAACTCGGGCTTGCGGATCGCGTCCAGACCCCCGCACGCGGTGGCGCCTGGCTGGCCGGTGTCCCCGGTCAAGAGCCGTCTCCGCTGCCCAAGGGCGGCATCCTCGGCATCCCGGCGAACCCGTTCATCGACGACGTGCGTCAGATCATCGGATGGCGTGGCGCGTGGCGCGCGTACGTCGACCGTCTGCGTCCGCCCCTGACGATCGGCCACGAGCGCAGCCTCGGGCGCCTGGTCCGCTCGAGGATGGGACAGCGGGTGCTGGATCGCCTGGTGGCTCCCGTCGTCACCGGCGTCTACTCGGCGCATCCGGATGACGTGGACGTCGACGTCGCAGCCCCTGGACTCAACGCAGCCCTCACGCGCGTCGGCTCCCTCAGCGGGGCGGTCGATGCACTGACCGGCCAGCAGCAATCGGCTCGCAAGGGCAAGGCGCCGGGGTCGGCGGTCGAAGGTCTGGTGGGCGGTATGAGCACGCTCGTCGACGCGCTGCACGCTGACCTCGCAAAGCTCGGCGGCGTCGTGCGGACGGGCGTCGAGGTCGAGTCGCTCGTCCGGGCGGGCGACGACTGGACCGTCGTCGTCGTTTCCCGCGCGGACGCGGAGGAGCCGGATGCCGAGCCGTCCGATTCCGAATCCGAGCCCGAGCAGGTCTCGGCGGACGCCGTGATCGTCGCCACCGCCGAGGGCGTCGCCCGCACGCTGCTCGATGGACACGTCTCTGGTCTGGGGGACGTTGGTGCGTCGCCCGAGATCGAGATCGTCACCCTGCTGCTGGACGCACCCGCGCTGGACGTCGCTCCCCGCGGCACCGGCGTGCTGACGGTGCCGAACAGCTTCACGGCGAAGGCGCTCACGCACGCCACCGCGAAATGGGCCTGGCTCCGCGAAGCCGCGGGGGCGCGGCACGTCGTTCGGGTCTCGTTCGGATCGCAGGGCGAGCCGGCGGCCACGGCATCGCTCGACGACGACGCGGCCGCCCAGCTCGCGCTGACGCAGGCATCCGCCATGCTCGGCGTCCCGCTGTCGGCCGCGCAGCTCGTCGGAGCGCACCGCGCACGGTTCACGCAGTCGCAGCCCGCGTCCCTCATCGGCGCGACCGAGCGACGCGACGCGGCCCGTGCAGCAGTGTACGCGGTGCCGGGTCTCGCGGTCGTCGGCGCGTGGTTGGCCGGAACAGGACTCGCTCAGGTCGTTCCCGATGCGACGGCCGAAGCCGATCGACTCCGACGACACCTTCTCTGGGAGTGATCGAGGGCCCGCTGTCAACCCCTCCGAAGATTAGATGCCGAAAACGGCATATGGGGTTACGCTGGAACTCCTGGCCCGCGGATCGAACGCGTGCGGCCCGACCGGAACAACGTGAGGAGACCCCATGAAGGGGAAGATCGGACTCGTCGTCGGACTCGGCGTCGGCTACGTTCTCGGCACACGCGCCGGGCGCGAGCGCTATCAGCAGATCAAGACGCAATGGCTCAAGGTCTGGAACCTCGACCCCGTCCAGGAGCAGGTGGGCAAGGTCAAGGGCTTCGTCGGCGACAAAGCGGCAGCGATCCCCGGTGCCGTCTGGCACGGCGTCGTCAAGGTGACCAAATCCGCTACCGGGCCCGGCACCCCTGGCCAGAAGCTCGACGCGACCATCGCGGCGGGCAAGGACGCGGTGGAAGAAGTCTCCGACGCGGCCGAGGATGCCGTGGACGAGGCGAAGGACAAGTCGACGGCCTCGAAGTCCGCCTCGGCCAAGCCTGCCGCCAAGAAGCCCGCGCAGAACGGCAAGTGACGTGGTCCGCGGATACCGCGACCGGGCGGACGACAGCCTCCTGACGCTTCTCGGCGACCTGCCTGAGCTCGTCAGCGCGCTCGTCAAGGCCGAGATCGACGCCGCGAAGGTGTGGATCTCGCGCACCGCGAAGGATGCCGGAATCGGCAGCGTCTGGTTCCTCGTCGCGCTGTTCTTCCTGTTCTGGTTGGTGCCGATGATCCTCGTCTTCGCGGTGGCCGGCCTGTCCTCGTGGTGGCCGGTCTGGCTTTCCGCGCTGGCGGTCATCGGCATCCTGATCCTCGCCGTGCTGGTGTTCGCGCTGCTCGGCATCTTGAAGTTCCGCAAGGTCATGGCCAGGGAGAACCCCGGCCAGGCCGTGGCCAAGGACATCCGACTCGTGAAGGACGCCGGCGATGACGAACTCTGAGCAGCTGCTTCCCCGCACCGCGGTTCCCGCCGGCATCGCCGACCCGGTGCAGTCGGCGCGTGCCGAGCTGAAGGCGGCGCTCGCCGCCATCGAGATCAAGGGCAATGTCCCGCGCCGAGTCGAGAAGGCGTCGAAGCGAGCGGCCATCAAGGCGCGCGCCTTCGCCGACCGCAATCCGGTCGGTGCGATCGCCGCGGCGGTCGGGTTCGCAGCGGCGGCCGGCGCGCTGGTGTGGGCCATCGCCAGAGCGATCTCCCGCTGACCCTTCTTCGCCGAGGGCCGAGCTCCGCCGAAGGGCGAGCCTCGGTCACGCATTAGCGATGCCCCGGGGAAAGGGGCAGACTGGAAGCATGTCCGACCTGAGCGAAGAATCCACATCCGGCTTCACCCTCTGGGCGGTGTGGCGCCGCAACCCGAACGCTCCGGTCCTCGAGACCGACGCGACCGAGCTCGAGACCATCGCAGAGCACATCGAGGATTCCGGCGTCACCATCCGCGGGTTCTACGACGTCTCCGGACTCAAGGCCGACGCCGACCTGATGGTCTGGCTGCACGGACCGACAGCCGAAGAACTGCAGAAGGCGCTGCGCCGCCTGCGTCGCACCGAGCTGCTGCGCACGCTGATCCCGGTCTGGAACGTCATGGGCGTCCATCGCGATGCGGAGTTCAACCGCGCACATGTCCCCGGTTTCCTCCGCGGAGTCGAGCCGAAGGACTGGCTGTGCCTGTACCCGTTCGTCCGCACGCCGGAGTGGTATCTCGCCCCTGAGGACGAGCGACGAAAGATGCTCGCCGACCACGGGCGAAAGGGAGCGGCCTTCACCGGGGTCATCGCGAACACCGTCGCGGCCTTCGCTCTCGGCGACTACGAGTGGTTGCTGCCGCTCGAGGCCGACGACGTCACCGAACTCGTCGATCTCATGCGCGACCTGCGCTACACGGACGCGCGCCTGTACGTGAAGGAGGAGGTCCCCTTCTACACGGGAAGGCGATTGCGCTTCGACGAGATCGCGGACGTACTGCAGTAGGTCCGCGATGACTACTCCGATCCGCCTCGGCACCCGTCGAAGCGCCCTCGCCAGGGCGCAGTCCGGCCACGTCGCCGCAGCCCTCGAGAAGATCTCCGGTCGTGAGGTCCAGCTCGTTCCGATCGTGTCCGAGGGCGATACGAATCGCGCCTCCCTGTCGGAGATCGGCGGCATGGGCATCTTCGCCACCCGCCTGCGCGAAGCGCTTCTCGCGGGGGAGTGCGACTTCCTCGTTCATTCGCTCAAGGACCTGCCGACCGCGATCCCCGACGGGCTCGTGATCGCCGCGACCCCGCCGCGTGAGGACGCCCGCGACGTCGCGATCACCCGAGCGGGGACGCCGTTGCACGCGTTGCGCGCAGGCGCTTCGGTCGGAACGGGTTCGCCTCGCCGCATCGCGCAGGTGCGTCGTCGCGCACCCGAGGCGGAGGTCGTCGACATCCGCGGGAACGTCGACTCGCGCCTCGCTCGGGTCGAGTCCGGCGAGCTGGATGCCGTGATCCTCGCCGCGGCGGGGCTTTCGCGGCTGGGCAGCGAGACGCGTCTGCACCGTGAGGAGCTCGGCCTCGCCGAGTGGCCGACCGCCCCGGGGCAGGGAGCGCTGGCTGTGGAGACCACTTCGGATGCCCCGGACGACCTGCGCGCGGCCCTCGCCGCGCTGGATGACCGGGAGACGCATTTCGCCGTCGAGGTGGAGCGCGGCATCCTCGAAGGTCTCGACGCCGGCTGCCAGGCTCCGATGGCGGCGCACGCCGTCGTGGACGGCGATTCCGTGCGGATCCGCACGGTCGTCTACGCGGTCGATGGGACCAGGCGGATCGGGCTCGACGTCACCGAGCAGGTGAACGGGGGGTATATTCGTCTGAACGGCAGTGGCAATGGTGCGGATGCTGCCGATGGTGCGAACCCGATGCACGAAGCACGTGAGATCGGGCTGTCTGTCGCCCGTCGGCTGCTCGAACAAGGGGCGGCCGACCTCGTTCCCCGAGAGCATTCCTGATGACCGAATCCGAATCGAAGCATGACAAGCCGTTGGCCGGCTGGCGCGTCCTCGTCCCGCGAGGAGGCCCGTGGGGCGACGGCGTCGCCGCCAGCCTCCGTTCCCAGGGCGCCGTGCCCGTCGTCGCACCGCTGATCAACTTCGGCCCGACGAACGATCAGGCCGCGCTCGACGCCGCTCTCGAACAGCTCGCGGGCGGGGGGTTCGATTGGCTGACCGTCACGAGCGCGACCACGGTCGATGTGCTGTTCGCGCATCGCGCCGTCGTCCCGAAGAAGACGAAGATCGCGGCGGTCGGCGAGACGACGGCGGCTGCACTGCAGGCCGCCGGCTATGAGGTCGCCCTCGTGCCGGAGCAGGACAACTCCGCCGAGGGGATGGCCGCTCAGCTGATCGCCCTCGAGTCGAAACCGCGTCGCATCCTCGCTCTGCGCAGCGAGATCGCCAAGCCGGTGCTGTCGAAGTCGTTGGTCAAAGCGGGCCACCACGTGTCGAGCGTCGTCGCCTACCGCACGGTCGGCGTCCCGGTGACGGATCGCATCCGTCGCGACGTCGACAACGGCCGCATCAACGCGATCCTCATCACGAGCGGCTCCGTGGCGCATCAGGTCAGGGAGCAGTTCCCGCAGATCCCGGACGAGACGCTGCTCGCCGCCATCGGCCCGCGGACCGCGAAGGACGCGCGCAAGGCCGGCCTGTCCATTCAGGTCGTCGCGGACAAGCAGACCGTGGATGCCCTGATCGAGGCCGTCTCGCACTTCACGCTCCCGCACGCGGCGGACGAGTTCGCACCGTGAGCTTCCCCGACATCCGCCCTCGCCGCCTGCGCCAGTCGACGGCCGTTCGCGATCTCGCACGCGAGACCGACGTCCTGCCGCGGCAGCTGGTCCTGCCGATGTTCGTCCGCGAGGGCGTCACCGACGCCGTTCCGATCGGGTCGATGCCCGGCGTCGTGCAGCATTCGCTGGATTCGCTGCGACGTGCAGCCGTCGAGGCCGCCGAGGCCGGGGTCGGCGGCGTGATGCTCTTCGGCGTTCCGACCGTGCGCGATGCGATCGGCTCCGGCGCGGACGACCCCGACGGCATCCTGAACGTCGCGACCGCCGCCCTCGCCGCAGAGGTCGGCGACGCGCTGGTCGTGCAGACCGACCTGTGCCTGGACGAGTTCACCGACCACGGGCACTGCGGTGTGCTGGCGGCCGACGGTTCCGTCGACAACGACGCCACGCTGGAGCGGTACACCGCGATGGCGCTCGCGCAGGCGCGCGCCGGCTCGCACCTGCTGGGACTCAGCGGCATGATGGACGGCCAGGTTGCCGCGATCCGTCGTGCGCTGGATGCCGAGGGCTTCGCGGACACGCTGCTGCTCGCGTACGCGGCCAAGTACGCCAGCGCCTTCTACGGTCCGTTCCGAGAGGCGGTCGATTCGCAGCTGACCGGCGATCGACGCACGTACCAGCTCGACCCGGCGAACCGTCGTGAGGGCGTTCGCGAGGCGCTGCTCGACGAAGCCGAGGGCGCGGACATCGTCATGGTGAAGCCCGCGATGTCGTTCCTCGACGTGCTGCGCGAGGTGCGCGATAGCGTTCATATTCCTGTTTGGGCATATCAGATCTCCGGTGAGTACGCGATGGTCGAGGCCGCATCGGCCAACGGCTGGATCGATCGCAGAGCGGCGATCCTGGAGTCGCTGCTCTCGATCCGCCGTGCCGGTGCCGACGCCGTGCTCACGTATTGGGCGACCGAGGCCGCAGGCTGGCTCGCGTCCTCGCGTCGCTGAGCACAGCGCCGCCCTGACACAGAACACGAGGACTCGTACATGACCGACCGCAACGACGACCTGTTCGCCGCAGCACGCGCCGTGACACCGGGCGGGGTGAACTCCCCCGTGCGCGCGTACGGGTCGGTCGGCGGGACCCCGCGCTTCCTCGCGTCGGCACAGGGGGCGACGGTGACGGATGCCGCCGGCGACACGTACATCGATCTCGTGGCGTCGTGGGGCCCCGCACTGCTCGGCCATGCGCACCCCGACGTGGTCGCTGCGGTGCAGGATGCTGCGACGCATGGTCTCTCGTTCGGCGCCCCCACCGAGGGCGAGGTCGAGCTCGCGGAGCTGATCGTCGACCGCGTTCGCGTCGGCGAACACGCTCCGATCGAGCGCGTACGGCTCGTCTCCACCGGCACCGAGGCAACGATGACCGCGATCCGTCTGGCGCGCGGCGCCACAGGACGCGATCTGCTGGTGAAGTTCGCGGGCCACTACCACGGCCACTCCGACGGCCTGCTGGCCGCCGCCGGATCCGGCGTGGCGACGCTCGCCCTGCCCGGTTCGGCCGGCGTCCCGGCGCCGATCGCGGCGCAGAC
This sequence comes from Microbacterium sp. NPDC056234, assembly GCF_042267585.1. Classification (NCBI taxonomy): domain Bacteria; kingdom Bacillati; phylum Actinomycetota; class Actinomycetes; order Micrococcales; family Microbacteriaceae; genus Microbacterium; species Microbacterium sp. NPDC056234. The sequence goes on from NZ_JBHJTE010000001.1 coordinate 737,918, forward strand.
GCTCGTGGTGCCCTACAACGATCGCGCCGCGATCGAGGCGGTCTTCGCCGAGCACGGCGATCGCATCGCCGCGATCATCGTCGAGGCCGCGGCCGCGAACATGGGCGTGGTGGAGCCGGAGCCGGGCTTCAACGCCTTCCTCGCGGAGACCGCGCACGCGCACGGCGCGCTGCTCATCCTGGACGAGGTGCTGACCGGATTCCGCGTCCATCCCGCCGGGTTCTGGGGCCTGCAGGCCTCGGCCGGCGACGTGTACCTGCCCGACATCATCACATTCGGCAAGGTCGTCGGCGGAGGGATGCCGCTGGCCGCGCTCGGCGGTCGCGCCGAGGTCATGGATCTGCTCGCTCCGCTCGGGCCGGTCTATCAGGCGGGCACTCTGTCGGGGAACCCGCTGTCGGTAGCCGCAGGACTGGCGACGCTGCGGTTGGCGACGCCCGAGGTGTACGCACGAGTGGATGCCGCGGCATCCCGTCTCGCCGACGCCCTCGATGCCGCACTCACCGCGGCCGGCGTCGTGCACGCCGTGCCCAGGGCCGGAAACCTGTTCGGTGTCGTGTTCGCCGAGCGCGCGCCGCGCGACTACGCCGAAGCACAGGCGCAGGAGGCGTTCCGCTACGCGCCGTTCTTCCACAGCATGCGGCGGCAGGGCGTCGCCCTGCCGCCGAGCGTGTTCGAGGCGTGGTTCCTCACCGCGGCGCACGATGACGACGCCCTGGAGCGGATCGAGCGTGCGCTTCCGGCTGCGGCTGCGGCAGCTGCCCAGGCCGCGCGAGGGTGACCAGAAGGAATCCCACAACGGATCGTTGCCGTCCTGTGAGCAAGTCGCAGACATCTCGCAGGGGGACGCTGGCAGACTGAGAGTCATGGTGACGTTGCTGCTGGATCAGACGCAGCTCGAGGTCGTGCTCTCGCCCGTCGAGCGTGCCGCGACATTCCATCGGGAGAACATCCGTGTCGCGCGCGACACGATCACGAAGGTCCAGCTGACCGACGACGCCTGGACGTGGTTGCGCGGCGTCCCCGGACCGGGGACGCACATCCCGAGCATCCTCGCCGCCGGTACCTGGAAGGGCGCCGGAACGACCGACTTCGTCCTCATCCGCCGCCGTCGGCCGAGCGTGGTCATCGATCTCGAAGGCGACGAGCTGTATCAGCGGTTGATCTTCACGACCCGGCACGGGCTCGCGTTGACGCAGGCGCTCCGCCTCGATGTGACGGAGGAGCTCGCGGACGTCGTCGAGATCGTGGCGACCGCGCCGACGCCCGTCGTCAAGGGGAAAGGGCGCCCGGTCATCCGACCTCGTCCGATCTGACGCTCAGGAGCGCGGGTGCTCCTGGTGCTCGCCGGTCGCGTTCTGCTCGCGTTCGTGCGCGTCGGGCTCGGGCTCCGCCTCATCGCCCTCCGCGACGTGCTGCTCGTGCGCGAACTCGGTGCACTCGGCGTCGGGCGACTCCGACGGGATCGTCTCGTCGTCATCGCCCTTGTCGTCGTCGTCGTCGGGGGACGACTCCGCCGATGCCTGCTCGTCATCCGCTGCCTCATCGAGGGGCCGCCCGGTGATGAGCGCAGCCCAGGCGTCCGAGACCGCGGGGTTCGGCGACGTGTCGGTGCTCTCGTCCGTTCGAGAGAGCCCGGCCGCTGCGGCAGCGAGACCCGCGACGCCCGGAAGCGGCCGATCCTCGCCCGCGGAGACCGGGGCGAACCCATCGACCTCTTCGGCTGCGACGTCGACCTCATCGTCATCGGGGTTCTCGACCGCGACGGCTGCCTCGAGGGCTGCCACGGCGTCGTCCTCTTCCTCGTCACCGTCCGCGGCAGCGTCGGCGTCCGCCGGCAGGGGCTCGGCGTCTGCCGTTGCGGACGGGGCGTCCGGGGTTGCGGACGGGGCGTCCGGGGTTGCGGACGGGGCGTCCGGGGTTGCGGACTCGGTACCCGCTGCGGCGTCGGCACCCTCGGCCTCGATATCGGAGGAGGCGTTCGTGGGCGCGGCATCCGCGTCGGTCGAGGCGGCCGCAGGCTCCGCGACGATCGGAACCGCCACCGTCGCGTCGGCGACGTCCGGCTTGCGCAGCTGCACCGGCCGGTCGTTGACGAGGTCCAGGAAGACGTCTTCGAGCGTCGGCCCTCGCTGCTGCAGGGTGGTGAGAGCGACTCCCGCCTGCGCGGCGACAGTCCCGATGGTCCTCGCGTCGCTGCCGCGCACGGTGAGGCCCGAACGCAGAACTTCGAACTCGAATCCGGCGGCGCGCAGCGCGTCCGTGAGGCCGTTGCGATCCACGGCATCCACCACGACCGGCCCGGCCGTCGGATCCGCGAGCGCGGCCAGGGAGCCGGCGAACTTGCGCTGCCCGTGGGCGATGACGAGGATCTCGTCGGCGACCTGCTCGACCTCGCTCAGCACGTGCGACGAGACCAGCACGGTGCGGCCTTCATCGGCGAGCCCGCGGATGAGCATGCGCATCCAGCGGATCCCCTCGGGGTCCAGCCCGTTCGCAGGCTCGTCCAGCACGAGGGCGCCGGGGTCGCCGAGCAGGGCGGTCGCAGCGCTCAGTCGCTGACGCATTCCGAGCGACAGTGCGCCGATCCGGGTGCCGGCTTCGCCGTCCAGACCGACGAATGAGATGACCTCGGAGACACGCGACAGCGCGATGCCGTTCGCCTTCGCCGCGGCGATCAGGTGGCGTTCGACGGTTCGGCGCGGACGGAAGCCGGGATCTTCGTGCATCGCACCGATGACCCGCGCTGGGTGCTTCAGATCGGAGTACTGCGCCCCGCCGATGGTCGCCGTGCCCGAGGTGGGCCGGATCTGGCCGAGCAGCATCCGCAGCGTGGTCGTCTTGCCGGCGCCGTTCGGACCGAGGAACCCCGTGACGACGCCTGGCTCGACCCGTCCCGAGAAGTCGGAAACGGCGGTGACGTCGCTGAAGCGCTTCGTCACTCGATCGAACTCGAGCACCTGTCCGTCGGGCATCGGGACCTCTCTTCGGTGGGCAGTACCTTCTATCTTGTCGGAAATCGCGGTAAATCGTGCATTATCTGGGCGGAATGCGCCAGCGGGTAACGTGTCATCCGTGACCGATCAGCCTGCAGCATCCCGCGTCCTCGTCCGCACCGAGGGTGCGCTCGGACGGCTCACGCTCAACCGACCAGAGGCCATCAATGCTCTCGATCTCGGCATGATCCAGGACATCACCCGAGCGCTCGAGGCGTGGAAGACCGACACCGACGTCCAGATCGTCCTGCTCGACGGCGAGGGCCGCGGGCTCTGCGCCGGCGGTGACGTGCGTGCCCTCTACGACCAGATCCGTGACGGGGCGGCGGAGCGGACGGCTGAATTCTTCCGCGCCGAGTACGCGATGAACGCGCTGATCGCGGAGTACCCGAAGCCTCTGGTCGCCTTCGCGGACGGCATCACGATGGGCGGTGGCATCGGCTTGGCGGGCCACGCAGCGATCCGCATCGTCACGGAACGCTCCAAGCTCGCCATGCCCGAGACCCGGATCGGCTTCACCCCCGATGTCGGCGGCACCTATCTGCTGGGTCGCGCACCCGGCCGCCTGGGCGAGTACCTCGCCCTGACGGGGCGCACGCTGAACGGATCGGATGCCGTCTACACGGGCCTCGCGGATCATTACGTGCCCTCCGAGAACCTGGGGGCGCTGCGCGAGGCGCTCGCGTATCGCGCCGATCCCACCGGCCCTGCAGAGCTCGTCCTGCTCTTCGATGAGACGCCTGAGCCTTCCTCCCTGGCGGCTGAACGGAGCTGGATCGACGAGGTCTTCTCGGCCGATTCGATGGCCGGGATCATGCGTCGGCTGACCGACAGAGCAGAACCCGCAGCGACCGAGACGGCCGCCGTGCTCGCAGAGCTCGCACCGACCGGGCTCGCTGTCACGCTCGAGGCCGTGCGCGAGGCGCGCACCGGCGACCTCAGGGACGCGCTGACCGGGGAGTACCGGCGGGTGCTGTGGTTCGTGAATCACCACCCCGACCTGGTCGAGGGCATCCGTGCGCAGCTGGTCGACAAGGATCAGACCCCGCGATGGCAGCCGGCCACGATCGCCGAGCTCGCTCCGGATGCCGGAGCCGGCGCCAGGGCGTTCGTGCCGAGCGTGCCGTTGTTCGGCTGAGGTAGCTGGACGGGGTGCAGATATGTGCTCCGACCGGCGGAATTCGTTCGCCCTGAGCGGATAATGCCCGGATCCACTGGGCAATGTCCGTGGGGCGTGGCACGCTATCTGATGGCCCACTCGGGTCCGCTGCTCAGAAGGAATCCTCCATGCTCGGAAAACTCCTGTTCCGCTATCTCTCCAAATACTGGCCATTGCTCGTCGGCGTCCTGGTGTTCCAGTTCGCCAGCGCCCTGGCGACTCTCTACCTTCCCCGCCTGAACGCCGACATCATCGACAAGGGCGTCGCGCAGGCCGACACCGGCTACATCTGGAGCACCGGAGCATTCATGCTCATGGTCTCGCTCGGTCAGATCACGGCCTCGATCATCGCGACCTACTTCGCCGCACGCGCGGCGATGAGCGTCGGCCGCGACATCCGCGCCGACGTGTTCTCGCGCGTGAGCGGCTTCTCCGAGCGCGAGGTCTCGCAGTTCGGCGCCGGCTCGCTGATCACCCGCAACACCAACGACGTGCAGCAGGTCCAGATGCTGGCGATGATGGGCGCGACCATGTTCGTCATGGCGCCCATGCTCGCGATCGGCGGCATCATCATGGCCGTGCAGCAGGACGTCGGTCTGAGCTGGCTGATCGCCGTCTCCGTGCCGGTGCTGCTCATCCTCGCGGCGATCATCATCGGCCGCATGGTGCCGCTGTTCCGGCGCAACCAGCGCAAGCTCGACAACGTCAACCGCATCATGCGCGAGCAGCTCACCGGCGTCCGCGTCGTTCGCGCATTCGTCCGCGAGAACATCGAGGAGGAGCGATTCCGCGGTGCGAACACGGACATCATGATCCTCGGACGCAAGATCGGCTCGCTGTTCGTCCTCCTGTTCCCGCTGTTCATGCTGATCCTGAACGTCACCGTGGTGGCGGTCATCTGGTTCGGCGGCATCGAGATCAACGAGGGCAACGTCGAGGTCGGCACACTGTTCGCCTTCATGCAGTACATCGGTCAGATCATGGGCGGGGTCATCATGGCCAGCTTCATGGCGATCATGATCCCGCGCGCCGCCGTCTCGGCAGAGCGCGTCGGCGAGGTGCTGAACGTCGCGTCGACGCTGGAGCGTCCGGAGAACGGCGTCAAGGAGTTCCCGGCCCCCGGCGCGATCTCGTTCGAGGACGTCGAGTTCACCTACCCCGGTGCCGAGTCGCCGGTGCTGACCGGGATCGGCTTCCGTGCGGAGCCGGGTGAGACCGTGGCCATCGTCGGATCGACCGGCGCAGGCAAGACCACGCTGGTGTCGCTCATCCCTCGTCTGTTCGACGTGACAGGAGGCGTCGTGCGCGTCGGTGGCACCGACGTCCGCGAGGCCGATGTCGAAGCGCTGTGGGACAGCATCGGGCTCGTTCCGCAGCGACCGTTCCTGTTCACGGGAACCGTGGCGTCCAACCTCCGCTACGGCCGCGAGGAGGCCACGGACGAGGAGCTCTGGAAGGCTCTCGAGATCGCTCAGGGACGTGACTTCGTCGAGGAGATGCCCGACGGACTGAACTCGCGCATCGCTCAGGGCGGCACGAACGTCTCCGGCGGTCAGCGTCAGCGCCTCGCGATCGCGCGCGCGATCGTCCACCGCCCGCAGATCCTGGTGTTCGACGACTCGTTCTCCGCGCTCGATCTCACCACGGATGCGCGCCTCAGACAGGCCCTGTGGCGGGAATTGCCGGAGGTGACGAAGATCGTGGTCGCGCAGCGCGTGTCGACCATCACGGATGCCGACCGCATCGTCGTCCTCGACGGCGGAACGATGGTCGGCGTCGGTACGCACGACCAACTCCTCGCCTCGAGCGAGACCTACCGTGAGATCGTCGAATCGCAGCTGGGAGTGGACGCATGAGCACGCCGGAACAGCTGACAGCTGACGAGCAGTACGAAGCCGAGCTCGCCGAGCAGGCGCGTCAGAACTCGGGAGACTGGGACGCCGTTGCGCCGGGCAAGGCCGACAACTTCGGCAAGAGCTTCGGTCGCATGATCGGGTTGCTCAAGCCGTCGGCACTGTGGTTCGTCTTCGTCTCGATCCTCGGCGCCATCGGTGTCGTCCTCACCGTCGCGGCACCCAAGGTGCTCGGCGAGGCGACCAACATCATCTACGAGGGCTTCATCTCGAAGGCCCTCGGCGACTCGGGCGTTCCGGCGGGCACATCGCAGGAGCAGATCGTCGAGATGCTCCGCGCGCAGGGGCAGGACGATTTCGCGAACATGGTCGCGGCGTTCAGCGACTTCCAGGTCGGTGCGGGCATCGACTTCGACCGCCTGCGCTGGATCATCATCGCCGTGCTGGCGATCTACGTGGGCGCAGCGCTGCTCACCTGGATCCAGGGCTATGTGATTAACGTCATCATGATGCGCACGATGTGGCGCCTGCGTGAAGACGTCGAGGCGAAGATCAACCGTCTGCCGCTGTCGTACTTCGACAAGGTGCAGCGCGGTGAGCTGATCTCCCGCGTCACGAACGACATCGACAACATCACCCAGACCATGCAGCAGTCGCTCTCGGGTGCGCTGACGTCGATCCTCACGGTGATCGGCGTGCTGTGGATGATGTTCACGATCTCGTGGCAGCTCGCGCTGGTCGCCCTCGTCGCCCTGCCGCTCATGGGCGTCATCTTCGGCGTCATCGGGCCGCACTCGCAGAAAGCGTTCGGAACGCAGTGGCGCAAGGTCGGCCGACTGAACGCGCGCGTCGAGGAGGCCTTCTCCGGTCACGCGCTGGTCAAGGTCTTCGGGCGCGAGCAGGATGCCCTGGACAAGTTCCAGGTCGAGAACGAGGAGCTCTACCAGGCGAGCTTCAAGGCGCAGTTCCTGTCGGGCATCATCATGCCCGCCATGACCTTCGTCGGAAGCCTCACCTACGTCGGGATCGCGGTGCTCGGTGGCCTCATGGTCGCCAGCGGCCAGCTGCGACTCGGAGACGTGCAGGCGTTCATCCAGTACTCGCAGCAGTTCACACAGCCGCTGAGCGAGCTGGGCGGCATGGCGGCAGTCGTGCAGTCCGGCACCGCCTCGGCGGAGCGGGTGTTCGACTTCCTGGATGCCGACGAGCAGGAGGCCGACGCCGAGCAGGCACCGCAGCTCAAGGACGGCAAGGGCGTCATCGAGTTCGAGAACGTGTCGTTCTCGTACACGCCGGAGCGTCCGCTGATCAACGACCTGTCGTTCCGTGTGGAGCCCGGTCAGACGGTCGCGATCGTCGGTCCGACGGGCGCCGGCAAGACGACGCTGGTCAACCTGATCATGCGCTTCTACGAGCTGAGCGGCGGGCGCATCCTGCTCGACGGTCAGGACATCGCCGAGCTCACGCGCTCCGACCTGCGCTCGCGCACCGGAATGGTGCTGCAGGATCCATGGCTGTTCGCCGGGTCGATCCTGGAGAACATCCGGTACGGCCGAGCGACGGCGACCGATGAAGAGGTGCTCGCTGCGGCGAAGGCGACCTACGTCGACCGCTTCGTCCACGCGCTTCCCGACGGATACGAGACGGTCCTCGACGAGGACGCGTCGAACGTGTCGGCCGGCGAGCGACAGCTCATCACGATCGCCCGCGCGTTCGTCTCGCAGCCGTCGATCCTCATCCTCGATGAGGCGACGAGTGCGGTCGACACCCGTACCGAGCTGTTGCTGCAGCACGCCATGGCGGCGCTGCGCCAGGGGCGCACCTCGTTCGTGATCGCGCACCGGCTGTCGACGATCCGCGATGCCGACCTCATCCTCGTGATGGAGCACGGCGACATCGTCGAAAAGGGCACGCACGACGAGCTCATCGCCGCTCAGGGCGCGTACTGGCGGCTGTACCAGTCGCAGTTCGAGCAGGCGGCGACCGACATCGATGCCGAAGAGGCGCTCACCACGTCGACTCCCGTGGTCGTCACCGGTGAAGCGGACGAGGAGGCGGAGGATGCCGGGGTCTCCGTCGCGGCAGGCGAACCGGAGTCCGACGACAAGGCCTGACCTGACGCGCACGAAGGGCCGTCACCCGCTCGGGTGGCGGCCCTTCGTCGCTCCCGGGGGACGGCACGTATCGCGTGCGGCCGTCTCGCGCGCTCACGCGACCATTCGCGACACCCCGGTCATGCAGTGTTCAGGCAGGGGTCTCGTATGTCCGCCTCCCGCGCGTCGAGGCGGCGATATGCGCCACGACGGCCAGTGGAGGTGGCCACGGTGCGTGTGTAGCGGGCGGGACGCGTCGCGCGTGGTCGCACCTCGCGCGCTCTCGCGGCGCTGTGCGCCACCTCGGCGACGTGCGTTCCCGTCAGTCCGTGATGCCGAGCAGCTCGAACGGATGCGTCAGGCGCCACCAGGCGCTCGGACCGGAGAGCTCTTCGGAGAGCACGACGGGAATCTCGACGGTGTTCACCGGCCCGGCGACGGTCATCGAGCCGACGTCGGCATCGGCATCCCGGTTGTCGCCGAGATCGAAGGACACCTCGGCCGTCGGCGCGGTCGTGTTCCAGAGCACGACGTTCGCGTCGGCATCGGTGACGATGTCGGCGGTCGCGCCCCACGGCGTGCTGACCTCGCCGACCACGGTCTCGGCGGTGACAGCGGGCCCCTGGGCCTGCAGTTGCGCTTCGACCTGCTCGTACAGTGCGCGGCTGGCTGCGAGACGTTCCTCGTCGCTCTCCTGGCCGAGTACTGCGGCGTAGATGCGGACATCCGTGTCGCCGACTGTGACGTCCTTGGCGCTGAGCAGGTTGTAGTCGTCGTCCAGCGAGCCGGTCTTGATCCCGACGATCCCCGGCTCGCCGAGCAGGCCGTTCGAGTTGGTGACGAGGCCCGCCCCGGGCAGCTCGACCGTCGACGTGCCGACGATCTCGGCGAAGACAGGGTTCGACATGGCGATGGAGGCCAGGGCGGTCAGCGATGCCGGCGAGGCGACGTTGCGGTCGTTGCGTCCGGACGGCGTCACGACGGTGATGTCGTTCAGACCGCGTGCGGCGAGCCACTGCTCGGCCGCGGCTGCGAACTCGCGGTCGGACCCCCAGATCTCGTCGGACAGGCGGTCGATGTAGTTGTTCGCGGACCCGAGCAGGATGCCCTGAAGCATCTGGTACTCCGTGAGCGTTCCGCCGACGGGGACATCGAGCGCCGACTGGTCGTCGCTGCGGTACGACCAGTACTCCACGGTGTCGCTGTAGTCGAAGTCGAACTCCGGACCCTGCTCGCCGGGCTGCAACGGCATCGCGTCGAGCACGAGCATCGCGGAGACGACCTTCGTCACGCTGGCGATCGGGGCCGTCTCGGTGGTCGAAGCCGCTGTACTGACGCCCTCGACGCCGACGCCGGCGCTGCCGACGGCCGGCCAGGCGATGTCGGCTGCGGTCGCACCGGCCGGTGTGACCGCGACGGCCTCGATCGTCGGCGGCAGTTCGTGAAGGGGCCACAGCAGCGTGGTGGCGGCGTAGGCGACACCGAGGGCTGCGAGGGTACCGAGAGGAACGAGGATGCCGGGTTGCAGGAATCCCCGGCGCGGAGCGCCCACCAGCAGGTCGGGCTCGTCCGCGGTCGCCGTCGGTGCCTCGAGAGGGGCCGCCTGGGTGGCGGCCTCGACGTCGATCGGATTCACCCAGAGCAGGGCGGTCGCCGGAGAGTTCTCGTCGGCCCATGCGGCTGCCGGACGCACGGGTTCGGCCTGCGCCGCGAGCAGCGCCGCGAGCTCGGCGTCCGCATCGGTCGTCTCGGGCTCACCTGCCTCGGACGCGCTCGCCGCGACAGCGCCCTCGGCTGCTGAGCCGGAAGAGCCCGACTCGGCCGATTCTGCGCCGGCATCGGCATCCATACGCTTCGCGACAACCGGTGCCGCGACCCGCTCTTCTGCGACCGTGCCGGTGGCGACCGCCGCAGGCACGACGGCCACGGGCGTGGTAGGCGTATCGAGATCGTCGGAATCGACTGCTGTGGTGTCGACGGTTCCGTCGGCATCCGAATCCGTGGCCACCGGGATCGCCCCCGTGCGTCGACGGAGCTCGCGGCGCGTCAGGGCACCGCTCTCGTCGGTCTGCTCATCGAGGGTCACTCGAATACGGTACCGAATCCATATGTGACAACGCCGTATTGGCCAGGGAGTAAGATCGACCCCACAACCCACGGGAGTCCGGCGAGCCGGGCTGAGAGGAAGCGATCCGCGCTTCGACCGTCGAACCTGATCCGGATCATGCCGGCGCAGGGAGGAGATCAGATGAGTACGTCCACGTCCGCATCCGCTTCCAACGAAGCGACGAATGCCGCCGCCACCGGTGCACCCGCTTCCGCCACTCCGTGGCGCTGGCGCGTCGTCGACATCGTCGTCGCCGCTGTGCTCGGCGTCGCGATCGGCCTGTTGTTCTGGGGCTGGAACATCATCGGCGGGGCATGGTTCGGGGCCGCCGACGCGCTGACCCCCGGCCTGGGCGGCATCGCCGTCGGCATCTGGCTGATCGGAGGCGTGATCGGCGGACTCGTGATCCGCAAGCCGGGTGCCGCCTTCGTCGTCGAGGTCGTCGCCGCGATCGTCTCGATGCTGATCGGCAATGTGTGGGGCGTCTCGACGGTGCTCTCGGGCATCGTGCAGGGGCTGGGCGCCGAGCTCATCTTCGCGCTGTTCTTCTACCGTCGGTTCGGGATCGTCGTCGCGATGCTCGCCGGTGTCGGCGCCGCGGCGGCCGCCTGGGTCTTCGAGCTCTTCTACGGCAGCTCGCCCAACATCCTGAAGTCGCTCGAGTTCAACGCGATCTACCTCACCACGATCGTGATCTCCGGGGCGATCCTCGCCGGCGTGGTCGGATGGCTGCTCGTGCGCGCGCTCGCCGTCACGGGGGCCCTGAACCGCTTCGCGGCCGGGCGAGAGCTCGTCCGCGAGGTCTGAGCATGAGCGCCGCCGCCCCCGTCCGCGTCCACGCCGAAGGGTGGGGGTGGCGTTACGCGGGACGCAAGCGTGCGGCCGTCAGCGACGTCTCGTTCACGATCGAACCGGGCGAGCGAGTGCTGCTGCTGGGGGCATCCGGCGCCGGTAAGTCCACGCTGCTCGCGGGTCTTGCCGGCGTGCTCGGCGACGCCGACGAGGGGGAGCGCACCGGCTCGCTGCGGCTCGACGGCGCGGCTCCCGAATCCGCACGCGGTCGCACCGGGCTGGTCCTGCAGGACCCGGATGCCGGGATCGTGCTGTCCAAGGTCGGCGACGACGTCGCGTTCGGCTGCGAGAACCTCGGCGTCCCGGCATCCGAGATCCCCGGCCGGGTGGCCGAAGCGCTCGAGGCGACCGGACTCGACGTCGCCCTCGATCGGCCCACCAAGGCGCTCTCCGGCGGGCAGAAGCAGCGCCTCGTGCTGGCCGGCGCTCTGGCGATGCGCCCCGGTCTCCTCCTGCTGGACGAGCCGACGGCGAACCTGGATCCGGCCGGTGTCGGCGAAGTGCGCGCGAGCGTCGAGCGCGCCGTCGACGCGACGGGCGCGACGCTCGTCGTCGTCGAGCACCGCACTCCGGTGTGGGTGGATCTCATGACCCGCGTCATCGTGCTCGCCGCCGACGGCGGTCTGCTGGCCGACGGATCGCCGTCACGGGTCTTCGCCGAGCACGGCGCAGCGCTCGCCGAGGCGGGGGTGTGGGTCCCGGATGCGTCGATCGCGTTGCCGGAACTCGACGCCGCCACGGGGCCTGCGGTGCTCTCCGCCTCCGAGCTGTCGATCGCGCGCGGACCGCGCACGATCGTCCAGGCCGGGCTCGACGTGCAGATCCCGCGGGGCAGCGCGACCGTCATCTCGGGAGCGAACGGTGCGGGCAAGTCCACGCTGGCGCTCACGCTGGCCGGCCTTCTCCCGGAGCATTCCGGCGAGGTGGTCGCCGCGGCGGATCTGGCCGCACGCTCGGGCCGCCGTCCGTTCCGGTGGGCGTCGCGCGAACTGCTGACTCGCATCGGGACGGTCTTCCAGGAGCCGGAGCATCAGTTCCTCACCCAGACGCTGCGCGACGAGCTGGCGGTGGGGCCGAAGGCGCTCGGCTGGGATCGGGCCAGGACGGATGCCGTGGTCGACGCCCTTCTGGACCGCCTGGGTCTTGCTCCCCTCGCGCTCGCCAATCCCTTCACGCTGTCCGGCGGGCAGAAGCGCCGGCTGTCGGTGGCGACGGTGCTCGCGGCATCCCCCGAGGTGATCGTGCTCGACGAGCCGACCTTCGGGCAGGACCGCCGCGGCTGGATCTCGCTCGTCGCCCTGCTGCAGGAGGAGATCGCGCGCGGTCGTTCGATCGTCGCCGTGACGCACGACGAGGGCGTGATCCGCCATCTCGGCGGACACCGCATCGCGCTCGAGAGCCGGGTGAGCGCATGACCGTCGTCGAGGTCGAACGAGCGACCTGGCTCGACGGCGTGAACCCGGTGACCAAGGTCGTGCTCGCGCTCGTGCTGTCGATCCCGCTGTTCGCGTCGATCGACGTGACCAGCGCGCTCGTCGCCATCGCGTTGCAGCTGCTGTGCCTGCCGCTGACCGGGCTGACGCTCGGAACGGTCCTGAAGCGACTGCTGCCGATCGTCATCTTCGCGCCGATCGCCGGCCTCAGCATGCTGCTCTATGCCGAACCGGCAGGCCGCATCCACTGGAGCTTCGGGTTCGTCACCATCAGCGACGACTCGATTTCGCTCGCGATCGCCGTGAGCCTGCGCGTGGTCGCCCTAGGGCTGCCGACGATCCTGCTGTTCGGGCGCACGGATCCGACCGAGCTCGCCGACGCTCTCGCGCAGGTCGCGAAGCTGCCGAGCCGGTTCGTGCTGGGCATCCTGGCCGGAACGCGGATGCTGGGACTCTTCCTCGATGACTGGCGCACGATGGGCCTGGCCCGCCGGGCCAGGGGCGTCGGCGACACCGGAGCGGTGCGCCGGTTCTTCTCGATGGCGTTCGTGCTGCTCGTGTTCGCCGTGCGGCGCGGCACCAAGCTCGCCATGGCGATGGAGGCGCGCGGCTTCGGTTCCGGCATCGAACGGACATGGGCCCGGCCGTCGCGGCTCCACGGCCGGGATGCCGTGGCCCTGGCCGGTGGGCTCGCGATCATGGCGGTGGCCATCGCCGCGGCGGTCGCCGTCGGCACGTTCCGGTTCGTATGGAGTTGAGTCAGCCGGCGTTCCACAGGTCGCGGTAGTAGGCCAGGCGTTCGCGGTCGGGGTCGATGCCGTACGCCGCGATCAGGTCATCGTCCCAGCCTGGGCCCACGTTCCACTCGGTGCTCATGGATGCGACGGCGATGTCGGCCCAGCGATCGCCGGTTCCGAGCGCGGCGAGGTCGACGTGCGCGATCGGGCGCCCGGCCTCGTCGAGCAGCGTGTTGGGCATGCAGGCATCGCCATGGCACACGACGAGCCGGTCGATCTCGGGGGCGTCGCGCAGCGCGTCCGGGAGCCGGATGCCGCGGCGCTCGGCGTTCGCGAAGCGGCTCTGCACACTCCATTCCCACGGGCATTCTTTGACGGGAAGCGCGTCATGCAGCATCCGCAGCCCCTCGCCGACGGCGCGCACGGCGGCGGCCGGCTCGGCGATCCAGCGCGGGTCGACCGCGCTGCGCCCCGCGATGGCCGCGGTGACGAGCCACTCGTGACCGGCATCCTGGCCCTGCTCCAGCACGGCGGGCACCGGGGTCCAGCGCCGGGCCCAGCGCATCCGCTCCGCCTCGTCGCGCATGTTCGCCTCGGCGTCGAGCGGGCCCCACTTGATGTAGCGATCGTCGTCGGTGCGGAACGTGAGTCCGCCGAGGTTGTTCTCCCAGACCGGGGTGAGGGCGGCGCCGTCCGCGAGTTCACGGACGCGCTCGGGCACGGGGATCGACGAGGCGGGGATGGTCATGGCGAGTCCTTTCGGCGTTCACAACTCCTCATCGATGCTCGCACAGCGAGCTGCCGCGGGGCCGAGATGGCTCGCCCGCGCGCTCACCGCTGGATCTGAGGAGTTGTGAACGAGGGGCGTCTCACAACAGATCGCGCAACGCCTCCTCGAGCACGATCGCGTGATTGCGGAGCGGGTCGTGAGCCGCATACACCAGCGTCACGGTCGGGTGCGGGCGCAGCCGGTCCGCGAGATCGGCGAGGGCCGGCGCCGTGTCGTGCGCGAGTTCGGCCCGATACTGGTCGGCGTAGGCATCCCACTCGTCCGCATCCGCGGCGTGCCAGGCCTTTCGCAGCTCCGGGCTGGGCGCAGCGTCCTTGGCCCAGAGATCGATCGCCGCTCGGTCCTTGGAGAGGCCCCGCGGCCACAGCCGATCGACCAGTACGCGGAATCCGTCCGACGGGTTGGCGGTGTCGTAGGCTCGCTTGCGACGCAGTTCCATGGCTCCAACCAACACCCGCCGGGACGCCTCCCGCCAGCGTGGGACTCGGAACCGCGTAAGCTGGAACTGAGTTGCACGATCGTTCGAAGGAGAACAGCATGCAGATCCAGGGATCGGGCGCCCTCATCACGGGTGGCGCTTCGGGACTCGGCCTCGCCACGGCGCGCGCGCTCGCCGCCGCCGGCGCCCACGTCACCCTGCTCGACCTGCCGGGCTCGGCCGGTGCCGCGCTCGCCGCCGAGCTGGGCGGTGCGTTCGCGCCCGGCGATGTGACCAGCCCCCAGGATGCCGCAGCGGCCGTCGCCGTCGCGAACACCGAGGCTCCGCTGCGCGTCGTCGTGAACTGCGCCGGCATCGCCCCACCGGCCAAGGTGCTCGACCGCGAGGGCGCGCCGGGTTCGCTGGAGGACTTCGAGCGGATCGTCCGGATCAACCTCATCGGCACCTACAACGTGCTGTCGCAGGCTGCGGCCGTCATCGCTCGCACCGACCCGACGTCGTCCGGCGACCGCGGCGTCATCGTCAACACCGCGAGCGTCGCGGCGTTCGACGGACAGATCGGACAGCCGGCGTACTCGGCATCCAAGGGTGGCGTGCACGCCATGACCCTGCCGGTGGCGCGCGAGCTCGCCCGCCACGGCATCCGAGTCTGCACGATCGCCCCCGGGATCATGGAGACGCCGATGCTGGCGGGCCTGCCCGAGGCCGCGCAGGCGTCCCTCGGTGAGCAGGTGCCGTACCCGGCTCGGCTCGGCAGGCCCGCCGAGTACGCCGCGCTCGTGCAGCACATCGTCGAGAACGACTACCTGAACGGCGAGACCATCCGCCTCGACGGCGCCATCCGAATGGCACCGAAGTAGCCACCCACGGAAGACACGGGAGAAACATGACGCTGGCAGGAAAGACCATCCTGATGTCGGGCGGCAGCCGCGGCATCGGCCTCGCGATCGCGCTGCGCGCGGCGGCGGACGGCGCGAACATCGCGATGCTCGCCAAGACCGACACTCCGCACCCCAAGCTCGAGGGCACGATCCACACCGCCGCCGAGCAGATCCGCGCGGCGGGCGGCAACGCCCTGCCGATCGTCGGGGACGTGCGAGAGGACGACGACATCACCGAGGCCGTGCTCAAGACGGTCGGCGAGTTCGGGGGCATCGACATCGTCCTCAACAACGCCAGCGTGATCGACCTGTCGCGTTCGCTCGACCTCGGCGCCAAGAAGTACGACCTCATGCAGGACGTCAACGTGCGGGGGACGTTCATGCTGTCCCGCGCGGCGATCCCGCAGCTGAAGGATGCCGCGAACCCCCACATCCTGTCGCTGTCGCCGCCGCTGAACCCGACGCCGAAGTGGCTCGGTGCGCACACCGGCTACTCGCTCGCGAAGTTCGGGATGACGATGGTCACGCTCGGCCTCGCGGCCGAGTTCGCGCGGGACGGCATCGCCGCGAACACGCTGTGGCCGCGGACCACGATCGCCACCGCCGCCGTGCAGAACCTTCTGGGTGGGGACAAGGTCATGGCCGCCAGCCGAACGGCGGACATCTACGCGGATGCCGCGTACTCGGTGCTCATCAAGCCGGCGCGCGAGTACACCGGCCAGAGCCTGATCGTCGAGGACGTGCTCGAGGCGGACGGCGTGACGGACTTCTCCGGCTACGCGGCGATTCCCGGCACCCCCGACAGCGCGCTGTTCCCCGACATCTTCCTCGACTGATCGATCTCGGCCGTCAGAACAGCAGGTACACCGCGCCCACGATCGTCAGGATGATCACGAGCCGGTCGAACAGCTGCTGCGGCATCCGCTTGGCAAGCTTCAGCCCGACGAGCGCACCGATGACGACCAGCGGGGTGAGGAGCAGGTCCATCACGAGCACCTGGGGCGTGAACAGGCCGATGCCCGCGAGGAAGGGCACCTTCACCAGGTTCACGATCGCGAAGAACCACGCCGAGGTGCCCAGGAACACCTGCACGGGCGTCCGGGTCGCGAGGAAGTACATCGACATCACCGGGCCGCCGGCGTTGGCGACCATCGTGGTGAACCCGGCGAGGGTGCCGTAGGTCGCCCCGAGCATCCGGCCGCCCACCGAGGCGGCAGCCCGGCGCCGGCGCCACAGCGTCACGGCGATCATCAGCAGCAGGATCACCCCGATCGCGCGGCGGACGATGCGATCGTCCCCGTACGCGAGGAACAGGAAGCCCAGGACGAGGCCCGCCACCACGGCGGGGGCGAGCCGGACGAGCGTCGGCCAGTGCGCGTGTCGGCGGTAGGCGATCAGGGCGAACACGTCGCCGACGATGAACAGCAGCAGCATCGCGGCCGTCGACGTCCTGGCGGGCAGCACCGCCGCGAACAGCACCACCGAGACGGTCGCGCTGCCGGGGATCGCGGTCTTGCCCAATCCGGCGATCAGCGCTGCCAGGCCGAGCAGACCCCAGGCGAGGGGAGTGAGCTCGATCATCCGGCGCGGTCGATCTCGGCGACGATCGCGTCGTACCCTCGATCGGCGGCGAGCCTGCGGGGTGAGACGCCCTCGCCGTCGGGGATCGTCACGTCCGCACCGCCGTCGATGAGCGTGCGCACCACCTCGACGTAGGTCGAAGACCCGTCCCCCAGCACGATCGCCTCGTGGAGGGCCGTCCAATCGAGGTCGTTGACGTGGTTCACGTCGACGCCCGCATCCAGGAGGATCCGGATGGTCGACAGCAGCCCGCGTTCGGACGCCGGAATCAGCGCCGTGCCGCCGAAGCGGTTCGTGCTGGCGAGGTCGGCGCCGTTCTTGAGCGTCATCAGGAGGATCTCGTCGTGACCTCGGGCCCCCGCGTACAGGTAGGCGGAGTCCTGGATGTCGTCCTTCGCATTCACGTCGGCGCCCGCCTCGATGAGTACGCGGGCCGCGTCGACGTGGTTCAGCTTGGTCGCCGCGACGAGTGCGGTCGCTCCGCCATCGCCGCGCACTTCGAGGTCGGCACCGTCGGCGAGTGCGGCGCGCACCGCATCGGCGTCGCCGGACGCGGCGGCCGTCAGGAGCGCGGCGTCAGCTGTTTCGGTCATGGTGGTCTCCTCAGCCGTCGGGATGTCCGCAGCCGCGCACCCGACCGTGCTCATCGCCAGGATGAGCAATGCGGTCGCGAGCGCCGCTCGCTTCATGCGGTTCGTCTCCGGGCGCGATCAGGCTCGGACAGCGGAGAGCGCTGCCGTGAAGCGCTGCGCGCGCTGCTCGAGATCGGACCAGTCCTGGGCCTTGATCGACGATCCGTTGGCGAGGTCGCCCCCGGCTCCGACGGCCACTGCCCCCGCCGCGAACCAATCGGCCAGGTTGTCGGGGCTCACGCCGCCGGTGGGCATGAGCGGGGCGTCGGGGAACGGGCCGCGCAGTGCGCCCAGGTAGGAAGGACCGCCGAGGGAGGCGGGGAAGATCTTCACGACGTCGACCCCGATCTCGAGCGCGCCCATGACCTCGGTGGGGGTCATGGCGCCGGTCATGACCACGCGGCCTGTGTCGAGCATGGCGCGGGTGAGGTCGGGGAGCGTGCCGGGGCTGACCAGGAACTCGGCACCCGCGTCGGCGGCCGCATTCGTCTGCTCGACGGTGGTGACCGTGCCGGCGCCGACGTAGGCCGTCTTCCCGTGGCGTGCGATCAGCTCTCGGATGACGGCCGGGGCATCGGGGGTCGAGTAGGTGACCTCGATGCCCGTCACGCCGCCTCGGATGATCGCCTCGGATGCCTCGAGCGCGAGTTCCGGCGACGGGGCACGCAGTACGGCGAGGACGCCGGTGGCGCGGGCGCGGTCGAGACGGTCTGACATGGAGGCTCCTTCGTCGGGCGTGCGTTCGTCCATTCTCGCACCGGCCCTCACCTCATCCCGCCGTCTCCCAGCCGCTACGCCGTACCCTGGAAGGCATGACCGACACCTCCCGTGCGCCGCGCAAGACCGGCGCTGTGCGTCCCACGACGGCGCCCGCGGCATCCGGCACACCGCAGGTGCGGCCCACGACCGAGGGCTGGACCCAGAAGAAGGATGCCGAGGGGCGGCCGCTGCTGCAGTTCGCGAGCCCCAAGCGCGGCAAGCCGCCGGTGCACCTCGCCGACCTCACGCCGGCCGAACGCGTCGAGAAGGTCAAGGAGCTCGGACTGCCCGGATTCCGCGCCAAGCAGCTCTCGACCCACTACTTCAAGCACTACACGTCTGATCCCGCCGAGATGACGGATCTCCCGGCCGGCATCCGCGAGGAACTCGTCACCGGGCTTCTGCCGCCTCTGATGACGGAGGTGCGTCGCCTCGAGACCGACAAGGGCGACACGATCAAGTTCCTGTGGCGGCTGCATGACGGGGCTCTCGTGGAGTCGGTGCTGATGCGATACCCGGGCCGGATCACGCTGTGCGTGTCCAGCCAGGCCGGTTGCGGCATGAACTGCCCGTTCTGCGCCACGGGGCAGGCGGGGCTCACGCGCAACATGTCGGCCGCCGAGATCATCGAGCAGGTCGTCCGGGCCAACCGCGCGATCGCGAACGGCGAGCTGGGCGGCAAGAAGCGCGACGATCACTCCATGGAGCGCGTCAGCAACATCGTCTTCATGGGCATGGGTGAGCCGATGGCCAACTACAACCGCGTCATGCACGCGGTGCGGACCATGGTCGGCACGCAGCCGGACGGGCTGGGCATGAGCGCCCGCGGCATCACGGTGTCGACGGTCGGCCTCGTGCCCGCGATCCGCAAGCTCGCCGCCGAGGACATCCCGGTGACGTTCGCGCTCTCGCTGCACGCACCCGACGACGAGCTGCGCGACGAGCTGATCCCGGTGAACTCCCGCTGGAAGGTCGACGAGGCGCTGGATGCCGCGCGCGAGTACTTCGACAAGACCGGGCGTCGCGTGTCCATCGAGTACGCGCTCATCAAGGACATGAACGATCACGGCTGGCGCGCCGACCTGCTCGCGGACAAGCTCAATGCCCGCGGGCGCGGCTGGGTGCATGTGAACCCGATTCCGCTGAACCCGACGCCCGGATCCATCTGGACCGCGTCGGAGGTGTGGGTGCAGAACGAGTTCGTGCGCCGACTCAATGACGCCGGCATCCCGACGACCCTCCGCGACACGCGTGGCAAGGAGATCGACGGGGCGTGCGGTCAGCTCGTCGCGACGACCGAGGACGAGGCGGCGGCTGCCGCCGTCTGACCGACGTCGCGCCGATCGCGCGCGTCCGGGTTCCCGTCGCGCGATCCGAGGCGCTCTGCGCGGTCGAGCCACGCCGCGATGCGATCGGGGCCGGCATCCTTCACGCCGAGCATCCGATGGGTGCTGACGGATCGGATGCCGCAGAGCCGGAGCGTGTTGCGGGCGACCTGGGTCTGCGCGGGCAGCCCTGTGAAGGGCGCGGCGAACCACGGGGTGTCGGCGAGCAGCAGGAGCCGGCCGCGGCGCGCGGTGAGCAGGCCCTCCGGTAGACCGAGCTTGGTGTAGCGGTACTCCTGCTGCGGAAGCAGCGCGCGATCGAAGAACCCCTTGAGCACCGCGGGCACCGAGCCCCACCACAGCGGCGTCGCGACGACGACGGTCTCGGCATCGCGCAGTGCGCGTTTCGCATCGACGAGGTCCGGCTCGAGTGGCATCCTCTCCCGGTAGCCGAAGCGCAGGTGCGGATCGAAGTCGAGGTCGCGCAGTGCCAGGACGCGTGCATCGCCGTGGCCCGCGGCGTATCGGCGGACGAGTTCGGCGGTGAGCGAGCGGGCGTCAGGGTGGCCGTCGATGATCAGTGCGGTGGGCATGCGATCTCCAATGTTGACAGTGTCTATTTGCTGGACAGTGTCAACATAAGAGACAATGTTGCTCGTGTCAACTTCTCGAGCGGCCTACCATCACGGCGACCTCGCGCACGCGTTGGAGGCGGCCGCGATGCGATTGCTCGAGGAGAAGCCGGCGCAGGAGATCAGCCTTCGAGAGGTCGCGCGGTCGGCGAACGTCAGCCACAACGCGCCGTATCACCACTTCGCGGACCGGCAGGGGCTGCTGAAGGTCCTCGCCGAGCGCAGCATGGCCGACCTCGTCGCGGTCGTGCGGTCGGCGATCGCCGCCGCCGATGAGCCGGTGTCGGCGCTGGTCGCCGGCGGGGGCGCCTACATCCGGTACGCCGTTCAGAATCCGCACGGCTTCGACGTCATCTACGACCCGACCGTGTGCATCCCCGGCGAGCCCAGCGCGACGATGGCGCCGCTCATCGTCGAACTCGAGGAGGAGCTTCGGACCGCTGCGGTCGCCGTCGGGTTCGCGGAGGCGACCGACGTGCTCGCGCTGTGGGGCCTCATCCACGGTCTCGGGACGCTGTGCGCGGCCGGACACTTCGAACTCGACGCGGCGCTCGCTGCCGGGGAGGCCGCGCTCAGGCGGATGCTTCCGGCCTGACCGGGTTGAAGCGGCTGCGGTCGCACGGGTCGCAGAATCTCTCGACAGGGCTGGCCGCCGAGCGTTCGGGTCGCACGGCCTGCCGTCATCACCCCGCCGGAACGACGCCCTCCGGGGCCGGAACACGGGAATGCAGGACGTCCGCCACGGTGTGCGCGCGCAGCGCGGGATGTCGGGACACATGCAGTGCGATCGACCGGACGAGGCTGACGACGGCGGGCTGGCGTGCAGCCACGGAGCTGGCGGGCGACGCGTCAGGGTCGACGGTCCATCGGCTCCCGGTCAACGACTCCTCGATGGTGCGCAACGGCGCCCGCAGGCTGGCGTCGCTGAGTCGAGTGTCCTCGACTGCGAACCATTCCAGGATCGCTTCGATGGTCCAATCCTCTGCAAATGGTTCAGTGAATGGCGAATCGGTCGGCGTTCGGTCGCTCATTGGACCAGAATTCATCAGTATGAGCGCCGAAGACAGTGCCAATCAGCGGCTGGTGGACCACAGGACGGCCATCGTCGACTCCGCCGCGCTCGCGGCGCGGCTCGGGCGGTGGGCGCAGGGCGACGGGACATTGTCGACCAGGTTGGCGCTCGCCATCCGCGCGCTCGTGGCCACGGGCGAGCTGCGCCCGGGCGACCGGCTGCCCGCCGAGCGCACGCTCGCCGCGGCGACATCCGTGTCGCGAGGCACCGTGGTCGCCGCGTATGCGGACCTCGCCGAACGAGGGGTGGTCGAGCGACGCCAGGGCAGCGGGACGCGCATCGCAGGGTCGCCGGTCTCGCGGCCGGGGCGGGCCGGCCGGGGAGAGGTGCTCTTCTCCTCACTGCCGAACGCGATCGATCTCCTGCGCTCTGTGCCATCGATTCCGCCGACGGCGGTCGAGATCATCCGCAACCACAAGCCGAGACTCGATCTCGCATTGCTTCCCGAGACGGATCCCGCCGGTCTCCCGATGCTGCGTGCCCAGATCGCCGAGATGCTCACGGCCGGGGGCACACCGACCACGCCGGAGCAGATCCTCGTCACGCACGGCGCGCAGCAGGCGATCAGCCTGGTCGTCAACGCGCTGGTGGGGCCGGGGGACGTCGTGCTCGCGGAGGAGGTGACCTGGCCAGGTGTGACCGACTCGGTCGGCCTGCGCGGCGGCACCGTGCAGGGAATCCCGATGGGCGACGATGGTCTCGACCCGGCGGCACTGGAGATCGCGATGGCACGCTTGCGCCCAGCCCTCGTCGCTCTGAACCCGCATCATCAGAATCCGACGGGGACGCGGTTGCCGGATGAAGCGCGACGACACGTCGCCGACCTCGCTGCGCAGTACGGGGTCCCTGTCGTCGAGGATCGAGTGCTCGCCGGGATATCGTTCGACGGCGTCGCCCCTCCGACGCTCGCGGCGCAGCGGCCGGACGCTCCGGTGATCGTCGTCGAGTCCGTGTCGAAATGGGCCTGGGCAGGCCTGCGGATCGGGTGGCTGCGCGCGGACCCGGTGCTGGTCAGGCGGCTGCGCGGTGCGCGGCAGCTCGCAGATCAATCCACGAGCGTCCCTGCCCAGCTGCTGGCGAGCGACCTTCTCGCCCATACCGCAGCTCTGCAGCGCGAGGTCTCCCACGCCCACCGGGAACGCCTCGCTCTGCTTCTGAGGCTGATGGCCGAGCACCTCCCCGAGTGGACGTTCCGGGCGCCTCGTGGCGGGCTGTCGCTGTGGGCTCGGATGCCGGCCGGATCGGCGGACGCATTCGCGCGGGTCGCCGCCATCCACGGCGTCTCGGTGGCTGGCAGTGCCGAGTTCGCGGCATCCACCTCGCCGGACGACCACATCCGGATTCCGTTCACCGCGTCGGACGAGGTGCTGGCGGAAGGCGTCCGCCGCCTCGGCGAGGCGTGGCGGGAGTACTCGGCCGGGCTGTGAGTCATCGGGGGACGGACGCTGGTAAGTGCCGACATCGCCCGCAGTCCGTCAGCCCGCGACTCGTCCACATCGCGGGCTGACGCCTGTTTCGCGGTCGAGTTACTCTTTGACCGCTCCGGCGGTGAGCCCCTGCACGATCCACCGGCTGGCGAGGGCGAACAGCACCATCGTCGGCAGGATCGTGACAACCGCCGCCGCCGAGAGCGAGCCCCAGTCGACGTTGAACGTCGAGATGAACCCGTTCAGCGTCGCGGGGATCGTACGGTTCTCGGTCGAGTGGATGAGGATCACGGACAGGAACAGTTCGTTCCAGCAGTTCACGAAATTGAAGATGAACGCCGCGATGATGCCGGGTGTGAGCACCGGCACGAGAACCCGGAACAGTGCACCCAGCCGCGAGCAGCCGTCGATCATCGCCGCTTCTTCGAGCGCGACAGGGACGTTCTCGAAGAAACCACGGAGCATCACGGTCGAGAACGGGATGCAGATCGCGACGTAGACGAGGATGAGGCCGAACTTCGAGTCCACGAGCCCGAGGTTCGACATCATCGAGTACAGCGGGCCGAGGGCGATGAACGCCGGGATCATCTGGGTCAGCAGGAACGCGACGAGGACGGCACCCTTGCTGCGGAACTCGAACCGCGAAAGGACGAACGCGCTCAGCAGGGCGATCAACGTGGCGACCAGCCCGGCGCTGAGCGAGACGATGGCCGAATTCATCACGAAGACGCCGAAATCGTTGAACTCGAACAGGTTGAGGTAGTTCTGCACCGACGGCTGGCTCGGCCAGTACTCGATCGGGTAGACGTTGACCGTCTGCGGGGACTTGAACGAGGTCAGCGCGATCCAGTACAGCGGGAACAGCGTGATGATCAGCCACAGGCTCAGCCCGACGAACCTGACCACCCCGCCGATCGTGGGGCGGCGCGTGACCGTGCGGATCTCGGTCCGGCCGGTGACGACCGCCGCCGTGGCGTCCGGGGCGACGAGAACGGTCATTTGCTCACCTTCCGCATGGCCATCAGATAGAAGGCGCAGAACACCAGCAGGAAGGCCACGACGATGAGGCCGATCGCGCTGGCCAGGCCGTAGTTGCCCTTCTGCGTGTAGTTGATCATCCAGGTGGTGATGATGTGGGTCTGGTTCGCCGGTCCACCCTGGGTCATGGCCCAGATGATGTCCGGGAAGTTGAAGATCCAGATGATCCGCAGCAGCACCGTCAGGAACAGCGTCATCGAGATGTACGGGATGATGATCGAGAACAGCTGACGGACCTTGCCGGCTCCGTCCAGGCTCGCCGCCTCCAGCATCTCGTCGGGTACGGACTGGAGGGCCGCGAGGATCATGATCGCGAAGAAGGTCACGCCGTACCAGACGTTCGCGATGATCACGGCGACCATGGCGAGCTTCGGATCGGCCAGCCACGGCAACGGGGCGTCGATGAGACCCGCTTTCATCAGCAGATCGTTGACGACGCCGAACTCCGCGTTGAACATCCAGCGGAAGAGGAGCCCGATGAGGAACCCGGACACCGCCCACGGGAAGAAGACCAGCGCCTGGTAGACGCCGCGGAAGCGGAACCGTTTGCGCAGTGCGAGCGCGATGAGGAAGCCGATGACGAACTGCGGCACGAGCGAGCAGACCACCCACAGCACAGAATTCCAGGCGATCTGCGGGAACACCGGATCGCCCAGCACGGTTGCGAAGTTGTCGAAGCCGACGAACGGCGTCGACGTCAGATCCCAGAGGTTCCAGTCGTGGAAAGCCATCCCGGCGCCCTGCAGCATCGGGTAGTAGGTGAACCAGCAGACGAACAGGATCGCCGGCGACAGGAAGGCCAGGATCGTCCAGGCCTGACGGCGCCCGAACGCCCGTCGACCCTGACGGGCGGGGGACGCCCCGCCGGCAGTGCCGGCGGAACGTCCCGTTCGCATCATCGACGTCATGCGATCATCCCTCGGAGGCGTACTTGTCGACCCAGTAGGCGTCCCAGGACTCGAGCAGTTCAGAGGTGCTCATGTTCCCCAGCAGAACGTTCTGGACATCCTGGTCGGACTTCTGGATCCATTCGGTCCACCAGCTGACGCCGCGCGGCTGCTGCACGTTGACGTAGGTGTCCGGGTCCTCGGTCATGGTGACGTAGCTGGTCCACGGGCCCGATGCGTAGAACTCGTCGTCGGATGCCGCGGCGATGATCGGCACGAGGCTGTTGGCCTGCGCGAACTCGGTCGCGGGCTCCGCGGACGAGAGGAACTCGACCAGCTTCACAGCGGCATCCTTGTGCTCGCTCGCCTCAGCGACACCCCAGCCGGCGACCGCGAGGGGCTGCGCGGCCTTGCCGCTCGGGCCGACGAGCAGCGGCGCGGTGTCCCACTGGTCCTCGGTCAGATTGGAGTCCTGAACCGTCGCGATCACCTCGGGGTCCTGCAGGAGGAACGCCGTCGACCCGTTGGTGAATCCGGCCACCATCTCCGGGTAGCCCCACGACACGGCGGACGGTGGTGAGGCCTGCTCGAACAGGGCGAAGTAATCGTCGACGGCCTCCTGCGCCTCGGGTGCGGAGAAGATCGTGGCGCCGTCCTTGAGGAGGAAGGCGTTCGAGACGTCGAGTTCGTCGATCACGTACGCCTCGATCGCGGCGACGACATTGGTGTTGCCGTTCTGGCCGCCGCGGAACGCGTACCCGTAGACGTTCTTCGAAGGATCCTGGATGGCCGACGCCTGCTCCAGCAGGTCCTTCCAGCTGTGCGGCGGCTCGTCGAAGCCGGCCTCCTCGACGAGATCCGTGCGATAGAACAGCGACAGACCGTAGAAGCCGTAGGGGATGAACAGGCTCTCGCCGTCTCCCTCCGCCACCGTGCGCGCGTTCTCGGTCAGCGCGTCCCAGCCGTCCCAGTCCGCGAGGTCGTCGGTCATGTCGTACAGCCAGCCGTTGTTCGAGAACGGACCGACCGTGATATCGCGGACCTCCAGCACGTCGACACCCTTGCCGGACTGCAACATCTGCTGGATCGTCTGATCGGCCTGCTCGGTCGGCGGCGAGACCAGTTCGACGGTGATGTCGGGATTGGCCGCCTCGAAGTCATCCAGCAGACCGCGGATGACCTCGGTGCGCGCCGGATTCGTCAGGCTCTCGACCATCTGGAGCGTGACCGAGCCGTCAGAGCTCTCGGAACCGCCGCCGGAGGAGCACGCGGTGAGCCCCAGCAGGGCGACGGTGCCCAGGCCTACGGCTGTCGTCAGACGGGTGCGCTTCATGACCTACCTCTTTCTCGTGTGTTTCAGGGGGTCCGGGATGCCGCGGTCGTGACACTGGCGCGGCGCAGGATCTCGGGGACGCAGCGTTCGATGAACGCATCGAAATCGGAGCTCTCGGTGTACAGGTGCACGGAGAGGCGGAAGTATCCGTGTCCCTCGAAGCTCGTGAACGCCGTCTCGACGCCCGCGAGATCGAACAGCGCCATGCGCAGGGCGTCCGCCTCCTCCCGCGTCTTGCCGAGTCCGTCCGGGAGACGGATGAGCCGCATCGAATCGACGGGCATCGGCAGGAGCACTCTGGCGTCTTCCGAGACGTAGGGCTGCATCGCCGCCGCGATCCGTGCGGCACCCTCATCGGCCAGGACGGACATGGCTGCGCGGGTCCTCGACCAGCCGTACTCGCGTTCGATGAAGGCGATCGCCGCCGGTGTGCTGAGGTAGGTGGTCGCATCGATCGTGCCCTGGGTGTCGAAGCGACCGGGGAATGGCTCAGGCGCGCCCCAGGAATCGATCAGGGGCCACAGTTCCTGCCGATCGGCATCCGTCGTGACGAGCAGGGCAGAGCCTCGCGGTGCACACGGCCACTTGTGCATGTTGCCGAACCACCAGTCGCCGCCGCCGTGCAGTGCTGCGTCGGCGATGAGCCCAGGGGCGTGGGCGCCGTCCACCAGGACGCGGATGCCTCGTTCACGTGCGAGCTCGGTGATGCGGCGGGTGGGCAGGCGCCGTGCGGTGGGAGACGTGACCTGATCCACGACGATCAGCCGGGTGCGCGATCCGAACGCGGCGCGGAACGACTCGACGACCTCGTCCTCTTCGGCGAGCAGCGGGAGGTGCACGGCGCGAACCACGGCACCGAACCTCCTCGCCAGCCGAGCAGCCCCCATCGTGACGGCTCCGTACCCGTGGTCGGTCACGAGGATCTCGTCACCGGCTTCGAGATGGAGGCTGTTGTAGACGACGGTGGCCGCGGCGGACGCGTTGGGGACGAAGGCCGCGTCGTCCGCGTCGACGCCGAGGAAGGGAGCTACTTCGGCTCTCGCCTGCGCGACGCGTTCGGCGATGCGCGGGAACCATCCGACCGGGCTGAGATCGGCCTGCTCGCGAAGGGCGTTCTGCAGCTGCACGACCTCGGTCGGCACTGCACCGAACGAACCGTGGTTGAGGTGGATGATCTCGGGGTCGAGCGGCCAGGCGTCGCGGGCGCGCACGCCGGATGCCAGCGTCAGCGGCGCGACGGACGGCATCGAGTCATACATGGGGCCTCGCTCGGGTAGGGAGAACTTGTTGCACAACTGTGCCAGATAATCGAGACAAAGGCACCCCTTAGGCGTAGATTTGGCAAAGTCGTTATACAACTTGAGAAATGCGGAACTGGCCGACAGACTCGGCACAGCCCGCGTGATGAGGAGAGCAAGCGCATGGGAGCACTGGACACCGCGCTGCACGGGCTTCGCGCTCTGATCGCGGACGGCACCCTGCGACCGGGTGATCGTCTGCCCAGTGAGGGGGAGCTGTGCGAACAGCTCGGTGTCTCCCGAGGGTCGTTGCGCGAGGCGATCCGCATGCTTGCGGCCCTCGGAGTGATCGATACCCGCCATGGCTCCGGCAGCTACGTCGGCGACCTGCGCGCCGCCGATCTCATCACCGTGCTGTCCTTGACGGTGGGACTCCTGCCGATGGACGGCGTCCTCGAACTCATCGAACTGCGCCGCGCTCTGGAGTCGCATGCGACCTCGCTCGCGGCGGCACGATCCGACGACGCGATCGTGGCCGAACTCGACGGTCTTCTCGATCGCATCGAGCAGACGGAGGACTTCGACGAGCACTCTCGGCTCGACCACGAGTTCCATATGGCGGTCGCGGCGATGGCGGGCAACGCGGCGCTCACGAGCCTGGTCGAAGTGCTGCGGTCGCGCTCGCGGGAGTTCCGCATCGAGGATCCGGTCGATGCGGCCGAACTCAAGTTCCACTCGGATGCCGGGCACAGGGCGATCCTCCGGGGCATTGCCGCGAAGGACCCGGTCGCAGCAGGTGCCGCTGCTGCCGCACACGTCGCGCAGACCGAGTTCTGGCTGCGCAGGTTCAGTCGTTCATCCGGCGAAACCTGATGTTCACCTCGTCATCCTGACCCTCTCGCCCGCCGAAGGCTCTAGCGTTGAGACATGGTCAAATATCGTTTTCTGGGCAACAGTGGTCTCAAGGTCTCGGAGATCACGTACGGCAACTGGGTGACGCACGCATCGCAGGTCGGCGACGACGCAGCGGTCAAGACGGTGCACGCCGCT
This sequence comes from Microbacterium sp. NPDC056234, assembly GCF_042267585.1. Taxonomy (NCBI): domain Bacteria; kingdom Bacillati; phylum Actinomycetota; class Actinomycetes; order Micrococcales; family Microbacteriaceae; genus Microbacterium; species Microbacterium sp. NPDC056234. The sequence goes on from NZ_JBHJTE010000001.1 coordinate 766,232, forward strand.
CTGGATGCCGGAATCACCACGTTCGACACGGCGGACACCTACGCCAACACCGAAGCCGAGGTCGTGCTGGGCAAGGCGCTGCAGGGTCAGCGCCGCGCAGGCCTCGAGATCTTCACCAAGGTCTACTTCCCCACCGGTCCCAAGGGGCCGAACGACACCGGGCTGAGCCGCAAGCACATCTTCGAGTCGATCAACGGCTCGCTGGAGCGCCTCGGCACGGATTACGTCGACCTCTATCAGGCGCACCGCTACGACTACGAGACGCCGCTGGAGGAGACCTTCCAGGCGTTCGCCGACGTCGTGCGTCAGGGCAAGGCGCTGTACATCGGCGTCTCCGAATGGACGGCGGAGCAGCTGCGAGACGGCCACGCACTCGCCAAGCAGCTCGGCATCCAGCTCATCTCGAACCAGCCGCAGTACTCGATGCTGCACCGCGTGATCGAGGGCAAGGTCGTCCCGGCATCCGAAGAGCTGGGCATCTCGCAGATCGTCTGGTCGCCGATGGCGCAGGGTGTGCTGAGCGGCAAGTACCTGCCTGGTCAGCCGGTGCCGGAGGGCTCCCGCGCGACCGACGAGAAGAGCGGCGCCGGCTTCATCAAGCGCTTCATGAACGACGAGACCCTCTCGGCCGTCCAGCGCCTGAAGCCGATCGCCGAGCAGGCGGGTCTCACCATGCCGCAGCTGGCGATCGCGTGGGTGCTGCAGAACAAGAACGTCGCGGCCGCGCTGGTCGGGGCATCCCGTCCGGAGCAACTCGCCGACACGGTCAAGGCCTCCGGCGTGACGCTGGACGCCGACACCCTCGCGGCGATCGACGCCGCGCTGGGCGATGTCGTGTTCTCGGATGCCGAGGACACCTACGGCGTCTCGCCCAAGACCCGCCTGGTCTGAGGCCCTCGCGAGACCTCTCGCACTGCGAAACCCCGTCGTGTCCATGTGGATGCGGCGGGGTTTCGTCGATACGGAGAGGTCTTGGCGGATGTCGTGATGCTCCGGATGCCGTGGTGGGGCGCGATGAGGAGTTCAGGGCTGTCGCGACGCACGCCACATCGCGATGACGTCCCGACTGCGGTAGCGCAGGAATACTCGTTGCGGACGCGAGCCCCGCATGAGGGCGTCCGTGCCGCCGTCTGCGTAGATGACCTGACCGGTCATGAATCGGTTGCCAGCCGATACGGTGCCTGCCAGAAGCTCGGCGACAGAGTCGACCGGCCCCGGTGCACCGAGAGGCTGCGGGAGCGCGGTCTCGAGCACGGCGCGGTCGCGATCCCAGGTGTCCAGGACGACGTCGGTCGCGATGATGCCGGGAGCGACGGCGTTCAGCACGATGCCGCTGTGCGTCCATCGAGGCGACACCGCGGCCTCCCGGACCCATTGGTTGAGTGCGATCTTGCTGGAGCGGTAGATCTGACTTCCGCGTCGCGTGCGGGTGAGGAAACGTGCGGCCGATCTCGCCTTGTCCTCGTCACCGCTCATGCACGCATGCACCAGCGCGGTGCTGCCGCGGTTCAACGTCGAGGAGGATGAGACGGCCACTGCGGCGGGTGCGTCCGAGGCCGCAAGCAGGTCGCGCAGTCCTTCCAGTGTCGCGACCGCGCCGAAGAAGTTCAGCGACACCGTCGTCTCGCGAGCGGCGCCGGAGCCGGCGCACGCGACGACGCCGTCGAGCCTGCCTCCGCTCAGTGTGCTCACCCGCTCGACGAAGGCGCGCCGGCCCTCAGCGGACCCGAGGTCGGCGCGCACATCGATGTCATCGCCCAGCCCGCAGGTGATGACGCTGCCTTCCTCGGCCAGCCGGAGAGCCGTCGCCCGGCCCAGGCCGGAGTCCGCGCCGGTGACGACGTACACGCGCTGGTCGGAGTTCATGTTCCTATGGTCCGAGAAAGTTTGCAGATCTGCAAACTTTTCTTATGGCAGGTTACGCTTTCTCGTATGACGGGCCCCCAGAGCAACGGACACGACGCGCGCCGGAAGCGCACACGTGACGCGCTTGTGCGCAACGCGGCCCAGCTGTTCGCCGAACAGGGCTACGCCGCGACGACGGTCACGCAAATCGTTCAGCGCGCGGAAGTATCGGAGCGCACCTTCTACGTGCACTTCCCCGCCAAGGAAGATCTGCTCTTCGCGCACGTCGAGGATTTCGCCGCCCTGGCCGTGCAGGTCGCCACCGACACCGACTCCGCGGATCCGGTCGTCCGCGTGCGGGCAGCGCTTCTCGCACTCATCGCTGCCGCAACCGGGGAAGACGACCTCTCGCGCCACGCGGGGCTGCGCGCGGTCGTCGCGTCCGGGGGAAGCATTCCACGGTCGCTTGCGGCGAGATTGATGACGTTGGCGAGTGAGCTCGCCCGTCGCATCGCCGAGATCACAGGCGCCCCGCTCGCCGCCGTCGCGCCGATGGTCGGTGCGGCCGTCGGCGCGGTCGAGGCCGCCGGCCTCATCGGCGGGCGCAACGGCGACAGCGCGCCGGCCCGAAGGAACGCGATGATTCACGCCCTGGACGCCGCGTTGCGCGGATTCCAGCAGGTCTGACTCCCGCGTCAGGTCAGCGCGATGTCGACCTGGAGTTCGGTCGTCAGCCTCTCGAGGTCCGCGCGCAACGCGTCCAGGTCGGCGGATGCCGGTACCTCGGCCACCACGGAGGCCTCGAACAGGCGTCCTCCGGCCATCGCGGCATCCCGCGTCTCGGTCGTCATGCTCTCGATGCTGAGCTCGTGCGTGCGCAGGACGGCGGAGACCTCCCGGACGATACCCGGCCGGTCGTTGCCGAGAATCTGCACCGTGATCGGTCGGGCCTGCGCGTCGTCTGCGGCATCCGAACCGGCGTGCACCGTGACCGTCAGCAGGCCGTCGAGCTCGCGCAGCGCCGCCGTCAGATCGGCGCGGCTGTCGTCGGGGACCGATACCTGGATCACGCCGGCGAACGCGCCGGCGAGCTCCGCCAGCTGACTGTTCTCCCAGTTGCCGCCGTGCTCGTCGACGATGTCGGCGACGGCGGCGACGAGGCCAGGACGATCCGAACCGACGACGGTGAGGATGAGCGTTGTCATGCCAGAAGCGTAGCCCTCAGTCGGTCCAGACACCCGTCGAAAGGAAGCGATCCATCCGAGCCCGATGCGGCGCGAGGTCCCAACCCCGTGCGGCGACCCATTCGTCGTCGTAGTAGGTGCCGGCATAGCGCGCCCCGCCGTCGCAGATCAGGGTGACGACGCTGCCGGTCTCGCCGGCCGCGCGCATCCGCGCGATCAGCTGGAACGCGCCGACGAGATTGGTCCCGGTCGATCCGCCGGCCCAATGCATCGTCCGCTCCTGCAGAAGCCGGATCGCGGCGACGGACGCGGCGTCAGGGATCTGCAGCATCTCGTCGATGACGCCCGGGATGAACGACGGCTCCACTCTGGGGCGGCCGATGCCCTCGATGCGACTCGGCGTCCCTGTCGTGTAGTCGGACGCGCCGGTGCTCCACCCGCCGTAGAACGCCGAGCCCTCGGGGTCGACGACGGCCACCTTGGTGTGGTGCCGCCGGTAGCGGACGTATCGGCCGAAGGTCGCGCTCGTCCCGCCGGTGCCCGCGCCGACGACGATCCAGGACGGGATCGGATGCCGCTCGCGCTCCATCTGACTGAACACGCTCTCGGCGATGTTGTTGTTGCCGCGCCAGTCCGTCGCCCGTTCGGCGTAGCTGAACTGATCGAGATAGTGCCCACCGCACTCGGCGGCGAGGCGCTCGGCCTCCGGGTACATGTCCGGTGCGCGATCGACGTAGTGGCAGCGCCCGCCGTAGAACTCGATGAGCTCGATCTTCTCCGGGCTCGTGGACCGGGGCACGACCGTGACGAAGTCGAGCCCGAGCATCCGCGCGAAGTACGCCTCCGACACGGCTGTCGAACCGCTGGATGCCTCGACCAGCGTCGTTCCTTCATGGATGCGGCCGTTGACGAGACCGTACAGGATCAGCGAACGGGCCAGCCGGTGCTTGAGCGACCCGGTCGGATGCACCGATTCGTCTTTGAGGTACAGATCGATGCCCCACTCGACGGGAAGCGGGAACACGTGCAGGTGCGTGTCGGCGCTGCGGTTCGCATCGGCATCCAGCAGGGTGATCGCGGTGCTGGTCCAGGAGGTCATGACTTCGAGCGTAACCGGGTCATGCCCTGACCGTGCACGGCGAACTCCGCGTCAGGATGGCGTCCGCGCTGCCAGGAACGCGTCGACATCCGCGCGGCGCGGAAGGCTGGGCGAGGCGCCCGGCTTGGTGACCGTGAGGGCTCCGGCCGCGGTGGCCAGGCGCACCGCATCGGCGAGGGATGCGCCGTCGGCGAGAGCGGCCCCCAGGTACCCCGCGTATGCGTCACCGGCCGCGGTCGTGTCGACGGCCTCGACGCGCATCGGAGGGACGAACGATGCGCCGTCGGTGGTGACGACGCTCGATCCCTGTGCGGCGAGCGTGACGACGGCTGCGCCGACACCCTGCTCGAGGAACCATCGGCCGGCTCGTTCGGCGGATGCAGCGTCCGTGACCTCGATTCCGCTGATGACTGATGCCTCGGTCTCGTTCGGCGTCACGATGTCGACGTCGGCCCAGACTTCGGCGGGGAGAGCCGTCGCGGGCGCCGGGTCGAGGATCACCGTGAAGCCCAGCTCGCGTCCACGGGACGTGATGTGCGCTGTGAGCGCCGACGGCGTCTCCAGCTGTGTGAGAAGGATCCCGGTCGTCGGGGCGAGGGCATCGAGGGCGGCGTCGATCTGCTCGACGCTCAACCGGGCGTTCGCCAGCTGCACCACGACGATGTCGTTCTGCGCAGAGGCGTCTACGCGGATGTGCGCGATCCCGGTGGGGCCGGGCACCGTGCGCAGATGCGTCAGGTCCACCCCTGCTGCGCTGAGGCTGTCGACCACGAGCTCGTGGAACAGGTCGTCGCCGACGCAGCCGACGAAGCTCGTCGTGGCGCCCGCGAGCCCCGCAGCGACGGCCTGATTGGCGCCCTTGCCGCCGAGGAAGAGCGTGAACCGGTCGCCGAGGATCGTCTCGCCCCCGGCAGGCAGCCGTTGCGAGAAGGTCGTCAGGTCGGCGCTGACGCTGCCGATGATGACGACGCCGGAGCGGTCCCCGCGGGGTGCAGCGGTCATCATCGCGCCCCTGTGGTGGTCGAGGCCGCCGCCTGGCGCAGCCAGCGCTCGACGCCGGCGATGTGCGCGGTGGCGAGAGAGGTGGCGAGATTCGGGTCGCGCTGCGCGATGGCATCGGCGATGGCCCGATGCTCGGAGAGGGTGCGTTCGACCGCACCCTGCTCGGTGAGCCCGCGCCACACCCGCGCACGCACCGTCTGGCTGCTGAGATGCTCGATGAGGCTGGCGAGATAGGCGTTGCCCGCCATCCGGACGATATCCCGGTGGAAACGGATGTCGTGCGCGACGAGATCGTCGATCGAGACATCCGCACGGATGCCGTCGAGCTCGTCGTGCAGCGCCTGCACGTGATCGTCGTCGCCGAGAGTCGCGGCGAGTCCGGTGGCCTGGGATTCCAGCATCCGCCGGACCGCGAAGATCTCGAGCATGGAATCGTCGTCGTGCATGTCCACGACGAACGAGATCGCCTCGAGCAGCAGGTGGGGCTCGAGGCTCGTCACGTACGTGCCGTCGCCGCGCCGCACGTCGAGCACGCGGATGACCTCGAGGGCCTTGACGGCTTCGCGCATCGAGTTGCGAGACAGGCCGAGGCGCTCGGCGAGCTCCTTCTCGGGGGGGAGGCGGTCGCCGGGGGCGAGTTCGCCCGACACGATCATCGCCTTGATCTTCGCGATCGCCTCGTCCGTCACTGCCATGCGGTCATCCTTGCACAGTGATCGGATGTCTGCGGCAGGATGGATGCATGCGCGCCCTCGACTCCCATCTGCACCTGTGGGATCCGTCCCGTCTCGACTACCCCTGGCTCGAAGGTCCGTTGCGAGCCCGGTTCGGTCCTGAGGAGTTCCTCGCCGCGCGCGGTGCGGATGCCGTCGAGCATGCAGCCGTGTTCGTCCAGGCCGCGTGCGTCGACGAGCAGTACCTGGACGAGGTCGCCTGGATCGCCTCCGTGGCCGACCTCGTGGGAGTGCGCGGTATCGTCGCCGGTGCGCGGCTTGACCGCGGCGAGGAGACCAGACGCTACCTCGACGTGCTCTCGTCGCGGCCGCTCGTCGTCGGCGTGCGACACCTGCTGCAGGGGGAGCCGGTCGGCTTCGCCGGCACCGAGGCCTTCCGCGCCGGGGCGCGGGAGCTCGTCCGCCACGGCCTCACGTTCGATGCCTGCATCCGCGGTGCCGCGCAGCTGCGCGACGTGATCGCGCTGGCCGAGGCGGAACCCGAACTGCGCATCGTGCTCGACCATCTCGGCAAACCGGCCGTGGGGACGGCATCCGATCCGCTCCTCCCCGATGCCGAGTGGGCCGATGCGGTCTCCGACCTCGCGGGGCATCCTCAGGTGTCCTGCAAACTCTCGGGGCTGCCCGCCGAGGCTGGCGGCTCGTGGAACAGCGCGCAGGTCGAACCGTTCCTGGACGTCGTCGCGAACGCATTCGGGCCGGAGCGCATCATGATCGGCAGCGACTGGCCGGTATCCGCGATGGCGAACGGCGGCCCGGATGCCGAGGCGATCCGGAACTGGACGGACGCCGTCGCCCAGTGGGCCGAAGCGCGCGACCTCGACGTGGACGCCGTGCTCTGGCGCAACGCCGCGCGGTTCTACGGGGTGGGGTGACGCCTCGCTACTGCGTGCGCAGGCGCAGCTGCGCCATCCCTCCGTCGACTTCGATGAAGGTTCCGGTGGTGGATCCGGCATCCGGACCGACGAGGTAGGCGACCGCCGCGGCGACCTCCTGCGGCGACACGAGCCGGCCATGCGGTTGACGCGCTTCCAGTGCGGCGCGCTCGGCGACCGGGTCGTCGGACTGCTCGAGCAGTCGTCCGACCCAGGGGGTGTCCGCCGTACCGGGGTTGACGGCGTTCACGCGGATGCCTTCGCGCAGGTGATCGGCGGCCATCGCCCTGGTGAGCGCGGACACCGCTCCCTTGGCGGCTGAATACAGTGCGCGCTGCGGAAGCCCGATCGTGGAGGCGATGGAGGCCGTGTTGCACACCGCGGCCGCGGGGGAACGCCGCAGCCACGGGAGCGCCGCCGAGGTGACGCGCGCGATCCCGGTGACATTGATCGAGAGCACGCGGGCCCACTCGTCGTCGTCGTTGGCCGCGACGTCGCCGACCGCGCCGACGCCGGCGTTGTTCACGACGATGTCGATCCGTCCGAAGCGCTCGGCGACCGCGGCGACGGCCGTGTCGACCGATGCACGATCCGAGACGTCGGCGGCGAACGCGGCGAACGATGCGCCGGATGTGTTCAGATCCAGCACGGCGATCTCGGCGCCATCGGCGTGCAGCCGTTCGGCGATCGCAGCGCCGATGCCGGAGGCGCCGCCCGTGACGATCGCGACCAGTCCTTCGAGCCGTCCGCTCATTCCGCGGCCTTCCACGCGACGAACTCCTGGCGCTGGCGGCCGAGGCCTTCGATCTCGATCTCGACGACGTCGCCCGCCGTCAGGTAAGGGAACTTTCCGCCGAACGCCACGCCCTGCGGCGTCCCGGTGAGGATCAGGTCACCCGGTTCGAGGGTGACGTACTGCGACAGATGGTGCACGATCGTGCGCACGTCGAAGATCATGTCGTTCGTGTTCGAATCCTGACGAGGCTCCCCGTTGACCCAGCTGCGCAGGCGCAGCTCATCGACGTCCACCTCATCGGGCGTGACCAGCCAGGGGCCGGTGGGGTTGAAGCCGAATGCGATCTTGCCCTTCGACCACTGTCCGCCCGAGACCTCCATCTGGAACGCCCGCTCGGAGACGTCGTTGGCGACCACGTAGCCGGCGATGTGCGCGTCGGCCTGCTCGGGGGAATCGAGGTACGCGGCGCGCTCGCCGATGACGATGCCGAGCTCGACCTCCCAGTCCGTCTTCTCACTGCCACGCGGGATCGTCACGGTGTCGTTCGGACCGACCACGGTGTTCGGCGTCTTCAGGAACATGATCGGGATCGTGGGCGGCTCGGCCCCGGACTCGCGGGCGTGAGCCGCGTAGTTCTGGCCGATGCAGACCACCGCGCTCGGGCGGGCGATGGGGGCGCCGATGCGCAGCTCGGCTGCTCCGGCGAGCTCGGTCAGCTCACCGGCATCCAGAGCCGAGGAGACCCGTGCGCGGAAGTCGCTGGACAGGAAGTCCCCGTCCACATCGGATGTCACCGGTCGTAGGTCGAGGTGGCGATCGCCGTCAACGAGGACGGGGATCTCGGATCCAGGGGCGCCAAGCCGCGCGAACTTCATGATTCTCCTGCTTCGTCGGGGAGGGGCCGTCCTGCGGCCGATGTCATTGACAGTATAGACATCGGATGTTTACACTCCAAGAGATCCGCGTAGATCGAACAGTGCTGCGCAAGGAAGAGGAAACAGTGAGCCGCATCGTCGCACTCGAGACCACCGACGTCCGCTTTCCGACGTCGTTGAGCCTCGATGGCTCGGACGCCATGAATCCCGACCCCGACTACTCGGCGGCGTACGTCGTCATCCGCACGGATGCCGGGGATGCCGGCCATGCCTTCGTCTTCACGATCGGCCGGGGAAACGACGTGCAGGTCGCCGCCATCGATGCGCTCGCCGGGCACCTCATCGGACGCGAGGCCGAACCGCTGCTGGACGACATGGGCACCACGTTCCGAGACATCATCGGCGACTCGCAGCTGCGCTGGCTCGGCCCGGAGAAGGGCGTCATGCACATGGCGATCGGCGCGGTGATCAACGCGCTGTGGGACATCAAGGCCAAGCGCGCCGGGCTCCCGCTCTGGCAGCTGCTCGCACGGATGACCCCCGAGCAGATCGTCGACCTGGTCGACTTCCGCTACCTGACGAACGCCCTGACGCCGGAGGATGCGCTCGAGATCCTCCGGGCCGCTGTCCCCGGGCGCGCGGAGCGCGAGCAGGAGCTGATCGACACCGGCTACCCCGGGTACACGACCAGTCCCGGCTGGCTCGGCTACTCGGACGAGAAGCTCGAACGCCTCGCGCGCGAGGCCATGGCCGACGGGTTCACGCAGATCAAGCTCAAGGTCGGGGCCGATCTCGAGGACGACATCCGCCGCTTCCGCAAGGCTCGCGAGGTCGTCGGACCCGATTTCCCGATCGCGATCGATGCGAATCAGCGCTGGGAGGTGTCGGAGGCGATCGAGTGGGTGAACGCACTCGCCGAGTTCCACCCGGCCTGGGTCGAGGAGCCGACGAGCCCGGACGACGTCCTCGGTCACGCCGAGATCGCTCGAGGGATCGCCCCGATCAGAGTCGCCACCGGCGAGCACGCGCAGAATCGGGTGATCTTCAAGCAGCTGCTGCAGGCGGACGCGATCAGCGTCATGCAGATCGACGCCGTACGCGTCGCCGGTGTCAATGAGAACATCGCCAATCTGCTGCTCGCCGCGAAGTTCGGCATCCCGGTCTGTCCTCATGCCGGCGGGGTCGGGTTGTGCGAAGCCGTGCAGCACCTGTCGATGTTCGATTTCGTCGCCGTGACCGGCACGCGCGAGGGGCGCCTGATCGAGTTCGTCGATCACCTGCACGAGCACTTCGTCGTGCCGACCGACATCCGCGGCGGCTCGTACATGGCGCCGACCGCGCCGGGCGCCGGCATGGAGATGAAGGCCGAGAGCATCGCCGCGTACACCTGGACGGGTGCGCATGCCCTCGCGTGAGCTCCCGGCGCTCGGGTACGGCGCCGCGAACGTCGGCAACCTCTTCCGTGCGCTCACGGACGAGGAGGCCTGGGAGGTCCTCGACGCAGCCTGGGAGAGCGGCATCCGCTATTTCGACACGGCGCCGCACTACGGGCTCGGACTCTCCGAGCGTCGGCTGGGAGCATTCCTGCAGACCAAACCGCGCGACGAATTCGTGCTGTCCACCAAGGTCGGGCGGATCCTGCGGCCCAACCCCGAGCACACCGGCGGTCTCGATACCGCGCACGACTTCCACGTGCGGGACGACCTCACGCGGGTATGGGACTTCTCGGATGCCGGGATCCGCACGAGCCTCGACGAGTCGCGGGATCGGCTGGGCATCGAACGGATCGATGTCGTGTACCTGCACGACCCGGAGCGGCACGACCTCGACCTCGCGGTCGACAGCGCCTTCCCCGCACTCGAGCGTCTGCGCGCCCAGCACGAGGTGAGCGAGATCGGCATCGGTTCGATGGTCGCGGAGGCGCTCACGCGTGCCGTCCGCGAGGCCGACCTCGACACGATCATGGTCGCCGGGCGCTACACGCTGCTCGAGCAGCCTGCCGCCGTCGATGTGCTTCCGGCCTGCGACGAGACCGGCACGGGGATCGTCGCGGCATCCGTGTTTAACTCAGGTCTGCTGGCGCAGAGCGAGCCGCGGCGCGACGGACGCTACGAGTACGGCACGCTGCCGGACGAGCTGTGGGAGCGTCTGGTGCGGATCGCCGACGTCTGCCGCGCCCACGACGTTCCACTCCCCGCGGCGGCGATCCAGTTCCCGCTGCGGGCTGCCGCCGTGCGCTCGGTCGTCGTCGGCGGCAGCCGTCCGGACCAGCTGCGCCAGAATGCCGAGTACGCCGCCCTCGGCATCCCCATCGACCTGTGGGCGGAGCTGGCGGACGAGAGACTGATCCCAGGAGGTCAGGATGCTTGAGGGAATCCACCCGCTGCTCACCGGCGAGCTGCTGCTGCACCTGGACCGGATGGGCCACTCCGACTCCGTCGTCGTCGGCGATGCGCATTTTCCGGCGTGGGCGATCGGTGCGCGAGTGGTGGATCTGCCCGGCACCACGACGCCGGAGGTCGTCGCGGCGATCCGCACCGTGCTGCCGCTGGACGACGCGCCGGGCCTGGATCTCATGGAGTCCGCGGATGCCGCGGTGCTCGATGTCCAGCGGGAGCTGATGGCGGCCGCAGGCGTCGTCGAGACGACGACGCGCTTCGTCGAGCGCTTCGCCTATTACGACGTCGCGAAAGGCGCGTATCTCATGATCCGCACCGGCGAGACGCGGAAGTACGGCAACGCGCTGCTGCGCAAGGGGGTCGTCGGGCACCCCTCCGGCTGACGGTGGCTACGGTGCGGTGAGGACCTGATCGGCGACCTCTTCAGCGGAGCGCCCGTCGGTCTCGATGACGACGCTCCCCGCCGGTCGGATGCCGAGGTCGGCGGCTTCCCGAACGGACGCGGCGATCGACGCCGCGATCTCCTCCTCGCCGAGCCCGAGCCGCTGGTCCCCCGCGAGCGGCGGACCGCCACCCGCTGCTCTCGCGCGGATCCGCGCGGCGATCGCATCAGGCGCGGCGTCGAGCCAGAACACCCGCGCGGTCGGAAGCGTCCGCCCGAGCTCTCCGACAGTGACGGCGTCGCCGGTCGCGATGAGGTGCTCTATCCCCCTGGCGGCCATGACGAGAGCGAGGGCACCGGTGTTCTCGGCGCGCAGCGACGCCTGCGCGTGCGGATCACGGCCGAGGAAGCCGAGCTGATGACTGTCGATGTACCCGATGCGTTCTCCTGCCCAGGCGGACTTGAGGAACGCCAGGAACCCGACCGTCGAGACACCGACTCCGCCGGGACCGGTGACGAGGGTGACGGAGACCGCGGCATCCGATTCGGGCGGGAGCGGACGGGTCGGACGGGGCGAGCCGATGAGCGCTTCCGCCGTCCCGACGAGCAACTGCGCGACCAGCTCGGCCGACGACTCGGTCGTGTCGACGGAGAGGTCGACCCAGGTCGCATCGAACCGGTGCGCGTACGCCACGGATTCGGGAGCGAGTTCCACGTTCCAGCCGCGCTGCCCGACGCGGTCGACGAGTGCGTCGTCGGCCGCGTGGAGGTGGATCACGCGCACGTCCTCACGGGCGACACCGGGCAGCAGGCGTGCGAGGTGGGACTCGTCGTCCATGAGGCCGGCGATGATCAGCAGTTCGGCTCCGGCGGTGCGGAACCGCGGCTCGAGGGCGAGGAGGCCGTCGGCGATGAAGTCATCCTCGCCGGCGTCGACGCCGCTGGTGTTGCGGAGCTGGTCGGCATCGAGGAACGCCGCCGACAGGCCGCGGAGTGCCAGGCGCTGCTGCAGCATCCAGCCGACGGTGGATTTTCCGACGCCGGATGGGCCGGCCAGCCAGAGGAGGGGAAGCATCGGCTCAGCGTAGCCCGAGGAATCAATCGATACTTGTCAGTCGATTATCGATTACGCTACGGTTGGCGCATCCACCCCTGCCGTGCACGGATGCACGGCGCCCCAGAGTCTGGAGACCGCGATGAAGCGAGCTGCGACGACATTGATCCTGACCGCCCTGGTGGCGACGGCACTGCCCGTCCTCCACCCCGACCCCGCATCCGCTGTCGACGAACCACCGGGAGACGTGATCTACGTCGCCCCGGGAGGCGACGATGCGGCAGCTGGCTCCCTCGACGCGCCGCTCGCGACGCTCGAGGCGGCCCGAGACCTCCTTCGCGAGCGCAAGGAGGCCGGCACTCTGTCGGCGGACGGCGCGACCGTCTACCTGCGCGAAGGCAGCTACCAGCGTTCCGCATCGTTCGCACTCGGCGCCGAGGACTCGGGAACGGCGGACGCCCCCATCGTCTACCGGTCGTATCCCGGCGAGGTGGCGACCCTCACAGGCGGCCAGACCCTCTCGTACGAGGACTTCCGCCTGACCGAGGATCAGGCAGTCCTGGACCGCGTGATCGAAGAGTCCGCCAGGGACGACATTCGGGAGATCGACCTGGCCGCGCTCGGCATCGACGACTACGGTCAGCTCAGCCGCCACGGCTACTGGAAGGCCAACGACGTCAGCAGCACCCCGCCGATGGAGTTCTACATCGACGGCCAGGGCATGACGCTCGCTCGCTGGCCCAATGCCGGTGCGGCCAAGGACACCGTCCAGATGGGTGACATCATCGACCCTGGACCCACGCGCGCCGATGCCGATCTGCAGGACCGTGGCGGCACGTTCACGTACACCTACGACCGTCCGCAGCACTGGACCCAGGCGGAGGACGTCTGGCTGGACGGCATCTTCGGCTACAGCTGGGAATGGTCGTACAACAAGATCGAGGCCATCGACACCGAGGCCAAGACCATCACCCTGCGCTACGGCGAGATGTCCGGGATCATGAAGAGCTGGTTCCCCGACTTCCACTTCGCGCAGAACCTCCTCGAAGAGCTCGATGCTCCGGGGGAGTATTACATCGACCGGGCCGCGGGCAAGCTGTACCTCGTGCCGAACGCCGCGTTCCTCGCCGGTCGAGGCGAACCGGTGGTGACCACGCTCGACGAGCCGATGATCCGCGCCGACGGCGCCTCGCACATCACCTTCGACGACCTCGTTCTCGAGTACGGGCGCGCCACGGCCGCTGTCATCCTCGGCGGCTCGAACGTGACGATCCAGCACAGCGACATCCGCAACTTCACCGACGGCGGCGTGCTCATCAACTCGCCGGGCCGCTACACCTACGACGGCATCCCGGTGAACCGCGGTGGCAAGGACCACGCGGTGCTCGACAGCGAGCTCAGCCACATCGGCGGCGTCGGCGTCGTGCTGCAGGGTGGTGACAAGACCACGCTGACGCCGGGCAACAACAGCGTGCAGAACTCCGAGATCCACGACTTCGCGTACTACCACAAGGCCTACAACCCCGGCGTGATGTTCGACGGCGTCGGCAACGTGGCCCGCGGCAACGAGATCCACGACGCCCCGCACCCCGGCATCATCGTGCACGGAAACGATCACCTGTTCGAGCAGAACGAGGTCTACGACGTCTGCAAGACGTTCCACGATCTCGGGGCCATCTACATGAATGCGGGAATGACGCCGCAGCAACGCGGCCACGTGTTCCGGCAGAACTACTTCCACGACATCGGCGCCGGCATGGCCGGCGTCGAAGGGATCTACGCGGACAACTTCACGTGGGACCTCACGATCGAGAAGAACATCTTCGTGAACATGGGAAACAGCGCGATCAAGAGCGGATCGGCCGACTACATCGAGGCCACGAACAACATCTTCGTCGACGCGAACGTCCCGTACGACAACTACGAGCTGTGGATGGGCGATCAGGAGGGCAATGTCGTCGATCGCTCCTACATGCCGGAATGGGAGAAGGTGTTCGCCGAGAACAACGACTTCGTCGGCACGCCGTATCTCGAGAAGTACCCCGAGCTCGGCCACTTCTTCGAGGACAACCACTACTTCCCCGACCACAGCACGTTCGCCAGGAACGTCGTGTGGAACCCGACCGTGCCGCGCCAGTCCCAGGTCAACACGCAGGGGGCGAGAGACGTCAAGGAGCTGCTGAACTACGACGGCAACTGGGTGAGCGATGGTGATCCAGGATTCGTCGATGCGGCGAACGGCGACTACCGACTGACCGAGGACGCGGCGGTGTTCGCACAGATCCCCGGATTCGAGGACATCGGCTTCGACGAGATCGGTACGAAGGGCCACATCGGCCAGACGCAGTCGCCCGAATCGGTGCCGCTCGAGGCGGTCGCATTCGATGCGGATGCCGTCACGCTCGACGTCGGCAAGGAACTGCTCGTGCGGGCGACGCCTCTGCCGTGGAACGCGGACGACGCCGGTCTCGTCTACTCGTCGGCCGATGAGTCCATCGTGACGGTCGACGACGGCACGCTGGTCGGCATGGCACCCGGTTCGACGACCGTGACGGTGGCCGCGGCATCCGATGCCGGAATCTCGGACACGATCGAGGTGACCGTCGGCGAGGGTGACGGCGTGCTGCACTTCACCGACTTCGAAGACGGCTCGAACGGCTGGCCGACGGACCCGAACCGCAGCATCGTCACCGGCGACGGCGGCGATCACGTCTACCGGATCGTGAACGGCGCGAACTCGCAGCTCCCGAGGGACTTCACGAGCTTCGTGCTGGACTTCGACGTCACGACGCCGGCGACGATCCCCGCGAATGCCGTCATGATCGTCTACAACCGCAACAGCGCCGGCGGCGGCTACATCCGCTATCGCAACGCCGCGGCGGGTCCCACCTGGACGATCTTCGACAACGCCTGGCAGACCGTTGGCGAGGTCGTGCTGGATCCGGCGAAGGCGCTGCCGGCCGGGGCCACCAGCCATGTCCGCATCGCCGTGCAGGACGGCGTGATCCGCATCGTCGTGAACGGCGAGGTCGTGCTCGAAGGCACCGACCCCGCACCGGGAGCGGCGGGGAAGGTCGGGTTCTACACCGAGGGCTTCGCGCACCTGGACTACGACGACATCGGCTTCTCGATCTCGGCGGTCCCGGTGGACGGCATCTCCCTCGACGCGGCCGAGCTCGCCCTGCAGACCGGGGAGCGCCGTCCGGTGATCGCGACGGTGTCTCCGCAGGACGCCAGCGACGTGCGGGTCACCTGGTCCAGCAGCGACCCGGCCGTGGTGTCGGTCGCCGACGGCACCGTGTCCGCGCTCGCCGCGGGCGAGGCGACGGTCACGGCCACGTCGGTCGCGGACCCGTCGATCTCGGCGACCACGGTGGTCACGGTCGCGGATGCCGAGCATCCGAAGGTCGCGCTCGGCGACCAGCTGGCGGATGCCGCGAACTGGACGCAGTCGGACAAGCTCGACTTCGATCAGGGGACCATCCGGGTCAATGCCGAGGGCGTGCACGGCTACGAGACCGAGCGGTTCGGAGACGGGCTTCTCGAGTTCGATGCGGCCTTCGGTGCGTTCGACGGCGGGTGGTACGGCTTCCAGGTGCGTTCCGACCAGACGGGCATCCCCGCCTGGCAGAACTCCAACACCGGCTACCTCGTGGTCATCAAGGAGGACACGATCGAGTTCCAGAGCTGGAGCCCTGGGCAGACCATGCTCGACGTCATCCCGAACGCCGTGATCGAGCCGGGAACGACGCACCGCGTCGCCTTCGGCGCCGTCGCGGAGGAGACCGGGACCCGCGTCGTCCTCCAGGTGGACGGCAAGACGGTGTGGAACCGACTGGATGCCAGAGAGAACCTGCGCATCGGCACGGATGGGTTCTTCAACGTCTACCACTACGCCAGGCAGAACAGCATCACGCTGACGAGAGTCGCGCCGCCTGCGACCGTGACGGGGGTGGCGTGGGCCGCCGATGCCGCGCCGAAGGTCAAGTACGTCGTCGGGGAGGAGCTCGATGTGACCGGGATGACCTTGGAGGTCACCTGGAGCGACGGGACGACATCACGGGTCGACGTCACCCCGGAGATGGTGACCGGCTTCGACAGTGGAAAGGTGCGTCCGCACCAGAAGCTGTCCATCGCGTACGAGGGGAGCGCGGTGGAACTGACGGTGTCCATCAAGAAGAAGCAGAAGTGAGCCGGTGGCGGGGGGGGGGGGGGGGGCGCGACGCGGCGAGCGCCCCGCAAAAGCAAGTGTACAAATGAAAAAAAA
>NZ_JBHJTE010000001.1:782693-805903 GCF_042267585.1 Microbacterium sp. NPDC056234
TCCATCGCTTTGGTGGGGCGCGGGGTGTAAGT
The DNA here is from genome assembly GCF_042267585.1 of Microbacterium sp. NPDC056234. NCBI lineage: Bacteria > Bacillati > Actinomycetota > Actinomycetes > Micrococcales > Microbacteriaceae > Microbacterium > Microbacterium sp. NPDC056234. The sequence goes on from NZ_JBHJTE010000001.1 coordinate 782,726, forward strand.
GCGGGTTCCCATAAATAACAACCATATGTGCGCGGGTGGCGCGGCTCGCGGACCTTCCGGTTCGCGACCCGCGCCATTAGCGATAGTCGATAATGAACGTAAGATGGTGGGTATGGCAGAAGCACTGGCTCCGCAGGGACTGCAGCGAGGGCTGCTCTCCGACCAGATCTACCTGATGATCAAGGCGATGATCAAGGATTCCAGCCTCGCTCCGGGCGAGCAGCTCGTGGAGTCCCAGCTCGCCCGTCAGCTCGAGGTCAGCCAGGCGCCCGTCCGCGATGCGCTCAAGCGTCTGGCGCACGAGGGGCTCGTCTCCCACATCCGCCATCAGGGCAACTTCGTCGCGACCTACACCGACGACGAGGCCGCTCAGGCCAAGATCGCGCGCGTCGAGCTCGAGGGCCTGGCCGGCCGATTGGCCAGCGGCAACCTGGATGCGGATCGCCGCGCGGAGCTGGTCACTCTCATCGAGCAGATGCACGCGGCGGCGGACGACTCCGACCTGCCCGCCTTCCGAGAGCTGGACTTCGTGTTCCACCGTGCCGTGATCGAGGCCAGCGGCAACGTGTACCTCCCCAAGATGTGGGACCTGCTCGAACCCAGCCTGCGCGTCATGCACGTGCTCGGCGACCCGACCTTCACGGGCGACTGGCATGAAGTCGCCGACTGGCACCGCGGACTCCTGGACGTCCTCGACGCCGGCGACCCCGAGGCGGCCTCGGCGCTGTTCCGGCGGCACGCGGCGGGAACGCTCCTCGAGGATCAGGACGCGCCGAGCGCGTAGACCCGATCGGCGGTGCCGTGCCAGACGGCGTCGGCGTCGTCAGGACCCAGCCCGGACAGCATCAGCGCGGTCGCAGCGATCACCGCCCCGTGCGGGAGATGCCGAGCGGACATCGGCCAGTCGCTTCCGAACATCAGCCGGTGCGGGCCGAAGGCGTCCAGCGCGGTATCCGAGATCTCCCGCAGCTCGCGATCGGTCCGCGCTCCGACGACGCCGGAGAGTTTCGCGTGCACGTTGCTCCGTCCGGCGACGTCGAGGAGATCGGAGCGCCAGCGGGTCGTCGAAGCGGCGTTCCCGAGCCCGAGGTGGCACAGCACGATACGCAGGCCGGGATGCCGGTCGGCGAACGCCGCGACCCCGGTGAGCTGCTCGGGGCGGATGAGGAACTCGAGGATGCGATCGGTGCGGACGAGGCCGTCGGCCATGGCATCCAGTCCTGCGACGTCGGACAGGTCGGCGGCGTACTGCGGGATCGCCGCGCGGAGGCCGGCGACGAGCGGGTCCAGGGCCGGCGTCGAACCTCCGGCCCACCAGCCGGGAACGGGCGAGTACTGCAGCACGATGCGCGGCACCATCCGGCTCTGCGTCGCCTGGGCGGTGAGCCACGTGGCTTCGGCCATGGTGTCGGCCGCCTGCACGGCGATCGCGGCATCCACGACGGCTTCGGCTTCCAGATCGGCGGCCGTCACGATCGGTGCCAGCCCCGAGCCCTCTCGGAACCAGGACAGCCGGTGCCGCGTGCGATCCCAGAGGTGGACGTGGGCGTCGACGATGCGCACGTCAGGCGGCGGCGATCCGGTCGAGGTCCGACCAGAGCGCGGCGGGGATCCGGGCGCTCGCACTCGCGGCGAAGGCGGTCACCTCCGACGGGGTCCGTGCGCCGACGACGACGCCTTCGACGTCGTGCCGGAACGCGTATCGCACCGCGGCATCAGCCAGGTTCACACCGGCGGCCAGGCAGCTCTCCTCGAGCCGCAGGGCCGTCGCGAGCGTCGCCGGTGCGGCGGGGTGGTAGTCGAAATACGCGGCGCCGCGCGGGTCGGCGAGGATGCCGGAGTTGTACACGCCGGCGGCGATGACACCGATGCCGCGCGCGGCGGCCGCGGGCAGCAGGTCGTCGAGAGCGGTCCTGTCCAGGAGCGTCAGCCGGCCGGCCTCCATGATGACGTCGACCGGTGCCTCGATGGCGAACCGGGTCAGCGGCTCCGTCCGCACCATCCCGACGCCGAGAGCACGGACGACACCCTGGTCACGGAGTTCGATCATCGCGCGCATCGCACCGGACAGCGCGGCATCCACGTCCTCAGGATCGTGCAAGTGCAGCAGGTCGATCCGATCCGTGCGGAGACGCTTCAGGCTTCCCTCGACGCAGCGCCAGACGGCGTCGTAGCCGACATCGCTCACCAGCCCGGCGCCGCTCGCGCCGACGGGCACCTCGGTGCCGTCGGCGTCCACGATCATGCGCCCCACCTTCGTCGCGAGCGTCACCGTGTCTCGATCGACGCCCGCGAGCGCCGCGCCGAGCTTGCGTTCGCTCTCACCCGCGCCGTAGTTCGGCGCGGTGTCGAAGAAACGGATGCCGTGGGCGAGCGCGGCCTGGACGGTGGCGGCGGCGTCATCGTCACCGACCGCGCTGTAGAGGTTGCCGATCGGTGCGCAACCCAGCCCGAGATCGTCGCGGAAGCCGTCGGCTTCCGTCAGCGGACGGAGGGCTGCGCGGAACGCCATGCCTCGTACTCCTCACGGCTGTCCGGGGTCAGGGGGTAGTAGTCGCTCAGACGCGCGCCCTCGTCCAGGCGTTGACGGCTGAAGCCCTCCCATTCCTCGTGGTCGCGCGCTGAATCGACCACGCTCGACGCCATCGCCCTGGGGACGATGACCGGGCCGTCGTCGTCCGCCACGACCAGATCACCCGGCATGCACAGCGAGCCTCCGACCGCGACCGGCACGTCGTATCCCCACGGGGTCAGCTCGGACTGCGAGGCGTAGTGCGGTGTCGTCCCGGTGGACCACACAGGGATGCCGAGCTCGCGGATCTTGCCCGAGTCGCGGATCCGGCCGTCGACGACGATGCCGGCGCCGCCCTTGCGGGCGAAGTAGCGGGCGAGGATGTCGCCGATGCACCCCGAGAACCTGCTTCCGTACGCCTGGATGACGAGCACGTCACCGGGCTGCACGGCCTCCAGGACGTGCCAGAGGGCGGTGTGCCGTTCGGCGTACTCCTGACCGTGTCCTGAGGCGAGATCCTCGCGCTGCGGCATGAACTGCAGCGTCAGCGCCGAGCCGACGACGCGTTGACCGGGGGACAGCGGCACCGGTCCGTCCACGTAGCTGTGACGGATGCCGAGGCCGTGGAGCTTCGCGCACGCGGTGGCGGAGGAGACCTGATCGAACGAGGACATCAGCTCGGCGGACGGCCGCTCGTACATCGGCCCTCGGACGGGCAGGGCGAAGTCGGGGCGGATCAGGGAGGTGTCGCTCATGATGTTCCTTCGTCGGTGCGATGATGCGGTGCGGACTGCGTCCGCGTGAGGGTCAGGGTCAGTTCGGCGGCGTGGGCCGGTGCGAGTTCGACGGTCAGCCGGCCGTCCGGACAGTCGATGGTCCGCGTCGACGGTGCCGTGCGGATGCCGGCGTAGGCGCCGCTCGGACCCGGGTAGCCGTCTTCGCCCTCGCCGATGACAGTGGCGCTCGCGATGCGGGCACGGGAGAATCGTCCGGCGCGGATGCGCACACGGCCGGTGCGGGTCGTGGACGTGTTCACCAGGCGGACGCCGATGGCGTCGGATTCCAGCCTGTCCACGAGCGCGGCGACGTCCCGCGGCAGTCCCGGGCGACCCAGGTCGTCATCGAAGTAGTCGACGGCCGAGAAAGGCAGTCCGCCGTTGTAGAGCACCTGCGGCGTGCCGGTGATGAGCTGGGACAGCACCTCTGTCACGACGGGGTTGACCCGTTGCCAGAAGTGCAGGTGCGCGCCGTCCGGGTCGTCGCCGTCAGCGCGCATGAGCGCGACACGGCGAGCCACCTGGCCGAGCGCCATGGCGAGCGCGCGCTCCGGATAGTCCGGCAGCTCTCCGCCGAGGAATCGGATCCAGCCGGCCTCGTGACCGGCCTCCTCCTTGTCCCGGAACTCGCCGACGAGGTCGGCGGCCGCGGGCAGCCCGTCGATCGCGCGATCCAGGCGTGCACGATCGGCATCCGATCGGGTCCACCACCACAGCCAGGTGGGTAGATCCAGCTGCAGCGGACCGAAGTCGAACCATCCGTCCGCGCCGTGGCGGTACGGCACGAGAAGGCCTTCGTCCGCGGATGCCTCGCCGAACCGGGATCTCCACTCATCGCGCAGACTGTACGTCGTTGCATCCACGCTGCCGCGGACGCCGTGATCGAGGACGACGTCGAGCATCGTCCGCACCATGTCGAGAGGACGATCGTCGTCGGCGATGAGCGCGGCGTTGAGCGCGCCGATGAGGGCGCTCATGCCGACGGAGTGGAGCCCGTGCGGCCACGCCCATCCGTAGTGGCCACCCCACCAGCGTCCTCCCTGGAGCCCGCCGACGGTTCCATCGGGGGCGACGTTGTCCGGCAGCAGGCCGCTGTTCGCCGCGGCCCGCGATATCCAACCGTCGACGTAGTGCGTCACCCAGGCGGCTGCGCGGTCGTTCCCGTCATAGAGCCAGGCGTTGGTGACGAGCGATGTCGCGGCGAGATTCACCGCGACGTCTCCCGCGGCCCTGCGCTGCATCTCGTCTGCCATGCGGTGCGCGTTGCTCGGGTCGGCGAGGTCATCCCATTGCGCGATCCCGTCGATACCCTGCACGGGCAGTCCGTACGGGAGCATCTCCGCCAGCGCAGCGGAGTACGGACGCGGGTCGCCATCCTCGAGGCCGCTCCGGGGACCGAGCGCCCCATTGTGCGGTGCGCGGATGATGTTGCGCTCGGCGTCGTAGTTCCCGTGCCGGGGATCGGTGTACAGGGCCGCGAACCGGCGCGCACGCTCGGCGAAACGCTCATCGGCAGGGTCGGCGGCGCAGATGCCGAGGAAGAGCAGCATCGACTCGCCCTGATGGAACCAGTCGTACCCGTTCTCGTACTCGTCGGTGAGCATCCCTGCGGCCGAGAGCTGGGCGGTGACACCCTCCCAGTGCCGCTTGGCATCGATCAGCGCGGCATCCGGCCCGCCGAGCAGATAGAAGGCCGGCCAGTTGAAGAACGGCTCGTACAGGTCGTCGACGCCATCGCGGTCCTCGAAGGCGGCGATTCCGCGCAGACTCCCGTCCTGGTTCGTGTACCGCTCGACGAAGAGCCGTCTGGCGTCCTCGATCTCGTCGAACAGCCGGCGCTGCAGGACGGCCCACGCGGGCATCGATCGCAGCGGAGTCGTGTGGGAGGTCGTCGACATCCTCAGCCCTTCGTCGCACCGGTGACGAGACCGCCGATGATGTGCCGCTGCATGATGATGAAGAAGACCATGGCCGGCAGCACGGCCAGCAGCAGCGTCGGGAACACGACCGTGTAGTCGGTGGCGAACTGCCCGACGGCCGCGTACACACCCGTGGTGACGGTGTAGATGCCCGAGCTCGGTCCGAGGATGATCTGAGGGCTGACGAAGTCGTTCCACACCCCGATCGAATTCAGCACGACGACGGTGGCGACGATCGGCCGCATGACGGGGAAGATGCAGGACCAGAACGCCCTGATGCGCCCTGCGCCGTCGAGGGCCGCAGCCTCATCGATGTCGCGCGGAATCGTGCGGAGGTAGGCCGCGAACAGGAAGATCGTCACGGGCAGCGTCGCCGCGGTCTCGAAGAGGATGAACCCGGGGATCGTGTTGATGAGTCCGAGCAGACGAAGCACGAAGACGACGGGGATCAGCGTCACCTGCCCGGGGATGAACAGGCCGGAGACGAACAGGAGCAGCAGTCCCATGTGCCACTTCGACCGGCCGCGGGCGATGACGAACGCCACCGGTGCCGCGAGTGCGATGCAGCAGACGTTGACGAGACCGACGAAGAGGAGCGTCACGCCGTACGCGGCGATCACGTTGAACTTCGAGCTCGTGATCGCCGCCCAGAGGTAGTCGAAGGTGAAGGTCGCCGGGTCGAAGCCGAGCGGGTTGGCGATGATCTCGGCCTGCGGCTTGAAGGCGTTGACGACCATCGTGTACAGCGGCACGAGCATGAGCAGCGCCACGGCACCGAGGATGATCCAGCGGACCACGCGGGCGGGGACGGGGGCGGAGGTGCGGGCGCTCATCAGTCGGTGACCTTTCGCTCTGCGCGGCGGCGGATGAGAGTGACGCTCAGTCCCAGCACGGCGGTGACGATGAGCAGGATGACGGACTGCGCCGCGCCGAAGCCGAGGTTCGAGTTCGCGAAGCTGTCCTTGAGGATCTGGTAGACGATGGTCTGCGTCGAGCCGGCCGGTCCGCCGTCCGTGAGGGAGAGGACGATGTCGTAGGCCTTGAGGAGCCCGACCAGGGTGAGGACGATGTTGACGGTGAACACGGGGGCGATGAGCGGGAGCGTGATGTTGCGGAACTGCTGCCAGCGGGTCGCGCCGTCGACCGTCGCCGCCTCGTAGTACTCGATCGGGACCGACTTGATTCCGGCGAGGAACAGGATCATGTTGAACCCGAAGTGCGACCAGACGATCGTGAAGATCACGCAGGCCCTGGCGAAGTCGGGCTCGACGAGGAACGGCATCGCAGGGAGCCCCAGCGTCGTCAGCATCCCGTTGACGGCGCCCTCGGGGGCGAGCATCGCCGACCACAGGAAGCCGATGATCAGGGCGCTGATGACGTAGGGGTAGAAGAAGATCGTGCGCAGCAGGGTGTTCGATCGGCCGGGGCCCGAGATGAGGGCGGCGATGGCGAGACCCACCACGTTGCACAGGACCGTGCCGATGACAGCGATGATCCCGGTGAAGATGGCGGCGTCGACCGAGCGGGGGTTGCGGAACGCCTTCAGATAGTTGTCCCACTCGACGAACGTGAAGTTCAGGCTGTACCCGTTCCAGTTCGTGAAGCTGAGCACGAACGCGAGGATCATCGGGATCACGAACATGAGCAGGAAGACGATGACGGCGGGCGCCGCCATGAGGAACCCGGGGACGGCATCCCGCACGCGCGTGGCGGCCGACTTCCCGCGTCGCGGGGGAGGCGGTGCCGCGGCGGCCGGCGGCTCGGCGGTGTCCGGTGGGGCGATCATGGTCTGGCTCATCTTCGAGATCCTCTGTCGTGCGGGCTCCGGGTGCGGCGCGCGCCGCACCCGGAGCAGGGCGTCAGCTCGCGTTCGCGAGGAACCACGCGTCCATGGCGTCGAGCATCTCCTGCGCGGAGGTGCCGCCGATCAGCGCCTGCGTCTGCGTGTTGAGTTCGTTGGAGTACTCCGAGGGCAGCGTGCGCTCGCCGTAGCCGTTGCCGGTCGGCGTGTACGCGTCGGCCGGGGTTTCGGCGACGATCGCGAGCAGCTCCTCGCCGAGCGGCGTCATCTCGTACTCGTATCCGTCGCGGAAGTTCCCGTCGACGGCGAGCTGGCTGCTGACTGCGTCCTGATCGGTGACGAGGTACTCGATCAGGTCGGCCGCGGCATCCTGGTGCTCGCTGGACTTCATGATCGAATACGGGCTGGCGATGTTGGCGCCCATCGACGGCTGCGAGCCGGCGTCGAACGCGGGAGCGCGGAAGACGCCGATGTCGGCGGAATCCGCCGCGTTCGCCTGCGTTCCCGCGAACCAGCTGCCCATCGAGTACACCGCCGTCTTGCCGGAGAGGAACGCCTGCTCGGCATCCGGGTACTTGATGCCGAGGGCTTCCTTCGGGATGTAGCCCTCGGCCACCCACTCCGCGTAGGTGTCGACGGCCTGCTTGTACGTGTCGCCGAACGTCAGCTCACCCGCGCTCATCTCCTGGAACCAGTCGGGGTACTCGGTGATGATCGACGGGAGGCCGAGCGTCTGCAGCGTGTGGCTGGTCATCCAGTCGCCGCCGGTCTGCACCGGTGTCCAGCCGGCCGTCTTCAGCTTGCCGAGCGCTTCGGTGAGCTCGTCCACCGTGGTGGGGGTGCCGGTGATGCCCGCTTCGGCGAAAGCGGTCTTGTTGTAGAAGAACAGGCTCTGCAGCTGCACCCCGATGCCGGCCATGTAGTGCTTGCCGTCGATCGTGTACTGCTCGGCGAGCGGGCCGGAGGTCGCCCAGTCGTACTCGGACAGATCGACCAGTTCGGGGGCGATCTCGGTGGTGGGAGCCATGGACTGGACGATGTCCGGGGCGTCGCCCGCCGCGAGCAGCCGCGGAACGGCAGCGTGCACGCCCTCGGCGCCGGGGTTCTGGATGACGACGTCGATGTTGTCGTGCTCCTTCTCGAAGGGGGCGACGAGATCGTTCCAGTACTCCTCGGTGAGGTTCGGGGTGACATTGACGAGCATGCTGAGTTCGATCTTCTCGTCGCTGTCCGCCGGAGCGGACGTGGCACAGCCGGCCAGCGCGAGAGAGGCGACCGAGGCGATGCCCAGCGCGGTGAGGTGACGGCCCTTGATCATCGTTGATCCTTTCGTGGTGCACGGGAGGGATGTCCCGAACATACACTAATCGATAATCGTTTGTGAAGCGTCAACGCGAGATCGTCGACCCCCGCTCACATGATGACAGCGCACGGGCATCGGCGAACGACACCCCCCTTGTCGATGTCCGAAGGGCGGAGCAGACTGGCCGCGAGCATTCGGCAGAACGGCCGCGAAGGCCCGACGGAAAGGCGAGAGAGATGGCACACGGAGACATCACGCACATCGACATCCCGGTGGGGGATATGGCGCGCGCGACGACGTTCTATTCGACTCTGTTCGGTTGGCAGATCGCCGAGCTGCCTGGCTTCGAGGGCTACCCGATGTGGCAGGCGCCGAACGGCATCTCCGGCGGCGGGCTCGCCCCGCGTGATCCGGGCTTCACGCAGCCGCGATCGTACGTCGAGGTCGACTCGATCGACGAGACGATCGCCGCTGCGGTGGCGGCGGGCGGCAGCGTCGCGGCCGAGAAACAGCCGATCACGGACACGAGCGCGTGGGCGGTCATCGTCGATCCGGACGGCAATCACATCGGCCTTTTCGAAGGCGTCGTCGGGGGCTGACAGTCGTCACCACCATCGCCGCTTCGCGTCGTCCACCTGCGCGGAATGCGACGCGGAGTGACCGCGGATGACGACGTCTCCTCATGGGAAATGAGCGGGTCCCTACTATCGCCGCATGGACGTGACACTGGACATCACGCTGCTCAGGACGTTCGTCGCGATCCGCGAGCACGGCGGGTTCGGGCGGGCGGCGGAGGCGCTGCAGTGCAGCCAGCCCACTGTCAGCCAGCATGTCCGAGTGCTCGAGCGACGGCTGGGTCGCCCGCTCGTGGAGAAGTCCGGCCGCATCGCGCGTTTCACGCCGAGTGGCGAGCGGCTGCTGGTCGAGGCGCGCCGCATCATCTCCGTGCACGATGAGGCGCTGCGGCATCTGACGGAGGGATCGGCAGGGTCCGCCGAGAGCGGTGCGGCCGAAGCGTCCCCGGACCCCGGTGTGCACACCGGGGTGGAGCTGTCCTCGTTCCTGCGGTACGTCGCCGACTGCGCTCCACAGCTGCTGTCCGAGTGGACCGCCGCCGGTAACACGCCGTCACGCGCTGACACGTTCCGACGTGTGTGACCTCGCGGGTGTGCCCTGGGCCGGGGCGCCCTCACGCGCACGATCCGCGTCGTGACGCGCGATCGGGCCGTCCGAGCGCTCATGCATCAGGTTTCGTGATCGGACGCCGCGGGAATCGCTATTGGACGCCGGGAACCCGCTCCACGCAGGATTCCCAGCACCCCCACCGAGCGAAAGGACCCCGTCATGCTCCTGTCCAGATTCCGCCGTCGACGGTCGGCGAAGCAGATGGCCCTGATGTCCGGAGCGATCATCGGGCTCACCCTGCTGGCCGGCTGCGCGAGCGCGAGCTCCGCCGCGCCGGAGCAGCCATCCGCGTCCGAGCCGCTGCCGACCGGAGCGCCGAAGGACGGCACAGAGTTGCGCATCGCCGGTCGAACGACGCAGCTGCAGCTCGAGCTCGCCGGAGAAGACCTCGAGGGCCCGGGGTTCACGGTGGCCGAATGGGTCAACGCGGCGGCCGGGCCGGACGTCATCCAGGCGTTCCGCGCCGGTGCGCTCGACATCGCGAGCAATGCGATCATCCCGCCCATCCAGGCTCACGACATCGGATTCGACGCGACGATCGTGAGCGTGCTCGAGCGTCCGCTGCCCGGCTACGTGTTCGCGAGCGCCCCCGGTGTCGATCTGAGCGACTGGGAGGATCTGCGCGGCAAGAGGATCGCCTTCTCGCAGGGACAGTCGCAGGGCGACACGGTTCTTCGGACGCTGCAGGCGGCGGGCATCGGCTACGACGAGGTCGAGTTCGTCGAGCTGCCGAGCACGCAGTTCCTCACGGCGCTGCAGGGCGGACAGGTCGACATCGCCCCGCTGTCGGAGCCCGCCGTGACGAAGTACATCGACCAGTTCGGAAAGGACGGAGCCGACGCACTGCTCGCCGAGGTCCCCGATCTGCTGACCGTGCTGTGGGTGCCCACCACCGTGCTGGAGGACGAGGAGAACGTCCGTGCTGTGCGCGACTACATCCGGGTGTGGGCGCAGGCGCAGGTCTGGGCGTGGGAGCATCCCGACGAGTGGAAGCAGTTCTACTTCGTCGACACCGAGGGCGTGACGGCCGAGGACGCCGACCGCATCTGGGAGTTGGCGAGCAAGCCTTCGTTCCCGACCGACTGGGACACGGCGGTCGAATGGGCGCAGTCTTCGGCCGACCTGCTCGCCGATGGCGGGTTCATCGAGGATGTGGATGCCGAGGTGCTGTTCGATCGCCGATTCGAAGGAGACGCCGCGGCCGCGGTGTCCGACGAGTACGTGACGGAGGACTGACATGTCTTCGATCAAGCTGACGACCCGACCCACCGCTGTGGTCACGGCCCCGGCGGCGCAACCGGCACCGAGTACGACGCGGCCGGGCTCCGACCTCGTCCTGCAGTCGCGACGCCACCGCCTCGGGCGGGGGCGGTCGCTGCCGGGTGCGCGCCTGCTCGGGCCCTTTCTCATCGTCGTGCTCTGGTTCGCGGCATCCTCGCTGGGACTTCTCGACCCGCGTCTGCTCAGCGGCCCGGGGACGGTCGCGGCGACCGCATGGCAGCTCATCGCCGACGGAACGCTCGCCGAGCACGTCGGAGCGTCGCTGTCGCGGGCGCTGCTCGGCCTCGTGATCGGCACCGTGACGGGCGTGGTGCTCGCGGTCATCGCAGGGCTCAGCCGACTCGGCGAAGCCTTCGTCGACGGCACGGTGCAGGTCAAGCGGGCGATCCCCGTGTTGGCGCTGATCCCGCTGCTCATCCTGTGGCTGGGCATCGGCGAGGAGTTCAAGGTGACGATCGTCGCCCTCGGCGTCCTCGTGCCGATCTACATCAACACGTACAGCGCCCTGACCGGCATCGACACCAAGCAGATCGAGCTCGCCGAATCGCTCGGGCTGACGCGGTGGCAGTACATCCGCTTCGTGCTCGTGCCCGGTTCGCTGCCCGGCTTCTTCGTCGGCTTCCGCCTCGCGGTCGTCGGATCGTGGATGGCCCTGATCGTGGTGGAGACCATCAACGCCACCTCCGGCGTCGGCTACATGATGGCGCAGGCACAGCTGTACGCCCAGTCGGACATCATCCTGGTCGGCCTCGTCGTCTACGGCGTCTTCGGCTTCGTCTCGGACGCCCTCGTCCGACTCCTGGAGAGGCGGGTGCTGTCATGGCGACGCACGCTCGCGAGCTGACCACGGCCGTCGGCACGGCCGTCCGCACCGTCGGACTGCGCCGATCGTTCGGCGACCGGGACGTCCTGGACGGCATCGACCTCGAGATCGCGCGCGGCGAGTTCGTCGCCCTGATCGGGCGCAGCGGCTCGGGAAAGAGCACTCTTCTTCGTGCCGTCGCGGGCCTGGACGACACCGTCGACGGATCCGGAGAGGTCTACGTCCCCCGTCGCGTCTCGATGGTCTTCCAGGACTCGCGGCTGCTGCCGTGGCTGCGCGTGCTCGACAACGTCGTGCTCGGACAGTCCGGAGCCATCGCGCGGGAGCGCGGACGCGGAGTGCTCGCCGAGGTCGGGCTCGCTGGCCGGGAGCGCGCCTGGCCGCACGAGCTGTCCGGAGGCGAGCAGCAGCGCGCGGCACTGGCTCGGTCCCTCGTGAGCGAGCCGCAGCTGCTGCTCGCGGATGAGCCGTTCGGGGCCCTCGACGCGCTGACCCGCATCCGGATGCATGGCCTGCTGCGGAACCTGCTGCGCGTCCACCGTCCCGCCGTGCTGCTCGTCACGCATGACGTGGACGAGGCGCTGCTGCTCGCCGACCGCGTGCTCGTCATCGACGGCGGACGGTTCTCGCTCGATCTGCGCATCGAGCTGCCGGACCAGCGCACGCCGGCCGACCCGGAGTTCGCTCGCCTGCGCGCGCTCCTGCTGGCCTCGCTCGGAGTGCAGAGCGACACGGTCACCGACCCCACGACATCCACGACGACCGAGGAGATCTCATGAGCACCACGCGACAACTGCACTTCAATCTGTTCCTGCACGACACCGGGCACCACGAGGCATCCTGGCGTCTGCCGGAGTCCGATCCGAACGCCCTGCTCGATCTCGCCTACCACCAGCGGCTCGCGAAGATCGCCGAGGAGGCGAAGTTCGACTCCCTGTTCCTCGCCGACTCGCCGGCGCTGTTCGGCGAGGTGGGTCGGCGTCCTGTCGGCGGATTCGAACCGACCATCCTCTTGACCGCCCTCGCCGTCACCACCTCGCGGATCGGGCTCATCGCCACGGCATCCACGTCGTACAACGAGCCGTTCAATCTCGCCAGACGCCTGTCGTCGGTGGACTGGATCTCGAACGGACGGGCCGGCTGGAACATCGTCACGACGGCGGGGGACGCCGCGGCCCGCAACTTCGGACTCGATGATCAGCCGCTGCACCGCGACCGGTATGCACGTGCGTCCGAATTCCTCGAGGTCGCGACCAAGCTCTGGGACTCATGGGAGGACGATGCGATCATCGCGGACAAGGATGCCGGGGTGCACGCGCGTGCGGATCGGGTGCACGCGATCGGGCATCGCGGAGAGCACTTCCGTGTCGAAGGCCCTCTGAATTCACCGCGCAGTCCGCAGGGGCACCCGCTGCTCGTCCAGGCGGGGTCGAGCGAGAACGGCAAGGCGTTCGCGGCCCGCTGGGCGGAGGCGATCTTCACCGCCACACCGACGATCGAGGAGGCACAGGAGTTCTACGCCGACATCAAGCGTCGAGCGATCGAGAACGGACGCGACGCTGAGCAGGTCAACGTGCTCCCAGGGCTCGTGCCGATCATCGCCGACACCGAGGAGGAAGCGCGCGAGCTCGAGGCAGAACTCGATCGGCTCATCGCGCCGGAGTTCGCGCGCGACCAGCTGGAGAAGGTGCTCAAGCTGTCGCCGGGGTCGCTGCGACTCGACGAGCCGTTGCCGGAGGACCTGCCCGGCGAGGACGAGATCGAGGGTGCGAAGAGCCGCTATACGCTGATCGTCGCCCTCGCCCGACGCGAGAACCTCACCGTCCGCGAACTGATCGGTCGCCTGGGCGGAGGCCGGGGGCACCGCACCTTCACGGGGACGCCGGTGCAGGTCGCCGATACGATCCAGCACTGGTTCGAGCACGGCGCCGCAGACGGCTTCAACATCATGCCCGCTGTCCTGCCCTCGGGGCTGGAGGTCTTCGTCGAACGGGTGGTGCCGATCCTGCAGGAGCGCGGGCTGTTCCGCACCGAATACACCGGCCGGACGCTGCGCGAGCACTACGGGCTGCCGCGCCCGGTGGGGCGCCGCGAGCTGACCGCGGTCGGATGATGCGACGCGCGGCGCCCTGAAGCGCCGCGCGTCGATTCGGCGCTCAGCCCGTCGCGCGTCGCGCGCGGTATGCCGCGACGGCGTTGCGGTTGGTGCAGGTCGTCGAGCAGTACCGCTTGGAGCGGTTGCGGGAGAGATCGAGGACGATCGCGTCGCAGTCGGCGTCCGCGCAGACGCGCAGGCGGCTGTCTTCGTGCGTCCGCACGACGTCGATCAGCGCCATGGCCGTCTCGATGAGGATCCGCTCCGGCAGGGGGCGGTCGTCGCCGATCGCGTGGAGGTGCCAGTCCACCTCGCCGTGCCGGATCAGGCGCGCATTCAACGGCACGTCGGCGAGGGCGTCGTTGACGTGGGCGACCATCTCGTCGCGCGGCGCCAGCAGCATCGTGCGCAGCCGGGCCCGCAGGGCGCGCACTGCGGCGAGTTCGCCGCCGTCGTGGTCGACGCGTCCCGTGTAGGCGTGTGTCGTGAGGAAGGCGTCGAGCTCGGTCGTCGACGTCAGGGTGTCCGGATGCTCCGCACTGTTGACCAGCTCGACGGCGGCGCTCAGCGATGCCTCGGTGTCATTGGTGAAGAGCACGTTGACAGCTTACATCGCGCGGGGCTAGCGTCATTGGTCATGAGCGTTATGACAAGTGACACGGCGCACCGCTCCCGCGTCGGCGTCGGCCTCGCGATCGCGATCGGCGCGGCGTTCTCGTTCGGGATGTCCGGGGCCTGGGCGCGCGGCCTCATCGATGCGGGATGGACCCCCGGTGCCGCGGTGACGCTGCGCGTCTGGGTGGGTGCGCTCGTGCTGCTCGTCCCCACGCTCATCGCACTTCGAGGGCACTGGTGGGCGGTCCGCCGAAACGTCGGCATGGTTGTCGCGTACGGGCTCCTGGCTGTTGCCGCCACCCAGCTCTTCTACTTCCAGGCCGTCGCGCGAATGGATGTCGGAATCGCGCTGCTGATCGAGTACACCGCACCCATCGCCGTCGTCGGCTGGCTGTGGCTGCGTCGGGGAGAGCGGCCGACGCGGCGCAGCGTCTTCGGCGCCGTCATCGCGTTCGCAGGGCTGATCCTGATGCTCGACGTCGTCACCGGTGCCAGGGCTGATCTGATCGGAATCCTCTGGGCTCTCGGCGCGATGGTCGGAGCGGCGAGCTATTTCCTCCTGTCGGCGCAGCGCGACACGGGCATCCCTCCCGTCGCCCTGGCCGGGCTCGGTCTGCTGCTGGGTGCCGTCGCCCTGACGCTCGCCGGGCTCGTCGGCGTGCTGCCCATGTCCTGGACCACGGGGGAGATCGCCTACCGGTTCGGCAGCGTGCCCTGGTTCATCCCTGTCCTCGCGATCGGAGTCGGTGCTACGGCCCTGGCGTACGTCCTCGGGATCGTGTCGACGCGGATGCTGGGGTCGCGGCTGGCCTCGTTCATCGCGCTCGCGGAGGTGGTCGCGGCGATGTTCTTCGGCTGGCTGCTGCTCGGTCAGCTCCCCGATCTGCTGCAGGGCATCGGTGCGGTGCTGGTGCTGGTCGGCGTGGTCGTGGTGAAGCTCGGTGAGCCTGCGGCATCCGAACTCGTGGAACCGCTGCCTGAGAGGCCTGCCTGAGTCCGCTTTCTGTATACGCTCGGGGCGGATCCTGGGGTTTAGCGCCTCCGCGGCCCTGTTTGTGTATACGATGAGGTCATGCGAGCGAGCGACAGGGCTTACGCCGTGCTCCTGGACGAGATCCAGTCCGGAGCGCTGGCACCGGGCGCCGTGCTCGCGGAAACCGATCAGGCCGCCCGCCTGGGCGTGAGCCGGACGCCGTTGCGCGAGGCGCTGCAGCAGCTGACGCTCGACGGGCTCGTCGTCCAGCAGTCGCCCCGTGTGACCGTCGTCTCGGCGGTCGATGTCGACGACATCCGCTCCCTGTTCGAAGCCCGTCGCGCGCTCGAAGAGGCCGCGGCGCGCCTGGCCGCGCAGCGCGGCGACGCTGCGGCCTTCGCTGCGCTCGCGGCCGACTTCGCGGGCGTCGATCTCGCCGTCGGTACCGGCAAGGACGACTACTACGCACTCATCGCGCGGTTCGATCATGCGATCGATCGGGCCGTCGCCAACGACTACATGGCGGCGGCACTGCGCACCGTCCGCACACATCTCGTCCGCGTGCGCCGGATGGCGCGAGACAAGCCGGAGCGTCTCGCCGCGTCGGTGGGAGAGCACCGCCTCATCGCCGAGGCGCTCGCCGACCGCGACGGCGAGCTCGCCGCCCACGCGACCCATGTGCACCTGCGCAACGCCCTCACGAGCATCCTCGAATCCCTGACAGACACCGAAGGACAGCCATGACCGTCACCCACCACGTCCGCGTCTACCGTTCCGAAGAAGAGCTGGTCCGCGAGGAGCAGCTCGCCTGGCGCATCGCCGAGGTCGCCGCCGACCCGGCCGAGGTCGACGCCGAGGTCGTCGACATGATCATCAACCGCATCATCGACAACGCGTCGGTGGCGGCGGCATCCCTCACCCGCGCACCGATCGTCGCGGCGCGAGACCAGGCCTTCAGCCACGCGGTCTCCTCCGGCGGGCAGGGCGCGACCGTGTTCGGCGCCGCACTGGACCGGCGCACGAGCCCCGAGTGGGCGGCGTGGGCGAACGGCGTGGCCGTGCGCGAACTCGACTACCACGACACGTTCCTCGCGGCCGAGTACTCGCACCCCGGTGACAACATCCCTCCGATCCTCGCCGTCGCCCAGCACGTCGGATGCGATGGGCGGGCGCTCGTCCGCGGCATCGCGACCGGGTACGAGATCCAGGTGGACCTCGTGAAGGCGATATCGCTGCACAAGCACAAGATCGACCACGTCGCGCATCTGGGGCCTGCGGCCGCCGCCGGCATCGGAACCCTGCTCGGACTGGACGTCGAGACCATCTACCAGGCTGTCGGGCAGGCGCTGCACACCACGACGGCCACGCGCCAGAGCCGCAAGGGCGAGATCTCCACGTGGAAGGCGCATGCCCCGGCGTTCGCGGGCAAGATGGCGGTCGAGGCGGTCGACCGTGCGATGCGCGGCCAGACCTCGCCGTCGCCGATCTATGAGGGCGAGGACGGCGTCATCGCCTGGATGCTGGACGGCAAGGATGCGTCGTACGACGTGCCGCTGCCCGCCGCAGGCGAGGCCAAGCGTGCGATCCTCGACACCTACACCAAGGAGCACTCCGCGGAGTACCAGGCGCAGGCGTGGATCGACCTGGCGCGCAAACTGCACCGGGAGCACCCTGAGCTGACAGACCCGGCGAACGTCGCGGGCATCGTGCTGCACACCAGCCATCACACGCATTACGTGATCGGCTCCGGTGCCAACGATCCGCAGAAGTACGACCCCACCGCGTCGCGCGAGACGCTTGACCACTCGATCCCGTACATCTTCGCCGTCGCCCTGCAGGACGGCGCCTGGCACCACGTCGAGTCGTACCTGCCGGAGCGGGCGGCGCGCGCCGACACGGTCGAGCTGTGGCAGAGGATCACCACCGCGGAGGATGCCGAGTGGACCCGCCGCTACCACTCGATCGACCCTGCGGAGAAGGCCTTCGGCGGGCGCGTCGAGATCGCGCTCGCGGACGGTTCGACGATCGTCGAGGAGATCGCCGTCGCGGACGCGCATCCGCTCGGCGCACGCCCGTTCGCGCGAGCCGACTACATCGCGAAGTTCCGTCTTCGCGCCGAACCCGTGCTCGAGGCCGCGGAGATCGAGCGCTTCCTGGAGCTGGTGCAGCGCCTGCCGGAGCTGACCGCCGCCGAGGTGCAGGAGCTGTCGATCATCGCGAAGCCCGGCATCCTGTCGACCGAGCCCGCCACGACGGGCCTCTTCTGATGCTGTATTCCACGACGACACCCGCCGAGAAGCGGCGGCTGTTCCGCGAGCGCCTCTCATCCGGTGAACTGCTGCGCTTCCCCGGCGCGTTCAATCCCCTGAGCGCACGGCTGATCGAGCAGAAGGGGTTCGATGGCGTCTACATCTCGGGGGCTGTGCTGTCGGCCGATCTGGGGCTGCCGGACATCGGTCTGACGACGCTCACAGAGGTCGCCGGTCGTGCGCAGCAGATCGCGCGGATGACGGAGCTGCCGGCGATCGTCGACGCCGACACCGGTTTCGGCGAGCCGATGAACGTGGCCCGCACGATCCAGACCCTCGAGGACGCAGGACTCGCCGGCACCCACATCGAGGACCAGGTGAACCCCAAACGCTGCGGTCACCTCGACGGCAAGTCCGTCGTCGACGAGGACACCGCGATCAAGCGGATCCGGGCCGCCGCCGACGCCCGCCGTGACGAGAATTTCCTGCTCATGGCTCGGACCGACATCCGCGCCGTCGAAGGGCTGGATGCCGCGATCGATCGCGCGAAGGCGCTGGTGGATGCCGGCGCCGACGCGATCTTCCCCGAGGCGATGCGCGACCTCGGCGAGTTCGAGGCGATGGCCTCGGCGCTGGATGTGCCGATCCTCGCCAACATGACCGAGTTCGGCAAGTCCGAGCTGTTCTCGACGGATCAGTTGCGCGACGCGGGGGTGAACATCGTCATCTGGCCGGTGTCGCTGCTGCGGACCGCGATGGGCGCGGCCGCCCGCGCACTCGATACGCTGAACGAGCACGGGCACCTCACCTCGAAGCTGGGGGAGATGCAGCATCGCGCAGACCTCTACGATCTGATCGACTACGAGTCGTACAACCACTTCGACTCCGACGTCTTCAACTTCGCCATCACGAAGGAGTGAGCATGACCGAGCCCGAGATCCGCAAAGGCCTGGCCGGGGTCGTCGTCGACACGACGGCGATCAGCAAGGTCAACCCCGAGACGAACAGCCTGCTCTATCGCGGGTACCCCGTGCAGGAGCTGGCTGCGACTCAGCCCTTCGAAGCCGTTGCCTACCTGCTCTGGAACGGTGAGCTTCCGGATGCGGATCAGCTCGCGGAGTTCCGCGCCACGGAGCGCGCGCATCGTGCCCTGACCGATCAGGTCAAGGCGACGATCGATCTGGTTCCGCTCGAGGCGCACCCCATGGACGAAGTGCGCACAGCGGTCAGCGTCATCGGCGCGACCGACGCGGCGGGGTCAGCGTTGGACGCACAGGCGAGCCCCGAGGAGAACCTCGCTCGGAGCATCCGCCTGTTCGCCGCTCTTCCGGCGATCGTCGCCTACGGTCAGCGACGCCGGCGCGGTCAGGAGGCGATCCCACCGCGCGATGACCTCGACTACTCCGCGAACTTCCTCTGGATGACGTTCGGAGAGCTGCCGGACCCGGTCGTCGTCGACGCGTTCAACCGCTCGATGATCCTGTACGCGGAGCACTCGTTCAATGCGTCCACCTTCACTGCCCGCGTCATCACCTCGACGCTGAGCGATCTGTACTCCGCTGTCGTCGGGGCGATCGGGGCGCTCAAGGGTCCATTGCACGGCGGCGCCAACGAGGCCGTACTGCACATCTTCGATGAGATCGGTGAGGCCTCGAAGGTCAAGGACTGGCTGGATGCCGCGCTCGCCGAGAAGCGCAAGATCATGGGCTTCGGCCACCGCGTCTACAAGAGCGGCGACTCACGTGTTCCGACCATGAAGTCTGCGCTGGACACCCTCGTCGAGCACTACGGCCGCACCGACGTCGCCGAACTGTACGACGCGCTGGAGTCGGAGTTCGTCGCGCGCAAGGGCATCTATCCGAACCTCGACTACCCGTCGGGGCCGGCATACAACCTCATCGGGTTCGACACTCTGACCTTCACGCCGTTGTTCGTCGCCGCGCGCGTCACGGGCTGGACGGCTCACGTGATCGAACAAGCGGGAGCCAACGCGCTGATCCGTCCGCTGTCCGCCTACGATGGGCCCGAGGAGCGGCACGTCGAGCTCTGACGCATCAGAACGTCTCTACAACGTTGTAGACTGGCGCTGAAGAGGGGTGGATCATGGCTGCGACGCTGCACGATGTCGCGAGACTCGCGGGAGTCTCGATAAAGACCGTGTCGAATGTCATCAACGACTATCCGCACATCCGTCCGACGACCAGGGAGAAGGTCGAAGAGGCGATCGCGGAGCTCGGATACACGCCGAACCTGACGGCGCGCAATCTCCGTTCGGGACGCACTGGCGCGATCGCGCTGGCGCTCCCGGACCTGAGTCTCGCCTACTTCGCCGAACTGGCGGCTCAGGTGATCCACGAGGCCGAAGCCGCAGGCGTGGTCGTTCTCGTCGAGCAGACCGGTGCCGATCGCGATCGCGAGATGGATCTGCTGCGCAGCCCTCGCCTCAAGCTCACCGACGGCCTGATCTTCAGCCCACTCGGCATGGGCCAGGAGGATGCCGCGGCACTGGACGTCTCCTACCCGCTGGTGCTGCTCGGCGAGCGCATCTTCGACGGGCCGACCGACCACGTCACGATGCGCAACGTCGAGGCGGCGAAGGCGGCGACCGAGTATCTGCTGCGTGCCGGACGGCGCCGCATCGCCGTCGTCGGCGCGCACGAGGGCGAGGTCATCGGATCGGCCGCGTTGCGTCTGCAGGGCTATCGGGAGGCGCTGGCGGATGCCGGCATCGCGTACGACGACTCGATCGTCGGCTACACGACGCTCTGGCATCGCGCGAACGGCGCCGATTCGATGCGCGAACTGCTCGCCCGAGGGGTCGAGTTCGATGCGGTCTTCGGGCTGAACGACACTCTGGCGCTCGGCGCCATGCGGGTTCTGCAGGAGGCGGGCAAGCGCGTCCCGGAGGATGTCGCGGTGATCGGATTCGACGGGTTGGACGAGGCGGAGTACTCGATCCCCTCGCTGACGACCGTCGATCCGGGGCGCGAATGGATCGCCAAGACCGCGGTCGCCACGCTGCTCGAGCGCATCGGTGCAGGCGAGGAGAAGCCCGCCGCTCGCACCCTCCTGGCCGACTTCCGCATGCTCGAGCGCGAGTCGGCTCCCGCCCGCACCTGATCTCAACTCTTGGGGTGGATCGCGGTCGACTCGCGCGCGACGAGGGCGAAATCCACGAGCAGTCGCTGCGGCCCGGGCTGCATATCGTGCGCGAACTGCTCCGCGAGAAGACGCACCGCGGTCTCCGCGATCTGATGGCTGCCGAGGTCGATGGTCGTCAGCGAGGGCAATGAGTACTTCGACTCGGCGATGTTGTCGATCCCGATCACTGCGACGTCGGCGGGGATGCGTCTCCCCGCATCTCCGAGTGCTCGCATGGCGCCCAGCGCGAGACTGTCGTTGAACGCGAACACGGCGTCGAAGCTCACCCCGCGCTGCAGCAGCTCGAGCATTGCGGCTGCGCCGTTGACCTGATTCCACGGGTCGGCCTCGACGATCAGAGCGTCGTCCCGGTCGATGCCTGCGCGGCTGAGCGCCGATCGGTAGCCGGCGAGGCGCTGCGCGGCTCCGCCGTGCGTGTCTTCCGAGCGCGCGCCGATCGCCGCGATGCGCCGCCGACCTGTGAGCAGCAGCTGCTCGGTCGCCAACGCCGCGGCGGCCCGCTGGTCCGTGCTGATGTGGATGGTCGCACCGCCGACCGGATGGTCGCCGAGCACGATGGTCGGCAGGGTCAGGCGGACGGACCGCAATTCCTCGGCATGATGATCCATCGGATTGAAGATCAGGCCGTCGATGTGTTGAAGGCGCGGGCTGTCCAGGAGCGCGCGTTCGCGTTCCAAGCTCCCGGTGCGTTCGATCTGAACCACCAGACCGTGCCGCTCGGCTGCCGTGATGGCCGCCTCGGCGAGCTCGGCGAAGTAGGCCACCGTCAGGCTCGGGATGGCGAGCCCGATGACGCCGCTGCGACCGGATCGCAGGTTGCGCGCGGCGAGGTTGAGCTTGTACCCGAGCTGGGCGATGGCGCCCTCGACTCGTGTCCTGGTGGCCGCGCTGACGTTCGGGTGATTGTTGATCACGTTCGAGACGGTCTTCGAGGAAACCCCGGCCAGTCGCGCCACGTCCTGCATCGTGGGCTGGCTCGTTGCACGCTCCATCGTCATCGCCTCATGTTACATCGATGAACAAGATTCGCTTGACAGCCGGCGAACCGGCCTGCACTCTTGATTTACATCGATGAACTACATCGATGTAAACGCGCTTCTGGGGACGCGGAACTCGCCAGGAATCATCGCTATCAAGGAGGACAGCATGTCAATTTTCCGGAGGAGGGCGCGTGGCACCGTCGGTCTCGTGGCCGCCGCGGCGTTCGTGCTCACCGGATGCTCAGCGTCGGGTTCGAGCGAGTCCGACGGGTCGCCGACGGTGGTCAATGTCTGGCACGGCTTCACCGAAGCGGACGGGAAGGTCGTGCAGGCGATCGCCGACGACTTCAACGATTCGCAATCGCAGTACGAGGTCAAGATCGAGGTGAATCCCTGGAACGTCATCTCGGACAAACTGCTTCCCGCGCTGAAGTCCGGCAATGGTCCCGACCTCGTCGTGCAGACCGTCGATGCCGCGCAGGGGTACGTCAAGCAGAAGGCCTTCGCGCCGCTCCAGGACTTCTACGACGACCCGGACAATGAGACGGACACGTACCACCCGCACGTCGTGGAGTACACCGAGTTCGACGGCGAGCAGTTCGGGGTCCCGATGGGCTATGCGCCGTTCTCCATCTGGTACAACAAGCAGATGTTCGCGGATGCGGGCATCACCGAGTTCCCGGAGACCTGGGACGAGCTGATCGCCCTCGCCGAGCAGTTGACGACGCCGGAGATCTTCGGGCTGTCGCTCGCGGACAAGCAGAGCACCTTCCTGCCGACGATCCTGCAGAGCGGTGGAGGAGAGGTCGTCGAGGACGGCGAGATCGTTCTGGACACGCCGCAGAACGTCGAGACGCTCGAGTGGTGGCGAGACCAGTACGCCAAGGGCTGGACTCCGACGAACATCGGCCTCGCCGATGCCGTCGCGCTGTTCACGGGAGGCAAGGCCGCGATGACCTGGATCGGGCCCTGGGTGGTCACGGGGGCGGATGCGGCAGGCATCGAAGTAGGAGAGTTCCCGGCACCGGCCGGCTCCGAGAAGGTGGCGACTCCCGCTGCCGCGAACTACTGGTGGCTGACCAGCCAGGGGGCGGATGACGCCGACGTCAAGGCGGGTGCCGAGGCATTCCTCGCGTACTTCAACTCGCACGATGCGCAGGTGCGCTGGGCGCTGGAGGCGAACTATCCGCCCAATCGCACGGATGTGACCGTCGACGAACTGGCGGAGAACCCGCTGATCGCGGCGCTGACGCCCGAGGCGAAGGATGCGTACATCGCGCTCGCCACGATCCCCGGCGGTGCGACCGACGTGAACGCCGAACTGGACACGCTGTCGGTGCACATCGCATCCGGCTCCGGTGGCGACGTCGCCTCGTTGGTGAAGGAAGCCGACAAGAAGCTCAAGGACATCGTCGCGCCTTTCCAGTGATCGTCTGAGCCTGCGTGGGCCGGCGATCGCCGTCTGGAAGAACTTCGGCTACTTCATGGTCATCTTCCTCGCCGG
>NZ_JBHJTE010000001.1:805913-1163515 GCF_042267585.1 Microbacterium sp. NPDC056234
AATGTTTCTGCCACAGCCGTATTTTTGCTTTCTTTTTTGGTTTTTGTGTGTTTGCTTTCCTTTTCTCTGTCGCCTGGGTGCGCGGCGCGGGTCCCCCCCCCCCCCCCCCACGCCGACAGGAGTGCACCCCTCATGACCACCTTCACCACCACCGGGCGGTATCGACCGCCCGCTCCACTCGGCGGGCGTCGTCCCGAACTGCGCAGAGCTGACGCACGACGCGCGGTCAAGGCATACGCCTTCCTCGCGCCTGCGCTGCTCATCCTCATCGGGTTCGTTCTGCTGCCCGCGGTACAGGCGCTGATCACCTCCTTCACCGATGCGTCCGGTTTCGGTGATCCGACCTGGATCGGTCTCGACAACTACATCGAGGCTCTGGGCTCCGGCCCGGTGCTGCGGGCATTGCTCAATACATTCCTCTATGCAGTCATGTATGCCCCGGGCGTGATCCTCGCGGGTCTCGGTGCGGCTCTGCTGCTCAACCGCGATGACATTCCGTTCCGCGGATTCTTCCGGACCGCGATCTTCCTGCCGTTCGTGATCTCGATGGCAGTGGCTTCGATCGCATGGAGCTTCCTGCTCGATCCGAATCTCGGGCTGGTCACCTACTGGGCGAGCCTCGCTGGCATCGATCTCGGTGATGTGTTCGGCAACGCTGCCACAGCGCTCCCCGCGGTCACGGCGATCGCAGTCTGGAAGAACTTCGGCTACTTCATGGTCATCTTCCTCGCCGGTCTGCAGAGCGTGCCCCGTCACCTCTACGAGGCCGCACGTCTCGACGGCGCCGGGCGCTGGCGGACTCTCCGAGCGGTGACGCTCCCCGGCCTGCGCAGCACCATGACCTTCGTCGTCATCCTCGCCATCATCGGCGCTTTTCAGGCGTTCGATCAGATCTACGTCATGACCCAGGGCGGCCCGGATCACGCCACCGAGACGCTCGTCTATCGCATCTACACCGATGGGTTCCGCGACTTCAAGCTCGGATTCGCGTCCGCACTGTCGTATCTGCTGCTGATCATCACGCTCGTCCTCGGTCTGATTCAGCTCCGGATCAACGCACGCCACGAAGAGGAACTCGAATGACCACCACCGCAGCCGTCGTGACGGCCTCCCGCCCCAGCAGGAGCCGACGCGCGAGCACTCGCGCGCCGTTGGCCGAACGCGTTCTCGTGGTTATCGGTCTCGTGGCGCTGCTGTTCATCACGGCGTTCCCCGTCGTGGTGATCGCGCTCGCCGCGCTCTCGCCGCAGAGCGAGGTGAACCAGTGGCCGCCCCGGTTGATCCCGTCCCACGTGACCCTGGACAATTTCGCAGGGCTCCTCGAGCGACTGCCGGTCTTCCAGCAATCGTGGAACTCGCTCGTGTTCGCCGGTGCGGTGACACTGTGCTCGCTGGCCTTGAACACGCTCGCCGCGTACGCCCTCGCGCGGATGGACTTCCGGGGACGCGGTGTCCTGCTGGCCGTGCTGATCGCCACCATGATGGTGCCGTTCCAGGCGCTGCTGCTGCCGATCTACCAGATCGCCTCCTCACTGGGCTGGGTGAACACGTTCATCGGGCTGGTGATACCACGCGCCGCCGATGTCGCCGGCATCTTCCTGCTTCGTCAGTTCATGATCACGCTCCCGCGGGATCTCGACTCCGCGGCACGGATCGACGGTGCCGGGGAATTCCGCATCTTCTGGTCCGTCATCCTGCCGAACACGAAGCCCGCCTTGCTGACGATGGCCCTGTTCACGTTCGTCGGCAACTGGAACGACCTGCTCTGGCCTCTCATCATGACGAGCGATTCGGAGGTGCGTCCGCTGACAGCCGGCCTCGCGCTCGTGACCGGGTCGGCGACGGCGACGGCGCCGTACGGCGTGATGATGGCCGGCGCACTGATCGCTGTACTTCCCCTCGTGATCCTGTACCTCGTGGTTCAGCGTCGCTTCGTCGAAGGGGTCGCCATGACTGGACTGAAAGGATGACATATGAGCTGGCTCACTGATGGGAGGCTCCATTTCGGCCTCGGAATCGAAGACACATTCATTCCGCAGTCCGGGCCGGGGGAGCGTGCGCTCGACGAGTACGCGTTGACGGAGCACTACGAGCGGTGGCACGCGGACCTCGGCCTCGCCGCTGACGTGGGGGCGGAGTTCGTGCGGTGGGGCATCCCGTGGCATCGCGTGAATCCCGGCCGCGGCCTCTGGGATTGGAGCTGGGTCGATGCCGTGATGGCACGGTTCGCCGAGCTCGGAGTGCGCCCGATCGTCGATCTGCTGCATTACGGGACTCCGCTGTGGATCGAGCGGGAGTTCGCGCATCCCGACTTCCCCTTGTACTTCGAAGAGTTCGCAGCGCGCGCTGCCGAGCGGTACGCCGACATCGCAACGGACTACACCCCGGTCAACGAGCCCATGCTCCACGCCCGATTCTCCGGAGACATCGGCTATTGGCCGCCGAAGCTCACCGGTGAGAACGGCTACAACACGATCGCCGTCGCGCTCGCCGACGGTTTCGTCCGATCGCAGCGCGCGATCGCCGACATCCTGGGCGATCGTGCGACCTTCGTCCACGTCGACGCAACGGCCCGCTTCGCCGGGGATGTCGACGGACACCGCGAACTCGTGGAGCTGCAACGAGCGCAATCCTTCCTGGTGGAGGATCTTGTCACCGGCCGCGTCGGCCACGACCACCCGCTCGCGGGGAATCTGGCGCGCACGGGCGTGTCCGATGACCGCCTGACCTGGTTCCGCGACCACGCGGTGCGGCCGGACATCATGGGGGTCAACTACTACCCGCGTCATTCCACCCAGTTGATGGAGGAGGGCATCACGCACGCGGGTGGGTTCGTAGACCCGTGGCCGGCGCACGATGACGGTGTCGCCGGGCTCGCCGAGTTGCTGCGCACCTACGCCGATCGCTACGGCGCGCCGGTCATGCTCTCCGAGACCTGTGTGACCGACACCGCCGAGGTGCGCATCGCATGGCTCGACGAGTCCGTTGCCTGCGTCCGGAACTTGCGCGCTGAGGGTGTCGACATCGTCGGATACACCTGGTGGCCGCTGTTCGACATGTACGAATGGACATATCGGCACGCGTCGACTCCGCGCGAGGATTCGTTGCTCGCGATGGGGCTGTACGACCTCGTCGAGTCGTCCGATGGACTCGATCGACGCCGCAACCCGGTCGCCGATCGATTCGCGTTTCACGCGAGGGATGCCGAGGCCAACGCCGCGCGTTGAGCGCCCTCTCGGAGCCTGTCGATAACGATTCGACCGCGCGATTGACAATCGTTCACGGTCGGTTCACAATGGCTTCTACAACGTTTACTACAACGTTGTAGATCGATTGGGAATCGCACCGCGCTCACCAGCGGGAGCGCGCGAGGCGACATCGAAGTCAGCCCCGAGAGGACACAGCACAATGAAGTCACGAATTCTGGCCGGAGTCGGCATCGCAGCCGTCGCGGCTGCCGCACTGACCGGCTGCGCCGGTGGCAGTGGTGACAGCGGCGCCAGCAACGAGATCACCTTCATGTTCCGCGGCAACGACGCGGAGAAGGAGGCCTACACGGCTGCCATCAAGCAGTTCGAGAAGGACCACGACGCCAAGGTCAAGATCATCATGACCACGGCCGATGACTACTCGACCAAGCTCAAGGCCGCGATCACGGGCAAGCAGATTCCCGACGTCTTCTACATCGATCCGGGCAGCGTTCAGGCCTACGTCAAGTCCGGCATCGTCAAGGACATCACCGAGGCAGTCGAGGCGGATGTCGACCTCGACAACCTCTGGCAGTACGGCGTCGACAGCTACCGCTTCGACGGCCAGCTCATGGGCCAGGGCGCGATCTACGCCATGCCCAAGGACATCGGGCCGTTCTCGTTCGGCTACAACAAGACCATGTTCGACGCGGCCGGCATCCCGCTGCCCGACAAGGACAAGCCCTACACGCTGGAGGAGTTCGTCGACGTCGCCAAGAAGCTGACGCTGGACACCAACGGCGACGGCACCCTCGACCAGTGGGGAACCGGGCTCAACGTCCAGTGGAACCTGCAGCCGTTCGTGTGGTCGAACGGCGGCGACTGGCTGAACGAGGACCGCACCGAGGTCACCGTCGACGAGCCCGAGTTCGTCGAGGCGCTGCAGTGGTTCGCCGACCTTTCGCTCGTCGACGGCGTCACCCCGTCCACCTCCGACGCGCAGACGCTGGACACCTACCAGCGGTGGATGCAGGGACAGATCGGCTTCTTCCCCGTCGGGCCGTGGGACGTGCCCACGTACGAGGCGCTCGACTTCGAGTGGGACCTGATCCCCTACCCGGTCGGCTCCACGGGTGAACCGGCCAGCTGGATCGGCACGCTCGGCATCGCCGTCTCCGAGACGACGAAGAACGCCGACCTCGCCACCGAGCTCGCGATCTACCTCTCCACCGATGAGACGGCGCAGCAGTCGCTGGTCGACGCCGGCGTGCAGATCCCGAACCTCATCGACATGGCGGACGAGTGGGTGGCATCCAGCACGCTGCCTCCGGCCAACAAGCAGGAGTTCCTCGACGTCGCGCAGGACTACGGCCGCGCGCTGCCGGCGAACACGACGTACAGCGCCGAGTGGTACGACGAGCTGTTCAAGAACATCCAGCCCGTCCTCGACGGCGACCAGACGGCGAAGGAATACCTCGAAGAAGTCAAGCCGCGCATGCAGGAGCTGCTGGACAAGGCGAACGCGGACGCCGGAATCGGCTGACTCGGCCGACGTCTGACACCCCTGGGGCCGGCACGAGCCGGCCCCGGGGCCCACCTGCCCGTCCCCGACCCACTGAGGTGACCATGTCCACGACGACTGTTCGTCGATCCCGGCTGCACCGCCGTGAACACCTGGCGGCCGTCGCATTCATCGCGGCCCCGGCGCTCGGCTTCCTGATCTTCATCGCCTACCCGCTGATCTTCGCGGTCTACGCTTCCTTCACGAAGTGGAACGGCCTGAGCGAGCCGGTCTTCAACGGTCTCGACAACTATGTCGAGATGATGGGCGACCGCTACTTCTGGCAGGCGATGGGCAACACCATCTTCATGATGATCGGCATCCCGATCGGCCTGCTCCTGTCGCTGCTGCTGGCGCTGGCGCTGAACCGCAAGATGCGCGGCACCACGTTCTTCCGCACCGTGTACTACGTGCCCGTGATCTCGTCGCTGGCCGCCGTCGCCATCCTCTGGCAGTGGGCGTACAACGGCGATTTCGGCCTGGTCAACCAGGTCCTCGCGATCTTCGGGATCGACGGACCGAACTGGCTGCAGGATGCCGCGACCGCCAAGCCGGCCATCATCATCATGTCGGTGTGGAAGGGCCTCGGATTCTCGATGCTGCTCTACCTCGCGGCCCTCCAGTCCGTCCCGCGCCATCTCTACGAGGCGGCAGCGATCGACGGCGCGGGTACGCTCTCGCAGTTCCGGCACATCACCATCCCGATGCTGAAGCCGGTGACCTTCTTCCTCGTCGTCACGAGCATCATCGGCGGCGCGCAGATCTTCATCGAGATCAACATCATGACCCCCACCGGTGGCCCCGAATTCTCCACCGCCTCCATCGTCTGGTACATCTGGCAGAAGGCTTTCAACTACCTCCAGATGGGCTACGCGACTTCCATGTCCGTCGTGCTCGGCATCCTGGTCTTCGTCGTCACGGCGATCCAGTTCCAGATGAACCGTCGCTCCCAGTTCTCGATCGAGTGAGGCAGCCATGACTCAGACAGCTCCAGCTCCTGGAACCATGACCACCGTCGTTCCCGAGGTCGCGCGCCGCCGTGGCCTGCCCCGTAACCCGATCGGCAAGGGCAACGGCAACTCCGCGGACGCGGTGGGCATGCGCTCGCGCTCGTACCGCATGATGAACGTGATCGTCACGGTCGTCCTCTCCATCGGCGGCATCGTGATGATCGCGCCGCTGCTGTGGACCTTCAGCACCTCTCTCAAGACGCGTGAGGCGGTGTTCGCCCTTCCGCCGCAGTGGATCCCCGACCCCGTGCAGTGGGAGAACTACCTCCGGGTGTGGACGGCCGGCCCGCTCGCGAGCGGCATCATGAACAGCATCATCGTGTCCGTCAGCGTGACGGTGGTGGGCGCGGTGACGTCGTCGCTCGCGGCCTTCGCCTTCGCGAAGATGCGTCTGCCGTTCAAGAACGTCGTGTTCCTTGCGATGCTGTCCGCGATCATGATCCCGTTCCCGACGATCATGATCCCGCAGTTCAAGATGTTCGGCGATGCCGGTCTCGTCGACACGCTGTGGCCGCTGATCCTGCCGGGGATCTTCGGCAACATCGTGATGATCTTCTTCCTGAAGCAGTACCTGGGCTCGATCCCCGACTCGATCATCGAGGCGGCCAAGCTCGACGGCGCCGGCTACCTGCGGATCTTCTTCCGACTGATCTTCCCGGTGATCCGTCCCGCGATCGCCGCGCAGTTCATCCTGTGGTTCATGGCGGTCTGGAACGACTACCTCGCGCCGATCATCTACCTGAACTCGCCGGAGAAGCAGACCCTGCAGCTGGTGATCGCGACGTTCAACGCCACCTATGCGAGCCAGACCGACTACCCGCTGATCATGGCGGCGTCGTTCATCGCGCTGATCCCGGTGCTCGTCGTGTTCCTGATCTTCCAGCGTCAGATCATCGAGTCGGTCGCACTGAGCGGATCGAAGGGCTGACATGAGCACTGCCACCAGCGACCCGAGCACGTGGGGCGCGCGCAACGCGCACGACCCCACGGTGGTCCGCGGCGACGACGGCCTCTGGTACATGTTCTCCACGGATGCCGCAGCCGACGTCAGCGGCATCCCGGTGGGCGCCCACGTGCGCACTTCGCCCGACCTGGTGACGTGGTCCTTCCACGGCACGGCGCTCGGCGAAGTCCCCGCACCGGCGCGCGAGTGGAGCGGAGCCCAGGGCCTCTGGGCGCCGGAGGTCGTCCGCTGGCCGGCGGCCGACGGGTCCGTCCGGTGGCACATGTACTACTCGGCATCCACGTTCGGCTCCCGGACCTCGGCCATCGGCCTGGCCACAGCCGACTCGCTCGCGGGTCCGTGGACCGATCAGGGCATCGTCGTCGCGACCCAGCACGATCGTGACGGCCACAACGCGATCGATGCGGCGATCACCTTCGACCGCGACGGCCGCGCATGGATGATCTACGGGTCGTTCTTCGACGGCATCCACATCGTCGAGCTGTCCCTCGACACGGGTATGCGCGTGCGCGACGAGAAGGGCGTGCTCATCGCTCGCCGTCCGTCGAACGTCGACGGTGCGATCGAGGGCGCGTACGTCGTGTACCGACCGGAGGAGGACCGCTTCGTCCTGTTCGTCTCGTACGACTCTCTCGTGAACACGTACAGCGTCCGGGTCGGCGTCGCGGATGAGATCACCGGTCCGTATCGGGATGCCGCGGGCAACGACCTCACCGACCCGACCGCCGAGCAGGCGGTCGTCGTCGGTACGAAGGTGCTCGGCGGCCACCGATTCCCGAACGGCACCGGGTTCATCGCGCCGGGCCACAACTCGATCTTCCGCGACGGGGACGCGACCTTCATGGTGCACCACGTGCGCCTCGCGGACGCGCCGACCAGGCATGAGGCCCAGATCAGGCGCGTGCACTGGACGCGCAGCGGCTGGCCGCTGGTCTCCCCGTACCCGTACGCGGGTTCTGCCGCCGAGGCACTGGATGCCGCGGCATCCGTCTCGGGGCGGTGGAACGCCGTTCGCTTCGCGCCGGAGGAGGCCGGGCTCATCGAGGCCGAGCGCGTGCAGCTGACCGCGCCGATCTCGAGCGCCGGCGAAGCCGTCGCCGCGGAGCTCGTGCTCACCGCGGCATCCGGTTCCTCGTCCTTGGACGGCGTCGTATTCGGCGCATGGGATCCGGTGGCGCAGTGCGCGGTTCTGGCCTTCGCCGGCATCGACGAGTCCGGCGTCGTCTGGACGGGATCGCAGCAGGTGGCGTCATGAGCGTCACGACTGCCCGGACGACGATGATCGAGAACGGTTCCGACGAGGTGGCTCTCGGCTGGACCGGCCGCGTCATGCAATGGCTGCGGGTCGTGACAGCGCTGGTCGCCGTCAACGTCATGTTCCTGCTCGGCGCGCTCGCCGGGTTGGTCCTGCTCGGCGTGATGCCGGCGGCCGTCGCCGCTGCCGCGGTGCTGCGCCGCAACGAGGTCATCCTCGGCGCGGCCGAAGAAGGGCTCGTGCGAACCTTCTGGACCACGTATCGTTCCGAGTTCTGGCGGGCGAACAGAGCAGGCATCCCGTTCTGGACCGTCGGCATCCTGTTCGCGGCCGATCTGGCCGTGCTCCCGCAGCTCGCAGGTCCCGTGTCGGCGGTGCTCCTGGTGTTCACGGGTGCGCTGCTGATCGCGGCGGTCACGACCTTCGCGGTCGCGATCACGCTGCTGTCGCGGTACGACGACGGCGCCATCGCCGTACTGCGCTACGCGCTGGTCCTGCCGCCGACGTCGCTCGTGATGAGCATCGGCGTGCTCGTCGCCGTCGTCGCCTGGGCGCTGATCGTCTCGATCCTGCCGGTGCTGCTGCCGTTGGCGGGCATCGCCGTCCCGCTCGTGATCGCCGTGCGTCTCATCGACGCGCGGCTGGATCGCATCGAGGACGCCGACTGAGTCGGCATCCCGCTTCGCACCTCCAGACCCACTACCCGCACGCCGTGCTGCCCGCAGCGCGGCCTGTCCCAGAGAAGGAAAGAACGTGACTCAGGCACGCATCTCCGTCGACCGCACTGCGGTCGTCGCACCGCTCGACCGGCGGATCTTCGGCTCTTTCGTCGAGCACCTCGGCCGCTGCGTCTATGACGGCATCTACGAACCGGGCCACCCGACCGCCAACGAGGACGGCTTCCGCATGGACGTCGTCGACCTCGTGCGCGAACTCGGATCCTCGACCATCCGCTACCCGGGCGGCAACTTCGTCTCCGGGTTCCGCTGGGAGGACTCGGTCGGACCGCGCGACCAGCGGCCGGTGCGCCGCGATCTCGCGTGGCACTCGATCGAGACCAACCAGGTCGGCGTCGACGAGTTCTCGCGCTGGCTGAAGCTGACCGGCTCCGAGCTGATGATGGCCGTGAACCTCGGCACCCGCGGCATCGAGGCGGCGCTCGATCTGCTCGAGTACTGCAACCACCCGTCGGGCACGGCGCTCAGCGATCAGCGCATCGCCAACGGCACCGTGGAGCCGCACGACATCAAGATGTGGTGCCTCGGCAACGAGATGGACGGTCCGTGGCAGACCGGCTACATGACGGCCGAGGACTACGGCAAGATCGCGGCCCGCACCGCGCAGGCCATGAAGACCGCCGACCGGTCGCTGGAGCTCGTCGTGTGCGGCTCGTCCAGCTCGTCGATGCCGACCTTCGGCGACTGGGAGCGCACGGTGCTCGAGCACGCGTACGACCACGTCGACTACATCTCCTGCCACGCCTACTACCAGGAGCGCGGCGGCGACCTCGGCTCTTACCTCGCCTCGTCGCTGGACATGCAGTACTTCATCGAGACGGTCGTCGCGACGGCCGATCACGTCGGCAACAAGCTGAAGTCGAAGAAGAAGATCAAGCTCTCGTTCGACGAGTGGAACATCTGGTACCTCGACGAGCACCAGGCCTCCGACGAGGTCAACGACGAGTGGCGCATCGCTCCCCGTCAGCTCGAGGACGTCTACTCCGTGGCGGATGCCGTGGTCCTCGGAAACCTGATGATCACGCTGCTGAAGAACCACGACCGCGTCGCTTCGGCATCCCTGGCGCAGCTGGTCAACGTGATCGCGCCGATCATGACCGAGCCGGGCGGGGACGCCTGGCGTCAGACCACGTTCTTCCCGTTCTCGGTGACCTCGCGGCTGGCGAAGGGCGAGATCCTCAAGCCCCGCATCGACGCCGGCACGTACGAGACGAAGGTCTACGGCGAGGCTTCGCTGGTCGACTCGGTCGTGACGACCGACGGCACCGAGTCGGCCGTGTTCCTCGTGAACCGCAGCCAGACCGAGGCGATCACGGTCACGGTCGACGTGGCGGAGCTCGGCGCCACGACCGTCGCCGAGGCCGTCACCGTCTGGGACGAGGACGTGTACGCCAAGAACACGCTCACCGACCAGAACCGCGTCGGACTCAAGCAGCTCGACGGCGCCGTCCTCGCCGACGGCGCGCTCACCGTCACGCTGCCGCCCGTCTCATGGTCGGCGATCGCCCTCGCGTGAGCATCCTCACGCTGCGCCTGACCGGTGCATCGGCCGTGATCCTCGCCACGGCCGCTGCACTGGTCGGGTGCGCCCCCGCCGAGGCGGTCGCGCCCGAACTGTCCGGCGACCTCTTCGTCCACGACCCCGCCTACGTCGTCACCGATGACGGATACTTCGTGTATTCGACCGGCAACGGGCAGATCGCGGACGGCAACATCCAGATCCGCACGTCCGACGACGGCGCGGAGTGGGAGTACGCCGGTGAGGTCTGGCAGACCAAGCCGGATTGGCTGTCGGATGCCGTGCCGGGCGTCGACAACCTCTGGGCGCCGGAGCTCTTCGAACACGACGGCATCTGGTACCTCTACTACTCGGCCTCGACCTTCGGCAGCAACACCTCGGTGATCGCGCTCGCGACGAACACCACGCTCGATCCCGATGACCCGGACTACGAGTGGGTCGATCGCGGCGAGGTGATCGCCTCGGCGGGCACCGACTACAACGCGATCGACGCCGGCATCGTCGAGGACGGCGACGGAGACCCGTGGATGGCCTTCGGTTCGTTCTCGTCCGGTCTGCAGATCGTGCCGCTCGAATGGCCGAGCGGGCTGCGCGCCGATGAGTCGGAGCCGGTGACGATCGCGGATCGCGGCCTCGCCGAGAACGCGATCGAAGCGCCGTACGTCGTCCAGCACGACGGCGCGTTCTACCTGTTCGCGTCCCGTGGCTTCTGCTGCAGGGGCACCGACAGCACGTACGAGATCATCGTCGGTCGTTCGGCTGCCGTGACCGGCCCCTATCTGGATGCCGATGGGGGAGCGCTCCTTGACGACGGCGGCACGCTCGTGCTGACCTCAGAGGGGGATCGCATCGGACCCGGCGGGCAGTCGGTGTGGGATGACACCCTCGCCTTCCACTTCTATGACGGGACTTCCGGCGGCATCCCGACCCTCGGCCTGCGGCCGATCACATGGCAGGACGGCTGGCCCGTCGTGCCCGCCGAGAAATAGTCCTTGGCCGGATGCGCCCTGTCTGCTAGCTTTGCGGGTAGTTAAATCAGGGGTTAGTTTTATCCCTGTTCATCCATGGTGTCGACGGAGACGCCAG
The DNA here is from genome assembly GCF_042267585.1 of Microbacterium sp. NPDC056234. Taxonomy (NCBI): domain Bacteria; kingdom Bacillati; phylum Actinomycetota; class Actinomycetes; order Micrococcales; family Microbacteriaceae; genus Microbacterium; species Microbacterium sp. NPDC056234. The sequence goes on from NZ_JBHJTE010000001.1 coordinate 817,234, forward strand.
GACCGCAGAGAGGCGGAGGATGGCACTGACGCAGACACCACGTCGACGCAAATCGTTGTGGGGGCAGATCAAGAGCAGCCGAGTGCTGATCTTCATGTGCGTTCCGGCGATCGCGTTCTTCCTCGTGTTCAACTACGCCCCGCTCCCCGGGATCTGGATCGCGTTCACGGACTTCAACTACCGCGACGGCATCTTCGGCAGCCCGTTCGTGGGGCTGAAGAACTTCGAGTTCCTGATCAAGTCGGGGATGCTGTGGGACCTCACTCGCAACACGATCCTCTACAACATCGCGTTCATCGTGCTCGGGAACATCCTGCAGATCGCGATCGCCATCATGTTCAACGAGGTCCGGCTGAAGTTCTTCAAGAAGATCACGCAGGGCATCATGTTCCTGCCGTACTTCATCTCGGTCGTGCTGATCGGCGTGATCGCCTTCAACATCCTGAACTACGACACCGGCGCCCTGAACACGCTGATCGAGCAGACCGGCGGCGACCCGATCAAGATCTACAGCATGGCCGGCATCTGGCCGCTCATCATCATCGTGGTCCACCTCTGGCAGAGCACCGGCTACGGATCGATCGTGTACTTCGCGGCCATCATGGGCATCGACAAGGGGTTGTTCGAAGCCGCTGAGATCGACGGGGCATCCGCGTGGCAGCGCATCCGGTACGTCATCCTGCCGAGCCTCAAGCCGACCTTCATCATCCTGTTCCTGTTCTCGCTGGGCGGCATCATGAGCGGCAACTTCGGGCTGTTCTGGAACCTCGTCGGCAACAACGCGGCGCTCTTCTCGACCACCGACATCATCGAGACCTCGGTGTACCGGATGGTCATGTCGCAGAACAACTTCACGACCTCCACCGCTGTGGGGCTGTACCAATCCCTCTTCGGCTTCGCCATCGTCATGACGGCGAACTGGATCGTGCGAAGGATGAACAAGGACTATGCCCTCTTCTGATGTCACCATGACCGCACCGGCCGCGGATTTCACCGACACCGACACCGGCGCGACCAGGACCCTGCTGCTGCCGAAGAAGGGCAAGAGCCTCTTCGACCGGTCGCCCAAGCCGCGCGCGATCAAGCTGTCGACGAGCGACCGCTGGCTGCGCGGGATCTCCTACGTGTGGATCACGCTGTTCGCGCTGTTCTGCCTGCTGCCGTTCGTCCTGATCGTGTCCGCCTCGTTCTCCAGCGAATCGGCGATCCGCTCCGACGGCTTCGGACTGTGGCCGAAGGAGTTCACGTTCGCCGCCTACGAGCTGATCTTCCAGGCGCCGCGTCAGATCATCGGCGCCTATGTCGTCACCGTCTCGATGACGGTGTTCGGTACCGCGATCGGCCTCTTCGTGATCGCGATGACGGGCTACGCGCTGTACCGGCAGGACTTCCCGTTCCGCAATCAGATCTCGTTCTTCATCTACTTCACGACGCTGTTCTCCGCCGGTCTCGCGCCGACCTTCCTCTGGGTGGGTCGCGACCTCGGACTGCGCGGCACGTACCTGGCGGTGTTCCTGCAGCTGCTGATGACGCCGTGGTTGATCATCCTCATGAAGAACTTCATGAAGACGGTGCCCTACGAGATCGTCGAATCCGGCAAGATCGACGGCGCCGGCGACTTCCGCATCTTCGCGAAGCTCACGCTGCCGATGATGAAGCCCGCTCTGGCGACCATCGGACTGTTCCTCGCTCTCGCGTACTGGAACGAGTGGTACCTGTCCTCGCTGTATCTGGGCAGCACCGTCGAGTTCAAGCCGCTGCAGTACTACCTGTACAACGTGATCAACACGGCCAGCGCCCTGCGCAACTCGGTCGCCGGCGCGAACGTGAGCATCGCCGATCTGCCCAGCAACACCCTGAAGATGGCCAGCGCGGTCGTCGCCACCGGGCCGATCCTCCTGTTCTATCCGTTCGTCCAGAAGTACTTCGTCAGCGGCATCACGGTCGGTGCGGTCAAGGGCTGACCCGCTGACGCTGACGTTCCCCCCCCGGCCCAACCGGCCACCCCCGCACCACCCTCACCCTGAGCCGAAGGAGTCTCACATGAAAAGAAGGATCCTCACGTCCGCGGCGGCTGTCGCCGTCGTCGGTCTGAGCACGGCCATGCTGGCCGGCTGCACACCGGCCGGCGGCGAAGAAGGCGGCGAGACCGCAGAGATCACGATGCTCGTTCTGGGCAACAAGCCCACCAACGGTCGCCTCGAGGCGATGCTCGAGGAGCTCAACCCGAAGCTGAAGGAGAAGGTCAACGCGACCCTCGACTTCTTCTACGTCGAATGGGCCGACTGGCAGACGCAGTACAACGTGCAACTGCTGTCCGGCGACGACAACATCGATCTGATCACGACGGCCACCGACTGGCTGTACGCGTGGGAGAACGCCGAGAAGGGCGCGTTCCTTCCGCTCACCGAGGACATGCTCAAGGAGAACGCGCCCAAGACCTGGGAGCAGGTGGATGCCGAGGGGCACTGGGATCTCACCAAGCTGAACGACGAGATCATGTTCATCCCGGAGGACAACTACACGCAGTACACGAACCACGGGTTCTTCTACCGCGGCGACTGGGCGACCGAAGCGGGGTTCGAGAACGGCGAGATCACGAGGTTCGAGGACTTCACGACCTACTTCCAGTGGGTGAAGGACAACAAGCCGGACGTGTACCCGTGGGACGTCGTCGGCGCAAACGAGGCGGCGCTCACCGGCTACTGGCAGGGTCACACCGACCTCGTCACGCTGCAGGGGGTGAGCGCGGGAATCTACATGCCGTTCCAGCTCTCGGCATCCGACCCCACCACCGTCACCTCGGTCTACATGGAGGGTGACGAACTGCTCGAAGCGGCCGAGCTGGCACGCGAGTGGAACGAGATCGGCGTCTGGCGCGAGGACGCCCTGAACTACGACGGCGACACCCGCGAGGAGTTCTACGCCGGGCGCAGCGGCGCCGACCAGCACCACACGCAGACCTACATCGGCGCGATCGTCGACAACATGACGAAGAAGCAGCCGGGGTCCGACCCGAAGATGTTCTACTGGGGTCAGGAGAACGACAACGTCTACAAGGACATCCTCACGCACGGCGCGATGGCGGTGAGCGCCAACTCCAGCAACCCCGAGAAGGCGCTGCAGGTCTACGACGCACTGCGCAACGACGAGGAGCTGTACGAGCTGCTCAACTTCGGCATCGAGGGCACCGACTACGTCATGACCGATGACGGCATGCTCGGATTCCCCGAGGGCTACGATCCCTCCGTCGACTCGCTCGGATCCAACTTCTGGGCCGGCCGCATGGATGAGTACGAGCCGCAGCGGGTCACCGAGGCTCCGAACAAGAACGAGATCTACGCAGCGCTCGACGAGGTCGCCAAGGAGTACCCGTACTCCACGCTGATCATCGACAAGAGCATGATCGATCCGACGCTCGCCGCGATGGGCGCCGTGCTGTCGGAGTACATCCCGCAGCTGCAGTACGGCAAGTTCGAGGACCCGGCGACGGCGATCGAGGAGATGCGGCAGAAGCTGATCGACGCGGGCTACGAAGACGCCCGCGACTCGCTGCAGGCGGACATCGACACCTGGGCCGAGGAGCAGGACTTCGAGTGAGGACTTCGCCGGGTGGGTCGAACGGCCCACCCGGCTCCGTCCACTTCTTCGACAGAGGGGATCGATCAATGCCGGGCATCTTCGCCGCCGACTCCGCGCTCATGCGCACCCTGACGCGCATCGCCGACGTCATGATTCTCAACTTCCTGTTCATCGTGACATCGCTGCCGCTCGTGACGATCGGCGCGTCGCTCACGGCGCTGAACGCCACCGCCATGCGCATCGTGGCCGGCACCGACCACTCGGTCACGCGTGACTACTTCACGGCGTTCCGGCGCGACTTCCGCCAGGCGACGGCCATCGCGCTGATCCTCCTGGCTGTCGGAGGCGCCTTCGCCGCGTGGTACTTCGTCGTCACGCAGCTGGTGAGCGATGCCGTGCTGCAGTTCCTGCTGCTCGGCGGATGGTTCGTGCTGCTCTTCATCGCCGCGACGTCCGTCCTCTTCGTCTTCCCCTACCTCGCCACCTTCGACGACTCGACGCGGGACGTGCTCCGCAATGCCCGATTGATCGGGCTGCGCCATCCGCTCGCTGCACTGGCCGTGCTCGCGATCACGGTGCTGGTGATCGTGGTGAGCGTCTTCTCCCCGCAGGTCACGGGGTACGGGCTGTTCTGGCTCCTCATCGGCTTCGGAGGTCTCGCCGTGGTTCACGCCGTCGTGTTCACCAGGGTGTTCGCCCGCTACACCCCCGCGGCCGGTGCCGCGTGAGCGGCGCGGAGACGATGCGCGTGGCGCGGTGGCGCTTCGCGCTCGCCGACCACAGCGAGGCATGGGCCAAGGGGTTCGACGACTCGACCTGGCGCGAGGTCATCGTGCCGCACGACTGGAGCGTCGAGCAGGACTTCTCTCCCGAGCACTCCAGCGGCACCGGCTACCTTCCTGGTGGAATCGGCTGGTACCGCGCCCACGTGTCATTGAGTGCGCTCGAGCGCATCGACGGATCCCGCATCCTCCTGTCCTTCGGCGCCGTCTACAAGAATGCGGACGTCTGGGTCAACGGCTACCACTTCGGGGGCCGACCGAACGGGCACGTGCCGTTCTCGTTCGATCTCACCGAGGTCGTCTCCTACGCCCCTGACGACGATCTCGTCATCAGCGTGCGGGTCGATCGCACCGAGATCGCGGACTCCCGCTGGTACAACGGCTCCGGCATCACTCGCGCTGTCGTACTCGAGGTGCACGGTCCGCTCCGTGTCGCCGCGCAGAGCACGGCCTTCACCGCCACGGGCGTCACCGGCCGGTCCGCGGTCATCCGCATCGCGCAGACCGTGGTCAGCGACCTCGGTCAGGCGGCGGACGTGCGTGTGCGTCACGAACTCCACTCGCTCTCCTCGGGGGACGAGCACGTGTTCGAGAGAGACCTGGAGATACCGGCCGGGGCATCGCTCGAGCTCGCCGTCGAAGGGCGCGTGCCGCATCCGCAGCTCTGGTCGGATGCCGAGCCGTCGCTGTACCGGCTCACGACGATCGTCACCTGGCGGACCACCGACGGGCAGGGACGAATCGACCGCAGCGACGTCGTCGGAATCCGGTCGGTCGTCTTCGACCCCGATCGCGGGCTTCTCGTCAACGGCGAACCGCGGACGCTCAAGGGCGTCTGCCTGCACGAGGATGCCGGATGCCTGGGTGTCGCCGTGCCAGCCCAGGTGTGGCTGCGACGACTGCTCGCCCTCAAGGACATGGGGTGCAACGCGGTGCGGATGGCGCACAACCCGCACGATCCCGTGCTCTACGCGCTGTGCGATGCGCTCGGCTTCTTCGTGATCGACGAGGCGTTCGATGAGTGGGAGAGCCCCAAGAACAAATGGTGGCATGGGCACAACGTGTACCCGCCGAAGCACGAGGGGTATGCGACGCACTTCCCGCTCTGGCACGAGCGCGATCTGCGCGACATGATCGCCGCGCATCGCAATCATCCATCGATCATCGCGTGGAGCATCGGCAACGAGATCGACTATCCCAACGATCCCTACGCCAGTGAACTGTTCGAGGAGATGACCGGCAACAACGATGCGAACAAGCCGGCTCAGGAGCGCGTCTACGATCCGAGTCGCCCCGACGTCCGCCGTCTCACCACGATCGCCCGTCGGCTCGGTGAGATCGTCCGCGACGCCGATCCGAGCAGGCCGGTCACGTTCGCGGCCGCATTCCCCGAGCTGTCGAGCCGCACGGGTCTGCTCGACGACCTCGACGTCGTCGGGTACAACTACAAGGAGCATCTCTACGCCGAGGATCATGCGCGCTTCCCCGGCAAGCCGTTCGTCGGCAGCGAGAACGGGCATGGCTACGCCGAGTGGCGTGCGGTCGTCGACAACGCGTTCATCGCAGGCCAGTTCCTCTGGACCGGGATCGACTACCTCGGTGAGGCGCACGGCTGGCCGGTCCACGGTTCCGGGGCTGGTCTGCTGACCCTCGCCGGGTTCCCGAAGCACGAGTGGCACCTCCGTCGCAGCTGGTGGTCCGATCAGCCGACCGCGCATCTCGCTGTGCGTGCGCACGAGCCGGATGCCGACCGGAAGGCGTTCTGGCGGCATCCGGTCTCCCGGCAGTGGGCGGCCGGCGACGGCGTGATCGAGGTGCTCGCCTTCGTGGGCGGCGGCCGGCCGCGACTCTCGATCGACGGCGCTGACGTGCCGCTGGAGTTCGACGAAGACGGCGGCTACTGGGGGGCGGTGGCCTCGGCATCCGCTGCGGTGCTCAGGCTGGAAGTGGCGGACGCCGGACGCGTCGTGGCGACGGACGAGCTGCGTCCCGCCGGTGATCCGGTGAGACTGGCGGCTGCCCTCTGGCGTGCGCCGGAGGATGCCGCCAGGCGATGCCGGGCAGCCGGAATCGACATCGACGACGTCGTGCAGATCGAGTGCGCGCTGCTCGACCGCGACGGGGCGGTCGCCGCGGCGGAGGCGTCGGTCGCGGTCGAGGTGCATGGCGGCAGGCTGCTCGGGCTGGAGAACGGCGATCTCGCGGACGTCACGGCCTACCGGAGCCTGGAGCGCCGCACGCGCGATGGACGGCTGATCGCCTATGTGCGCGAGGGGGAGCAGACCAGCGTCCGCATCAGCGGGACCGGCATCGAGGCTGTTACGGTTCAGCTATGAGGGGTGCGATGCCGCGGCGGACGTCGAGAGACATCCGCAGCGATTCGATGGTGGATGTCCTGCACGCCGTGCTGTCGGCGGGGGAGACGACCCGGAACGACATCGCCCACAAGACCGGGTTGAGTGCGGCGACCGTGGTCACGATCGCCGGTGAGCTCATCGACCGCGGGATCATCGTCGAGACGAAGACCACGGCCGGCCAGGTCGGGCGACCGACGGCCGTGCTCGCGATCAACGCCGAGCGTGGCCGCGTGGTCGGACTCGACGTCGCCGAGACCTACGTGCGCGGCGTGATGCTCGACGCGTCGCTGAATCCGCTGACGCAGATCGAGCGCGCGCACGATGAGCATCTGCTGGATCCGGATTCCATCGTCGAAGCCATCGGGCTGGTGCTGGACGATCTGCTCGTACAGGCAGGCGTCGCGCGCGACGGGATCCTCGGCGTCGGCATCTCGCTTCCCGGGCTCATCCAGGAGCCCACCGGCATCGCCGTGGTCGTCCCGAACTGGGAGTGGCGCAGCGTCGAACTGGAGCATCTGCGCGAGCGGGTCGGCCTTCCGCTCGTGATCGACAACCCCCTCAAGGCCATGGTCGCCGCCGAACTCTGGCTCGGTCGAGGGCGGTCGGCGTCGAGCATGACGACCGTCAACCTCGGCACCGGCGTGGGCGCCGGGATCGTGCTGGAGGGCCGGGTGCTGCGCGGCTCGACGAACTCCGCGGGCGAGTGGGGGCACTCGCTGCTGCAGCTGGACGGACGACTGTGCCGCTGCGGGCGTCGGGGCTGCGTCGAGGCGTACATCGGTGTGCCCGGCATTCAGCAGACGCTGCGCGAACTCGCCCCCCAGCATCCCCTCGCCGATGTCGACATGCAGCGGGACTTCATCATGGCGCTCGCCGCTGCCGTGGCCGAGCCGGAACAGGATGCCGCGGCGCGCGAGACCGTCGCACGCACCGCCTACTACCTCGGTTCGGCGCTCGCCGACCTCGTCGCGATCGTGAATCCCGAGGTCATCACGCTGACCGGGTGGACGACGTGGGCACTGGGAGACCTGCTGCTGCCGCCGGCCGCGCAGCGGATGCGCGAGCAATCGCCTGGACGGGCCGGTACGGCGCTCGCGCTCGAAGTATCGACCGTGCGCGGCAACCCGGTCGCCTCGGGCATCGCGATGATCGCCCTGGAGCGTTCGCTGGTGGATGCCGGGCTGCTGACGTCGCGCATCACGGTCGCGCTCTGACACGACTCTCAGCCGTTGGCGCGTTTCGACTCGGTCGCCTGCAGCGTCATCGCTCAAACGAACGGCCAGAGGGTGCGGGTGTCCTCTCCCCGTCGTTCGTTGAGCGAGCGGAGCGAGACGAAACGCACGTCCATGTTGTGAGGTCGACCTCGATCTACTGACACTGAACACGCGGACACCGCCCGAGGGTGTCCCCCCCCCCCCCCGGCCTCGGCCCGGGTGTTGACTCAATGCACTTCAGGCACTAGCGTTTGGAACTAGTTGCAGGATAGCGCTTTCCAAACAAGCCCTGCATACGTCGACGGCTCGATCGAAGGAGATCCCGTGCACGGTCAGACCACGCCTCGCTTACTTCGAAAGCGTTCATGGGGGACGATCGGTGTCGCGTGGATGGTTTCTGCGGCCGTCGTCCTCTCAGTCCTAATGGCGGCTTCTCCCACTGCGGCCACCGCCGACGTAGCCGGAAGCCGCCCTGCTCCCACGTCGTACAGCGGGGGCATCGTCGATCGTGTGGTGTTCGGTGATCCCGACTCCGAAGAGGCGCATGCGTTCCGCAGCGACGGAAGTGTCCTCGGCGACGCTGAGGGAACAACGACCCGCACCGCACAGCCGTTGTCTCCGCTGCAGAACAGGCTCGGCGATCTCGTCGTCACTGTGAAGGTCGACTCGGCGGCGCAGAACTACCTGAGCATGACGTACTCCGGCGATGAGGCCTCCGCGCTGCGGACGAATCTCCTCGTCGACGGCCAATACATCAACTACTTTGCGGCGGGAGACTACGAGTCGATCAACCCCGGCTTCGGCGCCGGCCTACCTGGACGTCAATACACCGCGACCACCCTGCTCCCGCTGGAGGTCACGCAGGGGCGCTCCTCTGTGCAGATCACCGTCCGCACAGCGGCTGCAGCGGCAACAGCCCTCGCGGCGACGAGCTCGCGCACGTACTTCGACCTGACCACCCATGTGGAGGCCTCTGCGACGCTTATCGACGAGTCGGGTCGGGCCGCGCTCAGCGGGGTTTCCGCCGCCGATGATTGGAGCGATGCGGAGGAGCAGTCCTCGATCGACGGATACCGTGCGGCGCAGCTGGCGCGTGTCGCGGCCATCGCCAACAAGATCGACACCAGCCCTTCCGGCATCCCGGACATCCAGAAGTACGCCGACGAACTGCGGTACTACGCCGAGGCGCTGGTGAGTGAGTGGTCTCCGGACACCACGGATGCCCAGAAGCGGAGTGCGCTGTCCCGGATCTTCGCCGTCATCGACCGCTACACCATCCGCTATTACGGCGATGTGAAGAGCCTCGGCAGCGGCGGGCATCAGTCTGACTGGGGCGGGTACTACGCCGAACTCGGCGAGGCGCTCTACATCGTGGAGAACGTGATCGCAGATGGCGATGTTCTCGGACGTGAGGCATTCGAGACGTTCCTTGCAGAACCCCTGGTTACCGGAACGGTCGACGGCGACAACTCGATCGCGGGCGTCGATGCTCAGGGCGGCGAACTCAGCCGGTTCGAGGCATGGGAGCGCGTCATGAAGGCCAACTTCGACTTCGCCCGCTCACGACTGTCGTACATCTCGAATCAGGTGCACTACAACTACGAGGGTGCCTGGCGCTCGCATGAGGGTCTGCGGGTGATCGATTCCGAATACTATGAAGGCCGCGACCGCAGCCACGAGATCCTGCGCGAGATCTGGGGCCTGTCGCCCTATCTCGGGGAGGAGGTGCTCGTCGGGCCCGACGGGCAGGAACTCGATCTCTCCCACGGTCTGTTCAACCACGATGACAACGTCGAGTACACAGACGACTTCCTGGACATCGTGATGCGCGGCCTTGCGCAGAGCAAGTTCGACAACGACGGGAACGTCGTGCGCCGGGAGCCGTACGGCACCGAATACCTCTCGATCACCGACGAGGCGCTGCTACGAGAGAACCACTACGTGGGCAGCTACGGCGAGACGGCCAACTGGATTCCCACCTACTTTTGGCGCACCTGGGGCCACGCTGGCGACGAGGCGATCAATGCCGAGCTTCTCCGACAGGCACTGAAGAATCTGCATTCGCGCGGTCTGACGCGCTATCAGGGCGTGACGGCGTCGGGCGACCGGGCCATGTTCATGGAGCAGATCGTCGACGACCGCAATACGGCGTACCCCGGCAAGACCGCGTACGCCACGGAGACCAACGCGAACCTCGGCATGCTCTATGTGGCGCTCGAGGAGCACATGGCTGAGAACGCCGAACTCTACCAGGGTGAGGAATGGGACGAGTATTGGGAGTACGCGGCCGAAGGTGTTGGCTTCATGCAGCAGCAGCTTGCAGATAACCAGTACTTCCCCTACTTTGCGAGCGGCACGCGGGCTGTCGCGCAGATGAACAAGGATCATCGCGTTCCCGAGTCCTGGGCCTGGCTCAACGGCGGTCGCGAGGCGGCGCTCGGCGAGGCTGGGGCGGGTGTCGTTCTGCCGAACACCGATCTGCAGCTCTACTCGGATGAGGAACTGGCCGAGCTCGGCGTCGCCCGAGACGCCCTCGACGAGCGCACCGCGTGGGTCGACATCGACAACCTCCTCGTCCGGGTGCGTGACGGGGAGAACACCATTCTCGGATCTCTGGCGATGCGCAACTACGGCTACCTCGCCAATGGGCGGCTGCACGTTCAGAGCGATGGCCAGGAACAGATGGTGCAGATCGCGACCTCCGGTGAGTTCGAGTATCAGGAGACGACCGTGATCGCGGATGCCGTCGCCAACCCGATCCTCGTCGACCCGGACTCTGACGGGCCGCGTGCGGGGAACGCCCGCGCTGGCCAGGTCGTCCCGATCACCTACCAGCCCGGTGTCGGCACGGTGGATCGTGACAACTTCGTTGTCGACAACCCGTACTCCGGGTATCCGAATCTGATCCGGGCCGTCTACGGCGACTACCTGTTCGCTGTGAACACCACGCGTGAGCAGTACGGCAACGCTGAGCGCCTCGACGTCGCACTGCCTGCCGGGGTGCAAGCATCCAGCGTTCTCGATCTCGTTTCGGGGAAGACCTTGACGGTACGCAACGGTGCTGTGTCGGTGCCGTCGCAGACGGCCGTGGTGCTCTCGATCGAGGACGCCGATCGCCTCCCGCAGGCACCGCAGCAGGTGGATGCCGTCGCGCTGGCGGGCTCCGACGAAAGCGTCGCCGTCTCGTGGAGGCTGAGTCCCGGTGCTACGGAGTACCGGGTGGAGCGGGCATCCGGCGGAGGCAAGTTCAAGGCCGTGGCCCGCGGGGTCACGGGATCTGTGTATCTCGACGAGAAGCCAGGGCGAGACGGCACCTACCGGTACCGCGTCGTCGCCGTGAACGGCGGGAGCGAAGCCGCGGCCTCCGATCCCGTGCAGATCCGCGTCGACGGCAAAGCTTTGTCCGGCGACTGGGAGCAGACGCCCGTCGGCGATGTCGGCGACCCCCGCTACGAGGTCAAGGGCAAGCAGATCTCGATCTCGAGCGCCGAGGGAGCCGGATACGGCGCAGGGGATGACTACAACATCTATGACCGGTTCAGCGAGGATGCTCTCGCCCAGATCACCCAGTCGCGTGCGGGCAGCTACACCCTGAGCGCGGAGCTCACCGAGCACAGTGGCGACGTCGCCGGACTCACAGTGCGCGGTGGAACAGAGGCGACCTCACCATATGTGTACCTTGGTGCCACCGCAGATGGATCCCTCCAACTGCGCGTGCGCACGCTGGACACCAGGGTGAACCTGATCGGTTCCGCGGGCACGGTCACCGGCAAGCGCACCGATCAGACATCGCCTCGGACAATTGCCCTGGACGGCTACAACGGGAGCGACTATCCGCACCTGCGCCTCGATCGCGACGCATCCGGCCAGCGCGTGATCGCCTACGTCTCCGCCGACGGCCGAGCCTGGGTCCGAGTCGGGCAGATCGCCCTCTGGACTAGTGGCGCATCGCAGGCCGGCGTTGTGGCGACGGAGTCTGTGGCGGCCGTGGGCGTGCGCGTGACGTCGATCGACGGGGAAGACGTGGTGGCCGGTCTCCGTCAGGATGAGCAACAGGTGCAGTTGGTGTGGACGCGTCCCGAGACGGCATCCGCGTTCCGCGTCTACGCCACGACTGACGCACGCACCGCGAGGAAGGACCCGCGGCGCAGCGATGGCTGGGAGGCCGTCGCTGACGGCATCACCGACACCGGGATCAGCACGACGCTGGTCGGCGCGAACGGCTGGTACGTGATCGCCGCACTCGACGAGTTCGGCGCGGTCACGTCGGTCAGCGACCCGGTGTCCGCTGCGGGCTATCCGCTCGCCGACCTGATCGCACAGGCACGGGCCCTCGACCTGACCGGATACACGGCGCCCAGCGGTGCCGCCTTCCTCGACGAAGTAGCCGCGGTCGAGGCTGCGGCAGCAGAGGAAGGAGCGGACCATGCAGCGCTCGCACGACGGCTCGCCGATGCTTACGGTCTGCTCGTGCAGCTCTATATCGACGGGTTCGAGTCGGAGACTGCTAATCGATGGTCTGGCGTGCAGGCGAGTGGGACTCCGTCGACCTACACGCAGACGATCGACGACGACGCGGATGCGGCGCATGCCGGATCCGGTTCGCTACTGATCGCGAATGCCGGCACGGAGAAGTCGGCATCTCACAACATGTGGTTCACGAACGGCGCCAGCACGGTCCCGGTGGACGCGGCCCCTGAGACGACCTATCGAATCTCCTTTGCCTACCAGCTCACGGATTACAGCTACGCGTCGTCGGTCGGAGCATACCTCTTCGTCCGCGGGTACAGCGGGTCGACGGCTCCCGAGGCGGAGAAGCGATTCTGGCTGCAACAGAGTGACACGGCGGAGGGCGAGTGGGACTCCTTCTCGACGCTGCTGACGACGAGCTCGCAGGAAATCGATCACTTCGTACTGCAACTCGGGCTTCGCGGCGCGACCGGATCCTTCCGCGTCGACGACCTTCACGTCGAGCCCGTCGATCTGCTCGACGCGCTCATCGCCGACGCCCGTGCAACGGATCTGTCCGGCTACACCGAGGCGAGCGTCGCGGCGTTCCTCGCCGAGGTCGACGCGATCGCGGCCGCGGCCGCGGCCGCGGCTCCCGAGGCGGATCGAACAGCACTGGTTGCTCGACTCGAGGCCGCCAAGGGCGTGCTCGTACAGGTGTTCGTCGAGGACTTCGGCAGCGGCGCCGCAGTGCGCTGGTCGTCGGCACGCGCATCCGGAACGCCATCCACCTATGCTGCGACGCTCGATGGTGAGGCGCTCGTGCTGTCGAGCGTCGACGCCACGCTGAGCACTGCGCACAATGTATGGTTCACCAATGCGACGAGCACGATCCCGGTCTCTGCTGCGCCCTCGTCGACGTATCGAATCAGCTTGCGATATCAACTCACCGAGTATGCGTACACCCCGAATGTCGGCGCGTACCTGTTCACCCGGGGCTTCAGCGGATCCACCGGGGGAGCAGAGACGCGGTTCTGGCTGCGCGAGGCCGCAACGGGACCGGGGGAGTGGCGTTCGTTCGAGACCGAGTTGACGACGTCGTCCGCCGCGATCGACCGGCTCGTCCTGCAGTTCGGATTGCGCGGATCCTCCGGCATGTTTCGGGTGGATGATGTGCGCATCGAGCCGGTCGGCTGAGCGGGATCAGAGGAGCGGTGCGCTCGCCGATCGGATGACCTCTCGGGTCTCGGCGAGTGCGTCCGGCCACACGAAATGGCCGAAGGTGTCGTTCGCGAAGAACGTGACCCCGTCGGCGTCGAACCCGGTGTCGCGGAACACCTCGTGCTGGAAGAGCCAGGTGCGCCGATCGTCGAGGTATGTGCGGTACCAGTACCACGGGTCGACAAAATCGAAGGAGAACAGCACCTTCGGGGCAGGTCGGCGTTGAGGCACCGAACGCTCGCGGAGCGCGAAACGGGAGCGCAGATTCGGGCGCACCTGGGTCCGCTCCACGAGCACCGCGAAGTTGCAGACCATGATCGCGTCGAGCAGGAAGTAGTTCTCCTCGCTCATGGCCCAGGCGGAGTCCTCGATGTCGGCAGGCCAATAGCTGTCCATCCAATAGACGAGCCGATCTCCCAACGCCACTCGGGTCTGTTCGAAGAACCGAGTGATCCCCCGGCGACGCTCCGGCGTCGGTTCGGGGGCGTTCGCAGGGTCCCAGAAGCCGAGAAGGCCGAACTGATTGCCGAGGAAGACGCCGTCGAGATCGAAGTCCCTCACAAAAGCGCCGGCCTGGGCAGCGACGAAGTCGCCGCAGATGAGGCCATCGTCGATCCCGGTGGGGAATGCCGCGTAGGTCCGATCATCGCCGTGCAGCGCCGCAGTCACATCGATGACGCCGGTGGCGATGTTTCCGCCAGCGTCGGCCGACCCCAGGGCGCCTTCCGGGTGCAGATGTGTTTTCCATACGCTCCGGCAGAATTCGGGGCCCGGCTCCAGGTACTCCAGAAGCACGAGTTCGATGCTTCGTCGCGCAGCTTCCGCGCGGAACGCCGCGTAGATACCTCGCAGGGTGCGGTAATCCATTGTCTGCTCGGAGAGTACGAACATGGGGCCCGCGCTGTAGGGATTATGCGAGCGCTCGCCGCCCTCCCTCACACGGCTGAGCCAGTCACGGTTGTGCTCATGGTGTCCGACGTCCTCGCCCGCGTAACAGTTGTAGCGCGCCCAGTCGAAAGAATCTGCCTCGTGTTCCGGTCCACGGTAGGCGAGTACATGGTCGCCGTTGCCGGTGCAGAATGTGACGACGAGTCGGTCGCCCGGCCCCGCCCATCCGGCGTAGTGCTCGAAGAAAGCCGTGATCTCGGGAGCGGGGGCAGTGACGTCGCGGAAGATCTTCGGGGTTACCCAGAGGCAGACTTCACGGTCCGCGGCGATCGTTGCGGTCATGGGGGCTCCTCGGCCGGTGGGCGGACATGGCAAACGTCGGTCGTGTCGATTCTGGCCGATATCCAATCGTGATGCAACTAGTTTCACATTTTGCTTGGAAAGCGTTCGCCATCTGGGTTACAGTCCCTTGACGGAGCCGCTTCGGCCCATGATCAAGGGAGATGCAATGACACACGCAATGATGCGTCCGACGGCCCGCCGGGTCGCGTTGGTCGCCGTTTCGGCGGCCGTCGCCGCGCTTGCGCTCGCCGGCTGCTCGAACTCGAGCGACGGCGGCGACGCGGGCGGCAAGACGACCATCCGCTTCCTCTACGCGACTGGCGACGACACCTGGAACGCGACCGTCGACGCGCTCGTGAAGGACTTCAACGAGCAGAGCGACTCGACGGTCGTCGAACTCGACCCGCTGCCAGCCGGCAGCGACTACGCGACCGCGCTCAAGACCGTCGACGCTACGGGGAAGTGGCCGGCGATCGTCGACATGCGCGACACTCTGACGTACGTCAACGCAGGCAAGCTCGCGCCGATCCCGACCGAGGTCACCGATCTGCTGCAGCCGGAGGCGTTCGCCGCCGCTGCCGACGGGAACGTCTACACGACGCCTTACAGCGCTCTCAACGGCGAGATCGGCATCAACGTCGTCTACAACAAGGACTACTTCGAGGAGCACGATCTCGAGGTTCCGGCCACCTACGACGAGTTCATCTCGCTCATGGAGGACATCAAGTCGAACGGCGACGTGCCGCTCGCCACCGCGGCAGCCGAGGTGTGGCCGGCCGACCAGCTCTACAAGCCGCTCGCCGCCCCCACCTTTGCGGAGTACAGCGACCAGGGCGGATTCTGGAACGTCGCTGCCGAAGGCGATGCATCGGTCGAGGACCTGCGCGACTCCCTCGACAAACTGTCGTACATCACCGACAACTTCCTGCTGCAGGGCTGGCAGTCCACGGCGGATGCCCAGACCACGACGCTCCTCGTCAACGATCAAGCCGTGATGGCGACGTCCTCTGCCGGACTCGGCCGACTGATGGACATCAGCAAGGTGGACCCCGACTTCAACGCCGGGATGTTCATCATCCCCGCGGAGGACGGCAAGATCTACGTCCTCAAGAACAGCCCCATCGGCGACACCGCCGGCGGTCTGGCAATCTCCTCCCAGGCGGCGGAGGACGAGGATGTGATGGCTTCCTCGGTGGAGTTCCTGACCTACTTCTACTCCGTGGATGCGGCGAACCTCATGCAGGAGAACGGCTGGCTGTCGCCGAACATCGTCAAGTCGGATGAGGTCACGCAGAACGACTCGATCCCCGGCGCCGCCGACTACTTCGCGCTGCTGGAGAACCCGAACCTCGTCTGGTACGAGAACGCGCCCGAGATCAGCACCTTCAGCGCCTTCAACACGTTCTTCCGTCAGGCGCGCATCGAGATGCAGGACAAGCAGACGACGATCGATCAGACGATCGAGAAATCGCAGGCCGAACTCGACGCCCAGGTCGCCGCCGCCGGCTGAGCCTGCCCCGGGGTCCGAGTGGCTTCCCCGCCGCTCGGACCCCCGACATCCGTACACGTCCCGTGCCCGTAGGAGGACACATGAGCGATCAGAGCTCAATGGAGGGTGGTGCCGGCGTCGTCAGCGCCGCGGCCCTGCTCACCGGCGAACAGCCCCTCAAAGGGGCGCCCGATGCGCCGCCGCCACCGGCATCGCGACGACGCGGTCTGCGCGTCGCAGCGCGGGGGCGACTCGTGCTCCTCGGGTTCGTCGCGCCCGCGCTCATCATCTACCTGCTGATGGTGATCGTCCCGTCGTTGCAGTCCGTGCAGCTCAGCTTCACGAACTGGGACGGCATCAGCGAGTCGTACGACTACGTCGGCGTCCAGAACTACGAGGACATTCTGACCAGTGACCGCTTCTGGAACGCGGTGAAGAACACTCTCATCCTCGGGCTCGGCTCAGCACTCGTCATCAACGTGATCGCGCTGCTCGTCGCTCTCATGCTCGACAAGCTCAACCACGCGCAGGGCCTGTTCCGCACCGCCGTATACCTGCCGGCGCTGGTCAGCGCCTTCATCATGGCGACGATCTGGAAGTACCTGCTCAACTACAACTTCGGCATCGTCAACACGATGCTGCGGGACCTCGGGATGCCGGAGTGGGCACGGGACTGGCTGGGCGACAGCAGCATCGTCGTCTGGGTCATCCTGTTCATCACCTGCTTCACGCTGGGTGGCAACACCACGCTGATCTACCTCGCGAACCTGCAGTCGGTGCCCCAGGAGCTGCTGGAAGCAGCGCGCATCGATGGGGCCGGCAGCTGGAAGGTGTTCTGGAACGTCACGTGGCCGATGATCGCCGGCGCCGTCACCGTCAACATGACGCTGGCGATGATCGCCGGCTGGGTGATCTTCGATCAGGTCATGGTGCTGACCTCCGGTGGCCCGGGGTTCGTGAGCGAGACCATGGCGTTCTTCATCTACAAGGTCGGCTTCGGCGAGTACCGTGCCGGGTTCGGTTCGGCCGCCGCCGTCGTGCTGTTCCTCGTCGTGATCGTCAGCACGGTGGGAGCGAACGCCTACATGCGCAAGAGGGAGATCCAAGCATGAGTGCTGCAGACGCCACGCGCGCGCAGGTGCTGCCGAAGAAGACGCGGACTCCGCGCGAGAAGAAGAAGTGGACGATCGGCGAGATCATCGTGATGATCGTCCTGTCGCTCCTGGTGCTGGCGGTCGCTTCTCCGGTCGTCTACGCGCTGCTGCAGTCCTTCCGGTCGTACTCGGAGATCACGATCGACCCGATGGGCCTGCCCACGCAGTTCACGCTCGACAACTACATCGCGCTGTTCCAGCAGACCGACTATCCCGAGGCGCTGCTGAACACCCTCATCATCACCGTCGGCACGGTCGTCCTGCTGGTCGCCATCGTGCCGATGGCCGCGTACGGCATCGAGCGCGTAGGGGGATGGACCGGGCGCTTCCTGTACGTCCTGTTCATCGCCGGACTCATGATCCCGTTCCAGGTGAGGATGATCCCGCTGGTGAAGGGCTTCAACGATGTCGGCCTGTACAGCACGCTGACCGCGGTCATCCTCGTCCACCTCGGAGGAGCTGCGAGCTTCGGCATCCTGTTGTACTGCAGCTTCATCAAGGGCATCCCGGTCGAGGTCGAAGAGGCGGCGCACGTCGACGGCGCCGGACGGCTGCGCACGTTCTGGCTCATCGTCTTCCCGATGCTGATGCCGGTGACGAGCGCCTTCGTCATCATCCAGGCGCTGGGCCTGTGGAACGACTTCTTCATCCCGCTGGTGTTCCTCGACTCATCGTCGGCCGGAACCATCAACGTCGCGATCAACCGCATGGTAGGACTGCTCACCTCGCAGTGGCAGCTCATCTACACCGGCGCGATCCTCGCGATCATCCCGTCGATCGCGATCTTCGCCGGCTTCCAGCGCTACTTCATCAAAGGCATGTCCGTCGGGGCGGTGAAGGGATGAGCGCCGTCACGACCTCCCGGATCGGACGACTGCTCGGGTACGACGGGGCTGTGGCCACGCTGCTGCTGGCGGTGTTCGAGTACTTCCTCCTCTCGGCCTCCTTCGTCGTGTGCCTCGCACCGGTGCTGGTGTTCCAGGCGCTGGTGGGGTGGCAATCGACCCACCTTGCGCTGTGGCTGGGGGCGGTGTCGCTGCTGCCGCTCGCTCCGGCGCTCCAGGCGCTGGTCATCGCCGCCGATCGGCTGCTGACTCAGGGGGCGAGCGCCCACGCCGGGCGCGTCTTCTGGCGAGCGTTCGCGGATGCCGTGCGCACCCGCTGGGCGGCCGCACTCGTCGTCGGTGCCGGTGTCGTCGTGCTCGGCTATGACGTCGCGCTCCTCGGGGCGGACGCCGGGGTGCTCCTGGGAGGCGCCGCCCTGGCCGCCGTCGCGGTGGTCGTGCTGCTCTCCTCGATCTTCGTGGTGGCCGCGGGATCCGAGTTGCGCGGCGTCGCGCTCGTGGTCGCCGCGGGACGCATCGTATTGCTGCGCCCGCATCTCGCGCTGGCGTGGCTGCTGCTCGCCGGCATCGCGGTCATCGCGACCACGCTGCCCGTCGTGGGCGCGGTCGCGTGGTTCTCGGCCCCCGCGCTCGCCGCCGTGGGAGCCGTCATCTGCAACCGCACGCTGGGGTTCGCGGGCGCGCACGAGCGGGTGGGCGCATGACGGCCCGGCTCGGTGACTTCACCGTCGGGTGGAAAGACGATGAGCCCGCGACGGTGTCGGTGAACGGCGGCCGACCGGTCCCCTTCATCGAGGTCTTCACCTCAGCCGAGCAACGCGCGCGGACGAGCCAGGCGTACGTCCGTTCGGCCGTCGGATCGCGGCTGCGGCCCATCGACTCGGAGGTCGGTGCCGATGCCGTGACGATCGTGCAGCGCGACGTGCGCACCGGACTCGAGGTGACGAGCTCGCTCACGCTCTCGGGAACGGCGTTGCGCGTGCAGCACACCGTCCGGGCGACCAGCGACCCGGTCGTCGTCACCGCCGTCAGTTCGCTCACTCTCGGCCTGGGAGAGCACGCCGACACGGGCTCGGCCTACGACCTGCTGACCGCCCGCAGCGAATGGCTGGCAGAGAACCGTTGGCACCGGCGGCCGCTCACCGACGAGCTTCCTCCGCTCTCGCTTCCCGTCCATGCGCAGGATGGGCGAGGGCACGCGTCGCTCACCAGCCACGGTGCGTGGCCGACGGGAGAGCATCTGCCCGTCGGTGCGCTCGTCGATGGTTCCGGCGACACCGTCGCCTGGCAGATCGAGAGCGGCGCCGGCTGGCACGTCGACATCAGTCAGGGACTCGACGGCCTCACGGTCTCGCTCCTCGGTCCGACGGATCTGGAGCACCAGTTCGCCCACACGCTGTCCGGTGACGACGTCTTCGTCACGGCTCCGGTCGCGCTCGCCGTCGGTGCAGACGTCGAGATGGCGTTCGCCGGTCTCACGACTCATCGTCGGGCGACCCGTCGGCCAGACGGATCGGCACTTCCGATCGTCTACAACGACTTCATGAACACGCTGATGGGGCAGCCGAGTTCCGCAGCGCTGAGCCCTCTGATCTCGGCGGCGGCGGATGCCGGTGCCGAGGTGTTCTGCATCGATGCCGGGTGGTTCGCCGATCCGGAGATCGGCGACTGGTGGGACACGGTCGGGGAATGGCGGGAGGCGACGCGTCGCTTCGACGACCGTGGCCTTCGCGGGATCATCGACGAGATCCACGCGGCGGGCATGCGATCGGGTCTCTGGCTGGAGCCGGAGGTCGTCGGTATTCGAAGCGCCGCAGCCTCGGCGCTCCCGGAGGACGCGTTCTTCCGCCGCTTCGGCACCCGGGTGCGTGAGCACGACCGATACCACCTCGACTTCCGCCACCCGGCGGCGCGCGCCCATCTCGATGAGACCGTCGATCGTCTCGTGAACGACTACGGAGTCAGCTTCCTGAAGCTGGACTACAACATCAACCCCGGCGCAGGTACCGAGTGGCTCGCGACCGCGGCCGGTGACGGACTGCTCGGACACGTCAGAGCCTTCGGCGAATGGCTGGACGGCGTGCAGGCGCGGCATCCAGGCCTCTTGATCGAGAACTGCGCCTCGGGCGCGATGCGTGCAGACTATGCGTTCCTGTCGCGGACGCACCTGCAGTCCACCAGCGATCAGCAGGACTTCCGCTTCTATCCGCCGATCGCGGCATCCGCGCCCGCATCGATCCTGCCCGAGCAGTGCGGAAACTGGGCGTACCCGGCTGTTGGGATGACGGACGCCGAGACGGCGTTCACGCTCGTGACCGGACTCAGCGGCCGGCTGTATCTCTCGGGCTTCCTCGGCGAGCTGCGCGATGCACAGCGGGAACTCGTCTCCGAGGCGGTCGCGCTGCACAAGCAGCTGCGTGGCAGGCTTGCGGATTCGCAGCCGTTCTGGCCGCTCGGTCTCCCCGGCTGGGAGGACGATGCTGTGTGCCTCGGACTGCGCGGCGGGGCGGAAGCGCTGCTGTTCGTCTGGGACCGTGCGGACGACGTCCGCTCCATCGAGTTGCCGGGGATCACCGGCGACGTCGTGCAGCTCTTTCCCGAGGGCGACACCTCGTGGACCCTCGATCACGCGAGCGATGGCATCCGCATCGACACCAGCGCGGGGGTCGGGGCTCGTGTGTTCCGCGTCAGGGAGGAACGGGCATGAGCGCCGGCATCCGGACGGGCGAGCTCTTCATCGACGACCGAGGGCAGGTCGCCCAGCTCCACGGCATCGGCATCCAGCGTGTCGGCGAGCACTGGTACGCGTGGGGCGAGGACAAGATCGCCGGCGATCGGTTCACCGCGGTCGCGTGCTATCGCTCGGACGACCTCGCGACCTGGGAGTTCGTCGGCGACGCGCTGTGCGCCGGCGACGGCGACCTCGCACCGGACCGCATCATCGAGCGCCCGAAGGCCCTGCAACGGCCGGATGGACGGTGGGTGCTGATCCTGCACGTCGAGAGTGCCGACTACGCGGGGGCGAAGGTCGGATACGCCGTCGCCCACCGGCCCGAGGGACCGTACGAGTACCTCGGGAGCGAGCGTCCGCTCGGCAATATCAGTCGGGACATCGGCGTCTACCAGGAGGATGGCGTCGGCTATCTCCTCTCCGAAGACCGTGAGAACGGTCTGCACATCTATCGCCTGCGGGACGACTACTGCGGTGTGGAGGCCATCGTGGCGACGCTGCGTCAGCAGGATCGACCCGAGATCGGGTACGAGTCGCCTTCCCTCGTCAAGCACGGCGGCGTCTACTACCTCTTCGGATCGGATCTGACCGGGTGGGATCTCAACGACAACAAGTACGCCACGGCGACGGCGCTCGAAGGCCCCTGGTCGACGTGGCAGGACTTCGCACCGGCCGGCAGCCGCACCTTCGACTCGCAGGTCAGCGTCGTGCTGCCGGTGGACGGTGGGCACGTCTACTTCGGCGACCGGTGGGATCGCGACGACCTCGCATCCTCGGCGCCCGTGTGGCTGCCGATGCGGATCGAAGACGGTCGCGCGGAGCTGGTCTGGCGCGATGAATGGAACCTCGAGGAGATGACGACGTGACGGCTCGCCCGCGCGCAGAGGCAGCGATGAACCCGCCCGCGCTGATGGACAACCTGTTCGGCCCGCATCGGTCGCGATTGGAGGAGCTGGTCGACCTGCCTGGCGACGTGCTCACCGACTTCACCAGCGCAGACGCGCTGGTGCGGCTCGCCGATGCCGAGATCCTTCTCGCAGGGTGGGGCTGTCCGCGCATCGATGCCGACCTGATGGACCGGATGCCGCGGCTCGGGGCCGTCGTCTTCGCCGGCGGATCGGCCTCTGCTGTTCTCGACACGGCGGAAGCGGCCCGGCGTGGCATCGGCTTCACGAACGCCGGCGAGGGCAACGCGCAGGCCGTCGCCGAGTACACGGTGGCCACGATCGTGCTCGCGGGCAAGCGGGCACGCTATGCCGAGCAGCTCTATCGGGATGGGCGCGTCTTCATCGACCGCGAACGCGAGCTCGCCGACACGGGCAACTTCGGCCGCACCGTGGGCATCATCGGAGCCTCACGGATCGGCCGGCGAACCGCGCAGCTGCTGATGCCCACCGACTTCCGTGTGCTCGTCTACGACCCGTATGCGTCCGAGACCGAAGTGACGACGCTCGGTGCGCAGAAGGTCGGGCTCGACGAGCTTCTGGAGGCGTCCGACATCGTGTCGCTGCATGCGCCGGCATCCGCGGAGACCGAGCGCATGATCGGTTCCCCCGAACTGGCGCTGCTCCGCGACGGAGCGGTCCTGATCAACACGGCCCGCGGATCTCTCGTCGATCACGAGGCGTTGCGCGTCCACGTGCGCACCGGCCGGATCGACGCCATCCTCGACGTGACGGATCCGGAGCCGCTGCCTGCCGACGATGAGTTGTGGAGCCTGCCGAACGTGATCCTCACACCGCACATCGCGGGTGCCACCGGCAACGAGCTGCACCGCCTCGGGCGCGACGTCGTCGACGAAGTCGCCCGATACGTCACAGGCGAGCCCTTCCATGCGTTCGAGCAGGTGCCGGGGTTCGCGAGCGCGCGATGACAGCGAGGCGTCCGTCGGAGACGAAGTGACGCACACAACGTACAGCGCGCACGAGCGCGCATCGGACAAAGGAGACCGAATGCCCACTCTCAATCGTCGTACCTTCGTGCAGGCCTCCGGCCTGGCGCTTGCTCTCCCTGCGATCTGGAACCCCTCCGAGGCGCACGCGTCAGAGCCGGCGCAGGTGGCGACGGCTGTTCGCCCGCATGCGCTCGACCGGATCGGGTTCGGAGATGTCGCTTCGGAGAGTCTGCACGCTCTTGCCGCCTCCGGATCGTCGACGGTCGCTGGTGCGCTCGCGCAGCCCGCGCGCACTCTGGACCCGAAGGAACCTGCGGAGGTCTGGGGCGGGACAATGCGGTTTCGAATGAAGGTCGACCCGGCCCGCACGACCTATGTCTCGGTCAAGCTCTGGGGTGAGGACTTCGGCAGTGTGGAGCAGGAGTGGCGCCTGCAATTGTTCGTCGACGGCAAGGCCGTGGGATGGTTCGAGCAGGGACCGGTCGACAGCCTCGACCAGAACAGCGTCGAACCGCGCATCGCCGGTCAGTTCTACGTGCATTCGATCCCGCTGCCGGAGAAGATGACCGCGGGCAAGCACGAGCTGGAGTTGGAGGTTCGCTCGCTCGGACGACTGTGGTCGTACGGGAACGCGGACAATTACTACCGGGTCATGACGACGCCGACCCGGCCGATCTATGCGGCGTACACGCATGTGGATGCCTACTTCGTCCCGGCCTCCGACGATCCATTCGGGGCTCCTGCACCGCTCCACCGTCGCGCGGATGATTCGGAGGATGCCGTCGCACTCGTGCGCGAGCGGGTCCTGGAGGAGCAGCGGCAATTGCTGCACGGCAAGCCCTCCGCGTCGATCGATCCCTGGGCGTGGATGACGCTGGCGCTCGGGTACACCTGGAAGGACGGCCCCGCCCATCGGTCCGACCTCGCACTGACGAAGATCTGCGAGGCCATCGATGCCAACTATCTGGCATGGAAGGCCAACGACGCCGTCCTCACGGCCTCCGGCCAGCAGTGGCTCGGATTCGGTCGTGTCGCCCTGGCACTCGACACGCTGTGGAGCGACATCGAGCCTCTGCTGGCGGCGAAGGTGATGCAGGGCTCGACGTCGGTGCCGAATCCGGGGTTCGAAGCGGGAACAGCCGGCTGGTCCGTCCAGAAGTGGCGCGGTACTGGCTCTGTCGCGCCGGACGAGCAGACCTTCCACTCCGGTGCCGGTTCGATCCGAGTGACCGCGGATCCCGCAGCGGGCGGAAGCGTCATCGGCGTCACGCTCGGCACGGGGAGCCGCCCTCTCGTCGGGACCGGCTCGTACGCCGTATCCGTCTGGTGCCGTACCGATGCCGTGAGCGGCGTCGGGCCCTATCTCGACGTCCTGTTCTACGACGCCGCCGGAGCGGTCGTGCAGTCCGACCGCAAGTTCTATGCGGCGGGAGGAACGCACGATTGGGAGCAGATCACGGCGGACCTCGCCGTTCCGGTGAACGCGGCGGCGATCCGCATCGATCTCCGAGTGGAGGGCGCCGGCACGGCGTGGTTCGATGACGTCGAACTCGTGCAGACGGAGGGGGCAGCCCCGCAGTCCCCGGACCTGCCGGTGCGCAGGGACGCCTATCGGGAGATGCTGCTCGCCAGCCGGGAGTACTGGCGTCAGAATCAGCGGCACTACACCAACCAGGTCCAGTTCACGAGCCTCGGCATCTACCTGTGCAACAAGGGTCTCGAACTCCTCTCGCCGGCGGATGCCTGGCCGGAAGAACGTGCACGGGAGTGGATCTACGAGGCGGTCGGACTGCTGCCGCTCTCGAGCGGGGAGAACCCCGACGGCAGCAAGAAGTGGAAACTCGGTCGGAACTACCGGATATACAGCGCCAAGGGGCTGAGCCGTGAGCTTGGATACGTGGGCGGGTACGGCGAGATCACCGGAGATCTGCTGACGGGAATGTACGAGGCGGTGACCCGCGGCGCGATCCGCCGCGAGGACGAGACGCTCCGCGCACACATCGAAACGTGTCTTCAGTCGCGAGGCTGGTTCCGGCATGAGGGCTTCGGAGCTGATGGTGAACGCGTCATGCGCCTGGAATCCGTCGTGGGATGGCGCAACGAGCACTACTCGGGATTGGTCGTGTACGCGACGCCCACCGACAAGGACGTCAACCCCATGCAGGCGGCATCCGTGTTCCCGTCGCGTGCGTTGGTGGGCTGGACGCAGGAGATGATCGACGACGGACAGTTCGGTCCGATCCTCGAGACGCTGCACACGGATCGGTCCAGCCGAATCGGGCTGAACGCCGCGCGCTTCCTGATCCACGACCTTCCGGCCTTCCGCGCCGCCGCGCCGAGCACCAAGCGCCTTCCCGCGGGCTGGGGGCAACCCGACTTCCTGTTCGCGGATGCGACCACCGGAGTCCTGGCGGTCAAACGCGGGGACGAAGTGCTGTACGCCTCGCTGTACTGGCGCGCACGACAGGCCGTGAACAGTTGGTCGCGCGTGCATCTGCTGCGTCCTGATGCCGAGCGCAGTGCGACGGTGCGCAGCGAGGTCGAGTTCGGCTCCACGCCACCGGTGGGGATCTTTGCGATCCAGGACTGGGTGTGCTGGGACTACACGATCAACGACAGCGACGGGAATGGTCTGTTCCCGGGCGGATTCGCTCCTCCGGGTCCGGCGATCCAGCAGGCGTTCGCGGGAGAGGAACTGCCGATCGCCTCGACTCCGGCGGATATGGACCCCAAACTCGGCGCGACCGAGACCGGTGTCGAGGCGGTTGAGTCCGGGCGGGCGCCGTTCTATCGACTCTCGTATGCCGGGTACCACATCGCCATGAACACCACGTCGGATCAGACCTTCGCATACAGATGCCCCGCCAGCGGTCGGGGGATCGACTGCGCGACCGGACGCGGAGTCGCGCTGCCGAAGCAGCGCTGGGTCGGTCCCGGCGAGACCGTCGTACTGTTCGACCCGGCGTCTCGAGACTGACCAGGAGCATCATGCAGAACCCGATCCTGCGGGGCTTCAACCCCGACCCGTCGATCCTGCGCGTCGGCGAGGACTACTACATCGCGACGAGCACGTTCGAGTACCACCCGGCGGTGCGGCTGCATCACTCGAAGGACCTGCGGACGTGGACGGTCGTCGGGCATGCGCTGGATCTCGACCTGCGCGGCATCCCCGATTCGGGAGGCGTGTGGGCGCCGAGCCTCACGCACGCGGACGGGAAGTTCTGGCTGGCGTATTCGATCGTCCGCACGATGGACGGCGACGACAAGGACATCGACAACTATGTCGTGACCGCCGAGAGCATCGACGGGCCCTGGAGCGAACCGGTCCATCTGGGTTCCCGCGGGTTCGACTTCTCGTTCTTCCACGACGCGGACGGCACGCACTGGATCACCGGCGTGCAGTGGGACCAGCGGCCGGAGCACCCATCGTTCGGGGGCATCGTGCTCGAGGAGTACCTGCCCGATGAGGGGCGGGCGGCGGGCGATGCCGCCCTGCTGTACCAGGAGCCCACTCTCGTCGAGGGGCCGAACCTGTACCGTATCGGCGACTGGTATTACCTGCTGCTCGCCGCCGGCGGCACCGGGTGGAATCACGCGATCACGGTCGCGCGCTCGCGGGAACGCACCGGTCCATACGAACGCGACCCGGAGCCCTTCGTGCTGACGAGCCGCGACGCCCCCGGCATCCCGCTGCAGAAGGCCGGCCACGGTGAACTGGTCCAGACGCCGGACGGTGAGTGGATGCTCGTGCATCTGGCCAGTCGGCCGACGCTGCATCTCGGCGAGCGGTACAGCACTCTCGGTCGGGAGACCTGCCTTCAGCGGGTGGTGTTCGGTGATGATGGCTGGTTGCGGCTGGCGGACGGCGGGCATCACGCCTCCGTCGGTCCCGGCGCGGCGCGGGAGTCGTCCTGGGTCGAACGGTTCGACGCCCGGGCGCTCGACGGGCGTCGGTGGTCGACGCTGCGTGCGCCGCTCGCGTCCGGATCGCTCACCGAACGGCCGGGATGGCTCCGGTTGCGCGGCGGACACTCCACGGCATCCGTGTTCGATCAGTCGATGATCCTCACGCGGGCCGAGGAGCACGCGATCGACTTCTCGGCGGTGGTGGATGCCGAACCGCGTTCGACCAGGGAGAGTGCAGGGATCATCGCCTGGTACGACCGTGCCGGGTGGATCCAGGTGCAGCTCACCTGGGATGCCGAGAACGGGCGGCATCTTCGGATCATCTGCCGCGACGGTTCGCGCACCGTTCGGTCGGCGGCCGTGCCGATCGCCGACGGCCCCGTGGGGCTGATCGCGCGCCTGCGCGGGCCGGACCTGACCTTCGCATGGACGGATGCCGGTGGCAAGGAGCATCCGGTTCCCGGCGTCCACCCGGCGTGGACGCTGTCCGACGACCATGGCGGCCGCCTGAGGTTCACCGGATTGTTCTTCGGCGTGCGCGCCGAGGATCTCGACTCGCGCGGCTGGAGTGCCGACTTCGGCGATCTCTCGCTGACGCAGCGCGAGACCTGAAACCACTCATCCGAGATGTGCGTCTCGCCGGACGGCCACCGGCGAGCCAGGAGCAGGAGCCAGATGATGCGAGCGAACTTCGACCCCCGTGATCACGGAGCGGTGGGTGACGGCACGACGAAGGACACCGCAGCGCTGCAGGCGGCGCTGGACGCCTGCGCAGACGCCGGTGGCGGACGAGTCGTGGTCGAACACGGCACCTACCTCACGGGCACGCTGTTCCTCCGCTCGAGAGTCGAGCTGCACATCGCCGCATCGGCGCGGCTGCTGGCCAGCGCCGACATCGAGGACTATCCCGAGAACGTCCACCACAACCGCTACCGGAATGAGCCGGACCTCGACCGATGTCTGCTGTTCGCGGAGGACGTCGAACACGTCACGTTGAGCGGGCCGGGCGAGATCAACGGCAACGGCCCCGCGTTCCCGCGGACTGGACCGGCTCCGCGAGCCATGATGCTCCGCACGCTCCGGGCGAGTCACGTGCGGGTGCGCGACCTCCAGCTTCTCGACGCTCCGGGCTGGACCACGGCGTTCCTGGACTCGCGCTGGATCTGGGTCGAGAACGTGCGGATCCACAACGAATCGAACTTCAACGGCGACGGGCTGAACTTCGACGGCTGCCAGCACGTCTACGTGCGCGGATGCCACATCACCGGCACGGATGACAACATCTGTCTGCAGTCGTCGCGCCGCGAGTACCCCACTCGCGATGTCCACATCAGCGATTGCGAGCTGAGCTCGGTCTGTGCCGGCATCCGCATCGGCCTGAAGTCCATCGGCACGATCAGCGACGTCACCATCCAGGGCATCACCATGACGTCCGTGCTGCGAGAGGGCGTCAAGATCGAGTGCACCGAGGGCGGAGTCATCACCCGTATCGCGATCAGCGACCTGATCATGCACGACGTCCGCCGGCCGCTCTGGTTCCTCTTGAACAATCGCTTCGAGCCCGACGGCCTCGGCTCGTCAAAGGAACTGGAGAGCATGCCGGAGATCGGGGAGCTCTCACACATCCGGGTGTCGGGTCTGACCGCGGTCGACTCCGAGAAGATGGCCGAGGAGCAGTGGCGATTCGATCATGACATCCAGGGAGCCGCCGAGTTCGCGGGAATCCGTGTGGATGCGGGTGCGACCGCCCCGATTCGGTTCCTCACTCTGCGCGACATCACCTACGTCCCCTGGGGCGGCGTGCAGGTGCCGTCGCATCCGCTCGAGGATTATCCGGAAGTGGTCGACGGTCTGCGGGTGAGTACTGACGGCGCATCCTCCAAC
Organism: Microbacterium sp. NPDC056234; assembly: GCF_042267585.1. Lineage (NCBI taxonomy): Bacteria > Bacillati > Actinomycetota > Actinomycetes > Micrococcales > Microbacteriaceae > Microbacterium > Microbacterium sp. NPDC056234. Next base: position 845,972 of record NZ_JBHJTE010000001.1, read on the forward strand.
TACTTCCCGACGTGGAGTCGGACGACGTTCGTCGACGTGCGCAACGTCGAGGCGCTCCGTCTCGAGGCGGTACTCCTGCAGGCGCGGCAGCCCGATGTGCGACCGCCTTACCTCATCGAGGGCTGCACAGTGCTCGCTGACGACGTCACCGTGCTCGATGCGACTGAATCGCGGACATCGGTGCTCTGAACGAGCACGAACTCGCGTGAGAAAAGGAGAGAGATCGATGGCTTCACGCACCCGGGCATCGGCTTCACTGCCGGTCAGCTCGGGAACATGCGCACTCAGGTGCTCGCCGGTGTCGAGCCATGGTCGAGCTATCACGAGGCGATGACGCAGACGCGTTACGCGGCCGTGGATTTCCGGGCCGAGAACGCTCAGCCGGGCACCGACCTGCCGAAGAACGACGCCTACGCCAGTGCGGGCATGCGGTCCAGTGCCCTGAGGGACAGCCTCGGCGCGATGGCGCAGGCGCTGGACTACGTCGTCACCGGTGATGAGCGATACCGCGCGAATGCGCTCCACGTCCTGCGGACCTGGAGCAGCCTGGACCCGGAGAAGTACGCGTACTTCGGCGACGCGCACATCCACACGGGAGTCCCGCTGTATTACATGCTGATCGCCGCCGAGGTGATCCGCGGAACCGAGCCGGTCAACACCGAACTCGACGGATACGACCTGCGGTGGACGGCCGAGGATCAGCAGCGGATCGAGGACAACCTCGTCCGACCCGTGATGGATACCTTCCTCTATTCGCAGAACAGGTTGTGGAACCAGCATCTCTACGGGGTCATCGGGATGGTCGCGGCCGCGATCTTCCTCGATGATGCCGACCTCTATGCCGAGCGCGTCGAATGGTTCACCGTCAACGCCGGGTATGAGAGCGAGCACGACCTGTACGGCGGGAACGTGAACGGCTCTCTCGCTGAACTCTTCCGCGAGATTCCCGCTGACGATCCGGCGAACCCCACCGGCGAGAGCTTCATCCAGCACATGGAGATGCTGCGCGACCAGGCGCACGGCCAGGGAGACGTCGACCTCTTGGTCGCGCTCGCCCGCATCGTCGAGACGCAGGGGACGAAGCTCGATCCGGTGCACGGCACGGTGTCGGATGCCGAGGGCGCCGTCTCTCCCTACGACTTCCTGGACCATCGCATCCTCGACGGCGCGGACACGTTCTACGCGTTCATGATGGGTGAGGAAGTTCCGTACGTCCCGGCGACCGAGGGCGGCTCTCTCTCCCAGGCCTATCGTGGGCGACTGCAGGATCCGCTCAGCGAGACCTACCTGCAGTATCGCTACGTCGCCGGCGTCGACGTCGAGACCGAAGCGCCCCACGTCGCCGAACTGTACGAGCAGCGCGACGGCCCGCTCTACTACTACGGGACCGGTATCCAGAACTTCTGGAACGACCGCGGGTCGGATTACACCGGAGCCGAGTACTGGGTCGCCTTCCCCGAGGAACTCGCGGAGGCTGAGGACACCGTCGCGCCGGTCGGGGACGGTGCCGAACTGTCGGTCGAACAATTCGGCATCCCGTTGGGAGGTGGGACGCAGCGTGAGGAGGATGCTGACGGAACGGCATTCGTTCGTCTGGACGCCGGCGCGGAGGACGCGCAGGTCGCGGTCCGTCGCGCGGTCTGGGGCGATCGGAGCACGCGGTCTCTGGTCGGCGTGCGGGTTCGCAGCGACAGCGTCGCCCGGTTGGAGGCTTCGCGGACGTCGACGGAGGAGCCGTTCGCCGAGGTCGTCGTCCCGGACACGGATGGCGCCTGGCGATACGTGTGGATGGATCTCGACCAGGCGAAGACGCCAGGAGCTGTGGGCGACAACATCGTGTTCCTCAGAGCGCACGGCTCGGATGCGCGCGTCGACGTGGCGGGCGTGCTCGCTCAGGCCAACGGCACGCTGACCCCGCCGGAGTTCGCGGACGCGCCCGTCCTCGACATCGTCGCGGTGGCCGGCGAGACGCTCACGCGGAGGCTCGAGACGACGGATGCCGGCGGCGAGACGGTCTCGCTCACGCTGCAGGACGCACCGGTGGGCGCTGAGCTCGTCGGAGCGGAGATCTCGTGGACGCCGGAGCAGACCGGCACAGTGAACATGGTCGCGGCGGCGTCGGACGGGACGACCATCACCGCTCTGCCGATCGCGATCACCGTCGTCGAGACCAGGGCAGCGGCGATCGAGGCGTGGAACGGGCAAGTCGGCGACCAGGCGGATTACACCGCGGCGAGCTGGGTATCGTTGAGCGCCGCACGCGACGAGGCCGTCGAGGAGGCGGGCACGACGGATGCCGCGGAGTTCGCCGCGCTGTTGGACCGGCTCGGCGAAGCCGTGGCGGGTCTGGTGCTGCTGAATCCGGAACTGTCGGACGGCCCGCTCGACTATCGGACGCTGGTCACGGCACCACCGCTGGCGACCGCGCAGCTGATCGCGCTGACCGACGGAGACAACCAGACCCATTGGGGCGATCAGCGCGTAGCGAGCATCGCGTTCGACTTCGGACCCGGGTTCCGCGTCAGCGCGGATCGGTTCGGTTTCCAGGCCAGGGACACTTTCGCGAATCGTTCGGAGGGGACGAACGTCTACGGTTCCGACGACGGGACGAGCTGGACGCTGCTGACCGAGCATCCGAACGCAGGACAGGATGCCGCGATGGAATGGGTCGACGTGCGCGCCGAGGTGCGCAGGGAGCGCTACCGCTTCCTGAAGTTCCAGGTCGATGAGCCCGGGGTGCCGTCGGACCCGAGTTATCCCGGCCTGTGGAGCATCGCCGACATCCGTATCGACGGTGTACGCAGCGAGGCCGCTGGTTCGATGGAGACCGTCAGCATCTCGTCACCGGATGCCGTCGCCGGTCGCGTGGTCGCGGACGATCGAGTGGAGCTGCACCTGGCTGGCCCCGCCGAGAACTCCGATGTCGCGGTGACGGTGCTCGGAATTCCGGCGGAGGTGACCTCGCCTGCCGACGGTGAATGGCTGGTGACGGCCACGATCCCCGCAGATGCCGAGACCGGCGGCGCGGTCTCGTTCGCTGTGCAGTTCCGGGCCCCTGATGGTGGGCCGGCGGACGGAATCTTCGCGACCACCGACGGATCCGAGCTGTACCTGTCGAGCGACGTCGGTCTGATCGACGACGCGTTCCGCGCCGCGGCGTCGCTGCGGCCGGACGGGCAGATCGATTCGGCATGGACGCAGTACGCCGCGCGGATGCTGGACGGCGACCCTGCGACCCATTCGGATACCCGACTGAACGCGGGAATCTATGGGAACCTGTGGGACTTCGGTGCGGCTCAGGTCGTTTCGCTGACGGGAGCCGAACTGCTGGTGCGGCAGGACGGCTATGGCATGTCGCGGATCGCCGACATGCGGCTGGAGGGGTCGAACGACCTGCAGACGTGGACGCGCCTGACGCCTCGTGTTCCTGCGAAGACGCTCGACTGGCAGCGCTGGCAGGTCGACGGGGATGCTTCGTTCCGCTACGTCCGGATCGCGAACGGCCAGATCCTCGGGGTCGCCGAACTGCGTCTGTTCGGCAGCGTCAAGCCAGTCGGCACTCCCGCGCCGGCCTGGGACGCTGCGGCGACGTACGGCGCCGGCGATCACGTGTCGCATGACGGGAAGACCTACGTCGCGCAATGGTGGTCGAGGAGCGAGGTGCCTGGAAGCGCAGTCACCGGATCGTGGATGGAACAGGGAGCGCTCGTCGACGCCGGCGAGCAGGTGCGCGCCTGGACCGCATCCTGGGTCTACACCGGCGGCGAGATCGTGGCGCACGACGGGCACGCCTTCCGAGCCGAGTGGTGGACCCGCAACCAGCAACCGGGAGATCCATCCGGTCCCTGGGTGGATCTCGGAGCGTACTGACCGTGAAGGGCCGACCGAGCGCGGTCGGCCCTTCGCATCGTCTTCTCCGCGCTACCCTCCCACGGGCCCGGACGACCCGCGCACGATCAGTTCGCTCGGCAGCACGATCGGTTCGTTGTACGGCATCCCGACCGCGATGCGCCCGGCGAGCTCGCCGACATCGTGGAACGGCGCCCGCACCGTCGTGAGGGACGGCGTGAGGTCGGCGACGAGCTGCATGTCGTCGAAGCCGACGACTGACACCTGCTGCGGGATGGGGATACCGGCCTCGTGCAGCGCACGGCACACGCCGACGGCCATGATGTCGGTCTGACAAACGATGGCTGTGACGTCCTGGTGGCTCACGATGAAGTCGCGCGTGGCGCTCGCGGCCTCGTCGGATGTGTTGCCGCTCGGGATGCTGAGCGCCTCGTCGAAGGGGATCCCCGCGTCGGACAGTCCGTCCTGGTAGCCCAGGAAGCGCTGATGGGATGTCGTCGTCTCGTCCAGGGAACCCACGAACCCGATGCGTCGGTGTCCGAGCCCGACGAGGTGCGCGACTCCGCGGTGCACCCCGCCGCGGTGGTCGTAGTCGATGGACGCGATGTGCGGAAGACGGGGCAGGGCTGCGCGGCCGCAGAGGATGAGCTGAGCGCCGACGCGGCTGAGAGCGTCAGCGTAGCGTTGGGCGCGTTGCTCGAACTCCTCGGTGGCCGGGGTCGCTCCGACGAGGAGGACCGCGGCCACGCGCTGTTCGGTCAGCGTGTCGATCAGGGCTGCTTCTCGCTCGACGTCGCCGCCGGTGGTGCACATCGTGAACAGATGTCCGTTGGCGGTCGCGACATCCTCTGCGCCGGCGGCCATCGAGGCGAACGTCGGGCCGACCATCATGCTGGACACGAAGGCGATGCTGCGCATGCCGACACCCATCATGGACCGGGCGAGGCCGTTGACGACGTACCCGAGCTCCTCGGCCGCTGCCAGCACTCGCGCGTGGCTGGCCGCCTTGCCGGCGGCGCGGCCCGCCAGCACCCGGGAAGCCGTGGCGCGTGAGACGCCGGCCAGGCGCGCGACGTCGGCGAGGTTGGCTCCGCCGGACCTCTCCGGTCCCGGCGACGCGTTGCGCCGCGCGGGGGTCTCATCGCCCGTGGTGATGCTCACAAGAGGAAATCTACGCGATGGATGGCGCTTTCCGGCTGCAGTTCAGGTAACTAGATCCATGTCGCGGAGCCAGTTCACGGCCACGTGTGCGAACCGTTCCGGATCCTCCAGGTGGAGGAAGTGCCCGTGTCCGTGCCAGAGCTGGACGACCGATCCGGGAGGTGGCAGGAGTTCGCGTTCGATTCCGGCGGCGCGTTCGGACGAATGAATGGCGAGCAGCGGCCTCGTGCGGAGCGCGGCGGCGACTTCTGTCGACGGTCGGAAACCGATGGAATCGGGGTCGAGATACTCCGAACGCAGATATGAGGCGAGGACTCCGGAACACGTGGCGTGCAGGTCGGCGAGGATGGTTTCACGATTGTCCGCATCGAGCTGTCCGAACCCGGACTCGAAGAAGTCGACGAGCGCTCCTGGACCACTCGATCTGATGGCGTCCTCGAGGATCGCCATGCTCGCGGCATCGCTCGCCGCCGCGCCGTACGCCGGGTCGAGGACGACCTCCGCGGCGACGAGGTCCGGTCGCCGTGCGTGGACACGGAGAGTGATCTGCCCGCCCATCGAGTGCCCGACGAGCACCGCTGGAGAGCTCAACGACTCCGCGATGGAGATCACGTGGTCGACGGCGCTCGGAATCGTCGGGTCACCCGTTGTGCCGCCTGACGGGGAACCGGGCAGGTCCACCGCAAGGACCGGCCCAGCGACGCCCGCGGTGATGAGTTCCACCGAGACGCGGTCCCAGGCGCGAGAGCTGCCGGCCCAGCCGTGGACGAGGATGACAGGTGTCCGACCGATGTCCGCCTTCGTTCTGTCCAAGATCGGATCCTCGTCTTCATACGACGAGCGGCGAGGTGAAGCCGCTCCGGTCGCAGTCTACGGTCGCGCAGCCCGCGCTCGCTCGTCGAGTGAGCGAGCCGCTCTTTCTTGTTCGTGAGCAGGCGCCCGTTCGCTCATTTGTTGAGCGAACGGAGCGAGTCGAAGCGCGATCGAGGCCAAGGATCTTCAGCCGTTCACGCGTTTCGACTCGGTCGGCTCCGCCGTCCTCGCTCAACGAACGAAGGGGGAGGGGAGAAAGGAGTTACGCGAGCTCGATCACCGACCAGGACACCGGCGGGAGCGTCGCGCGCACGACGCCGTCGACGACCTCGACGCCGGTGAGCGGCACCATGCCCACGCGATCCGGAGCGGTCTCCAGGTTCGCCGTGAGCCGGTCGCCGCCCTCGGGACTCGTCAGGACTTCGGCGCTCGCGACCCGTAGCTCGCCGAAGCCGCGCAAGTCGAGTGTGAGGTCGTTGGACGATTCCAGCGAGCGGTTCGCGACGAACACCACGACCCGGCCGGTCTCCTCGTCCCAGGTCGCCGCGGCATCCACCGCGTCCACATCGCCGTACCGCTTGGTGCTGATCTGCGTCGCGTTCACGGCGAGGCGCAGGACCCGGCCTTTGGCCAGGCGGGCCATGCGCTCGAAGGGCCAGAAGCTCGTCTGCCGCCAGGCCGGACCGCCCTCCTCAGAGCGGATCGGGGCGATGACGTTGACGAGCTGCGCCTGGTTGGCGATCTTCACGCGGTCGCCGTGACGCAGCAGGCTGTTCAGCAGCGTGCCGACGACCACGGCATCCGTCACCGAGTACGTGTCCTCGATCAGGCGGGGGTGCTGCTTCCAGCCGGCCGCCTCGATCTCGTCGGCCTCGACACTGTTGTACTTGTGCTGGTCCCACACGTTCCACTCGTCGAAAGAGATGTTCACCTGCTTGGTGTGCTTGCCCGCGGCCTTGACCGCGTCGATCGTGGCGATGACGCCGTCGATGAAGGCATCCATGTCGACGGCATCCGCCAGGAACGACTCCGTGTCGCCGTCGTGCTCCTGGTAGTACGCGTGCATCGAGATGTAGTCGACCTCGTCGTACGCGTGGGTGAGCACGGTGTGCTCCCACGTGCCGAAGGTCGGCATCCCGCGGTTCGACGACCCCACCGCGACCAGCTCGATCGACGGGTCCACGAGCTTCATCGCCTTGGCGGTCTCCTGGGCGAGACGTCCGTACTCGTCGGCCGTCTTGTGGCCGATCTGCCACGGGCCGTCCAGCTCATTGCCCAGGCACCAGAGCTTGATGTCGAACGGGTCTGCGGCGCCGTTGCGACGACGCAGGTCCGACCAGTACGTGCCACCCGGGTGGTTGGCGTACTCGACCAGCGCGCGTGCCTCGTCGACTCCGCGGGTGCCCAGGTTGATGGCCTCCATCACCTCGACATCCGCCTCACGGGCCCAGTCGACGAACTCGTGCAACCCGAACGCGTTGGTCTCGATCGTGTGCCACGCGCCATCCATGCGCACAGGGCGATCGGCGGCAGGGCCGACGCCGTCCTCCCAGTTGTACCCGGAGACGAAGTTGCCGCCCGGATAGCGGATCACCGTCGGCCCCATCTCGCGCACCAGGGCGAGGACGTCGCGACGGAAGCCGCGCTCGTCCGACTGGGGGTGGCCCGGCTCGTAGATGCCGGTGTACACGCAGCGCCCCATGTGCTCTACGAACGATCCGAAGAGCCTCCGGGGCACGTCGGCGATCGTGAAGTCGCGGTCGATGGTGATGCGGGCCTGAGACATTGCTCTCCTTGTTATGGTCTCGGTGCGGGGATCACTGGCCGCCGAAGCCGCTGGTCGCGACGCCCTTGACGATCTGCTTCTGGAAGATGATGAACACGATGATCAACGGCAGCGCGGCGAGCACGGCCTGGGCCATGACCTGCGCGTACTGCACGCCGTAGGCGCTGATCACGGTCTGAAGACCGACGGGCAGCGTCATCAGGGTGGTGTCGTTGATGACGAGGAACGGCCACAGGAAGTTGTTCCACGCGCCGATGAAGACGAAGATCGCGACCGAGGCCAGGATCGGTCGCGACAGCGGCAGCACGATGGACCAGAAGATGCGGAACCGGGTCGCGCCGTCGACGCGCGCCGCGTCCTCGAGCTCGATCGGGATGGCGTCGAAGAACCGCTTCAGGATGAACACCATCGCCGGCGCCACGACCTGCGGCAGGATCAGCCCCCAGTAGGTGTCGATCATGTTGAACGTGAGCATCTGGTAGAACAGCGGGATGATCAGCACCTGAGGCGGCACCACGATCGAGGCGATGATCACGGCGAACAGCCACTTGCGCCCGGTGAAGTCCAGCCGCGAGAACGCGTACGCGGCCAGAGCCGAGATCGCGAGCGTGATCAGCGTCACCGCCACCGAGGTCCAGAGGCTGTTGAACGCCCAGATGTAGACATTGCCCTGCGACAGGATCGCGACGAACGCCTCGACCGTCGGGCCGGAGGCGCCGATCCAGGACGCATCGCCGGACGCGGCATCCGTCTCGGTCTTGAAGGCCGTGGCGACCGCCCAGAGGAACGGCAGCAGCCAGCCGACCGCCATCAGCAGCAGGACGATGAACGCGGTGACGCGCAGCGGACCGAACGGCTTCTGCCCTGGGGCGTGCGATCGGCGTGCGCGGCCGGGCTTCGCGACCGTGATCGCCTCGGTCGGAGAGAGAGTTGCGGTGGACATCACTGCTCCTTCCGGCGGCGCATGACCAGAGCCTGGGCGACGCCGATGATGACGATGATTGCGAAGAACACGTAGGAGATGGCTGCCGAGTATCCGAATCGGTAGCTGACGAATCCGGCCTCGTAGATGTACTGGACGATCGACCGGGTGGTGTCGCTCGCGACACCACCGAGCATCTGGTACGCCTGATCGAACAGCTTCAGGGAGGCCAGGATCTGCAGGATCAGGATCAGCACGGTGGCCGGGCCCAGCTGCGGGAGCGTGATCGACCAGAACTGACGCCAGGCGCCTGCGCCGTCGAGCGACGCGGCCTCGTACTGCTGCGGCGGAATGTTCTGCATGGCCGCCAGGTAGAGCAGGAAGTTGAACCCGACCGTCCACCACACCGTCGCGATGACGATCGACAGCATGTTCGTGTCGGGGTTCTGCAGCCACGCGATCGGCTCGAGCCCGATGGCCTTCAGGATGTTGTTGGCCGCACCGATCTGGGGGTTGAAGATCCAGACCCAGATCTGCGAGATGACGGTCGACGCCAGCAGGTAGGGCATGAAGAACGACAGCCGCCACAGCCACTGTCCTGGGAGGCCGCGGTCGACGAGCGCCGCCATGATGAGGGCGATCAGGACGAGGGGCACCGTGGACAGCAGCGTGAACCAGACCGTGTTCCACAGCGACTGCCACATGACGGGGTCGGTGAGGGCCTCGGCGTAGTTCGCGAAGCCGACCAGCGACCCGCCGGCACCCGTCAGGGACTGGTCGGTGAAGCTCAGGTAGATGCCGTGGGCGATCGGCCAGACGAGGAACAACAGGAACGCGATGAGGAACGGGGTCAGGAACGCCCAGCTGATCAGCTGCTCGCGCTTCACCGGTCCGGACTGGCGCCCGCGGTGGTCGGCGGCCTTGCCGGTCACGATCACGCGAGTGGACGAGGAGGCGGTGGTGGTCATGACTTCCACGTCCCTTCCGGGTCGGCCGGGTTCGGCTGAGCGAGCATCGTGTTCACCCGCGACTCGAAGCGGTCGATGGCAGCGGCAGGGTCGTCGCCGGAGAGCAGGACCCCCTGCACGGCGGCGCCGAACTCGCTCTGGAAATTCGATCCTGATCCCGTGAACCACGCGATCGGGTCGTACACGACGTGCTGGGCGGCCTCGGCGTAGTGCGCCTGCGGGACGAGATCGTCGTACTCCGACGATTCCGTGACCGGCAGATAGGCCGGGATGTGACCGGCCTCGGCCCAGCCGAAGGAGCCCTTCAGCATGTCGGCGACGAACTGATACGTCAGCTCGCGCCGCACAGGGTCGGCGTTGGTCTGGTGGGGGAGGACGAACGAGTGCGAGTCCGCGTACACCGCCTGCTGCCCGTACAGCGCCGGGATCATGGTGGCGTCGAACGGGATGCCGGCACTCTGCATGGTGCGCAGCTCCCAGACGCCGGTCATGAACATGCCGCTCTTGCCAGAGGCGAACTCGGCGACGGCGGTGCCGTAGTCGGCCTGTGTGTTCGCGATCTCGCCGTCGAGCAGGGTCTGCATGAAGGTGAGGACCTCCACCGCGGCATCCTTGTCGATCACGGCCCTGCCGCCGACCGGAAGTTCGATCTCGAGACCGTGCTGCGCGTACAGGCCGTAGAACAGGCGCCACATCTGAGCACCGTCGCCGAGGTATCCGTACGACAGGGCGTGCTCGCCGGAGGAACCGGCGATCGTGCGGAGCTGGTCGAGGTACTCCTCGGGAGACGAGGTCTGCGTGAGCGACCCATCCGACTCCAGCACGCCGGCCGCGTCGCAGATGTCGGTGTTGAACATCAGGACGAACGGGTGCGCATCGAGGGCGATGCTGTACATCCCCTCGCCGACGAAGCCCTTTTCCCAGATCGGCTTCGGGAAGGTGGAGCTGTCCACGCCGAGTTCGGCGAGCTTGTCGATGTCCCAGGTGTCGAGGAGGCCACCGGGCGCCCAGCCGACCGTGCGGGTCGCGTGCATGACCGCGACATCCGGTGCGCGTCCGCCGGCACCCGCCATGGCGAGCTTCGTGTAGTACGGCGTTCCCCAGGCGAGGACGGTCGGTCGGATGGCGTAGGCGTCCTGGGCTTTGTTCACTCCGTCGAGCAGCGACGTCATCGTGACGCCGTCGCCGCCGGAGAGCAGGTGCCAGAACTGGAGGGTCTGGGCTGTGGAACCCGTGGATGTGCCTGGTGCGCAGCCGGCGAGCAGCACGCTGCCGGCGGCTACCGATGCGGCAGCGAGGAACTGCCTTCGGGACAGGTCGAGCGGGGGCGTCATCGTCACTCCTTCGTGACAGTCGTCATTGCTTCGGGTGGATCGAGCGGTCCCATCATTACATCGTGGTAATCCTGGGCGCAAGCGCGACGGGGGAATCGCTTGGGATTGACCGGGATCGCGCGGAATCGCTCGATATGCCGGGGTGCCGGGACTTCCGAGTGCGAGCTCAGCGGGGGTGACCCGAGGGGGTCCGAGCCGTGCTGCCCCGCTCGATCAGCTGGTGCGACAGTGTGAGCGAGCGAGGCGGTGCGTCAGGTTCGTCGATCCGGGACAGCAGAAGACCCACTGCCGCCTCAGCGAACGCACGACGGTCGAACGCGATCGTCGTGAGCGCCGGAGAGGTGAATCGTGAGAACTCGACATCGTCGAAGCCGGTGACGATGACGTCACCCGGCACGTCTATGCCGTTGCTGTGGAGCGCGTGCAGAGCTCCGGCCGCCATGGAATCGGTGAACGCCACGACCGCGTCGAAGGCCACTCCCCGCGCGAGCAGCTCGGTGACGCCTTCGGCGCCGGCCGCCATGGACCAGGGCAGCCGGTTGACCGCCATGGTGGGGTCGCGGGGGAGTCCCGCCTCGCGCAGCGCGTCGTGGACGCCCGAGAGACGCAGCCGACTCGTGGCGGTCGCCACTTCGCCGCGGTCATCCGCGCCGACGACCGCGATCCGCCGTGCGCCGCGCGCGATGACGTGACGGGTGGCGTCCGCAGCCGCCTGGCGGCTGTCGATGAGCACCTGGTCGGTGCGATGCTGCTCCACCTCGCCGATCACGACGATGGGCGGCAGGCGATCCGCATAGCGGACGACGCTGTCCTCCATGCGGATCGGGTTCAGGATCAGGCCGTCGACGAGGTGCGCGCGAGCCCGCGACAGCAGTTCCTTCTCGCGGGCGGGCTCGGTGGCCGTCTCCTCGATCTGAACCGCGAGTCCGCGTTCGTGGGCGGCTTCGACGATGCGGTGCACGAGCTCGGCCGAATAGGCCGTCGCGAGATCGGGGAGGGCGAGCGCGATGATCCCGGAGCGTCCCTGGCGAAGACCTCTGGCGCTGAGGTTCGGGACGAAGTCGAGCTCGGCCATGGCCGCTTCGACGCGCGCCCTGGTCTCCTCGCGAACGACGACCGTGCCGGTGACCACGTTGGAGACGGTCTTGGGCGAGACGCCCGCGAGCGCCGCGACATCCTTCATGGTCGCTCGCAGTGGCGTCGTCGCTTTCATTCCGGTCAGCCTAATCGCGGGCCCGCCGTCCGCAACTACAACGTTGTAGAATCGTCGCGTCACCGGTAACGTCGGCGTGACGCCACGGCGCGTGTGGCGCCGAGCCACTCAGAGGAGAGTGACAATGCCAACCATTCACCGTGCCGGGCTCGCGTCCGCCGCTCTGGTCGCGGCCTGTTCGGTCGCGCTGGGCGCCTTCGCCGCTCCGGCCGCGATCGCCGCCGGTGCGCCGGCCTCCGGACTCGTCGCGTCCTACGACTTCGTCGACGGCAACGGGACGACTGTGCCCAACGGCGTGCCGGACTCCGTCGTGGGTGAAGCACTCGTGCACAACGTCGAGGCCGGCGACTGGACGGCCGACGGCCTCGTACTGCGCGGCGGCGACAAGGCCACCGGAACGTGGGTGGAACTGCCGGAGGATCTGCTCGCCGGCGCCAGAACGGCCACCGTCACCGCCGAGGTCAAGGCGAGTGCGGCGATGCTGAGCTCGTTCCACTTCCTGTGGAACATCGGCAACGATGCGTCCGGCACCGAGTACTTCTTCACGTCGTTGAACTGCGGCTCAGGACGCACGCCGCTGGCAGGCATCAAATCGGCCGGCGTCGAGGAGCTGGCGGCGTCGTCGTCGTGCGGTGTCGCCGCCGACCGATGGGTCAATGTCGCCGTCACCGCCTCCGATGGCGTGCTGTCGCTCTATCTCGACGGCATGCTCGCCGCATCCCGCGACGTCGGATTCGTCCCGGGTGACGTCGCCGATCAATCTCTGAACGCGATCGGTCGGTCGCCCTGGCCCGACGCCCTCTTCCAGGGCGAGATCTCGAGCTTCCGCGTGTACGACCGGGCGCTCGGCGACGATGAGGTCGCCGCCGTCGCCGAAGCGGATGCCGCGGTGCACGCCGCTGAACTGCAGGCGCTGGCGCAGGCCGTCGTCGACGCTCTCGACCTCGCTGACATCACCACCAGCGATCACATCAGTTTGCCCACAGCAGGAGGAGAGGTTTCCTGGATGTCATCCAACCCGGACGTCGTCGCGACCGACGGCACCGTCACGCCGCCATTGATCGGACAGGATCCGGTCGAGGTCGAGCTCACCGCGACCGCATCGGTGCGCGGTCGGGCCGCGAGCCGGACGATCACCGTCACTGTCGAACCCTCGACGTCGACGGATGCCGAGCGCGCTCAGCGCCTGGCGGAGCAGTTCGTCATCGCACCCGTCGTCGCCGCCGGTGCCGCTCTGCCCGCGGCTCCCGTCGGTGCGACGATCACCGTGACGGATGTGGCGGGCGCCGGCGTGAGCGTCGCCGACGGCACGATCTCCCTCGCGGGCGATGCCGCGGTTCGAGCCGAGATCGAGGTCGCGGTCACCGATGAGTCGAGCGGAACGGACGTCCTCCGGCGCTTCGTCGTGACGGTGCTGCCGGCCTCGGCATCCGTCGACCTGCTCGCCTACAGTCGGACGCCCACGACCGCGAACGAGGCGAACAACGCCGATGTCGCGCTCAGCGTGCACCTCGCGCTCGCCGGCTCGGATGGCTGGGCGCCCCTGAACGACGACTACGGCATCTTCTTCCCGAAGACCAGCGAGGAGGTGCCGGCGAACGGTCCGTCCGAGGCGCTCATCCGGAGCCTCCGCGACCCGCACCTGTTCGCGCTGCCCGAAGGCGGCTACGGAATCATCGCCACACGCGTGGCGCGTGGCGGAGCATCCGATGGGACGCAGGCGTCGCACGTGCTCTTCGCCCGTACCGACGATCTGCTGTCCTACACCGAGGTCGGGATGCTGGACGTCGGCGTCACCGACGGCGTGAACGACCCGGGGGCGGTGTGGGACTCGGCCGCCGGGCGCTACGTCGTGACCTGGACCAGCGACTCGGGCGTCGCCAACTACACGACGTTCGCCGATCTGGCGGATGGGAGCACCCGAGGTCCCGTGCGCCGCGGGGCGATCGCGGCCACGGCCGGTGCCGAGGCCGATGGCGTCGCGGACTATGCCACCGGCAACGCCGTGCCGATCCCGTCGGACACGGCTGGGGCGCTGAAGGTGCGCTTCGGACCGATCACGAACACGACGGCGGAGGTGCTGGAGGGCGTGACGGTGGCGCAGGGCGCCTCATTCTCGGCATCCGACCTGCCCGAGCGCGTCGAGCTCGGCTACAGCGACGGTTCGGACGCGACGCGCGCGATCGCGTGGAACGACGACGACCTCGCGGCCGTCGACACCTCGGCGCCCGGGGACTACGTCGTCACCGGGAGGGTGAAGCAGCCCGAATATCCGACGCCGTTCGCCGATGAGCGCGCCGATCCGTCGGTGTTCCGCTACGAGGCGAACGGTCGGACGCGGTTCCTGATGATCGCGACGGAGGATCTGAACCTCAACCCGGTCGACCCTGCGAACGGTCCGCACATGCCGATCCGCATCGCCGAGCGCATCGAAGACCTCTCGGACGACGCGATCGTCGCCGGCCGCAACGTCGAGATCGATCTGCTGACGGCGGGTGACGAGGATGCCGCCGGCAACTTGATGACGGGATGCTTCTGGGCGCCCGAGTTCCACGTGATCGATGGGAAGCTGTCGATCCTGTTCATGCCCTGCTACGACGGCGACAACGGTCGACCGGACATGTGGACCGGGCGTGCGAGCATCATCCAGTTGAAGCAGGATGCCTCAGGTGCCGATCTGGATCCGGCGGTCCCGGCGAACTGGACCAGGGCCGAGCCCGTCGTGCGCGCTGATGGCGGCATCCTCAACCCCGTGCAGCAGATCTCGCTCGACATGACGTTCTTCCAGGATTCCGGGAAGTCGTACTACGCGTGGCAGATGCTCGGAGCGATCTACATCGCCGAGGTCGACCCGACTGAACCGACGCGGCTCACGACCGAGCCCGTGCGCATCCTCGCGCCCGAGTATGCGTGGGACAACACCATCGCCGAGGGGCCGAACGTGCTCGAGCGCGACGGCACGCTCTACATGCTGTATTCCGGATCGACCGTCGGCGACACCTACACGACGGGGCTTGCGACCGCGTCAGCGGGTGCGGGTGCGGATCTCGCCGACCCGGCATCCTGGACCAAACTGAACTACCCGGTTCAGAAGTCCGGCATGTTCAACGGCGAGTGGCAGCTGGGCACCGGCCACGGCATGTGGTCGTATGACGAGGACGGCAATCTGCTGTACGTCTTCCACGCGCGCACCGACCACAACGGGCTGACCGGACGCGACATGTTCGTGCGCAGGGTGCACTTCTCGGCCGACGGGATGCCGGTGCTCGACCAGGAAGCCGCTGAAGAGGTCGCCCCGGAGAACCGGGCGGTTTCGGTGACCGTGACAGTCGAGGCCGCGCTCCCGTTCACGGTCGAGGTGACGGATCGCTGCGTGGCGGGGAAGTTCGTGAAGCAAACGGTTCGTGTTGTGAACGAGTCAGAAGCGGATGCGTCGTTCGCGGTCGCATCGGCGTTCGGGTCGCGGGATCTGGGCGTGGTCGCGGCAGGCGCGAGCGAGTCGGCGACGATCAACACCAAGCGGGCGGAGGTCCCGGCCGGTCAGGTGACGGTCACTGCGACGGCCAGGGTCGATGGGCAGGAGATCCAGGTCCAGCGCAAGGTCGACACGGAGGCGGTCGGCTGCGGCTGATCCCGGGTCGCGGTTGACGCGGGTCGATCCCGCGCGTCGGAGAAATCCCCTTTGTCGGAGGCCGTTCCAGCCATCCATCCGACGAAGGGGATTTCTGCGTCGTCGAGAGCGCTTGACGCGCGACGAAAGTTCTGATGGTCACTCCGAAACTCTTGCTTGCCAATCTCTGATACCGGTAACATCCGGGCGTCGGCACATCATCGTGTCGACCTGCGGTCAATCAGACAAAGGAGTGCAGACCGTGACATCACAACAACTCGGACGTGTGCAGGGCCGGAAGAAGTCGATACGACTTGCAGCCGCTCTCGTGGGCGCCTCGGCGCTCATCGCGTCATCCATGACCGCCATCGGTGCGGCCGATTCAGCGCACGCGACACCGATCGGAGCAGCCCAGACCGCCGCGGCCGAGGAACCACCGGCTGTGCCGGGCACCCTTCTTCCCGATGGGCGGTTCGTCGCGGACGCGACCGGGTGGACCAACACCCGAGGCGGCACGCTCTCACTGAGTACGGATGCTGCGAGCGGAGCGCATTCGCTGCTGACCACGGCGCGGGAGAACACCCAGTCCGGACCGTTCGCGAGCGTCACGGGCAAGATCGAACTCGGTGCGTCCTATCGGGTGACAGGAAAGCTCAAATACAGCGCCGGTGCGGACACGCAGCAGTTCAACTTCACGTTCTGCCCGGCGAACTTCAACGGCTGCGCGGACTACGGACACACCTTCACCAAAGGCGAATGGGGGACCTTCTCGCAGCAGTTCACCGCCGAGGCCCGGCACGCCGGTGCCGACTGGCTCTTCGTCGAGACGCCGTGGGGATCGAACGCGCTGCAGGACTTCCAGGTCGACGAGGTCTCGCTCGTGAAGATCGCCGATGCTCCGCCTGCGCCGGAGTTCACGAGCCTCGAGCAGGTGCAGACCAAGCCGATCGGCGATCACAATCCGCTGGTCGGGCACAAGTTCGGCGCTGACCCGCACCACCTCGTCTACAACGGTCGTCTCTACATCTACTCGACCGACGACACGCAGCAGTACGAGCTGAACAACAAGGATGCGAACGGCCTACCGACTCAGTCGAACGGATACGGCGGGATCACACGTCTCAACGTGATGTCGACCAGCGACATGGTCAACTGGGTCGATCACGGCGCAGTGCCCGTCGCGCGTGAGGGCGGTGCGGCACCGTGGGCGCGCAATTCCTGGGCGCCGGCCGCGATCGAGAAGGACGGCAAGGTCTACCTGTACTTCTGTGACAGCGGCACCGGAACGGCCGTGGTCGTCGGAGGTTCGCCGCTCGGCCCGTGGGAGGACCCGCTGGGCAAGAAGATCATCCCGGACACCGTGTCATCGGAGTACATCGCTAACGGTGGCTTCCCGGCCGGGATGTGGCTGTTCGACCCGGAGGTGTTCATCGACGACGATGGACAGGCCTACCTGTACTTCGGCGGCAACTCGGTCATCGGCACGAGCCCGAACCAGCAGGGACCGCAGAACCCGAAGTCGACTCGCGTGGCGAAGCTGATGGACGACATGGTCACGCTCGACGGTGATCCGGTCGAGATCGATGCGCCGGGCATCTTCGAAGCATCCACCATGTTCAAGCACGGCGACAAGTACTACTACTCGTACTCGTCGAACTTCCAGGTGAACGAGGTTCCGGGCGAGTACCCGGAGCGCGGTGCTATCGCGTACATGATGACCGACGACCCGATGGACCTCACCTCGGCGAAGTACGCCGGCGTGGCCTTCCAGAACCCCGCGGTGCACTTCGGTGCGGGCAACGGCGGCAACAACCACTCCGACATGTTCACTTTCAAGGGCGAGACGTACTTCACCTATCACGCGCAGACTCGCGGTGCGGCATGGGCCGCAGCACTCGGCACGCCGGGGGCGACGCAGGGCTATCGCTCGGTGCACATCGACAAACTGGAGTTCAACGAGGACGGCACCATCAATCCGATCCAGGGCACTCGTGCCGGCGTCGATCAGGTGGAGTCGTTCGATCCGTATCGCACGTTCGAGGCTGAAACGCTGGCCTGGCAGCTCGGCATCAAGACGGCGGCGACCGAGGCCGCCTCCGTCGAGTTCCCCGAGCACAACAGCGCCGGAAACATGGTGCTCGCAGGAGTCGATGGCGGCGACTTCACCGGCATCGCCGGAGTCGACTTCGGTGACGGCGCCCAAACAGTGTCGGCGCGCGTGAAGCCGCTGGTCGCCGGGGCGAGTGTCCAGGTGCGACTGGATGATGTCGACGGTCCGGTCGTCGCGGAGATCCCGCTCGGCGGCACGGCCGGAGAGTGGACCGACGTGCAGGCTGACGTCACCGGCGCGACGGGCGAGCACGACGTGTTCTTCGTCTTCGCGGCAGCAGAGGGCGCGGAGGAGGATGCCGACCTCGCCGAGATCGACAACTGGACGTTCACTGCTGCCGAGCGTCCGGTGGCGTTGGCGTTCTCGGTCGAGGTGACGGATCGCTGCGTGGCGGGGAAGTTCGTGAAGCAGACGGTTTCGGTCACGAATGAGGACGCCGTCGACGCGACGTTCTCGGTCTCGTCGGAGTTCGGTCAGCGCGATCTCGGAGCGATCGCACCAGGCGAGAGCGGGTCGGCGTCGATCAACACCAAGCAGGCCGACGTTCCGGCCGGCGAGCTCTTGGTGACCGCAACCGCGAGCGTCGATGGGGAGGAGATCGTGGTGCAGCAGAACGTCGCAACCGCGGCGACCGGCTGCGACTGAGCGCGACACGTCACTGGTGTCGTTGGTGATCGGCTGACGGGCTGCACCCAGGCGTCTGGCACTATGCCAGGCGCCTGGGGCAGGCGTCCTCCACGACGTGGAGGGGGCTTCGCCTTCGTTCCTCAGGCAGCGTCATCGAGCGTGCCGATCTGCTCGACCGGCCGGCGGCGCTTCGTGGGTCGTGGGTCGTGGGTCATCCGCCGACCCATGCGGGGAGTGGGGGTCGAGGTGTGCGCCATTTCTGTAGCGGATCCCACCAGGCGGGGCCGCGGATGTGGGGTGTGCCGTTGGTCATGCGGATCTCCCAGCCGGAGTGGTCGATGGTGCGGTGGTGCCACCAGCACAGGGGGACGCCGTTGTCGGTGTGGGTGGGGCCGCCGCGGGAATGTTCTTCGACGTGGTGGATCTCGCACCAGGTTGCGGGGACGTGGCAGCCGGGGATGAGGCATTCCTTGTCGCGCAGCACGATCGCCCGACGCTGGTGGACGTTGAAGATGCGGTCGGTGGTGCTGATTCCGACGATGCGGCCTTCGTGGAACAGAACGCGTTGGATCGTCGCGGAGCAGGCGGCGTGCGCGGCGACCGATACCGGAACGGGGGTGTCGACGCCGGCGATGTGGGCCCATCCGGTTCCCCGGACGAAGGCTTCGGCGTCGACCTGCACGACCAGGGTGGGGGCGGCGCCGCCGAGCGAAGGCATGTCGTCGTGGCGGGCGGCGATGATGAGTGCGAACGCGAGGGCGTCGTGCTGTTTCTGCGGCAGGGTGCGGGGGTCGATCACCGCGCGGGGGTCTGTGTTGAACGCGTCGAGCACCTCCTCCGCATCACCGCTCTCGCGGAAGGTGACGCCGAGATCGGGTGGGCCGCCGACTTTCGGATTGTTCTGGGCGTCGATGAGGAGTTTCAGCTGCCCGTAAGTTTCGGGGAGCAGGGCGCCTCGGATCGGATACACCCCGTTTCGGAGGCGCCCGATGGTCAGGGACCGGTTCTGGACGGCCTGTGCTTCGGTCGGCGCCGCCCCGTCCGGGTCGAGGTAGATCGCGATGAGCAGCGCGAACTGTCGCAGATCGTCCGGTGTCGCCGGCGGGCCGGACTCCGGCGGGCCGGCGGTCGCGTCCGGTTCGATATCGGGCGCGTCCGGTTCGATGCCGGTCGCGTCGCCCTTGGCCGCGTCCAGTCCGCGGGCGCAGGCGGCGAGTTCGGCATCGGCGCGCAGCCGGTCCGCCCCGGTGATGCGGTCGCGGGTGCGGTCGATGGGGTCGGTCGCGGCGAGCAGCCCGGCGATGCCGATCGCACCGTCCAGCATCGCCTCGCGCAGCGCGGGCCACCGCGCGGGGAGGGGCGCCCCGGTGGTGAGTGCGACGTCGCGGTGCACGGCGCCGGCGGCTTTCACGATCCGCCCGGCCCCGGTCGCGTCGACGCGCAGTGCGCGTTGGAGCAGTTCGTTCATGTTCCGGCATCCGAACACGGCCGGGAACGTCGGCACCCCCGACCCGGCGGGGCGGGTGTCGACCGATGCGACCGTCTCGACGACCAGAGCGTCCAGGCGTCGGTGGGCCTCGCCCGCGAGGCGGAGCACGTCCATCTTCTCCGCGTCCGACATGCCGCCCAGCCCTGCGGATCGCACCGCGCTCTCGATCGTGAGATCGAGGTCGGAAACGACCCGATCAAGAACCGCCGCGGTGCTGTTCATGCCCACCATTCAACCCCCGACCACCGACATTCCGCCGCCCTGCACCCCGAGTTGTCCACAGGCCTCAGGCCACCGGATGTCGAGTGATTGATGTGGCGTCGAGCCGGCCAGTTCTCTCACCAACGTGTCGTCTGGGTCCGCTGACGGACAGCCCGCCGCAGGATTCCCGGGTCCGCCGCACGCGTCGACCAGAACCGGGTTTCGGGCATCGTTCTCGGCCACACCCTCGTGAACCACGGTGCTCATGCGCGACCCACGGTGCTCATCCGCCAGAACTGATCGGTCCCGATTGCGAGTCCGAACGTGTTCTCGGTAACATCTCCGAAGGCGAGGCCGACGGAGGTGCGCATGGCGAACGTCGGCTCGGACAAGCCCAACATCCGCCAGGTCGCGGTGATCGCAGGCGTGTCGCACATGACCGTCTCCCGGGTGCTGAACGATCACCCGAACATCAAACCGGACACCCGCCGGCGCGTGCTCGAGGCGATCGAAGAGCTCGACTACCGCCCCAACCTCGTCGCCAGGGCGCTGGCCACTCAGCGCACGCGCCGCATCGGCGTCATCATCGAGAGTCCGGTGGCCTTCGGCCCCACCAGCATCCTGCGCGCGGTCGAACTCGCCGCGCGCACCGCGGACTACTCCGTCACCGCCGTCGCGCTGCACGAGGACGAAGCGCTCTCGCCGCAGGATGCCGTGGACAGCCTGGTCACACAGGGCGTCGATGCCTTGTGCGTCATCGCACCCCGTTCGTCGTCCGTAGCGGCGCTGCGCCGGATATCGCTCAGCGTGCCGATGCTCGTCGTGAAGGCGGACGCCGACCCGACCTTCCTGACCGTCTCGATCGATCAGCACGCCGGCACGACCCTCGTGGTGGACCATCTCGTCGCCCTCGGGCACAGGGACATCCTGCACATCGCGGGTCCCCTGGACTGGTTGGACGCGCGCGCCAGAGAGCGCGCCTTCCACACCAGGGCGAAGTCGTGGGGCATCCGCGAGCGGCCGATCGTGGTCGGCGACTGGACAGCGGACTTCGCCTACGACTTCGCGATGGGCCTCAACCGGCTGCCCGACTACACCGCAGTCTTCGTCGCCAACGACGACATGGCGATCGGGCTCATCCACGGCCTCCATGACAAGGGCTTCGAGGTGCCGAAGGATCTCAGCATCGTCGGGTTCGACGATGTGCCGCTCGCACGGCACTTCATCCCGCCGCTCACGACGGTCCGCCAGGACTTCCACGCGCTCGGAGGCGCGGTGGTCGAGATGCTGCGCGCGGCCATCGAGGAGCGCGAGATCCCGGCGCTCACCCGCATCCCGACCGAGCTCGTGCCGCGGGCGTCGTCGGCCGCGCCGCGGGAGGTGCGGTGATGGCACAGGATGCCGAGCCGCTGGTCGAACTCGCAGGCATCACGGTCGACTTCCCCGGTGTTCGGGCGCTCGACGACGTCGACTTCCGCCTGTTCCCCGGCGAGGTGCACGCCCTGATGGGCGAGAACGGCGCCGGGAAGTCCACGCTCATCGCCGTGCTCACCGGGACGTGCGAGCCGGTGGCGGGAACCGTGTCGGTCGACGGCGAGCCGCGCCGCTTCGCCGGCGTGGCGGACGCCAGAGCCGCCGGCATCGCGACCGTCTTCCAGGAGACGCAGCTGGCTCCGAACCTGAGCGTCGGCGAGAACGTCATGCTCGGACGCGAACGCCGCGGCGTCTTCGGCATCGACTGGCGACGCACCCGGAGGGACGCCGCCGACGCCCTGACTCGCCTTGGCCTCGAGGATCTCGATCCGAGGACCCCGCTCTCGATGCTCTCGCCGGCACAGAAGCAGCTGGTGGCGCTGGCGCGTGCCGTCGTCGACGACCCGCGGGTGCTGGTGCTCGACGAGCCGACATCGAGCCTCGACCAGGCCGAGGTCGCCACGCTCATGCGGGTGATCCGCGGACTTCGCGAGCGGGGAGTCGCGATCCTGTTCGTCTCGCACTTCCTCGAGCAGGCGTTCGCGATCAGCGACCGGATGACCGTGCTGCGCGGCGGCAGGTGGATCGGTGAGCATGCGACCCGCGATCTGGAGCGCGCCGACCTGATCTCGCAGATGCTCGGCAAGGACATCGAGAGCCTGCGGGCCCTGAAGTCCGAGCGGAAGGGTCACCACTACGCCTCGGACGGGACGCCGGCGCTGCAGGCGACCGAG
Organism: Microbacterium sp. NPDC056234; assembly: GCF_042267585.1. NCBI lineage: Bacteria > Bacillati > Actinomycetota > Actinomycetes > Micrococcales > Microbacteriaceae > Microbacterium > Microbacterium sp. NPDC056234. The sequence continues at coordinate 868,262 of NZ_JBHJTE010000001.1, forward strand.
CTCGGACGTCGTGGCGAGATGGATCGGACCGACATCGAGTTGCAGCGCGGGGAGATCATCGGCCTCGCCGGACTGCGCGGCTCGGGACGGACCGAGCTGGCATCGCTGCTGAGCGGATCCGCGCGAGCGGACAGCGGCGAGATCTGGGTGGACGGTGCCAAGCTCGACCTGCGCAGTCCGTCCACCGCACTGAAGCACCGCATCGCGATGACGACCGAGAACCGTCGCACGCAGGGGATCATCGCCGAACTGACGGCGCGCGAGAACATCGTGCTCTCGATCCAGGCGCTGCGCGGCTGGTCGCGTCCGCTTTCGCCCTCGGAAGCGGCAGCGCTGATCGACACGTACGTGGAGGCCCTGCACCTGGAGCCGGCCGACCTCGACCGTCCGGCACAGCTGCTCTCCGGCGGGACGCAGCAGAAGGTGCTGCTCGCCAGAGCACTCGCGGTGCGCCCGCACGTGCTGATCCTCGACGAGCCGACACGCGGAATCGACATCGCGGCGAAGATCGACATCCAACGCCGGATCGCGCAACTCGCGGGTGACGGTGTGGCCGTCGTGTTCATCTCGTCCGAACTGGAAGAGGTCGTGCGCCTGAGTGACCGGATCATCGTGCTGAAGGATCGCGAGAAGATCGGGGAGCTCGCCAACGGCCCCGGCGTCACCGTCGACACGGTCGTCGAGATGATCGCCGCCGACCGAGGTGCCGTCGATCCTCTGTGACCGGTAACGGCTGAGCGCGCGTTTAAAGGTCACAGTTTCGCCAATGTGTTGTGTTCCACAAAATGTTCCCGGTAACATCACGAGCAGGACGCCCTCAGGCGTCCTGCAATCACGCAGGGGACCACGTCGGTCCGGCCGGGGAGTCTCGGCGTCTCAAGGAGGAGAAACATGTCCGCGAAGAAGCGCATTCGCACCGTATTCGGCCTGGCCGCTGCAGGCGCCCTGGTATTCGGTCTGGCAGCCTGCTCTACCGGTGACGGCGGCGGCAGCGGTGAGGGCTCGGGCGGCGAGAGCGGCTCCGGCGAGCTGACCACCGTCGGTTTCGTCGCCGTCGGCCCCGAGGGCGCGTGGCGCGAGGCCAACGAGCAGAACGTCCAGGACACCTTCACGGAGGACGCCGGATATGAGCTCAAGTACGCACCGGCCACCAACCTCGATCAGAAGTCGCAGATCGACGCGTTCACGTCGTTCGTCGACGAGGGCGTCGACGTCATCCTGCTGTCCGCCACCGAGGCGTCCGGCTGGGAGGACTCGCTCAAGCGCGCACAGGAGGCGGAGATCCCCGTCATCCTGCTCGACCGCGGTATCGAGCCGGATGACGACAGCCTGTACGTCACCCGCATCGCCCCCGACAACGTCGAGGTCGCCAAGGAAGTGGGCGCCTGGGCTGCCACCGCCTTCGCCGACGGCGGCAACTACGTCGTTCTGGAGGGCCCGGCCGGCGTCGGCGTGGTCAACGAGCGCAACGAGGGCTTCGAAGAGGGCCTCGGCGACTCGTCGCTCGCCCTGGTCGACGCGCAGACCGCGAACTGGTCGGCGGAAGAGGGCAAGAGTGTCTTCGAGACGATGCTGAAGGCGAACAACAACGACATCCAGTTCGTGTTCGCACAGAACGACGAGATGGGCCTCGGCGCCGCGCAGGCGGCAGAGGAAGCCGGTCTCGTGATCGGCGAGGACGTCAAGATCGCCACGATCGACGGCACCAAGAACGCCATGCAGGCGCTCGCCGACGGTCAGCTCAGCTACGTCCACGAGTACAACCCGCTGTTCGGCGAGACCGCACTCGAGGTCGTCGAGAAGACGCTCGCCGGTGAAGAGGTCGAGTCGTACATCGTCGTTCCGAGCGAGGCGTTCGACTCCGCGGAGGCGGCTCAGGCCGTCCTCGCGGACCGCAAGTACTGATCGCCCACGATCGCAACGAGTGCCGGGGCGGCGCAGCGAACTGCGCCGCCCCGGCATCCCATCCTCCAAACCGAGAGTCAGCGATGAACGAAGAACTGCCCATCGTCGAGATGCGCGGGATCTCGATCGAGTTCCCCGGAGTGAAAGCCCTCGACGGCGTCGACTTCCGCCTGTTCCAGGGCGAGGTGCACGCCCTCATGGGTGAGAACGGCGCCGGCAAGTCGACCCTGATCAAGGCGCTCACCGGTGTCTACCAGATCGACTCGGGCTCGATCGTCGTCGCCGGTGCGCCGCGCAGCTTCGCCGGCACGTCCGACGCTCAGGATGCCGGGATCTCCACGGTCTACCAGGAGGTGAACCTGGCCCCCAACCTGTCGATCGGCGAGAACGTGATGCTCGGCCACGAGGTCCGTGGTCCCTTCGGCATCAACTGGCGCGCGACCCACCGCGCCGCGACCGACGCGCTCGCCCGACTCGGGCTGGAGCACCTCGACACGCACAAGCCGCTGTCGACGCTGTCGATCGCGGTTCAACAGCTCGTCGCGATCAGCCGTGCCATGGCGATCAAGGCCAAGGTGCTCATCCTCGACGAGCCAACGTCGAGTCTCGACGCAGCCGAGGTCGAAGGCCTGTTCACGGTGATGCGCACCCTGCGCGACCAGGGCGTCGCCATCCTCTTCGTCTCGCACTTCCTCGACCAGATCTATGCGATCAGCGATCGCCTGACGGTGCTGCGCAACGGTCAGTACCAGGGCGAGTTCCTCACGCGCGATCTCGACCGTCATGCGCTCATCTCCACCATGATCGGCAAGGACCTCGATTCGTTGAAGTCGCTCGGCGGCAACCGTCGCACCGCGCCGCGACAGGCGGACGAGCAGCCGGTGCTGTCGGCATCCGGCGTCGCCCGCCGCGGATCCGTCGAGGCGACCGATCTCGACATCCGTCCCGGCGAAGTGGTCGGTTTCGCAGGTCTCCTCGGCTCGGGACGCACCGAGCTCGCTCGTCTGCTCTACGGAGCCGACCGCCCGGATGCCGGCTCCATCTCGGTGAACGGGGTCAAGGCGGAGTTGAAGTCGCCCTCCGACGGGCTGGCCAAGCGCATCGCGTTCTCCACGGAGAACCGACGCGACGAGGGCATCATCGGCGATCTCACCGTCCGGGAGAACATCATCCTCGCCGTGCAGGCCGAGCGCGGCTGGGCGAAGCCGATGCCGCGCAAGGAGCAGGACGCGATCGTTGCGAAGTACATCACCGAACTCAACGTGCGCCCGGCCGACCCCGATCGCATGATCAAGAACCTCTCCGGCGGCAACCAGCAGAAGGTGCTCCTGGGGCGCTGGCTGGCGACGAAACCCGACCTGCTGATCCTCGACGAACCCACACGGGGGATCGACGTCGGCGCGAAGGCCGAGATCCAGGAGGCGGTCGCCGAACTCGCCGAAGACGGCGTCGCCGTCGTGTTCATCTCGTCCGAACTGGAAGAGGTGGTCCGGCTCTCGGAGCGGATCGTCGTGCTCAAGGACCATCGCAAGATCGGCGAGATCCAGAACGGTCCTGATGTGACCGCGCAGGAGATCGTCGACGTGATCGCCGCGCACGGCACCGAGGCCGCCGCGGAGACGCTCGAGGAGACGGAGGGCGCGGCACCCGATACGATCGCGCACACCGCTGACAAGGAGGAAGCGCGATGACCGCGGCATCCGGCACGTCGTTCTGGCGTGAGCTCATCCACAAGCCGTTCTTCTGGGGGATCGTCGCGATCGTCGCCCTGCTCGCGCTGAATCTGATCAAGGACCCGACCTATCTCGCGATGTCGGTGAACCCGAACAACGGTCACCTCGTCGGCAACGTGATCGACATCCTGCGCCAGGCGGCGCCGATCATGATGATCGCGATAGGCATGTCCCTCGTCATCGCCACCGGCGGCATCGACCTCTCGGTCGGCTCTCTGATGGCCGTGGCCGGTGCGGTCTCGATGGAGTTCCTCAGCGCCGCCGATGGGTCGGCGGGCGCCGCGTTCGCCGCCGTCGGGCTCGCGCTGCTCATCACCGGCGTCCTCGGCGCGCTCAACGGTGTGCTGGTCGCCTATGTCGGGCTGCAACCGTTCATCGCCACGCTCGTGCTGATGCTCGCCGGCCGCGGAATCGCGAAGGTGATCACCGGCGGGCAGAACACGACCGCGTCGAACGACGCGTTCCGCTGGGTCTCGAACGGATACGTCCTCGGCATCCCCGTGGTGTTCATCCTCGCGGTGCTGATCGTCATCCTGGTCGGCTGGGTCGTCCGCCGCAGCGCACTCGGACTCATGATCGAGGCGATCGGCATCAACCCGAAGGCCAGTCGGATGGCGGGCATCAAGCCGAAGGGACTGCTGCTGACGACCTACATCCTCAGCGGCATCCTCGCGGGCATCGCCGGCATCATGGCGGTCGGCAGCGTCATGACCGTCGATATCTCGCGCACCGGATATCAGCTCGAACTCGACGCGATCCTCGCCGTCGTCATCGGCGGCGCCTCGCTCGCGGGCGGCAAGTTCTCGCTCAGCGGCGCCTTCGTCGGCGCCCTGCTGATCGCCACGCTCGACAAGACCGTGCTGTTCCTCGGCGTCTCCTCGTCGGCGACACCGGCGTTCAAGGCGATCGTGATCGTCGTGCTGTGCCTGCTGCAGTCCGAGCGGGTGCGCAGCTGGTTCCGCGCACGGAAGGCGTCGGTGACCCCACCGCCTGCCGCCCAGTTGAAAGAGGAGGTGGCGGCATGACCGCCCTGACGGTGACCGAGACCGGGTCGGAGTCGTCCACGTTCGTCGACCGCGTCAGCCGCGCAGTGAAGGCCAACCCGTCGGTGCTGCCGACCGTCGCATCGGTCGTCATCTTCGTCGGAATGGTCGTGTACGGCGAGATCGCCTATGGGCGCATCGTGCAGGCCAGCACGCTGTCGAACCTGCTGATCAACAACGCGCACCTCATCGTGCTCGCCGTCGCGCTCACGTTCGTCATCATCACCGGCGGCATCGACCTCTCGGTCGGTGCGATCATCGCGGTCTCTTCGGTCGCCGGTGTGATGCTGGCCGGCGCAGGGTGGAACGCGTTCGCCGTGATCATCACGATGATCCTCATCGGGTCGGCGTTCGGCGTCGTCTCCGGCATCCTGATCCGATACTTCAACGTGCAGCCGTTCATCGCGACGCTGGCCATGATGTTCCTCGGCCGCGGACTCGCATCCCTGCTCAGCACGAAGGCCGAGCGACTCGGCGAGGAGTCGCCGATCCGCTGGCTCGGCCAGCAGCTCAAGATCATCGACGGACCGAAGGTCAACGACCTCGTGATCACGCCGGCGGTCATCATCGCCGTGGTGGTGGTCGCGGTGGCGTTCTTCGTGCTGCACCGCACGCGCACCGGGCGAACGGTGTACGCGATCGGCGGGTCGGAGAACTCCGCGCTGCTGATGGGACTGCCGGTGAATCGCACCAAGGTGCTCGTGTACGTGATCAGCGGGACGCTCGCAGGTCTCGCGGCTGTGCTCTACACGGCCAGGATCGGCACCGCGCAGAACATCACGGGCGTCGGCTGGGAGCTCGACGCGATCGCCGCGGCCGTCATCGGCGGCACCGTGCTCACTGGCGGCTACGGCTACGTGCTCGGATCCGTCATCGGTGCCCTCGTGCTGGGGCTCATGAACGTCCTGATCACGCGCGACGGCGGCATCCCGCCCGAGATGACGACGATCATCACCGGCGGCATCCTGCTCGTGTTCGTGCTGCTGCAGCGGGCGGTGACACGCAAGAAGGAGTAGCCCTCGTCGGGACCCTCGCGCAGCCTCAGCCGGCCGGCCGGCCTCAGAGGCGCTCGAGCGGGTTCGCTGCGAGCTTGTCGATGAGGCCGCCGTCGTGCAGGCGACGAGCGTGGCTGTGCGGCTTGCGACCGGCCTGTTCCCGCACGCGCGCGCCGAACTCCTCCGCCAGGCCGAGACGCGGGAAGGAGGCGAGCACCTCTCGGCGGAATTCGAGCGGGATCTCTGCGTCGCGTCGCCCGGAGATGTCGAGGCCGGTGGCCGTCTCGAGCAGATACCCTTCGAGATCGAACGCGGGGTCGACCTCCGGCCAGTTGTGCCGCACGATGACCTCGATGATGCGCTGTCGGCGCTCCGCCTGCCAGCCGGCGCCCGCTGCCATCGCCTCGCCGACGTGGCCTCCCGCCTCTTCGTAGCCGAGCCTGTGGTTGTCGAATGCCGGCGCGAGCCCGATGTCGTGCAGCAGGGCCGCGGCGTAGAGCAACTCGTGGTCGACGCCCACGCGCCCCTCGATGGCCGCGAACGCCTCGGCCCACAGCCAGGAGCGCTGCACGTGGTGGCGCAGCGCGGGGGAGTGGTGCTCGTCCATCAGCTCGCGGGCGCCTCGGGTCGCGGGAGTGTCGGGCACGGCGAAGTCGGAGATGCGCATGCAGCGAGCGTAGTGAACGCACTCCGTTGCGGATCGCGCGAAGAGCGACAAGGTCCGTCGGAATGCCGCCATTCGCGCGATCCGAACGGAAGCAGCCGATCAGCTCGTCGGGATCCACACCCGCATGGTCGATGGTCCGCGCTGCGCCCAGTCGTGATAAGGCACGAGCGGGGCCTCCACCACGGAACCCGTCGATCGATTCCGCACCGGCACGACGACCCGGCCGTCGCGCTCCACAGGGTCGCCGTCGATCACGGCGTCCACGACGTCCGAGCCGAGATCGGTCGACTCCAGCGCGAGCACCTCGGGCCCTCGTTCGACGACGACGCAGCCGCGGACGGCATCCACTCGGGGGTCAGGCTCGGAAACGCGCGGTGCCACCGGCAGATCCAGTTCCACGACGTCTCCTCGTCTGAACGCGCGCCGCACCGTCGCAACGCCCGAAGACACGGCCGTCCTGGCACCGTCCACCCGCAGCGTCGCCCCGTCAGCCCAGGCCGGCACCCGCAGCGTCAACGTCCATTCGCCGTCCTCGGCGATCGTGATCCGCACGTGCCCGTCCGACGGGTACTCCGTGGCCACCTCGAACGCGGCGACCCGACCATCCGGGAGCGACGTGCGCACCTGCGACGGTGCGTACTGATGCAGCTGCACACCGTCATCGTCCGCGGTCGCGACGTAGGCCTCCAGACTGGCGAAGGTGCGGGCGACGTTCGGTGGACAGCACGACACCTCGAACCACGGCGCGCGCAGAGACGACGACGCGCGAGACGATGTGGCGTCCGGGTCGGCCGGGACGCCCGGCACCCGCTGATGCAGCGTGTTCGCGTAGTAGAACGCCTTTCCGTCCGGCGCCGGTGAGGTCGCCACGACGTTGAACAGCGTCCGTTCGATCATGTCCCCGTATGCCTGATCGCCGGTCGCCAGCAGCAGTCGCCACGAGAACATCACCGATCCGATGCCGGCGCACGTCTCCGAGTAGGCGCGGTCGTTCGGCAGCTCCCAGTCGTCCCCGAACGCCTCGTCCTGATGGTGCGACCCCTGCCCGCCGGTGATGTACGTGCGACGCTCGACAGTACGCGCCCACTGCTCGCGCAAGGCGGAGAGCAATTCGTCGTCGCCGCGCTCGACCGCCACATCCGCGGCGCCCGCCGACAGATAGTTCGCGCGCACGGCATGCCCCCGCAGCGCCGAGGCTTCGCGCACCGGCACGTCGTCCTGGTAGTACTTCCGGCTCCACTCGATATCGCGCAGCGTGCCGCGTCCGTGCCGTTCGATGAACAGCGCGGCCTGATCGACGAAGCGCTGCTCGCCCAGTGCGCGGCCGAGCTCGGCGAGTCCGACCTCGACCTCGGCGTGCCCGCAGATCGCATCCCGTCCGTCCGGACCGAACTCGCGGCACACCAGTTCCGCGGCACGCCTGGCGATCGCGACGAGGCCGTCATCGGCATCCGGTCGGGTGCGCACACGGGCGACTGCGGCCTGGAACAGGTGGCCGAGGCAGTACAGCTCGTGCCCCCATTCCAGATCCGACCATCGCGCGCCCTGCCCGGGGCGTCCGAACGCGGTGTTCAGGTAGCCGTCGGGCTCCTGCGCGGCGGCGACGCGCGCGACGATCGCACGGAAACGCGCTTCGAGCGGAGAGGATGCGACGGCATCCGTCCGCCCGATCTCCCAGGCGACCGACTCGAGGTACTTGTAGATCTCGGAGTCGGCGAACTCGCGGCCCCGCCGCCCGGCGGGGAGGGCCCCGGATGCCGCGAGGTCGAAGTTGCCCAGCCAGCCCTCGGATTCCAGGCGGGATGCGATGTGATCGAGCGTCGCCGTACCGTTCACGCGCTGGCGCTCGGCCCAGAAGCCGCCGGTGATCGTCACCTCGTCGAGGCCGAGAGGGCGCAGGCGTCCGCGCGATGGGACGACGGGGGCGGTGGGGGTGTGAGTCATGGTCATCCCTTGAAGGCGCCGGACATGAATCCGCGCACGTAGTGCCGTTGGAGGATCAGGAAGAGAAGGATGCAGGGCAGAGCGAGCACGACGACGCCGGCCTCGGTGGCTCCGTAGTCGACCACCCCCTGCACCTGCCCGCGGAGATTGGCGACGGCCAGCGGCAGCGTCATCCGGTTCGAGTCGCTGATGAGGATCAGCGGTGCCATGAAGTCGTTCCATGCGGTCAGGAACGCGAACAGCCCGACCGTGACCAGGCCCGGCTTGACCGCCGGAAGCAGCACGCGCCACAGGGCGCTCCAGCTGGAGCATCCGTCGACCATCGCGGCCTCGTCCATCTCGCGCGGGATCGATTCGAACGAGATGCGCATCATGAACATCGAGAACGGCAGCTGGAACATCGTGATCACCAGCGCCACTCCGACCAGCGAGTTCTGCAGTCCGACCGAGTTCAGGATCACGTACAGCGGGATCAGCAGTGTCGCATAGGGCACCATCAGAATCGCCAGTGTCAGCAGGAACAACGCGTTCTTGCCGGGGAACGAGAAGCGCGCGAATGCATAGCCGCCCAGAAGCGAGATGAACAGCGTGAGGGCGACGGTCAGCACCGAGACGAACAGCGAGTTGCCCAGGTACACCCAGATGCCGGCCTGGTACTCGCCGAGCGCGGCGTAGTTCCCGAAGCCCCAGCCGTCGGTCTGGCTCGTCCCGGCCAGTGGGCTGACGCTCGAGACCCCGGTCCAGATCAGCGGGTAGAGGAAGATCACGGCCAGCGCCGTCGTGAACACCCAGTACGGGATGCCGTAGACGAGGCGCTTCGTCCTGGAGCGGTACCGAGGAGGAGTCGGCTGATGATCCGGCGCGACGAGAGTGCGGGTCAGTGTCTGAGACATGGGTTCAGCTCTCGTCCGGGCGCCGGAAGGCGCGCAGTTGGAAGACGTTGATGATGATCAGCGCCAGGAGCACGATGACCGAGAGGGCGCCGGCGATGCCCAGGCTGTTCTGTCCCTGGAACGCGACGTTGTAGATGAGCTGCACCACGGTCATCGTGCTGTTGTCCGGACCGCCCTTGGTGAGGATGTAGAACTGCTCGAACGCGAGCAGCGACCCGGTCACGCACATCACGATCGTCAGGGCGAAGGTCGGGCGCAGCAGCGGCACGGTGATGTCGCGGAAGGTCTGCCAGCGGTTCGCGCCGTCGATGCGCGCGGCCTCGTAGACGTCGTCGGGTATCCCCTGGAGCCCCACGAGCATGAGCAGCATGTAGAACCCGGCGTAGCGCCAGACGATCAGGAAGATCGTCGACCACAGGGCGCCCTCCGGCGTGCCGAGGAAGGTGATCCCCCAGGACTTCATGAGGTCGGCGAACGGGCCGGCGATGGGGGAGTACAGCACGTAGAACAGCAGGGATGCGGATGCCAGGCCCAGTGCGCTCGGAATGAGGAACGCCGTGCGGAGGAACCCCTTCCAGCGGGTGGACTCCTGCACGAGCAGCGCGAGGCCGAGGCCGAGCCCGATCAGCAGCACGGTCGCGATCAGGGTGTACTTCAGGGTGAACCAGATCGAGTCCCAGAACAGCCGATGGTTCACGGCATCCACGTAGTTGTCGGGGAAGTTGACGCCCTGGTTGCCGCTGAGCAGCGGCCAGTCGGATGCCGACATCTGGAAGACGAGCACCAGGGGCACGATGAAAAGCAGCGCCACGAAGATCGCGGTCGGGGCGGCGTACAGCCAGCCCTGCACGGGGCCGCCGTATCGGGTGCGCGAGCGCCGACGGCGCAGCACGGTGGAGGTCATCATCCGCCTTCGGGGTCGAGAGGGTCGGCGGGGCGGCTCGCGCCGCCCCGCCGAGCGGATCACTGGGAGAGGATCGCGGTGATCTCGTCGTTGTCGGCGTCGACGGTGTCGGTGCCCTTGAGGACCGCGTTGCGCACAAGGTTCAGCCACGGGCTGCCCGGCGCGTTGAACGCCTGCTGGAAGTTGATCGCCACTGGGGTGTCGCCCTCGGCGGCCACCTCGTTGATCGTGACCAGACGCGGGTCGGCCGCGGCGTACTCGTTGTCGGCGAGGTCGCCGCGCGAGACCGCGTTGCCGTCCTGTGCGAGGACCTCCACCTGTGCCTCTTCGGACATCATCCAGTTCAGGAAGTTCCACGCCTGGGGAGACTGCTCGGAGTCCTTGGAGATGCCGATGCCGTCGCCGCCGACGAACGTGGATGCGCCGCCGTCGACACCGGGAAGGCCCGCCACACCGGCGTCGAATTCGAGCGTGGGCAGCAGCGTCGCGGGGAACGGCATGACGCCGACCTTGCCCTCGCTGAATGCAGCGGTCCAGGTCGGACCCGCCTCATCCGTGGAGCTCGGCAGGATCGCGCCGGCCTCCTGAAGTCCCGCCCAGGTGTCGTAGACCTCCTGGGCGGCGTCGCCGTTCAACAGCGACTCGGTGCCGTCGTCGGTCAGGACCTCTTCGTCGGATGCCCAGATGGACGGGAACCAGGTGAACACGAGGCATCCGCCGCAGTTCAGGCCGGTGGCGGTGCCGTAGGTGTCCGGCTTGTTCAGCGCCTGCACCGCTTGCGCGGCTGCGGCGAACTCCTCGAGTGTCGCCGGTGCCTTCTCGGCGTCGAGGCCGGCCTCGGCGAAGAGCTCCTTGTTCCAGAACAGCATCGACAGATCGAGCACGAAGGGGAGCACGTGCTCCTTGTCCTCGTAGGTTCCGGCCGACAGGTGCCCTTCGTTGATCGAGTCCTTGAAGTCGAGGCCGTCGACCTGCTCGCTGATATCGGTGAACAGTCCCTGCTGCACCCAGTTCGGCACGTACACGATGTCGGCAGCGAACAGATCCGGCAGTCCGCCTGACCCCGCCGCCGCGCCGACCTTGGCGACGTAGTCGTCGTTCGGGACGACCGTGAGCTCGACCTGGTTCTCGTGCGTCTCGTTGTACGCGTCGACCAGGAGGTTGGCCTGATGCTCCAGCGGAGCCCTGGTCCAGAGGGTCAACGTCGACCCGTCGTCCACGCCCTCTGCGGGGATCGACTCGGCCGGTTCTTCCGGGTCGCCTGCGCTCGCGCAGGCGGCGAGTGAGCCGACCAGGACTGCGGCGGTGGCGAAGGCGATGGCCGCACGTCTGATCGTGCGGCGTCGGGGCGTGTGCATGGGTGTGTCTCCTCGGCTCTTCCTCGAGCGGTTTCGAGCGGATGCTGTCGATGGATTCCGGGGCCGGATCGAAAATCACCGAAATCCCTTTCGGAAAGGTATACCGTGTGATTCATCGCCCGGTCAAGGACCGGTCCGATAACCTTTCAGCAACACTTCGACACCCGTCGAAACCGAGGAGGACGCGATGGCAGCAGGAGAGACCGCGACGAAGGCGGCGACGCTCAGCGACGTCGCGCGTCACGCCGGCGTCTCGATCGCCACGGCATCCAAGGCGCTCAACGACCGCGGCGATGTCGCGGCGGCGACCCGTGCCAGGGTGATGGCAGCGGCGGCGGAACTGGCCTTCACCCCCAACGCGATGGCGAAGGGCCTGCTGGCGGGTCGTACGGGGACCGTGGGTCTGCTCACGAGCGATCTCGAGGGTCGATTCATGCTGCCGATCCTCATGGGGGCCGAGGACGCCTTCGGCGCCGGGCGGATCAACGTCTTCCTCTGCGACGCGCGCGGCGACGCGATCCGCGAGCAGCACCATCTGCGCGAGCTGCTCAGCCGACGCGTCGACGGGATCATCGTCGTCGGTCGACAGACGGACCCGCGGGCCTCATTGGGACAGGACATCCCCGTGCCGGTGGTGTACGCATATGCGCCGTCGGACGACCCGCGCGACCTGTCGCTGACGCCGGACAACGTCGAGGGCGGCCGCCTCGCGGTCGAGCACTTGCTCGCGTGCGGGCGACGACGCATCGCCCACATCTCCGGTGATCCGTCGTACGCGGCGGCGCAGGACCGGCTGACCGGAGCGCGGGCGGCGCTCGCCGACGCAGGGCTCGACCTCGTCGGAGCGCCGATGTTCTCGGAGTGGAGCGAGCACTGGGGACGCGATGCCGCGGCCCTGCTGCTGCAACGGCATCCCGAGATCGATGCGATCTTCTGCGGATCGGATCAGATCGCGCGCGGTGTGCTCGATTCGGCCCGCGACCTCGGTCGTGCGGTGCCGGACGACCTGGCCGTCATGGGGTACGACAACTGGGAGGTCATCGCGACGAACTCCCGTCCCGAACTGACCAGCATCGACGCCAACCTGCAGCAGCTGGGCCGTCAGGCCGCGCAGCGCGTGTTCGAGGCGATCGACGGTGTGGACATCGGGTCCGGAACGCGGACGCTGCCGGTGCGGCTGGTCATCCGCGGGTCCACCATCGCGCGACGGTAGACGCGGCGCACGCCGGCGACGTACGCGGCCGGCGATGTCCGCCGCTGCGCCGCCTCACACGTGATCGCGCCAGGAGTGCTGCGGGTCGAATCCGAGCACGCGCCGTGCCCGCTCGATCGAGAGCAGCGTCTCGTTCGGCGCCACGTCCCGCGTCACGGGCACGTCGGGGAACACCTCGGCGATGAGCTCGGCGTTCGGGCGGGACATCACCGTGTCTGCGGCCGCGATGATGAACCGGTCGAAGCCGGGAGCGGCGACCTCAAGCGCACGCTGCACGGCCTGCGCCCCGTCGCGGGCGTCGATGTAGCCCCACAGGTTCCACTTGCGCAGCAGCGCATCGCCGTCGAAGGCGGGGAAGGCGGCGTAGTCCTCCGGGACCATCACGTTCGAGAACCGCAGTGCGGTGATCGAGACATCCGGGTGCCAGCGCACGAGCTCCGTCGCCAACTGCTCCTCGAGCGTCTTCACGAGCGAGTACACCGATTCGGGGCGGGCCGGATAGTCCTCGTCGACGGGGATGTACGGCGGCGGCACATCGAACGGCAGGCCCAGCACGGTCTCGCTGGACGCGTAGACGATCCGCCGGATGCCGAGCCGCACCGCCGCCCAGAAGACGTTGAACGTCGCCGGCATGTTGTTGTGGAACGTGGCGACGTCGCTGCGGATGCCCGGCGCGGGGATCGCGCCCAGATGGACGACCGCGTCGATCCCGTCGTGCCGATCGCCGACCGCGGTGAACGCGTCGACGACCTGCCCGTAGTCGGTGAGATCGACCTGGACGAAATCGGGGCCTCTGTCGCCCGCGACATCCATCCCGATGACGTCGTATCCGTTCGCGCGCAGTTCCCGTGCGACGACGCGGCCGAGTTTGCCGGATGATCCGGTGAGTGCGATGCGCATGCGTCCAGAGTGCCACGACCCGACCACCCGTGGCGACGGCTCTAGACTCATCGCGATGAGCGAGACGAGATCCGACGGCACCCGCACGATCGGCGTGCGGGAGGTCGCCGCGCTCGCCGGGGTCTCCCGGCAGACCGTCTCCCGTGTGCTCAACGACCACCCCGAGGTCGCCGCAGGCACCCGCGAACGTGTGCTCGCCGCCATGGACGAGCTCGGGTATCGGATGAACAACGCCGCCAGAGCGCTGGGCACGCGACGCACGCGCACGCTCGGCATCCTGGCCTCCGACGCGCTGCAGTACGGACCGTCTCGGAGCATCGCGGCGATCGAGTCCAGCGCCCGAGAGGCCGGGTACTGGGTGAGCGCGGCCTTCGCGGATGCCGCGGACGACGCGGCCGTCGCCTCGGCCGTCGATCACCTGATCGCGCAGGGGGTCGAGGGAATCGTCGTCGTCGCGCCGCACGCCAGGACGCTCGTCGCACTCGATGTCTCGCGCATCGGCATCCCCGTCGTCACACTGCATTCGGCCGGACGCGGCGCCCGAGGCCTCTCGGTCGATCACGCCGCCGGTGCACGGCTCGCCGTCGCCGCGCTGGCGGATGCCGGTCACACCCGCATCGCGCACCTGGCCGGGCCGGCCGACTGGCTCGAGGCCGAATCGCGGGTGGAGGGATTCCAGGCCGAACTCGCCGACCGCGGACTGCCGGCGGGCCCCGTCCTCATCGGCGACTGGACGGCGCGCTCCGGGTACGACGCGGCCGACGGCATTCGCGCCACCGGTGCCACGGCGGTCTTCGCGGCGAACGATCAGATGGCGCTGGGCCTGCTCACCGGACTGCGTGAGGCGGGGCAGGACGTCCCCGGCGACGTCAGCGTCGTCGGCTTCGACGACATCCCCGACTCGGCGTACTACTGGCCGCCGCTCACGACGGTGCGCCAGGACTTCGGCGAACTCGCCCGCCGTGCGGTGGCGACTCTGATCTCCGGGGCGGATGCCGCGGCATCCGATCTCGCGCCCGTCGCCCCGGTCCTCGTGCCGCGCGCATCCATCGCGCCCCCGCGACCTTGACGACGCCCCGTCGCCATGGGACACTACTGTGACCGGTCACAGTGATCGACGAATCCGCCGCATGATGAGGTATCCGTGAGCAACGAAGCCCCTGTCTTCGCCCCTGAGATCGAAGCCGCCATTCAGACCGTCCGCGAGGACGTCGCCCGACTGCACGGGGAACTGGTCCGGTACGAGCTGATCGTGTGGACGGGAGGAAACGTCTCCGGCCGGGTCCCCGGCGCCGACCTGTTCGTGATCAAGCCGTCCGGCGTCAGCTATGACGACCTCACGGCCGACAACATGATCCTGTGCGACCTCGACGGCAACGTCATCCCGGGTACCGCGGGCAGCGACCGGAGCCCGTCCAGCGACACCGCCGCACACGCCTACGTCTACCGCCACATGCCCGACGTCGGCGGCGTGGTCCACACGCATTCGACGTTCGCCGTCGCGTGGGCCGCCCGCGGCGAGGAGATCCCCTGCGTCATCACGGCGATGGCGGACGAATTCGGCGGGCCCATCCCGATCGGCCCGTTCGCGATCATCGGCGACGACTCGATCGGCCGGGGTATCGTGCAGACCCTCACCGGACACCGCTCGCGCGCCGTCCTCATGCAGAACCACGGTCCGTTCACGATCGGGGTCGACGCGAAGGACGCCGTCAAGGCCGCCGTCATGGTCGAAGACGTCGCCCGCACGGTGCACTACGCCCGCGAAGCAGGTCCCCTGATCCCGATCCCGCAAGAAGCGATCGACAGCCTCTTCAACCGGTACCAGAACGTGTACGGCCAGAACTCGGACGCCCGCCGATGAGCGCGCGCGACGATCTCCTCGCGGGTCGCACGAGCCTCGGAATCGAGTTCGGCTCGACCCGCATCAAGGCGTGCCTGATCGGCTCCGACGCCACAGAGGTCCTCGCGACCGGCTCGTTCTCGTGGGAGAACCGGCTCGAGGACGGCCTCTGGACCTACGCGATCGACGAGGTGTGGCAGGGCCTGCAGAGCGCGTTCGCCGACCTCGTCGCCGACGCGCACGACCGGTACGGCGTGAAGCCCGCGACGTTCGGCGCCATCGGCATCTCGGCCATGATGCACGGCTACCTCGCGTTCGACGAAGCGGGCGACCTGCTCGTCCCGTTCCGCACCTGGCGCAACACCAACACGGGTGTCGCGGCGGCCGAGCTGACCGAACTGCTGGGTGTGAACATCCCGCTGCGCTGGTCGATCGCGCACCTGCACCAGGCCGTCGTGGATGCGGAGGCGCACGTCCCGCAGCTCGACTTCGTCACGACCCTCGCCGGCTACGTGCACTGGAAGCTCACCGGTGAACGAGTCCTGGGCGTCGGCGACGCCTCAGGCATGTTCCCGATCGACTCGGCGACCCGCGACTACGACGCGCGGATGATCGCGGCCTACGACGAGCGCGCCGCCGACCGGCTTCCCGCTCCGGTGACGAAACTGCTCCCCGCCGTGCTTCCCGCCGGTGCCGCCGCAGGCACGCTGACGGCAGAGGGCGCTGCACTGCTGGATCCCACCGGCGCGCTGCAGTCCGGCATCCCGCTGTGTCCGCCCGAGGGCGACGCCGGCACCGGAATGGTCGCGACGAACTCGGTCGCCCCTCGGACGGGCAACGTCTCAGCCGGAACGAGCATCTTCGCGATGGTCGTGCTCGAGCACCCGCTCGCCGAGGTCCACCACGAACTGGACCTCGTCACCACCCCCGCCGGCGATGCCGTCGCCATGGTGCACTGCAACAACGGCGCCAGCGAGCTGGCCGCCTGGGCAGGGCTCTTCACGCGCTTCTCCGCGGCAGCAGGGCAGCCGCTCGACGACGATGCCGTCTTCGAGGCGCTCTTCCGCGAGGCGCTCGAGGGCGAAGCGGATGCCGGCGGCCTGATCGCCTACAACCACCTCGCCGGTGAGCCGATCGCGGGTCTCACCGAGGGGCGGCCGCTGTTCGTCCGCACCCCGGACAGCGCCTTCACACTGGCGAACTTCATGCGTGCGCAGCTGTACGGCGTGTTCGGCACGCTTGCGCTGGGGATGCAGGTGCTCTCCGCCGAGGGCGTCGGACTCGACCGCATGTTCGCGCACGGCGGCATGTTCCGCACCGCAGGCGTCGCCCAGCGCTTCCTCGCCGGAGCGCTCGACGCGCCGGTGGCGGTCGGCGAGCTCGCGAGCGAGGGCGGTGCGTGGGGCATCGCGGTGCTCGCGTCATACCTCGCGCACGCGCAGGACGCCGACCTCGGCACGTTCCTCGAGGAGCAGGTGTTCGCCTCGGCATCCCTCTCCACAGCAGACCCGGACCCGGCGGACGTCGCCGGCTTCACGACCTACCTCGACCGCTACCGGGCGGGCCTGGCCATCGAGGCCGCCGCCACCGAGAACCTCTGAAGGATTCTGAAATGCCCACGCTCACCACTTCCCTCGACGGCTACGAGGTCTGGTTCCTGACCGGCAGCCAGCACCTGTACGGACCCGAGACGCTCGCGCAGGTCGCCGAGCAGTCCCAGCAGATCGCTTCGCTTCTGGATGCCGCGGGCGACGTCCCCGTGAAGATCGTCTGGAAGCCGGTCCTGACCGACTCGGCGGCGATCAAGAAGGCCGCCCTCGAGGCCAACGCCGACGACAGGGTCATCGGTCTCGTCGCCTGGATGCACACGTTCAGCCCGGCCAAGATGTGGATCGCCGGCCTCGACGCGCTGCAGAAGCCGCTCGCGCACCTGCACACGCAGGCCAACGTCGAGCTGCCGTGGGCCGACATCGACTTCGACTTCATGAACCTGAACCAGGCCGCGCACGGCGACCGCGAGTTCGGCTACATCCAGACGCGCCTCGGCGTCCCGCGCAAGACGATCGTCGGCCACGCGTCCGACCCCCGCGTCCAGCAGGAGCTGGGCACGTGGCAGCGCGCCGCGGCCGGCCTCGCCGCCGCCCGCTCGCTCAAGCTCGCCCGATTCGGCGACAACATGCGCTTCGTCGCCGTCACGGAGGGCGACAAGACCGAAGCCGAGCTGCGCTTCGGCGTGCAGGTCAACACATGGGGCGTGAACGAGCTGGCCGAGGCGGTCGCCGCGGCATCCGAGTCCGACATCGACGCGCTGGTCGCCGAGTACGAGGAGCTCTACGAGGTCGTCCCCGAGCTGCGCAAGGGCGGCGAGCGCCACCAGTCGCTGCGCGACGGCGCGGCGATCGAGATCGGCCTGCGGTCCTTCCTGGAGGAGGGCGGCTTCGGCGCCTTCACCACGTCGTTCGAGGACCTGGGCGAGCTCAAGCAGCTGCCCGGTCTCGCGGTCCAGCGCCTCATGGCCGAGGGCTACGGCTTCGGTGCAGAAGGCGACTGGAAGACCGCCGTCCTGGTCCGCATCGCGAACGTCATGGGTGCCGACCTCCCCGGTGGTGCGAGCCTCATGGAGGACTACACCTACGACATGACCCCGGGCGACGAACTCATCCTCGGTGCGCACATGCTCGAGGTCTCGCCGTCGCTGACCACGGCCAAGCCGACGCTCGAGATCCACCCACTGGGCATCGGCGGCAAGGACGACCCGGTCCGCCTCGTCTTCACCGCGGATGCCGGACCCGCCGTCGTCGTCGCCATGAGCGACATGCGCGACCGGTTCCGCCTCACCGCGAATGTCGTCGAGAACGTCGAGCCCCGGGCCTCGCTGCCCAAGCTCCCGGTCGGCCGCGCCGTCTGGAAGCCGGCACCCGACTTCACCACCTCGGCTGCCGCGTGGCTGACCGCCGGCGCCGCGCACCACACCGTGATGTCGACCGCTGTGGGACTGGAGGCGTTCCGCGACTTCGCCGAGATGGCCGAGGTCGAACTGCTCGTCATCGACGAGGACACCACGCTGGTCGAGTTCCAGAAGCAGGTCCGCTGGAACCAGGCCTACTATCGTCTCGCGCAGGGGCTGTGACCATGGGCAGCTCCTCGCGCTCCGGTGAGCAGTTCACGATCGCCGCGCACGGCTACCAGGCCGCCATCGCGAGCGTCGGCGCCTCGCTGCGCGCGCTCGCGTTCGACGGCCGCGACCTCGTCGTGCCGTTCGAGGCGGACGAGGTCCGCCCCGGCTACCGCGGCACGACCCTGGCACCGTGGCCGAACCGCATCGTGGACGGCCGCTACTCGTTCGCGGGTGTCGAGCACCAGCTCGCGCTCACCGAGCCGGGCAGGGGACAGGCGCTGCACGGCCTGCTGTCGTGGACGGACTTCCTGCCCCGCGCGGTCGAGGCCGACCGGGTGGTGCTGTTCGCGGTCATCTCGCCGCAGGACGGGTATCCGTTCCGCGTCGAGGTGGAGACCGAGTACCGACTCGACGCCGACGGTCTGCAGCAGACGGTCACGGCCCGCAATCTGGGTGCGGATGCCGCCCCTTGGGGCACCGGACCGCACCCGTACCTCGTGGCCGGTTCCGGTCGCGTGGACGACTGGGCGCTCAGCCTCCCGGCATCCGAGGTCCTCACCGTGACGCCCGATCGGCTGAGCCCCGTCGCCGTCGAGCCGATCACGGCCCATCCGGAGTGGGACTTCCGGTCGGCTCACGCGATCGGCGACGTGTTCATCGACCACGCGTTCACCTCCCTGTCGTACGCGGAGGGCGTCACCGAGGTGCGTGTCACCGTGGCCGACGGGACCGGGGTCGCGATGCGCTGGGACGAGCGCTGCCCATGGGTGCAGGTGCACACCGCCGACACCGGCATCGAGGCGACCCACCGGATCGGTCTCGCGGTCGAGCCGATGACCTGCCCTCCCGATGCGTTCAACTCCGGTGTCGACCTTGTCGTGCTGGAACCGGGCGCATCGCACGCGGCATCCTGGCGGATCGCCGCACTGTGACCGTGTCGGGACCGCCGATGGGGTGGAACAGCTGGGACTGCTACGGCACCACTGTCACCGAGGCCGAAGTCATCGCCAACGCCGAGTTCATGGCCGAGCACCTGCTGCGCTTCGGCTGGGACACGATCGTCGTCGACATCGACTGGGCCGACCCCACCGCGCGCTCGCACGGCTACAACGCCGACGCCCCGCTGCACCTGGATGCGTACGGCCGCCTGATCCCCGACCCCGACCGCTTCCCGAGTTCGGCTGGCGGGGCAGGATTCGGCCCGCTCGCCGCCCGCGTGCACGAACTCGGCCTGCGCTTCGGCATCCACACGATGCGTGGCATCCCGCGGCGGGCGGTCGCGCAGAATCTGCCGATCCTCGGCACGGATGCGAAGGCATCCGACGTCGCCGACGCGACCAACGCGTGCGAGTGGAACCCGGACATGCTGGGGCTCGACCACACCGACCCGGCGGCGCAGGCGTACTACGACTCGACGCTGGCGCTGTACGCCGAGTGGGGTGTCGACTTCATCAAGGCCGACGACATGCTCTGGCCGTACCAGGCGGCGGATGTCGAGGCGTACGCTGCGGCGATCAGGACGTCCGGTCGCGACATCGTGCTGAGCCTGTCGCCGGGGCGCGATCTGTCGCTCGAGCGTCTGGATCATCTCCGAGGGCACGCCGACATGTGGCGGATCTGCGACGACCTGTGGGATCAGTGGGTGGACGTCGAGGCGAACTTCGCCCGGTTCGCGCGGTGGGCGCCGTTCGCAGGAGCCGAGGGCTGGCCGGACGGCGACATGCTGCCGCTCGGCCGGATCGGTATCCGCGCCGAACGCGGTGAGCCCCGCGACGACCGGCTCACGCCCGACGAACGGGTCACCCTGCTGACGCTGTGGATCATCGCCCGGTCGCCGCTCATGATCGGCGGCGATCTGCCTTCCTCCGACCCGGCGACGATCGCGCTGTTCCAGAACGCGGACGTGCTCGCGGTTCTGCAGCGTTCCACGCGCAACCGAGAGGTGTTCCGCGAGGGCGCGCTGGTGCTCTGGGCCGCCGACGGTGAAGACGGCGAGCGCTACGCCGCCGCGTTCAACCTCGGGTCCCAGCCGATGGATGCCGTGCTGGATGCCGGTGACATCGGGTTCCCGGCATCCGGCGTCGCCACCGAACTGTGGACCGGCCGCGAAGTCCCGCTCGAGCCGGTCGCGGTGCAGAGCGCTGCCGCGCGCGGCGTCGCGCCGGGGAGTGCGGCCGTGCGGGTCGCGCTTCCGCCGCACGGCGCCGCCCTGCTGCGCATCTGACCCACGGCTCGGCCGGTCCCACCGCATCGGCAGGCCTCGCAGAGCTGCGGGGCTTGCCGTGCGGGGCACGAGACTGATTGGATGTGTGTTGACGTCAACTGTTAACGTCAACACACCCGTTCGACGGGTGCTTCGATCCACAAAGGAGTGCGAATGACGAAGTCGACCCGTGCCGTGCTGGTGGCCTGTGCTGCCGCGGTGCTGACCGTGGCGACGGTGGCGCCGGCGCACGCCGCCGTACCGACCGGAGATCCGGTGACGTACGACGCGTATCCGGCGATCCAGGACCCTGGGGCCAGCGCCCCCGGCTACTTCCAGCCGTACTGGCTCGACGACAACGGGGCACACATCCAGGCGCACGGTGGTGCCGTGGTGTCCGCGCAGGAGCTCGGCGTCGAGGGCGGGGAAGTCGTGACCGGCCAGGAAGAGGGCCGTACCGTCTACTACTGGTACGGCGAGGACCGCAGCAACGGCTACTTCGGCAGTCCTGGCGTGCACGCGTACAAGTCCTACGACACCCTCAACTGGACCGACGAGGGCATCGTGCTGCGCTCGGTCTCCGACGCAGCCGAGTTCGAGACCGAGTACTTCGACGCCCTGTACGACACGGTCGACGAAGCCGGTCAGCCGCGTGCGGATCGTATCGCGGAGCTGAACTACCACCTCAACACGAACGATGCCGCCGAGTACACGACGATCTTCGAACGCCCGAAGGTGCTCTACAACCAGAGCACCGACAAGTGGGTGCTCTGGTGGCATTCGGATGGACAGACCACGCCGGGCGGCAGCATGTACGCACGCTCGATGGCGGGCGTCGCCGTCTCCGACAGCCCGACCGGTCCATTCCGGATGACGGGCGTCTACCGGATGCCGAACCGCACCGACTACAAGGCCTGCATCTCGGCGGCCGTCCCCGGGCAGGCGCGTGACATGACGGTGTTCCAGGATGACGACGGCATCGCGTACATCGTGTACTCCTCGGAGGAGAACCGCTCGCTCTACATCGCTGAGCTCGACGCGGAGTACACGAATGTCACTCACACGACCGGCACCGACATGGTCGGCGCCGGCCAGTTCTCCGAGGACGGGCGCTTCCCGTACGTCTTCGCGGACGGCACCGCCGAGGCGCCGGTGCGCGGCGAGGACTTCCAGATCGTCAAGGAGTGCGGCATGCTCGAGGCGCCCGCGCTGTTCCAGCACGGCGGGAAATACTACGCGGCCGCGTCCGGCGCAACCGGTTGGGCGCCGAACCCGCAGACCTATCACACGGCCGACAGCATCCTCGGCACCTGGATCCGGGGCGTCGAGAGCGGGGACGCGTTCGAGAACGTCGCCTACAACGCCATCCCCGAGGGCGGTGACGGTCTGCTGTCCGTCGGCGATACGCGTCGGACGACCTTCGGCTCCCAGGGCACGAACGTGCTCGACCTGGGCGGCGGACGCTTCGTGTACATGGGCGACCGCTGGAACTCCGGCGCCGCGGATTCCACGTACGTCTGGCTGCCGATCACGATCGGTGAGAACGGCCGCGCCGAGATGCGCAACCCCGCGGTCGAGGATCCGGCCCGCTGGGCCGAGGGCTGGGATGCGACCTATTGGGATGACAAGGGACTCGGCGAGGAGATCTGGAGCGTTGTCGACGACCGGCTTCCGGAGAAGGTCGAACCAGGCCAGGACTTCGCCGATGCCCTACCGGCCACGGTTCCGGTCGCCGTCGGCGACACGACCGTCGAGACGGCCGTGATCTGGAGCGCCACCTCGTTCGCCGAGCGCGGCATCCAGACGATCACCGGCACGCTGGCAGCCGATGCCCGGTTCACGGAGGGGCGCACTTTCGCGCGCACGATCGAAGTGGGCACGCAGGGCATCGTCAACCTCGCGCCGGAATCGGCGGTCGCGGCATCCAGTCGTGCCGACCTCGCCCCGCGCGTCATCGACGGCAACGTGAAGGGCAAGGGATGGGATGACTGGGTCGGCGGCGGAGCCTACCCGCGCTCGAGCTGGCTGTCGTTCTCCTGGCCGCTCGCGCAGGACGTCGACGAGGTGGTGGTGCACACGTACAAGGACGGCGCGGGCGCCACGTGGCCGTCGAACATCGACGCCGAGTATCTCGACGCGACAGGCACGTGGGTCCCGACGGACGTGGGCGTCGACATCGCACAGGATGCCTCGGCATCCGCTCCCGTGGCGACTCTGGACGTCTCTGACATCCCGCAGACGAGCGGCGTCCGCCTGCAGCTGCGGACCGCGACGAGCACATGGCAGTCCATCTCGGAGGTGCAGATCTGGGGCGCGGACGGCGTCGAGGACATCTGCACCGCCGAAGGGACGACCGTGTCGGCGAGCTTCCACCAGACCGAGTGGGAGACGATGCCGGCGCAGAACGCGTGCGACGGCAAGGCGTCGACCTCCTGGTCGACATGGACGGGCGCGACCATGAAGGCCTCCGCCACGTTCACTGTGGAGCCGACCGAGGCGCACATCGTGGACCGGGTCGGGTTCACGAACGTCGAGGGTTCGCTCACGAGCGTGGGCATCGAGTACCGAGACGCTCACGGCGGCTGGCACCCGACGACGGCGCAGGCGATCGCGCCGAGTGCGAACGGCAAGCCGACGACGATCGCCTTCGACGCCGTGCTCGCGTCCGCCGTTCGGCTGACCTTCACGACTCCTGGTTCGTACGTGAAGATCCCGGTGCTCGCGGTCGGGAAGGTGTCGTCCGAGGTCGTTCCCGCGGTCGCGACGCGCTGCGTCGGCGGCAGAGCGCAGGTGGTCTCGAGCGTGCACAACAGCGGCGAGGAGGCCACGGATGCGGTCGTCGAGACGCCGTTCGGACGCCGTGTCATCGAAGCCGTCGCGCCCGGTGCGGACGGTCAGGCTGTGGCCGCGACGAAGAAGGCGAACATCGATGCAGGCGAGATCACGGTCACGGCCGGGGACGCGTCGGTGACACTCGGGTACTCGGCCACGACCTGTCGGTGACGAGGCGCACCCCGCGAGACTTCCTCTGCGGCGCGAGACTTGCCTGCGCAAGCCACGTGTCACCGCGCGGAGGAAGTCTCGCGGGCGCATAGCAGGGCCAGGCGGGGCGTCACGCGCGCACCGACGGGTATGGTTCAGGACATGAGCAGTACCACCGGGCGCGTGACGATCGCAGACATCGCCGCCCGCGCCGGCGTCTCCATCGGGGCCGTCTCGTTCGCGCTCAACGGCCGCAAGGGCGTGTCCGCCGAGACCCGTGAGCGCATCCTCGCCGTCGCGGACGAACTCGGCTGGGCACCCGCGAGTGCGGCACGTTCGCTCGCGGGCGCCAAGACGGCGACGTTCGGGCTCGTGCTCGCCCGCGATCCGCGCAACCTGGGCGTCGAGACGTTCTACATGCAGTTCCTCGCGGGCATCGAGAGCGAGCTGTCGCTGCGCAATCACGGTCTGCTCCTGCAGGTCGTCCCCGACATCCACAGCGAACTCGAGACCCTTCGGGGGTGGCACAAGGCCCGCCGTGTCGATGGCGTGATCGTCACGGACATACGCGTCGACGATCCGCGCATCGCCTACCTCGCTCAGACGCCCGACCTCCCCGCCGTCGTCGTCGGCGACCCGAGCGTCGCCGTCGATCTGATGACCGTCGGGACGGACGACGCGACAGCCGTCAGGGCGGCCGTCCGCCATCTGGTCGATCTCGGACACCGGCGCATCACGCGCGTCGCGGGCATGGCTGAGCTGATGCACACGCGTCTGCGCGACGTCGCCTTCCACGACGAGGCGCGGCGGCAGGGTGTCGAGGGGCACGTGCTCTACACCGATTTCACCCCGGCCCAGGGCGTCGAGGCGACGCGGTCGGCGTTGAGCGGACCAGATTCCCCGACCGCGATCATCTACGACAACGATGTGATGGCCGTCGCGGCACTCGGCGTGGCGGCGCAACTCGGCATCCGCGTGCCGGAGGATCTGTCGATCGTGGCCTGGGACGACTCGGTGCTGTGTCAGCACTCCTATCCCCGGTTGACCTCCTTGAGTCACGACGTGGTGAACTTCGGTGCGCACGTGGCCCGTCGGCTGTTCGACGTGGTCGGCGGGGCGACGCCGGAGACCGATCTCGATTCCACGCCCGTGCTCCGGCTCCGCGAGTCCACTGGGCCGGCTCGGCGCTGACGGGTCCGTCGCCGCTGCCCGGCGGCGGGGGTGGTGAACGCGCCTTCTCGAGTCATCGATCACTAAAGCGCTTTACATCTTCTCCGGTCTGTCCTACGCTGACATCCACATCCGGCGAAGAGATCCGCGCGATCCGTTGGCCGGCTGCCACGACATCAAGGGAGATTTCACATGGCATCACGCAGGGCAATGACCGGCATTGTCGTCGTCGCGACGACCACAGCACTCCTGCTCACCTCGTGCGCGAGCGGCAGCGGTGGCGGTGGCGACGCGGACAACGCGATCGACGGCGAGGTGAAGGGCGACATCAAGGTCGTCACCTGGCGCACGGACCTCGTCGAGGACGGGACCCTCGAGGCATACGCCGAGGAGTTCAACAAGGAGTACCCCGATGTGAAGGTCACGTTCGAGGGGATCACCGACTACGCCGGCGAGATGCTCACCCGCATGAGCACCAGCAACTACGGCGACGTCATCGGCATCCCGGCGATCCAGCCCGACCAGTACGAGCAGTTCCTCGAGCCGCTGGGCGAGACTGCGGACTTCGAGGACACATACCGCTTCCTCCCTGCAGCGAGCTACGAGGGCACGCAGTACGGCATCGCCTTCGGCGGCAACGCGAACGGCGTCGTCTACAACAAGAAGATCTTCGAGGCCGCCGGCGTCACCGAGCTGCCGACGAGCGAGTCCGAATGGCTCGATGCGCTGCAGAAGGTCAAGGACTCGACCGAAGCCATCCCCATGTACACGAACTACAAGGACGGCTGGACCCTGACGCAGAGCTTCGGCAACCTCGGCGCCATCACGGATGACGCCGATGCCCCGATCACTCTCGCCGAGGACCCGGCGCCCTGGACCGAGGGCACCGACATCTACGCGATCGACGGTCTGCTGTACGAGACCGTCGCTGCCGGCCTCACCGAGGCCGACCCGCTCACCACCAACTGGGAGCAGTCCAAGGTCGACCTCGGCACCGGCAAGATCGCCACGATGCCGCTCGGCTCCTGGGCCATCTCGCAGATCAAGCAGGCGGCTGAGGACAACGGCGCCTCCGCGGATGACATCGGCTTCATGGCCTTCCCCGCCAACGTCGACGGCACGCAACTGGCCGTGATCGGCGGCGACTACAACCTCGCCGTCAGCAAGCACTCCAAGGCCAAGGCCGCCGCATGGGCGTGGATCCAGTGGGTGGTGGCCGACTCGGGCTACACCGAGACGCAGGGGATGGTCTCACCGCTGAAGGATGCAGCACTTCCCGACTCCCTCACCGACTTCGAGGCGGCCGGTGTCGAACTGATGGAGATCAACGCGGCGCCCGCCGGCAAGGAAGGTCTTCTGAACGAAGTCTCCAGCGACTCGCAGATCGACCTCTACGGTCCGATCTACCGGCAGAAGCTCATCGACGTCGCCCGCGGTGCTGCCGACGGTGACAAGGAGAGCTACTTCGCCGAGCTGAACGAGCGTTGGGGCGCATCGGTCGAGAAGCTCGCGGGTTGAGGCAGAGGGCGGCAGAGATATGGCCATCGCAACACCGGGTGCGGCACCCGTGGACAGTACTGCCGCCCTCTCCACCGTCACGCGGAAGGGCCGGTTCGGCGCAGTGCGCCGCCGAACCGACCCGACCCGCGGCGGGGTCGCGGGCAAGGGGCCGCTCCAGAAGCTCACCCCCTGGCTCTTCCTCGCCGGAGCCGTCGGACTCCTCCTGCTGTTCACGTACTGGCCCGCATTGAACCTCTTCTACTTCAGCGTCACGGACTGGGACGGCATCGACCTCGAGAAGAATCTCGTCGGGCTGGACAACTACATCGAGGTGTTCACCGATCCGCGCATCTTCTCGGTGTTCGGGGTCAGCCTGTATTACTTCGCGGCCTCGTTCGCGCAGATGGCGATCGCGCTGTACTTCGCCACGATCCTGAGCTTCTCGACGCGGTTCTCGAGCCTTTTCCGCGGCATCCTGTTCTTCCCCTACCTGATCAACGGCGTCGCGATCGGCTTCGTCTTCCTCTATCTGTTCCAGCCGGGTGGCACGCTCGACACCGTACTGAGCTGGTTCGGCGTGGTCGACCCTCCGCAGTGGCTCGGCGACCCCGACATCGTCAACTGGTCGCTCTCGGGCACCTCGGTGTGGCGCTACACGGGGATGAATTTCGTGCTGTTCCTCGGCGCCATCCAGTCGATCCCGCACGAGTTGTACGAGGCGGCCGACCTGGACGGCGCGAGCCGCTGGCAGCAGTTCTGGGCGATCATCTTCCCCGGCATCCGACGCGTGATCGGCCTGTCGTTCATCCTGGCGATCTCCGGCAGCCTCGCCGTCTTCGAGATCCCGTTCATCATGACCGGCGGTGCGAACGGCTCCGCCACCTTCGTGATCCAGACCCTGCAGACCGCGTTCACGTTCCGCAATGTCGGGCTCGCCTCCGCGATGGCGGTGGTGCTGCTGGCGATCGTCCTGGTCGTCACCTGGATCCAGCGCAAGGTGTTCCCCGACGAGAAGGTCGACCTGACATGACCACCACGACCGAGCCGCTGCGCACCATGCCGGTGCGCACGACGCCTCCGAAGACCATCCGCGGGCGCTCCCCTTTCGAGCGGTTCAAGGGTGTCAGCGCCACGACCGCGAAGTACGCGAGCCTGGTGATCGCAGCGATCGTCACCCTCCTCCCGCTGTCCGTGCTGCTGTTCGCGAGCATGAAGACCGCGCCGGAGTACGCGCAGACCGGGCCGTTCGATCCACCGGCGAACTGGCTGAACTTCGAGAACTTCGCCACGGCCTTCACGAGCGGCAAGATGCTCGAGGGCTTCGTCAACACCGCCATCGTTCTCGTCGTCTCCCTGGTCGGCACGATCCTGCTGGGAACCATGGCCGCCTATGCGCTGGACCGATTCGAGTTCCGCGGCAAGAAGGTCGTGTTCGCACTGTTCCTCGTCGCCACCCTCATCCCGAGCGTCACGAGCCAGGTCGCGACCTTCCAGCTCATCAACGGTCTCGGGCTCTACGACACCAAGGCCGCGCTGATCCTGCTGTTCATGGGCACCGACATCATCGCGATCTACCTCTTCATCCAGTTCATGCAGTCGATACCCGTGTCGCTCGACGAGGCGGCCATGATCGACGGCGCGAACCGCTGGACGATCTACTGGCGCATCGTGCTGCCGCTGCTGAAACCCGCGATCGCCACGGTCGTCATCATCAAGGGCATTGCGGTGTACAACGAGTTCTACACGCCTTTCCTCTATCTGCCGTCCGAAGGGCTGATCTCCACGTCGCTGTTCCGGTTCAAAGGACCGTTCGGTGCGCAGTGGGAGGTCATCGCCGCCGGAACGGTGCTCGTCATCATCCCCACCCTCATCGCCTTCCTCCTGCTTCAGCGCTGGATCTACAAGGGCCTCACCTCAGGAGCCGTCAAGTGACACTCACCCCCGTCCGCACCCCGCTGCACTCCGGCTGGACCGTCCGCGCCGCGCACGGACCAGCACCCGAGCACCTCGACGGAAGGCAGATCCCTGCGACCGTCCCTGGTGTCGTGCACACGGACCTGCTGTCGGCGGGGCTGATTCCGGATCCGTACCTCGACGACAACGAATCGCTGCTGTCGTGGATCGGGCTGGTGGACTGGACGTACGAGACGACGTTCGAGTGGCGAGCCGACGGCCATGCCAGACACGACCTGGTGTTCGAGGGCCTCGACACGGTGGCCACGGTACGGCTGAACGGGCACACGGTGCTCAGCGCGGCCAACCAGCACCGGTCGTACCGGGTCGATGTACGAGGCGCGCTCCTCGACGGCGCGAACCGCCTCGAGGTCGCCTTCCGATCTCCCGTCCGTCACGCCGACGCGCTGAGTCAAGAGCTCGGCCCTCGGCCGCGCCCGTATCCGACGCCGTTCGAGGCGATCCGCAAGTCCGCCTGCAGCTTCGGCTGGGACTGGGGCATCGCCACCGCCACGAGCGGCATCTGGCGTCCGGTCGCGCTCGAGTCCTGGTCGGTCGCTCGCATCTCGGAGGTGCGGGTCGCCGCCGATCGGGCCGAGTCGGGCGGACGGCTGTCCGCCCGCGTGCTCGTCGAGCGAGCGGATGCCGCGGACACCGCCCCGTTGACCCTCGACGTCGATGTCGTCGGTCAGTCCGTGTCGGCCGAGGTCGCCGGCGACAGCACGGATGTCGTGATCGACGTTCCGGACGCCGAGCCGTGGTGGCCGATCGGCTACGGCCAGCAGGCGCTGTACACGGCATCCTTCGCGCTGTCGGACGCCGAGGGCGAGCGCGACCGCGCCGAGCGCCGGGTCGGCTTCCGCTCCGTACGCTGGGATACCGAGACGGATGCCGACGGCACCCCGTTCACGCTCGTCGTCAACGATCAGCCGGTGTACGTCAAGGGCGTGAACTGGATCCCGGACGACGCCCTGTTCACCCGCGTCGATCGTGCGCGCTATGAACGTCGTCTTCGCCAGGCCGCTGCGGCGAACCTCAACCTCGTACGGGTGTGGGGCGGTGGCATGTACGAATCCGAGGACTTCTACGAGCTGTGCGACGAGCTGGGTCTGCTGACCTGGCAGGACTTCCTGTTCGCATGCGCGGCGTATCCGGAGGAGGAGCCGATCCGCAGCGAGGTCGAGGCGGAGGCGCGCGAGCAGATCGTCCGTCTCGCAGCCCACCCGTCGCTCGTGCTGCTCACCGGCAACAACGAGAACCTCTGGGGGTACGAGGACTGGGGCTGGAAGCAGATGCTCGACGGCCGGACATGGGGGGCGTACTACTACTACGAGCTGTTCCCGCAGCTGGTCGACGAGCTCGCCGCTCACGTGCCGTACAGCCCTGGAAGCCCGTTCAGTCCGGGTGGGCAGCATCCCAACGCCGAACCGCACGGCACGATGCACCTGTGGGAGCACTGGAACCGGCAGGACTACCTCGCGTACCGCGATCATGAGCCGCGCTTCGTCGCGGAGTTCGGCTGGCAGGGGCCGCCCGCCTGGTCGACCATGACCCGATCCATCTCGGACGAGCCGTTGACGCCCGAATCGCCGGGCATGATCGTGCACCAGAAAGCCGCCGAGGGGAACGTGAAACTGACCCGTGGCCTTCTGCCGCACTTCCGCGTGCCCACGGACACCGACACGTGGCACTGGGCGATGCAGCTGAATCAGGCGCACGCGGTCGGGTTCGCTCTCGAGCACTTCCGCTCGCTCGCGCCGCACAACTCCGGCGCCGTGGTGTGGCAGCTCAACGACTGCTGGCCGGTGACGTCGTGGGCCGCCATCGACGGTGACGAGCGGCTGAAGCCGCTGTGGCACGCGCTCAAGAGGGCCTTCGCACCGCGGGTCGCCACGATCCAGCCGCGCGAGGCAGGGCTCAGCGTCGTCCTCGGCAACGACACCGGGGCCCCGTGGGCGGACGACCTCGTCATCCGTCGCGTGCGGTTCGACGGCACGGTGCTCGCCGAGCAGGCGGTGCAGGTGACGGCATCCGCTCGGGGAGGGGCGGGGGTCGTGATCGCGCCGGATGTGGCGACCGCGCAGGATGCCGCGGGCGAGCTGATCGTGGCGAGCACGGGGGATGCGCGTGCCTTCTGGTACTTCGCCGAGCCGCGGGATTCGCGACTGCCGGCTGCCGACGTCGCGGTCGAGACGGTCGCGGTGGACGGCGGCACCGAGGTGCGCGTGACGGCGAACAGTCTGGTGCGCGACCTGTCGCTGCTGCCGGACAAGGTCGACCCCGACGCCTACACGGAGGACGGCCTGATCACGCTGCTGCCGGGGGAGACCGCGACGCTGCTCGTGCGCCACACCGAGCCGATCGACACCGCGGCGCTCGCATCGCCTCGGGTGCTGCGCACCGCGAACGAGCTGGTCGTGCGATGACCGCGCCCGCGCCCGTGCACGCACTCGGGGGATACGTCGCCGGCATGACGTGGGGCTGGACGGGGATCCGAGGCACCTGGTCGGCGGAGGCGGCATCCGAGTCGATGGCCGCGATGGTGGATCACGGCGCGAACTGGACGGCGCTCGCCTACGCGGTCGAGCAGACCACGGCGCAGTCGACCGAGATGCCGTGGGATCAGGCGCCGACAGTCACGGAGGAGGAGATCGTCGGCGCCATCCGGCAGGCCAAGGCGCACGGGCTGAAGGTGTGCCTGAAGCCGGTGGTGAACGTGAGCGACGGCACGTGGCGGGCGTACATCGGGTTCTTCGACTGGGACGTGCCCGGCGAGCCGACCTGGACGCAGTGGTTCGCCGCGTACACGGAGTTCATCCTGCACGCGGCCCGGATCGCCGAGGCCGAGGGGTGCGAGATGCTCTGCATCGGCTGCGAGATGGTGCGTGCCGACGCGCGTGAGGACCAGTGGCGAGCGCTGATCGCCGCAGTGCGCGAGGTCTACAGCGGCATCGTCACCTACAACTGCGACAAGTATCAGGAGGATCACGTCACCTGGTGGGATGCCGTCGACGTGATCACCTCGAGCGGGTACTACCCGATCGACCGGTGGGATGCCGAGCTCGACCGCATCGAGCGGGTGGTCGAGGCATCCGGCAAGCCGTTCTTCTTCATGGAGGCCGGATGCCCTTCGCGCACGGGTTCGCCGGACAGGCCCAACGACTGGAGCCTGCCGGGGGAGCCGTCGGGTGAGGAGCAGCTGCGCTACTACCGTGCCATGTTCGCGGCGTGCGACGCCCGGCCGTGGATGCGCGGGTTCATGCTGTGGGACTGGCCGCCCGTGCTGTACTCCGAGTCGGACGCGAGTGCGAACGACGATTACTGTCCGTACGGCAAGCCGGCGGGGGATTTCCTGAAGCAGACCTACGTCCACCACCGTTCGAATCGCGATGTTGGTTCGAAATCGGCGTGATTCGAGCGAACAAAGCGATTCGAACGCGGAAGCCCCGCTCGGTACCGCGTTTCCGTGTTCGAGGTGAGGTTCTACGATGAACTCGTGACCGAGACACCGGAGAACCCGCCGCAGCCCACCCCGCCCCCCGCGCCGGAATCGTCCGGCGCCGCGGTACCGGGTGCGGGAAGCCACGCTTTCCAGCCGGTGACCTCGTCCGACCAGGTCGTGCCGGCGCACCCTGAGCAGGCCCGGCCCGAGGCCGCCTCGGCATCCGACCCCGCGCAGCCGGAGGTGGCCCAGGCGTACGCTGTTCCACCGTATGCCGCCCCCGCGCAGCCGTATCAGAGCGGCCAGCCGTATCCGGGCGCCGCCCACCCGGCCGCATCCTATGACCCGAATGCCCCAGCCTACGACCCGAACGCGCCAGAGGGCGTCCCGCCGTACGGCGGCTACCCCGGGGCGGCACCGGCCCCGAAGAAGTCTCTCTCCAAGGGGGCGCTGTTCGGCATCATCGGAGGTGCGGCCGCGGTCGTCCTCATCATCGCCGCTGCCATCATCGTTCCCGCGGTGCTGCGCGGGCCGGCCATCACGGCATCCGATGTCGTGGAGAGCTACCTGACCGCATTGGCCGACGGCGATGCCGAGGCGGCGCTCGAGTACGTCGATCCGTACGGGGAGGACACGCTGCTCACAGACGATGTCCTCGCGGCGTCGCTCGAACTGGGTGCGATCGACGATATCGAGGTGGCCGAGGTCGAAGAGAGCGATGACTACGAGACCCGCGTCCCCGTCACGTTCACGATCGGCGGCCAGGAGGTTTCGCGCGACTTCCAGGTGTACAACTACGGGACCGATGACGAATGGCAGATCGCCGACGGCCTGATCTCGCTGGCCGGTTTCTACGGCTTCGAGGGCCTCGGACTCACGGTGAACGGGTCTGAAGCGCCCGAGACGGCATACGTCTTCCCCGGTACCTACGAGCTCGCGGTCGGCGTCGAACAGTTCATGATCGAGGGCGACACCACGACGTTCGTGGTCGCCTCCGATGCGGATGCCGAGGTGCTGTGGGACCTGCGTCCGGTGCTCACCGAGGACGGCACCGCGCAGTTCCGCTCGCTGGTGCGCGCATCGGTCGAGGAGTGCATTGCGATGAAGACGCTCACGACCCCGTGCGGCCTGGATCTCACCGACATCGACCTGAACGGAGCCACGCCGATCGACGGCACGGTCACGCGCACGATCACCGCGGAGGGCCAGTCGACGCTCGACAGCCTGACCGCCGAGGTCGAGTCGGGTGCGATCGTCACGACCTACGACTCGGTCGACGTCGAGATGACTCTGGAGGGCGACCAGGGAGGCACGCGCGCCGAGTTCGAGGTGTGGTTCGGCGGCTATCTGAACTCTCCGAAGGTCGATTTCGCGGCGGAGGCGCCGGCCGTCGTCTGGGAGTGACCCGGATGCGACGAAGGGGTGGATGCCGCGGCGTCCACCCCTTCCGCGTCTCAGTCGAGCGCCTTCAGCAGAGCACGGGCGGCCGACGCGGACGACTGCGGGTTCTGACCGGTGATGATTCCGCCGTCGACGACGACGTGATCGCTCCACGGCTCGGCGGTCGCAAGTTCGGCGCCCTGCGCGCGCAGCGCTGATTCCAGCAGGAACGGGGCGCGGTCCGCCAGACCGCCCAGGCGCTCCTCCTCGTCCGTGAAGGCGGTGATGCGCCGTCCGGCGACGAACGGGGTTCCGTCGGCGACGCGTGCCGGAAGCAGTGCCGCGAGCCCGTGGCAGACCGCGGCCAGAGGGCGGCCGGCGTCGACCGTGGCGGCGATGAGCGCACCGGATGCGTCGTCGCCGGCGAGGTCCTGCATCGGCCCGTGACCACCGGGGTAGTGCACCGCGGCGTAGTCGGCGGCATTCACCTCGGCGAGCACGAGGGGCGCGTCGAGACCGGAGATCGCGGCGATGGCCGCGGCATCCCCATCCCGCAGGCTGCCGGGGTCGGCGACAGGTGCGACGCCGTTCGGGGTGGCGAAGACGACGTCGTGGCCTGCCTCGGTGAGCAGGTGGTACGGCGTGAGAAGCTCCTCCGCCCAGTAACCGGTCGGGTGCTCGGTACCGTCCGTGAGCGTCCAGGTGCGGGCGCCGGTGACGACGAAGAGGATGGTCGACATGCGTTCTCCTTGATTCGAGTTGGTTCGAGCGGCGGATGCCGCGGGCTGGCGATACTCGGATCAACGACGACACCGAACGAGCGATTCCGATACGTTCTCGATATGAGCGATCAGATTTCCGATGGTCTGGAGGGATTGCCCCTGTGGCGCAGTTTCCTCGCGGTGCACCGTTTCGGTTCGGTATCGGCGGCCGCCAGGGTGCTCGGGGTCGCCCAGCCGACCGTGAGCGCGCATCTGCAGACGCTGGAGCGGCTCGAAGGCGAGACGCTGTTCGTCCGCACGGCGAGGGGCATGCTTCCGACGGCACGGGCCGACCTGCTGGCGGGGCGACTCGGCGGGCCCTTCGACCGGCTCGCTGAGGTTCTCAGCGGTGAGGCGACGAGGCCCGTCGAGCACCGCATTCGGATCGGTGGCGCCGCCGAGTTCACGGCATCCGTCGTCATGCCCGCGCTGGCGCCGGCCATCGCCGGAGGGCTGCGGGTGCACGTCACGACCGGGCTCGCCGACGACCTGCTCGATGATGCCGGAGCGGGACGTCTCGATCTCGTGATCTCGTCCGTCCGGCCGCGCGGGCGCAGTCTTCCCGCGGTCGGTCTGATCGACGAGGAGTTCGCGCTGGTGGCATCGCCCGGTCTTCAGCTCGACCCGGCAGACGTCGCAGAGCGCGGACCCGACGCTCTGACCGCGCACCCGCTGCTCGCGTACGCGCACGATGTGCCCATCCTGCGCCGTTACTGGCGTCACACGTTCGGCATGCGGCTCGACCGCGAGCCCGCGCTCATCGCACCGGATCTGCGTGCGCTTGCGGCAGCGGCTGTCGCCGGCGCCGGGGTCACGGTGCTGCCGACCTACCTCATCCGCTCGGAACTCGCCGACGGCAGGCTGCGGATGCTGGTGGTCACCGATGATCCGCCCATCAACACGCTGTTCCTCGTCCGACGCCCCAGTGCGCCGGCCGCGGCATCCCGGATCGTCGAGGACGCGCTCCGCCAGGCGGTCGCCCGCCTGGACTGACTCAGCGGGCCAGCCAGCTCCGCAGCATCCGTGTCACCCAGGGCAGCACCCAGTACGTCATGACCGGGGTGAGCACGAGCGTGGTGATGAGTACCCGCAGCCAGATCGGCAGGTCGCCGAAACCCGGGACCGGCGTCATCAGGTACGTGAAGAGCAGATTCACCGGGAAGAATCCGAGCCAGATCGTGACGGCCTGCTTCCACCGCACCGGGGCGGGAGCATCGGGCTGCGCGTCGGCGGGAACCGGGATCGCCCCGGTCGCCGGCTCGTCGAACCAGCCCTCGATTCCGGTGCGCCGCTTCGAGCGTTCGCTCAGGACGAGGCCCTGACCCGTCGAATGCCACTCGGCGCGCTCCGCCGAGCTCTCCCATGCCTCCAGCGTCTCGGCGTTCGCGAAGCGGTAGAGCATGTACCAGACGTGCGAGTTCTCGCCGGCGCGGATCCACCCTGACCCGAGGAAACCGGGGTGCTTGTTCGCGAGATTCACCCCGGTCTGCACCCAGGCGGTCGCTTGGGAGATATGGGCAGGGTCGACTTCGCGGCGGATGGAGACGGTGATGGCTTCGCTGGACATGGGTGGCCCTCGGGAGAATCGGATGCTTGTGGCGCATTCGAGTGTAAACGGTCCCGCGTGCGAACTCGGCGGGAGAAGGGAGACCCCCGCCGACCCGATTCGGCGGGGGTCTCGCGCGGTATGGAAACCGCGAGCGGGAGCGATCGGCTCACCGCGGCGCGGAAAGTTCCTGACTACCCGTTCCGGTCTGATTCTTCCGCGCAAGAGCAGTTGTAATCGCCCGAGGTGTCCGAAAGGTGAACGCGGATCGAACTTCGCGTCCAGATGGTGGAAGCGCTTGCGAGATCGCCCGCTGCGCAACCATTCACTCCAGTCGTCGAGCGAAGTTTCTACTGGAAGCGCTTGCAGAAGTTCCGGCGGGACTGCTAGCTTCGGGTCCACAGCACCCTGGCACGTCGCCGTGCCCTCCGTCCCGCAGGGAGACTTTCGTGTCGAAGAAGACCGTCCAGCGCCGTACCGCCCTCCTCGCCGCAGTGGCACTCGCCGCCACCGGCATGAGCACCGTAGGCACCACCTCAGAGGCGTCAGCCGCCGACCGAACGGTCGCTCTCGTCGGCGACCTGCAGTCCGAACTCGGCTGTGCCGCCGACTGGGCGCCCGACTGCGTGGAGACGGAGCTCGCACCCACCGGCGTCGACGGCGTCTACAGCGCAGAGTTCGTGGTGCCCGGCGGGACGTACGAGTACAAGGTCGCACTCAACGACACCTGGGATGAGGCGTACGGGCTCGACGGCGGCGGCGACAACATCCCGCTCACGATCGACGGTCCATCGACCCTGCGCTTCACATTCGACGACACGCTCAAGCGAGTCGGCCTCGAGGTCACGGACCTCCGCGGCGGCTACACGGCCGACGACGACGCGCTCGTCACGAACCCCGTCCGTCAGCAGGGCGATGGCGAACAGTTCTACTTCGTGATGACCGATCGGTTCGCGAACGGCGACCCGTCGAACGACACCGGGGGCCTTGAGGGCGACCGGCTCACCACGGGCTTCGACCCGACGAACAAGGGCTTCTATCAGGGCGGTGACATCGCGGGACTGCACCAGAACCTCGACTACATCGAGGGGCTCGGCACGACGGCGATCTGGTTGACGCCGAGCTTCGCGAACAAGGCCGTCCAAGGCGCAGGTGACGCCGCCAGCGCCGGCTATCACGGCTACTGGATCACCGATTTCACCCGCATCGACCCGCACCTCGGCACGAACGCGGAGCTCGAGGCGCTGATCGCCGACGCGCACGCGCGGGGTATCAAGGTCTACTTCGACATCATCACCAACCACACGGCCGACGTGATCGACTACGCCGAGAAGACGTACTCCTACGTCGACCAGGCCACTCGTCCCTACACGGATGCCGCAGGCACCGCCTTCGACCCCGCTGACGTCGCGGGCAGCACCGACTTCCCGACCCTCGACCCCGCCACGAGCTTCCCGTACACCCCCGTGGTCGCGGACGAGAACGCCAAGGTCCCGGCCTGGTTGAACGACCCGACCCTGTACCACAACCGCGGCAACTCGACCTGGTCTGGCGAGTCGGTCACGCACGGTGACTTCGACGGCCTGGATGACCTGATGACCGAGCACCCCACCGTCGTGAACGGCTTCGTGGAGGTCTATCAGGACTGGATCGACCTCGGCATCGACGGGTTCCGCATCGACACGGTCAAGCACGTGAACTTCGAGTTCTGGGAGCAGTGGTCCGCGGATGTCCTCGATTACGCGCACGCGCAGGGCAACGACGACTTCTTCATGTTCGGCGAGGTCTACGACGCCGATCCGGTGAAGCTGTCGCCATATGTGCGACAGACCGACATGAACTCGGTTCTGGACTTCACCTTCCAGTCCTCCGCGGTGAGCTTCGCCGCGGGCAACTCCGCCAAGGGCCTTCAGTCGCTGTTCGCAGGCGACGATTACTACACGACCGCCGATACGTCGTCGACGGCTCTGCCGACGTTCCTCGGCAATCACGACATGGGCCGCGTCGGCTCCTTCGTCGACCACCTCGACGCGCCGCTCGAGCGCGATGAGCTCGCCCACGAGCTGATGTTCCTGACCCGCGGCCAGCCCGTCGTCTACTACGGCGACGAACAGGGCTTCACCGGCCCCGGCGGCGACAAGGATGCCCGCCAGACGCTGTTCGCGACCCAGGTCGACGAGTACGCGAACCAGAACCTCATCACGGGCGAGCAGGCCGGTTCCGTCGACCGTTACGCCACGGACGCCCCGCTCTACGCGCACATCGCCGACCTCTCGGCACTGAGATCGGCGCACCCCGCGCTGTCCGACGGAGCGCAGATCGAGCGCTACGCGGCATCCGGACCCGGGGTCTACGCCTTCTCCCGCGTGGATGCCGCGGAGAAGGTCGAGTATCTCGTCGCGGTCAACAACGCCACGACCGACCAGACCGTCGACGTCACGACGCTGACCGCCGACGCGTCGTTCGCTCCGCTGTACGGCACGGCGGACGCGCTGGCCACCGACCAGAGCGCCGCGACCGGCATCACGGTCCCCGCCCTGTCGGCGGCCGTCTGGAAGGCGGATACCACGGTCACCGCCCCCGCCGAGGCCGCACCCATCACCCTCACGGTCCCTACGGCCGGCGCCGGCGTCACGGGTCAGGCCGCCGTCACCGCGGACATCGCCGACCAGTGGGCGCAGACCAGCTTCTCCTGGCGCGTCGCAGGCTCCGACGAGTGGCACCCGCTCGGCACCGCCGAGGACACCGATCCCCGGGTCTTCCATGACCTCGGCGGCCTGGAGAAGGGCACGCTGGTCGAGTACCGAGCGGTGACGACGGATGCCGCAGGGCACCACGCCGCGGCATCCACCTTCGCGTCCGTCGGCAACGCCGTCGCGCTCGTCGAGACCGAGGAGCCGCAGCCGACCTTCGATTCGGTGACGGTCGCCGGCAGCCTGAACTCCGAGATGGGCTGTGCCGCCGACTGGGAGCCCGGCTGCGAGAAGGCGAAGCTGTCGCTGCGCGCCGACGGCATCTGGTCCGGGACGTTCGACCTGCCGGCCGGCGACTACGAGTACAAGGCCGCGATCAACGGCAACTGGAGCATCAATTACGGGGCGAACGGTGTTCCCGACGGTTCGAACATCGCGATCGGTCACACCGGCGGACCGATCTCGTTCTACTTCGACCCGCGGACGAACATCGTGCAGTCCAGCGCCGAAGGACCCATCGTCACCCTGCCAGGTTCGCTCCAGGACGAGCTCGGGTGCGCGGCCGACTGGTCGCCGGACTGCCTCGGCACGCTCATGGCCGATGGCGATCGCGACGGCGTATACGAGTTCTCGACTTCCGCCCTGCCCACCGGGGCATACGAGCTGAAGGTCGCGCACGGCCTGAGCTGGGCCGAGAACTACGGCGTCGACGGCGCCCGCGACGGCGCGAACATCTCGTTCAGCGCCACAGAGGGCAAGGTCACGTCGTTCCGATACACGCTCGCCACGCATGTGCTCGAGGTGACCAGCGAGAACCCGCCGCTGCCGGGCATCGGCGAGCTGCGCGCGCACTGGATCGACGAGGCGACCATCGCCTGGCCCGCGAACCTCGGCGCCGCAGACAAGGCCGGATACGTGCTGCACTCGGCATCCGACGCCTCCCTCGCTCTGACGGACGGACAGGTCACCGGCGGCGAGGCGATCGAGCTGACCGTCGACGGCACGCTGACCGAGAAGCAGACCGCGCGCTTCCCCGCGCTGGCGGGCTACGTCGCGCTGAGGATCTCCGACGCGGATGCCGCAGCCCTCGTCCGCACGCAGCTGGCCGTGTCCCAGGTCGGCGTGGACGGAGCCGTCACCGCGTACACCGGCGTGCAGATCCCCGGCATCCTCGACGATCTCTACGCATCCGAACTCGACGACGTCGACCTCGGCGTGACGTTCCAGGGCAAGAAGCCCACGTTCCGGCTGTGGGCCCCGACCGCGCAGCAGGCGACCCTGCTGACCTGGGACGCGGACGACGCCGGCGAGCCCGTGCGCCACGAGGCGACGTGGGATGCGGTATCCGGCGTCTGGCAGGTCAAGGGAGACAAGGCACTGAAGAACGACGAGTTCCTGTGGGAGGTCGTCGTCTACGCGCCCAGCACCGGCAAGATCGAGACGAACCGGGTGACCGATCCGTACTCGGTCGCGCTGACCCTGAACTCCGAACGATCGGTCGCCGTCGATCTGGACGACAAGGCCTGGGAGCCGAAGCTCTGGAAGAAGGCCGAGGCGCCAGAGATCGAGCGCGATGTCGATCGTGCGATCTACGAGCTGCACATCCGTGACTTCTCGATCGGCGACGAATCGGTTCCCGAGGCGAAGCGCGGCACCTACCTCGCCTTCGCGGAGGACAGCGCGGGCACGGATCAGCTGCGCGAGCTGGCGGATGCCGGAATCAACACCGTTCATCTGCTGCCGTCCTTCGACATCGCGACGATCGATGAGGATCGGGCGACCCAGGCCGTGCCGGAATGCGACCTCGCGTCCTTCGGTCCCGCGTCCGAGGAACAGCAGGCGTGCGTCGGTGCGGTCGCCGGTGCCGACGGCTTCAACTGGGGCTACGACCCGTTCCACTATTCGACGCCCGAGGGCTCGTACGCGGTCGAAGCGGACGGCGGTGCCCGGGTGAGCGAGTTCCGCACCATGGTCGGCTCGCTTCACGACATGGGGCTGCAGGTCGTGCTGGACGAGGTGTTCAACCACACCGCGGCCTCAGGACAGGCGGACACGTCGGTGCTCGATCGTGTCGTACCCGGCTACTATCACCGGCTGAACGCGG
The DNA here is from genome assembly GCF_042267585.1 of Microbacterium sp. NPDC056234. NCBI lineage: Bacteria > Bacillati > Actinomycetota > Actinomycetes > Micrococcales > Microbacteriaceae > Microbacterium > Microbacterium sp. NPDC056234. The sequence goes on from NZ_JBHJTE010000001.1 coordinate 908,512, forward strand.
CGGGCTCCGTGGAGACGTCGACCTGCTGCCAGAACGTGGCCACAGAGCACCTCGCCGCGCAGAAGCTCATGGTCGACTCGATCGTGACGTGGGCGCGGGATTACAAGGTCGACGGCTTCCGCTTCGACCTGATGGGGCACCACTCGACGGCCAACATGCGCGCCGTGCGCGAGGCTCTGGACGCGCTCACGGTGAAGAAGGACGGCGTCGACGGCTCGGCGATCCACCTCTACGGCGAGGGCTGGAACTTCGGCGAGGTGGCGAACAACGCGCTGTTCGAGCAGGCGACGCAGGGGCAGCTCGGCGGCACCGGAATCGGCACGTTCAACGACCGACTGCGCGACGCCGTGCATGGCGGGAGTCCGGTGGACGGCTCGTCCACGTTCCGCCAGGGCTTCGGCACGGGACTCGGCACGGATCCGAACGGCGACCCGATCAACGGCACGACCGAGCAGGCGATCGCCGACCTCGGCCACGAGACGGATCTGGTGAAGCTCGGGCTGGCCGGCAATCTGCGCGACTACGCGTTCACGACCAGCGATGGCGCGGTCACCGCGGGATCCGACATCGACTACCGGGGCTCGCAGGCGGGCTACGCGGACGAACCTGGCGAGGTCATCAACTACGTCGACGCGCACGACAATGAGACGCTGTACGACCTGTCGGTGCTGAAGCTGCCGACCGGCACGACGATGGCTGACCGCGTCCGCATGAACACGCTGTCGCTGGCGACCGTGACGCTGTCCCAGTCGCCGTCGTTCTGGCACGCCGGGACCGAGCTGCTGCGATCGAAGTCCCTGGATCGCAACAGCTATGACTCGGGCGACTGGTTCAACCGCATCGACTGGACCGGCCAGGAGTCGACGTTCGGCTCCGGCCTGCCGCCGGCCGCGGACAACGAGGAGAAATGGTCGATCATGGCGCCGCTGCTGGCAGATCCTGCCCTGAAGCCCGCGGCCGCCGACATCGCGGCGGCCGAGGCATCCGCGCTGGATCTGCTGCGCATCCGCGAGGAGGTCGACCTGCTGCGGCTGGGTTCCGCTGACCTGATCGACGAGAAGGTGACCTTCCCGAACAGCGGTGCGGATGCCGCGCCTGGCGTGATCGTGATGCTGATCGACGATCTCGTCGGCGACGACGTCGACCCGGCGCTGGAAGGCGCTCTGGTGGTGTTCAACGCCTCGCCATCCGCGATCTCGCAGACGGTGACGGACCTCGCCGGCCGCGACTTCGCGCTGACTTCGGCCCAGGCCGATGGGTCGGATGCCGTGGTGACGGCGACCACCTGGGATGCCGGGACGGGCACCGTCACGGTCCCCGCCCGTTCGGTCGCCGTCCTGGTGGACGCGCAGTAACGGTACGGACGCACGACTCGGGAACGGAAGCACGACCCGGAACCGATTTCCGGTCGTGCTTCCGTTCCCGGGCCGTGCAGGTGTCCGGCCGACGCCCCGGAAGACGACATCGCCCGGCCCCTCGGAGTCGAAGGGCCGGGCGATGGGTGCGCGTCAGTCGGCGATCACGCCACGGCGGCGCGTCACGAACAGCACGGCGCCGGCGGTGAGCAGCGCTGCGGCGCCCAGGGCGACGCCCCAGGGGGCGGCGCCACCCGTCGTCGCCAGGCCGCCCGCGGCGGTGACGGTGAGCGAGGCCTCGATCGGCGCGAGCTCGCCCGAGGTGATCACGAGCGTGTGCGCACCGGGCGCGAAGTCCGCCGGGATCGCGACGGTGAACTCCACAGCGCCGGAGGCATCGGCCGCCGGGATGCCGTCGATCACGATCGGGTCGCTGTGCAGCACGGCGGCGATCCGCTGACCGGGCTCGAGGTCGGAGACCGACACGGTGACGGTGCCGCCCTGCTCGACGCTCGTGGACGACAGGGTCACGGTCGCCCAGGCATCCGTTCCCGGTTCCGTCGGCTCGGTCGGCGTCGGCGTCGGGTTCGGCTCGGCCGATCCGTCGGAGACCACGGCGCGACCCAGTTCGGCCGGCGCGACAGGGCTGTTCGCCGCGAAGTACGCCACGGTGGCGGTCAGGTCCACCTGGCCGGTGTCAGTGCGGTCGGTGCCTTCGGCGAAGGTGGTGAAGTTGTCGCCACCGGCCGCCAGGAAGGAGTTCGTCACGACGGTGTACTCCGCCGACGGGTCGATCTCCTCGCCCTGGAACGACATCGCGAGGATGCGCTCACCGCGCGGAGCCTCCGGGTCGTACTCGTAGGTGAAGCCCTCCGAGACACCCAGGTGCAGCTTCGGACGCTCCGAACCGTCCGGCTGCCACTGCTCCTCGAGGATGCTCTTCACCTGCGCGCCGGTCAGCGTCACCGTGACGAGCGTGTTGGCGAAGGGCTGGACGGCCGCCACGTCACGGTAGGTGAGCGTGCCATCGGTGCCGTAGAGCAGGTCGGCGCGCAGGCCGCCAGGGTTCATCACGCCGATCTGCGCCGGGGTACCGGCATAGTCCTCGTTGGACGTCGCCCACAGGTACAGGTCGGCGACGGTGTTGCCGAGCGTCGACTCGACACCGCGGTCGGCTCCGGCCGGCTCGCCGCCGCGCAGGACGTCGGCGGTGATCGAACCGACCTCGACCGAGCCCTCCTCCTCGGCGACCGCCTGAGCAGCCGCGACGATCTCGGCGACCTCGGGGTCGGCGGGGTAGGCGGCTGCGCCGTCCACGACCAGCGGCACCAGGGAGGCATCGATGGAGACGAGCTCCTTCGACGCGGTGTCGACGGAGATGTCCAGCTTGCCGAGGGTCGTGCCGTACTGGTGCGCCTGGATCACCGGACGCTCGATGCCCGACGGTCCTTCGATGAGGCAGGAGTAGGACTGGTGCGTGTGCGCGGAGACGATCGCGTCGATCTCGGCCGACGCGTCGTGGACGAGAGCGCCGAAGTCGCTCGTGTCAGCGGCGACGGCCTCGCACTCCGACTCCGCCGCGCCGGTGTGGGACAGCAGCACGATCACGTCCGCGGCATCCGCATCGGTGATCTCCGAAGCCACCCGGTTGGCCGCCTCGAGCTGGTCACCGAACTCGATGTCGGCGATGCCGGTCGGCGTCACCATGGCGGCCGTGTCGGCCGTGACGGTGCCGATGAACGCCACGCGCACGCCGTCGATCTCCTCGACGTAGAATTCATCCAGCGCTGGGGTGTCGGTGCCCTTGAGGTACACGTTCGCGCCCAGACCGAACTGCGTCCCGCCGAAGCGGGGCAGCACGCGGTCGGTCAGGTCGGCGAAGCCCTGGTCGAACTCGTGGTTGCCGACCGTGCTGACATCCAGACCGGCCGCGACCAGCGCGTCGATGGTCGGGTTGTCGTCGTCGATGAACGACGTGAAGGTCGAAGCGCCGATGTTGTCGCCGGCGGAGACGAGCACCGTGTGGGGGTTCTCCGCCTCGAAGGAATCGACGGCGCCGGCCAGAACGGCTGCGCCGGCCTCGCCGCCCGAGAGGTTCTCCTCGATGCGGCCGTGGAAGTCGTTGATCGTCAGGACCTGGACATCCGTCGTCGTGCTGTCGTTCACCGAGTCGATCGCGAACAGCGTGGTCGTTCCCGACACCTCGTTCGCCACGGCGAGCATCGGCTCACCGGTCGCCGACTCGGATGCCGGAATGAACACGATCCCCTCCACACCGAGATCGCCCGCCTGCGACAGGACGGCTGCCGGGTCGTCGGCATCCTCGACCGACACCGAGAAATCGCGGTTGTTGAGGTAGGTCACGAACGACGCGGCGGCGGGATCGGTGATGTCGAACACGGCGACGCCGCCGACACGCTCGAAGCCGATGAAGGCGTAGGTGCGCCCGTCGACTTCTCCGACGGTCACACTCTCCGGCTCGGGTCCCTTGTCGTCGCTGCGGCCCTCGAAGTTCGACTCGGAGTGGTTGGAGTTGAAGAACTCCGGGGCGGCGGCGGCCGTGATCTGCTCGAACGCGTCGCCGGAGTCGAAGACCTGCTCGCCGTCGGTGGTCCAGATCGAGAAGGAGCGTGCGCCGAACGCGTACAGCTCGTCGTAGCAGCCCTCGGCCTCGTTGAAGCCGTTCTCGATGGTCACGTTGAGGCGTCCGAGGTCGGCGTCTCCGGTGAGTGCTGCGAGGTTCTCGCAGACCGGTCCGTACCCGTCCTCCTCGAGGTTCTTGACTCGGCTCGGCTCGGCGTAGTCGCCCCACTCGCGGGCGTCTCCCTCGTTCGCCGTCACGAGGTAGGTCGTACCGCCGGCGGTGTAGGAGTCGAGGCCGTCGGGCATGTAGACGCCCTTGAGCCCTTCGAACGTGCGGATGTCGACGGAGTCGTCCTTGTCGCTGGCGTCCAGGCCGTTGCCCTCGACCGAATGATCCTTGAATCCGAGCGAGAAGATGTCCGTCACGGTCGCGGACGCGATGTCCACGACGGCGACGGCGTTGGCCTCCTGCAGGGCGGCATAAGCCGTGCCGCCGTCGATCGTGATGTACTCCGGCTCGAGGTTGCGGCTGACGGGAAGGTCGCTCTCCGGCGTCGGGCCGAACACCCGAACATCCGCGGGCAGCGCCTTGGCGCCGCCCTCCTCGAATGCATGGAAATCGGCGATGCGCACGGCATCCTGGGTCGGCGCCGCGAGAGTTCCCGGCAGCGTCACGACCGCGACCGAACCCTCGGGGTCGCTCGTGAAGTCGTCGGAGGGCTCGCCCTCGTTGGCGACGACGGCGTAGTTGCCGTCGTCCGAGATGGTGACCATGTCGGGCAGGGCGCCGACCGTCACCTGGCCGAGGATCGCGGAAGCCGCGTCCGCCGCATTCGCGTCGAAGAAGACGAGGTGGCCGGGGTCTGTCTTGACCGGGGATTCGAAGGCGATGACGCCGAGGCCGTCGTCACGGACCGCGACGGAGTTCGCGACGCCGTCCGACTCGATCGAGAACAGCGGCGCGATCGCCGCAGGATCCGAGTAGTTCAGGACGTTCACCGAGCCGGCCTTGGCGTTCACGACGAACAGCCGATCACCGTGGGCCTGGACGATTTCGGCAGCCGACTCGTCGAACACGCCGGTCTCGAACGAGCCGAGCGGGGACAGGCTGATCGCCGCGTCCTCGACGGAGTGGACGATCGGCGCGGGCACGACAGCCGCTTGTGCGGCGGAGACTGCGATCAGTGGCGTGAGCGCGAGGGCACACGTCAGGGTGGCGGCGGATGTCGTCCAGACGACGCGCCGGGAGGGTGCAGAAGGCATCTTTTCCTCGGGTGTTCGGGGATGGATGATCGCGGCACAGCCGCGCGGGTCGCGGGTGACGACTGCAAGCAGGTCTATCCACCGCAGATGGCGTCGGGGTGAACGGTCGGGGAACGGCCGGCGCGCCACTCGCTCTGCACCGGTGCGTGTGCGGGGGCGACTTGTCCACAGGCCTCGGAACTCCGCGCACCCGTGCGCGGCGATCGCGCGATCATCGCCTCATGACCGACACGAACACGACTCTCAGAGAACTGGTCCTCGACCACGACGACGACCTGCGCGACCTGCTGCAGGTGCTGTTGAGGCAGGCGAATCTGCGCCAGATGTGGCTGATGTTCATCGACGAGCACGGCCGCCTCGGCGATCCGCTCATGCCGATGAACGACTACCCCGATGACCCTCACGAAGAGGTCGAGGTCGATGACCTCGGTCTTGTCGACCAGGCGCACCTGCTCATGCATCGCAGCGGTCTGCTCCGCGAGGCCACCGGCAACGCGAGCGTCGTGCTGGTCTGGGAGAGGGTGGGCCCGAGCACTCTGGATGAGGACGATCGCGCGTGGGCGAGCGCGATGGCGGATGCGGCTTCGTCGCTCGCGGTCCCGTTGCGGGCGCAGTTCCTGCTGCACAACCGCGGCGTCCGTCAGCTCCACCCGGACGACTATCTCTGAATACTAGGACGCCCTAGTAAATCAATGAGGGGCAAAGTAAGCTTTCCTTGTGCCAACGACGGCACGAAGGGACTTCGCACAATGACTCGCATCATTCCCCATTTCGTAGGCGGATCGCACTCGGCTCCCGATTCCGGGCGCTTCGCGGACGTGTTCGATCCCAGCACGGGAGCAGTTCAGGCCCGTGTGCCGCTCGCGAGCGCCGATGAGGTCCGTCGAGTGATCGCGAATGCCGAGGCGGCACAGCCCGCGTGGGCCGCGACCAACCCGCAGAAGCGCGCGCGGGTGCTGATGCGATTCCTCGACCTCGTGCACAGGGACATGGACGATCTCGCCCGGCTGCTCTCCAGCGAGCACGGCAAGACCTTCGACGACGCGAAGGGCGACATCCAGCGCGGGCTCGATGTGATCGAGTTCGCTGTCGGCGCGCCCCACCTGCTCAAGGGCGAGTACTCCACCGAAGCCGGGACCGGCATCGACGTGTATTCGCTGCGTCAGCCGCTCGGAGTGGTCGCGGGCATCACGCCGTTCAACTTCCCGGCGATGATCCCGCTGTGGAAGGCAGGGCCGGCGATCGCCGCCGGCAACGCGTTCGTGCTCAAGCCGAGCGAACGCGACCCATCGGTCCCCGTGCGACTCGCGGAGCTGTTCCTCGAGGCAGGGCTCCCGGCCGGCATCCTGAATGTCGTCCATGGCGACAAGGAGGCCGTCGACGCGCTGCTGGAGGACGAGCGCGTCAAGGCGATCGGCTTCGTCGGCTCCACCCCGATCGCGGAGTACATCTACGCCACCGCCGCCGCGCACGGCAAGCGAGCGCAGTGCTTCGGCGGCGCGAAGAACCACCTCGTGGTCATGCCGGACGCCGACCTCGACCAGGTCGTCGACGCGCTCATCGGCTCCGGCTACGGCTCGGCGGGGGAGCGCTGCATGGCCATCTCCGTCGCGGTGCCCGTGGGCGACGAGACGGCCGACGCGCTCGCCGCCAAGCTCGCCGAGCGCGTGACCGAGTTGCGGATCGGACCATCTCACGCCGAGGGCGTCGACTACGGACCGCTCATCACGCGCGCCGCTGTCGACCGTGTCACCGACTGCATCCAGCAGGGGGTGGATGCCGGGGCCACCCTGCTCGCCGACGGCCGCGGTCTCGTCGTCGACGGATACGAGGAAGGGTTCTACCTGGGCCCGACCCTGTTCGATCACGTGACCACCGACATGTCGATCTACCGCGAGGAGATCTTCGGTCCGGTCCTCGTGATCGCGCGGGCGCGGGACTACGAGGAGGCGCTGGCGATGGCATCCGACCACGAATTCGGCAACGGCGTCGGCATCTTCACCCGGGACGGCGATGCAGCCCGCGACTTCGCCGCTCGCGTGAACGTCGGGATGGTCGGGGTGAACGTGCCGATCCCGGTGCCGCTCGGCTACTACACGTTCGGCGGTTGGAAGCGCAGCGGCTTCGGCGACCTGAACCAGCACGGGCCCGACTCCTTCCGCTTCTACACGAAGACCAAGACCGTGACGAGCCGGTGGCCCGGTCACGGCGTCCGCGACGGAGCCAGCTTCGTCATGCCCACCACCCGTTGATCCCACAAGGAGCATCGATGAGCCTCATCACCACCACGACCGAGGAACGCCACGCCATTCTGCAGGCGGTCAGGGAGTTCGCCGAGACGGAGCTCGCTCCGTTCGCGCAGGAGCGCGACGAGAAGCACATCTTCCCGCGCGAGAGCCTGCAGCTCGCCGGCGAACTCGGCTTGGGCGGCGTGTACGCCAGTGAGGATTTCGGCGGAACCGGGCTGTCGCGCTCCGACACCGTCGCGATCTTCGAGGAGCTGGCCAAGGGCGACCCCGCTGTCGCCGCGTACATCTCGATCCACAACATGGTGGTCGGCATGATCGACCGCTACGGCGACGAGGCGCAGCGCTCGCACTGGCTGCCGATCCTGACCGGGATGACCGGATTCGGGGGCTACTGCCTGACCGAGCCCGGTGCCGGATCGGATGCCGCGGCCATCGCCACGAGTGCGATCCGCGACGGCGACGAATACGTGCTCACCGGCGTGAAGCAGTTCATCTCTGGCGCCGGCGAAGCCGCCGTCTACGTCGTGATGGCGCGCACCGGCGATGCGGGAGCGCGAGGCATCACGGCCTTCCTCGTCGCCGGCGACACCCCTGGCCTGAGCTTCGGGGCGCCCGAGAAGAAGATGGGCTGGCACGCGCAGCCGACCAGACAGGTGATCCTCGACGAGGTGCGGGTCCCGGCATCCGCGCGTCTCGGCGACGAAGGCGGCGGCTTCAAGATCGCGATGTCCGCCCTCAACGGCGGGCGCCTGAACATCGCCGCCTGTTCGCTCGGCGGCGCGCAGTGGGCACTGGACAAGGCGATCCAGTACGTGCACGAGCGGTTCACCTTCGGTGAGCCGCTCGCCGACAAGCAGAGCATCGTGTTCGCGATCGCCGACATGCGCGCGCAGCTGCACGCGGCGCGACTCATGGTGCAGGACGCCGCCGCGGCTGTGGATGCGGGCGATGAAGATGCATCGGTGCGCTGCGCGATGGCCAAGCGCTTCGCCACAGACGCCGGCTTCGACGTCGCGAACCGTGCGCTCCAACTGCACGGCGGGTACGGGTACCTGCAGGACTACGGCATCGAGAAAGTGGTGCGCGACCTGCGCGTGCACCAGATCCTGGAAGGGACGAACGAGATCATGCAGCTCATCGTGGGACGCGAGACCCTCAAGGTCGCGTCATGAGAATCGCCTTCCTCGGCCTCGGCCACATGGGCCTGCCGATGGCGCACAACCTCATCGCCGCAGGGCACGAGGTCACCGGCTTCGACGTGATGCCGCAGGCGAGGGATGCCGCGGCCGCTGACGGCATCCCGATCGCGGCGACGGGGGCGGATGCCGCGGCATCCGCCGAGGTCGTCATCACGATGTTCCCGGCCGGCGCCCACGTGCTTTCCGCCTATCGAGAAGGACTGCTGGCGGCCGCGCCGACGGGGACGCTGTTCATCGAGTCGTCGACGATCGCGGTCGCCGACGCGCAGGAGGCGCACGCCCTCGCGATCGCCGCCGGTCACCGACAGGTCGACGCCCCCGTCTCCGGTGGCGTCGTGGGGGCCGAGAACGCGACCCTCGCGTTCATGGTCGGTGGCTCGGATGACGACTTCGCCGCAGCGCAGCCGGTCCTCGAACGCATGGGCCGACGCATCGTGCACTGCGGTGGCCCGGGCCTCGGACAGGCCGCGAAGGTCTGCAACAACATGATCCTCGGGGTGTCGCAGATCGTCGTCGGCGAGGCGTTCGTGCTCGCCGAGCGTCTCGGTCTCAGCCACGAGGCACTGTACGAGGTCGCCTCGAACGCGTCCGGCCAGTGCTGGGCGCTGTCGACGAACTGCCCGGTGCCAGGACCGGTGCCGACGAGCCCTGCCAACCGCGATTATCAGCCCGGCTTCGCCGGCGCGCTGATGGCGAAGGACCTCGGGCTCGCGCTCGAGGCGATCGAGCAGACCGGCACGGATGCCCGCCTCGGACGACTGGCACAGGAGATCTACGCGGCCTACGCGGCCGGTGACGGTGCGACGCGCGACTTCTCCGGCATCATCGCCGACATCCGAGACGGCGCCGTGTGAAGATCGACGGGCACGTTCGAATCGCTCGAATGACCGCGTTCGGACGACTTCTGCAGTCATTCGCGCGATTCGAAACCTTTGAGGTGAGGAACCCATGAGCGAGTACGAGACGATCCTGGTCGAACAGCGCGGCCGCGTCGGCTGGATCACCCTGAACCGCCCGCAGGCGCTGAACGCTCTCAACGGGCAGGTCGCGGACGACGTGACAGCCGCCGCCGTCGCGTTCGACGCGGACGACGGGGTCGGCGCGATCGTCGTCACCGGAAGCGAGAAGGCGTTCGCCGCGGGGGCCGACATCAAGGAGATGGAGTCGATGACGGCATCCGAGATGCTCGCCACCGACCACTTCGGCGCCTGGAACGACTTCGCCGCCGTCCGCACCCCCGTCATCGCGGCGGTGAGCGGTTTCGCGCTGGGCGGTGGGTGCGAACTGGCGATGATGTGCGACATCATCCTCGCGGCCGACACGGCGAAGTTCGGCCAGCCGGAGATCAACCTCGGCGTCATTCCCGGCATGGGCGGCACGCAACGGCTGATCCGCGCCGTCGGGTACTACAAAGCCGCCGAACTCGTGCTCTCCGGTCGCCTGATCGGCGCCGAGGAGGCCGAGCGCGCAGGACTCGTCTCGCGGGTGGTCCCGGCATCCGAACTGATCGCCGAGGCCGAGAAGCTGGCGGAGACGATCGCGTCGAAGTCCCTGCCGAGCATCTACGCTGCCAAGGCCGCTCTGGATGCTGCGATGGAGACGCCGCTCGCAGACGGCCTCGCACACGAGAAGCAGGCGTTCGCTGCGCTGTTCGACACCGCGGATCAGAAAGAGGGCATGGCCGCCTTCCGCGAGAAGCGCGCGCCGCGGTTCACCAACAGCTGAATCGCCGCGGGGACGGTTTCTCGCTGCGCGCCGGTCGAGCGTCAGGCGCGCAGCGCGGCGAGCACCTTCAAGACGCGGCGGTCCCGGGTCTCCTCGGTCTTCGCCTCGGCGACCTGGCGCGCATGCTCCTTGCGCTTCGAGTACGAGAGGGCATCGAACGAAGCGCGCAGCGCGGGATCCGCATCGAGTGCCTCGGCGAGCGCCGGCGGGACCTCGACCTCGCGCTCCGCGGTGTCCACCGTGATCGTGGCGTCGACGTCCTGCCCGATCTCGAGGCCCATCTCGGCGCGGGCGGCCTTGCTGAACCCGATCATGTTCAGCCCGCCCATCCGCCCGAGCCGGAGGCGGATGCTGCGGTCGCCGATCGTGACCACAACCGGGAAGACCTTGCCGGCGCCGAAAGCGGCGACCTGCTCGTCGGTGAGGGCGATCGCGGCCGCGGGCCCGTGGGCTTCGAGGACGGTGTGCAGGCGCAGCTCGGTCATGCCGGACAGATTACGCGCGCTCGACCTCGGCGGCCAGGATGGCACCGCGCTCATCGATCAGCCGGCGCAGGTACGCCCGCATGAACAGCCGGTCCACGAGCGAGCCGATCGGCCCGAACGGGGAGCGCAGCGTCACGGTGTCACGCATCAGCGTGCCGTCCGGATGCTCCTCGAACTCGTGCTCGTGGTGGAACTGCGCGAATGGTCCGGCGATCTGGCGGTCGCAGAATCGGCGCGGCGGGTCCAGCTCGAACACGATGGACGTCAGCCGGAACGGGATGCCGAAGTGCCGCGCCCGCCAGGTCACGGTCGAACCCTCGGTGAAGAATCCGCCGGCAGGCCCCGTCTCCATGGTCTCGCCGTACCTCGCCATCGTCCGCACGTGCAGCTGCGGGTCGAGGGATGCCGCGTAGACCCGCTCCGGCGCGGCACGGATCACGCGTTCGATGACGAAGGAGGCCATCAGAGCGGATCGGGCTGCGGGCGCGGGTCCGTGAAGTCCCCGGCATCCTTGCGCAGACGGGCGACGATGCCGACCAGGTCTGCGGCATCCTCGGGGCTGATGCCCGGGTCGGCGAAGACCTCGGTGTTCAGCGCGGTGGTGGCCCGCTCCACGAGCTCACGGCCGGCATCCGTGAGTGCGAGCATCGCCGCGCGACCGTCGTGCGGATGCGGTTCACGGAGTATCAGGCCGTCCCGCACCAGCCGGTCGGCCGTGCTGGTGACCGTCGTCGCATGCACCTGCAGGCGGGACACCACGCTCGACAGCGGCAGGCGTCCACGACGACTGAAGGCGAGCAGGCGCAGCACCTCGTAGCGGGCGAACGACAGCTCGAACGGCTTGAGCGCCGCGTCGACTCTGGCCAGGAGCAGCTGCTGCGCCCGCATCACCGAGATGACCACTGTCATGCCCTCGGCGGCATCCGTCCACCCGTGCGCGAGCCATTGCCGCTTCGCCTCGGCGAGCGGATCGATGGGCAGGGGTCGGTGCTGGGCCACGCCTCCACGCTACTCGGCCCTGCCGCGGAGTCGGTGCGGCGCGCTACGCTCGGAGCGTGGAGCGCTCGGCGGTCGTCGGCGGTGAGACTCAGTCTCACCGGACTAGAATCGAAGTGTCGTGAGGAGCAATCGATGAAGATCTTCGTCCTGGTCAAAGAGGTGCCGGACACGTACGGCGATCGCAAGCTGAATCTGGAGACAGGCCTTGCCGATCGCACGGCCGGTGATGTCGTCCTGGACGAGATCACCGAGCGGGCGCTCGAAGTCGCACTCAGCTACGCGGGCAAGAACGAGGGCACCGAGGTGGTCGCCCTGTCGATGGCACCGGAGTCGTCCACGGCATCCGTGCGGCGTGCACTGGCGATCGGTGCTGGCTCCGCCGTGCACATCGCGGACGAGCAGCTCATCGGGGCTGACCTGGGGTTGACGGCCGAGGTCCTGGCTGCGGCGATCCGACGCGGCGACGCGGACCTGGTCATCACCGGCAACCTGTCGACGGACGGATCGGCCGGTCTCATCCCCGCGATGCTCGCCGAGCACCTCGGCTTCGCGCTGGCCACGGCCCTGAGCGCGGTGGAGATCACTGCCGATTCCGTTTCCGGCACGAGGGCCGCGGACGCCGGATCGCAGCCCGTCTCGGCATCCCTTCCGGCGGTCATCTCGATCACCGAGGCGTTGCCGGATGCGCGCTTTCCGAATTTCAAGGGCATCATGGCGGCCAAGAAGAAGCCGCTGGAGGTGCTCTCCCTCGCCGACCTCGGCGTCTCGGCGGGCCCTGGTGCGGCACCGCGGACGATCATGACCTCGGTCGCAGAGAAGCCCCCGCGCGCGGCGGGCGTCAAGATCACCGACGAGGGGGACGCCGCCACGCGGCTGGTCGACTTCCTCGTGCAGAACAGGCTGGTGTGAACATGAGCTACCCCGAGAACCCGATCCTCGTCCTCGTCGACGTGACGCCGACCGGCGATGCCGCGGCCAGCACGGCGGCACTCATCGGTGCCGCCTCTTCCGTCGGCAGCCCGGTCGCGCTCGTCCCCGGTGGCTCGCAGAGCGCCGTGGATGCCGCCGCCGCAGCCGGAGCATCCGTCGTGCTCACCGCCGCCGTCGACGACGATGCGCTGACCGTGCCGATCGTCGATGCGCTGCAGACCGCGTACGACAAGGTGTCCCCGGACGCCGTGCTCATCTCGAACTCGATCACGGGTCGCGATGCCGCAGGGCGACTCGCCGTCCGCACGAAGAATGCGCTTTCGGTCGACGCGGTCGGCGTCTCCCGTGACGACGAAGGCATCGTGGCGCACCACTCGGTGTACGGCGGGGCCTACCTGGTGGATTCCGCGCCGACCTACGGCGCGCCGATCATCACCGTGCGTCAGGGCGCCGTCGATGTCAGGGCCGAAGCCGTCGCCTCGCCGACGGTCGAAGAGCTCGTCGTGACCGGCTCCGGTGCACCCGCCGCGACGGCCGGCCCGATCGAGGCCGTCGAAGTCGCCTCTTCCCGGCCGGATCTGCGCGGCGCGGCCCGCGTCGTGTCGGGCGGTCGCGGCCTGGGCTCGAAGGAGCAGTTCGCGCTGGTGGAACAGCTGGCAGACGCGCTCGGTGCGGCTGTGGGCGCGTCCCGCGCCGCGGTGGATGCCGGATACATCCCCTACGCGCATCAAGTCGGCCAGACCGGGGTCTCGGTGTCGCCGCAGCTGTACGTCGCGCTCGGCATCTCCGGCGCGATCCAGCACCGCGCCGGCATGCAGACCGCCAAGACGATCGTCGCGATCAACAAGGACGGCGAGGCGCCGATCTTCGAGATCGCCGACTTCGGCATCGTCGGAGACGTGTTCGCCGTCGTGCCGCAGGTGATCGAGGCGCTCGAAGCGCGAGGGAAGTAACCGGATGCTGCGCCGCGGACTGCCACGCGTGCCGGGCGGAGAGCCCTGGCCTCCGGCCGACTCCTCGTACGAGGAGCCGGTAGCGGTCGCGCCTGCGGCGGCCGCTGGTCCCGCTGTTCCCACTTTGGGGGCCGACACACCAGATGTCGGACCGTCCGGCGGAAACCGTCCGACATCTGGCGTGTCGGCCCCCCACGCGGTGGATGCCGCGGCCGTCGCTTCGGCGCCTGCCTCGTCCGGCTCGCTGCGTCGCGGTCTTCCTCGTACGCCCGGCGGTGAGCCGTGGCCGCCCGCCGACTCGGTGCCGTCCGCGACATCGGGCGCTGCTGCAGCGGGGGCCGCATCCAGTGCCGCGACGGCGTCTGCGACCGCCGCGACCGCGGGCATCGCCGCAGCGACGACGGCAGACGCGCTCCCGAAGACGATGGATGCCGCGGTGCCCGTCGCCGCGACGGACGCTGCCGTGGCACCCGACGGGGATACCGCTCCGGGCGGGCTGCGCCGCGGGCTGCCCCGCACGCCAGGCGGAGAGCCCTGGCCTCCGACCGGCACCGCGCCGGCCGCCATCCGGCCGCCTGCCGCGACGACGAGCGACGCTGACGTTGCGACCGCCAGCACTACGGCCGACGTCGCGCCGGTCGCCGCCGCTCCCCACGCGGCCGACGCCTCCACTGCTTCGGAGGTCGACGCACCAGATGTCGGACCGTCCGCGGGAGAACGTCCGACATCCGGCGCGTCTGCCGTTCCGGTCGTGGCCGCCGGACGTGACGTCTCCGTCCCGCTCGCGGTTCCGCGCACCGTATGGCACGGCGTCGCCCCGAAGCACCTGCCCGTTCAGGCATCCGAAACCGGGAAGCGACCGACGTGGCCGCAGGCCATCGCCGGACTGCTCGGTCTCGCGGCACTCGGCATCCTCGGCATCGCCGCCATCGCGTTCGTCCGCACGATCCTCAGCACGCCGGTCATGATCGACTTCCTGGCCGCGTTCCCCGGCGAGTACCACCTGCCGGAGGGGACGCGACCCGGCATCCCCGGCTGGGTCGGGTGGCAGCATTTCTTCAACATGTTCCTGATGGTGCTGATCATCCGCACCGGTCTCACGGTGCGCACCGAGAAGCGTCCGACGGTCTTCTGGACCTCGCGGCGCAACCCGAAGAACAAGATCAGCCTCACGCTGTGGCTGCACCAGGCGCTGGACGTGCTCTGGCTCGTCAACGGCGTGATCTTCGTCGTGCTGCTGTTCACGACAGGGCACTGGGTGCGGGTCGTCCCGACGAGCTGGGAGGTCTTCCCCAACGCGCTGTCGGCCGGCCTGCAGTACGTGTCGCTGGACTGGCCGACCGAGAACGGGTGGACGAACTACAACAGCCTGCAGCAACTGGCCTATTTCGCGACGATCTTCATCGCGGCGCCGGTGGCAACGATCACGGGTGTGCGGATGTCCGGCATCTGGCCGAAGAACGCCGAGACGCTCAACCGCGCGTACCCGGTCGAGTGGGCGCGCGCCGTGCACTTCCCGGTGATGCTGTACTTCATCGCGTTCATCGTCGTGCACGTCATCCTCGTGATGGCGACCGGGGCGCTGCGCAACCTGAACCACATGTACGCGTCGCAGGACCTCGTCAGCTGGACCGGGGCCTGGGTGTTCATTGGGTCGCTCGCGGTGATCGCGATCGGCTGGTTCGCCGCACGACCGCTGATCGTCGCGCCGATCGCGAAGGGCTTCGGGAACGTCTCAGGGCGCTGAATCGACCTCGGAGGAGGAAGAACATGGCAGAGGCATACATCGTCGACGCGGTTCGGTCACCGGTGGGCAAGCGGGGTGGCTCGCTGTCCGGCATCCACCCGGCCGATCTCGGCGCGCACAGCCTGCGTGCACTCGTGGACAGGGTGGGCGTCGACCCCGGCGCGATCGACGACGTCATCATCGGAGCGATCGACGCGATCGGCGGACAGGCCGGCAACGTGGGGCGCACGGCCGTTCTGGTGGCTGGTTTCCCCGAGCACGTGCCCGGCGTGACGATCGACCGCCAATGCGGCTCCAGCCAGCAGGCTGTGCACTTCGCCGCACAGGCCGTGATGAGCGGCGCGGCCGATCTCGTGATCGCGGGGGGACTGCAGAACATGTCGCGGCTGCCGATCCTGTCGTCGGCCGCCGCCGGTGAGGCATATGGATTCTCGACGCCCTACGCGGAGTCGCCCGGCTGGCAGGCCCGCTATCCGGATCAGGAGATCTCGCAGTTCGCCGGTGCAGAGCTGATCGCCGAGAAGTGGGACATCACGCGCGAGGCGATGGAGCACTACGCGCTCGAGAGCCACCGGCGCGCGGCCGCCGCGCAGGACGACGGCCGCTTCGACCAGGAGATCGTGCCGCTGAACGGTCTCGCGGCGGACGAGGGGGTCCGCCGCGACACGACGCTCGAACGCATGGCGGGGCTGCAGCCGCTGCGTCCCGACGGGCGGCTGACGGCGGCGGTCGCGTCGCAGATCAGCGACGCCTCGAGCGCCGTTCTGGTCGCCGGCGAGCAGGCCGTCAAGGACCACGGGCTCACGCCGCGCGCCCGCATCCATCACCTGTCGGTGCGCGGCGATGATCCGGTCTTCATGCTCACCGCGCCGATCCCCGCCACGAAGCACGCCTTGACGCGCGCTGGCATGAATATCGAGGACATCGACCTGTTCGAGGTCAACGAGGCCTTCGCCTCCGTCGTGCTGGCGTGGATGCACGAGACGGGCGCGCCCCACGAGAAGGTGAACGTGAACGGCGGCGCGATCGCGCTCGGGCATCCCATCGGTGCGACGGGTACGCGCCTGATGGCGACCATGCTCAACGAGCTCGAGCGCACCGGAGGTCGCTACGGACTTCAGACGATGTGCGAGGGCGGCGGAGTCGCGAACGTCACGATCATCGAGCGTCTCCGAGGTTGAGGCGCTGGGTGCACGCGCCGTCCTCGAAACCTCGCGGCAACGGCGAAACCCCGTCGTATCCACGTGGATACGACGGGGTTTCGCAGGTATCGAGAGGTCTCCAGACCCCGATGCCGGGCGCCGGGACGTCAGGACTCCGGGATGCCGCGGCCGCTGAACTCAGCGGACGAAACGGACTTCGGTCAGCGTCTCGCCGAGGAACGGCTCGGTGTGCGTCGCGCCATCCAGGTGGAAGCCGTTGCGCGTGTAGAAGCGGTGCGCGCGAGGGTTGTCCTCGGCGACCCACAGGTACAGCGGCTCTTCCTTCTCCACTGCTGCGTCGAACAGTTTCTGCCCGAGACCGGTGGAGTGCCAGGCATCCAGCAGGTAGATGAAGTAGAGCTCGCGGTTCGCGGGAGCATCCTTGTCGCGTGCAGGGCCGGATCCGACGAAACCGACGATCTCTCCGTCGACGAGCGCTGCGCTCATCTTGAACTCAGGGCCCTGGACGGCCCAGTGAGTCCACAGCTCGGCGAGCCGCCGAGGCGAGACCTTCTCGAGTGCTGCCTTGCTGATCAGGTGGTCGTAGGTCTCGTGCCAGCACTGTGCGTGCACACGACCCAGAGCCTCCGCATCCACATCACGGACCGGACGGACGATGACTTCTGGCTGGGCTTCGGCGCTCATGCCCGTGACTCTACGCGCGGGTCGGGGGAACCGGAAATCTACCGGTTGTAGAAGAGCGCACACGCGGGGGCGGTACGCTCGCACCTTGTGAACGTGATCTGGCGGACCCTGCTCGTGATGTGGAGCGCGCGACGCCGCGTGCGGCGCGAAGGGCGCATCGCGCCGACCGAGGTCGGACGCATCAGGCTGACCACGCTGCCGACCGACATCGACGTGCTGCGGCACATGAACAACGGGCGCTACCTGTCGCTGTTCGACCTCGGAAGGTGGGATCTGCTCGTGCGCACCGGCATGAGCGACGTCATGAAGCGCAACGGCTGGTACGCGGTCGTCTCCGCCGAGACGGTGACGTTCCGCAAGTCGCTCGAGCTCTGGCAGCGCTTCGACATCGAGTCGCGCCTGCTCGGTCACGACGACAAGGCGATCTACATGGAGCATCGTGCTGTCGTCGGCGGCGAGATCTACGCCCGCGTGATCGTCCGGGCGCGGATGCTCAAGAGAAGCGGCGGGACGCTCTCGCACCAGGAGCTCTTCGCCGCGGTCGGCCGCCCGGAGGGGCTCCCGGATGTCGAGCCGTGGATGCACGAGTGGGCTGTGGCGTCTGCGCTGCCGTCGACGCGTGCCGATGCGCCGAGCGTCTGGTCGTGACGCGGCCGGAGCGCTAACGTGGCTTCGTGCTGACCCTCCTCGCCTCCACCTGGCGCGTGCTCGCCGGGCACTGGCCTGCGCTCGTCGCCTGGTATCTGGCGGGGTACCTGCTGCATTTCGCGCTGATCCAACTCGCCGGGTATGTCGGTGCCTATACCCCCACCGGCGGCATCCTTCTGCTTCCGCTGGCGATCCTGGCACGGCTGATCGCTTTCGTCGCCATGTTCCTCGTCGTCCGCGACGGGCTCCGCGAGCTGCAGGCGATCGCACCGGTGCCGCAGGCGGCGGCCGAACGGCGTGCGACGTTCCTCAACACGCTGCTCGCCAGCATCCTGCCGTTCTTCGCGGTGTATGCCGCGTGGGGGATGCTGCAGGACGACGTGATCGCGTACGACTTCCGCGCACTCCAGGTGCGCAGCGACATCAGTTGGCAGGCCATCGCGAACCAGACCGAGGCGCCGAGCGGAGCGGTCGGCAGCAATCTGACTCTGGATGCCGTCACGGGCGTGCTGATCGTCGTGGCGTTCGCGGGGCGATGGGCGTGGAAGAAATGGCCGAAGAAGCTCCCTGCTCCGTTCTCCGTGCTCGCGGTGTACCTGGAGGCCGTCTGGGTCCTGCTCTCGATCATGGTCATCAAGGATGCTCTCGAGGCGGTGAACGGCTGGGTGGATACCCGCGTCGGCATCCAATGGGCCCTCGACTTCCGCGAGTGGGTCAGCGCGCAGCTCATCCCCGTCGCGTGGGTGTGGGATGGCGTCGAGTGGTTCATCGGGCAGCTCGCCGGGCTCGTGGTCGAGCCGCTCGCCTGGCTCGCGATCGCCGGTGTCATCTACGGCCAGGCGATCGCGGCCGAGAAGCCGAAACTCGACATCGCGCTGTACAAGCGGGCGCGCACGCATGTGGAGAAGGTCCCTACTCTGCTGCGTCGCATGCTGGGGCAGCTCGGTGCCGAGTTCACGTCGCGCTTCACCCCGATCATCGACGCGATCGTGCTGATGTGGCGTGCCGGGCCACTGCTCATCGGGACGTTCATTCTGCTCTACACCATCGTGCTCGCCGGCGACACGACGTTGGACTACCTCATCACCCGGATCATCGGGCCGCAGAGCCGCGTCGATTTCTGGTTGGTCGTCAGCGACGCCCTGGTCGTCGTCGTCGCCCTCATCATCGAGCCGATCCGTATCAGCGTCGTCGCGGGGGCGTACGACACCTCTCTCGGTGCGTTGCGCCGGTACCGGATCGTCGAAGCGGCGACCACTCCGACGGGGGGTCAGGGCTCGACCGAGAACCTGATGAACGACGGATAGGAATCGATCTCGGAAACTTCGACCCAGAAAGGTCCTTCGGCGTCTTCGGGCACGATGTAGCCGACGATGATCTCGTACGGGACGATCGGCCCAGGGTCGCCGTTCTCGTCCTCCTCGGGTTTCGTGCAGCTGGTCGGCTCCTCGGACGAGTAGGGGATGCCGAGTTCGGTCGTCATCTCCTCCCAGCGTCGCCCGGTGTCCTGCTCGACCAGGACGGGGGAGAAGCAGGACGGCGAATCGCCGTGCGGGTCCACCGGCACAGCCACGGCGATCACCCGGGCATCCGATGGCGCCGTGAGCTCTCCGCCATCGGTGACATCGACAGCCCGCACCGGACCCCACGTGGCTTCGGCGAGTTCGACGGTCTCTCCCTCGGCGGCATCCTTGGGGATCGTCGGCTCGTACAGGTAGTACCGGGACCACGCGACGCCGACGAGGGTCGCGGTCGTCACCGGGACGAGGACCGCCAGAGCGATGAGCGCGAGGCGGTTGCGCCGCCACCAGCCGGTCACGGGTGCGTCCATTCGGTTTCACGCACCTCGGCGTCCGCGACCGGAGTGAGCGCGCTGAGATCGATCTCGAGTTCCGCGACCGAGTCGGCACGGGTGTCGGCATTCGCGGAGAGCTGCAGGACGCCTGTGCGCTCGCGTGCGTCCTCGGGGAGCTCGAACGCGAGTGCTCCGCTCTGCGACACGCCCGTCACCAGCTGCGTCGAGAGGAACGACTCCGTGCGCTCGCTCGCACGGAACGACTGGTCGTCGATGATCAACGTCGCGCCCCTGAAGCTCATTCCGAACTGGTCGACGTTCGCCTCGGCGTCCAGTTCGACCACCAGCCAGGTCCCCTCGGCACTCCAGCCCCCCGACCCGGACACCTTGTCTGCGAGGGTCACATCCCGCACCGTCACCGTGAAGTCGCGGCCCGCCGCCGCCTCGTCTATGGTCACCGGGACGATGAAGGGCTCGACGGAGGCGCTGTCGTCGGGGGTGACGAGCGCGACCAGCCACGCTCCGACCAGGAGGGCGGCGGTGATCAGCCAGGGGGTCGCGCGCTTCACTCCTCCACCCCCGCACCGACGTCGTCGAGGGGAAGGGTGGCGTGTGCACCGATCTGCTCGTCGTCCCAGTACTCGCCGTACACGAAGAACTCACCGGTGTATTCGGTCGCGGTGGGCAGGGCCACACGGATGTCATCGCCGCCGGCGAAACCGGAGGCGGGGATCGCCCAGGTCAGCACGAGTTGCGCCGGCACGCCGGGCTGCAGCCAAGGGTAGAGGGTCGTGTCGTCGTATCGTGCGATCATCGGAGCGATGTCGGGCGCGTCCTCGACGCGGATCGCGGAGAGCGATCCCTCCGCCGACGAGCTCGACTGGCGCGCCGCATCGTCGACGTTGGTGACGTCCATGACGACCACGAGCAGGCGCTCGCCTTCCTTCGGCCGGACACCCGTCTCGTTGAGCTCATCGATGAGCACAGCGCGCTGCGGGGTCATCTCCCACCCGGCCCCGGTGAAGGTGTCCCCGGCGGCGACCTCGGGCAGCGGCGGTTCGGGCACGGCCCCGAGGCCGCCGAACGCGGCGGTCGCACCGAGGATGAGCACTGTCGCGGTGCCGCCGATCCACTTCGTGGAGACGCGGGAGGTGACGGCGGAGACCCATTTCTTCGGCTGGGCATCCGTTCCTGCAGGCGCTGTCGAGGACGCGGACGCCAAGGCGGCGTCGACCGCCCCCTGCGCTGCCCCCGACCGAGTCACGGCAACATCCTAGAGTTCCGGCGGGTCACGGTGAAACACGACGATGCCGCACGGGCAGTGCTGCCCATGGTCGGATCTTCGTCGTCTGGCTACTCTCGGTGGTCGGAGGTGTGTCGTGGGGATGATGTTGCCGGATGAGCTGATCTGGATCATGGAGAAGCTCGGCTTCGAATGGCCGGATGTGGACGAGGATGAACTCCGCCGTGGCGGAGACATCATCGGGACGTTCCGGGGCGAACTCGAGGGGAAGATCCAGGCCGTCGACAGGAAGGTCAACGGCGATCTGGCGGCAGCGATGCGCGGGCAGGCCGGTCCCGCATTCGTGAGCGCGTGGAACGCGAACAGATCGCAGAACCTGCAGCGGATGCTGGACCTTCTGGAGCCCGTGCCCGCAGCGACGGACATCGCGGCGGGCGTGATCCTGGGGCTGAAGATCAAGGTGATCGCGGACGTGACGCTCACCATGATCACTCTGGTCGGGATGCTCACGAACCCGATCACAGCGGTGGGCGCCGGGCCGATGATGATCATCAAGAAGAAGCTGCTGAACGCGGCTGTCGACATCGCTGTCGAGGAGGCGATGAACCAGCTCCTGCCGATGATGATCGAACCCCTCGCGGGCGAACTGCCGGGGATCGTGATGGCGGCGCTGGACGCGCCGCTGGTCGAGGCGGTCGTCGGAGACACGGACGAGTTCTACGCGGATCTGCAGGCACTCGAACAGGCGGAGGACGAGATGGAGATGCACGCGACCGATATCGACACGCTGATCGATCGACTGATGGTCGATCTGTCCGGCCTGAACCTCTCGGGAAGCTGACGCATGTCTGGGAGAGCGGACGCGATCAAGGATGCGATGCAGAACTCAGTCGATGATCTGGCACCTGCCCTTCGGCCGTTGGGCGGCGTCCCGCGCAACATGAAGGGGAGACAGGGCACCAACCGCGATGGGGTCGAGAACGTCGATCATTTCGACGACAAGCCCGATGCTCCGGATGCGTCGAACCCGCGTCGTTCGACGGAAGCCGGCGGAGAATCTGATTCGAACGCGGGAACCGGGCGGAACGATGGGAGGGATGAGCGGGGCCGGTTCGTCGGCGACGGCAACAGGCCATGGGCCGACCGGGAGCAGGTCGGCCTGGACCGGGTGGCGGACAGGGAAGGCGTCGACGTCATCAGGGATCAGGTTCGGGCCACGATCCCCGGCGTCCGAAAGCCGGGTGTATCGACCGATCAGCCGCGCTACTACGACGGGCTGTTCAAGAACCCGGATGGCACGTACACGGGTGTCGAAGTCAAGAGCGGAACAGCCACCCGCGACCCCGCACAGCGTTTGTTCGACGGTACCGTTAGTAGAGACAGGCCCGCCGG
Source organism: Microbacterium sp. NPDC056234 (assembly GCF_042267585.1). NCBI lineage: Bacteria > Bacillati > Actinomycetota > Actinomycetes > Micrococcales > Microbacteriaceae > Microbacterium > Microbacterium sp. NPDC056234. The sequence continues at coordinate 930,925 of NZ_JBHJTE010000001.1, forward strand.
CGCGATCCTCGATGGTGAACGCATCGAGATCATTCAGGTGATTTTGGAGAAGGTGGAATGACTCGACGAACGCATGTCGTGGAATCGAACGGAGTGAGCCGAGGGCCGCTCATCGACACGATGCGGCCGTATCCGGAGGCGATCCGCTTCTCGCTGAACCGCATGAACGGCTCATCATTCTGGGCCTACAGCCTGTGGCGTGCGCCAGAGGGCGCTGACCTGCTGGACGACATCCCGCTGTCCGACGAGTACATGCAGTGCGCAGGTTCCGCAGAGGTGCTGACGATCGAGGTGCGCACGCTCGATGCGGACGGAACGCCGCATCAGTACACAGTCGGCAAGCCCGGTGAGCAGACCGGAGACCCCACCGAGGTCATCCGGTGGGATGATGGGCGACACAGTACGAAGGTGTTCCCGAACGAGGTGTTCACCGCGGATGAGGCCGCCGAGGTGTTCTACGCCTATTTCCTCACGGACACCGTTTCCGCCCCATACGTCCTGCGCGAGCTCGACCTGTCCTGGCCACCCGCCCGCGGCTGAATCGGAGAAGATCCCATGACCGACAACACCGACCGCACTCCGGATGCACCTCGGCAGGATGTGCCGCCGCCCGCACCGCATCTGCCGAGCCCCGGCGCGGGTTATCCGGGCGCGTCGCCCGCCGGTGGCGCCTACCCGGATCCGACCATTCCAGTGGTCTACCCGCCGACCGGCGCACCGGGTGACCAGCAGCTCGGCAACGCCGCACCGTACGCCTCCGGCTATGGCGCGCCGTCTGCGTACGTCGGGCCGCCGTCCGCTGCGGCACCCGGACCGGGCGGCCTCGCGATCACCGCACTGATCCTCGGTATCGCAGCATTCGTGACCGCGTGGATCCCGTTCATCGGCCTCATCGTCGCCATCGCAGGCATCGTGGTCGGCATCATCGCCGTCCGTCGCCGTCAGGGGCGTCCGCTCTCGATCACCGGACTCGTGCTCTCGGGCGTCGGCTTCCTTATCGCACTCGTGATGACGCTCATCATCGCCGTGCTCATCCCGATCGCCGTCGAGGACTCCTACTCCTCGAGTGCCGGCGTCCACAGCTCGGTCCAGGAGATCCCCGACCCGAGCTGAACACCGACACGGCGCCGTTCGCTGTGCCTCAGCGGGAGACGGCCGGCGCGCTCATAGGCTGTGGCCATGGCCGTCTCACCCGTGTCGTCCGATCCTCTGGCCGAGCGCGCCGTCGCGCTCGTCCGACGCTGGGTCGCCGAGGCCGCGATCGTCGAACCGGACCCGGCGGCCCAACGGCTCGCCGAAGTGCTGCGCGACGAACGAGGTCTCGCCTTCACCCTCGGGTTCGTGGACGGCGTGCTTCGGCCCGAGAGCCTGAGCGCCGCCGCCGCCCAGCTGCATCGGATCGCCCCCGACGTCCCGGGGTTCCTCCCGTGGTACCTGCGTGGTGCCGTGCGCGTCGGCGGCGGGATCGCCCAGGCGCTCCCGACTCCGACCGTGCCCATCGCCCGGCGGGCGCTGCGCGAGATGGTGGGTCATCTGATCGTCGACGCGCGCCCGTCGAAGCTCGGATCCGAGATCGGACGCATCCGCGAGAGCGGCGCGACCCTCAACATCAATCTGCTCGGCGAGGCAGTGCTCGGCGAATCCGAGGCCAAGCGCCGTCTCGACGGCATCCACGATCTGATCCGACGCCCGGATGTCGACTACGTCTCGGTCAAGGTCTCGTCGATCCTCAGCAGGCCTGATCCGTGGTCCTTCGACGAGGTCGTGGATGCCGCAGCCGCACGCCTCCTGCCTCTTTACGTCACCGCGCTCGAGCACGGCGTGTTCATCAATCTGGACATGGAGGAGTACCGCGACCTCGATCTGACGATCGCGGTGTTCACCCGCATCCTCGAGGATCCGCGGCTCGCGCACCTGGAGGCGGGCCTCGTGCTGCAGGCGTACCTGCCGGATGCGCTGCCGGCCCTCCGAGAGCTCACGGCGTGGGCGCGCGAACGTGTCGAACACGGCGGAGCGCGCATCAAGGTCCGGCTGGTGAAGGGCGCGAACCTGCCGATGGAGCGCGTGGATGCCGTGATGCACGGCTGGCCGCAGGCCCCCTATGACGGAAAGCTCCTCACGGACGCCAACCACCTGCGCCTGCTCGACGAAGCGCTGCAGCCGGAGAACATCGCAGCCGTGCGCATCGGCGTAGCCGGGCACAACCTGTTCGACATCGCCTACGCGAGCCTGCTCGCCGGCGAACGCGGACTCTCGACGCCGGCGGACGAGCTCGGAGGCAGGAGCCCGGATGTCGAGTTCGAGATGCTGCTCGGTATGGCTGAGGGACACCGACGCGCCGTGTCGAAGGACGTCGGTCCGGTGCGGCTGTACGTCCCCGTCGTCCACCCGCGTGAATTCGACGTCGCGATCGCGTATCTCGCGCGTCGGCTGGAGGAGAGCGCGGAGCCGGCGAACTTCCTCTCGGCGGCGTTCCGCCTCGCGGAGGACGAGACGCTGTTCGTCCGGGAGCAGGACCGCTTCCTCGACGCGCTCGAGCGGGCAGCGCAGCGCACCGTGCGGTCGACGTCCCACCGCACGCAGGACCGCCGTGCGCCCGTGCACGAATCCGTGCGCACGCCGCCGCCGGCGCCTGTCGTCGAGACCGACCTGACGAACATCGTGCTCGGGATCTCCCGCGGCTCGGAGGACGATCCCTTCGTCGAGACGGCGGTCTACTCGCAACTGGAGGCCGCTCCGGCTGCCGGTGGTGCGCCCGGCTTCACGAACACTCCTGATACCGATCTGTCACTCGCGGCGAATCGCGAGTGGGCCCGTGGCATCCGCTCCCGCATCAGCGGTTCGACCGCCGGAATCGGCGCGGTGCGAGCAGCCGGAGTGACGAGTGAGTCGGAGGTGGACGTCATCGTGGCCGGTGTGCGTCGCGCCGGCGAGGCCTGGGGATCGCGGCCCGCAGCGGAGCGCGCCGAGGCGCTGATGCGCGCCGCGGTCGCGCTGGAATCGCGACGCGCAGAGCTCATCGAGGTCGCCGCGGATGAGACGGGCAAACTGCTGTCCGAGGGCGACATCGAAGTCAGCGAGGCGGTCGACTTCGCGCGCTTCTACGGCGCCAAGGCACGCGAACTGGATGCCGTCCCCGGGGCGACCTTCGTCCCCTCCCGTGTGACCGTCGTCGCGCCCCCGTGGAACTTCCCGCTCGCCATCCCGGCCGGCGGAGTGCTGGCCGCGCTCGCCGCGGGCTCCGGCGTCGTGCTGAAGCCGGCGCCGCCGGCGCGCCGGTGCGCTGCGGTGATCGCCGAGGCGCTGTGGCAATCCGGCATCCCCCGCGACGTGCTCGCGCTCGCGGACATCCCGGAGGGTCCGCTCGGGCAGGCGCTCATCACGCATCCGGATGTCGACAGAGTCGTGCTGACCGGGTCGTGGGAGACGGCCGAGCTGTTCCGATCGTGGCGTCCCGACCTGCCGCTGCACGCGGAGACGAGCGGCAAGAACGCGATCATCGTCACGTCGTCCGCCGACATCGATCTCGCAGTCGGCGATCTCGTGCGCAGCGCGTTCTCGCATGCCGGGCAGAAGTGCTCCGCGGCATCCCTCGCGATCCTGGTCGGACCGGTCGGACGCTCGCAGCGCTTCGCGCGACAGCTCGCCGACGCCACGCGCTCGCTGCGCGTGGGGTGGCCGACCGAGCCGCGGGTCGATGTCGGGCCGGTGATCGAACCGCCGCAGGGCAAACTCGCCTGGGCGCTGAGCGAGCTGGAGCAGGACGAGCGCTGGATCGTCCGTCCCGCGCCGGTGGCGGGGGATGCGAGCGGGCGGCTGTGGAGCCCCGGCATCCGTGCGGGTGTGCTCCCCGGCTCGAGGTTCCACCGCGAGGAGTTCTTCGGACCCGTGCTCGGCATCATGCACGCGCCGACGCTGGAACGCGCGATCGACCTGCAGAACGAGGTCGCGTACGGTCTCACCGCGGGGTTGCATACGCGCGACCCCGAGGAGCTGGCGCTCTGGCTGGAGCGCGTCCAGGCGGGCAACCTCTACGTGAACCGCGGCATCACGGGCGCGATCGTGCAGCGTCAGCCGTTCGGCGGATGGAAGCGCTCGTCGATCGGCCCCGGCGCGAAGGCGGGCGGACCGAACCATTTGATCGGCCTCGGGGCGTGGCGCGCGAGCAGCGGGGGCCCGGAGTCGAGCACGCTGCATCTGCGCGGGCTCGATGCGAGGATCACCGACCTCATCGAATCCGCGCAGCCGTCGCTGGACTTCGAACGGTTCGAATGGTTGCGTCGCGCTGCGCTGTCCGACGCGATCGCCTGGGATCGCGAGTTCGGCCAGGTGCGCGACGTGTCACGGCTCGGGGTCGAGCGGAATCTGTTCCGCTATCGCCCCGTCGCGGTCTCGATCAGGGCGACGGCGGATGCCGGGTGGCATGAACTGCTGCGCGTCATCGTCGCGGCGATCCGCAGTGGTGCCGGATTCTTCGTCTCCACGCCGGTGGGGGTGCCGGCGGAGGTCCGCCGATCGCTCACCGAGCTCGGCGCGGCCGTCGCGGTCGAATCGGACGACGAGTGGGTGCAGCGGATGTCGCAGACCTCGCCGCTGGAGCTTCCGGAGCTCGATGCGCGGCCGCGCCCGCCGCGCGTGCGGCTGGTCGGATCGCGCGCGGCCGTCGCCGATCTTCATCGGCTGCTCGCCGAGGGGATCTCCGGCGACCCCGATGTGGCGGTGTTCGACGGCGAGGTCACCTCGGCCGGACGTATCGAGCTGCTGACCTTCCTGCATGAGCAGTCCGTCTCGATCACCGCACACCGGTTCGGTCAGCCCGACGACTGGAGCGCCGGCGTCATCTGACCCCGTCCGGACCTCGACCCCGCCCCGGGAGTTCGAATCGCTGTGTCTGCGTCAGAAGCCGGGGTTTCGAGCACACAAGGCGATTCGAACACGAGGGGGTGTAAAGAATTCTTGACATCTGAATGCCGCGGGCGTACGTTCTGTGTAAAGAATCTTTTACACGGAGGCGTGGTCATGGTCTACGAAGAACGCAACGTCTGGACGAGCCTGGTCGTCAGCGTCATCACGATGACCGGTTACGTCATCGTCGTGCTGCAGAGCGCCGGCGGTGGGCCGCTGACGGACGTCGACTGGTTCCCCCTCATGCTCTGGACGATCGGAATCAGCATCGCAGCGACGATCCTCATCAGCATCCTGTGGGGGCTGTTGGCGGGGGCGAAGGATCCGGATGGCGTGGGTAAGAGCGATGTGCGTGACCGTGACATCAGTCAGATGGGCACGCGTGTCGAGCAGTCGTTCCTCGTGATCGCGGGGCTCGGCGTGATCGCGCTCTGCGCCATCGGTGCCGACGTGTTCTGGATCGCGAACACGATGTTCGCCGGTTTCGCGGTCTCCGCGATCATCGGCGGGATCGCCAGGGTCATCGCCTACCGCCGGGGGCTGGCCTGATGGTCAAACCCACCCGCGTCACGAACACGATCCGCGCCGAGCGCGAACGGTTCGGTCTCACCCAGGCCGAACTCGCCCGCCGCATCGGCGTCACGCGCCAGACGCTCATCGCGATCGAGCAGGGCAAGTACTCGCCGACGCTCGAGCTGGCATTCCAGATAGCCCACTCGTTCGGTGTAGGGCTCGACGACATCTTCCAGTACCCCGACCAGAACTCCGGAGGCCCGACATGACCGAGACGATGACGGCGTGGCAGCGCGAGACGTACGGGCCGGCCAGGGGGACGGTACCCGCCGAGATCCCGGTTCCGACGCCGGGCAGGGGTGAGGTGGTGATCCGGGTGCGCGCGACGGCTCTCAACGCCGGTGACCGGCACATCCTGCACGGCGACCCGCTGCTGGTCCGACCGATCTTCGGCCTGCGCCGCCCGAAGCAGCCGGTGCGCGGCATGGACGTGGCCGGCACGGTGACAGCTGTCGGTCCCGGTGTCATCGGCGCCGAGATCGGCGAGGAGGTCGTGGTCGAGCTCCCGGGCGGAGGCGGGCTCGCCGCGTACGCGGTCGCGCCCGAGTCACGCCTGGTGCCACGGCCGCCCGCGGTCGCTCCGGCACTCGCCGCGACTCTGCCGATCTCGGCCGGCACGGCATGGCAGGCCCTCGATCTCGCGGAGATCGGCATCGACGACGATGCGTCGCCGCGGGTGCTCATCCTCGGCGCATCCGGCGGCGTCGGCACGTTCGCCGTGCAACTGGCCGCGCTGCGCGGCGCAGAGGTCTGGGCATCGGCCGGGGCGCGCAGCGCGGCCCTCGTCAGCCGGCTCGGTGCAACCCGCACGATCGACCATCGACAGTCTCCGGTCGCCGGGCTCCCGGCCGCCCACTTCCACGCCGTGATCGACATCGTCGGCGGTGTGCCCCTCCGGCAGCTGCAACGGCTCCTCGCGCCGGGCGGCTCCGTCATCCTCATCGGCGGCGAGGGCGGTCGCGTCCTCGGTCCCATCCCGAGGATGCTCGCGGCAGCGTTCCTGTCCATCGGTTCGCGCCGCCGGATCCGCTCACTCGCGGCGACCGCGCGGCCGGAGGTGCTGCAGAAGCTGCTCGCGCTCGTGGACGAGGGTCGTCTGGTCCCCGTGATCGAGCGGGAGTACGCGTTCACCGAAGCGTCCGCCGCCCTCGTGCAGATCGAAGCGGGGCACACCGTCGGCAAGGTCGTGGTGCGCGGCGCCTGAACGGGTCAGCGCGGCATGGCGCGCAAATCTGGCGCGTTCTCAGCGGCGGGTGACACAATGGCATCTGGCGTGCCCGTGTCGCATCTTCCCCGCCTCGCACTGAGCTCCGGGTCGAAGGCCCGCCGGGCCCCTGGACAGCGTCCGCCGCATCTCTTCCTGAGGAGCACCATGTCGACGCCCGAGACCGCAGTGCGCACAACCCCCACGACCCGCACAGCGCACCACCGCCGCTATCTGATGTGCCGCCCCGAGCACTTCACGGTCAGCTACACGATCAACCCGTGGATGGACCCGGCGGGCCCGACAGACACGGCGAAGGCCGTCGCGCAGTGGCAGAAGCTTCACGACCTCTATCTCGAGCTCGGTCACGAGGTCGAGCTCATCGACCCGCTGCCCGGATACCCGGACATGGTCTACACGGCCAACGGCGGCTTCCTCATCGACGGTCGCGCTTACGTGCCGGAGTTCCGTTTCGTCGAGCGCCAGGGCGAGGCGCCCGCATTCGCCGAGTGGTTCCGCGCCAACGGCTTCGACACGGTCCTGCCGAAGGAGGTCAACGAGGGCGAGGGCGACTTCCTGCTCGTCGGTGACGTCATCCTCGCGGGCACCGGCTTCCGCTCCACCGGCGACAGCCACCGAGAGGTCGGTGACGTGTTCGGTCGCGAGGTCGTCACGCTGAACCTCGTGGACCCGCGCTTCTACCACCTCGACACGGCGATCGCCGTGCTCGATCCGGTGCAGGGCGTGGACAACGGCGGTCCGGAGCACGCCAACATCGCCTACCTGCCCGGTGCGTTCGACGACGCCAGCCGCGCGATCCTCGAGGAGCGCTTCCCCGACGCCATCCTGGTCTCCGACGAGGACGGCGCGGTGTTCGGTCTGAACTCCGCGAGCGACGGGTACAACGTCGTCATCTCGCCGCGTGCGAAGGGCTTCGAGAAGCAGCTGCGCGAGCGCGGCTACAACCCGATCATGGTCGACCTGTCCGAGCTGCTGCTCGGCGGGGGCGGCATCAAGTGCTGCACGCTCGAACTGCGAGGAGCGAAGTGACCTCCCTCGAACCGCACGTCGCGGAGAACTATCACCCGCTGCCTGTCACGATCGCCCGCGGCGAAGGGGCATGGGTGACGGATGTCGAGGGCAAGCGCTACCTGGATCTGCTCGCCGCCTACTCGGCCGTGAACTTCGGACACCGGCATCCCGCGCTCGTCGCGGCCGTCACGGAGCAGCTCGGGCGTGTGACGCTCACCAGCCGTGCCTTCATGAACGACCGGCTCGAGCCGTTCGCCGAGGCGCTCGCCCGCCTGTGCGGCAAGGAGATGGTCCTGCCGATGAACACCGGCGCCGAGGCCGTCGAGACCGGCATCAAGGTCGCGCGCGCCTGGGGATACCGGGTCAAGGGCATCCCGGCGGATGCCGCACGCATCGTGGTGGCGGCCGGCAACTTCCACGGACGCACGACGACGATCGTCAGCTTCAGCGACGACGAGTCGGCGCGTGGCGGCTTCGGCCCGTTCATGGCCGGTTTCGACATCGTCCCGTTCGGAGATGCGGACGCGGTGGCCGCTGCGATCACCGATGACACGGCCGCGGTGCTCGTCGAGCCGATCCAGGGCGAGGCGGGTGTCGTCATCCCGCCAGAGGGATACCTGCGCCGCATCCGTGAGATCTGCACCGAGCGCAACGTGCTGTTCATCGCCGATGAGATCCAGGCCGGGCTCGGCCGCGTCGGCGAGACGTTCGCGTGCGACCGGGAGGGCGTGGTACCCGACCTGTACCTGCTGGGCAAGGCTCTCGGCGGCGGCATCCTCCCCGTCTCCGCCGTGGTCGGCGATCGCGACGTGCTCGGGGTCATCCGCCCCGGCGAGCACGGTTCCACCTTCGGCGGCAATCCGCTCGCCGCGGCGGTCGGACTCCGAGTCGTCGAGATGCTGGAGTCCGGCGAGGTGCAGGAGCGGTCCCGCGCTCTCGGCGCTCATCTTGCGACGGGACTGGAGAAGCTCGTCGGCCATGGCGTGACGGCAGTCCGCGCGGCAGGACTCTGGGCCGGTGTCGACATCGATCCGGCCAAGGGAACGGGACGGGAGATCGCCGAAAAGCTCATGGAGCGCGGCGTCCTCGTCAAGGACACCCACGGGCAGACAGTCCGCATCGCCCCGCCGCTCGTGATCCGCGCGACCGAGATCGATTGGGCGCTGGAGCAGCTCCGCCTCGTGCTGGAGGGCTGAGCGAGCGCCTGCGCGGCAGGTATTGCCGATGGCCGCCTTGCGTCGTGCAAGGCGGCCATTCGCGTCCCCTCGCGGACCCGCGCGGATGTCAGGCCGGACTGTCGTCCGGATCGAGGGTGCGCAGCGTGTCCTCCTCCGCCGCGTTGTCGGCGGTGAGCTGCTCCTCGGTGGTCTCATCGCCGCCGAGTGGCGCGCCGGTCTCGTCGATGTCCGGACCTTCGGCCGGATCCTCGGGGTGCGGTGTGCGTCCGGTGTTGTCTTCCATGCCGTGAGCGTACGGATGCCGGGTGCCCGGCGCGAAGGGCATTGACTTTCCTCGGTTCAGCGCACCGGCGAAGCGCCGTCCTCCCCATGCTCGGGGATGTCCTGGTCATCGTGCGATGACAGCTCGTCGTCCGAGACGAGCTCGTCGACGTCGAGGCCGGCCGGCCCGGCATCCGCATGGCTCTCGGCCTCCAGCAGCTCGTGCGGGATGCGGATGGGCGTCGTCGGCGCCACCGGCATCCCCAGCCGACGCTGCAGGTGACGCAGCCAGCGCGGCTGAGCGCCGATGATTCCCTGTTCGGCGCGGGATTCGACCTCGAGGCCGTAGTAGTCGCCGATCTTGTCGATGAGCTGCGCGCGTTCCGCCCTGGCGTACGCACGGCGTTCGCGGATGAACGCGATCGCGGTCGCCCAGCAGATGAGCAGCATCACGATGCTGAACGGCAGGGCGATCGTGATCGCCGCCGTCTGCAGCGCGGTGAGGCCACCGGCCAGCAGCAGCGCGATCGCGAGGGCCGCGGTGACCAGGACGAAGAACGCGCGGATCCAGCGCTTCGGGTTCTGCTGGCCTCCGGTCGCGATCATGCCCATCACGAGCGCGCCGGAGTCCGCAGACGTCACGAAGAAGATCGCGATCAGCAGGATGGCGCCGATCGTGACGACCGTGGTCCCCGGCACGTGCTGCAGCAGCTCGAACAGTGCGCCCTGCAGGTCCACCGTGCCGTCCTCGTTCGTGAGGGTCCCTGGCGACTGGAGCTCGATCGCGAGCGCCGAACCGCCCATGACCGCGAACCACAGGATGCCGAGCAGCGTGGGCACCAGGATGACACCCGCGACGAACTCGCGCACGGTCCTGCCTTTGGAGATCCGGGCGATGAAGATTCCGACGAACGGCGCCCACGAGATCCACCAACCCCAGTAGAACGACGTCCACGCCGCCTGCCATTCCTCGCCGGCTGTGCCCTGGAAGGCGCTGACATTGAACGACAGCCCGACGAAGTTCTGGACGTAGTAGCCGATCGACTGCACGAACTCCCGCAGGAGGAACTCGGTCTGACCCATCACCAGCAGGTAGAGCACCAGAAGCCCGGCCATGATGAGGTTGATGTTCGACAGCCACTTCATGCCCTTGGTGACACCCGACAGGACCGAGGCGAGCACGAAGACCGAGATGACGAGGATGATGATGACCTGCGTGGTCTCGTCGGGTGTGCCCAGTCCCGCCGACGAGAGTCCGGCGCTGATCTGGATGACTCCGAGACCCAGTGACGTGGCGACACCGAACAGCGTTCCGACCAGGGCGACGACGTCGATCGCGTGACCCCAGCCGCCCTCGACGCGCTTGCCGAGCAGCGGCTCGAGCGTCCACCGGATGGAGATCGGACGGCGGCGCCGATGGATCGCGTAGGCCAGCGCGAGTCCGATCACGACATAGATCGACCAGGCGTGCACGCCCCAGTGCAGGTATGTCTGACCGAGTGCGGCCTGGGCCAGTTGCTCCGGCGTCCCCTCGACGCCGGGGCGGGGGTTCGTGAAGTGACTGAGCGGTTCGGAGACGCCGTAGAACACCAGGCCGATGCCCATGCCGGCGGCGAACAGCAGCGAGAACCAGCTCATGAGAGAGAACTCCGGCTCGTCGTCGTCGCGTCCGAGCTTGATGTCGCCGAAGCGGCTGAAGCCCATGAACAGGCTGAACGCGACGAACAGTGCGGCGATCAGCACGTAGTACCAGTTGAACGCATTGACGATCGTGTTCTGGATCGCCCCGAACATCTCCTCCGCAAGATGCGGGGCGATCAGGGTGAACGACACGAACACGAAGATGATCGCCGCGGCGGGCCAGAAGACCCAGCGCTGCACGGGCGGCAACGACCTGCGGGGCGTCGTCGTCGCGTCGCCGGGAGTGGAGGATGCCGCGGCATCCTGATTCTGCGCGTTCTCCGGTCCGCTCATGAGTACACGGTAGCGAGATCGTCCGCCGGGTGGGGGAGGACCTCAGCGCGGTTCCGGTGCCGGCCCGGACGAGCGCCGGACCATCAGTTGCGGAAGGGGCACGTCGAGATCGATCGCGTGGTCGGGGTCGATGAGTGCGAGCAGACGATGCAGGGCTGCGCGACCCTGCAGCTCGAACGGGTTGTGGACGGTGGTCAGCGGCGGGTCGTAGTACCGCGCCTCAGGGATGTCGTCGATGCCGACCACGCTCACGTCCTCGGGGACTCGACGCCCGCTCTCCTTGAGAGCGAGCATCGCCCCGAGGGCGGTCTGGTCGTTGGCTGCGACCACGGCGGTGGCGGCACCGATCCCGTCGGCCTCGGCGACGGCCGCATGGCCGGAGCGCGCCGACCAGTCTCCCTGGACGACCGCCTCAGCCTCGAGGCCGTGCCGGGCGAGTGCGGCGTGGAACGCCCGGGTGCGGTTGCGCGAGGCCGACCAGTTGTCCGGACCCGCGATCAGCGCGATCCGTCGATGCCCCCACTCGACGAGGTGGTCCACCAGGGACGGCATGCTCGCATTGGACAGTCGGTTGCGATACGGATCCGGCTCATCGTCGGACTCGACGTCGATGAACGTCGGCACGCGGAACCTCGTCGAGGTGAAGGCCCGGGACATCTCATCCGTCGAGCCGAGCGCGAGGATTCCGGCGAGGTCCTGCTGGGTGAGCAGCGCGAGCGACTCTTCGACGGCGTGCGGATTGCGCATGTCCAGCGAGACGAGGTCGAGCACGTAACCGGCTTCGCGTGCGGCGGCAGCGGCACCCTCGGCGATGCGGCTCGGTCCGACCTGCGAGAGCTCGTGCGTCAGCGCACCGATGCGGTGCGAGCGTCCCGATTTCAGGCTCCGCGCCGTGAGATTGGGGCGGTACCCGAGTTCCGCGATCGCGTGTTCGACGCGGGCCTGCGTCTCCGGCCGGATCCCCTTGTAGCCGCGCAGGAAGCGGGTGACCGTCTGGTGCGACACCCCGGCCGCTGTGGCGACGTCGTAGATCGTCGACGGCTTGGCTGGGGTCTTCCCGGTGGTCATACGTGCTCCCGTCGTCTGGTCTCTCAAGAACTTTCGCATGTCGGGGGAAACCAGGTCTTGACAAGGTGATGTTGTCGACAACATAGTAGCTCTCAGCGGATGTTGTCGACAACATCCCTCGCCACGATGACAACGGAGTACGGCAGATGAACCAGCAGCGCCCCACGGACGCGCGCGAGCTCAGCGGCATCCTTTTCGGAGCCGCGTACTACGCGGAGTACCACCGCGACGAGCGCACCGAGATCGACCTGGACCTGATGAAGGATGCCGGGTTCACCGTCATCCGAGTCGGCGAGTCCGTCTGGTCGACGTGGGAGCCGCGGGACGGCGAGTACGAGCTGGACTGGCTCGAGCCGGTGCTGGACGGCGCGCACGCCAGGGGGATCTCCGTGATCCTCGGCACCCCGACCTACGCCGTGCCGCCGTGGCTGCAGCAGGCGTATCCCGAGATCGCGGCCGAGGTGAGCACCGGGAGACCGATGGCCTGGGGCGGGCGGCAGGAGGTCGACTACTCGCACCCCGCGTTCCGGTTCCATGCCGAACGCGTGATCCGCGCCGTGATCTCGCGCTACGTCGACCATCCGGCGGTCATCGGTTACCAGGTCGACAACGAGCCGGGGATGCTCCTGCCGCACAACGGGGGAACCTTCCGACGGTTCGTCCGCCGGCTCGCGGCGACCTACGGCGATGTCGACACGCTCAATCGCGAGTGGGGGCTGACCTACTGGTCGCATCGGATCGCGGACTGGTCCGAGCTGTGGACGCCGGACGGCAACACGCTTCCCCAGTACGACCTCGCCTGGCGGCGCTATCAGGCCGATCTCACCACCGAGTTCATCACCTGGCAGGCGGACATCGTGCGCGAGTACGCCGCACCGGGGCAGTTCGTGACGACCTGCATCGCCTACCCGCGGCCGGCCGTCGACGACGAGAAGCTGGTGCGCGGGCTCGACGTGACCGCAGGCAACCCGTACTACGCGATGCAGGATCATCTCGACGCGACGCGCGAGCCGGATCCGGTGACGCCGTGGACGACGTCGGGGGTGGCAGGCCTGCTCCGCCAGGCGGACCGGCTGTTCTCCTCCCAGCAGTCGCGTTTCCTCGTGACGGAGACGGATGCGCAGTCCATCGGTGGTCCGGAGTTCAACATGCCGCCCTATCCGGGTCAGCTTCGACAGGCGGCGCTCGCCCTCATCTCGCGTGGGGCGGCGATGATCGAGTACTGGCACTGGCACACGCTGCCGTACGGCACGGAGACGTACTGGGGCGGAGTCCTGCCGCACAGCCTCGAACCGGGGCGCATCTACCGGGAGGTCGCGGGTCTGGGCGCGACGCTCGGATCGATCGGCACACGTCTGGACGGTTTCGAGCCGGACGCGGACGTGGCGATCCTCTGGTCGAACGACAGCCGATACGCGCTCGAGTTCAGTCCGCCGTTCCCGGATGCCGATGGCCGACCGGATCGAGCCGCGTACCACCGGATCTTCGATGCCTTCCATCGGGGGGTCGTCGACGCAGGCGCGCAGGCGCGCATTCTGCACCCGGCGCAGGCGCTCGAGATCGGAGCCACCGCGCTCGCCGAACGCTTCCCGGTCCTCGTCGCGCCGGGATTCTATGTCGCCACGGACGAGGAGCTCGACCTGCTCGCCGCGTACGCCGAGGCGGGAGGGCATCTCCTCATCGGCATCCGCACCGGCTACGCGGATGAGGAGGCGCGGGCGCGCGTCGCCCCGGCGCCCGACCGTCTGACCGCAGCGGCGGGCGTCCACTACGAGGAGTTCTCGAACCTGCAGCACGACGTCGTGCTGAACTCCACGGAACTGCCGGGTGTCGTCGGCACCGCTCGCCTCTGGGCGGACGGGCTGATCGCCGACGAGGATGCCCGGGTCGTCGCCGAGTACGACCATCCGTGGTTCCGTTCCTTCCCGGCGATCGTGACGAAGCCGCACGGACAGGGGCGGGTCACGACCGTCGGCACCGTGCCGTCCGCCGACCTCGCGGCGAGCCTGTTCCGGTGGGCCGTGCCCGCCGCGATCGCCGACCGCCTCACGACCGACCGCGCGCTTCCGGTGACGGTCGGCTCCGGGACGCTGCCGGACGGGCGGCGAGCCTGGTTCGTCTTCAACTGGAGCTGGGCCGCCGCATCGATCGCGCTGGCCGGGGATGTGGAGAATGCCGTGGACGGCACCGGCCACTCGGCAGGCGACGAGCTCACCATCGAACCGTGGGGATCGCTGATCCTGATCGACCGCTGACGCGCATCCGCTCGTCACTCAATGAAGAGGAAGAAGGACATGAGAAACACAGCACAGCGTCGCGCCGCGCTCATCGCCGGCGCCGCCCTCACCGCTCTCGTCCTCGCCGGGTGCACGCCCGGTGGGCAGGAGGAGAGCGCTGGGCCGATCACTGATGAGCAGCGCGAAGAGGCGCTGAACACGCCCACCGAGCTGACCTTCTGGACCTGGGTGCCCAACATCGAAGACGAGGTCGCTCTCTTCGAGGAGAAGTACCCGGAGATCGATGTGAAGGTGGAGAACGTCGGGCAGGGCCTGCCGCACTACCAGAAGCTGCGCAGCGCGCTCGAGGCGGGGGAGGGAGCGCCGGATGTCGCGCAGATCGAGTACCAGCACATCCCGTCCTTCGTCCTGGCCGAGGCGCTGCTCGATCTCGCGCCGCACGGGGCCGACGACCTCGCAGATGACTACGTCGGGTGGGCGTGGAATCAGGTCTCGCCCGGCGACGAGGTCTGGTCGATCCCGCAGGACGTGGGACCGATGGGCAACCTCTACCGAGAGGACCTGCTGACGCAGGCAGGAATCACAGAGCCGCCGGCGACGTGGGAGGAGTACGCGACTGCCGCGCAGGCTGTCAAGGACGCGACAGGCTCCTACATCTCCAATCTCGGCGCCACGCAGGCCGGTCAGATGATCGGGTTCTTCTGGCAGGCCGGCCTCAAGCCGTTCGGTTACGACGGCAAGGAGACCGTCTCGATCGATGTCAACAACGAAGGCGCGAAGGAGATCGCGTCCTACTGGACCGATCTGATCCAGAAGGATCTGGTCGCCACCGACGTCGACTTCACGGACGAGTGGTACCAGGGGCTGTCCAACGGCAAGTACGCCGGCTGGCTGACCGCGGCGTGGGGGCCCGTCTTCCTGCAGGGCACGGCCGAGAACACCTCAGGGCTGTGGCGCGCAGCGCCGCTGCCGCAGGTCGAGGAAGGGGCATCGGCATCCGGGAACTGGGGCGGATCGTCGGATGCGGTGCTCGCGACGAGCAAGAACCCCATCGCCGCCGCGGAGCTGGCGATGTTCCTCAACCATGACGAGGAGTCGGCGATGCAGTTCGCCACGCAGCAGTTCCTGTACCCGCCGCAGGTGTCGGTGCTGGAGGATCCCGCGTTCACCGATCTCGAATCGGAGTTCTACGGCGGGCAGCAGGTCAACAAGCTGTTCGCGGAGATCTCGGAGACGGTCGACACGGACTTCCAGTGGCTGCCGTTCATGGACTACGCCTACGCCTCGTACGAGGAGAACGTCGGCACGGTCATCGCCGCCAAGGGCGACATCGCCGACGCGCTCGACGCGTGGCAGGACGACCTCGTGACCTACGCCGAGGACCAGGGCTTCACCGTCGAGTGAGACCGGGCGGGGCGCTGCCGCGGCGACGCGCAGTGCCCCGCCGACATCTTCCGAGAGGATCCGCCATGTCGCAGTCCCCCTTGCCGGAGGCGCAGCGCCGTCGAGCCGGCACGATCAAGCGCAAGCAGCAGCGCGCCGCCTATCTGTTCATCCTTCCGTTCTTCATCGTCTTCACCGCGATGCTCGTCGTCCCGCTCATCTACTCGGGCTATCTGAGCCTGTTCGAGAGCAAGCTCATCGGCGGCGAGCAGTTCGCCGGACTCGCCAACTACGCACGTGCGCTGATGGATCCGGACTTCCTGGCCAGTCTCGGTCGTGTAGCCCTGTTCCTCGTCGTGCAGGTACCGATCATGCTGGGCCTCGCCCTGTTCTTCGCTCTTGCGCTGGACAGCGGCAGGGCCCGCGGGTCGCGCAGCATCCGGCTGCTGATCTTCATGCCGTACGCCGTCCCTGCCGTGGTCGCGACGCTGATGTGGGGCTACCTGTACGGGCCGGACTTCGGTCCGATCGCGCAGGTGGCTCGGTCTGTGGGGCTCGGCACTCCGGACTTCCTCTCGCCGGGGTCGGTCCTCGGATCGATGATGAACATCGTCACGTGGGAGTTCATCGGCTACAACATGATCATCATGTACGCGGCGCTGCGGTCGATCCCCGCGGAGCTGTACGAGGCCGCGGAGATCGACGGTGCCGGTCAGTTCCGGGTCGCGTGGAGCATCAAGATCCCGGCCATCCGGCCCGCCATCATGCTGACGATCATCTTCAGCATCATCGGTTCGTTCCAGCTGTTCAACGAGCCGAGCCTGCTCAACACGATCGCCCCGGATGCGATCTCGAATTCGTTCACCCCGAACTACTACGCGTACAACCTCGCGTTCATCAATCAGGAGCTGAATTACGCCGCCGCCATCGCCTTCCTGCTCGGGATCGTGATCGCCGTCGTGTCGTACGTCGTCCAGCTCAGCGAGCAGCGCCGTGAGCGGCGCGAGCGGAGGCTCTCATGACCGACCTCGACACCCGCGCGGTCGTCGCGCCCGGATCCGTCAGTCGACGGCGCGCTCGCCGGCCGCGCCCGTACGTGGCGCAGAAGCGGCGCAGCCTGCTGCTGACCGTGCTGCTGTGGCTGTGCGTGCTCTACTTCGTCCTTCCGCTGTGGTGGTTGCTGGTCTCCTCGACGAAGGACAACGCCGCGCTGTTCACCACGTTCGGGCTGTGGTTCGGCGGGGACTTCTCGCTGTGGGAGAACCTCGTCCAGCTCTTCGAGATGCGCGACGGCATCTTCCTGAGGTGGATCCTGAACACCATCCTCTACGCCGTCGTCGCGGCCGTCGGAGCGACCCTGCTGTCGGCGATGGCCGGTTATGCGTTCGCGAAGTACGAGTTCCGCGGCGGGAAGCTGCTGTTCAGCATCACGCTCGGTGCCGTCATGATCCCGCTGACCGCGCTGGCGCTGCCGACGTATCTGCTGTTCTCGGCGGCGAACCTCACCGATACGCCGTGGGCCATCATCGTCCCGTCGCTCGTCAGCCCGTTCGGGGTGTACCTCATGCGCGTCTACGCGGCCGATGCGATCCCGGACAGCATCGTCGAAGCCGCGCGCGTCGACGGCTCGGGGGAGTTCCGCACGTTCTGGCAGATCGGGCTCCGGCTGCTCGGACCAGGTCTGGTCACGGTCTTCCTCTTCTCGCTGGTCGGAACGTGGAACAACTACTTCCTGCCGCTGATCATGCTGAACACCTCGGAGTTGTACCCGATCACGGTCGGACTCGCGCAGATCCAGGCGGCGGCATCGGCCGGAGGCGGGTCCCAGGCGGTGTTCTCGACCGTGATCACCGGATCGTTCGTCTCGATCCTTCCGCTCGTCATCGCGTTCCTGTTCCTCCAGCGGTACTGGCAGACGGGGCTGTCCTCCGGCAGCGTGAAGGAGTGAGGGGGCGCGTCAGCCGACGCTGACGCTCACCGTGTGCCATCCGGTCGCACCATCCGGCGCCGGCGGCGCGGGTGCCTCGGTCTGCGTCTCGCCGTCGGCACTGACCGCGCGGCAGCGGATGCGGTGGTCTCCTGGTTCGGCGCGCCACGGCATCCGCCACTGGACCCAGGTGTCGTCGGAGATGGCCGGTGCGAGCTCCGCCTGCTGCCAGTCGCCGTCGTCGATCTGCACCTCGACGGCGGCGACGCCGGTGCGCGGCTGCCACGCGACGCCGGCGATCACGCTGTCGCCGGCGTCGACGCCGCGGCCGGCGCGCGGAACATCGATGCGCGACTGCAGTTTGATCGGGCCCTGGGCCGACCATCCGCGATCCGTCCAGTACGCGCGGTCGCGGTCGAAGCGGGTGACCTCGAGATCCGTGACCCACTTCGTCGCCGAGACGTAGCCGTAGAGCCCCGGTACCACCATCCGGGCAGGGAAGCCGTGCGCGAGCGGCAGCGGCTCGCCGTTCATGCCGATCGCGAGCAGCGCGTCGCGGTCGTCGGTGAGGGCCTCCAGCGGCGTGCCGGCGGTGAAGCCGTCGGCGGACGTCGACAGGACCATGTCGGCGTCGGCGCTCGGCCGCGTCCGCGCGAGCAGTTCACGTATCGGGTAGCCCAGCCACACCGCGTTGCCGATGAGGTCTCCGCCGACCTCGTTCGAGACGCACGACAGCGTCACCGTCGTCTCGGTGAGCGGCAGCGCGAGCAGTTCGTCCCAGGTGAGTTCGAACTCCTCCGCGACCATCCCGTGGATGCGCAGTCGCCAGGATGCCGGATCAACCGTCGGCACGACGAGTGCGGTGTCGATCCGGTAGAAGTCGCTGTTGGGGGTGATCAGCGGCGAGAGGCCTGGAACGTCCAGCGCTGCCCCGGCCGGCGGGCTGGGGGCCCGCGTCGCCGGGCGGGGCAGCCGCAGCGCGTCGCGCACGGTCGTGATGGCCGAGGTCCCCGCGCGTGCGACGGCTCCGGCGATCGTGAGCGCGATGCCGAGCGCGGCGGCGCCACCCGCCCAGGCGAGGAAGCGGCGTCGCGTCGGCAGTTCGGCGTGCTCCGCGGCATCCGTTTCGGGGCGGCCGGTCAGGATGCCGATGAGCAGGTGCAGTGCGACGCCGCCCGCCACTCCGGCCAGCAGCGACGGCAGCCACGCGAGCATCCCCGCATCCGATCGGGTGAGGGCGATGACGGCGACCACACCGCCGATCAGGACGAACGCGATGACGCCCGAGCGGCGCCAGCGCGCCTCGCAGATACCGGCGATCGCGGCGGCCAAGACGAGGACGATGCCGATCCCGACCAGCAGAGCGGCCTTGTCGGCGGTGCCGAACCACGCGATCGCGGTGTCCTTGGCCCACGTCGGCGCCGCGTCGATCGAGGAGCCGCCGACCACCGCGAACGGGCTGGACGACGCGGCGAAGAGCGCGGCGGCGAGTTCGCCGATTCCCACGCCGACGATCGCCGCAGCGATGCCCGCGACCGCGGCCATCGTCCGGCGTCGTGGGAAAGAAGAGGTCACAGGCTCAGGCTACGAGCACCGAGGCGCGCACGGGGCACCGGTCACGAAATCGTGAGAACTCGCAAGTGTCCTGCGGTCGATCAGGCCTCGCGGCGGTGCTCCGTGCGGATCGGTGTCGTCGCGGCGACCTCGTCGCTGAACTCCGTCGGGTCCGGCGCCACCACGGTCAACGGACGGGTCTCATCCAGCGTCAGCCGGAAGCGGGTGTCCTCCTGGCGGTGCAGGCGTCCGGACGCGAGCATCCATCCGACTCCGATCATCATCGCCAGGATGCCGGCGAAACCGCCGACCGCGATCGCGGCCCGCGGGCCGAACGCATCGGTGATCCACCCGGCGATCGGAGCGCCGACCGGCGTCGAGCCCATGATGACGGCCATGTAGAGCGCGAGCACCCGGCCGCGCAGCGCCGGATCGGTCGTGGTCTGGACGTAACCGTTCGCGGTGGTCATCATCGTCACGATCATGAATCCGATGAACATGAGCGACGCGGCGTACGTCCAGTACGTCGGCATCGCCGCCGAGATGAGCGAAGCGACGCCGAAGCCACCGGCGGCGATCACGAAGACGCGGATGCGGGCGCGCTCCCGCCGGGCCGCGAGCAGGGCGCCGGTGAGCGATCCGATCGCCAGTACCGAGCTGAGCACGCCGTACCCGTCGGCCTCGCGGCCGAATTCGAGGGCCATCGTCGAGGCGAAGATCGGGAAGTTCATGCCGAACGCGCCGATGAGGAACACCATCACGAACGTGACGGCGAGATCGCTCCTGCGCCACGCGTAGCGGAAGCCTTCGGCCAGACCGGAGCCCTTTCGGCTCTTGACGCGGGGGATCAGCTCGCCGGAGCGCATCATGAGCAGCGCGATGAGCATGGCGAGGAAGGTCACCGCGTTCGCGACGAACACCCACCCGGTTCCGACCACGACGATCAGCAGGCCACCGACGGCGGGGCCCAGAAGCCGGGCCATGTTGAAGGATGCCGAGTTCAGCGCGACCGCGTTCGACGCGTCGTCGATCGACACCATGTCGGACACGAACGCCTGTCGCGCCGGTGCGTCGAACGCGTTGGTGATTCCGAACGCCAGCGCGAACAGGAACATCAGCGGCAGCGTCATGACGCCGGTGAGCAGCAGGGCGGCGACGCCGAGCGCGAGGATCATCAGAGTCGTCTGGGTCACGAGCAGGAGCTTGCGCCGATCGAATCGATCGGCCGCCCACCCCGTCAGGCTGACCAGCACGAGCGGTGGACCGAACTGCAGTGCCATCGTCACGCCCATCGCCGTGGCGTCGTTGTCGGTCAGCTCGGTCAGCACGACCCAGTCCTGTGCGGTGGCCTGCATCCATCCGCCGACGTTGGACACCAGGGCGCCGATGAACCAGATCCGGTAGTTGAAGGTCGAGAACGACCGGAACATGGCGCTCACCGCTCGGCCACCTTCCGCATCAGGGCGCTGGCGTCCCGCAGCGTTCGCAGCTCCGTCTCGGTGAAATCCAGTTCGGACAGGGCATCGGAGAGCGCTGCATCGCGCTTGCGCACGGTCTCGGTGACCACAGCCGTCCCGGCATCGGTGATCTCCACCTGGACGCGGCGCCGGTCATCCGCGTCCTGCACGCGGGTCACGTAGCCGTCTTCGACGAGGGCCGCGACCGTGCTCGACATCGTCGGGGCTGTGACGCGCTCCCGCTGGGCGAGGGCGCCGATCGTGAGGGCGCCGTTCATCTTCAGGCTGGCGAGCACGGCGAAGTGCGCGTCGCTGATGTGATCGTCGGCGCGTTCCCGACGGAGGCGGCGAGCCAGTCGGAAGGTGGCCATGCGCAGGTCGGTGGCGGTGGTGTGCAGCGATTCGTCAGAGGCAGGCATTACTTAGGTAGTCTAACTAAGTTTCGGTCGGCGTGGGGGAGACGCTTGGACAGGAACCGGTTTCTCGACTACCGTGAGGGAGATGAAACTCGTCGAAGATGCGAGCCTGTATCGCAACCCGATCATCGATGCCGATGTGCCGGATCCTGATGCCATTCGCGTCGGTGATCGCTTCTACCTCGTGGCATCGAGCTTCCATCGCGCGCCAGGGCTGCCGATCTTCGTCTCCGACGATCTCGTGAACTGGACCCGCATCTCCTATGCGATCGAGCGCAATGAACCGGCGGCCTGGTTCGCGCTGCCTCGACACGGCGGGGGAGTGTGGGCGCCGTCGATCCGACACCACGACGGGACCTTCTTCGTCGTCTACCCCGACCCGGACCAGGGGATCTTCGTCGTCACCGCCGAAGACCCGGCCGGCCCCTGGTCGCCGCCGCGACTGCTGCTGGCAGGACTCGGGCTGATCGATCCGTGCCCGCTCTGGGCCGAGGACGGCAGCACGTATCTCGTGCACGGCTGGGCGCGTTCGCGTTCTGGACGCAAGAACGCGCTCACGGTCGTTGAAGTCGACGGGCTGCTCACCGAGACCCGCGGCGTCGCGGTGGATGTCATCGACGGTGATCGCCTGGAAGGGTTCACGACGGTCGAGGGGCCGAAGTTCTATCAGCGCGACGGCGAGTACTGGATCTTCGCACCGGCAGGCGGCGTGGCGACCGGCTGGCAGACCGTGTTCCGATCCGACAATCCGTACGGACCGTACGAGCACCGCGTCGTGCTGTCGCAGGGCGACACCCCGGTGAATGGTCCGCACCAGGGCGCGTGGGTCGACGACGGCCAGGGCGGCGACTGGTTCCTGCACTTCCAGGACCGCGGCGTGTACGGCCGAGTCCTCCACCTGCAGCCCATGGCATGGGGTGAGGACGGCTGGCCCGTGATGGGCCAGGCGGTCGCGGGCGGGCCGGCGCAGCCGGTGCTGCAGCATCCATCCCCGCGCGGCACGGATCAGGGCCTGCGCACCCTCGCCCGCCCCGACGATTTCGCCGACGGCGTCCCGAGCGCCGACTGGCAGTGGGAGGCCGACCCGGATCCGGATGCCGTGGTCGGGCGCGACCACGACGCCTGGACGCCGTCTGCGCTCACGCTGCGCGGCAGCGCAGACAGCGGTAACGTCCGCACGCTCTCCCGGGTCATCTCGCAGCCGTTGCCCGGGCAGCCGTCGACCTCGCGCGTGGACGTCGAGCTGGTCACCACGAAGTCGGGCGACCGAGCAGGCATCGCGGTGCTGGGATACACCTATGTCTGGGCCGGAGTGCGGATCGGCGCGGACGGCGCCGAAGCCGTCGTCGCGGTCCGCGAGCGCGACGACCAGGAGGAGCGCGTGCACCTGCGCGTGCCGATCGCCGCCGCGACCGCGACGGTCACGCTGGATGTCGACGCAGACGCGCGCGTGCGCGTCGAGCTGGTCGCAGACGGTGCGAGGATCGATATCGATCCGCAGTTCCAGGCGATCGAGGGGCACTGGGTCGGGGCGGCCGTCTCGCTGTTCGCAGCGGGACGGCACGGAGCAGGCGAGGTCCTCGCCCGTTTCCGCGACTTCGGCATCACGATGGGGGAGTAGCGACGATGGCGACACGACGAGCGCGAACAGCGCCGACGCGCGGGACGACGATCAACGACATCGCGCAGGCCGCCGGTGTGTCCAAGGCGACCGTGTCGCGGGTGCTCAACGGCATCCCCACCGTCAACGCCGAGATCGCACAGCGCGTGCGGCAGGTCATCGACGAGCTCGGCTATACGCCGAGCCAGACCGCCCGTTCGCTCTCGCTCGGTGTCAGCAGGACGGTGGGCGTGCTCGTCCCGGACCTCGGAAACCCGATGTTCCACCAGGTGCTGCATGGATTCAACAGGGCGGCCGCCCGCGACGGCTATCACGTCGTCGTCACGGATTCGTTCGAGGATGCGGACGGCGAACCGGATCTCGCCCGAGATCTGCGCGACCGCACGGATGCCGTCGCGCTGTTCTCCCCGCGCATGACACGGCCCGACCTGCTCGAGCTGCTGCCTCGGATCGGTCCGGTCGCGGTGTTCAACCGCACCACCGGGAAGAATGCCGGGTCCGTGCTGATCGACTACCACGAGGGCGTCATCGTGCTGGCCCGGCATCTCATCTCCCTCGGTCACCGCCGGATCGCGTTCCTCGCCGGACCGGCGTATGCCCGTGCGAACTGGGAGCGCGAGCGCGGTCTCGCCGAGATCCGTGAGAGCGAGCCGGGCATCGAGATCATCGACGTGCCGTGCGGGCACTCGTTCGAGGATGGCTACGATGCGTGGCCGGCGCTGCGCGCCACCGGTGCCACCGCCGTGATCGCCTACAACGATGTCGTGGCGCTCGGTCTGCTGGGACGTCTGTCCGAGGAAGGGGTGTCGGTGCCCGATGAGATCTCGGTCGCGGGCTTCGACGACATCCCGTTCGCGCGCTACTCGTCGCCGTCGTTGACGACGATGACGTCGCGGCTCGCCGAGATCGGCGAGCAGATCTGGACCGTCCTGCGTGCGGAGATGACGGCTGATCCGCTGCGCGAACCCATCATGTTCTCGCCGGCGCTCGCCGCGCGCAGCAGCACGAGGGCGCGCGAATGACCATCGAGCTGGTTCGCCGCGCAGGCGCGATCGTCGAGTATCACGACGGCACAGCCGTCGATGCGGGCTTGTCGCCGCGTCCCTTCCTGACGGCGACCAGCCCGCTCGGCGTCGCGGTCACCGAGATCGAGCCCGAGGATCATCGACACCATCTCGGCGTGAGCGCTGCGTTTCCGGACGTCAACGGGACGAGCTTCTGGGGCGGGCGCACCTACGTGCGCGGTCAGGGCCCCACCGCACTCGACAACCACGGCACGCAGCGCTCGACCGGCCGTGAGGTGAGCGACGGGACGGTGATCGAACAGGTCTCCTGGCGCGACGTGCACGGCGCTGCCCTGCTCGATGAGGAGCGCACGATCACGGTCCGCGAGCTGGAAGACCGGTGGGAGGTCGTCTGGGTCTCGCGGCTCACGGCGCTCGAGCAGGACGTGAGTTTCGGCAGCCCGCAGACCAACGGTCGCCCGGGGGCGTTCTACGGGGGGCTCTTCTGGCGGGCGCCCTTCCCCGCAGCGAGCCTTCGAACCGCGGACGGCCGTGGTGTCGACGCCGCGCACGGCTCGCTTTCGCCCTGGATCTGCCTGGATGCCGAGCATGCGTCGCTCGTCGGAGTCAGCACCAACGGGATGCCGTGGTTCGTCCGCGCCGAGGGATACGTCGGATTCGGCCCAGCGCTCGCCGTGGAGAGCCGACGCGAGCTGCCCCGGGGCGAGACGCTGCGGCTCGACCTCGCTGTGGCGATCCTGGATCATTCCCCGGTGCGCCCTGCGGAGATCGCCGACCAGCTTCTCGACGGTGTCAGGGACGCGGTGTGACCAGACCCTTGCGAACGCTGTTCGCCGAAGCGCACGCCGCAGACATCGCCCTGCATTCGATCCAGATCAGCGTCGGCGGTCGCACGATTGTGCGCGAGGACATCGCTCCGTTCGGTCTCCAGGCCCCGCATCGGCTGTACTCGGTGTCGAAGTCGTTCACGGGGCTCGCCGTCCTCCTGCTCGTGGAGGAGGGGCTGCTCGCCCTGGACGACGGCATCATGACGTACTTCCCCGAGCAGGCTCCGGTGCACCCGTGGCTCGAGCAGACCCGCATCGACGACATGCTCGCGATGACCGGTCCGTACAGCCGAACGACCTATGTCGAGGCATCCGACAGCTGGTTCGAATCGTATTTCCAGGTGCCGCCGACGCAACGGCCCGGCACGCTGTTCACCTACGACACGAGCGCTTCGTACGTGCTCGCTGCCTTGGTCGAGCGCGTCGCGGGCATGCCGATGCTCGACTATCTTCGCCCTCGCCTGCTGGATCCCCTCGGCATCGGAGCAGGCGCGCATTTCCTGCCGGGACCTGAGGGGATCAGTCACGGCGGGTCCGGCCTCATCATGGCGCCCGCAGATCTGCTCCCGATCGCCGAGGTCCTCAACGGCGGCGGATGCCGGGGGAGCCGCCGCATCCTTCCCGAACGCGTCGTGGCACGGCTGCTCGAGCCGCGCAGCTCGCCCGCGATGCAGACCTGGGGTGCGCCGTTGCGCGCGGGGTACGGGCGGCAGATGTGGCTGCCCGGCGGCGACAGCTGGATGATGTTCGGGCTCGGCGGTCAGATCGTCTACGGCGACCCGGCGCGCCAGCTCGCGGCCGTCGTCACCGCCGACACGACGACGCTGACGGGCGGCGATCAGAGACTCGTCGAGATGCTGCTGCGGGCCGTGGACGAGCTGGGGCAGGACGCGCAGCGCGACGATGGCCCGGCGGCGGATTCCGCGATCGGAATCGCCCCGCCCACGCCGCCGCATGATCCGCAGTACGCCGTGCCTGTCCGCGCCGACGCCGTTCTGATCACCGGGGAGGGCGCGCCGGGCGCGATCGTCGTCGAGGTGGGTGCCGACGGCGGCCGCGTGCACTGGGAAGACGCGCACGAGCTCGTCTTCGCCACCATGCGACCGACGACGGTCCCGACCGCGCTGGGAGATGCCGTCGTCACGGCCGGCTGGACAGCACCTGGCGTGCTCCACGTACGCCTGAGCGCCGTCGGCGACGACATCGCCTCGGTCCGGTTGCGGTTGGTCGTGAGCGGCGACGGCATCCTGACCCTGATGTCTCAGGGGTTCGGGCCGCGGACGCGCGACTCCTGGACCTTCCGCGGCAGTTACCAGGGCTGAAGTCGGCCCCGGCCCCGGCGGTTCAGCCCTTGACCGAGCCGACCAGTGCGCCCTTGACGAAGAACCGCTGCACGAACGGGTAAACCAGCAGCATCGGAAGGGTGGCGACGAAGATCACGGCCATCCGCACCGACTGCGCCGGCGGCACGATGTCCACGGCCATGTCATTCGTGTTCAGACCGCTGGCGACCACGACGATCTGACGCAGCAGAACCTGCATGGGCCAGAGTTCGGAGCTGTTGATGTACAGAATCGCGCTCTGGTACGTGTTCCAGTAGTACACCGCGTAGAACAGGCCGATCGTCGCGATCGACGCCAGCGAGAGCGGAAGCACGATCCGCCAGAAGACGCCGAACTCGCTGCAGCCGTCGATGCGGGCGGCTTCTTCCAGGCTCTCGGGGATGCCCTGGAAGAAGCTGCGCATGATGACGAAGTTGAACGCGTTGATGGCGACCGGGATGATGAGCGACCAGAGCGTGTCGATCATGCCGAGGTTCTTCACGACGATGAACGTCGGGATCATCCCGCCCGCGAAGAGCATCGTGAACAGCACGAGGAAGTTGATGACCCGGCGTCCCTTGAG
Source organism: Microbacterium sp. NPDC056234 (assembly GCF_042267585.1). Taxonomy (NCBI): domain Bacteria; kingdom Bacillati; phylum Actinomycetota; class Actinomycetes; order Micrococcales; family Microbacteriaceae; genus Microbacterium; species Microbacterium sp. NPDC056234. Next base: position 957,472 of record NZ_JBHJTE010000001.1, read on the forward strand.
GTGCTTCTTCGAGAGGGCGTACGCCATGAACGCGGTGAGCACCAGCGAGATGAAGGTGCCGCCGATCGTGACGATCGCCGAGACACCCAGAGCACGGAAGATCGTCGGAGTCGACAGGATGTACCGATAGGCGTCGAGCGTGAAGGTCTCCGGCCACAGGATGAACGGTCGCGTCGCGAGCTCGCCCGGCGTCGCCAGGGAGCTGGCCAGGACATTCACGAACGGCAGCACGCAGACGAGTGCGAACGCCGTCAGCAGGATGCCGTTGATCACACTGAACACGCGACGACCGGGCGTCACGCGGAGCCGGTTGCGGTTCGCGCGGCGGATCTGGATGGGGATCGTCGCGTCGGTGATCTGCGAGGTCGTCGTCATGAGGTGCTCCGTTGCGGTGGGGTGCGCACTGCGAACAGCGCGGCGGAGAAGAAGAAGAGGAAGGCGACCGGATAGAGCACGAGCTGCGTTCCCAGCAGGCATGCGAGTCCGGCGCCGAGGAACCAGAATCCGGTCGAACGTCGGCGCGGCCGGTGCGTGGCGAAGAACCAGCCGATCGCGCACAACGCCGCGATCAGGACGAAGGAGAATCCGAACCACGCCGCCAGCGTGTTGAGTGCCACGGTGGCATCGGCATCCGTGACCGCGAGCCCGGCGGATTCCAACGCGGGTACGACCTGAGATCTCAGCGTGGCGTCGTCGCTGCGGGTGATCACGAGAGCGAAGCCGCCCTGCAGCACGCCGGCGGCCAGCACGCCGACGCCGGCGATGATGAGTTCGGCCCGGCGACGGAACGGGGCTGGCGCGGCATCCTGGTGCCGGGGAGCATCGGTCATGAGTGTCATCCCAGCGCACTTCCCCTGGTCTCCACGCGTGCCGTGCCGTCGGTGACGAGAGCAGGACCTCTCGCGCCGAGGACGTGCACGTCCACGAGTCGCAGCCCCGAGGCGAACTGGGCATGTACGCCTCCCGCCGCGATCGCGGGAACACCGTCGGCCATCGCCGGCACGGCCGGGACCGCATCCGCAGCGAACGACACGACGAAGTCCTCCAGGGTGACGCTCTCCAGCGGAGCCTCCGGAAGCCCGGAGATCCAGGCCGCGCAGGATGAGACGTTGGTTGCGGTGATGTGGGCGAGATGGATGCCGTGGAAGCGCGGCGTGCCCTCTCCGACCGGCTGGGCGGTGCGGTCCGATACGATCGGCTCCTTGCCTTCAGGGCCGCAGAAGTAGAACGGGTTGATCACGACCGGGCACATCACACCGTCCATCACGATGTTCGAGACTCGGACATCAGCGACCGTGCCGCCGCGACCGCGCCGTGACTTGATGCGGATTCCGCGGTCGGTGCCCTGGAACACGCAGTTCGAGATGACCACACCCCGCACGCCGCCGGACATCTCGCTGCCGATCACCACGCCACCGTGACCGTGCACCATGGTGCAGTTCGTGATGGCGATGTTCTCGCATGCCACACGCTCGGCGGAGCGCTCGCTGCCGGCCTTGATCGCGATGCAGTCGTCGCCGACGTCGATGTGGCAGTCGCTGATGCGCACGTTGCGACTGGACTCGGGGTTGATGCCGTCGGTGTTGGGGGAATCCGGCGGATTGATGATGCGCACGCCGGTGACGTGCACGTCGTCGCACAGCAGAGGGTGCACGGTCCATGCCGGGGAATTGCGCAGGGTGACGCCGGAGATCTCCACGCGCTCGCTCTGATGGATTCCGATGAGGGTGGGACGAGGGTAGGCGAGTGAGGAGGCGCGATGAGCGTCCCACCACCGCTCGCCCCCGCCGTCGATCTCGCCGCGACCCGTGATCGCGACGTCGACGGCGTCGCGCGCATAGATGCACGGCGAGTGGATCGTGGTGGCAGTGCCCTCCCAGCGCGCGGCCACGGGCGGGTAGAGGGCCGGGTCGGCGACGAAGCGCAGCACCGCCCCTGCTTCGAGATGGAGTTCCACGCGGGAGCGCAGGCGCAGAGCGCCGGTTTCGTGCACGCCGGTCGTGATCGTCACACGTCCGCCGCCCGAGTCCGCGGCCCGGTCGATCTCGGCCTGCAGCGCACGGGTGGTCCGCTGCACGCCCGTCGAGCCGAATCGGGCGGCCCTGCTCTGCACCTGCGTCCCGCTCATCTCAGTTCGTCTCCGCGTACGAGGCGCTGAGTTCCTCGATGATGGTGTTCAGGCCCTTGCCATCGAGATCGGCGATCGCGGCCTCGAAGCCGGCCATGTCCAACTGGCCCACCATGTACTTGTTGTAGGCGTCGTTCGCGGCCTGCTGGATCGTCGACCAACTCTGATCGAAGGCGTCCGAGGACAGCGGCAGCGTGGGGTCGATCACGGCGTACTCGGTGTTCTCCTCGATCTTCTGGTTGCCCTCGTCGACGTAGGGCGTCGAGCTCTTGAAGGTGATGACGTTGTCGCTGGGGCGGGACGAGGAGTACGGCTGCACTTCCTGCTCCCACTTCGCCTGATCGGCGATCGTCACGATGTCTTCCGAGTCGACCGTGTAGTGCTCGTCCTCGATGCCGTTGGTCATGAGCGTGAACGCCTCCTCATCGAGCAGCTTGTCGATGAACGCGAGCATCCCCTTCAGTTCGGCTTCGTCCTTGACCTGGCTCGTGGACATCGCCAGCCAGCCGCCGAAGCCGCCGTTGGTGTCGGACAGGATGCGGCGCGGGACGTCCTCGAAGGTGATGTCGTTGATCAGCGCCCATTCCATGGGGGTGTTCGGGTCGGAGCTGAGCGCGAGATTCATGTATCCCTTCGGCTCGAACAGACCCGTGACCATGATGCCGCCCTTGCCCTGGGCGACGGCGTCGATCTGGTTCTGCTTCTGCATCGTGACGAACTCGCCGTTGACGGCGCCCTGCTCGTAGAGGCCGCGGTACCACTCCATGGCCTGTTTGAACTCGTCGGTCTGGAAGGTCGGGATCACCTCGTCGTCATCCGTGACGACGAAGTTGTTCCCGGCGCCGAAGTAGCCGGCGAGGCTCTTGAAGCCGAGCTTGAAGCTTTCCAGGCGGTCGATGAATCCCGTCGTGTCGTCGACGCCGTTGCCGTCAGGGTCCTGCGTGGTGAAGGCCACGGCGACCTCGCTGAGCTCCTCGATCGTGTGCGGCACCTCGAGACCGAGGTTGTCGAGCCAGTCCTGGCGCACGATCACGCCGTAGCGCGCGATCGGCTTCTGGAACGGGACGCCGTAGAGCTTGCCGTCCACGCGCGCCGACGCGATGGTCTTCTCGTCGATCTTCGACAGGTTCTCGTAGTCCTTGAGATACGGCTCGACGTCCCAGAACTGGCCGGACTTCAGTGCCTGGCGCACGGACGCATTCGTGATGTTGGTCAGCGACGTGATGTCGGCGAGTGAGTCAGAGGCCAGGGCGGCGTTGATCTTCTCGTCGGTGGAGGCTGCGGGAACCCACTGGAAGTCGACTTCCGCCCCGGTGTACTCCTCCAGCGCGGTCTGAATCGGGCCGTCGGCGTCGGGCGTCGTCGGCGTGTGCAGCACCGCCATCCAGGAGATCTCTTCGGGGATCTCGCCGGCCTGGCCGTCCGATGCACCGCTGGATGCTCCGCATCCGGCCAGCGCGACTGCTGCGACGGCGGCGGAAGCGACGGCGATTCCGAGCCTTGAGTGATTCCTCATTGTGATTTTCCTCTCGCAAGGTGGGCGTGGACCCGCGTGGTTTCGCGTGCCCTGGGGGGTGAGGTGTGAAGTTCCTCGGCTGCGGCATCCGCGACGAGGCGGCCGAAGACGATGCGCGTGACGAAGCCGACGGCGGCGGCGGGGATGCCGATGCCGAACAGGAAGAGCAGCGGCAGGGCGTAGTTCGCCAGCAGCCAGAAAGTCGCGGCGACGGCGGCGGTGGCGACGATCGTCCAGTGCAGTGAGCCGATCCCGATCATGAGTGCTGTACCGAGCTGGCGGCCGAGGCCGCGGACGTCGGTGGCGGCCATGAGCGGGAACACGTAGGCGGCGACGATGCCGACCGCGATGAGCGCCAGGACGTTGGCGAACTGCAGGATCCAGTCCGTCGCCAGGAAGATGTTGGTGATGGCGATCGCGGCAGCCGCACTGACGATCCAGCCCATCGCGGCCGAACGCCAGTAGTGCGTGCGCAGATGTCCGACGAACGCGCGGGTCACCGGCGGCGTCTCGCCGAAGCGGAACCAGCGGTCGATGTAGGCCGCGACCGCGTAGGACGCGGGGCCGATTCCGAACACGACGAGACCCGCGACGGTCGCGGCGATCCAGAGCAGGTTGAGGTACGCGATGCGGTAGATCCCCCTGAGGAAGAGGTTGATCCGCATGAAGCCCTCGAACGAGAACATCAGTACACGCCCTCCTCGCCGAGCTTCTTGGCGAGTCTGTTGGCGGCGATGACGAGGAGGAGCCCGACGAGCCCCTTGAAGAGTCCGACGGCGGTCGCGTAGCTGAGTTGTCCGTTCTGGATACCCGCGGTGTAGACGTACGTGTCGAAGATCTCGCCGACTTCGCGGTTCAGTGAGTTCAGAAGGAGGAACATGTGCTCGAAGCCGAGTTCGAGGAAGTCGCCGATCGACAGGATGAACATCACCACGATCGTCGGGCGGATCGCCGGCAGCGTGATGTGCCACGTCTGCAGCCAGCGCCCTGCGCCGTCGATCTCGGCCGCTTCGTAGAGTTGCAGATCCACCGCGGTCATCGCGGCGAGATAGATGATCGTGCCCCAACCGGCCGTCTTCCAAATCTCCTGGATCGTGTAGAGCGGACGCAGCCAGTTCGGGTCGGTGAGGAACGGCACCGGCTCGAATCCCCACGAGGCGAGCAGGTTGTTGATGCTGCCGCCGTCGGTGGTGAGCATCACGTAGAACAAGGAGACGACGATGACCCACGACATGAAGTGCGGTAGGTAGATGACGGTCTGCACGCTGCGCTGGAACAGTTTGGTGCGCACTTCGTTCAGCATCAGCGCCAGGATGATCGGCACGGGGAACGCGAAGATCAGCAGCAGCATCGAGATGACGACCGTGTTGGTCAACAGCATGAAGAAGGTGTCTTCGGTGAAGAACCGGATGAAGTGCTCGAAGCCGACCCACGGACTGTTCAGGATGCCGCGGAAGGGCGAATAGTCCTGAAAGGCGATGACCACGCCACCCATGGGGACGTACTTGAAGACGATGAAGTAGACGATGCCGGGCAGCGCCATGAGGTACAGCGCCTTGTGCCGCCAGATCTCCTGCCACCACGGACGTTTGCGCCGCAGCGCGGCGAGCGCGTCGCCCGGCCCCTCGGGGACGTCCGGCGTGTCGGTCTTCGGGGCTTCCAGCACGGTCATGCCTGCGTCCGCTTCACCGCGAGATCGGTCACCATCGGGGGCCTCTTCCTGCGCTCATCATCGAGTTCCGGGTCTCGGCCACCGCAGAGAAAACGCTTCTTCGGTAACCGGTTTCCCGAGACTAGCACGGGAGGCGGTCGGCAACAACCGTTCGTTCCGGGTGGGCTCGAGGCGATTCTCTACAACGTAGTACAGGGGGTTGACCATCGCCGGCGTCATGACGCGGAGCCTCGCACGCGAGAATGGATGCTGTGACCCTCGCTCTCGAAATCGCTGTCCAGGATCCCGCCGGTGTGCGCATCGCCCGCGAGGTGGGTGCGGAACGCGTCGAGCTGACGCAGGGGCTCGCGCTCGGCGGGCTCACGCCGTCTCCGGCGACGCTCGAACTCGCGCTGGCCGAGTCGGCCGCGGATGGTCCGGAGATCCATGTGCTCGTGCGCCCGAGGGCGGGCGGGTTCCATTACGACCGTGATGAGCTCGCGGTGATCGAGCGCGATGTCCGCTTCGCCGTCTCCGCCGGTGCCGCCGGCGTCGTGATCGGCTGCCTCGATGCGACGGGTCGGCTCGACCAGGAGGCGATGGGGCGTCTGGTGGATGCGGCGAACGGCGCCGCCGTGACACTGCACCGAGCGATCGATGTGACCCCGGATCCCGTCGCCACGCTGCACGCGGCCCGGGAGCTGGGTCTCACCCGCATTCTCACGTCCGGCGGGGCGTCAGCAGCCATCGACGGCGTCGAGGTCCTGCGTCGTCTGGTCGAGGAGGCCGACAGCGGCATCCAGATCATGGCGGGCAGCGGAGTGGATGCGGCATCCGTCGCCGAGATCGTCGCGACCGGCGTCGACGCCGTGCATTTCTCCGCCAAGCGCACTGTCTCGGAGTCGACCGGCGTGCGGATGGGGTCGGCATCCGACGGCGTCGGCGGGTACGAGGTCACAGACCGCGACGCCGCATTCGCGGTGCGGGCGGCGCTCGGGCTCTGACGCGGCGAGACGCGAGCGGGACAGCGGCCGGTCGCGTCCGTAGACTCTCTGCCATGGCCGACCCCCGCAACGCCGCGTCCCGCACTGCCGAGTTCACGGATGCTCACGGCATCACGATCGTCTACGACGTCCATCCGGCCGAAGGAGGGCAGCGCGGCGTCGTGCAGCTGCTGCACGGAGTCGGCGAGCACGCCGGGCGCTACGGCGAGTTGATCGGGGCGCTGAACCGCGCTGGCTTCGTCGTCTACGCCGACGATCACCGCGGACACGGGCGTACCGGGATGCGCCAGCACGGGGATGCCGCCAAGCTCGGCCGACTGGGCAAAGGCGGCCTGCGCGCGGCGAAGAACGCCATCTGGCAGCTCACCGGCATCATCCGCGACGAGAACCCGGACCTGCCGCTGGTGCTGTTCGGCCACTCGTGGGGGTCGTTCCTCGCGCAGATGCTCGTGAACGATCACCCCGAGGCGTGGGATGCTGTCGTCCTCTCGGGCTCCGCGCTCCGGACACCGCTGATGCTCAACGCCGCACCGCTGAACGCGCGGTGGGAGGGCGAGAACGCCACCGGCTACGAGTGGCTCAGCCGCGATGCCGCCGTGTGGGAGGAGTTCGACGCTGACCCGCTCACGACCAACGTGCCGCTGCTGAAACTGTTCGGCCCGATCGAGTCGCTGAAGCTGTACGGCCGGCCGAAGAAGCACCTCGGCCGTGACATCCCGATGCTGCTGATGGTCGGCCGCGACGACGCGGTCGGCGGCCCTCGGAGCGTGCATCGCCTCGCCGACGAGTACCGCGAGCGCTCTGGCCTCACCGACGTGACGACGCTCGTCTACCCCGACGCACGCCACGAGATCTTCAACGAGCTGCAGCAGGGCGCTGTCCGCGCCGACCTGCTCGCCTGGCTCGACAAGCACATCCCCTTCCGAGGCTGAGCCCCACGCCCGTCCGCATGGGCAGATCTCCCCGTCGCGGGCACGCGTTCGGCCCCCATAGGGTTGCCGAGGAGGTTGCCGCCGTATGGGGATGATGTTGCCGAATGAGCTTGTCTGGGTGATGGAGAAGCTGGGGTTCGAGTGGCCGGACATCGATGAGGATGAGGTCACGAAGGGCGCCGCGCTGGTGCGGAACTTCGGGTCGGATCTGGAGGGTGTGATCCAGGCGATCGATCGGAAGATGAACGGGGATCTGACCGGGTCGCTGATGGGTAAGACGGGTCCGGCGACGATGAGCGCGTGGAATACGAACCGGTCGCAGAATCTGCAGAAGCTGATCGACATCATGCCTCCGGCTGCGACCGCGATGGATGTCGGTGCGGCGGCGATCCTGGGCTTGAAGATCGACGAGGCACTGCTCGCCGAGATCCGCGCGCAATGACAGAAATGAACCCGTATCCCGGCGCATGCGACATCTGCGTCGGCTACTGGCGCACCTACGCCGACGACGCGCGGGCGGTGACGATCGGCGAGAGCGATGAGTTCATGGCCCAGGTCCGCCGGTGCCGATTCTGCGGTACCTACTGGGAGGTCGGGGCGTTCAGCCACCCGAAGGTGCTCACGCGCGAAGAGGCGCTCCGCGAGCTTCCGGACCTCGATGAGCTCGAAAGCGCTCTCGGCGTCGATTTCCCGGATCCGCCGTCCGGCGGGTGACGAGGAGGCTGCTTCCACGCCGCCCGGCGTAGGCTGGGACCGTGCATGGTGAGTACAAGGTTCCGGGTGGAAAGCTCGTCGTCGTCGACCTCGAGGTCAAGGACGGGCGGATCGACGGATTCCGGCTCGCCGGCGACTTCTTCCTCGAGCCGGACACCGTGCTCGACGACATCAATGCGGCCGTCAACGGCCTGATGGCCGAGTCGGATGCCACGGCGATCGCCGCCGCAGTCCGCGGTGCGCTGCCGGACGGTGCCCAGTTGCTCGGCTTCACCCCTGAGGCGGTCGGAACCGCCGTCCGCCGCGCGCTCGTGACGGCCCCCGGCTGGCAGGACTTCGACTGGGAGATCGTGCACGAGAAGGCCGTGTCCCCTCGCATGAATCTCGCGCTCGACGAGGTGCTCACCTCCCGCGTCGGCGAGGGCCGCCGTCGCCCCACCCTGCGCATCTGGGAGTGGAACGAATCCGCCGTCGTGATCGGCTCGTTCCAGTCGTACCGCAACGAGGTCGACCCTGATGGCGCCGCCCGCCACGGATTCGACGTCGTCCGCCGCATCTCCGGTGGAGGGGCGATGCTCATGGCGGCGGGGCAGATCATCACGTACTCGCTGTACGTCCCGGCATCCCTTGTCCAGGGCCTGACGTTCGCCGATTCGTACGCGTTCCTCGATGACTGGGTGCTGCAGGCGCTGCGGTCGCTCGGGATCGACGCGACCTATCAGCCGCTCAACGACATCGCCTCGCCCACCGGCAAGATCGGCGGGGCCGCCCAGAAGCGCCTCGCCAACGGCGGCGTTCTGCACCACGCGACGCTGTCGTACGACATCGACGGTCAGATGATGACCGAGGTGCTGCGCATCGGGCGCGAGAAGCTCAGTGACAAGGGCACGACCTCGGCGGCCAAGCGCGTGGATCCGCTGCGCAGCCAGACCGGGCTCTCCCGTGCCGAGATCATCGAGCGCTTCAAGGACACCTTCCGCTCGCTCACCAAGGCCGAGGACGGTGCGATCACGGCGGACGAGTACGCGGATGCCGAGGCCCTCGTCGAATCGAAATTCTCCACCGACGCGTGGCTGCATCGGGTTCCGTGATCCCCACGCCCCCCTCCGAAAATCGCTCCGCGCTTCCCGGAGCCTCCGGGGCGCGTGGCCCCTCCGTGGATCCCGCGCCGCGGCCGGCTGATGCCATCGGGTCCGTCTCGATCGTCCACGGAGACAGCCTCGACGTCGCGAAGACGCTGCCGACGGCCTCCTTCGCTCTGGTCTATCTCGACCCGCCGTTCAACACGGGGCGGGCCCAGGAGCGGCAGGTCGTCACATCTCGGCGATTCACCGAGCAGCCCGAACTCGACATCGAGGAGCCGGGCGAGGACGAGGCCGCCGAGAAGGAGATCCGGCACGGCTTCCACGGGCACGCCTATGAGCGCGTGCGCGGCATGCTGCGCACCTACGACGACAGCTTCGACGACTACGGAGCGTTCCTCATGCCGCGGCTCGAGGAGGCCTGGCGGCTACTCACCGATGACGGCACCCTCTATCTGCACCTCGACTACCGCGAGGCGCACTACGCCAAGGTCATGATGGATGCCGTCTTCGGCCGCGAGTGCTTCCTCAACGAGCTCATCTGGGCGTACGACTACGGCGGGAAGTCGCGCAAGCGCTGGCCGACCAAGCACGACACGATCCTCGTGTACGTCAAGAACCCCGGTGCGTACCATTTCGATTCGGATGCCGTGGATCGTGAGCCCTATATGGCGCCGGGGCTCGTGACGCCTGAGAAGGCGGCCAGAGGGAAACTTCCCACCGATGTGTGGTGGCACACCATCGTGCCCACGACGGGGCGCGAGAAGACGGGGTATCCGACGCAGAAGCCGGAGGGCATCCTGCGGCGCATCGTCCAGGCGTCCAGCCGCCCTGGCGACCGCGTGCTCGATCTCTTCGCCGGCAGCGGAACGACCGGAGCCGTCGCCGCGGCACTCGGGCGCGATGCCGTGCTCGTCGACGACAACCCCGAGGCGATCCGCGTGATGCAGACCCGGATGCCGAGCGCCGAGGCCACCGCATTCCCGCCGGTTCGTTGAGCGAGCCCCCACTCGTTCGTTGAGCGAGCGGAGCGAGACGAAACGGGGTCGCGGCTGAGGTTCGCTCAACGAGCGATGGCGTGCCGGCCGATGACGCGGCCGTCCTCGAGTTCGAGCCGGTCGTCGATCCGGCGGAACTCTCCGGGGTCGTGCGTGACGGCCACGACCGCGGCGCCGGTCGAGGCGAGAAGATCGACGGCATCCGCGACGATCGTCCGCGAGTGCGCGTCCAGCGCCGCCATCGGCTCGTCCAGCAGCACGAGGTCGGCCCGCTGGACGAGCGCCTGCGCGAGCAGCGCGCGCTGACGCTGGCCGCCGGAGAGCGCCCCGATCCGGCGACGCGACAACTGCGCGAGCCCGACGGTCTCGATGGCGTCGGCCACGGACGAGCGATCCGCCCTGCGTGCGGGTCGCCAGGAGCCCAGCCGAGCCCAGGTTCCCATCGCGACCAGGTCGTGCACCGTCAGCGGCAGGTGCGCGGGCAGCGGTGTCGACTGCGGGACGAGAGCGATTCGAGTGCCCGGCCGGACCTCGATCGATCCTGTCTGCGGCACGACGAGCCCGGCCGCCACGCTCAGCAGCGTCGACTTGCCCGAACCGTTCGGCCCCGACACCACCAGCAGCCGTCCGGCATGCGCGTCCACATCGATGCCGCGGAGCGCCGGGTGCCCGTCGTGATCGACGGCGACACCGCGCAGCGTCAGCACTCGGGTGGTGGGCAGGAGGAGGGATGAGGAGGACACCGTCCCATTATTGCAAATGAAAATCGTTCTCAATAAGTGCTACAGTCGCTCCCTGTGACCCTTCTCGACCCCTTCGCCATCGCCTTCGTGCAGCGCGCCCTGCTCACAGGCATCCTCGTCGCCGTGATCTGCGGCGTCGTCGGCACCTGGGTGGTGCTGCGCGGCATGGCGTTCCTCGGCGAGGCCATGGCGCACGGCATGCTCCCCGGCATCGCCGTCGCGACGCTGATCGGCATCCCCGGCATCCTCGGTGCGGCCGTCAGCGCCGCCGGCATGTCCGTCGGGATCGGCGTGCTGCAGCGTCGAGGACGGCTGTCGGCGGACACGAGCATCGGGTTGCTTTTCGTCGCCAGTCTCGCGCTCGGGGTCATCATCATCTCGGCCTCGCGCAGCTTCGCGACCGACGCCACCGCGATCCTGTTCGGCGACATCCTCGCCGCCTCCCTCGCCGATGTCGTCATGCTCGCCGCCGTCGCCGTCATCACGCTCGCCGTCGCGGCCCTCGGCCACCGGGCGTTCGTCGCGCTCACGGTCGATCCTCGGCAGGCGCAGCTGCTGGGACTGCGTCCGAAGCTCGCCCACGTCCTGCTCGTCGGACTCATCACCCTCGCCGTCGTGGCGGCCTATCAGGCCGTCGGATCGCTGCTCGTGGTCGGCATGCTGCTCGGACCGGCGGTCGCGGCAGGGCGCTGGGCCACGCGCATCCCCACGACCATGGCGCTCGCGGCCGGCATCGGCTGCGCTGCCGTCGCCGTCGGCCTCCTCGTCTCCTGGTACGCCGGCACAGCGGCCGGAGCGACGATCGCGTTCGTCGCGATCCTCGCCGCCGGTCTCTCCGCCGTACTGCACCGGATCGTCACCATCGGGCGCCGCCGCGCCCTCCCAGAAAGGACCTCATGAGACTCCGCTTCGCCGCAGCATCCGGCATCCTCCTCCTGACGCTCGCAGGGTGCGCCGCACCCGCAGCTCCCGCACCCGAACCGACGTCGGCGACGACGGAGGATGACGGGCACGGTCAGATCGAAGGAGCCCGCGAGCTCGCGGAGCCGGCGCTGCACCTCACGACGATCGATGCCGATGGCGTCGTGCACCATCTCGACCTCCTCGACGAGGAGACTTCGGTGCTCGCCGAGATCGAGCCGGTGGACGACGTCGTGACGGACGGACGGTATCTCTTCGGCATCCGCGACGGGTCGGTCACCGTGATCGACAGCGGGGTGTGGACGTGGAGCCACATCGATCACTTCCATTACTACGAGGCACCGGCACGTGTTGTCGGCGAGATCGAAGGGCAGGGCACGCCCACCGTCGTCACCGGCGACGTGGGCATCGGCGTCCGGTTCGCGGACGAGGCGGTCCTGCTCGACGCCCCCGCCCTCGCCGACGGGCAGATCGACGAGGCGTTCCGGATTCCCGCCGACGATGGCGACGGACTCGTCGTGCCGTTGAAGTCCGGCGCCGTGATGACGGATGCCGAAGGCGGCGCATCCGTGGCGCTGAGCGTGGTCGCAGCCGACGGCACGGTGGGCGCCGGTATTCCGTGCGAGAGCGCGAGCGGAACGATCACGACGGTCGTCGGCGTCGTGATCGGCTGCGCGGACGGTGCGGTGCTGTTCACAGGTGGCGACCCCGCCGCGGTCGAGCGCATCCCGTACCCCGAAGGCGCAGCCCCCGCCGCGACGAGCTTCGCCGCGCGGGAGGCGCGACCCCGCGTGGCCGCGGTCGCCGGCAGCACGGGCGTGTGGATCCTCGATACGCGGCAGCGGGCCTGGGCCTTCCAGGACGTCGGCGAGCCGATCGTGCGGGTCGCCGCGATCGACGACGCCGATGGACGGGTGCTCGCGCTGACGGCGGACGGCGCAGTGCTCGTCCTCGCCGGCGGGCAGGTCGTCGCCCGCACGGAGCCCCTGGTGGCGGCATCCCTCGCAGAAGCCGAGGCCGCCGACGAGGTGCGATTCGTCGTCGATCAGAACCGGGCGTATCTCAACGGGCCGCTCGAGCAGACGATGTGGGAGATCGACGCCGCCGACAGCGCGCGCCTGGCCAGGACCTTCGAGACGGCGTACACGCCGTTGCACCTCGCGGGGACCGGACGATGAGCGCGGTGCGTCGTGTCGCTGCCGCCGTGGTCGCGATCGGCGTGATCGCCGGCCTGAGCGGATGTGCGACGCCCGGCTCGGATCGGCCGTCCGTGTACGTGACCACCAACATCCTCGGCGACGTCGTCTCCGAGATCGCAGGGGACCATCTCGACGTGGTGACCCTGATGGCGCCGGGCGCCGATCCCCACTCCTTCGAGCTCTCCGCGCAGCAGGCCGCCGGTATGCGCGCTGCTGACCTCGTCGTGGCGAACGGCCTGGGACTCGAGGAAGGGCTCGCGCAGCACGTGGATGCCGCAGCCGACGAGGGCGTCGAGATCCTCCTGGCCGGAGACCACGTCGACGTGCTGGAGTACGCCGACGGCGCGGGGCCCGACCCGCACTTCTGGACGGACCCGACGCAGATGACCCTCGTCGTGGAGGCCCTCGCACCGGCACTCGCCGAACTCGCCGGTGACGGTGCGGACGACGTCCGCGCCGCCGCGGGTGCCTACCGCGCCGAGCTCTCCGATCTCGACGATGAGATGGCGACCGCCCTCGGCGCGGTACCGGACGAGCACCGCGCCCTCGTCACCAACCATCACGTCTTCGGATACCTGGCCGATCGCTACGACGTCGCGCTGCTCGGGGCCGCGATCCCCGGCGGCACGACGCTCGCCGCGCCCAGCCCCGCCGACCTGCAGGAACTCGTCGACGCGATCGACCGGGCCGGCGTGCGGACGATCTTCGCCGAGTCGTCTTCCCCTGACCGGCTCGTGCAGGTGCTCGCCGACGAGGCCGACCGCGAGGTGGCCGTCGTCGAGCTCATCACGGAGTCGCTGGCAGCGCCGGGAGAGCCCGGTGACACCTATCTCGGCATGATGCGCGTCAACACCACGCGCATCGCCGACGGCCTGAGTCCTTGACCCGCCCGACAGGGCACTCCGCCCGAAAGGGCACCACCCGCCCGAGAGGGCGACGAAAGGAAGAACGATGACACAGCGCAAGCGAACGGCGCGCCTCGCCGCAGGCGTGGCAGGCGCGGCACTGCTCCTCGCCGGATGCGCCGCCCAGCCGGCGGCCGACGCTCCGGCCGATCAGCCCACGAGCACGGAGGCCGCGAGCACCGGCCCGCGGGTGGCGGTCGCCTACGAGGGAGGCGTGCTCGTCGTCGACGGCGAGACGCTCGAGGTGATCGACGATCTCGCATCGGAGGAGTTCGTCCGCGTGAACCCGGCGGGCGACGACCGCCACGTGTTCGTCACCACGTCGGAGGGGTTCCAGCTGCTCGACGTGCGCGACCCGGAGCTCACCGACCTCGTCGTCGAGGCCGCGGCCGCCGGCCACGTGGTCCGCCACGGCGGCAAGACCGTGCTGTACGACGACGCGACCAGCGACACCACGATCTTCGACACGGCGGCTCTCGCCGAGGTCGACGACGCGCTGCCGGATGCCGAGGTCATCGAAGGCGTCGACGCGCACCACGGTGTCTCGGTCGTGCTGGAGGACGGCACGTTAGTCACGACGGTCGGCGACGCGAGCGGCCGCTCCGGCATCCGCGCCGTGGACACCGAAGGCACCGAGATCGCCGTGAGCGCGGAGTGCCCCAACGTGCACGGCGAGGGCACCGCGCAGGATGAGGCCGTCGTGTTCGGCTGCGAGAACGGAGCGGTCGTCTTCCACGACGGCGCGATCACGAAGCTCACCTCGCCGGATGAGTTCGGCCGCATCGGCAACGCCTACGTCTCGGGGAACAGCCCGCTCGTCCTGATGGATTACAAGGACGACCCGGATGCCGAGGGCTACCTGCTGACGAACCTCGCGCTGGTGGACACGGAGGCGAAGACCCTCGAGAAGGTCGCGCTTCCGGACGGCATCAGCTACACCTGGCGCGGGGTCACCCGTACCGAGGACGGCGACGCCGTCATGATCGGCTCCGACGGACGCCTGCACGTCATCGACCCCGCGACCGGTGAGATCACGGCATCCCACGAGGCGATCGAGGCGTGGGAGAGCCCGACCGAGTGGCAGCAGGCGCACCCCGCCATCGCGACGACCGGCGATGTCGTGTACGTGACGGACTCGGCGAACAGCACGATCGTCGCCCTCGACCCGCACACGGGTGAGGAGCTCGCGTCCGGCGAGCTGCCGCACGTGCCGAACGAGATCGCCGTCGTCGGCTGACGAACGTCAGACCAGCGCGAGCGCGTCGTCGTAGGCGGTCGTCGTGATCTGCAGGCCGTCGCCTCCGAAGACCCGTGCCGTCCCCGGCTCGCTCCGCCATGCGGGCCAGCCGGGGGCGCCGCCGCAGGCGAACGAGACGGCGGCGGCATGCATGTCATCAGCGAGGGACTGCGGCGGGTGCGGACCTGCGAGGTCTGCGACCCGTTCGCGGTCGAGGCCGTCGAACCAGAACGGGACGTCCAGGCAGTGGCACGACCACCCCTTCGTCGGCGACACCCAGCGGAAGGCGTACACGAACGTCTCGGCATCCGCGTCCTTGCGCGCTTCGGCGACGCGGACGACCAGACTGCGGAAGACGTGGTCCGTCACGAACCGTCCGATCATCGCGGGCGAACCCTTCGCCCGCTGCGGGCGGTTCGCCCGCAGATACGCGCGGCGCACACCGCGATCCCTCAGGGCGCTGCGCAACAGGATGCTCGAGGGGATGGCGCGCAGCGCACGCGGCGCCCTGTCGACGATCATCGTGAACTCGTCGTCCGTCGCGCCGAGCACCAGCGGCTTGTCCGATCCGATACCGTCTCGGAGGGCCTCCACGGCGGGGCGGATGACGAGCTCGCCGTCGACCATGGGCCCCCAGGGCAGACCGTCCTCGATCAGCCCGGACAGCAGCCCGAGGCCCTTGCGCCCGCCGACGGCTTTGGACTGATTCTTGAGGATCCGCGACTCGGAGACGGACCGGAACCCCTCCAGCGTCGGTTCGATCTCGAGGATCCCGGCCAGGCGCTCGCCGCGTTCTTTCGCGACCGGCGCCCGGATGTCCGCCAGCGCAGCAGACAGCGCGAGCGCGCCGTGGAACAGGTGCTGGGCTGCGGGCATGCTCAACAGTGTCAGCACAGCGCCACCACCCGCCGACTGCCCGCCGATCGTCACCCGATCAGGGTCGCCTCCGAAGGCGGCGATGTTCTGCTGCACCCATTCGAGTCCGGCGATCCAATCCAGGACGCCGCGGTTGTGCGGCGCCCCATCGATGTGTCCGAATCCGTCGAAACCCAACCGATACGACAGCGAGACGGTCACGACTCCATCGCGGTTGAAGCGGCTGCCGTCGTACCAGGGGCTCGCGGGAGAACCCTCGGTGTAGCCGCCGCCGTGAATCCACACCACCACCGGGAGCCGCGCGCCGTCGTCGACCGTCGGCGTGAACACGTTGACGTTGAGGATCGCAGCGCCGGGGATAGGCGGCTCAGGGATCAGGGTTGCGCCCGGGTCCCGCCGCAGCGCCGTCGCGCCGTATGCGGTCGCCTCGCGCACCTCGGTCCACGGTTCCGGCGGCGCCGGGGCCGCGAAGCGCAGTCCGCCGACGGGGGCGGCGGCGAACGGGATGCCGAGGAAGGCCGCAGAGGCATCGGGTGTCCCGGCATCCCGCCAGAATCCGCGGACCGGACCGGATGCCGTCTGAACGACGGGGGCGGCGGTCACGATGCTGCTCCTCCTTGTGGGTGCGAGGCCGGACGCAGCGCGTCGAGGAACCGCTCGATATGAACGGCCATGTCGACGTCGGGGTCCACGAGCCACAGTGACTGCAGACCGTCCGAGAGGGCCTGCACGCTCGTCGCCACCCATGCCGGATCCAGGTCGGCGCGGATCTCGTCGTTCTCCTGTGCACGGATCACCGCCGCGCGGAAGTGGTCCTGCAGAGCCCGCGTCCGCTCGCGGAAGAACGCGTGTGCCGGATGCTCCGGGTCGACGGCCTCGACCGCCAACTGCGCATACAGCTGCACGAGACCCGGCACCGTCGCGTTGTGCCGGATCACCGTGAGGAACCGACTGAGGTCGGCGCCGTCGGTGCCGTACGCCTCCCGATCGTGCTCGTCGCGCTTGCGGAGGATCGCGGTGAACAGCTCCTCCTTGCTGTCGAAGTAGTGCAGCAGTCCTGCGGCGCTGAGCCCGACGGCATCCGCCAGCTCACGGACCGAGGCGCGTCGATAGCCGTTCGCGGCGACGACCTCGAGGGCGGTCGTCAGGATCTCCTCGCGTTTGACGATTCCCTTGGCGTAGGCCCCTCGTCGCGTCATGGTGCCAGCGTATCCGCGTCGGGGCATGCTGGGAAGTGAAAACCGAACGTTGCTTGCTTTTTGTGCGGGAGCGCACGTATCCTGGCCGAGCGATCCACGGCGGAAGCGGCGAAAGGCGAACTCGGATGACCGACCCTCAGAACCTGACTCTCGAAGACCTCACTCTCGAGGAGAAGGCATCGATCACCAGCGGCGCCGACTTCTGGACCACCACCGCGATCGATCGGGTCGGCGTGCCGTCGATCATGCTCACCGACGGTCCCCACGGGCTGCGCAAGCAGGCTGCCGCCAGCGATCACCTCGGGCTGAACGACAGCGTTCCGGCGACCTGCTTCCCACCGGCCGTCGCCCTCGGCTCGAGCTTCGACCCCGAGCTCGCGGAGCGCGTCGGCGTGGCTCTGGGCGTCGAGTCAGCGATCGAGGACGTCGCGGTGATCCTCGGCCCCGGCATCAACATCAAGCGCTCGCCGCTATGCGGTCGCAACTTCGAATACGTCTCGGAGGATCCGGTCGTCGCCGGCCGGATCGGGGCCGGCCTCGTCCGCGGCATCCAGTCCCAGGGAGTGGGATCGTCGCTGAAGCACTTCGCGGCGAACAACCAGGAGGACGACAGGATGCGCTCCTCGAGCGACATCGACCCTCGTCCGCTGCACGAGATCTATCTCCGTGGCTTCGAGTACGTGGTCAAGGAGGCGCAGCCGTGGACGGTGATGTGCTCGTACAACCGCATCAACGGCGTGTACGCGTCGGAGGACCCGTGGCTGCTCGGTGACGTGCTCCGCGACGACTGGGGGTTCGAGGGCCTCGTCGTGTCGGACTGGGGAGCGGTGAACGAGCGCGTGAAGGCCCTGGCAGCCGGACTCGATCTCGAGATGCCCTCGAGCAGCGGATTCACGGATGCCCAGATCGTCGCCGCCGTGGAGGACGGATCCCTCGACGAGTCGGTGCTGGACACCGCCGCCGGTCGTGTGCTCGCTCTGGTCACGAAGGCGCAGGCGCGGCCGACAGTGGACGGGCCGTTGGATGCCGACGCGCATCACGCGCTGGCGCGCGAGGTCGCCGGGCGGTCGATCGTGCTGCTGCAGAACGCGCCGGTCGATGGCGCGCCGGTCCTTCCGCTGGAGCAGGGCGCATCCGTCGCCGTCATCGGCGAGTTCGCCCGCACTCCGCGGTACCAGGGCGGTGGATCGTCGCACATCAACCCGACCAGGCTCGACACGGCCCTGGACGCCTTCGGCGACCGGGTGGTGTTCGCCCCCGGCTTCACGTTCGACGGATCGGGGGATGCCGAGAAGCTGCGCGCCGAGGCGGTCGCGCTGGCCGCGGCGAACGACGTCGTCGTGCTGTTCCTCGGTCTGCCGGACGCCGAGGAGTCCGAGGGCTTCGATCGTACGCACCTCCATCTTCCGGCTGCCCAGCTCGATCTGGTGGATGCCGTGCTCGCCGTGAACCCGAGGGTCGCGGTCGTGCTGTCGAACGGCTCGGTCGTGGCGCTGCCGTTCGCGGATCGCGTGCCGGCGATCGTGGAGGCGTGGCTGCTGGGTCAGGCCGGCGGTTCGGCGACGGTCGATGTCCTCACCGGCGCCGTGAATCCGTCGGCGCGGCTCGCCGAGACCATCCCGCATCGCCTCGAGGACACTCCGGCCTTCGGGAACTTCCCCGGTGCGTTCGGTCACGTCCGCTACGGCGAGGGCGTGTTCGTCGGCTACCGCTGGTACGACGCCCGCAGCATGGACGTCGCGTTCCCGTTCGGGCACGGCCTGTCGTACACGACGTTCTCGTATCGGGCGCCGAGCGCGATCGTCGAGGACGACGGGGACATCCGGGTCACCGTCGCGGTGACGAACACGGGTGCTGTCGACGGCCGCGAGGTCGTGCAGGTCTACGTCGCGCCGGAATCCTCGATCGTCGAGCGCGCACCCCGCGAGTTGAAGGCCTTCGCCTCTGTGGCGCTGGCTGCGGGTGAGACGCAGGATGTCACGGTGGTCGTGCGTCGTGAAGATCTCGCCTACTGGGACATCCGCGTCGATCGCTTCGTGGTCGAAGACGGCACGTACCGCGTCGAGGTCGGGGCCTCGAGCCGCGATCTGCGCGGCTCGACTTCGGTGCACGTCGACGGCGACGAGGTGCGCGTCCCCCTGAGCGCGAACTCCTCGATCGGGGAGCTGCTGGCGCACGCGGTCGTCGGCCCGATCGTCCGCGAGCAGCTCACCGGCGGGCAGGAGGCCGCCGACGGTGCGATGGATGCCGGGATCATGAGCGACGAGGCGATGGCGAAGATGATGGCGTCGTTCCCGATCGGGCGGCTCGCCGGTTTCCCCGGCGTGGGAATCGATCGCGAGCAGGTCGAGCAGCTCATCGCGCTGGGCAATCAGGAGTAGTCGCTCGCAGGCTGCGCGCAACGGGTATGACACAATGTGTCGAGAAGTGTGACACTTCATGACATACTCATCTTGACGAAGCGCGGGGAAGCCACGTGACACGACCTCCAGCCGGCCCGCAGACCCTGCTGCGAAGCCTGAACGCGAGAGCGATTCTGGAGGCACTGGCGCGACGCGGCCCCCTGACCCGTGCCGAGTTGATGGGCGAGACCGGGCTGTCGCGGACCGCAGTCACTCAGGTCCTACGGATGCTGGAGAACGGGGAGGCTGTGGCATCCGCTGGGGAGGACCGGGCGACACGCGGGCCCGCGGCGGCCCGGGTCTCCCTGCATCCTTCCCTCGGGTGCGCGGCCGCCGTGCACATCGACCACCACTCCGCGAGCGTCGCGATCCTGGACCCGACCGGGCGCGTTCTCGCCGAGCGGAGCGGCCCGTTCCCCCCGGCCGGTGACCTCGTCGAGCGCGTCGATGCGATGACCGGACTGCTGACTGCCGCGCTGACTCCTGCGGCGGGGCCGCTGCGCGTCGCGGTCATCGGGATCCCGGGGATCGTCAGCCGCGATGGCGCCATCCGTGATGACCACGGGCCGGACGGCGGCGCGTTCCGAACCGCGCTGGAGACTCGATGGGGGTGCGACGTCCACATCGAGAACGACGTGAACCTCGCCGCGCTCGCCGAGCTGTCCGGCACCGTGGCGACCGGCCTCGACAGTTTCGCTCTGCTGACGATCGATGACGGTCTCGGTGCGGGGATCGTGATCGACGGCGCGCTGCACCGCGGTGCCGCCGGCATCGCGGGCGAGGTGATGTACCTGCCCCAGCCCTCGCTGCCCATCGGTGCGCCCGTGCTCAGTGAAGTCGTCGTCGCCGATCTCGCGCTGACCAATGGGCGCGACGCCGGCGCGCCGCTGCGCGTGCATCTCGATGCGGCCCTCGCGGGAGACGCGGCGGCCGTCGACATGATGGCCGAGCTCGCCCGTCGCGTGATCCTCGTCGCCGGCAGCATCACTCTCGTGCTCGACCCCGCCGCCTACATCCTCGCCGGGGACGCAGCCCATCCGGCGTTCGAAGAGGCGGTCCGAGAGGCGGCTGACGAGATCGCTCACCTGCTGCCGCTCACGTTCCTGGTGTCCTCCTTCGGACGCGAGGCGACCCTGGTCGGCGCGGTCGGCGAGGCCACCGCGGTGCTTCGGGACGCGATCTTCTCCGACATCCTCACCCCGACAGAGCGGACCCGGCGATGACGCTGCTGCCCCCTTCCGATCTCACCGCACGACTCGGATACGCGCCGGAGACCCGCGCGATCATCATCAACGCGGACGACTTCGGCATGTGTCACGCGGCCAACACCGCGATCACGGAGCTGCTCGAGTCCGGCCACCTCGACTCCGCGACCATCATGGTGCCGTGCGCGTGGGCACCCGAGGCTCTGGCGTTCGCGGCGAACCGCATCGATCTCGACGTCGGCGTGCACCTCGTGCTCACGAGCGAGTGGACCCGCTACCGGTGGCGGCCGTTGACCGGGACCGCGACCTCGCTCGTCGACGCGGCCGGATTCTTCCCGGCAGAGGTGCGCTCCGTCGAGGAGAACGCGGATGCCGCCGACGTCGCCGCCGAGCTGTCCGCGCAGCTGCGGGTCGCGCTGGATGCCGGGGTCGACGTCACCCATCTCGACAACCACATGGGGTCCGTCTACGGACTCGCGACCGGCAGGGACTTCGTCGCCGAGGTGCTGGGCCTGGCCGCGCAGCACGGGTTGCCCTTCCGCCTGCCCCGGGTGGTCGAGGGAACGGAGTTCGCTCCGACGTTCCAGGACGCGGCCGACCGTGCGGCGGCGGCGGCGGACGCCCTCGGAGTCGTGATCCCCGACCGCGCCTGGACGCACCCGTTCCCGCTTGCGAACGAGGGGACCGCTGACGAAGAGGCCTACGAGCAGACGCGCGACGGTTTCGTCGACCTGCTGCGCGCGGTGCCGGCGGGGGTCACCGAGATCTTCCTGCATCCGATGACCGACGGCGACGAGTTGCGCGCGGCCGTCGACTTCAGCGCGGCCAAACGCGGATTCGAGCGCCGACTGCTCACCGATCCCGTGGTGGCCGCTACGATCGCCGAGGAAGGACTCGTGCGCGTCGGCTGGCGCGCGCTGAGGGATCTGCAACGCGGCCGGCACCGCTGACGAGGGAGTAAACGATGAGTCTGGTCACCCGCCTCAGAGACCGCAGACTCTCCGATGCTCCGGGCAGGGCGCAGACCATCGCCTTCGGCGCGTCCGGATTCCCGACGCAGCTCATGGCGCAGACCTTCTCCGCCTTCGTCGTCTACTTCTATGTCGCGCACCTCGGCGTACCCGCCGAGTGGGTCGCCGGCGCGATGATCGCCCATGGCATCCTCAACGCCCTGCTGAACCCCGTGGTGGGCGCGCTCTCCGACCGGATCCGCACCTCGTGGGGACGCCGCGTTCCGTGGATCGGGCTGGGGATCGTGCCGCTGGTCGTGGCGTTCGCCCTGGTATGGATGCCTCCTTCGTTGCCCATCGGTGGGCTGATCGCGTGGTTCCTCATCGTGGTTGCGGTGTACGACATCGCCTTCGTCGTGGTCGTGCTGAACATCTCGGCGCTGTTCCCCGAGATCTTCCGCACCACCGCCGAGCGCGCCAGCGGCAACGTCCCACGGCAGATCTTCGCGATCGTCGGCATGGTGCTCGGCACCGCCGGCGCACCGCTGCTGTACGACGCGATCGGCTGGCCGGGCATGGCACTCGCACTGGGCGCGGTGTGCCTGGTCATGCTGATCTGGTCGTTCGCCGGCGGCATGATCGAACGCCGCGGAGAGGCGTCGGATGCCGAGGCGTCGATGACCTGGGGCGATCAGCTGCGATACACGTTCGGCAACCGGGCGTTCGTACCGTACGTGCTGGGGTCGATGTTCGTGCAGACCTCGATCGCGGTGATCCTCGCGGCGATCCCGTTCTACGTGCGCTATTCGCTGCATGCCGCTGAGGGGGAGGGCAGCATCCTGCTCGGGGCGATCTTCGTCACCGCGATCCCCGCGATCGTGCTCTGGAGCGCCGTCGTCCGCCGCACGACGCCTCGGACGGCGCTGCTCTGGGCTGTCGCGGTGTTCGGCCTCTCGGTGTTCGCGTATCTGCTGCCGGCCAGCGTGCTCGGCGCTGCGCTGGTCGGCATCGCCGTCGGCGTGGGGGTCGGCGGCCTGCTGCAGCTGCTCGAGGTGGTGCTGTCGCAGATCATCGACGCGGATGCCGAGCGCACCGGACTGCGCCGCGAAGGCGTCTACTTCGGAGTCAACGGATTCGTGGTGCGCGGCTCGGTCGTACTGCAGGCGATCGTCGCCGCCTGGGTGCTCAACGCCTCGGGGTTCGACGCAGCCCTCGGTGATGCGCAGCCGGGCGCGGTGGACGGCGGCATCCGGATCATGCTCGCGGTCGTCCCGCTGGCGTTCGCGGCGTTGGCGTGGTTGTGCTTCTGGTTCTACCCGATCCGCACGCAGGATCTCGCCCCTGCCGCGGTTCTCCCCGTCCCGTAGGTCGCGTCTCGCGGAGCGGGGAGGGCGGCGCGGTCAGCCGGCGTTGCGGCGGGCTTCCCACCCGGTGCGCACCATCTCGTCGACGGTGTACCGCATCTTCCAGTCCAGGTCACGGGCCGCGAGGTCGCCGGCAGCGACGATCCGGTCCGGGTCGCCGGCGCGGCGCGGTCCGATCTCGGGGGCGAAGTCGATGCCCGTGACGCGGGCGACGGCATCCATGATCTGCGCGACGCTCAGCCCATCGCCCGAACCGAGGTTGTACGCCGGTTCGATCGGGTCGCCGGCGGCCAGGCGCTTCGCGGCGGCGACGTGCGCGGCGGCGATGTCGCCGACGTGCACGTAGTCGCGGACGTTCGTGCCGTCCTCCGTCGCGTAGTCGTCGCCGTTGATGCGCGGCGTCTTGCCTGCCAGCAATGCCTCGAACACGATCGGGAAGAGGTTGTGCGGGCTGACGTCGTACACGGTCGGATCCGCGGATCCGACGACGTTGAAGTAGCGCAGCGACGTGTGGCGCAAGGGCTTGTCGGATGCCGCGGTCGCCGTCGCCTCGTCGCGCAGCAGCCATTCGCCGATGAGCTTGGACTCGCCGTACGGGCTGGCCGGCGCCTTCGCGGTGTCCTCGGTGACGAGTGCGACATCGGGAGTGCCGTAGACGGCGGCGGAGGAGGAGAACACGATGTTCGAGACCCCGGCTGCCGCCATCGCCTCGAGGACGATGCGCGTCCCCTCGACGTTCTGGGCGTAGGTGTGCAGTGGGCGCTGGACCGAGACGCCGGCGTACTTGAACCCAGCCACATGGATGACGCCCTCGGCATCGTGATCACGAAGGGCCTTCTCCACGAGGTCGCGGTCGAGGATCGAACCCTGGACGAAGGGGACGCCCTCGGGCACGAAGGAGGCGACACCGCTGGAGAGGTCATCGAGGATGACCGGCTGGAGTTCGGCATCGGCCAGGGCGCGGACGACGTGCGATCCGATGTAGCCGGCGCCGCCGGTGACGATCCAACTCATGGTGCTCCTTCCGTGGCGCGAGCGCGCCCCGTCCATTCTGTCAGGGTTCAGTGTGGGGTCCGCGGGCCCGCCATGTCGCGACCGCAGCCGTGCAGCGACCTCGGCCGCACCGCCACCCCGGACCTCACGCGTCGCGGTGTGCGCCGGCCGACGGAGTCACGGTGAACAGGGCCGGCTCTGCGAATCCGGCCGCCGTGAAAGCGGCGTTCACGGCGGAGGACACGGCGTCCGTGGCATCCGCGTCGATCAGCGCGATGGCGGCGCCGCCGAAACCGCCGCCGGTCATGCGTGCCCCGATGGCTCCGGCGGCGAGTGCCGACTCGACGGCCGTGTCGAGCTCGGGGACCGAGATCTCGAAATCGTCGCGCATCGAGGCGTGCGAGGCGACGAGCAGGTCGCCGATCGCGCGCGGACCCTCGGCCCTGAGCGCTGCGACCGTGTCGAGCACGCGCTGGTTCTCGGTCACGATATGGCGCACGCGGCGGAAGGTCACATCGTCCATGAGCTCCGCGGCACGCGGCAGGTCGTCGACGGACACGTCCCGCAGCGACGGGACGCCCATGATCTGCGCTCCGCGTTCGCACGCCTCTCGGCGCTCGCGGTACCCGCCGGTGGAGTGCGCGTGCTTGACGCGCGTGTCGATCACGAGGATCGCGAGCCCGGCTTCGGCCACGGCCAGCGGCACCTGCTGCGCTTCGAGCGAACGGCAGTCCAGGAAGATCGCGGTGTCGACGCCGCCGATCATGGTCGCCATCTGGTCCATGATCCCGGTCGGAGCGCCCACCGCTTCGTTCTCCGCGCGGCGGCCGATCCGCGCGAGTGCGGTCTTGTCGAGCCCGGCGGACCACAGGTCGTTCAGGGCGGATGCCGCTGCGCCCTCGATCGCCGCCGACGACGACAGTCCGGCGCCGACAGGAACATCCGAGGCGATCGCGATGTCGACCCCGGCGCCGGTGATGCCGGCATCCTGCATCGCCCAGGCGACACCGAGCGGGTAGGCGGCCCACTCCGGAACCGCTGGCGCCGCACCGGTGGGGGTCGGGAAGAGATCGCCGAGCTCGCCGAGCGCGACCTCGACCGGCTCGGCCGCGAAGGTCGAGGCGACGCGCACACGGCCGCGGTCGTCACCGCGCACGCCGACGGCGGCGACCGTGCGATGCGGGATCGCGAACGGCAGCACGAAGCCCTCGTTGTAGTCGGTGTGCTCGCCGATGAGATTGACTCGGCCCGGCGCCGACCAGACGCCGTCCGGCTCGTGGCCGGTCATCGAAGCGAACAGGTCTCGGGCGGTGGATTCGGTGCTCATGGTGTCCTCGGGGCGTGCGGGCGTGCGGGTGGGAAGGGAAGTCAGGACGTCGGTTTCGCGACGGAGGCGATGGCCTCGCGCAGCCGTTCGGCCGACTTCTCCGGCGGGATCTCGGCGGTCCACGCCCACATCGCGGACTCGCTGCCGGCGAGGAACTTCAGCTTGTCCGCCGCGCGGCGGGGGCTCGTGAGCTGCAGGTGCAGTCGAACGCTCTCCCGGCCGACATGGACGGGTGCCTGATGCCAGGCCGCGATGTAGGGCGTCGGCGTCTCGTACAGGGCATCGACGCCGCGGAGCAGCTGCAGGTAGAGCGGAGCGAGCTCGTCGCGCTCGGCATCCGTCGTCCCGGCGAAGTCGGCCACGTGGCGGTGCGGCATGAGGTGCACCTCGAGCGGCCATCGCGCGGCGAACGGCACGAAGGCCGTCCAGTGCTCGCCCTGCAGCACGACCCGGTCGGAGCGCTGTTCGGACTCGAGGATCCGGGCGAACAGATCGGGGGCGGTGCGGTCGATGCTGTCCAGCACGCGCGTGGTGCGCGGAGTGATGTACGGATAGGCGTAGATCTGGCCATGCGGGTGCGGCAACGTCACGCCGATCGCCTCGCCGCGGTTCTCGAACGGGAAGATCTGCTCGATGCCGGGGATCGTCGACAGCGCCGCTGTGCGATCCGCCCATGCCTCGATGACCGTTCGTGCGCGGGTGACGGACTGGGTGCCGAAGGAGCCGGAGTGCTCCGGGCTGAAGCAGACGACCTCGCACCGGCCGACGGACGTGCGTGCGCGCTCGAGTCCGAGGGCGGCGAGGTCGTCGAGTCCCCGAGGCGGGTTCGAGGCCACCGGAACACCGCCGAACCCGTCGGGGAGGGCGGGGCCGAAGGCGGGCGAGCGATTCTCGAACACGGCCACGTCATAGAGCGAGGGGATCTCGGAAGGGTTCGTCGGCGTCTGCGGCGCGAGGGGGTCTGCGTCAGCTGAGGGCATCATCACGCGGTTCTGCCGGTTCGCCGCGACCGTGATCCAGTCGCCGGTGAGCACGTCGAGGCGCATCGAGGCGGTATCGGGGCGCGGGTCGAGGGCTCGGGCGTCGACCGAGCGCTCAGCGCCGAGCGTCGTCCCCGGATCGTCGAAGTAGATGAGCTCGCGGCCATCGGCGAGCGTCGTGGCCCGCTTGACGACGCCGGCGGCGAGTTCGGTCGCCGGCACGTCCGCAGATTCATGCATGTTCACGTAAACACGGTACTGCGTCAGCGGTGATAACGTCAACACGGAAGGACGGAGGATGCCGGTGACGGACGACACACAGCAACGTCGGCGAGGCGTGCCGACCGGTCGCGTCTCGATGGCGCAGGTCGCCGCGCTCGCCGGAGTGTCCGGGCAGACCGTGTCCCGCGTCGTGAACGACAGCCCGCGCGTCGACCCTGAGACCCGGTCGCGTGTGGAGCAGGCGATGGCCGAACTCGGCTATCGCCCTCATCCCGCCGCGCGCGCACTGCGCACGGGGCGCTCGCAGACCATCGGCCTCGTCGTGACGACCCTCGCCACCGTCGGCAACTCCCGGATGCTGCAGGCGACCGCCGAGGCTGCGGAGGAGCGCGGCTTCGCGCTCACGGTCGTCACGGCGGCAGGCGCGGACGGTGTGAGTCGTGCGTTCCACCGCCTGGAGGATCAGGGCGCCGACGGCGCGATCGTGCTCAACGAGGCATCCGCGCTGGTGCCGGCATCCGATCGGCCGGCCGGCCTGCGCCTGGTCATCGTGGATGCTCCTGAATCGGCAGGCCTTCGTGCCGTGCACAGCGATCACGCGGGGGGAGCGGCGCTCGCGACGACGCGACTGCTCGACCTCGGCCACGACACCGTGCACCACCTCGCGGGACCTGCTGACTCCTTCGCGGCGGCCGAACGCGAACGCGGCTGGCGCGAGACGCTGATCGGCGCCGATGTCGAACCGCCGCCGGTCGTCCGAGGCGACTGGTCGGCCGACTCCGGCCATACCGCAGCACGGGAGCTGGCCGCGGCATCCGCCGTCTTCTGCGCGAACGACCAGATGGCGCTGGGTCTGCTGCGGGCGCTGGCGGATGCCGGTCGCCGGGTTCCGGAGGACGTCGCCGTGATCGGTTTCGACGACGTGCCGGATGCCGCGAACTACCGTCCTCCGCTCACGACCATCCGGCAGGATTTCGCCGTGCTCGCCCTCAGAGCCGTGGAGGCGCTGGTGGCGGACATCGAAGGCGGCGCTGCCGATGACGTCGTGATCGGCACGACGCTCGTCGAGCGCGCGAGCGACGCGCCGGCCTGATCCGGCGCTCGGCGCGGGATCAGACGCGTGAGCGCCGGACGCGTCAGTCGCGCCGTTCGCTCCACAGGGCGCGCTGCGAGAGCTCGGCGGCATCGACGGCGCAGAGCGCTTCGGTTGCCGCCGCCAGCCGATCCGCTGCCTCCACCGGCAGATGCACACCGGTGTCCTGGCGCAGCGGAAGCACGTGCAGCTCGATCGTCGATCCGGACCGGACGCCGGCGTCGTGCAGGTTGACGACGAGGTCGGATCCGTCCCAGAACCGATCTGTCGCTGTCCTCCCGTCCACGCGCAGCTGCGCGACGTCTCCGGCCCAGCGCACGGTCAGCGCGGCGTCGCGGTCGACCCCGGCCGGCACCTCGAAGGCGTACACGCCCGCGTGCGCTTCGAACACGGCATCCGACGGCGCCGCCTGTCGCCCGTCCCGCGAGCCGTACTCGCCGGACGGGCTCGACGGCTGCCGCAGCTCTCGCACCCCCACCGACGCGCGCACCGGTGCTCCGTGGACGTGACGCCACTCCAGCGCCCGCCACGCGCCGCGCACGAACTCGCGGACGTCCGGTCGCACGTCCGACGTGCGCACGGACACGTTCCCTGCCGCATCCCAGGTGAGTTCATCGTCCGACACCAGAAGTCGACGCACGTCGGCTTCGACGACCCAGGCGCGCGCGGCATCCGCGGCGGCCAGCACGAGCACGTCGATCCCGCCGACGCGCAGCGCAGGAGCACCGGACGGTACCCGCCGCACGATGCCGTCGTGCGCGATCTCGACCGGGATCCCGGCATCCTCGAGCAGCACCAGCGTCGGCACGTCGCCGGGAAGCACGGTCAGAGCGGATGCCGTGGCCCAGGCGATCTCGGTGCCGGTGATGTCGAGGGCCAGCGGCCAGCGGGCGAGCGTCCCCGGGGGGATGTCGACCGGTGTGCTCGGAAAGACGATGGCGCCGGTATCGGTCACCACGCGGAAGTACGCGCCGGCGTATGCCGCCAGCGGAACGTGCGGCTGATGCCAGCCGATGAACGCGAAGCCGCCGCGGACTGCCCAGCGCAGCATCGAGGCATCCTCCACTCCGTCCGGCCGCATCAGGGGGAAGTGGGCCGCTGCCGGGGCGACGCGGTCGCCGAACGCCGCGGCGAACGCGTGCTGCAGACGCAGCGCGGCGTGGCTCGGCGCTGCCCGACCCGCTTCGCCGATCGGCGCGTGGAAGTCGTAGCTCATCCGAGTCATGTCGTTCGGGTAGCCGCTCGCCTGGGTTTCTTCGAGGCCGGGGTGCGGGTTCGTCCCGCCGGTGTACATGTAGTACCCCTGCCAGGCGGAGCCGCTGCCGAGCTTCGCGTGCGCGATCGCTGCCACGTCGAGCGCCTCCGGCCTCGGGCGACGATGATAGGCGGTCGCCATGCCGCCGGCCAGCTCGCACGTGGCCGCCGGGAACCACTCGGAGAGCGTCGACCGGTGCGATGCCTGCGCGCCGCGGACATCGACGCCGATACCGGGGTCGTCCCATTCGTCGGAGAAGAAGTAGTGCGCGCGGAACGTCGGGTCCCACGGCTCGCCCGGATCCACCCAGAACCCGTCGCCGTATCCGCCCCACAGCGGAAGCACTTCCTCGTCGGGGAGCTGCGCACCGCCCCAGGCGGTCGCCGTCCACAGCGGCGCCGACATGCCGGCCTCGCGCGCCAGGCGCTTGAGGGTCAGCAGATGATCCGGTTGGTCGTAGAGCTCGTTGTCGAGCTGGATGCCCAGCAGCCGGTCGGGTGTCGCACGCCCGCCCAGCGCCGCACCGAGCTGCTGGAACCACTCCTCGACGAGCGCGAGATAGGCGGGGTCATCGGTGCGATGGCGCACATCCGCCTGCTGCACCCAGTCGGGGAATCCGCCGTTGCGTGCTTCGCCGTGCGCCCACGGGCCGATCCGGAGCACGACCTCCAGGCCCTCATCACGCGCCGCATCGATGAAGGCCGCGACGTCGAGGTTCCCCGCGAAGGACGCTTCGCCTCGCATCGGCTCATGATGCAGCCACAGCACGTAGGTCGACACGACGGTGATGCCGCCCGCGCGCATCAGCCGCAATCGATCGGTCCATCGCTCGCGCGGAACGCGACTGTAGTGCATCTCGCCGGAGACCGGCAGCCACGGGATTCCGTCGCGCAGCACTGCGCGGCTGGTCAGCTCGAGACCCTCGCGGTGGTCGACATCGTTCGCCATCCGCGGGCGTCGTGCGGTGCGGGAAGGGCCGGTCGCGTCGAGGCGCAGCGGATCGGTCATGCAGGTCTCCTGGTCAGGGGGGCGATGGCGAGAGGGCAGTGATGCACGTGCGCGTACGGCGGCACCGTGCATCACTGCCCTCTCAGGTCGAGGTCGAGCGGCCTCAGCTTCCGAGGATCACGTCCGCCTCGGCGAAGAACTGCTTCACGGCGTCATCGATGGAGACGGCGCCGAGACCGATCGATTTGCCGAGATCCCAGAAGGTCTGCTCCAGCGAGCCGTAGCCGACGACCGGGACGGGCGGGGCGTCGCCGATGCGGTCCGCGGACGCCTCGATGTAGTCGGCGACCTGCTTGTCCGCGCCCTCGAGCGTGGTGCCCTCCAGCTTCGACGACGAGGCGGGGAAGCCGAGCGTCGTGCCGAAGATCTCGCCGGCGGCCTCGCTGTTCACGACGAAGTCGAGGAAGATCGCGGCCGCTTCGGGGTGCTCGGTGTTCTCCGCGATCGCCACCTGGAGCCCGGCCTGGCGGTAGAGATCCTTGGAGCCCTCCTTCGCGGTCGGCGGCGCGACGATCGAGATCGACGACGCACCCGAGTCGGCGAGGTAGCCGCCGAGGAAGTTGCTCCAGCTCATCTCGCTCGCCGTGATCGCGGCGCCGAAACCGGACTTCGGAGAGAGCTCTTCGAGACGCTGCTGCGGCACGGTGATGCCCTCGCGGATCGCATCGCCCGACTCCCAGAACTCCCGCAGGTCGTCCTCGGTGAAGCCGAGTTCGCCGTCCTCGGTGTACAGGTTGCCGCCGTCCGCACGCAGCTGCAGCTCGAACAGCTGGATCCGCTGCGTGTAGTCGGTGCCGCCGTAGACCGCGCCGCCGGTGGCGTCCGTGACCGAGGCCATCCACTCGTCGAACTCCTCGAACGATGTACCGGACTCCGGCGCGTCGACGCCGGCCGAGGCCAGCAGATCGTCGTTGATGAAGTTCGCCCACAGGCTGTAGCCGGTCGGCAGCGAGTACTGCACGTCGCCCAGCGCACCGGTTCCCAGCAGCGATTCGTCGAACGTGGTCGTGTCGATGTAGTCCGACACCTCGGCGAGGTCGAGCAGGTTGCCCGACTCGCCGTACTGGCGCAGGTAGCTGTCGGAGAACTGGAACACGTCGGGCAGCCCGCCACCGGCGGCCTCGGTCTGACGCTTCTCCCAGAAGCTCGGGAAGTCCGTGAACGAGACGTTCACCGTGATGTTCGGGTGCTCCTCGTTGAATGCGGCGATCAGTTCGTTGTACCGGGTCGCGCGGTCGTCGTTGCCCCAGAAGGCGTAGTTGATGCTGACCTTCTCGTCGGGGTCGTACGCGTCCGACGAGCCGGAGTCGCCGCTGCCGCAGCCGGCGAGGACGATGGCGGCGCCGGTGGCCAGCGCGGCGGCGGCGAGAAGGCGGCGGGATGTGGGCATGGGAGCTCCTGTCGTGGTGCGGAAGGGTCAGAGGACGGTGGCGTCTGCGAGCGGTGCGGTCCGGGTGACGGCGGCGTCGATCGGCGCGAGGACGAAGGCGACGCCCTGGGATTCGAGCACCACCCGCTCGACCGCTGCCCCGGTTTCGGCGTCCGTCCCGTGGATGGCGATCTGGACGGTGTCGTCGGCGT
The DNA here is from genome assembly GCF_042267585.1 of Microbacterium sp. NPDC056234. Taxonomy (NCBI): domain Bacteria; kingdom Bacillati; phylum Actinomycetota; class Actinomycetes; order Micrococcales; family Microbacteriaceae; genus Microbacterium; species Microbacterium sp. NPDC056234. The sequence continues at coordinate 988,957 of NZ_JBHJTE010000001.1, forward strand.
GGTTGATGAGCGTCACGAGGTCGCCGCGTCTGGCGACTTCCACACCGGCGGGCACGTCTTCGACCACCGGGCGGACACCGGATGCCGAGACCAGCGCGTCGACGACGGCATCGAGGGCGCCGGCATCGGGCTGGGTCGCCACGTACCAGGCCTCACCGGCACCGAACCGGTTGCGCGTGATGGCGGCGGATCCGGTCTGCAGACCGGTCTCGAACGTGCCGAGCACCGTCGCACCGGACGGCCGGACGGCCTCGGCCACCAGTCGGCCGACGTGCGTCGCGTCGTCGAACGAGAAGGACACGGTTCCCCTGGCCGCGGCGGCCCGGGCGGCCTGCGCCGACGCGGCGCTCAGCGCACCGACGCCGTTTCCGCCGGTCGATTCCCCGGCCAGTGCGCCGAAGTCCTCGAGACGCAGCCCGACGACATCGCCGAGCAGCGTCAGGAACCCGCCGGAGCGGAACTGATCGTGCTCGTCGACGATGTCGGTGAAGGGACCGGTGACGAGCGTCCCGCCGTTCTCGACGAAGCGGACGATCGCCGACGCGCCTTCTTCGCGCAGCAGGTACAGCACGGGGGCGACGACGAGGTCGTAGCCGGCGCCGGCGTCTTCCGGCGCGATGATGTCGACCTGGATGCCTCGGGCGTGGAACGCGCCGTACCACTGCAGCGTCAGCGCGAGGTAGTCGATCTCGGTCGGGTGATCGCGCTCCTCGACCGCCCACCAGTTCTCCCAGTCGAAGACCAGGGCGACCTGGGCATCGTGCCCCGGTGCCGGCAGATCGCCGAGGGCCGCGAGGCGCGCACCCAGTTGCGTGACCGCGTTCCAGGTGCGCGTCTCGGTGCCGGCGTGCGGCAGCATCGCGGAGTGGAACTTCTCGCTGCCCGCGCGGGACTGGCGCCACTGGAAGAACATGATGCCGTCTGCGCCGCGGGCGATCGACTGCGCGGTCTCCGCCATCAGGGCGCCTGCGCGCTTCCCGGGATTCCCGGGGCGCCAGCTCACGGCATCCGTCGCCTGCTCCCAGAGCATCCACGGCACGCCCGGCTTGAGCGAGCGGACGAGATCGCGCTGGAAGGCGGCATCCCGGATGCGGTTCGGATTGGCGGGGTCCGGGTAGCAGTCGTCGGCGATCACGTCCATGTGGGGTGCCCAGCGACGATAGTCGGCCGGCTTGAACGGGCCCATGAAGTTCGTCGTGATCGGCTGAGTGGCTCCGGCCTCGAGCAGGATCTCGCGCTCGGCGAGGTAGCACTCCAGCAGCATGTCGCTGGTGAAGCGCCGCCAGTCCAGCATCGACGAGGGGTTGTGGCTGTACGGAGCCAGCCGCGGCGGGAAGATCTCGTGGAAGGAGCCGTAGGTCTGCGACCAGAACGTCGTTCCCCACGCCGCGTTCAGCGCGTCGATCGTGCGGTACCTGTCCGACAGCCAGACGCGATAGGCGTCGCGCGCGGCATCCGAGAAGTCCATCCAGAGATGGCAGCCGAATTCGTTGCCGACATGCCACATCACGACGGCCGGGTGGTTCACGTAGCGCTCGGCCAGCCGGCGGACGAGCTCGCCGGCCAGGCGCCGGTAGGTCGGCGACGACGGCGCGAAGTGCTGCCGGCTGCCCGGCCAGTACGAGGCGCCGTTCTCGTCGACGGGCAGGGTCTCGGGGTAGGTCGCGCTCACCCACGGGGGAGGGGATGCCGTGGCCGTCGCCAGGTTCACCCGGATGCCTCCGGCGTGCAGCTTGTCGATCACCGTGTCGAGCCAGGCGAAATCCCAGACGTTCTCGGCGGGCTGGATGCGGGACCAGGCGAAGATGCCCAGGCTGACGATGTTGACGCCGGCCTCCTGCATGAGGCGGACGTCGTCGTCCCAGACATCCTCCGGCCACTGGTCGGGGTTGTAATCGGCTCCGTACAGCACGTCGTGCAGCTCCAGTTCTTGCGGTGGTGTGTCAGGCCCGGCGCTGGCGTGCGGGGACCGCGACGGCGGCGAAGGCCGCGCAGCCGAGGCAGGCGAGGAGGAGGGGGATGAGCATCCAGGTCACCACGCCGACGAGGACGGCGGCGACGGCGAGGTAGGCGGTGCCGACGGGGTCGGACCCCGCGGTGCGGATGATGCCGCGTGCGGCGACCCGCCATCCGGTCTCCGGTGTCCAGGCGCTCGCCATCATGAGCAGCGCGGTGGCGCCGACGAGGAGCCCCGCCCAGCCGATGAGGGCCACGGCCTGCCCGCCGGGCAGCGCGCCGGACTGTGCGACCACGACGTCGATGACGAGAACGATCGCGAGGAGGGTCGCGACGGCACCGACCACGAGTCCGCCGGGCAGCAGTGCGCGTCGCCAGTCCTGCCAGAAGGCGCGGGTGTGCGATTCCTCGGCATTCACGTAGCGGCGGAGGTGCCTGATGCCGGCGGCGAGCGCTGCCGGCAGAGTGACGACCGCGAGGCCGGCGACGGTGATCAGCAGACCGGTCCACAGCACCTCGCCGAAGAGGGCGAAGGCTCCCTTCGCGCCGGGGAAGCGGGACGGGGCACGGTCGTCGAGCGTGGGGCCGCTGCCGGAGGCGTCGGCCCGCCGCGCGGCGCGGAGCTGTGAACGGTCCATGGTCAGCCCTTCAGACCCTGGGTGGCGACGCCGTCGACCAGGAACCGCTGGAAGACGAGGAAGAACGCCAGGACCGGAAGGAGTGCGACGAAGGATGCCGTGACGGTGGCGCCGTAGTCGCTGGAGGACGTCTGGTCGTTGTAGAGGCGCAGCGCGATCGGCAGCGGGTAGTTCTCGGGGCTGGTGAGGTACAGCAGCGGGCCGAGGAAGTCGTTCCACGCCCAGATGAACGCGAAGATCGAGCAGGTGATGAGTGCGGGCTTGATCAGCGGCAGGATGATCGCCCAGAAGATGCGCACGTGTCCGGCACCGTCGATGCGGGCGGCCTCGTCCATGTCGCGCGGCATCTGACGCATGAATTGGACGAGCAGGAACACGAAGAACGCCTCGGTGGCGAGGAACTTCGGCAGCAGCAGCGGCCAGAACGTGTCGACGAGATCGAGCTCGTTGAAGATGATGTACTGCGGGATGATCACGACGTGGAACGGCAGCAGCAGGGTGCCGATCATCGCGGCGAACAGGATGCCGAGCCCCTTGAACTGGATGCGGGCGAACGCGTAGGCGGCGAGGGCGCTGGAGAGCACGGTTCCGATCACGGCGCCGGCGGCGAGGATGAACGAGTTCAGGAAGAACCGCCACATCGGAACGCCGGCGATGCCCTCCATGACCTTCGCATAGTTCTCGATCGTGGGCGCGTTCGGGAGCAGACCCATGTTGGAGCCGAACTCGCTGTTGGGCTTGAACGTCGAGAACAGCAGCCAGACCAGCGGGTAGAGCACGATCGCGGTGAGGGCGATGAGGGCGACGAACCAGATGACCGTCTGCCAGGTCTTGCGCGCGACCTTGCGGCGAGGAGGGGCCGCAGGAGCGGCCTGCTGCTGGGCGAACACGGGGGTCGAGGCGGCGCCCGACGTCGTTGCGGCGTTGGAAGTGCTCATCGGTTGTCTCCGGCGTAGTGGACCCAGCTGCGCTGAGTGCGGAAGAGGATGAAGGCGATGATGGCGACGACGATCAGCAGCACCCAGGCGATCGCTGCGGCGTAGCCCATCTGGCCATCGGAGAATCCGCGCTTGTAGAGGTAGAGGGTGATGAAGTTCGTCATGCCGGCTGGACCGCCGGAGCCGTTGGAGATGATGTAGGCCGAGCTGAACACCTGGAAGGCGCCGATCAGGCCGAGCAGCAGGTTGAAGAAGATGACCGGGGAGAGCATCGGCATGGTCACCGCGCGGAACCGGTGCCACGCGCCGGCGCCGTCCATCTCCGCCGCCTCGTACAGCTCCTTGGGGATCTGCTTGAGTCCGGCGAGGAAGATGACCATGGTCGCGCCGAACTGCCAGACGGCGAGGAGGATCATCGCGGGCAGGACCAGGCTCGGGTTTCCGATCCAGCCGCCGAGGTCGATGCCGAAGAACGACAGCGAGTTGTCGACCGGTCCGTCATTGGCGAACATCGCCCGCCACACGATCGCGACCGATACGGAACCGCCGATGAGGGAGGGGGCGTAGAAGGCCGAGCGGAAGAAGCCGGCGCCCTTGTCGCGGTAGTTCAGCAGCATCGCGATCGCCAGGGCTGCGGCCAGCGTGATCGGGGTGCCGACGAGGACGTAGATCAGGGTGATCTGCGCGGACTGCATGAACGCGGGATCGCTGGTGAACATCCGCACGTAGTTGTCGAAGCCGATCCACTTCGGCGGCGAGAAGATGTTGTAACTCGTGAACGACAGGTACAACGAGTACGCCATCGGGATCAGCGTGAGACCGAAGAACCCGACCAGCCACGGGACGAGGAACCCGTACCCCGCGACCGTCTCCCGCATCGCCCTTCGTCGCAGCCCGGGGCGATCGCCGTGCTCGGGGCGACGGCGGCGGAACAGGGTCCGGTTCGACGGCTTCTCACCGGTCACGAGGACTCGGGTGGCTGTGGTGCTCACGGGGATACTCCGATGCGGGTTCGATACGGGGTTCGAGGAGGAGGTCAGGGGGCGGTGCACCCGCCCCCTGAGCGCTCGTCACTGGTTGAGGACGACGTCCATCTCGGCGAAGAACTGCGTGACGGCCTCGTCCACGGTGATCGTGCCGAAGTTCAGCTCGGTCCCGAGCTGACGGAACTTCTCCTCGAGCGTGCCGTAGCCGATGATCGGCACGGGCGGTGCGTCACCGAGACGGTCGGCGATCGACTCCTCGTAGTCCTTCACCTGCTGGCTGATCGGGTCGAGCTCCGCTGCCTCGAGGGCGGTCTCGGATGCCGGGAGGCCGCGGTTCGTGCCGAAGATCTCGCCGGACTGCGGCGAATTGACCAGGAAGTCGACGAGCGTCGCCGCGGCTTCAGGGTGCTCGGTGTTCGCCGAGATCGTGTGCAGCATCGACGGCTTCAGGTAGAGATCCTTCGCGCCCTCCTCGGTGATCGGGGGAGCGATGAGGTTCAGCTCGGTGTAGCCCTCACCCAGTCCGCCCAGGTACCCGGAGCCGAAGTTGTCCCAGACGAGCTCGCTCGCGGTCAGTGCGCTGTCGAAGCCGCCCTTGGGAGCGACCTCCTCGACGCGCTGCTGAGGGATGCCGATGCCGTCGCGGATCGGCTGGCCTTCCTCCCAGAAGGCGGCCAGGCGATCCTCGTCGAAGCCGGCCTCGCCCTCCTCGGTGAACAGGACGTCGCCCTCGGCGCGCAGCTGGAGCTCGAAGTTCTGGATGCGGCCGGTGTAATCGCCGCCGCCCCAGAACGCCCCTCCCGCTGCGTCGGTGACCTCGCCCATCCAGTCGGTGTATTCCTCCCACGTGCCGCCGGCGAAGTTCTCGACGCCTGCGGTCTCGAGCAGCACGGGGTTGCTGAACAGGCCCCAGGCGTTGGTGGAGGTCGCGATCCCGTACGTCGTGTCGTTGACCACGCCGATGTCGAGGATGTTCTGCGGCAGCGGGTCGGTCTGGATGATCTCACCGAGATACGGATCGAGGTCGAGCAGGAGCCCGTTCTGCGAGTACTGACGCAGGTACGAGTAGTCGAACTGCATGACATCCGGCAGGTTCTTGCCCGCGGCCTCGGTCTGGCGCTTCTCCCAGAAGGCGGGGAAGTCGAGGAACGAGGCGTTGACCTTGATGTTCGGGTATTCCTCGTTGAACGCCGCGATCGCCTCGTTGTACAGCTCGGCGCGCACGTCGTTGCCCCAGAACGCCAGGTCGAGGGTGACCTTCTCGTCGGGGTCGTAGGTCGCTCCGGCCTCGGGTTCGCTGCTGGAGCAGCCCGCCAGGACGATGGCAGCGCTGGCGGCGAAGGCGCCGGCAGCGAGCACACGCTTCTTGTTGAACATCTTTGTCCTCTCTGTGAACGCCTCTGTTCGGACCGCGGAACCTCAGCGTCTCGGGTGGGATGGTGCACGCGCCTCTCGGTGCGGGAAAGCGCTTACCGAGAATGTAGCTCAGATAAAAACGTTTCGCAAGACTCGATCGTATAACGACGTTCAACGTTGTAAAGACCGTGGGCTGCGACGCATCACGGAGCCGGTGACGATTCACGGACGAATCGGACGGTTCCCCCCGTGATTCGTCACAGGGTCCGTGAATCGTCCGCCGAAGAGGGCGCTCAGGCCGTCGAGGCGCGAGCACGCAGCTCGAACGGGGTGACGAACTCGCGGGCCTCGGCGGGGGCCGTGCCGCGGATCCGCTCCACCAGGAACGTCACCGCCGTCCGGGCGGTGACCTCGTGCGCAGGGGCGACCGAACTCAGCCGCGGGGTGAGGAACTCGCTCTCGGGCAGGTCGTCGAACCCGATCACGCGGACGTCCTCCGGAACGCGGATGCCGGCATCCGCGAAGCCCCGCAGCGCACCGATCGCGACGCCGTCCGTCGGGCAGAACACCGCGTCGACGGACACGCCGGACTCCACCACCTGCTGTGCGGCGCGGTAGCCCTCCTGCATCGTGAAGTCCGTGATGTCGAAGAAGAGCCGCGGGTCCGGGGTGATCCCGGCGTCCCGCAGCGCCTGCTGGTGGCCCTCGAGTCGCAGGTCGCGCACCGAGTCGGACAGCGTGAAACGCACGTCGAAGATCGCCACGTCGCGCGAGCCCTGGGCGATCAGATGCGCTGTCGCCGCGTAGGAGCCGTCGACGTTCGGCATCGCGATGTGATCCAGCGGGCCGTCGAAGATCCCCTCGCCGAGCAGCACGACCGGATAGTCGACGCGCAGCAGACCCTTGTCCTCGGGGCCGAGCCCGACGGTCGAGAGCAGCAGGCCGTCGTGCATGCGATTCTGCGACAGCGTCATCGCCTCGAGCTCGCGTTCGCGCACGGCATCCGTGTGCTCGATCTCCACCCGGTAGCCCTCTTCGCCGGCGATCGTGGCGACCAGCGCGGCCAGGCGGGCGAAGTAGTGATCGCCGATGTTCGGGACGGCCAGCCCGATCGTGCCGGTGCGCCCGGTGCGGAGGTTCCTGGCGGCGGCGTTGACGCGGTAGTCGAGCTCTTCGACAGCGGCCAGCACCTTCTGCCTCGTCGACTCGCGGACGTGCGGATGGGCGTTGAGAACGTTCGAGACGGTCATGGGCGAGACGCCGGCGGCCTTCGCCACATCCTGGATCGTCGTCATCCGTCCATCCTTTCGCGCCTCTTGCCCGTTCCGGAATTGTATCGCTACAATTCCGGACGAACCCCAAGCCTCCGAGAGGACATCATGCCCAGCACCCGTGTCGTCATCGACCTCGACCTTCCCGGCGCGACGATCAGCCGCCACCTCTACGGCCACTTCGCCGAGCACCTCGGCCGGTGCATCTACGGCGGCTTCTTCGTCGGCGAGGACTCCGACATCCCGAACGAGGGCGGCATCCGTCTGGACGTCGTGGAGGCGCTGCGCGAGCTGAAGATCCCGAACCTGCGCTGGCCGGGCGGATGCTTCGCCGACGACTACCACTGGCGCGACGGCATCGGCCCTCGCGACGAGCGTCCGCGGATGGTCAACTCGCACTGGGGCGACGTCGTGGAGGACAACTCGTTCGGCACGCACGAGTTCATGCAGCTGTGCGAGATGCTCGGCGCCGACGCGTACGTCAACGGCAACGTCGGCTCGGGAACCGTGCGCGAGATGAGCGAGTGGATCGAATACCTCACGCGTGCCGACGACTCCCCGATGGCATCGCTGCGTCGACAGAACGGTCGGGATGAGCCGTGGAAGGTGCCCTTCTTCGGCATCGGCAACGAGGCGTGGGGGTGCGGCGGCAACATGCGCGCCGAGGCGTACGCCGACCTCGCCCGCCAGTACGCGACCTACGTCCGCAACCACGGCGGCAACACGGTCTACCGGATCGCCGCGGGGGCGAACGTCGACGACTACGAGTGGACCGACGTGCTGATGAAGGCGCTCGGATGCCTCGGTTGCGACGGCCAGGGCTCCTCGCCGTTCCAGGCTCTCTCGCTGCATTACTACACGATGAGCGGCACGTGGGAGAGCAAGGGATCGGCGACCGAGTTCGACCAGGACGAGTGGTACCTCGCGCTGTCGCGCGCCTACCGCATCGAGGAGCTGCTCACCCGTCACAGCACCGTCATGGACCGTCATGATCCCCGCAGGCGCGTCGGCCTCGTGCTCGACGAATGGGGCACCTGGTGGGATGTCGAGCCCGGGACGAACCCCGGATTCCTGTACCAGCAGAACACCCTGCGCGATGCGCTGGTCGCGAGCGTCCACTTCGACGCCTTCCACCGCCACGCCGATCGTCTGGTCATGGCGAACATCGCCCAGACCGTGAACGTGCTGCAGGCGATGCTGCTCACCGACCCCGACACCGGAGCACTGGTCAAGACCCCGACGTTCCACGTCTTCGCCATGAACACCGGGCACCACGACGCGCAGGCGCTCGCCGCGCATGTCGTCGACGGCGGCACCCGCGCCGCGGACGGCCGCGACCTGCCGCTGCTGTCGGCCTCGGCATCCACCAAGGACGGAGCGGCGCTCGTGTCGCTGTCGAACCTCGATGCCGAACAGGGCACGACCGTGGTGCTGGACCTCCGCGGTGCCGAGATCGCCGGCTTCAGTGCGCGCGTGCTGACGGCCGCGTCGACCGGTGAGCACAACACTCCGCAGAACCCGGATGCCGTGGCCCCGGCATCCCACGACGGCATCCGCCGGCACCAGCGGGGGCTCGAAGTCGACCTGCCGGCGCACTCGTACGTGACGGTTTCGCTGGAGCTGGCGTGACCGACGCGTACCTCTTCGTCTACTTCACCGGTGAGACCGACGCCGACGACGAGGCCATCCGCTTCGCCGTGACGGCCGCGGACGATCCGTTGTCCGGCTGGGTCGAGCTCGGCGACGGACAGCCGGTGCTCCGATCGACCAAGGGCGAGCGCGGTCTTCGGGATCCGCATCTGGTTCGGCATCCGCATGAGGACCGCTGGTTCCTGATCGCGACCGATCTGCGCATCCAGGGCAAGTCGGAGGGCTTCGCCGCCGCGCAGCAGACCGGATCGCGCGACATCATGGTCTGGGAGTCGCCGGACCTCGTGACGTGGTCCCCGCAGCGTCGGCTCGGGGTCGCGCCGCCCGAGGCGGGCAACGCCTGGGCGCCGGAGGCGGTGTGGGATGCCGAGCGCGGGGAGTTCTTCCTGTTCTGGGCGTCCGCGCTCTACCCGCCGGAGACCACGCCGGTCGAGCGTCGCATCGAGGACTCCTATCAGCGGATGTTCTTCGCGACGACTCGCGATTTCGTCACCGTGAGCGAGCCGCGGATCTGGATCGACGAGCGTCGGGGCCCCGGCCGCGGGTTCATCGACTCGACGATCATCCGGGACGCCGGCACGTACTACCGCTTCACCAAGGACGAGGCGACCATGCTGCCCGTGCTCGACAGGAGCAGCGATCTGCACTCTCTCGCGTGGGAGCGGATCGCCGAGCGGATCGGCTTCGGCCAGCCCAACCCGTGGGGCGGGAGGTTCACCGAGGGAGAGGGCCCGACGGCGTTCCGTTCGGAGCGGGACGGATGCTGGTACCTGTTCATCGATCAGCCGAGCTATCACGGCGGCGACGGCTATCTCGCCTTCCGCATCACGGATCTGGATTCCGGCACGCTGGAGTCGGTGCCGGCGGAGCTTCCCAGGAGCCCGCGGCACGGGACCGTCGTGCCGATCTCAGCCGAGAATCGCGATCGGATGCTGGCGGCGTACGCGACCGGGAGCCTGGTCGATGTCTGACGGGTACCTTCTCGTGCATTTCGTCGAGGATCATGAGGGCCACGGCGAGAAGATCTACTTCTCCCTCAGCGATCACGACGACCCGCTGCGCTGGACGCGTGTGAACGGGGGAGAGGCCGTCCTCGAATCCGGGCTCGGCACGACCGGTGTGCGCGATCCGTATCTGGTGCGCGGGCCAGAGGAGTCGTTCATCATCGCGACCGATCTGCGGGTGTGGACCGGCGTCGAGCACGATTGGGACGGGTGGACGCGGTCCGGAAGCCGGTCCCTGGTCGTCTGGCGCTCGATGGATCTGGTCGCCTGGTCGGAGCCCTGGCGCGTCGAGGTCGCGCCGCCCACGGCGGGGATGGCGTGGGCGGCGGAGGCGCTCTACGACGCGGCCACCGGCGAATACCTCGTCTACTGGTCGAGCGCTCTGTACGAGGAATCGGATGCCGAGCATGCCGGTGACTCGTACTCGCGGATCGTGGCGGCGCGGACCGGAGACTTCCGCTCGTTCGGCGCGGCGTTCACGTTGGCGGACTTCGGGCCGGGACACGGCGTGATCGACCTCACGATGGTCGAGCACGAAGGCCGGACGCATCGCTTCCTCAAGTCGACGGACGAGCGGCGGCTGTTCCACGAGGTGGGCGCGTCTCCGACGTCTCCCGACTTCACGCTCGTCGCTTCGCGCATCGCGGATGACCTGTACGAGCACGTCGAGGCGCCGCTGATCTTCTTCGACGCGAAGGCCGGCTGGTGGTACCTCTGGGTCGATCAGTACTCGGACTGGCCGCAGGGATACATCGCGCTGCGGACTCGCGATCTGGCCGGCGGCGATTGGCAACCCGTGCCGCGGGCCGATTTCTCCCTTCCTGCGAACACGAAGCACGGCGTCGTGGTGCCGCTGCGCCCCGGCGAGTGGGACCGCCTCGCGGAGGCGTTCGCTGGCTGAGTTCGACGTCCCTCCGATCGGAGAGGTCCCGCAGTCGGACGCCTTCTGCGGCGTCGGTCCGACCGGTTATGCCGTCGAGGCGCGGATGACGAGCTCTGGCTGGTAGACGACGTTTGTGAGGTCGGGAGTCTCTGCGCCGTTGATGCGGGCGATGAGGATCTCTGCGGCGGCGCGTCCCATCTCGCGCGCCGGCTGGCGCACCGAGGTCAGCGGCACCTCGGCGATCGCCGCGAATTCGATGTCGTCGTAGCCGACGACCGCGACCTCCTCCGGCACGCGGACGCCACGGGCGATCAGCCCGTGCAGCAGGCCGATGGCCAGATGGTCGTTCGAGCTGATGATGCCGTCGGGGCGATCCTCGGGGCGCCGGGCGGCGATCTCGTCACCGAACGCGAGGCCGCGCTGTGTGGTGGTCGTGGTCGCCCAGATCGGCTCGAGCGTCACGCCAGGGTGGGCCGCGACCGCGAGTCGCGCGCCCGCGAGGCGCTCGCGGACCTGCCGCACCTCCTCACGGGCGCCGACGAACGCCAGTCGCCGTCGTCCGGTGGCTATCAGGTGCTCCGCGGCGAGGCGGCCGCCGGCCACGTCGTCGAGCGAGACCGACGGCATCGTCCCCGCGTCATCGATCGCATCGACCAGCACGACGGGTACGCCGCGTCTGCGCAACCGCTGCTGCCAGGCGGCCACGGGTCCGAAGGGGCTCACGAGTGCGCCCTCGACCTGCACGCGTTCGAACAGTTCGAGGTGGTCCAGTTCCTTGGCGGTGTCGTCACTGGCGTTGCCGACCAGAATTCGCAGACCGGCTGCCGCGGCCGCGTCCTCCGCTCCGGCGACCATGTCGGCGAAGAACGGGTTCGCGATGTTGATGACGGTCATGCCGAGCAGTCCGCTGCGTCCGACCCTGAGCTGCTGCGCCGCCTGCAACGGGACGTAGCCCAGCTGTTCGCTGGCCTTCCGCACTCGCTCGACGAGCTCATCGCTCACGCGCCCCGGTCGGTTCAGCGCGTTCGAGACGGTGCTGATCGAGACCCCGGCGAGCTCGGCGACATCTCGGATGCCCACCCGCTTCAACATCGCCCTCCTTCAGACGCGTGCCCTTCTCGTAATGGTATGCGCTTTCCTATGCGGACAGGCGCAACGGGTAGGCGCGGTCAAAAAACGTTTCGCACTTTCCTTGCCTCCGCCGTATGCGGCATGCAAGACTGCCGGACGAAGCGTCGGAATGCGCTTTCCGCCTTTTCTTTTGCCACCGCTGTCAACAGGAGAGAACTGTGCCCTACGAGCCTGTCCGCGCCGCCCGTCGTGCCGCGCATTCCCCCCGATCCGGATCGGTGAGCACCCGCCTCCGCGCCGGCGTGACGATCGCTGCGACCGTCGTCGTGGCATCCCTCATCACTGCGCCGCCTGCCGCGGCGGCACTCGCACCGGGGGACGACGGCGCGTGGCGCTTCGACTTCGGCACCGCGACGAGCCCCGTCGCCGAGGGGCACCAGCAGGTGCTGACGACGTCGCACCACACGACAGAGTCCGGTTGGGGGATCACGCTTCCGGCTGATGCGACCCTGTTCGACCGCGACCGCAGCACAGACGGTTCGCCGGCGGGTGCCATGGAGGACGACTTCGTCGCCGGCACGAACTGGGGCTTCGCCCTCGACGGCGTTCCCGAGGGCGACTACGCCGTGACCGTCACGATCGGCGACGGGCTCAGTTCGGCATCAGGCACCAACGCGACAGTGACGCTCGAGGACATCGCTCAGCCCCGGTTCCTCTCCGACCGCGGCACGAACGCCACCCAGACCTTCACCACCACTGTCACGGACGGGCAGCTCACCGTGGGCTTCGCCGGATCCGGGCTCGGCGCGTACATCAACGGCCTCGTCGTCGCACCGGTCACGCCCGACGCGCCTGCCGATCTCGCCGCCGCCAAGGTGGCGTGGAACGGCGTCGACCTCACCTGGGCGGCATCCGAAGGCGCCGCGCTCTACCGTGTGCTGCGCGCCGACGTCGACGGCGACACGACCGGCGAGTTCGCGCAGATCGGCGAGGCGGCCGAGCCCGCCTACACCGATGCATCGGTCGCTCAGGGCGGTTCGTACGCATACGCGATCGTCGCCGTGAGCGCCTACGACCGCCTCTCCGCGCCGTCGGCCGAAGTGCGCTCCGGCGTGATCCCCGAGCTCGTCGCTCCCGCGACGCCCGCTGACCTCGCCGTCGCGCAGGTGACGAAGGACTCGGTCATCCTGACGTGGGCGGCCGTCCCGAACGGTGACGCCTACCTCCTCGAGCGTGCGGGCAGCGATGGCGTCTTCGCCGAGCTGACCACCGTCGCCGCGCCGGGATACACGGATGCCGTCGACACGACGCAGTCGTGGTCCTACCGGGTCGCCGCACGCAATGAGGTCGGATCGTCGCCGGCATCCGAAGCCGTGCAGTCGCCCGTCTACGCAGCGCCGGCACCGCTTCCCGGCGGCGACGTCGTCACGTTCGACTTCGGCAGCGGCCAGGTCGCCGATGGCGCGCTCGCCGTCACCTCTGCGACGGCCTACAACGCGGAGTGGGGATACGGGTTCTCGACCGCGCCGACGGCGCAGACCCCTGACGTCGACCGCGCGGGCGACGATCCGCTGCGCAGCGACTTCGTCGCGGCGACCGGTGCGACCTTCGAGGTCGACCTCGGCGCCGGCGACTATTCCGTGCAGGTCGTCGCCGGCGACGCCGAAGCCGCGAGCACGACGACCATCACGGCCGAGAGCATCGCCAAGGTGCAGGCCAATCCGCAGGCCGCCGGCACCTACCTGGAGATGGCGTTCCCGATCGCCCTCGTCGATGGTCGGCTGACACTGCAGATCGCCGGGGATGCCGCGGCTCTCAATGCCCTCACCATCACTCGACTGCCCGCACGCGTCGCCGGCGCCATCGGCACCGCCTACGTCACCGGCGACTCGACCGTGCAGACGTACGACCCCATCGCGTACGCCCCGCAGGCCGGCTGGGGACAGATGATCGACCGCTTCCTGGCGGACGACATCGCGTTCGCCAACCATGCGATCGGCGGCCGGTCATCCAAGAACTTCATCACGCAGGGCCGGTTGGACGAAGTGCTGCGCAGCATCCGCCCCGGTGACTACCTGATGGTGCAGTTCGGCCACAACGACGCCACCCAGGGCGTCGATGATCGCTACGCGAGCCCGGCCGATTACAAGGAGTACCTGCGCGTCTACGTCGAGGGTGCTCGGCAGCGCGGTGCCACGCCGATCCTCGTGACGCCGGTCTCTCGGCGAGCCTTCAACGCCGAGACGGGCGAGTTCACCGTGAGCTTCCCCGAGTACGTCGACAAGATGGTCGAGCTCGCCGCCGAGGAGAACGTCCTGCTCGTCGACCTCTCGGCGTCCAGCCGTGCGTATCTGAACGAGATCGGACCGGATGCCGCCAAGGCCGTCTTCCTGCACGTCGACCCCGGCGTGTTCCCGAATCGGCCGGCCGGCACGGTCGACGACACGCACTTCCAGGAGTACGGAGCGATCCAGATGGCGCGCCTCGTCGCGCAGGGCATCGCACAGCTCGACGACCCGCTGGCGCTGAAGGTCGCCGACGTCGAGCCGCCGGCCGAGGTGCCGGCGGCTCCGCAGAACGTCGTCGCCGGAGCCATCAGCAACGGGGGAGCGACATTGCAGTGGGATGCCTCGCCCACCGCGGACATCTACAAGATCCACCGCCAGGCCGTCGCCGATCCGGAGGCCACCTGGGCGCTGGTCGGGATGGTGACGCAGACGAGCTCGATCGTCCAGGGCCTCGCCGAGGGCACCGCCTACAGGTACCGCGTCGTCGCGGTGAACGGACGAGGCGAATCCGAGCCGAGTGCCGAGGTGACATTCACCACCAAGCAGGCCTTCTACAAGTACGACTTCCAGCTCGCGGGAAATCCGCTGATGGCCGGGTACGCCGAAGTCACGCCAGACCTCGTCTATACCGAGGAGCGTGGTTACGGGTTCGTCACCGCGGCGGGCGCCACGGCAGGGCGCGACCGCGGCGCCGCGGAGGGATCGAACGACCTCGTGCGCGACTTCGTCCTCCCCGGTGACAGTGCGACCTTCGCGCTCGACGTGCCGGACGGGACGTACTCGGTGAAGACCTACTCCGGCGACTGGATCGGTTCGACCCGCACCGGTTTCCGCATCGAAGGACGGGAAGCCGGCAGCGGCAACGCGGGACGCGGCAGCGTCAACTCGACCCTGCGCGGGCCATTCCTCGTCACGGACGGCCAGTTGAACGTCGAAGCGTACGGCGCGGCGGCGGGCACCCGCCTGAACGGCCTGGAGATCACGCCGATCCTGCTGGGCCCCACCGGGCTCGAGGTCGCCGATGTGAACGCCGACCCGACGTCGCCGGCGGTCTCCCTGGCCTGGGATGCCGAATCCGGCGTCACCTGGAACGTGTACCGGCAATCGCCGTTCGACGCGAAGCCGGTCGCGGTCGGCGCCGTCGAGGAGCCGACGTACGTCGACACGACCGCCCGCGTGGGTCTCGACTACGAATATCACGTCACGGCCGTCGACCAGACGAGGCTCGAGTCGGTTCCATCGCGGGCAGTGACGGCATCGCTCGTCGACGCGCATGCCGAGACGCCGGGTGCCCCGACCGATCTGACCGTCGAGGCGATCGCGAAGAACACCGTCGAGTTCTCGTGGGCTGAACCCCTCGGTGCGCTGTACTACCTGGTCTTCCGATCCGAGGTCGAGGGTGAGCAGGGCGAGCTGATCGGCCTCGCCGACACCCACCGGTACATCGACACCGGCGTGCTCACGACGATCCCGTACTTCTACACGACGGTCGCGGTGAACGCCGGGGGTGCGGGAGCCGCCTCGGCGCAGCTCGCGACCGAGGCGGTCACGGTGCTGCAGCGCCAGGCCGAGTACCTGGATCGGGCTCCTGCCGCGATCGCGACCGATGACGGGAACCTGGTGTCCTGGCGGATGCTCGGCACCGATCCTGACGACGTGGCATTCCACGTCTACCGCGACGGGAAGCGCATCACCGAGGAGCCCATCGCCGACTCGACCAACTATGTCGATGAGGCGGGAGCCCCGGCATCCGCGTACTTCGTGACGAAGGTGCTGGCAGGGGTCGAGACGACCGAGACCGACGAGTTCGGCGTGCAGGACGGCGCCTATCGGTCCGTGCCGCTGGACAAGCCGGCCGACGCCTACACGAAGGACGGGCAGCCGTACACCTACAGCGCCAACGACACGAGCGTCGGCGACGTCGACGGAGACGGCCAGTACGAGTTGATCGTGAAGTGGGACCCGTCCAATGCGAAGGACAACTCGCAGGCCGGGTACACCGGCAACGTCTATCTCGACGCGTATGAGCTCGACGGCACGCGGCTCTGGCGCATCGATGCGGGCGTGAACATCCGCGCCGGCGCGCACTACACGCAGTTCCAGGTGTTCGACTACGACGGCAACGGCCGGGCCGAAGTGATCATGAAGACCGCCGACGGCACGATCGACGGCGTCGGACAGCCGATCGGCACCGCCGGTGCGGACCACCGCAACAGCTCCGGCTACGTGCTGACAGGGCCGGAGTACCTCACGGTCTTCGACGGAGCCACGGGGGCGGCGATCGACACGGTCGACTACACGCCGCCTCGGGGCGACGTCGGGGCGTGGGGCGACACGTACGGCAACCGCGTCGACCGGTTCCTCGCCGGCACGGCGTACCTGGACGGCGAACACCCCAGCGCGATCTTCAGCCGCGGGTACTACACCCGCGCGGTCGTCGCCGCCTATGACTTCGACGGCAGCGAGCTGACCCGTCGCTGGGTCATCGACTCGAACGACGCCGGAAGCGAGGCGCTGTACGGGCAGGGCAATCACAACCTGTCGGTGGCCGACGTCGACGGCGACGCCAAGGACGAGATCGTCTTCGGCTCGGCGACGATCGACGATGATGGTTCGCTGCTGTACTCGACAGCGCTCGGCCATGGCGACGCGATCCACGTGTCGGACCTGGTGCCGTCGAACCCCGGCCTCGAGGTCTTCGCCGCTCACGAGGAGATGCACGCCGCGCAGGACCAGGGTGCCACGATGCGCGATGCGCGCACCGGCGATGTGCTGTGGTCGATTCCGGCGACGAAGGACACCGGGCGCGCGGCATCCGGCGACATCGATCCGCGCTACGAGGGCGCGGAAGGCTGGGCCATCGGCGGGGACTCCTCGTGGAACTCGCCGGTCGGGCAGCTGATGTCCGCGGGCGGCGAGCTGATCGGGGAGCAGATCCCTGCGGCGAACTTCCTCGCGTGGTTCGACGGCGACCCGTTGCGCGAGATCGTCGACCACACGTTCGATCAGGAGGCGTACCGCGGATACCCGACCGTGTCGAAGTGGAACTGGGAGACGGGGGAGTCCGAGGTCATCCTGGCCGACGAGGGGGCGCGCTCCAACAACGGTACGAAGGGCAACCCCAACATCCAGGCCGACCTCTTCGGCGACTGGCGGGAGGAGATCGCCTGGCGATCTGCCGACTCCAGCGAGCTGCGCATCTACTCGACCACCGACGAGACCGGCCTGCGCCTGCGCACGCTGATGCACGATCCGGTCTACCGGCTTTCGGTCGCGTGGCAGAACACCGGTTACAACCAGCCCACGCAGACGAGTTTCTTCCTGGGCGACGGGATGGAGCAGCCTGCGGCTCCGCACATCGCGGTGACCGGCGACGCGACGGGGGCGTCCGACACGACGGCCCCGGTGGTCGACGGTCTCCCCGTCGAGGGGTCGCTGCTGGCCAGCACATCGACCTTCACGGTCGGCGTCACGGCGTCGGATGCCGAGTCCGGCGTCCGAAACCTCGACATCGCGTTCGACGGGCGGCCGGTGGCGCCGGGCGAGGAGATCTCTCTGGCAGACGTGGTCGGTCCGCACACGCTCAGCGTGAACGCGGTCAACCACGACGGGCTCGTGACATCCGTATCGGTGCAGCTGCTCGTGTTCGACGACGAGGGGGCGACCAAGGCCCCCGCCCGCGGCGTGCTCTCGAGCGATTCCGGTCACGCTGACGGGCTGCATGCCGGCGAGTACACGGTGTCGATGAACCTGTGGCACGGCGTCAACGGCGCGGTGTTCCGGCTGTACGAGAACGGCGCGCTGGTCTCGACGAAGCTGCTCGACGCCGACTCGCCGGACGCACAGGTGGCGACGTTCGATGTGGCGGGCAAGGAGAACGGCACCTACGTCTACACCGGTGAGCTGATCAATGCGGCGGGCACCACGGCGACGACGTCGGTCACGGTGAAGGTGAAGGACGCCGCACCCGCCGTTCCCGTCCTGTCGCACGACAACTGGGACAAGGACGGCGATTACACCGTCACCGCGAATCTCTGGTGGGGCACCAACGCGACGCTCTACAGGCTGTTCGAGAACGGCGTGCTGATCGATGAGCAGGCGCTCGCCGCGGCATCCCCGAACGCGCAGCGCGCCACCACGCACGTGACCGCACGCGCGCCGGGGAAGTACGCCTACATCGCCGAGTTCTCGAACGCGGCCGGGGCGACGAGCTCGAAGGAGATCACCGTGACGGTGCGGTAGCGGCTCCGTGCGCGGGCGGGCAATCCGATCGACGGACGCTTCCGAAGACTCCTGTAGATGCGGCATTCGGCCGCACAGGAACAAGGAGGTCAATCATGCGCTCTTCCCCGAACCGTCTCGTCGCCACGGTGTTCGGCGCGGTGTACATCCTCGTCGGACTGCTCGGCTTCGCCGTCACAGGAGGTGTGGGCTTCCTCGCCACCGAGGGCGGCATGCTCCTCGGCATCTTCATGGTCAACCCGTTGCACAACGTCGCGCACCTGCTCATCGGTGCCGCGCTGCTGATCGCGGGTGTGGTGTCGACGCGAGCGGCCAAGACCGTGAACATCGTCGTCGGGGCGGCCTATCTGCTGCTCGGCATCGTCGGGTTCTTCCTCGTCGGCACGGCGCTGAACATCCTGGCGCTGAACACGTTCGACCACTTCCTGCACCTCGCCAGCGCGATCGTGCTGCTGGGCGTCGGGATCGCCGCCGACCGTGCCGTGAGCCAGGCGCCGCTGGGCCGCACGGCCTGACGGGGAGCGCGACGTGAACAGCCCGACGATGACCGCCTCGCCGGCCTCCACGGCGCTCGCGGCACCCGCGAGACGGGCGACGGTGGCCGTGTGGCCGTCGATCGCGGCGTGGAGCGGCGGATTGATCCTGCTCGCACTCGGTGCGGGGGCGCTGACCGCCGCTCAGGGCGCACCGGCGATTCGCCTGATGGGGGTCGCGCTCGTCGCAGCGGGTGCCGTCGCCATCGGGTGGGGCGCGGCGACGCTGATCCTCGGGCGGACGCTCGCGCCGCGGATCGGCGTCGTGGGAGCCATGGCCAGTGCCGCCATCGCGGTGGCGGCGTTCGCGCTCGACCCCTCGCGGATGGGGATCCTCGCGGTGGCACCGGCGGTCGCCCTGCTTCTCGTCGTCGGCGTCGCCTGCGCGCTGGAACTGCGCGCGCTTCGATCGCGGCCGCGCCAGGACGGAACGCCGGGACGCGCGCGTCTGGCGGAGATCATCATCGGTGCCGTACTCGCTGCGGCAGTCGTCACGCCGGCGCTGTCGGCCGTCGAGGCGGGCTACCTCGCCCCAGCCGGTGGAGACGTCGTCATTCCCGACACCGGCCACCACCACTGAGCCGACGAGGACACGAGGCACGGAACAGAGACCTACCCGGCCACGCAGCCCCGCCTTCGCCCACGCGAACGGCGGGGCTTCGTGGTGCTTGCGTTCGGACCTGGAGGCATGGCACACTAACGGAAAGCGTTTACCCCAGCATCCCGAAGTGGATGCCGACCTCACGAACGGAAAGCAATGTCACAGGCGACGACCCGCGAGATCGGGATCATCATGAACGGCGTCTCCGGACGCATGGGCTACCGGCAGCACCTGGTGCGCTCGATTCTCGCGATCCGCGATCAGGGTGGCATCGAGCTGTCCGACGGCACCCGCGTCACCGTGAAGCCGATCCTCGTCGGCCGCAGCGAGCAGAAGCTCGCCGAGCTGGCGGCCAAGCACGGCATCGAGGACTACACGACGGATCTCGACGCTGCTCTGGCCGACCCGAAGTGGGAGATCTACGCCGACTTCCTCGTCACGAAGGCGCGCGCGACCGCGATCCGCAAGGCGATCGCCGCCGGCAAGGCCATCTACACCGAGAAGCCCACCGCGGAGTCCCTGGAAGAGGCGCTCGAGCTCGCGCGCCTCGCGCAGGAGGCCGGCGTCAAGACCGGCGTCGTGCACGACAAGCTCTATCTCCCGGGGCTGCAGAAGCTCAAGCGCCTCATCGACTCGGGCTTCTTCGGTCGCATCCTGTCAGTGCGCGGCGAGTTCGGCTACTGGGTCTTCGAGGGCGACTGGCAGCCGGCGCAGCGCCCGAGCTGGAACTACCGCACCGAAGACGGCGGCGGCATCATCACAGACATGTTCCCGCACTGGAACTACGTGCTGGAGAACCTCTTCGGCGAGGTCAAGAGCGTGTACGCGCAGGCCGCCGTGCACATCGCGGACCGCTGGGACGAGAAGGGCGAGCACTACACCGCCACCGCCGAGGACGCCGCGTACGGCATCTTCGAGCTCGAGGGCGGCATCATCGCCGAGATCAACTCCTCGTGGACGGTCCGCGTGAACCGCGACGAGCTGGTCGAGTTCCAGGTGGACGGCACGCACGGCTCGGCCGTGGTCGGCCTGTTCGGAGCGAAGATCCAGCCGCGCAACGCGACGCCCAAGCCGGTGTGGAACCCCGACCTCGAGGACAGCCACGACTACGACGCCGACTGGCAGAAGGTGCCGACGAACGACGTGTTCCTCAACGGCTTCCGTCAGCAGTGGGAGGAGTACCTGGAGTCCTACGTGCTCGGCACCGACTACGCCTTCGACCTGCTCGCCGGTGCCCGCGGTGTGCAGTTCGCCGAGGCCGGCCTCGCGTCGAACGCCGAGGGCCGCAAGGTCGCGATCGAGCAGCTGTCCCTCTGATGTCGACGCTTCGCCTCCTCTCGGCATCCGGGGAGCTCTCGGATGCCGCACTGAACGACTCCGGCGCGTACACGCGCCCGACGTCGCCGCTGCAGAGCCGCGTCGCCTACGCGGCCGCGCACGTCGTGCCGGTGGTCTGGGGGGACAACACCCCCGGCCAGCCGGCCGACATCGACTGGGATTCGACGCTCGCGTTCCGGCGCAACGTGTACTCGTGGGGCCTCGGCGTCGCGGACGCCATGGATACTGCCCAGCGCAACATGGGACTGGATGCCGCGGCCACCCGCGAACTCATTTCGCGCAGCGCCCAGGTCGCCCGTGAAGAGGGCGGCTCCGTCGTGGTCGGCGTCAACACCGACCACGTGGCCGAGTCGCACATCTCGCTCGATCAGGTGATCGACGCCTACAAGGAGCAGCTGCACTTCACGGAGGAGCAGGGCGCGGGGCCCGTGCTGATGGCGTCGCGTCATCTCGCGCGGGTCGCGTCGTCGGCCGACGACTACCGCCGGGTGTACCGCGCGGTGCTCTCGTCGGCGACGGTTCCCGTGGTGCTGCACTGGCTGGGCACCGCGTTCGACCCCGAGCTCGCCGGCTACTTCGGTGCCGCCGACTGGGAGACGGCGTCGGCGGTGCTGCTCGACATCATCGCCGAGAACCCGGGCAAGGTCGCGGGCGTGAAGATGAGCCTGCTGAACGCCGAATCGGAGATCTCGGTGCGCTCGCGCTTGCCCGAGGGCGTGCGCATGTTCACCGGCGACGACTTCAACTACGTGGGTCTCATCGGGGACTCGGGCGTCGGCGCGCGTCCGTACTCCGACGCCCTGCTGGGAGCCTTCGCCGCGATCACTCCGGTCGCGTCGGCGGCGATCCAGGCTCTGGATGCCGGAGACACCGCGGCCTACGAGCGCATCCTCGGCCCGACCGAGGAGCTCAGCCGCCAGGTGTTCGCCGCTCCCACGTTCTATTACAAGACGGGTGTCGCGTTCCTCGCCTGGCTCAACGGGCACCAGCCCGCGTTCCAGATGATCGGCGGTCTGCACTCGGCGCGGAGCCTTCCGCACCTCAGCCGCATCGTCGAGCTCGCGAACATCTCGCTCGCGCTGGAGCAGCCCGAGCTCGCGCTCGAGCGCTGGCACGGGATGCTGCGCCTGAACGGAGTGGGTGCATGAGCCATCCGAAGCTGTCGATCAACCAGGCCACGATCAAGTACGCCAACCTTGCGGAGGCGCTGAGCGCGACCGTCGATGGTGGGGTCGATGCGATCGGGCTGTGGCGGGAGCCGGTGAACGAGGTCGGTCTCGCGACGGCGGCCGAGATGCTTACCGATTCGGGGCTGCGGTTCACGACCCACTGCCGCGGCGGGTTCTTCACGCTGCCGGACGGCCCTGCTCGCGTGCAGGCACTGGACGACAATCGCCGCGCGATCGAGGAGACTGCAACGCTGGCCGCGGCCGGAGCCGATGGGTCGACCTCGATCCTCGTGCTCGTCGCCGGTGGGCTGCCCGAGGGGTCGCGCGACATCATCGGCGCCCGCGAGCGGGTGCGCGATGCGATCGGCGAGCTGGTTTCGGATGCCGCGGCCGCCGGTGTGACCCTCGCGATCGAGCCGCTGCATCCGATGTACGCGTCCGACCGCTGCGTGGTGTCCACGCTCGGTCAGGCGCTCGACATCGCGGCGGACTTCGACCCGGCCGTGGTGGGGGCGACGGTGGACACGTTCCACATCTTCTGGGACCCGCAGGTTCTCGACCAGATCGCGCGTGCGGGCCGCGAGGGCCGCATCGCGACGTATCAGGTGTGCGACTGGAAGACCCCGCTGGCCGCCGACGTGCTGCTCAGCCGTCACTACCCCGGCGACGGCGTGATCGACTTCGGGAGCCTGACGCGCGCTGTCGTGGAGGCCGGCTACACCGGTGACATCGAGGTCGAGATCTTCAATGAGGACGTCTGGGCGACCGACCCGGTCGAGGTCGTGCGTCGCACCGCCGCGGCCTTCGACGCCGCGGTCGCCCCCCACCTCTAACCTGTTCGAATCGCTGTGTCCGCTCGCCGGCACCTATTTCCGCAGCGAACACAGCGATTCGAACGCCAAGGAGACAGCTGGAATGACCATCCGAATCGGACTGTGCTCGGTGACGTTCCGCGGGTTGGGCGCCGCGCACATCGTGGCGCTCGCCGCGCAGGCGAGGCTGGAATCGATCGAGTGGGGCGGCGACATCCATGTGCCGCCCGGCGATGCGGTGACGGCCAGGCACGTGGCGGCACTGACAGCGGATGCCGGGCTCGCCGTCGCGTCGTACGGGTCGTACTTCCGCGCCGGAGAGGGCGAGGACATCGGCCCGGTGCTGGACAGCGCGTCCGAGCTCGGCGCCCGTCGTGTGCGAGTGTGGGCGGGGTCGATCGACGCGGCGGAGGCGACGGAGGCTGAGCACGCGGGGACGGTCGATCGTCTGCGAGCGGCGGCGGAGGCGGCCTCCGAGCGCGGGATCGAGCTCGCGCTCGAGTTCCACGGCGGGACGCTGACGAACGCGCCGGAGACGACCCTGCGGGTGCTGGACGAGGTCGGCCACCCGTCGTTGCGCACGTACTGGCAGCCGACGGTCGGCGTGTCCGACGCGATCGCGGTCGCCGAGTACCGTCAGGTCGCCGATCGGGTGAGCGCCGCGCACGTGTTCTCGTGGTGGCCGCGCACCGAGCGACGTCCCCTGGCCTACCGAGACGATCTGTGGCGCGGGTTCTTCGCCGCGGCATCCGCGTCGTCGACGCCGCCGCGGGATGCTCTGCTGGAGTTCGTACCCGATGACGACCCTGCGATTCTCGCGCGTGAAGCCGCGGCGCTGAAGGCATACCGTGACGGTGTCTGAGCCGTCACCGACACTAGGCTCTGGATCATGACCCCAGTTCAGGAGCCTCCGGCCGCGCGTCCCGGGCGCGGTGCCACGCCCACGCTGCACGACGTCGCGCGCGAGGCAGGCGTCTCGCTGGCCACGGCGTCCCGCGCACTCAACGGCTCGGTCCGCAACGTCAAGGACGAGAATCGCGAGCGGGTGCGCCAGGCGGCGGAGAAGCTCGGTTACACGACGAACATCCTGGCCCAGGCGACGGTCCGCGGAACGTCTTCGGTGATCGCGCTGCTGGTCGCCGACATCGCCGATCCGTACTTCGGTCTCATCGCATCCGGCGTGGCGCGTGGCGCGGATGAGCAGGGTCTCATCGTCACGATCGCGGTCACGGAGCGCGATGCCGAGCGCGAGCTGCGCCTCGTGCGGGCGCTGCGAGGACAGCGACCGCAGGGTCTCATCCTGGCGGCGTCGCGAGGCGGAGAGGACACCGCGATGCGCGATGAGGTCGAGGCGTTCTCGCGTCTCGGCGGCCGCGTGGTCTCGTTCGGCGGAAGCATCGCCGACGAGCGGATCGTGGAGATCGACAACGTCGCCGGAGCCCGGATGCTGGGCGAGGCGATGGCCGCGCGCGGATACCGGAACGCGGTCGTTCTCGCAGCGGCCGAGGGAATCCGCACGTCCGATGACCGCATCGCGGGATTCCACGCAGGCTTCACGGCGGGCGGCGGTATGGCCGACCGCGTCTATCGCGCCGGCTTCGCCCGTGAGTCCGGCGCGACCGCGATGGCCGCGGCACTGGCCGACGGGATCGAACCAGGCACGCTGGTGTTCGGCATGAGCGATGTCGTCGCGATCGGTGCGATGTCGGCGATCAGGGATGCCGGCCGCGACATCGGCGCCGACATCGCCATCTGCGGGTTCGACGATGTGCCTGTGAGTCTCGACGTGACTCCGCCGTTGACGACGGTGCGCGTGCCGCTGACCGAGGTCGGCTACCAGGCGTTCCGCGCGACGGTGGACGAGGACTGGACGCAGACGCCGCTCGAACTCGAGGTCGTCGTGCGGGAGAGCACTCCGTGAGCGGCGTGGGTCGTCGACCCCGCCGCATCGTCATCGCCCCGGACAGCTTCAAGGGCTCCATCTCCGCTGCGGATGCCGCGGCGTCCCTCGCTCAGGGGTGGGCCGAGGTCGAGCACGACGCCGACTTCCTGCTTCGGCCGATGGCAGACGGCGGCGAAGGCACCGTCGCCGCGTTCGAGGCCGCCGTCGACGGCGCGAAGCGGCACTCGGTGATCGTCGACGGTCCGGCCGGCGAGCCCATCACCAGCACGTGGCTGTGGCTGCCGCCGACTCCGGATTCGCCGAGCGGAACGGCGGTCGTCGACCTCGCCTCCACGTCCGGAATCGAGCTGCTTGACGAGCTGCGCCCGTGGGATGCCGACACGACCGGCTTCGGGCAGGCCATCGCCGCCGCGCTGGATGCCGGCGTCTCGCGCCTCGTGCTCGGCATCGGATCCAGTGCGTCGACCGACGGCGGGATGGGACTGCTGACCGCGCTCGGCGCGCGTTTCCTCGACCGCGACGGCGAACAGGTCGCGCCGGGCGCG
The DNA here is from genome assembly GCF_042267585.1 of Microbacterium sp. NPDC056234. NCBI lineage: Bacteria > Bacillati > Actinomycetota > Actinomycetes > Micrococcales > Microbacteriaceae > Microbacterium > Microbacterium sp. NPDC056234. The sequence continues at coordinate 1,014,141 of NZ_JBHJTE010000001.1, forward strand.
GCTGGACTGTGCGATGTCGCCTCGGTGCATCTGACCGGGCTGTGGCCCGCCCCGGACGTGCGCGTGCTCACCGATGTGACGAATCCGCTGATCGGCGAGCGGGGGGCCGCGGCGGTGTTCGGACCGCAGAAGGGCCTGACCGATCCGGAAGACATCCGGGCGGTGGATGCGGCACTCGCGCGACTCGCTGAATTGCTGCGCCTCGATCCAGCGCATCCAGGCACGGGCGCGGCCGGCGGTGCCGGTGCGGCGCTGGTCGCGTGGGGCGCGACGCTCACTCCTGGTGCCGGGGCTGTCGCTGAGCTGATCGACCTTGCCGACGCGATCGCCGAGGCGGACGTCGTCATCACCGGCGAGGGATCGTTCGACGGACAGTCCGGTGACGGCAAGGTCCCGTCGTTCGTCGCGGGCCTCGCCGCGGATGCCGGCGTGCCGGTACTCCTCGCCGCCGGCCGCATCACGCCGGATGCCGAGACGAGCGCGTTCGCGGCATCCGCATCGTTGACAGACCTCGCGGGATCGGGTGAGGCCGCGCAGGCCGATGCGGCGCAGTGGCTGCGCGCCGCCGGTGCTGCGCTCGCCCTGGCTGTCCGCGAGACTGACTCTGCAGGCTGAACCTGGCCAGCCTGCGCACGTCTCGCCTCACAACGTAGATCTCACGACCCGGCGAACCGGGATGGAGACCAGCGCGGAGCGTCAGCCGCCGAGCGCCTCGGTCACGACGGCCCGCGCCTCCTCCTGCACCTGGGCGAGGTGGTCCGGTCCGCGCAGGCTCTCGGCGTACAGCTTGTAGACGTCCTCGGTCCCGGACGGGCGCGCGGCGAACCAGGCGTGCTCGGTCTGCACCTTGAGCCCGCCGATCGCTGCGCCGTTGCCCGGTGCGTGCGACAGCTTGGCGGTGATCGGCTCGCCGGCCAGAGTCCCGGTCGACACGGCATCCGGAGCCAGTCTGCCCAGTGCGGCCTTCTGCTCGGGGGATGCCGGAGCATCGACGCGCTGGTAGGCGGAGGAGCCGAACGCCTCCTCCAGCTCGCGATAGCGCTCGGACGGAGTCTTCCCCGTCACCGCGATGATCTCGGCGGCGAGCAGGCAGAGCAGGATGCCGTCCTTGTCCGTCGACCAGACCGAACCGTCCTTGCGCAGGAATGACGCGCCTGCCGACTCCTCGCCGCCGAACGCGACGGAGCCGTCCAGAAGGCCCGGGACGAACCACTTGAAGCCGACCGGGACCTCGAGCAGGCGGCGCCCGAGCGACTCGGCGACGCGGTCGATGATCATGGACGACACCAGGGTCTTGCCGATCGCGGCATCGCGCGGCCACTCCGCTCGGTGCGAGAACAGGTAGTCGATCGCGACGGCGAGGTAATGGTTGGGGTTCATGAGCCCGGCATCAGGCGTCACGATGCCGTGACGGTCGGCATCCGCATCGTTCCCGGTGAGGATGTCGAAATCGGCGCGGCGTGCCACCAGGGACGCCATCGCGGACGGGGAGGACGGATCCATGCGGATCTTCTCGTCCCAGTCCAGCGTCATGAAACGCCACGTCGGGTCCACTTCGGGATTCACGACCGTGAGGTCGAGGCCGTAGACCTCTTTGATGAGCGCCCAGTAGTCCACGGACGCCCCGCCGAGCGGGTCGGCGCCGATGCGGACACCGGCGCGCTTGATGGCGTCGACGTCGATGATCGAACCGATGTCGCGCACATATGCGTCGCGGAAGTCGTAGCTGGGCAGCGCGTCCCAGTCGATGTCCGAGAAGCGCTCGAACTTCACGCCTTCCAGTCCTGCTTCGAGGAGGGCGTTCGCGCGGTCGGCGATCCATCCGGTGGCGTCCGTGTCGGCAGGGCCGCCGTGCGGCGGGTTGTACTTGAACCCGCCGTCGCGCGGCGGGTTGTGCGACGGGGTGACGACGATTCCGTCTGCGCGGCCCGGGGCGTCGGCGGCCAGACCGCGGTTGAAGGCGAGGATCGCGTGGCTGAGCGCCGGGGTCGGAACCCACGAGTCGCGCGCGTCGACGCGGAGGTCGACACCGTTCGCGACGAGCACCTCGATCGCGCTGCGTTCGGCGGGCAGCGACAGCGCATGCGTGTCTCGGCCGAGGAACAGCGGCCCGGTGATGCCCTGAGCGGTGCGGTAGTCGACGATCGCCTGGGTGGTGGCCAGGATGTGGTTCTCGTTGAAACTGCCGGTGAGCGCTGATCCGCGGTGACCGCTCGTGCCGAAGGCGACCCGCTGGGCCGGATCGGACGGATCCGGATGGCGGTCGTAGTACGCGGCGATCAGCGCGTCGACATCGATGAGGTCACTTTCCTCCGCGGGGAGGCCGGCACGGCTCGTCATATGTCCAGTCTGCCCCCAAAGCGGCGACGCGTGCACCTTCGAGTCGACATCGGGAGGGCTAAGGTGAAACGCGTGACTGAACGGCGCACCTACAGCTATCTCGGCCCTGCCGGCACCTTCACGGAGGCCGCGCTCGATCAGGTCGCCGAGGCCAGAGGCCAGGACTGGCGGGCCGTGCACAACGTCGGTGAAGCGCTCGCCGACGTGCTCGAGGGCCGCAGCCACGCCGCGATGATCGCGATCGAGAATTCGATCGAGGGCGGCGTCTCCACGACCCAGGATGCGCTGGCCACTCTCGCGGGGCTGCGCATCATCGGCGAATACCTGGTGAAGGTGAACTTCGTGCTCGTCGCCCCGCGGGGCACGAAACTCGAGGACGTCACGGTGATCGCCGCGCATCCGGTCGCGTACGCGCAGTGCCACGGTTGGCTCGGCGCCAACCTGCCCAACCACTCGCATGTCCCCGCGGCGAGCAACGTGGCCTCGGCGATCGGCGTGCTGGACGGCACGAGCCCGGCGCAGGCCGCCATCGCCGCCCCCGGCATCGTGCAGCACTACGACGTCGAGGTGCTGGCGTCCGAGATCGGCGACAACAAGCAGGCGGTCACCAGGTTCGTGCTGGTGACAGGGACGACGACTCCTCCCTCGCCGACCGGCGCGGACAAGACCTCGCTCATCGTCGAGCTGCCGCACGATCACCCGGGTTCCCTGCTCGAGATGCTCGAGCAGTTCTCGACCCGCGGCATCAACCTGTCGCTCATCGAATCGCGTCCGATCGGTGACGAACTCGGTCGCTACCGTTTCGTCATCGACGCCGATGGGCACGTGCAGGACGAGCGGATGGCCGACGCGCTGCTCGGCATCCGGCGCTTCAGCCCCCGCGTGGTCTTCCTCGGATCGTATCCGCGGGCGGACCGGCAGATCGTGCAGTATCCCGATCGGTACTCCGACGACATCTTCGTCGAGGCGCGGGACTGGTTGCGGGCTCTGCTCTCGGGCGAACCCGAGGCGTAGGCGTCACGCGCCGCAACGGCGCGCGACGCCTTGCGCTCTCCGGTTCAGTGCTCCTGGAACCGCGGCCACGCACTGCCGGGCGGCATGTGCGAGTGCAGCGCTCCCTTGGCGGATTCCAGGCTCGGGTACGTCCCGGTCACGGCATCCGCTCCGGCCATCACGACGACATAGCCGTCGTCCTCGTGCCGGATGCTCCCGCTCACGCCGTTCGTCCCGTAGGCGACCCACAGTGCGCGTGTCTTCGTGGTGCTCATGGCGCTCCCTTCTTCCGATGCTCCTGACCGTACGCCTCGCCGCGCGGGCGCGCCAGGGGTCGCGAGAAACCGATCGCGGCGCTCGAAAACAGCGCACGCATGGTTCTCGCGGCGGAAGTGGTTTCTCGCGCGGGACCGGCGGCCTTACTGCGCGGCGGCGATGAGCTCGAGCGTCTGGGCGCGGCCTGTGGGGGCATCCTTCGACTCGGTCTCGTAGGCTCCGGCGACCGGGGAGAGCATGACCTCGTCGACGCCGTACTTCGCGGCGAAGGCAGTGACCACGGACGCGACCGACTCTCCGGTGCCGACGAACCAGCGCTCTCGAGCGGCCTGGACGACCTGCTCGGTCGCGGGATCGGATGCTGCGGACAGCGCCTCCTCGACCGTTTCGAGTGCGGTCAGCGGCTTGTTCAGGCGGAGCCTCGACATCATCCGCAGCTGAGGCAGTGCCCGTGCTTCCGCTTCCTCCTGCGTCGGGGAGGCGACCACGTTCACGGTGAGGAAGGTCCGCGGCGTCGGGTGCTGCTCGCTCGGCTGGTACCCGGAACGGTAGAGGTCGAGCGCGCGCTCCAGCCCCTGGCCGGAGAAGTGGTTGGCGAACACGTAGGGCAGGCCCTGGGCGGCGGCGAGTTGAGCGGAGTAGTCGCTCGAACCCAGCAGCCACACCTCTGGCACACCGGTTGCGGCGGGCGTCGAGCGGACCGTGTACTCGCCGCCGGAGGTGAACTGCACCTGGGCGCCGTCGCCCGACAGCAGCAGCGTGATGTCCTGTACATGGCGCGGGAACTGCTCGACGTCGCTCGTCGTGCCCGAGCCTCGAAGCAGCTGGGTGATCACGGGGTCGCTGCCCGGTGCACGGCCGAGTCCGAGGTCGATGCGCCCCGGTGCGATCGCCTCGAGGGCGGCGAACTGCTCGGCGACGATCAGCGGTGCGTGGTTCGGCAGCATGACTCCGCCGGAGCCGAGGCGCAGCGTCTTCGTGCGCGTGGCGGCCGCAGCGATCAGCACGGGGGGAGTGGTGGATGCCACGGCCGGCATGTTGTGATGCTCGGCGAACCAGTAGCGGCGGTACCCGAGGCGATCGGCGATCTCGGCCAGGGAGAGCGAGGCGGCGATCGCCTCCGTGCTGGTCTGCCCGGTGCGCACCGGCACGAGGTCGAGGACGGACAGGGCGGGGGCGGCGTGGTCTGACATCCCCGGGTGCAACCGAGTCGAGAGAGCCGGTATTCCCGGCGTCAGGCGCGGAAGTCGCGCAGCTGTTCGATCACGTCGTCGTCCGGGACCTGGGTGAAGTCGATGTAGTGCATGCCGACGGACATCAGCGATTCAGGGGCCAGCACGCAGATCACCTCGTCCGCCTCGGGGACGTGGGCCGGGGCATCCGGCGGGGCGACCGGGACGGCGAGGATGACTCGGGCGGCGCCTCGTGCCCTGGCGATCGCGCAGCCGGCCCTGGCTGTCGCGCCCGTCGCGATGCCGTCGTCGACGACGATCACGGTCCTTCCGGCGAGTTCGGGGGCTGGGCGGCCCTCGCGCAGCAGACCGACACGACGATCGACCTCGCGTCGCTCGCGCTCGCCGGCGGACGTTACCGCGGACGCCGTGATCGCGCTCATGCCGATGATGTCGTCGTTGAGCACCGTGGCTCCGTCCTCGCCGATCGCGCCCATGGCCACCTCTTCGTGACCGGGAACGCCGAGTTTGCGCACGATGAGGATGTCGAGGTCGGCGTCGAGCGCGCGGGCGACCTCGGCGGCCACCGGTACGCCTCCGCGCGGGAGCGCCAGGACGATCGGATCCGTCCATTCGCGCTCCGACAGCTTCACCGTGAGGCGCCGGCCGGCATCCTTCCGGTCCGGGAATTGCTCCATTCCGCCCTCCTGCCTCCGGCTTACGCCGGAGGCAGGGGTGGGGTCAAGCCCCTGCGGACGAGTCCTGTCCGCCGTCGAGCTCATCCCGCAGGCTCGCGTTCTCGTCCTCGAGCTCGAGCACGCGTCGGATGCCCGCGAGATTCACGCCTTCGCTCCGCAGGCCGGTGACTCTGCGGAGCCGGTCGACGTCGTCCTCGCTGTAGCGGCGTGTGCCGCCGTCGCTGCGGGACGGCGTGAGCAGGCCCTTGGCCTCGAACAGTCGGAGCGTGGCTTCGGGTACCCCGGTCAGTTGCGCGGCGACGGCGATGCCATACAACGGCGTACTCGAATCTCGCTGGGGCATGCGGAGAATTTCCTCACTCGAACTTGCAGATCATCTCAAATCGTCCTATAAAAAATATACAGCCGATTCTGCAGATTATCTGCAGTGACGGGCTGAGTAACCGAAGACGAAAGGAGAACGCTCATGGCAATGACTATCGATCCCCTCAGCCAGCTCGACCGGTTCGCGGCGGCCGTGCTCGACTCCGCCCGATCCCCGCGGGTGATGCCCGTCGATCTCTTCCGAGATGGCGACCGGTATGTGCTCTGCGCGGATCTGCCCGGGGTCGACCCCGGCACGATCGATGTGGACGTCGACGGCGGTCAGTTGTCGATCCGTGCTCAACGCACGGGCGACATCCGCGACGGCGTCCGCTGGCTCGCGCGCGAGCGCACCACCGGCAACTATCTGCGCCAGTTCACGCTGGGGGACGGCGTCGACATCGACGGGATCAGCGCGTCCTACGAGTCAGGCGTGCTGTCCGTCATCATCCCGGTGAGTGAGCGGGCCAAGCCGCGCAAGATCGCGATCGAGTCCCGCGACGAGCGCCAGGCCGTCACGGCCTGATCCAGCGCCCGAATCCCGGATGCCGGGGCGGGCCGCCCGCCCCGGCATCCTGATCCTGATCCTGATCAGAGAGGAGCAACATCATGGCCGTTTCCCCCGCACTCGACGCCTTCCTGGCGAACATGGAGTACCCAGCGACGAAGGACGATCTGCTCCGGGAGGCCGCGCGAGACGGACTCGACCCGCATGACCGGGCGAGGCTGGAGCACCTGCCGGGGCAGAGCTTCAGCGCCGGCTGGCACATCCGCTATCACCTCGCGCATCGCGCTCTGGCCGACGTCACAGCGGCGTCGCGTGCGCTCGCGACCGCCTGAGCGGCGGGCCGGATCCTCGAGACCCGTCCCGCCGGCGAGACCCCGTCGTATCCGCGCCGATACGGCGGGGTCTCGCCGCTGCGGGAGGTCTGGACGCCCGGCGTGGATCATCGGACCGGGCGATAGCCTGACCGCATGGATGCCGAGCTGTTCTACGTCCTCGTCGGTGCGATCTCCGTGGCGGCCTTCGCCCGCTGGCGAGGGTGGCCTGCCCCGCTGCTGGTGACGGTCGTCGCGCTCGCCGCATCCTTCCTGCCGTTCGTGCCCGAGCTGGAGATCGACGGTCACCTGCTGCTGAACCTCGTGCTGCCACCGCTGCTGTACTCCGCAGCGCTGGACGTGTCGTTCGTCGGATTCAAGCGGAGCCTGCCGCAGATCCGTCGGCTGGGCATCTGGCTCGTCCTCATCACCGCGCTGGTCGTCGGGCTGGTCGCGTGGCTGATCTTCCCGTCGCTGACCCTCCCCGGCGCGCTGCTGCTGGGAGCGATCGTCGCCCCGCCGGATGCCGTGTCGGCCGCCGCGATCGGACGGAAGCTCGGTCTACCGCGTCGGGTGATGACGGTGCTGTCCGGTGAGAGCATGATCAACGATGCGACGTCGCTGACGCTGTACCGGGTGTTCGCGGCGATCGTGGCGGGCGCGACGCTCAGCGTGTGGGACGGCGTGTGGCAGTTCGTCGTCGCCGTGGTCTTGGGTGTCGCGGTCGGGCTCGTCTTCGGCGCCCTGCTGCACCAGCTGAGGGTGCGTCTGTCGGATCCGGTCGTCATCGGCACCTTCGGTCTTCTCGTGCCGTTCGGCGCCTACGCGATCGCCGAGCATCTCGGCGGATCCGGGGTGCTCGCGGTCGTCGCCATGGGGCTGTACGTCGGATACAACGCGCCGCGGACGGACTACACCACGCGACAGCAGGAGACGCCGCTGTGGCTCTCGGCGGACTTCCTGCTGGAGAGCTTCGTGTTCGCGTACATCGGACTGCAGCTGCCGCGAGTGATCAGCGACCTGGGGCGCGAGTCGGTGGGCGAGATCCTCCTGCTCGCCGGCGTCGTGCTGGTGGTCGTGCTGCTGGTGCGTCCGGCCTACATCTACCCGGCGCATGCGTGGGCGGTGTGGATGCAGCACGCCAGACTGAGGCGATGGGAGAAGGCGGTCGCCTCTGGGGAGTGGGAGCGCAGGGAGCGTCGGGATGACGAGCGGCGGGAACGGTTCGCGGCCAAGCATCCGGAGCGGGCCGTCAGGCGACCCCGCCGACGTCCGACGCCCGATGAGATCCGCGCTCGGCTGACGGAGCCCGCGCTCACCTGGAAGGACAACGCCGTCATCTCGTGGGCCGGAATGCGCGGTGTGGTGACTCTGGCGACGGCGCTCGCCGCCGCCGACCTCGCGGAGCTGGATGCCGAGGCATCCCACGCGATCGTGGTCGTCGCCTTCGTCGTGACGGTCGGCACGCTTCTGCTGCAGGGGCTGACGCTGCCCGTGCTCATTCGAGGTCTGGGCGTGGCGAGCGATGTCGATGAGGCGCAGGATGCCGCGGAGCTCGCGGCTGTCCGCGCACGGACCAGGAAGGCCGGCGCCGAGTTCCTCGATCGCAAGCGCACGGAGTGGGCCGGGGCGCACGGTGAGAGGGACCTGTCGATCTTCGACGCGTTCGCGAAGCGGATGACGAAGGTCGAGAAGGAGACGGACCGGGCGCAGGAGGCCGAGGACGCGGCCGCCCGGCCGACCTACGAGGACCTCGTCGCGCTGTCGAGAGGGTGGCTGCAGGTGCGGCGGGAGATCCTCCTCGAGGAGCGCGACGCAGGAAACCTGGACGAGGAGCTCATGCGCGAGCTGATCACGGCGATGGATGCCGAGGAGCTCGCGCTGGACACGAGAGGCGCGACACGACCGCAGTCCCGCGCGTAGCCCCACCTCTTCGTTGAGCGAGGAAGGCGGAGCCTTCTCCGCCTTCGTTCGTTGAGCGAGGACGGCGGAGCCGACCGAGACGAAACGCGGTCACTGCTCAGGGCAATGACCGCGTTTCGTCTCGCTTCGCTCGCTCAACGAGCGAGGGAGGGCGCACGCTCAACGAGCGGCAGCGACCTCGGCATCCTTCTCGGGGGCATCCGTCTCGTCGCCGGAGTCGTCGGCGAACGGAAGGCCCTCGCGGGAGGCGTTGTAGAGGTCCTCGTCGAGGATGCCCTCGCGCTTGGCGACGATCGTCGGAACGAGCGCCTGACCGGCGACGTTGACCGCCGTGCGGCCCATGTCGAGGATCGGGTCGATCGCGAGGAGCAGGCCGACGCCCTCCAGGGGCAGGCCGAGCGTCGAGAGGGTGAGGGTCAGCATGACGACGGCGCCGGTGGTTCCGGCGGTCGCGGCCGAACCGAGCACCGAGACGAGCACGATCAGCAGGTACTGGAAGAAGTCGAGCTGGATGCCGAAGAACTGCGCGACGAAGATCGCGGCGATGGCCGGGTAGATCGCGGCGCAGCCGTCCATCTTCGTGGTCGCGCCGAGCGGCACCGCGAACGACGCGTAGGACGAGGGCACGCCGAGGTTGCGCTCGGTCACGCGCTCGGTGAGCGGCAGGGTACCGATCGAGGAGCGGCTGACGAAGGCCAGCTGCACCGCGGGCCAGACACCCGAGAAGTACTGCTTGATCGAGAGACCATGGGTGCGGACGATCACGGGGTAGACGACGAACAGGACGAGCGCGAGTCCGATGTAGATCGCGCCGGCGAACCAGCCGAGGCCGACGAGCTTGTCCCAGCCGTACTTGATGACGGCCGATCCGATCAGGCCGAAGGTTCCGATCGGGGCGATGCGGATGATCCACCACAGCACGCGCTGGATGACCTTGAGCAGCGACTCGGTGAAGACGAGGAACGGCTCGGCCTTCTTGCCGGCCTTCAGCGCCGCGATGCCGATGACGGCGGCGACGACGATGACCTGCAGGATGTTGAAGCCGACGCTGGAGGCGAAGGTGCCTTCCGCGGCGCCGGGGCCGGTCGAAACAGTGAGGCCGAGGAAGTTCTGCGGGATGATCCCGAGGAGGAAGTTCCACCAGGTGCCGACCGTGTACGGGTCGCCTGGCTCGAGGCCCTCACCGGCGCGGGCGCCCGGCTGGATGACGAGGCCGAGCACGATGCCGATGATCACGGCGATGAACGCGGTGATGCAGAACCACAGGATGGTCTGTCCGGCCAGGCGTGCGGCGTTCTGCACGCGGCGCAGGTTGGAGATGCTCGCGACGATCGCGGTGAAGATCAGCGGGACCACGGCCGCGCGCAGGATCGTCACGTACGAACTGCCGATCTTGTCGAGCGTGTCGGAGAGAACGGTCGGGTTCTCGGGCGAGGCGCCCAGCTGGCGGCCGATGAGTCCGGCGACGATGCCGAGGATGAGGGCGGCGATGATCTGGAAGCCGAACGACGTCAGCAGCTTGCGCGCGGGGCTGCGGGTATCTGGCGCCTTCTGGGCGCGGGAGGTGGTGCTCATGGGGAACTCCGAATCCTGGGCGTGCCGGGGCGCACGCCGATGGGAGTCAACGCTAAGCCGTTCAGCGTATTCCCAGGGTGGATATGACGAACGGTGACGGATGCCGAAGCATCCGTCACTGTTCGGAGGGTGCGCTGAGATTGCCGGAGCGTCTCAGCGGGAGGTCACTCCGCGGGCGCCGCGCAGGTCTGGACGGCTTCGGTCATCGTCGTCTGGACGAGGTCGAATGCCTCCTCCGAGGTCTGCTCGTCCTTGCCCTCCGCGAGGTTGGCGAGGTCCTGGTCGGAGATGTCGGAGGCGATGAGCTCGTCGGAGATGCAGTCGACCTGGGCAGTGGTCAGCTGATCGTCTTCGGCGTCGCCGACGGCGATGCCGCCGTCTTCGAGGATGACCGTCACGCCCTCGGTGAGTTCGTCGGTGGAGGGGCGCTCAGCGGCCGAGCCGCCGCACGCCGCGAGGGAGAACGCCAGTGCCGCGATCGGCACAGCGGTGAGGAGGCGGGTACGCAGTTTCCGGTCGCTGTTCATGGCAACCACGGTATCGCGTTCTCAGCTGATTGATAGGTACGGATGGTGGGGAGAGGTGCCCATCGATTCGGCGGGCGCTCGATGAACGCCTTGTGCCCGAGCGGCAAGAGGCGGACACTGACAGTGAGCCACCGCACCCTGTGTCTCGACGTTGAGAGTCCATCGGATCTCACTGACCACGGCGCGGTGGCTCCTCCACGCCGATGCGCCCGACGCGCGCGCCCCATGTGGCCGCCGCACGCGCCCCATGTGGCCGCCGCACGCGCCCCATGTGGCCGCCGCACGCGCCCCATGCGGCCGCCGCGCCACGGCGCGCTACGCCAGCACGAGCAGCTCGCCCACCTCGCACTCGAGCGCATCGCAGATCGCCCGCAGCGTGGAGTATCGGATCGCCCTGGCCCGATCGTTCTTCAGCACCGACAGGTTCACGATCGAGACCCCGACCCGAGCGCTCAACTCCGTCAACGTCATCCCGCGTTCGGCGAGCAACTCGTCCAGTCGGCAATGGATCCCGGTGAACTCGTCGTCGGAGTCGGCCGGGGTCATACCAAGCCCTCCGTCTCGCGCTCGAGAACGTCCTTCTGTGCTTGCAGGCGCATCCCCTCACGGAACACGGCTGCCAGCGCGAGCAACCCGAGTGCCGCGACGAACGGCCAAGGCGTCACCGTCAGCTGGAAGCGCGTCGGGTACCACGCGGAGGACGCATCGAACACTTCGCGCAGAGCGGCCGTCGCGGCGATGCTTTTCAGAAGATCCGATGCGATCCCCAGCGTCAGCACCGCTGCGGCTCCGATCGTCAGCACCCGTGTCACGGTGCGCGAGAACGGGCGTCCGCGCAGTGTCTGGAAACAGATCGCAGCGAGCATCGCCGCGGGGATCGTCATGAACGCCGCTGCGCACAGTTGCGCCGACGCCGCCAGCATCCGGAGTCCGAGCGATGCTCCGCCGACGGTGAATTCGGACAACTCCTCTCCACCGCATGTCAGCATCCCTGCGGCGCCGAACTCGGCGCAGGGCAGGCCGGCAGGCCATTCGAGCCACACGGTCGTCGCGCCATCCAGCTCGGCCCAGTCCACCGTGAACGTCTTGACCACGATGATGATGACGCCCACTGCCGACATCATGACCCACCAACCGGAGATCGCCAGCGCGGCATCCAATGCGATCGTCTTGCTGCCGCGCCGCCGTCCCCTCCACACGACGACGCCGATGATTGCGGCGATGACAGCCAGAACCAGCGCCATCCACCCGAGCGAAGTCCAAAGGTCGCCACCGAATGTGATCATCAGACGAGCCCTTCCGTTTCCTTCTGGAGCCGAATGCCGCGCCGGAACGCGACAGAGATGAGGCCGACGGCGATACCGCCGGCGACCACCGGAATCGCCGCCCAGAACTCGATCGGATGCACGGTCTCGCCCTCGCCGAACCCCGCTGCGGCGAGCACGCCGTTGCGCGCGACGTTGTCGAGCGCGACGATCACCAACGGCGCCAGTGACAGCACCCAGCCCATGATGGTGAACGCCCACGCATTGCCGGGGACGAAGACTCGGCCACGAAGGAAGTTGAACGCCACCAGCATGACCGCGCTGATGACCACGAGCGCGGTCAGCGCCCAGAGGGCGATGCTGCCGATGATCGCGGCGACGGCGCCTGCGCTCATATCCGTGGCGAAGATGAGCGCCTCCTGCGCGATGCCCTCGACCGCGATCGCACCCGACTCCGCGGTGGCGTCGATCGGCTGCTCATCGATCGGAATCACCCAGGCGATCCCGTCATCGCGGAACACGGCGGCACCTCGGAGCCAGGTGCCGATGCCGACCACGACCGCCGCGCCGAGACCGTAGAGGAGCACGGTGAACGCGTCCGCGCGCTCAGATCGCGTGGGTTCCATCAGACCAGCCCTTCCGTTTCCTTCTGCAGGCGCTGTCCCACTTCGAACGCTGTCGCGACCAGCGCCAGTGCGATGCCCCAGCCGATCGGAGCGGGGTCGAGTTGGTACAGGAACATCCAGAACATGCCGGCTTCGGAGGAGGGGAGCTGCTCCACCACCTGCGCGCGAGCGATGGCGCCGAGAAGCGGGGCGACCATGCCCGCGAACACGAGCGCGACCGCCGCGGTTCCCAGAACCGAGGCCATCGAGTTCCGGAACGCGCGCTGACGGATCAGCGACAAGCCGAGCCACCACAGCGCCATGCACACGATGATCGTGGCCAGTGCGGGCAGAGCGCTTTCTCCCCACAGCAGCCAGCGGGTCCCGCCGTCCAGGGAATCGAATGACACGAGCGACTGCGTGTACTCCGCCGAGGCCACGCCCGCGGCATCCGCGAGGGCTTCCATCGGTGCTTCATGCACCGGCAGCGAGACCGGCACCGGAGACCCGAAGATCTCGATCGCGGCCGTCGTCGCGCCCACCCCGGCGCCGATGGCGATGCTCACTGCACCTGTGGCGACGACTCCGAGCGCGACGGCCTCCAGCATGGACGGCTTTGCATTGCGATTCATCAGTTTCCACCCCATATCGATAGTCGTTGTTATCGATGGTCGTTAACATAACGACAGTCGATAAAGACTGTCAAGACCCCGTCGCCCAGGGCTATGCCCACGGCGAACACGGGCATACCTCGCCCCGGTGGTCGTTACTCTCGATGTACAGGCGCTGAAGAGCCGTCTGGCGTCAGTGCATTCGCCCCGTGCGAACCAAGGAGTTGACAATGTTCGAGAGATTCACGGACCGAGCCCGTCGAGTGGTCGTCCTCGCCCAAGAAGAGGCGAAGATGCTCAACCACAACTACATCGGAACCGAGCACATCCTGCTCGGCCTCATCCACGAGGGTGAAGGCGTCGCCGCCAAGGCGCTTGAGAGTCTCGGCATCTCCCTCGACGCGGTGCGCGAGCAGGTGCAGGACATCATCGGCCAGGGCCAGCAGCAGCCGACCGGCCACATCCCCTTCACCCCCCGTGCCAAGAAGGTGCTCGAGCTGAGCCTGCGTGAAGCGCTGCAGCTCGGCCACAACTACATCGGAACCGAGCACATCCTGCTCGGCCTCATCCGCGAGGGCGAGGGTGTCGCAGCACAGGTGCTGGTCAAGCTCGGCGCCGACCTGAACAAGGTCCGCCAGCAGGTCATCCAGCTGCTCTCCGGCGCCCCCGGTCGCGAGCCGGCCGCCGTCGGCGCGCAGGCGCACGACACCCCGAGCGGCGCGCAGGGCGGCTCGCAGGTTCTCGACCAGTTCGGTCGCAACCTGACCCAGGCCGCGCGCGACAACAAGCTCGACCCGGTCATCGGGCGCGAGAAGGAGGCGGAGCGGGTCATGCAGATCCTCTCCCGCCGCTCGAAGAACAATCCCGTCCTGATCGGCGAGCCCGGCGTCGGAAAGACGGCCGTCGTCGAGGGGCTCGCGCAGGCCATCGTCAAGGGCGATGTGCCCGAGACGCTGAAGGACAAGCAGCTCTACTCGCTCGACCTCGGATCCCTCATCGCCGGTTCCCGCTACCGTGGTGACTTCGAGGAACGCCTGAAGAAGGTCACCAAGGAGATCCGCACCCGCGGCGACATCATCGTCTTCATCGACGAGATCCACACCCTCGTGGGTGCTGGTGCTGCCGAAGGTGCGATCGACGCGGCCAGCATCCTGAAGCCGCTGCTCGCCCGTGGTGAGCTGCAGACGATCGGTGCGACCACGCTCGACGAGTACCGCAAGCACTTCGAGAAGGATGCAGCGCTCGAGCGCCGCTTCCAGCCGGTGCAGGTCAACGAGCCGAGCCTCCCGCACGCGATCAACATCCTCAAGGGTCTCCGTGACCGCTACGAGGCGCACCACAAGGTGCAGATCACGGACGGCGCACTCGTGGCCGCGGCGAACCTCGCCGACCGCTACGTCAGCGACCGCTTCCTGCCGGACAAGGCCATCGACCTGATCGACGAGGCCGGCGCACGCCTGCGTCTCAGCATCCTGTCGTCCCCGCCGGAGCTGCGCGAGTTCGACGACAAGATCGCCGCCGTCCGCGAGCAGAAGGAAGCCGCCTCCGAGGAGCAGGACTTCGAGAAGGCCGCCTCCCTGCGCGACGAGGAGAAGAGCCTGCTCGCCGAGCGGCTCCGCCTCGAGAAGCAGTGGCGTTCGGGCGACGTCGCGACCCAGGCGGTCGTCGACGAAGGCCTGATCGCCGAGGTGCTCGCACAGGCCACCGGCATCCCGGTGTTCAAGCTCACGGAAGAGGAGTCCTCGCGACTCGTCTTCATGGAGAAGGCGCTGCACCAGCGCGTCATCGGGCAGGAGGAGGCCATCGCGGCCCTGTCCCGCACGATCCGTCGCCAGCGTGCCGGTCTGAAGGACCCGAAGCGCCCGTCCGGTTCGTTCATCTTCGCGGGCCCGACCGGCGTCGGAAAGACCGAGCTCGCCAAGGCGCTCGCGGAATTCCTCTTCGACGACGAGGGCGCTCTCATCTCGCTCGACATGAGCGAGTTCGGCGAGAAGCACACGGTCTCGCGGCTGTTCGGTGCCCCTCCGGGGTTCGTCGGCTTCGAAGAGGGCGGCCAGCTCACCGAGAAGGTGCGCCGCAAGCCGTTCAGCGTGGTCCTCTTCGACGAGATCGAGAAGGCGCACCCGGACATCTTCAACTCGCTGCTGCAGATCCTCGAAGAAGGTCGCCTGACCGACGGACAGGGTCGGATCGTGGACTTCAAGAACACGGTCATCATCATGACGACGAACCTCGGTTCGTCCGCGATCGCCGGAGGCCCCGTCGGCTTCCAGATCGAGGGCAACGCGCAGACCAGCTACGAGCGGATGAAGGGCAAGGTCGACGAGGAGCTCAAGCGTCACTTCAAGCCCGAGTTCCTCAACCGCGTCGACGACGTCATCGTGTTCCCGCAGCTGTCGAAGGAGGAGCTGGTGCAGATCGTGGATCTGTTCACCAAGCGTCTCAGCGACCGCCTGCTGGATCGTGACATGACGGTCGAGCTGACGCAGGCCGCCAAGGAGCGTCTGATCGAGGTCGGCTTCGACCCGGCGCTCGGCGCCCGGCCGCTGCGCCGCGCGATGCAGCGTGAGATCGAGGACCAGCTGTCCGAGAAGATCCTGCACGGCGAGCTCAACGCCGGAGACCACGTCAAGGTGGACTCGGCCGAGGGCAAGTTCCTTTTCGAGACCAAGCCGCGCGGCGAGAAGGTCTCGGTCGGGATCAACACCGGCGGCGGCACGATCCCCGGAACTCCCGACCTGGCTGTCGCCAGCGGAGAGTGATCTGAACGACGAAGGGCGGATGCTGAGGCATCCGCCCTTCGTCGTATCCGGGCAGTGACGGACGTCAGTCGTTCCAGGACCAGATGTCGTCTCCGCGCAGCGTCGCGTCCGCACCGCCGTCGTCGTAGATCACCTGTCCGGCCAGATGGCTGTTCTCGACGCTTGTCAGCCAGATCAGCAGGTTCGCGATCGACTCCGGAGGCTGGTGGCCGTTCAGCGGCATCGGCACGGCGGCATCCACCATCGCACGGCCCTCGGCCGTTTCGAGCAGCCCCGCGGTCATGGGCGTCACGACGGTACCCGGTGCCACGGCGTTCAGGGGGATGCCGGCACCCGCCCATTCCGGCGTGATCGAGGTGCGGCGCACCCAGCGGGCGAGTGCACGCTTCGACGCCGGGTAGACGAGGTAGCCCAGCTCGGGGCCCTGGGCGGTGAGTCCCTCCGCGATGCGCAGTGCCTCCGCTTCGTCACCGGACAGGGCGGCCTCGACCATCTCGGGCGAGTTCGGCTGGAGCGAAGCCATCGACGACACGACGGCGGCGCGCGGTGCCGCAGACTTCGCGAGCGCGGGGCGCAGGTGCTGGAGCAGTTCCGTGACGCCGAAGTAGTTCACCGAGATCGTCTTCGGGATGGGTGCCGAGATGCCCGCGCACGCGATGACGGCGTCGATGGTTCCACCGGCGAGTTCGACGGCGCGGGCGGCCGCATCGATGCGTCCCTGTGAGGTCGACAGATCGGCCTCGACGTCAGCGCCTCGCAGATCGACCCCGATCACGCGCTCGCCGCGTTCGTTCAAGAGCTTCGCCGTGGTGGCGCCGATGCCGGATGCCGATCCGGTCACGACATACGTGCGTGCCATTGTGTCCTCCGTTTCATGACCGCGTCGGCGGTCTTCCTTCGCCGATCGCGGTTGCGGTCGGGATGTCTGTCAGGGCCTCGACGAATCGCGTGAGCTGGGGGACGAACAGTGCAGCCTCCGCACGCCCCCAACCGGACAGCGCGTCCGTCACCATCGACAGTCCCTGCGCGACCAGACGTTCGTGGACGTCGTGGCCGGTCGCGGACAGCCGGATGATCGAGGCGCGCGCATCCGTCGGGTCGGGTGCTCGCTCGATCAGTCCTGCTCGCTCCAGCCGGCTCAGCTGCTTGCTCATGGTGGGCCGTGTCAGGCGCAGGGCGATCGCGAGATCGCCGGCCCGTGCGGGCCCCTCGAGGCCGAGCACATAGAGCGGTGGAATGTCGATCGGGTCCACGTCGACGCCGGCCGCGGCTGCGACGGCATACTGCGTGCTCGCCGACGACCAGTGCGTCGTGAGGCGCGTGAGGGCGGTCAGGAGTTCCGGCAGATGCGATCCCATCTCGTCAGCGTACGCCCGATAGTTGCCAGAGGCAATTAAATTGCTCGGGCGATGCGCACGGAGTGCCCAGCCGACGAGTTCTAGGCTGGATGCCGTGAGCTATACCGTCCGCCCCGCGCGCAGCGCCGACATCCTCGGCATCCATCGCCTGCTGGAGCCGATGGTGGACCGACGGATCCTCCTCGGCAAAGACCTCGCGGTGCTCTACGGCGCAACGCAGGAGTTCGTGGTCGCGGAGCGCGATGACGGCGAGCTGATCGGCTGCGGCGCGCTGCACGTGATGTGGGAGGACCTCGGCGAGATCCGCACACTGCTCGTCCGCGAGGACTGGCTGCACCACGGCGTCGGCGGCGCGATCGTCAGCGCGCTCGAAGACCGGGCTGTGCAGCTCGGACTGAGCCGGCTGTTCTGCCTCACATTCGAAGTGGACTTCTTCACCCGCCGCGGTTTCGCGCCGATCGGTGAGCAGGTCGTGGACCCGGACGTCTACTCGCAACTGCTTCGCAGCCCGGACGAAGGTGTGGCGGAGTTCCTCGATCTCGCCCATGTGAAGCCGAACACGCTCGGGAACACGCGGATGCTGAAGGAACTGTGATGGCCAAGCCCACCGCCGCGGTGTACCGCCGCCGACGATTGGCTGTCGTGCTGGTGCTGCTGCTCGTGATCGCTGTGGTCGCAGCCGGCGCCTGGGCCTTGATCGCGCGTCCCTGGGAGGCCCCGGAGGCGACCCCTCAGCCGACGACCAGCCAGACGGCGACTCCGGAAGGCAGCCCTGCGCCGACCGCCGCTCAGACGCCCACGCCGTCGGCAGCCGAGACCCCGGGCGTCGTCGCATGCGAAGCCGCCGACATCGAGGTGCTCGCCGTGACGGATGCCGAGACCTACGCGCCCGATCAGTTGCCGCAACTGTCGATCTCGCTCGCGAACAAGGGGACGACGGACTGCACGATCGATGTCGGAACGGCGACCCAGCGTTTCGAGATCACCAGCGGCGACGACCTGTGGTGGCGCTCCACGGACTGCCAGGCGGAATCGAGCAGCATGATCGTGACGCTCACGGCCGGCCAGACCGTGCCGAGCGCCACGCCTCTTGTCTGGGACCGCACGCGGTCGAGCACGACCACGTGCGAAGACGAGAATCGGCAGCGCGCGCCTGCCGGCGGAGCGTCGTATCACGTGGCCGTCTCCATCGGCGGGTTCGACAGCGCGGGCACGCGGCAGATCATCCTGCAGTGAGCGCCTGAACGCGAGAAGCGTTTCGATGTGCTGGCTGATTTCCCAGAGTGTTTGGGATACCATAGAGATGACTCTCGGAACTGATTCGGTGTTCATGCCATCCCCAGTGGCGTCGTATTCAGCGTCCCCAGCGCTTCGACACTCACCGATCGAGAGTCCGAGGGCCCTTTCGAGTACCCCAGTCCCCAATGGAGGACTCGAGAGGGCCCCATCTCTAAGATGGATGCATGGCCCGCAAGAAGATCGCGAAGAAGCCCGCACCTGAAGACTTCCGGTCCGAGGCACTCGCCAAGGCGCTCGAGAAACAGGACGTGGCAGCGGTCGCACTGGCACTGCGGCACGGCATCACCGTCGTACCGCTGGTCAAGCCAGGCGCCAGGGACAATCCGCTCGACAGCGGTGAGGTCTGGACGTATCGCGATCCCCACACGGGCGACGTCGCGCTGCTGCTGTTCAGCGATGCGAAGAACAAGCCGGCCAATCTGCCGCCGGGCGTCGGCATCTACTCGGCGGAGTGGTTGCGCGCGTTCCTCGCGAAGCACGCCGACACCGTGACGACGGTGTTCCTGGACATCGCCGGGCCGCATCCCATGCAGGCCGAGCCGCAGGAACTGCTCAAGGCGCTGGCGTAAGTCCGGCCGCGCCTGTGGTGGGATGCCGGGCCCGGAAGTCGCCGGTCGTGACCGGCCCGGTCGAATGGTCGCTCCTGCGGTGGGTCCGGCGCCGGTGAGCTCGCCCGACGCGCGACCGAAAGTCGCGCGGGGAGTGCGGTGCGCCGATGGCAGCCATGGGCGCGGGAGACCGACGGATCAGAACGGCGGGATGTCGTCGATGGCACGCCGCTGGCGGCCGTGCGTTCGGACGTCGTCGATCGCCGCGCGCAGCGTCTGCGAGCGCTCATCGACCACCCTCGCGTAGCCCAGTCGCGCCGCCTCGCTGCGTCGCTGCGCGGCCTGCGTGACCGGGCGCACCTCTCCGGCGAGGCTGAGTTCACCGACCGCGGCGATCGAGCGGGGGACGGAGATCTGCTCGATGGAGCCGGCGACGGCCAGCGCGATCGCGAGATCGGCCGCCGGCTCGGTGAAGCGCACGCCGCCGACCGTCGACACGTAGACGTCGAGGCTGCCGGTCGGGATGCCCGCTCGACGCTCGAGGATCGCCAGCACCATCGCCACGCGCGACCCGTCGAGCCCGTGCACGACGCGGCGCGGATTCGGACCCGACGCCTTGATCGTCAGCGCCTGCACCTCGACCGGCATCGCACGCCGGCCCTCCAACGCGATCGCGACACAGGTTCCTGGTTCGGCGGCGCCCTGCGACAGGAAGAGCCCGGAGGGATCGGGAACCTCGCGGATCCCGTCACCGGCCATCTCGAAACAACCGACCTCGTCCGTCGGGCCGAAGCGGTTCTTCAGGGCGCGGATGAAGCGCAGCGACGTCTGCCGGTCGCCTTCGAAATGGCACACGACGTCGACGAGGTGCTCGAGCAGTCGTGGACCGGCGATCTGACCGTCCTTCGTCACATGGCCGACGATGATGATCGGGAGGCTGCGTTCCTTCGCGACGCGGATGAGCGTCGCCGCGACTTCGCGCACCTGGCTCGGCTGCCCGGCGGCACCGTCGATGAGCGACGACGCCACGGTCTGGACGGAGTCCACGATCACGAGCCCGGGCTGCACATCGTCGATGTGTCCGAGGATCGTGGCGAGATCCGTCTCGCTGGCCAGGTACAGCTCGTCGTGCAGCGCTCCGGTGCGCTCGGCGCGCAGACGCACCTGCGCCGGAGATTCCTCGGCGCTGGCGTACAGCACGCGACGCCCAGCGCGTGCCGACTGGGCGGCGACCTCGAGCAGCAGGGTCGACTTGCCCACGCCGGGTTCACCGCTCAGCAGGATCGCCGCGCCCGGTACGACGCCGCCCCCGAGCACGCGGTCGAACTCGCCGACACCGCTCGTGCGTCGGGGGGACTCGGCGGTGGTGATCTGCGTGATCGGGCGTGCGACGCGGTCTGCGGCCGGAGCGAGCGCCGTCGCCTGCGGCCGGGCGATCCCCACCGACGTCGCCTGCTCCACCACCGTGCCCCACTGCTGGCATTCGCCGCAGCGACCCGCCCACTTCGAGGCCGTCCACCCGCACTCGGTGCAGACGAAAGCCGGGGGAGCAGGACGGGTTTTTGCCATGGGTTCAGGCTAGTCGCGGCATCCGACAACCCGGGCGATCGGGAGCTCGGGACGGCGACGGTTATTCACGGCCCGCACTGCGGCATCCGATCAGGCGGGTCGGACACAATGGACCCATGGCCACCGCCAGACCCGCATACGGACCCATCTCGAGTTACTCCCGGGTGCAGATCCTGCACCTGGTGCAGGCACGACCCGAGCGTTCGATCAAGGAACTGCACGAGGCGACAGGGTTGCATGCGAACACCATCCGCGAGCATCTTCAGCGGCTCATCGAGGGCGGCTACGTCATCGCGTCCACCGAGCACCGCACCACTCGTGGTCGCCCGCGGACTCTGTACAGCGCCGCGACGGGTGCACCGGAGGCGTCCAGCCCGGTGGCTCGCGAGAAGGTGACGGCGGCGGCCCGCCGCGGAGACCTGCTGCGGCGGATGCTGCCCTCCACCGCGCCCGACCTCGCGCGCGACGCCACGCATCAGCTCGATGCCCTCGTCGAGCATCTGGAGGAGAGCGGATTCGAGCCGGTGATCGACGATGACGCGCTCACAGTCGATCTGACGCCCTGCCCGCATGCGGCAGGGCGTCCCGAGCACCGTCCGGTGCTGTGCGCCGTGCACCTCGGTTTGATGCAGGGCGTCCTCGCCGAGGCCGGTGGCCCACTCGTCGCCGATTGCGTGCTCGCACCGGAGCGGGCCGAGGAATGCACGGTCCGGCTGAGGCTCGCCGGCGACCTGGCCGGGGCCGTCGCCTGAGTCCGGTGCGATTCCGAACAGCGGATGCCGCGGCATCCGGCCCGGGAACTCAGCCGTACAGCGAAGCCGGAGGCTCCATCGTGATGCCGGCCGCCTCGAAGGCCCGGCGGCGCTCCTCGATGCGGCGGTGCAGTTCGACCTGCGCGTCGTCCACGAGCTGCTGATCGAGAGCGATGCTCTGCGCGTGCGGATCGCCGTGCCCCGCCGCGATGTAGGCGTCCAGCTCGGGGCCGGAGGTCCACGAGGTGATGAGCGAGTATCGCGGGGAGGCGCCGCGGTGCCAGACCGCGTGCCAGAAGCGCTGGGTGTCGACGATCACGCGTGAGCCGGCAGGCAGCGGCAGCCGCACCTCGGTGGCCGGGTCGAAGCGGTCCTCGCGGAGGATCATCACAGAATCGGGATCGTCGGTGAGGTTGAGGGATCCGCGGACCACCCACCCTGTGCCGTCCTCGTTGAGGCGGTTGTTGTCGTCCTGATGCAGGTTGTAGATCGCGTCGGCGTATGTGTTGGGTTGCAGCTCGATGACACGGCAGCGGCCGATGTTCGCGCCGGGTTCCTGCGCGCGGGCGACGATGGTCGGCGCGGTCCCGATCTGGGATTCGATCCAGACGCCGTCCTTGTCGGTGCGCGGCGGGGTGTGGTTCCAGAATCCGTTGCAGTCGACGTCACCGGCATAGCTGGTGAGCGGGGCGAAGCGGGTGACCCCGGAGGAGCGCCATCCGATGTACTCGAGATCCTGCCACTCGGCGGGGTCGATGGCCCGATCGTCGCGGTCGAGGACCACGTACCCGGTCTCGTCGAGGGCGGGTGAGGTGACGAAGCCCATGGTGCGCCTCCTGGTCAGCGGCATCCGTTGAGGCCATCCTAACCAGCCGGGCCGTGGGCTGCAGGGCGTCGGGGTCGGAGGTACCGCGCGGCTAGCCTGGAGACATGACGACGCCGCAGGGTGCCCTTCTCGTGGGCAGTGTGAACTTCGATGATGCCGAGAAGACGATGCGCGTGGCCGCAGAGATGCTCGGCGATCTGCTGAAGCGGATTCCCGATGGCGAGGTCGGCAGGCGATTCCACTGGATCATGTTCCAGCCGGACGTGCTCGGACAGGCCGACGGCATCGAGCGGGTCGGCGACCACCCGATTCCGTTCCCCGCCGGGCTGGACGCGCGACCGCTGCGCATCGCCGATGGCGTGGACGCCGCGGCGATCGAGCTGCCTCCGCTCGGCTACGCGGATGCCGCGATCGAGTCCTATGCGATCTTCGTGCGGTTGCGGGCCGAAGGCGCTGTGCCTGCGGGGGTGCGTTTCCAGGTGTCGCTGCCGACGCCCGTCGCGGTCGTCTCATCGTTCTTCGCTGGCGACGACCGCGCGGCGATCGAACCGGTCTACACGGCCGCGATGCTGCGCGACCTGGAGCGCATCGCCGAGGCGATCCCGCACGAGGACCTCGCCGTCCAATGGGATGTCGCCAGCGAGATGGGCATCATCGAACGTGCGTCCGGCTACGGGAAGGTCATGGAGGCCTGGTGGCCGGGTGATCCCTTCGACGGCCTGGTCGCGCGGCTCGCGTCGCTGGTCGACGCCGTCCCGGTGGATGCCGAGGTCGGCGTGCACCTCTGCTACGGCGACGCGGGGGAGCGGCACTTCGTCGAGCCGACGGATGCCGGAAACCTCGTGCGCTATGCGAATGCCGTGATGGCCGCGGCATCCCGGCCGTTGACGTGGTTGCATCTGCCGGTGCCGATCGAGCGCGATGACGAGGCGTACTTCGCCGCTCTCGCGGCGCTCGAGCCGGTCGAGGAGCTCTATCTCGGACTCGTGCACCGTGAGGACGGTGTCGAAGGGGCGCGGCGGCGAATCGCCGCGGCATCCGTCTTCGCGCCGGCGTTCGGCGTCGCGACGGAATGCGGCATCGGGCGGGCTCCGGCGGGGTCGACGGAGGGCATCCTCCGGACGCACGCGGAGGTCGCTGCCGCCTGGTGAGCCCCGCCGAAACCCCGACGTCCTCCCGCGTCGGGGTTTCGCTCACGCGCACTGCTTTGTTAGATTGTGTAACTAAGTAACGCACCTGACTGATGGGTGCCTCAAGGCGAAGGAGCCGTATGGCCGTCATCGAACTGTCCGAGAACTGGACCGTCACCGCCGTCGCGGGACCGGCCCCCGAGGGGATCACCGGTGTCGCCGTGCCGGCTCGTATTCCCGGCTCCGTGCACCTCGACCTGCATCGTGCGGGTCTCATCGCGCAGCCCTTCGACGGTGCCAACGAAACAGACCAGCAGTGGATCGGTGATGTCGATTGGTCGTTCGAGACGAGCTTCGACTGGGTCGAGGACGGCACCGAGCGCCGTGACCTGGTCGCCGAAGGGCTCGACACGATCGCGACCTTGACGCTGAACGGCGTGGAGATCGGTCGCACCCAGAATCAGCACCGCTCGTACCGCTTCGACATCGGGGCCGCGCTGGTCGCGGGACGTAACGAGCTGCGCATCGACTTCACCGCTCCTGTCCCCGCGGCCCTCGCACGGTCGGAGCAGCACGGTCCGCGCCCGCATACCAACCACCACGCGTACAACGCCCTTCGCAAGATGGCGAGCAGCTTCGGGTGGGACTGGGGGATCGACGTCGCGGCATCCGGAATCTGGAAGCCGATCCGCATCGAGAGCTGGTCGACGCTGCGGATCGCCTCCGTGCGCCCGCTGGTCGACGTCGACGGCACCACGGGCATCCTGAACGCGCACGTCGACATCGAGCGCTCGGATGCCCTCAAGACGGGTCCGCTCACGGTCGAGGTCGAGGTGGACGGACGGGTGGCCGCGGCTGAACTCGCCGACCGCGAGTCCGCGGTATCCGTGCGCGTCGACGTGCCGGAGGTGCAGCTCTGGTGGCCGCGCAGCCACGGCGCCCAGCCCCTGTATGACGTCGTGGTCCGCGTGAGGGCGGACGACGCGTCGACGACTCAGGTCTGGACGGGGCGCGTCGGCTTCCGTACGATCCGGGTCGACATCGCCCCGGATGAGCACGGCAGCCCATACGCGGTGCAGGTGAACGACCAGCTCGTGCAGATCAGGGGAGCCAACTGGATCCCCGACCACGCGTTCACCACCGAGGTCGACCGCGATCGCTATGCGCGTCGGATCGCGGATGCCACAGAGGCGAACATGAACCTGCTCCGCGTCTGGGGCGGCGGGATCTACGAAGCCGACGACTTCTACGAGATCTGCGATGAGCAGGGCGTGCTGGTGCAGCAGGACTTCCTGTTCGCCTGCGCCGCCTATGCGGAGGAGGAGTGGCTGGCGGTCGAGGTCGAGGCCGAAGCGCGTGAGGCCATCACCCGCCTCTCGGGGCACGCATCCCTGGCGATCTGGAACGGCAACAACGAGAACATCGTCGGATACACGGACTGGGGATGGCGCCCGCGTCTGGAGGGCAGGACATGGGGCGAAGGCTACTACCGCCGGCTGTTCCCCCGCCTGATCGCCGAACTCGACCCGACCCGCTTCTACTCCGCAGGCAGCCCCTACTCCTTCTCGTCGTACGTGAGCCCCAACCTGGACACCCACGGAACCGTGCACATCTGGGACGTGTGGAACCAGAAGGACTACACCGCGTATTCCGAGTGGAAGCCGCGTTTCGTCGCGGAGTTCGGCTTCCAGGGCCCGCCGGCATGGACCACGCTCGTGGATGCCGTGCACGACAGCCCGCTCCAGCCGTACGGCGAGCAGATGCTCGTGCACCAGAAGGCGCACGAGGGCAATCTCAAGCTCGAGCGCGGATACCTGCCGCACCTGCCGAAGCCGGCCACGATCGATGACTGGCACTGGGCGACGCAGTTGAATCAGGCGGCGGCGGTGCGGTTCGGCATCTCGCACTTCCGCTCGCTCGCGCCGTACAACACCGGTTCGATCGTGTGGCAGCTCAATGACGACTGGCCGGTCATCTCCTGGGCAGCCGTGGACTTCGAGGAGCGCCGCAAACCCCTGTGGTACGCGCTCAAGGCGGTCTACGAGCCGCGCTTCATCACCGTCCAGCCGCGCGACGGCGGGCTGGCGGCCGTACTGCTGAACGACCACGCGGACGCCTGGACGGGACAGGTCGTGGTGCACCGCCAGGCCTTCGACGGCACGGTCCTGGCGGAGACGTCGATCGCCGCGGAGCTCTCGGCTCGCGGCGTGCAGACGCTCGCGATCCCCGAGGAACTCAGCACTCCTCAGGACGCGAGCGGCGAGGTTCTGGTGGTGGATGCAACGGGCTTCGCGCGCGGCATCCACGACTTCGCCGAGGTCGTGGAGCAGCGCCTGGAGAAGGATGCCCTCGCCTCCGAGGCGAACCGCGTCGGCGACGACGTCCGCGTGCGGATCACGGCGCGATCATATGTCCGTGACGTCTTCATCCTGGCCGACCGTGGTCACGAGGATGCCGCCGTCGACAGCGGACTCGTGACATTGCTGGCAGGCGAGAGTCACGAGTTCGTCGTCACCGGTGCGCCGGCGGATGCCGATGCGGATGTCTTCCTCGGGCCGCTGGTGCTGCGTCACGCGGGGGACCTGCAGGCCTGACGGCTGCCGAACCTGAGTGCGCCCCGTGATCTCGGTCACGGGGCGCACTCGTGCAATACGGCGTTACGAGACGCCACTTAGTTTCATTTGTCGACAAAGATCCTTGACAGGGTTCGTTTCACTGCGTAACAATGGCCGGGCGGGAGGCCGACCTTCCGCCCCTGCAACTGCGCAGGGCTCGTCGACGCCGACGGTCACGATGCCGTGGCGTGAGGAAAGGATCACCGATGCTTCTTGGCTCACAGCGCGCACGCCGCGCGACGCTCGCCCTCGGCGCCGGGGCGGTTGCGCTCGGGCTGGCACTGACCGGTTGCAGCCCGGCCGGCGGTGCCGCGGGTGCCAACGGCGCCTCCGGCGACGCCAACACGTTGGTCGGCTTCACCGGTCAGGCCGGCGATTACCAGATCAACTTCAACCCGTACTCGCCGACCAAGATCGGCGGCCTCGGCACCATCTACGAATCGCTGTTCTTCGTCACGAACGTCAACACCGAGGAGTTCACGCCGCTGCTGGGCACCGAGTACACGTGGAACGCGGACGGCACCCAGCTGGACATCACGCTGCGCGAGGGGGTGACCTGGTCCGATGGCGAGCCGTTCACCGCGGATGATGTCGTCTTCACCTTCCAGCTCATCAAGGACACTCCGGCGATCAACACCGGCGGGTTCAAGGGCGAGGTCAGCAAGATCGACGACACGCACGTGAGCATCGCGTTCCCGGAGCCGGCGTTCGTGACCGGCCCCGAGGTCCTCGGCAAGACGTTCATGGTGCCGGAGCACATCTGGAAGGACGTCGACCCTGTGGCTGATGTGCTGGCCGAGCCCGTCGGGACCGGTCCTTACGTGCTGGACAACTTCAAAGCGCAGGCCTTCACCCTCACCGCGAACGAGGACTACTGGGATGGCGCGCCGGCGGTCGAGAACATCCGCTACCTGTCCCTCTCAGGCAACACCGCCGGCGTGGACGCACTCGCGGCCGGAACGATCGACTGGCAGACCGGGCCCGTGCCCGACATCGAGAACGTCTCGAAGAACTACCCCGGGTACGAGGCGATCACCATCGGCATGAACCAGATGGCGCTGCTGACGTGCTCGAACGCCGACCTCGGCTGCACCGGTCCGCAGACCGACCCGGCCGTGCGCAAGGCGATCTACTACGCGATCGACCGACCCCAGGTGAACTCGCTCGCCTTCCAGGACACCGCGAGCGACATGTCGCCGACCTTCGCCCTCCTCCCCGCGCAGGAGGAGTACATCTCCGCGGCGATCGAAGAGCGCACGGTGCCGAGCGAGCCGGACCTCGACAAGGTCGATGAGCTGCTCACGAGTGCGGGCTACGCGAAGGGCGCCGACGGCATCTACGCCAAGGACGGCGAGCCCCTCAAACTCACGATCGAGGTCGTCACCGGTTGGACCGACTACATCACCGCCATCGACACCATGGCCCAGCAGCTGAAGGCCGCCGGCATCGACGTCACCGCGGCGCAGTCGTCGTGGAACGAGTGGACCGACAAGAAGACCAAGGGCACATACCAGCTCGCGATCGACTCGCTCGGTCAGGGCGCCGCCAGCGATCCGTACTACCTCTACAACAACAACTTCTCCACCGCCAACACCGCGGAGGTCGGCGAGACCGCACCCGTCAACGTGTCGCGATTCAGCGACCCGGCGGTCGATGAGGCGCTCGCGGTGCTCAAGCGCACGAGCCCGGAGGACACCGCTGCGCGTCAGGCCCAGTTCGACATCATCCAGGCGGCGATCGTCGAGGAGATGCCGTACATCCCGATCCTCACGGGCGGAACGACGAGCGAGTTCAACACGGCGAAGTTCACGGGATGGCCGACGCTGGACAACCTGTACGCCTTCCCGGCGATCTGGGCGTCTCCGGACAACGCCCAGATCTTCAAGGCGCTGAAGCCCACGGGCGAGTGACCGTGACCGAGGAGGAGTTCGCACAGACGGAAGGCGCGGATCGGTGAACTATTACCTGAGAAAGGTGGGCTTCTACATCGTCGCCCTCTGGGCGGCGCTGACGCTCAACTTCCTGATTCCGCGGCTGCTGCCGGGCAACCCGGTCGACATCCTGCTCGCCAAGCTCCAGCAGCGCGGCGGCCAGGTGTCCGCCGAGACCAGGCAGGCATACGAACTCCTCCTCGGGGGCGACTCCTCGCAACCCCTGATCGCGCAGTACTGGAACTACCTCGTGAACGTCTTCAAGGGCGATCTCGGCGTGTCCGTGACCTACTTTCCGGCACCCGTGTCGGAGGTGATCGCGACCTCGCTGCCGTGGACCATCATGCTCATCGGCGTCGCGACGGTGCTGTCGTTCATCATCGGCATCACCCTCGGCGCGCTCGTCGGATGGAAGCCGGGCACCTGGCTGGATTCGCTGGTTCCGGCGACGACCCTGCTGGCCGCGGTGCCCTACTTCTGGCTGGCGCTGATCCTCGTCTACTTCCTCTCCACGCAACTCGGCTGGTTCCCGTCGCAGGGCGGCTACGACGTGATCCTCGACCCCGGCTGGAACTGGGAGTTCATCCAGTCCGCCCTCTACTACGGGTTCCTCCCCGCCCTGACGATCGTCATCGCGTCCCTGGGCGGGTGGCTGCTCGGGATGCGCAACATGATGGTCTCGACGCTGTCCGAGGACTACGTCCTCACCGCGCACGCGAAGGGGTTGGCGAACGGAACCATCCTGCGCGGCTACGCGGCACGCAACGCCGTGCTCCCCTCGATCGCCGGCTTCGCCATCTCGCTCGGCTTCGTCGTGTCCGGGTCCGTCGTGACCGAGCAGGTGTTCTCCTACCCGGGTATCGGCTCGAAGCTGCTCTCCGCGGTGACCAACAACGACTACGCGCTCATGCAGGGCCTGTTCCTGTTCATCACGCTGGCGGTGCTCGGAGCGAACTTCATCGTCGACCTCTTCTACGGCCTCATCGATCCCCGCACGCGGGCACGGAGCTGATCGCCATGACCAACATCGCACCCAGCACGGACCCGACGGTCGTCGACGGCACCGAGCTCATCGTCACCCGTCAGCAACGCGACGGCGCACGCCGGCGATCGCGCTCGGCACTGCGGCAGATGCTTCCGACGATGACCCCGTGGCTCGCCACCGGACTCATCCTCATCGGCGCGATCGCCCTGTTCGGGCTGATCGGACCGATGTTCGTCGGCGACCCTGCCGCCATCAGCAACATCGGGTTGACCCCTCCATCCGCCGAGCACCTGATGGGAACCACGCAGACCGGTCAGGACGTCTTCGCGCAACTCGCATACGCCACCCGCGGCTCGCTCGAGATCGGCCTCATCGTCGGCGTCCTCGCGACCGTGCTGTCGGCCTTCTTCGGCATCCTGGGCGCCTACATCGGCGGTTTCGCCGACGAGGCGTTCTCGCTGCTGTCGAACGTCTTCCTCGTGATCCCCGGCCTTCCGCTCGTCATCGTCATCTCGGGCTTCGTGCCCGCCGAGGCGCGCGGGCTCTGGACCATCGCCGTGGTTCTCGCGATCACCAGCTGGGCCGGATCGGCCAGAGTGCTACGGGCGCAGACGCTGTCCATCCGCAGTCGTGACTACGTCGCAGCCAACCGCGTCGCCGGTGAACGTGCATGGCGCGTCATCGTCGTCGAGATCCTGCCGAACCTGCTGCCCGTGCTGGCCTCCCAGTTCGTGTTCGCCGTCATCGCCGCGATCCTCGGCGAGGCAGGCCTGTCGTTCCTCGGGCTCGGGGCGTCCAACGCCTCGACCCTGGGCACGATGCTGTTCTACGCGCAGAACGGCTTCGCCCTGCCGCTCGGAGCGTGGTGGTGGTTCATCCCGCCGGGGCTCATCATCGCGCTGTTCGGTATGGGCCTGTCGCTGGTGAACTTCTCCATCGACGAGATCATCAACCCCAAGCTCAAGAACGTGCGCCTGCACGCGCGCAGTGAGCGTCGTGAACGCCGCGCATCGCGCATGAAGGAGCGTGCCTGATGAGTGCTGTCATCGAAGAACGCCGTCCGGTGCTGTCCGTCTCCGATCTCACGGTCGTCTACGAGGTCGACCCGCCCGTCACCGCGGTGCGCGACGCGTCGTTCGACCTCGCCGCGGGAGAGATCCTCGGCCTCGCCGGTGAATCCGGGTGCGGCAAGACGACGCTCGCGTATGCGATCAGCCGGCTGCACAAGCCGCCGGCCCGGATCACGACGGGCAGCATCGTCTTCCACGGCCGCGCGGGCGACGTCGATCTGCTCGAGCTCGGCGACGAGAAGCTGCGAGCGTTCCGCTGGTCGGAACTGTCCATGGTGTTCCAGGGCGCGATGAACGCGCTCAACCCCGTCACCAGCATCCGCGTGCAGCTGGAGGATGTCCTGCAGGCTCATCGTCCGCAGATGTCGCGCTCCGAGCGACGTGCACGCGCGGCGGATGTGCTCTCCCGCGTCGGAGTGGATCCGGCTCGCCTGACCTCGTATCCGCACGAACTGTCCGGCGGCATGCGGCAGCGCGTCATGATCGCGATGGCGATGATCCTCGAACCGCAGATCATGATCATGGACGAGCCGACGACGGCGCTCGACGTGGTCGTGCAGCGCGACATCCTCCGGGAGATCGTGCGTCTTCGCGACGAGCTCGGCTTCGCCGTGATCTTCATCACCCATGACCTGCCGCTGCTGCTGGAGATCAGCGACCGCATCGCGGTGATGCTCCAGGGGGAGATCGTCGAGCTGCGTTCAGCCGACGAGATGTACCGGGATCCGCGTCACGAGTACACCCGAAAGCTCCTGGGTTCGTTCCCGAGTCTGAGCGGCTCGAGGGGATCGTTCATCCGCACCGGCATCGACGTCGATGGCGGCACCGACACCGAGGAGACGCCCGCATGACCGGTGTGAAGGTCACCGACCTCGTCAAGGAGTTCAGCATCCGCAAGGGGCTGCGCCATCAGCGGTTCCGTGCCGTCGACGGCGTCTCGTTCGACCTCGTCCCCGGCAGGACGGTCGCTCTGGTCGGGGAGTCCGGATCGGGCAAGTCGACCATCGCCCGCATCCTGTCCAAGCTCGAGCGGCCCACCTCCGGGAGCATCGAGGTCAGACAGGCGGATGGCCGGACGGTATCGGGGCGCGAATATCGCAGCCACGTGCAGATGGTGTTCCAGGATCCGTTCGCCTCCCTCAACCCGTTCCACTCGATCGAGCACCACATCGCGCGCCCCCTGCGGATCCACAAGCGCACGCGCGGGGCGCACGAGACCTACGAGCGCGTCATCGAGATGCTGGAGCGGGTGAACCTGGACGAGTCGTTCGCGCAACGGCGACCGCATGAGCTCTCCGGAGGCCAGCGTCAGCGCGTCGCGATCGCGCGGGCGCTCGCACCCGGTGCGCAGGTGGTGCTGGCCGACGAGCCGGTGTCCATGCTGGATGTCTCGATCCGACTCGGCGTGCTGAACCTGCTCGGCCGGCTGCAGCGCGAGGACGACCTCGCGGTGCTCTACATCACGCACGACCTCGCGACCGCGCGGCACTTCTCGGACGAGATCCTCGTGCTCTACAAGGGCCGCGTCGTCGAACGAGGGCCGGCCGATGCCGTGATCCTCGACCCGCACCACGACTACACGAGGCTGCTTGCGATGGCCGCTCCCGATCCGGAGCGCATCGGCAAGATCGTGAGCGGCGAGAAGGCACCGGATCGCTCGAAGCTGGACAACTCGACGTGTTACAACCACTTCACCGGTGAATGGGAGGGCGCGCGGACGCCGGTCGGCGTCCGCTGACGCGACGAGGAAGCGGCTTCCGGCATCGCCGGGAGCTGCCTCCTCGTGGGCCGTGCGTCACACCGCGCGTATGTCGAACGTGCGGGCGCTCGGCTCCGCCGCCGGCGCGGTCGTCTCGAGGACGCCGGCCTCGGCATCCCACGTCCAGGTCCAGCCGGCGGCATCCGTCGGGAAGAACGGGATCACTTCGAGCTCTCGCCCACGGGCCCAGGGCAGGTGCAGCGCCGCCGTGCCGTCTCCGGCGCGACGCCATACCGAGACGTAGGCCTGCGCGGCCGTGACGTCATGCAGGCCGAGGGACACCCAGTCCGCACCCCACGCGGGCAGGCCGAGGGGCCAGACGGGGTGGCGGTCGCGGATGCCGGCGAGCACCGTCTTCTGCGCGGTCACGGCGGCGCGCACGTCGTCGACCTCGACGGGGGTCATCCGGTTGAGGTACCCGGACAGGTACATGCGGCCGAGCACTCCGTTCACGAGGGCGAAGGTGCGCGCCTCCGTGCTCATCCCGGTCTGCGGATACGCCCAGTTGCCGGCCTGCTCCGGCAGGATGGCCGCCGGTGCGGCCGCGGCGATCGATGCGTACGCGACAGGATCCTGCTGGTCCGAGGTCGACTGCAGGTGCAGGCGCGACAGCAGCGCGTAGTCCATCCGCATCGCGCCGGAGGAGCAGTTCTCGATGAGGAGATCCGGGTGGCGCGCCTGGACGGCGTCGATCCAGTCGAGCAGGGCCCTGGCGTGCTCGAGATGCCCGTGACCGGGCGCGACTCCGCCGAGGTCGCTCCCCGGGCCGGTCATGGTGTTCTCATCCATCTTGATGAAGCCGATGCCGTAGTCGTCCACGAGGCGGTCGACCACGGCATCCAGGTGCGCACGGGCGGCGGGATGGCGCAGATCGAGGAGGTGCCGACCGTGCTCGGCGATGCGCACGCCGTGTCGCTGGAAGAACGCGTCGTCCGGCAGCGACTCGGCCAGCGGAGACCGCACGCCGATCACCTCGGGTTCGAGCCAGAGCCCCGGCACCATGCCGCGCGATCGGATGTGCTCCGTCACCTCGGCGATGCCGCCGGGGAAGCGGACCGTCGACGGCTCCCAGGCGCCGACGCCGTCCCACCAATGCCCGTCGGCGTACCAGCCCGCGTCGATGCAGAAGTAATCAGCGCCCGCCTCGGCCGCGGCGTCGACGAGCGGGAGCAGCCGCTCGGTGGTCGGGTTGCCCATGAGCGTGTTCATGTAGTCGTTGAACACGACCGGAAGCGCATCGTCCGCGGCGCGGGGATGCCGGATCGCGCGGCGGTGGTCCGTGAGTGCGCGCAGGGCGTCCGTCGCATCGCCCAGCGCGACGGCGACCGACACGGGTGTCGAGACGAACATCTCGCCGTCTCGGAGCCGCACGCTCCACTGATGCTCCTGGTCGGTCGGGCCGGACAGCAGCAGATAGGCGCCGTGGCCGTTCTCCCCGAGCTCCGCCAGCCACGGGCCGTTGTGCTCGATCTGCCAGGCCAGTGCGTATCCGGCATCCGCGGCGGCGACGGCGGCGACGGGAACCTTCTCACCGCTGGACCAGGAGCCCCGGTTCCCGAGCGCGATGCGTGTGCGCGGCGGCTGGTGGTGGTGCGCCTGCCGCAGGACATCCACGAGGCCGGCGGCGCGGAGCCGTTCCACCCGCCACCGGCTCTCGGCGATCCAATCGTTGTCGGCGTGCGCGAGGACGAGGGCGTCGACCGAGTCCGCGCGCGCGTCGGCGAGGAAGGATCCGGTCGCGAAGCTGGATACGGCATCGATCACGAGGTCGGTGGCGACCGTGACCTCGGTCCACGTGCGCAGGGCTGCGGTCGATCCGTATGTCTCGAAGACGCTGGTCACGTGGATGCCGCGATCGACGTCCACCTGGGCGATGCGCAGCTCGTGCCGGCCGTCGTCCTCGGTGCGCGTCTCGGATGCGAAGCGGAGCTCGCGGCCGATGACGGTGTCCACGTGGCGGTAGCTCCCGGGAAACCGGCCGTGCCCGAAGGCGGAGAGCTCCACGAGCGGCTGCTCGCCGTGTGCGTCGGGAAGGACGGGTTCCGGCGCTGGCGACCCGGCCGGTCGCACGGCGAGCACCGACACGGGGCCGTGCTCGGGGGTGGCGAAGCGCACGGAGAGGCCGGGGGTCTCCCAGAGGATGCTGCGGTGGTCCGTTGTCATGGAAATCGGCGCTCCTTCGCGGCGGATGTGATGAGATCCTTTCAAGAGCGGCGGGATCCGCGCAACATACTATGTTTATTGAGGTGACAAACATGGCCGAGATGTCGGCACAGATGCGCGCGGCCCTGCTGGAGGTTCTCATCCACGGCGAGCTGCCGCGCGCCGAGATCGCACGACGGCTTCTGCTGTCCAGGGCGAGCCTGACGCGCATCACGCGACAGCTCGTCGACGGCGGGTTCCTGACCGAGGGGGAGACGCGGCTGGTCGGGCAGACCGGCCGCCCGTCCGAGATGCTCTCGGTGCGCGCTGAGGCGCTGCATTTCCTCGGGATCAAGCTCACCGGCGACCGGCTCTACGCCGTCGTCACCGACCTGTCCGCGCGCATCGTCGCGGCTGCGGAACAGCCGATCGAATCGCGGGAACCGGCGGATGTGGTGGCTCAGATCGCCGTCGTCGCACGCGAGTTCGCCGAGGCGGGGCACGAGCTGTCCGCCGTCGGGATCGCGTTGGCCGGTCGCGCTCGGCAGCGGCGCGACGGCGCCATCGTCGAGCGCTCCGCGTTCCTGGACTGGACCGACGTGGCGCTCGGGTCCCTGGTGGCGGAGGCCACGGGACTGCCGTGCTCGGTCGAGAACGACGTCCAGGCGCTGACCGCGACCGAGCACTGGTTCGGCGCGGGCGCGGGGATCGACGACATGGCGCTGATCACCGTGGGCGTCGGCATCGGGTGCGGGCTGGTCGTCAACGGGGAGGTCGTCGACGGCGCGCACGCTCGGGCCGGTCAGATGAGCCACATGATCGTCGACGAGGCTGGACCGTACTGCGGGCTCGGGCACCGCGGGTGCGTGTCGAGCATGCTCGTGAGTGCGGCCATCAGCAAGGCGGTGCGCCGGGCCGAGGACGAGTACGAGCAGGCCGTCGAGGCGGCCCGCGACGGCGATCCGATCGCACAGGCGGCCTTCGCCGACGCCGGCCGCGCGCTCGGCGCGCTCATCGCGACGGTCGTCAACCTCGTGGACCCGAAGAAGGTCGTGCTCACCGGCGACGGGATCGCCGTGCACGAGCTGGGCGGAGATGCGATGCGCGCGGCGCTCACCGAGCGACTCGACAAGGACGCCGCGGAGGTCGATCTGGACGTGCGTGCGTGGGACTTCTCGAAGTGGGCGCGGGCGGGAGCCGGAATCGCGATTCGAGGGCTCCTCACCTAGCCTCTTTGTTTCATATATTGACAAAGTGGGCTGGTTCGCGGGAATCTTATGTGGACGGCTCGGCCGTCACGACGGAGGTTTCTTCATGCCCACCATTCGCCGCTTCCATGCCGCGGGCGCTGCCCTGATCGTCGCGTTCCGCGACCACGGACTGCCCGAAGTGCTGCACTGGGGCGAGGATGTCGGCGACGTCTCGGACGCGGCGCTCAGCTCCCTCGACGACGCGAGCGCACGTCAGATCTCGGCCAGCGCGCTCGACGTGGCATGGCCGCTCACGATCCTGCCGACGGAGCGGGACGGATGGGAGGGGCGTCCCGCTCTGTCCGGCGCGGTCGCCGGTGCACCGCTGTACCCGGACTGGTCGGTCACGGACAGGGATGCCGACGCACACGGCTTCTCCATCGTCGCGTCGGCCGACGGGATGACGCTGCACAGCGCGCTGCGGTTCGATGACGCCGGCGTGCTGCGCGTCGATCATCGCGTGGTCAACGACGGCGACGCACCGTTGACGATCGCCGGGCTCGACGCGACACTGCCGGTCGCCGCCCGCGCGCGCGAGCTGCTCGACTTCACCGGACGGTGGACCCGCGAGCGCTCGCCGCAGCGCCGCCCGATCTCGATGGGCACGCATCTGCGTGAGTCGCGGCGCGGCCGGACGGGGCATGACGCCCCGACGCTCGCCGTGGCAGGGACGCCGGGCTTCGGTGACCGCTCGGGTGAGGTCTGGGCCGTGCATCTGGCGTGGAGCGCGGATGCCGTCTACCGCACGGATCGGCTGCCGGAGGGACGCAACGTGCTGGGCGCGGGGGAACTGCTGCGACCGGACGAGATCGTTCTCGCGGCCGGTGAGGCGTTCGCGGCGCCGACTGCCGTCTTCGTGTGGAGCGATGCCGGACTGGACGGACTTTCCTCGCGGTTGCATCGGTCGCTGCGCGCGCGCCCTGCGCATCCGTCGGCACCGCGTCCGGTGGTGCTGAACACCTGGGAAGCGGTCTATTTCGACCACACGCTGAAACCGTTGACCGCGCTGGCCGACGTGGCGGCCGAGGTCGGAGTCGAAAGGTTCGTGCTCGACGACGGCTGGTTCCTCGGCCGTCGCAGCGACACCGCGGGACTCGGGGATTGGCATGTCGACGGAACCGTCTGGCCGGACGGGCTCCACCCGATCGTCGAGCACGTGCGAGCGCTCGGGATGGGATTCGGACTGTGGGTCGAGCCGGAGATGGTCAGTCCGGAGTCGGCGCTCGCGGCTGAGCATCCGGAATGGTTTCTCCGGATGCCGGGGCGGAGCACCCGGTCGTGGCGCAACCAGTTCGTGCTGGACGTCGCCCTGCCCGAGGTCGCGGACTACCTGCTGGAGCGGCTGGGGTCGCTGCTGACCGAGTATCCGATCGAGTTCCTGAAGTGGGACCAGAACCGGGACGTGCTGGAAGCGGTGCATGCCGGACGTGCGGGGATCGATGCGCAGACCCGTGCGGTCTACGCGCTGCTGGACGAGCTGCGTCGCCGGCACCCCGACGTCGAGATCGAGTCCTGCTCGTCCGGTGGGGCTCGGGTCGACCTCGGCATCCTGGAGCACACCGACCGGATCTGGGCATCCGACACCAACGATCCTCTCGAGCGCTCGCGCATCCAGCGCTGGACCGAGCTGCTCCTGCCGCCCGAGTTGATCGGTAGTCACATCGGTCCGGCCACGGCCCACACGACCCAGCGAGCGACCGAGCTCCGGTTCCGGGTCGCGACGACGCTGTTCGCGCATGGCGGCATCGAGACCGACATCACCCACCTGACCGCAGACGAGCGCGCGGACGTGAAGGCGTGGATCGGCGAGTACAAGCGACTGCGCGGGCTCATGCACTCCGGCGAGCTCGTGCACGGCCACGGGGACGACGACGGACAGGTGCTGACGGGCGTGGTGTCGTCGGACCGCCGACACGGGCTTTTCCGGCTGACGCGCGAAGCGACGGGGGAGTGGGCGGTGCCGCCGGCGTTGCGGCTCCCAGGGCTCGACCCCGCGGCGGACTACCGCGTGCGGGTGGTCCCGGCGCTGTCGGCGAAGACGTTCCTGGACGCGAAGCCGGTGCCGTGGATCGCTCAGGGGAGCTGCGAGCTGCCCGGATCGCTGCTCGGCGCGGTCGGGGTCCGAGTGCCGTTGCTCGCGCCGGCATCCGCGCTCGTGCTCGAGGTCGAAGCCGTCTGACGCCGTGCCGAACGCTCGATTCGCGCGGATGCCGCGTCTCACGTAAACTAGTCCGCGGTGACGTGTCCGAGCGGCCGAAGGTGCAACTCTCGAAAAGTTGTGTAGGGTAACCCCCTACCGTGGGTTCAAATCCCACCGTCACCGCCACGGAAACCCCCGAGAAATCGGGGGTTTCTTCGTGTCCGGGGATCGTTTCTCCCGTGCCCCCGGGTCAGGCTCTGTCCGCCGACCCGGCGTAGCCGTCACCGCTGCAGGTGCAACCGTCCACGACGTCGCGGCGCCGAGCCGCAGCCCCGCCTTCACCGTGATCGCCAGTGCTACCACAGCGCGGCGCCGGATTGAGCGGCCCTGATGATGAGTCGGCGGCGGGATTCTCGAGGCTGGCGCTGGTGGCTTCGTGGTCGGACGTCCTAAGGACTCATCCCGTTCACACGCGCCAGATATCATCAGCGGGTTCACAGCGGCCCACCGGGGCGGCCGGATCGGATGGTGAGGACGCTCATGGCGAAGAAGACCAAGGCTCAGAGGTCGGCTGAAGCAGCGATCGACGCCGCAGCATCCGTGGCGAAGGATGCCGCGAAGCTCAGCAAGAAGCTCCCCAAGAAAGACGCGAAGAAGCTCAAGTCGCTCGCCGAGGAAGCGAAGGACGCAGCCAAGGTCTCCAAGAAGAAGCTCGCCGCCAAGCCGCGCAAGGTCGAGAAGGCCGCCGCCGAGGCCACCGGTCGCGTCGAGAAGGCGGTCGTCAGGATCATCGCCAAAGCCGACGCGAAGGATGCTGAGAAGAAGGCATCTGCCGCGAAGAAGTCCGCCAAGAAGGGCGCGACCGAGAAGGACGCCGGCAAGAAGGACTCGACCAAGAAGGCCGAGTCGAAGAAGGCCGAATCCAAGAAGTCCGGACGGACGAAGTCCGAGACGACGCCGAAGCGTGCTGCCGACGATGCGCCCGTCACACAGTTCGCTTCGACGGAAGCCGCTCCCGCTGCGGCTCAGAAGGCGCCGGAACCCGCGGCCGTCGAGGCGGCGAAGTCCACGACGGCGCCGAAAGCCAAGCCCGCGACGAAGACGGCGACCAAGCCAGCTGCGAAGGCGGCATCAGGGCCTGCGGCGAAGTCGCCGGCGAAGCCCGCAGTCGGGCCGGCAGCTGCACCCGCGCCGGCAGCCAAGCCCGCAATCAAGCCGGCGACCAAGCCCGCAGCTAAGCCCGCCACCGCCGCACCCGCAGCGGCAGCGAAGCCTGCCGCGAAGCCGGCAGCCGCACGCGCCACGAAGCCAGCCGCCCGCAAGCCCCGAACCGCCGAGCCCGCGGCATCCGGAGCCCTGGCCTCGCTCTCCGTGGCGGCTCTGCGGGACCGCGCCCGCGCCGAGGGGCGAGCGGGATACTCGCGGTTGACCAAGGCGCAGCTCATCGCCCTCCTCTCGGCCTGATCGGCGCCCCGTGCAGGACGGATACGACCGCAGCGCGCTCGCGACGGCGCCGCGGACGCTGATCGACATCCTCCGTGAGACTGCGGCGCGGCATCCGGAGGCGTCGGCCATCGAGGACTCGGACGGCGCCCTCAGCTACGCCGAACTGCTGGCACGGGTGCACGTCACGGCGGCGCGCCTGCACGATCAGGGCGTCCGGCGCGACGACCGGGTGGGTGTCCGCATGCCATCCGGCGACCGCGGCCTCTACACGGCCATCCTCTCGGTGCTCGCCGTCGGTGCGGCGTACGTACCGGTCGACGCGGACGACCCTCAGGAGCGTGCCGACCTCGTCTTCGGAGAAGCAGGCGTACGCGGCGTCATCGGCACGGGTGGCGTCTTCCGCCCCGCCGCGGCATCCGCCTCGGACGACGCGGCATCCGATCCGGCGCACGCGGGCGGCCTCTTCAGCGCGCCCGAGCCGCACCCGAGCACGATGTCGACCCCGATCGTTCCTCCGCCGACCCCGGAGGACGACGCGTGGATCATCTTCACCTCCGGGTCGACGGGGACGCCGAAGGGCGTCGCGGTCTCGCATCGCTCGGCCGCGGCATTCGTGGATGCCGAGGCCAACCTCTTCCTGCAGGACTCTCCTCTCGGCCCCGGTGACCGCGTGCTCGCGGGTCTCTCGGTCGCGTTCGACGCGTCATGCGAGGAGATGTGGCTCGCGTGGCGTCATGGCGCCTGTCTGGTGCCGGCACCGCGCGCGCTGGTGCGCTCCGGTGAGGACCTCGGCCCGTGGCTGGTCGGTCACGGCATCACGGTCGTCTCGACGGTCCCCACGCTCGCGGCCCTCTGGCCGCAGGACACCGTCGAGAACGTCCGCCTTCTGATCTTCGGCGGTGAGGCGTGCCCGCCCGAGCTCGTCGCCCGCCTCGTCGGCGAGGGCCGCGAGCTCTGGAACACCTACGGCCCGACCGAGGCGACCGTCGTCGCCTGCGCCGCGCTGCTCGACGGCGACGGCCCGGTGCGCATCGGCCTTCCGCTGGACGGCTGGGCCCTCGCCGTCGTCGACGCCGAGGGCATGCCGGTCGCCGACGGCGAACCGGGCGAGCTGATCATCGGCGGCGTCGGCCTCGCTCGGTACCTCGACCCCGCGAAGGATGCCGAGAAGTATGCGCCCATGCCGACTCTCGGCTGGGACCGCGCCTACCGCTCTGGAGACATGGTCCGAGCCGACCCCGACGGGCTGATCTTCCAGGGCCGCGTCGACGACCAGGTCAAGATCGGCGGACGCCGCATCGAGCTCGGCGAGGTCGAGTCCGCTCTCCAGGCCGTGGACGGCGTCGCCGCAGCCGCGGTCGCCGTGCGCAGGACCGAGGCGGGCATCGCCCTGCTCGTCGGCTACGTCGTCCCCGGCGACGGCTTCGATCGGGTCAGCGCGCGCGCCCAACTCGCCGAGTCGCTGCCCGCCCCGCTCATCCCGCTGCTGGCGACGGTCGACGACCTGCCGGTGCGCACGTCCGGCAAGGTCGACAAGGCCGCACTCCCGTGGCCCCTGACCGACACGGATGCCGCCGACTCGTCGCTCTCCGGCACGGCCGCGTGGCTGGCCGAGCAGTGGTTCGCCGTGATCGGGGTGCGCCCCGACGACGAAGGCGCGGATTTCTTCCAGCTCGGCGGCGGATCCCTGGCCGCGGCTCAACTCGTCTCGCGCATTCGCACGCGAGCCCCCGAATTCACGATGGCCGACGTGTACGACCTGCCGCGGCTGAGGCAGATGGCGGATGCCGTCGACGACGAATCGGTCGACGAGACCGAGCGCGACGTCACGGCGGCGCGGCCCACCCCACGGCGGATGCAGTGGGTGCAGACGATCCTGGGCATCCCGCTGTTCATCCTCAGCGGAGCGCGCTGGACGACCTGGCTGCTCACGGCGAGCTGGCTGCTGCAGTTGATGCCGGGCTTCGAGTTCCTGCCGGATGCCCCCGGCTGGGCGATCATCGTCGGGCTCGTGCTGTTCACGACACCGTTCGGCCGGATGGGGATCGCCGCGCTCGCCGCGCGGTCGCTCCTCGCCGGTGTCCGGGGCGGCGACTATCCGCGCGGCGGCGCGGTGCATCTGCGCCTCTGGCTGGCCGAGCAGGTCGCGCACCAGGTGGATCCGATCGGCTTGGCGGGTGCTCCGTGGGTGTCGTTGTACGCCCGCGCGCTCGGCGCGCGCATCGGAAAGGGCGTGGACCTGCACTCGCTGCCTCCGGTGACAGGGATGCTGCATGTCGGCGACGGCGCGGCCATCGAGCCGGAGGTCGACCTCGCCGGTCACTGGATCGACGGCGACACCGTGCGCATCGGTGCGATCCGGATCGGCGCCGACGCGACGATCGGCGCCCGCAGCACACTGGCGCCAGGGACGAAGATCGGGCGCGGTGCCGAGATCGCTCCCGGATCCGCGGTGTTCGGCCGGGTACGCGCCGGTCAGCGCTGGGCCGGTTCGCCGGCCGTGCGCGTCGGCGGAACGAGCACGCCGCTCGCGCCGACCGCGCCCCCGCAGCGACGCCGCTGGATGTGGGCGTACGGCGCCTCATCCGCGCTGCTCGGATTGCTGCCGTTCCTCGCCTTCGCCCTCGGCGGCCTCGTCCTGGCCTCCGGCATCCGCGGGGCAGGGTCGCTCGGCGGGGCCATCGGCCCGATGCTCGTCTGGCTCGTGCCCGCTGTGCTCGTGACCGGGCTCGTGTTCGCATCCGCGGTCGTGCTGTGCGTGCGGCTGCTGGCGATCGGACTCGACGAGGGCGTGCACCCGGTGCACAGCCGCATCGCCTGGCAGGCGTGGACGACCGAGCGGCTGCTGGATTCGGCCCGCACCCTCCTCTTCCCGATCTACTCCAGTCTGTTCACCCCGACCTGGTTGCGGATGCTGGGAGCGAAGGTCGGTCGTGATGTCGAAGCGTCCACGGTGCTGCTGCTGCCGTCCATGACGACGATCGACGACGGCGCGTTCCTCGCGGACGACACCATGGTCGCGACCTACGAGCTCAGCGGCGGATGGATGAGGATCGCACCGGCCCGCATCGGGAAGCGGGCCTTCCTCGGCAATTCCGGTCTTGCCGCCGCCGGGCACCGCGTGCCGAAGGACGGTCTCGTCGCCGTGCTGTCGGTCGCGCCCGAGAAGGCGAAGGCAGGGTCCAGCTGGCTGGGTTCGCCTGCAGTGCGGTTGCGCCGCGTGGTGAACGAGGCCGACCTCGAGCGCACCTACCGTCCGCGCCCCGGTCTGCGCGTCGCGCGGACGCTGTGGGAACTGTGCCGCGTCATCCCCGTCGTCGTCACGTGCGCGATCGGACTCGCGGTGCTCGTCGTGCTCTCGGCGCTCATCGACATGGGCGGCCTGTTCCTGGCGCTCGTGCTCTCCGGCGCGGTGATGCTCATCGCGGGGGCGGTCGCCGCGGCGATCACCACGGGAGCGAAGTGGGCGTTCGTCGGGCCGATCCGTCGCGGCGAGCATCCGCTGTGGTCGACCTTCGTGTGGCGCACCGAGGTCGCCGACGCGTTCACCGAGATGGTCGCAGCGCCCTGGTTCACGAACGCGGCCGCGGGCACGCCGGCGCTGGTGGTCTGGTTGCGCACGCTCGGCGCGCGGATCGGGCGCGGCGTCTGGACCGACAGCTACTGGCTGCCCGAACCCGACCTGGTCGAACTCGGCGACGGCGCCACGGTCAACCGCGGATGTGTGGTTCAGACGCATCTGTTCCATGATCGAGTGATGAGCATCGACACGGTGACGCTGGAATCCGGAGCGACTCTCGGCCCGCACTCGGTCGTGCTGCCCGCGGCGACCATCGCTGCGGATGCGACGGTGGGCCCCGCATCCCTCGTGATGCGCGGCGAGACCGTGCCTGCCGGAAGCCGTTGGAGCGGCAACCCGATCGGGCCGTGGCGGGCCGTGAAGGTGCGCGCGTACCAGGTGGCCGACTGATGCATTCCAGCGATGCGTACACTCCGCAGGCCGGTGACGACCGCATCAGAGTCGAGCACTACGACCTGAGTCTGGACTACAAGCTGTCGACCAATCGGCTCAAGGGCCGCGCGGTGCTCGACGTGCGTGTGGTCGCGGAGACCAAGGCGATCTCGCTGGATCTCGTCGGTCTCCGTGCGACGAAGGTGCGGGTGGACGGCGCAGCCGTGCGGTTCTCGCAGAACGACCGCAAGGTGAAGATCTCGCTCGATCGTGCGGCGGTGGCGGGCGATCGATGCGCCGTCGAGATCATCTACGCCGGCGCGCCGAAACCTCGACGGACCCGGTGGGGCTCGATCGGCTTCGAGGAGCTCGAGGACGGCGCGCTGGTCGCCTCGCAGCCCACGGGGGCTCCCACATGGTTCCCCTGCAACGACGTGCCGTCCGACAAGGCGACCTACGCCGTGCAGGTGACGACCGACCCCGAGTACGTCGCCGTGGGGCCGGTGGCGCCCGAACGCGGCACGGATCGCGGACGCCCGAGCTGGACGTTCCGCGTCGACGCGCCGACGCCGACCTA
Organism: Microbacterium sp. NPDC056234; assembly: GCF_042267585.1. Classification (NCBI taxonomy): domain Bacteria; kingdom Bacillati; phylum Actinomycetota; class Actinomycetes; order Micrococcales; family Microbacteriaceae; genus Microbacterium; species Microbacterium sp. NPDC056234. The sequence continues at coordinate 1,057,419 of NZ_JBHJTE010000001.1, forward strand.
CCTCATGACGTTGCAGATCGGGCGCTACACGGAGGAGGCCGTCGCACTCGGCTCGGTCTCGGGCCGTCTGTTCTACCCGCGGACGCTGCAAGCCAGAGTGCACGCGGATTTCGCGGATCTCGGCCGGATGATGACCGTCTTCGAGGATGTCTTCGGCCCGTACCCGTTCGGCGGATACACGATCGTGGTGACCGCGGACGAGTTGGAGATCCCGCTCGAAGCACAGGCGATGGGCATCTTCGGCGCGAATCACATCGACGGGTCCGGCGCTCTGGAGCGGCTCGTCGCGCACGAGCTCGCCCACCAGTGGTTCGGGAACAGCGTGGGGCTGTCGCGCTGGAGCGACATCTGGCTCAACGAAGGTTTCGCCTGCTACGCCGAGTGGGTCTGGTCCGAACGCTCCGGAGGACCGAGCGCGCACGCCAAGGCGCTCGCGCATCATGCGCGGCTGGCGGAGCTGCCGCAGGACATCGTGCTCATCGACCCCGGTCCCGACACCATGTTCGACGACCGCGTCTACAAGCGCGGTGCGATCGCCTTGCACGCGCTGCGGCTCATCGCGAGCGACGACGACGCGTTCTTCGGCCTGCTGCGTGCCTGGACGGCTCGCCACGCGCTCGCCACCGCCGACACCGATGACTTCACCGCGCTGGCCGAAGAGCAGCTCGGGCGACCGCTCGAGGAGTTCTTCGACGCCTGGTTGCGGAGGCCTCAGCTGCCGCCGTTGCCGGACGGCGGGCCCGACGACGCGGCGGCGCCCATCACCGGCCCGATCCTCGGGCTGGATCGATCGCGACGCTGAGGACGAAGCCGTCCGGGCCGGATACGGGGGCGGCCTCGATGCGTCGATCGGGCGGGAGCTGGACGATTCGTCCGCCGGGCAGGTGATGGCCGGGTAGCGTGCGAAGTCGCACGTCCGCGACGGGGATGCGCAGACCCCGCCCGTCGGCTTTCACAGCCGCCTCGATGAGCGTCCACCCGTGGATGTCCGGCGGCGGTGCGGGCGCGAACAGCGGAGCGAGTTCGTGCAGGGCGCCCGCTCCGGAATCTGGTTCGGCATCGACGCCGATGGCTCCGGTGTCCTCCGCGGATGCCGCGGCCGCGAACGCGAGACCACCGGCGTAGCTGATGCTGACGAAGACGCTGCCGGTGACCGTGTGCACCCGGCCGTGTTCCGTGGATCCGCAGTTGTCGCAGCGTGTGCTCAGTCGCGCGTCCGGTTCGCCGAGGTCGTGCACCAGTTGCGTGAGCAGCGCGCGTCCGGCGAGGAATCGCATGGCACGAGACGGGGACAGCTGCTCATACCGCGTGCGGTCGTCGGGGGAGAGGCCGGCCGCGGTGGCATCCGCAGCGTTCGACCAGGCGATGCGCACCGGACCGCACGTCGCGAAGCCACGGGTCATGAGGTCAGGATACGTGGCGGCGGCTCAACAGTTTGCAGAGGTCAACGCTCCTAGTTGATTAGTCTCCTAGGGTGTGCTTCACTGGCGACATGACGCTGTCCCGCATCATCCTCGGTTTCCTCGCCGTGCATCCGATGACCGGCTATGACCTCATGCGCGCCTTCGCGACGTCAGCAGCGTACTTCTGGCGCGCCGACAAGGCGCAGATCTACCGCACGCTCGCGAAGCTGGTCGACGAGGGCCTCGCCCGTATCGAGGTCGTGCCGGGAACGAACGCTCCTGACCGCATCGTCCACCACATCACCGACCAGGGGCGCAAGATGCTGCACGCGTGGCTCGTCGCCCCGCCGGAGTCGCAGGCGCCTCGCGACTCCTTCGTCGCTCGGATGTTCTTCGCCGGTGATCTCGACGACGGCGAGATCTCGGCGCTGATCGATGGCCGCGCAGCGGACGCGACGGTCGCGCGGGAGGCACTCGCTGCGGTCCGCGCCGAGACTCCGCACCCGGACCCGCGCTCCGACCGTGCAGGATGGTTGCGCTCCATGACTCTGGATCAGGGCATCCGCGAGCACGATGAGCATCTCGAATGGCTCGATGCTCTCCGATCCGGTCTCGGATCGGAGGAGAGCTCGTGACGCGCCCGGTGCTCTTCCTCCACGGAGGAACGGTCGGCGGCTGGAGCTGGGCTGGGCAGCTGCCGGCCTTCGACGACCGTGTCGCTCTCGCTCCCGACCTGCCAGGGTACCTGTCGCGACGGGATGAGCCGTGGGGCGACTTCGGTGCCGTCGCGGCACGGCTGGCGGCGTTCATCGATGCGGAAGCGGGAGCGCCCGTGGATGTCGTCGGACTGTCTCTCGGCGGCATCGTCGCGCTGCACCTCGCCGCTCACCATCCCCAGCACGTGGCGAGTGTGTTCGTCACCGGAGCCTCGGTGCTTCCCTATCGTCCGTCGATGCGCCTGATGAACCGAGTGGCGCTCGCGCTCTGGAACCGGCGCTTCGATTGGGCGGGCATGGCGCGCCAGTTCGGTATGGAGAGCGCGGAGGCGGAGCGGTTCGTGGCGAGCTGCCCGCCGATCTCCCGTGCGAAGCTGACCGAGCAGCTGCGGGAGGTCTACCCCGGAGGCGTGACACGGCTGGAGGACATCGCCGCCCCGCTCATGGCAATCGCGGGAGAGCGTGAGATGCGGTATTTCCACGACAGCCTCGAGGTGATTCGCACTGCGCGTCCGGACGCGACGATCGGGCTCGCGCCGGGAATGCACCATGCGTGGAACGCGGAGGATCCCGCACTCTTCAACCGCATTCTGCGCTCCTGGCTCGACGAACGCACGGCGCACCCCGAGCTGCTCCCGTTGCGGCCGACAAGATCCTGACGGGTCACCGCAGGCGCACATCCTCCAGAGAACCGAGCTCGCGCCGCGTGCCGGGCCGGGCCGCCTGCGCCGCCAGCCCATCCGCATCGGACAGCGGCCCGAGATCGATCCGCGCCGCCTCCGCGATCTCCGCGATCGGCACCTGGAAGGTCCGGAACGCGCCCAGCGGCGGCGCAGCGAGAACTCCCTCGCGGACGTCGACGAGCTCGGACTGGTCCAGCAGGAACCCGGCGGCCGCGAGACCGGTCGGGCCGTTCCAGGCGGCGACCTTCCAGAATCGCAACGGGATCCGGATGCCGCGGTACGGCGGGTCCGCGGCTGCCAGCACGGGAGCGGTGAACACCGAAACGCGCTGATCCGTCGTCTCGGCGTACGACAGCACGTGGTCTTCGAGCCCGAGCCAGAGCTCTTTGGACTGGTTGAATCCGGAGGCCTGCGGGGCGGCGTTCGGGTAGAAGAAGGTGGCCTCGGTGGCGTCGCGCGCCTCGTCGGCAGCTCCCCAGCCGGGGTCGCGCCGTCGAACGAGATGGCCGCGGTCGAGATCGTTGCGCGCGTACACGTCCGGTCCGGCCTGCTGATCGGCATCCGCTCTCGGATCGAGCCGCCAGTCGCCCGACCTCGACACCTCGCGCAACTGCGACCCGTCGATGTTGACGCCTGTGACGGCCGCGAGCTTCCGCTCCGGGTCGAGGAGAACCGTGAACCGCGGATAGGGGAGAGCGATCGCCTGACCGGCCGGCTGAGGCAGTGGCACCTCAGCATCCAGGAACGTGGGGTCATAGCCGTCGGTCATGCCACCCAGCGTAGAATCCAGGTACGACATTGCGACCGGGACGACCCGGATCGTGACATTCTTTCGGGGACGGCCCCGCCCGAAGGAGACAGCAATGCGTACCCGACTGGTCGGACCGGCGGACCTCACCCGCATCGGACTCGGATGGGGCGCCTTCGTCGTCCTGCTTCTGATCCATCCGATTCTGGACGCGCCGGCGCCGCCCGTCACCCTGATCCTGGCGCTGACCGGGATCGTCGCGGTCATCCTCGTCTGCGCGTTCGGCGTGGTCAAGCAGGCCGAAGCGCTCGCCCACCGCCTGGGCGATCCGTACGGCTCGCTGGTGCTGACGCTGTCGATCGTGCTCATCGAGGTGATCCTCATCGCAGCGGTCATGCTCGGTCCCGGCGATCACACGACCATCGCCCGAGACTCCGTGATGGCGGTGTCGATGATCATCCTCAACCTCGTCATCGGCCTCTGCCTGCTGATCGGCGGGCTTCGCCACGGCGGACTGCGGCACAACCGCGTCGGCGCCTCCGCCTACCTGACGATGCTGATCGTCCTGAGCGTGCTCGCCTTCGGTCTGCCGGCCGCGATCGGCACCGACGGGGCGTACACCGCGGGTCAGGAGATCCCCGTCATCGTGCTGACCCTCGCCGTATACGGGTTCTTCCTCTTTCAGCAGATGGGCCCGAGGGCCGTCGACTTCACAGAGCCGGATGCTGCGGCATCCCGTGCGGATGCGGGCGCGCACACGCCCATCGGCGACGTCTTCAGGGAGCACCGCCGCGAGATCATCACGCGACTCGTGCTGCTGGTCGTCACCGTGGTGCCGATCGTGCTGCTCTCCCACGACATGGCCGCACTGCTCGACGACGGTCTCGGTCGGCTGGGCGCTCCGCCGGCACTGGCGGGCGTGCTGATCGCCGCCATCGTCTTCCTGCCCGAATCCATCACCTCCGTGCGCGCGGCGCTGGCCGGCGAGGCGCAACGCGTCAGCAACCTGTGCCACGGTGCCCTCGTCTCCACGGTCGGCCTGACGATTCCGGCAGTTCTCGTCATCGGCCTGTTCACGGGGCAGACGGTCGTCCTGGCGGAGACGCCCGCTGACATGCTGCTGCTCGGCGCGACGCTCGTGCTCTCGGTCGCGACCTTCGCGTCCAAGAAGGCGACCGCGATGCACGGTGCTGCGCACCTGGTGATGTTCGCGGCGTATGCGATCGTGCTGTTCAGCTGAGGATCGTCATCCGGCGAGCACACGTGCCGACGACTGCGCCTGCAGGCTCAGTTCCGCTGCCTTCAGCGCATGGGCCTGAGTCATCGCGACCTCCGTGCGATCGAGGCAATCGCGGATCAGTTGACCGAAGAACGGAAAACCCGTCCTGCCGATGGCATCGAACCGGTACTGGCCGTTCTGGTTGACGAGCAGCACCTGACCCGGACCGTTGTCGGTCGTGATGTCGACGTACTTGCGCATCTCGATGTATCCGTCCGTGCCGAGAAGGATGGTCCGGCCGTCCCCGAACACCTCGAGGCCCGCGGGAGTGAACCAGTCGACACGCACGTACCCCGTCATGCCGTTGTCGAGCACCACATGCGCGTCGCCGAAGTCCTGCAGACCCGGAGTGTCACGGTGCGCGTAGTTCGCCACCGTCGCGCTGACGATCTCGCCGTCGGTGGCCCCGGTGTAGTACAGCATCTGCTCGAAGTTGTGGCTGCCGATGTCGCACAGGATCCCGCCGTACTGCGCAGGGTCGAAGAACCAGTCGGGACGGCCGGTCCCGACGCGATGCGGACCGAACGCCGAGACCTGGAGCACCGTGCCGATCGCGCCCTGCGCGACGAGCTGGCCGGCGAGGATCGCCGCCTCGGAATGCACGCGCTCGCCGTAGTAGACGGCGTACTTCCGTCCGGTGCGTGCCGTCGCTTCGCGGACGGCATCGAGCTGCTCGAAGGTCGTCAGGGGCGCCTTGTCGACGAAGAAGTCCTTGCCTGCATCCAGGACCCGCAACCCGAGAGGTGCGCGTTCCGACGCGATGTCCGCGCTCGCGACGAGACGGACCTCGGGGTCGCTCAGCACCTCGCTCTCGCTGGACGCGACGCGGACTCCGGGAAAGAGCGCGGCGAACTCGGCGACCTTCGCCGGGTCCGCATCGTAGACGGACCGCAGGGTCGCGCCCGCATCCACGAGGCCGCGGGTCATACCGATCACATGGCCGTGCGCGAGACCGACGGCGGAGAAGCCGAACTCGTCGGCCGCGACCACGGGCTCGGGCGGCGGCGCGAAGACGTACGAATGACTCACTTCTGATTCTCCTGCTGATCGTCGTTGTCTGTGCTGAAGTCGTAGGTGCGCAGCCGACCGCACATCCCGAAGGCCGGTGCGCCGGGCGCGGGTTCCCCGGTGCGCACGCGGGCGTCTCCGAGGTGCGACCACGATCCGTCGGCGAGGTCCTGCGCCATCGTCATCGCCCGTCGCGCCTGCGCGAGTGGTCCCTCGCTGACGAGTGCGGGCCAGGACTGCGCTCGCGAACGGACGAGCGCAGCCGCCGCCGCATGAAAGGCGTCGACGGGCCCACGGTCGCCGGCGAGCACGCTGTCGCGCAGCGCCTCGAAGCCCGCGACAGCCAGATCGCGCCGTCGGGCCGCCCTGACGTCGCGTCCCTGCGGCTCGCCGAGCGAGACCGCGTCCGCGTACGAGTCGGCATCACCGACCACGTCGGCGGGAAAGGTGAGCACGGCATCGCCGGCTTCCGGCAGCCCGGCGTTGCTCATGAGCACGATGACGCGCAGACCGTCCAGATTCACGGCACGATGCACGGTCCCCGGCGTGAACCAGACCACCGAGCCCGGACTGAGCGGCGTCTCGCGGTAGCCGTCCGCATCGATCGTGTGCAGTTCGCCTCGACCAGCGGTGACGATGTACGCCTCGGTCGATGCGAGGTGCATGTGCGGGCTGCCGCCGCAGACCCCGTCCGGAGCGGCGTCGGTGTAGACCTCCAGGTCCGACAACGAAGTGCCACCGGGAAACGACGAGGTCACGCGCGGACCGCCTCGGCGACGGACCGCTGCTTCTCGAAGAAGTGCGGCGCGGAGGCGACGAGGTGGCCGGCGCGACGGTAGGGGTCCTCTTCGGGCAGCGGGAGCGTCACGACCTTCCGCTCGAAGCCTGCCTCATAGATCGCGGTCACGATCTCGACCGCGTTGCGACCGTCATGGCCGTCGGCGATCGCTGTCCGTCCGGTGCGGATCGCGTCCAGCAGATCGCCGATCTGTCCGGCGTGACCGTGATGACGCAACGGGGCGAGGTCGGCGACGACCTGCTCGATCCGTGCGGCGAGGTCGTCGTCGCGCTCACGCGCAGGGAATCCGTCCGGTCGCGAACGCTCGGCGACGACCTGCCACGGTTGCGACACCCTGGCGTACTCGCCCTGGATGACGATCTCCTGCTCTTCGCCGTGGTGGACGACCGAGCTCGTCAGCTGCGCCAGTCCTCGGTCGTAGCGGAACACCGCGACCGAGAGATCCTCCACCTCGGCGTTGTGGTGCTGGGCATTCGCCAGCATGGCCGTGATCTCGCTCGGCCGTCCGAGCAGCCAGAGCAGCAGATCGATGTGATGGATGGCGTGATTGAGAGTCGAGCCGCCGCCCTCCTTCTCCCACGTGCCGCGCCACCACAGGTCGTAGTAGGGCAGCCCCCGCCACCAGGCCGAATCGACTCGGACGTGCGAGATCGACCCGAGCAGCCCGGAGTCCACCACCGCCTTGAGCGCGGCGAGATCGTCGCGGAATCGGTTCTGCGCCACCACCGAGAGCATCTTTCCCGAGCGCTCCTGCGCAGCGATCATCGCGTCGCATTCCTCAAGGGAGGGTGCCATCGGCTTCTCGACGAGAACGTGGACTCCGGCATCCAGGGCCGCGATGGACAGTGCAGCGTGCGTCGACGGCGGCGTCGCCACGCTGACGAGGTCGAGGCCGGCGTCGGCGATCATGGCGAGCGGGTCGTCGTAGGCCGCAGCGGCGGTCAGCCCGAAGGCCTCGGCCTTCTGAGCGGCCTTGCCGGGGACGACATCCGCGAGAGCCACGATCTCGCACTCCTCGCCGAATGCGAGGTATCCGTTGATGTGGGCATCCGCGATCCCGCCGGTGCCGATGATTCCGATTCTGAGCATGCTCTCTTCCTTGGGGTGGACCGTCAGGTCCTATGACGGGCGCGCAGACCCGGTTCATTCGGAGGGCGGCCTCTGATCGAGGCCGCCCTGATGATCAGCCGGTGGCGTCGATCGACTTCTGCATGTCGGCGATGAAGCCCGTCGCCGCATCCGCAGGGGTCTTGTTCTCGAACAGGACGTCCTGCATGTACCGCAGCAGCACGGCGTCCACGTCCGAGGCGCCGTTGGGGACGATCGCCGGAGCCTCGCCGAGGAACGGGAGACGGGAATCGGAGTAGTCGACGGCCTTGATCTCCTCGGGTGTCAGATCGTCGCCGATCACATCCAGAGTCGTCGAGATCGCAGGGAGACCGCGCTCGCTGCCGATGATCTTCACCGCCTCCGGATCGTTGAGGAAGAAGTCGATCAGCAGTGCCGCCTCGGCAGGATGCTTGGACTGCGACGACACCGACCAGTACATGCCCGCCTTGAAGTAGTCGTAGTCGTCCACGCCGTCCTCGGTGGTGGGGATGGGGAGGAGCTCGAGGTTCGCGCCCGAGGCCTGCGTGAACGCGGACACCTGCGTCGCGGTGATGAAGCTCGATGCGACGGTCCCGACGGCGAACGGCGTCTGGTCCAGGGCGAGGCTCGACGACTCCGCCCAGGCGGAGGCCGGTGCCGACGCGCCGGTCTGGGACGAATCGAGTGCGTTCTGGAAGAACGCCGCCATGGTCTCGGGATCGATCGCGATGTCGCCGTCCTCGAACAGGCTGTCGCCGTTCTGCCGCGCGAACAGCTGCAGCATGAACTCGTTCTGGGCGAGCGACCCGCCGTACGTGCCTGCGGGTGCTGCGTCGGTCACGCTCTTCGCCCAGGCCATGTACTCGTCCCAGGTCCAGCTGTCGGCGTTCTCGGGGAGCGGGACGCCGATCTGCTCCAGCAGATCCGTGTTCACGATCGTCGACATCGCAGAGGTCGAGATCGGAATCGCATAGAGCCCGCCGTCCGACTCGCCCATGCCGAGAACGCTCTGCTCCATCCCCTCTGTGGCGATGTCGTAATCGGCCAGATCGACGAGCGTGCCGCGGTCGGCGTAAGAGGCGAGGTAGAGCTGATCCATCTGGATCACGTCGGGGGAGTTCTTGCCGGCGGTGGAGGTCGCGAGCTTCTCCCAGTAGCCGGTCCAATCCGAGAACTCGGGCTCGACGGTGATGTTCGGGTACTTGTCCTCGAAGAGGTCGATGACCTCCTGCGTGCGCTGGTGTCGGGCGTCGCCGCCCCACCAGTACATGCGGATCGTGACCGGTTCGTCACTGAGTTCGGCCGGTTCGCCGTTGCCGCCGCCGGTGCCGAGGCCGCAGCCGGCGAGGCCGAGCGCGAGAGCTCCGGCGACGATGCCGGCTCCGGCGCGAAGGGTCGTGCGCTTCATGGTTCTCCTTTGTTCGAGACCTGGGAGGTCGGGGCTTACTTGAGTCCGGTCGTGGCGATCCCCTTGATGAGGAACTTCTGCCCGAACGCGAAGATGAGGACGAGGGGGACGATGGATACGACGCTCATCGCGAACATCGCCCCGAAGGATGACGTCGACTGCGCGTCGATGAACGATCGCAGCGCGATCGGAACCGTGTAGTTGCCAGGGCTCGTGAGGAAGATGAGCTGCGAGAAGAAGTCGTTCCACACCCAGATGAAGGTGAAGATCGTCGTCGTCGCGAGCGCAGGGGTCATGAGCGGCAGCAGGATCTGGAAGAAGATGCGACCATGTCCCGCGCCGTCGATGCGCGCCGCCTCATCGAGTTCCTTCGGCAGGCCTCGGATGAACTGCACCATCAGGAAGATGAAGAAGGCGTCCGTTGCGAGGAACTTCGGCACGATGAGCGGCCAGAACGAATCGTTCAGCCCCAACTGCGCCCACAGGATGTACTGCGGGACGATCACCACATGGATCGGCAGCATCAGCGTGACGAGCATGTACGCGAACGCCGGCCGCTGGAATCGGAATCGCAGGCGCGCGAACGCGTAGGCCGCGAGCGAGCAGCTGAACAGGTTGCCCACGATCGAGCCGAGCACGATGACGCCCGAGTTCAGCAGGTACTGCCCGAACGGCGTGCCGAGTGCGGTCCACCCGTAGACGTAGTTCTCCCACTCGAAGTCGGTGAGGATCAGCGACGGATTCGCGAAGATCTCGCCCTCTGGTCGCAGTGAGCTCACGACCATCCACAACACGGGATACAGCGAGATGATGACCATGATGATCATGACCGCCTGCCGCAGTGCGCGGCCCCAGATCGAACGGCTCTGCTGACGGTAGGGGCGAGGGCCACGCCGACGCGTCGGTGTAACGAGGGTCCTGGTGGAAAGATTCTCAGTCGTCATAGTGCACCCAGTACTTGGAAAGCCAGAAGTTCACGGCGGTGAGGACGCCGATGATGATGAGCAGCAGCCACGCGAGCGCCGAGGCGTAGCCCATCCGGAAGGAGCTGAAACCCTCCTGGTAGAGGTACAGCGTGTAGAAGAGGAGGGAATCAGCCGGCCCTCCGGAGCCGCCGGAGACGATGAATGCCTGCGTGAAGGCGGAGAACGAGTTGATCACCGCGAGGACGAGGTTGAAGAAGATGATCGGCGTGAGCAGCGGCAGGGTGATCGCGCGGAAGCGCCACCACGCGGGCGCCCCGTCGGTGGCGGCGGCCTCGTAGAGCTCGGCGGGGATCTGGCGGAGCCCGGCGAGGAAGATCACCATGGGCGAGCCGAACATCCAGACGTGCAGCAGGATGATCGTCGACAGCGACGTCTCAGGGTTGCCGATCCAGCTCTGGTTCGATTCGATGCCGAGCGCGCCGAGAATGGCGTTGAGGAGGCCGTCGGCGCCGAAGATCAGGCGCCACAGCATCGCGATGGCGACGGATGCTCCGAGCAGACTCGGCAGGTAGAACGCGGAACGGTAGAACGCCAGACCGCGCATGCCCTTGTCGAGGAGGATCGCCAGCCCGAGCGCGACGCCGAGCTGGAGGGGCACTCCGATCAGCACATAGAGGAAGGTCACCAGCAGCGACTGGTGCAGGCGGGTGTCACTGAGCATCCGCGCGTAGTTGTCGACGCCGACCCAATTCGGATCCTGCAGCAGGTTGAAGTCCGTGAACGACAGATACAGCGACATCAGGATCGGCCCGAGCGTCAGGACGGCCGCGCCGAGGATGAACGGTGCGAGGAAGACGACGGCTGCTCTGTTGTCCGGCGCGGCCGCGCGTCTCTCCTCCTTCGTCCGTCTTCTGCCCTTGCGGGCATGTGACATGCTCCGCAGTTCAGCGATGCTCATGCTTGTCCCCATCCTCCTTGATGTCGGCAGCGTTACTACGTACTACTAATACGTAGTACTAAGACGTATTGGCTACTATGGCAAAACACGGATGCCGCGTCAACCGTTTTTTCCGGAGTGGCCGGTTCAGAGGGGAGCTGGGGATGGAGAAGCGGGCTACGAGTCGTGATGTGGCGAAGCTTGCGGGGGTGTCGCAATCGACGGTGTCTTTCGTGTTCACCGGGCGGGACGGGATCTCCGAGCCGACCAGGAAACGCGTGATGGAGGCGGCGGCCGAACTGCACTATCGTCCGAATCTCGCGGCGCGATCCATGCGGACGCACCGGACGGGAAGACTGGCGGTCGCCATGACCGTCTCGGCGCTGAACCCGCTCACTCTGCTCCACGGCGTGACGACCGCTGCGCAGGAGGCCGGGTACGCGGTCGAGGTCGTGTACGTGCCCGGTGAGCCGGAAGCGCGTGCCGAGCGGCTCGCTGAGATCGTCGCCTCTGAGGAGTTCGAGGGCATCCTCTCGTTCACGCCTCTGCATGCGCCGGTTCCGCCGATCGATCGGACGCGGACCGCGGTGCTGTCGCTGAGCGAATTCGATGAGCGGATGCACGTCACAGGCGAACTCACCGACGCGCGGCCGGTGGTGGAGATGATGGAGCGTCTCGTCGAACTGGGGCATCGACGCTTCCTGCACATCACCGGGGACCTCACATTCCCCTCTGCGATCGCGCGCCGCGATGCCTACCTCGCCACGATCGAGCGTCTCGGGCTCGAGTCCATGGGCGTGATCACGGGAAGCTGGCACCCGCCGGCCGGTCATGATCCCATCGCGGCGCTGCCGGACGAGACGGCTCCGTTCGCGCTGATCGCCGCCAACGATCTCGTCGCGACCGGCGCCATCCGCGCCGCGGTGCTGCGCGGGTGGTCGGTGCCAGGGCGCATGAGCGTCACGGGCTGGGATGACCTCGAACAGAGCGAGTACCTGGTCCCGTCACTGACGTCGGTCATCCAAGACCGTGAGGCGCTGGGGGCGAACTCGATGCGGCGGCTCATCGCGACGGTGCGGCGCGAGCCGGTTCCGCCCGCGGCGACGGGCCTGCAGCGGGTGGTCTGGCGCGACTCGATCGGCGTGCCCGCGACGTCCTGATCCGACCCGCACGCGCTACCGTGAGAGCCATGCCGCCACTGCTCCGCACCTTCGGGCGCATCCTCGCCAGGCACGGGGTCCTGTTGGTGACCTGGTATCTGGCCGGCGAGGCCCTGCACGAGCTGCTCGTGCAGATCGCGGGGTTCGTCGGCGGCCACACGACACTCGGAGGACTCCTGCTGCTGCCGCTCGCTGTCGCGGCTCGGCTGGTCTCTTACGTGGCCATGTACCTCACTGTGCGGCCGTCGCTGCCGCACATCCTCACCCCGCAGCGCCAGGGCCCGCGTGAGTTCGGCGCCGCGATCCTTCCCGCGATCCTGCCGTTCTTCGCCTTCTATGCGGCGTGGGGGATGCTGACCGCGGACCAGATCGAGTTCTTCAACATCGCCAGCGTCATCGCCCTGAACGACTCGGGGTTCGATCTGACGCAGATGCGCGATCGTGGCGGGCTGGTCTCCGTCGGAGTGCTTCCCGTCGCCGTGCTCGTGATCGCGCTCGTCGCGCGGTTCGTCTTCTCCCGGTTCCGCGAAAGTCTCCCGTCGTGGACGCTGATCCTGGCCGCCTACGCCGAAGTGCTGTGGACCTTCATGCTGTTCACACTGGTCGGGCAGTGGTGGGCCGGCGTGGTCGACTGGACGGCGTCGAGGACCGGGGCGCAGTGGCTCGAGGGGATCGGCGACTGGTTCGCGGCGAACCTCGTGCTCGTCGCGGGCGTGTGGGAGGCCGGGACCTGGGCCTTCGGCATCCTCATCGCGGCGGTCATCGTGCCCGCCGCCTGGCTGCTGGTGGCCGGCGTGATCTACGGCACGGCGTTCGACGGGGCCGTTCCACGGATGCTGCGCACCGCAGCGGATTCCCGCGGGACGACGGCGATCCTCGCGCGTACGCTCACCCGCCGATTCGAGGATCTCTGGGCCGGCGTGGCCGTGGTGTGGCGAGGCGGGCCCGTGCTGTTCGGAGCCTACGCGCTGGCGTACTGCCTGTGGGCGCTGGCCGAGCGGACGGGAACGCGAGGTCTGCTGCAGGTGATCGGCGGACACGAGTCGGAGTTCTGGAAGGCGTTCCTCCCGCTCATCCTGGTCGCCGTCGCGGCCGTGGCCGAACCGCTGCGCGTCGCGATCGTCGCGACGGCCTACGACAGCGTCATCGGGCGTCCGGAGGCGGGACTGGAATCACGCGCGCCGGGCGGCCACGCCGTCTCACGGCTCCACGGGGAGGCGGAGGACGGTGCCATCCTCGTCGGTCACGTCGAACCAGAACGGACCGGTCGCGTCGTCGGGGACGACGAAGACCGCGAGGATGTCGTACGGCGCTGACTCCGCACGACACCCGGACTCTCCGGCGTCGTGGGGGACGTCGAGTTCGGCCCGCGAACTCTCCCACACGCGGCCGCCGGCCGCCTCGGTCAGCAGGAACGCGGGGCAGGTCGTGGCGTCGAGCCCGCCGCTCGAACGCAGGCGAACGCTGAGGGCGTGCGCCCCCTCCGGAGCGTCGAACTCGTCCTCCCGCACGGAGCGCAGGAGGAGCTGCTGACCTGCGACGTCGACAGCATCGTCCGCGGAGACCGCCGTCACGGAAGCGGACGTGTTCGACGGCAGGACATCGAACCACACGTGGACGGCGACGACCGCGACCACCGCCAGGAGCAGTGCACCGAGGGAGCGACCTCGCCGCAACCGGCGCATCAGGACCACTCCCATGCGGGTTCCGTGACGTCGATCTCCGCAGCCGACGGCAGATCGTCCAGCGACACGGGCAGCACGACCACGTCATCCAGATGCGGTGTCGTGTACCCGGTGACCAGCCTCAGTTCGCCGACTCCGGCATCCACGTCCGGCGGCAGCTCGAAGGCGAGCATCCCGACGGTGTCCGTGCCGACGCGGAGGTCCGCCCCGAGCAGAGACGTTCTGGGCCGCTCACTCGCCTGGAAGGTGCGGTCGCCGATCACGAGCGTGGCGAGATGGATCGACGCGCCCACCTCGGTCCGTGGCGCGGAGGCCACCACCGTCACGACGAGCCAGTTGCCCGATGCGTCCCATTCGCCGTCATCGACGGTGATGCGCTCGGCGAAGGACGCGTCACGGACCTGCGCCGTGAGCGTGCGGCCGGTCGCGGCCTCGTCGGCATCGCCGTGGACGAGGAATGCCTGCGTCGTGGCCGTGTTCGACGGCGTGATGGCGACAGCGACGCCGGCGCCGAGCACGAGGGCCGTGCCGAGCAGCCAGGGCAGAGCGCGCCTCACGGCGCCTGCTCCACGGTCACCGGTGCGCTGATGCGAGCCGCAAGATCGCCGCGTCGCCAGGTCAGCTGATCGGCTGAGACGATCACCTGACCTCTGGTCACCTCTGCCTCATGGACATCGATCCGCAGGATGCCGTCGGCGAAGGCGTCCTGCGGTACCGGCCAGGCGATCTGCACGACATCCGGCACGCCGGGCTGGAGCACGACGCCGCCGGCGGATCCGTCCGGGCGCCATGCCTCGGCCGAGCTCGTCGGCTCGACGTCCGCCAAGGCGATGAGCGGCTCGGCGGCGTGCACCAGGCGCGATTCCACCCGGTCCGCCGATGTGCCCAGACCGATGGGGCGGTCGGAGAGGTTCTCGAGTCGCAGAGTGACGACGACCAGCGTCTCGCCCGGTTCTGCCTCCACGTACTGCTCCTCGACGGCATCCGTGGTGACGGCATCCAGGACCGTGACCGAGTACAGGGAGGTCCGAGCCTCTTCGTCGATGACCAGCTCGTCCGGCGATGCCGAGGCCGGGAGCAGCCCGCCGAAACCGACGAAGCATGCGGCCGCGACCGTGACGCCGAGAACGGCGATCCAGGCCGGTGCGCCGACATCGGTGACGGTGCGCCGGAACGCGGCGCCGCCACGGCGCACGATCCCGGGGGAGTCGTCGGTGCTCGTCACGCCGTCAGCCTAGTGCGACAGGGCGCGCGGACAGGCGTCCCTGCGCCCCAGTCGAGATCTCTGGCGCGCGGTGATCCGCTCGCCCTAGTATTCGCGTGAGGGGGAAGATTGCGATCCAGTGCGGGGAGACGCTGACGTGTCAACAGTGCTGCTCGGCAGCAAGATTCAGGTGCCCGCCGTCCGGCCGGGCGGTGTCAGTCGTGCGCGATTGGTCGACCGTGCCAGAGGGAGCGGCGCGCGCGTGGTCTCGGTCGCCGCTCCGGCCGGATACGGGAAGTCCACCCTCCTGGCGCAATGGGCCGCCGGAGAGGACCGCAGGATCGCTTGGGTCTCGCTCGACCGCACCGATGTCGACCCGGCCGCCGTGCTGTCGGTGATCGCCGCGGCGTCCGTCGAGCTGTCGCCCGTCGTCGGCGACGTCATCGACGATCTGAGAGGCATCGGGACCGCCGCGCTGGGACGTTCGGCGCCGTTGCTCGCCGGCGCGCTCGCCGCGGCCCCCGATGACTTCGTCCTGTTCATCGACGATGTGCACTGGGCGGAATCCGAGGACTGCCAGGACGCGCTCGAGATCCTCTTCGCCCGTGTGCCGGACGGCTCGCAGGTGGTGATCGCCGGTCGGCGCGAGTCGGCGCTCCTCGCTCGGCTTCGTGCCGTGGGCGATGCGTGGGAGATCGGCGTCGACGACCTGTCGCTCGACGATGCCGGGGCGCGGACCATCTTCGATCGTGCCGGAGCCGCGCATGTCCCCGATGAGCATCTGACGCGCATCGTCGAGCATTGCGAGGGTTGGCCGACCGGACTGTTCCTGTGCGCGCTCGTCGCCCGGTCCGGCGGGGACGCAGCAGCCGTCACCGGAACCGACCGATTCGTCGCCGACTACCTCTACCGCGAGTGCATCGCGCGCCTGCCGATCGATGTTCAGGAGTTCCTGCGACGCAGCTCCATCCTGGAGCAGCTTTCGGCGGCCTCGTGCGATGCCGTCGTGGGAATCACGGACTCCCGAGCGAAACTGCGCGAGCTCGAAGCGAGCAATCTGTTCCTGATCGGGCTCGACCGGAATCGCGGCTGGTTCCGTTTCCACCCGCTGTTCCGCGAGTTCCTCGAGACCGAACTCGAGCGGACGGAAGGATCGGCAGCCGTCGTCGAGCTCCATCGCCGCGCCGCGGCCTGGCATGAGGCGGACGGCGATCCCGTGCAGGCGATCGAACACCTCCTGCGGGCGCACGAGGTGCAGCGGGCGGCGGAGCGGATCGCCGAGCTCAGCCTGCCCATGTATCAGCTCGGACAGGTCTCCACCCTCAAGCGCTGGCTGGCGGACCTCGGCGACGACATCGTCAGCGGCTTCCCGCCGCTGATCGTCTCGATGACCTGGACGGCCATCCTCCTCGGCGATGTCGCGGCGGGCGAACGCTGGTCGCGACGGCTGGAGTCGTTCGACGCGGAGGGTCTGCCCGCGCCGGACCGGGTGCTGTTCGAGTCGGCACGCGCCATGATCCGCGCCGCGCTGTGCGAGCACGGTCACCTCCGCTTCGTGGAGGAAGCCGCGTTCGCCATGCAGCACGAGCCCGAATCGAGTGCATGGCGCGATCAGGCACTGCACCTGTGGGGTGTGGCATGCGTGTTCACAGACGATCAGGAGGCGGCGAAAGCCGCGTTCGAAACGGCGATCGATGTCGCTACCGCCGCGGGCAACGCGGACACGGTCATCCTCAGTGCGCCCGAGCTCGCGCTGTTCGCCATCGAACGGGGCGATTGGGCGGCCGCACGCGCGTACGCGTCGCTGGCCGTCGAGACGGTCGACTCCAGCCATATGGACGGATATCCCACGACGGCTCTCGCGCTCGCCGTCGCAGCCCGAGTCGCCCTCCACGACGGCGATCGCGAGCGCGGCGTGCGACTGCTCGCCAGGGCGATGCGCGCCCGCATCGGCTGCACGCACCTGCTGCCGTATCTTTCGGTGCGCGCGAG
This sequence comes from Microbacterium sp. NPDC056234, assembly GCF_042267585.1. Lineage (NCBI taxonomy): Bacteria > Bacillati > Actinomycetota > Actinomycetes > Micrococcales > Microbacteriaceae > Microbacterium > Microbacterium sp. NPDC056234. Next base: position 1,074,456 of record NZ_JBHJTE010000001.1, read on the forward strand.
GAAGCAGCTCATCAGGGCGCATCTCGCCGTCGACGACCGGGCGGCGGCCCGACATCTCATGCGTGAGATCGATGATCTGCTGCGCCGTCGTCCGGACGTCGGCGCGCTGTCGGCGCAGGTCGAGCATCTGCGAGGCGTCCTCGCCGCCGAGCCGGCCGCAGGAGGAAGCGTGCCGCTGACCCCGGCGGAGTTGCGCCTGCTGCCGTATCTGCAGACGCATCTCACGATCGCGGAGATCGGGCGGCGACTGTTCATCTCGCGCAACACGGTGAGTTCGGAGGTGGGGTCGATCTATCGCAAGCTCGGGGTCACGACGCGTTCGGCGGCTGTGGAACGGGCGAGCGAGGTCGGCCTGCTCGGAGGCTGATGCGCGTCAGGCCTCGGAATCGGGCACCAGGTCTTCGCCGTGCCCGAGGGCCACGGCGATCCGCGGTGCCGCGGCGACGACCCGCGGCAGCCCGACGTCACCGATCAGTCCTTCCAGCACCGCGACGATCTCCTCCAACGCCACACCGGCCGCCACGGCATCGTCCACGGCCGAGCGCATCGAGGCCGCGGGTGCGTTGTTCGCGATGAGCGCCGCGATCCGAACGAGCGCCACCGTCCGTTCGTCGAGCGCCTCGGACCATTCGGGGCCCTCGTCGGCGCCTGCGACCTGATCATCGATGCAGAGGCGTCTCAGTCTCTCGACAGCATCCACGGGTGTCTCCTCCTGCGTCCGCCCGATCGTGGAGCGAACCGTCTGCGTCCAGTGCACCGCGGCCGGCCGCCGGACGCACCATGCGAATCGCATGATCCGCAGCGCGCGGACCGGCCGGTTCACACGAATCGCATGATGCGACGGTTTCGGTCGCCTGGATACCGTGACGCATGGGACGCCGGTCGGTGCCCTCTTGAACGCTCGGAAAGGGCATCGTCATGGGTTTCTTCGACTTCCTGGTGTGGATGCTGTGGTTCTATCTCGTGATCCTGTGCGTGTGGACCTTCATCTGGATCTTCATCGATGTCTTCCGTGACAGCTCGTTGAGCGGTTGGGGCAAGGCCGGGTGGGTGATCCTGCTCATCGTGCTGCCGTTCCTCGGCGCGCTCATCTATCTGATCGCTCGCGGCGGGTCGATGGCGCAGCGCCAGGCCGCCCAGGCACATGCCGCCGCTCAGGCGAACGCGGACTACGTCCGCAGCGTGGCCGGTGTCGCGACGTCCCCGTCCGCTGAGATCGAGCGCGCGCAGGGTCTGCTGTCCTCGGGGGCGATCTCGCAGTCCGAGTTCGACGCGCTGAAGGCCAAGGCGCTCGCCGCCTGATCGGCATCGGGACACATCATGGATGAACTGGAATTCGGGCCCGTCGAGTTCGTGCTCGCCGACTTCGTCGGGGAGACGCCCGATCCGCTCGTGATCGAGGCGATCGCGCAACTCGTCGATGCCGGGACGGTGCGCCTCATCGACCTGCTGCACGTCTCGCGCGATGCCGACGGCGCGGTGCGGTGGCTCGAAGTCGACGACGCCGGCATCGAGTTGGGCGGCATCGAACTGGCGGCATCGGGCCTCGTCTCGCACGAGGACGTGGAGCGCCTGGCCGATGGGCTCCCCGCCGGCGGCTCTGCGCTGCTGCTGGCCGTCGAACTGCTGTGGGCGAAGCATCTGGCTTCCGCCGTCGCGGCCGCGGGAGGACGTGTCATCGACACCGTCCGGATCCCCGCACCGATCGTGAACGCCGTCGTCGCTGATGCCGTCGGCGTCTGAGAAAGGGACGAGAACATGCCTCTCATGGGACGAATGGGTCGACCGGGCCTGATCGGGATGGCCGCACGGACGGCCGTCGTCGCAGGTACTGCCACCGCCGTCAGCGGAAACGTGGCCAGGCGCCAGCAGCGCCGCGCGGAGGACAAGTACGAGCAGCACCAGTACGAACTGCAGCAGGAGGCTGCTGCGATGGCCCCACCCGGCCCGCAGTACGCGGCACCCGCACCCGCACCCGCACCCGCACCCGCACCGGCGGCGGACGGCAGCGATCTCGTCGCCCAACTGCAGCAGCTCGCGACGCTGAAGATGCAGGGCGTGCTCAGCGAGGCCGAGTTCGAGGCCGCCAAGGCGAAACTGCTCGGCTGATCCGCCGGCGGCGCAAGAAGCAAGGCAAGGAGACGATATGACCACGGACAGTCGCACGATCGCCGGGGCTCCGCTGCCGCCGAGCAGGACCCTTCCATTCGCCCCGAAACCATCGGGCAGCTTCGCCGGACGCACGCTCGCCGAGTCGGATTATGCGCCCCTTCCGGCGCAGCGTCACCTCGGCGACGACGCTCCCAACATCCTCGTCATTCTGATCGATGACGCGGGGCCGGCGTTGCCCGCCCCGCTCGGCGGTGCCGTCGCCACGCCGACGCTCGAGCGCATCCGAAACGAAGGTCTCGGGTTCAATCGGTTCCACACCACGGCGATGTGCTCGCCGACTCGGGCGTCCCTGCTGACCGGCCGCAACCACCACCGCGTCGGCTCGGGGCAGATCGCCGAGCTCGCCAACGACTGGGACGGCTATTCCGGCCACATCCCGAAGTCGAGTGCGACGATCGCCGAGGTGCTGCGAAACTACGGCTACTCGACAGGCGCGTGGGGCAAATGGCACAACACCCCTGCGGAGGAGACCACGGTCGCAGGTCCCTACGACCGGTGGCCGACGGGGTACGGGTTCGAGTACTTCTACGGCTTCCTCGCAGGAGAGGCGTCGCAGTACGAGCCGAACCTCGTGCGCAACACCACTTCCGTGCTGCCGCCGAAGACGCCGGAGGAGGGGTATCACCTCAGCGAGGACATCGCCGACGACGCGATCGGATGGCTGCGCAATCACAAAGCGCTCTCGCCGGACAAGCCGTTCTTCATGTACTGGGCGACCGGAGCCATCCACGGGCCGCACCACATCATGAAGGAGTGGGCGGACAAATACAAGGGAGAGTTCGACGACGGCTGGGACGTCTACCGCGAGAGGGCGCTCGAAGGCGCCAAAGCGGCAGGGTGGGTGCCCGAGGACGCCGTGCTCACACCGCGCCCGGACAATCTGCAGGGCTGGGATGAGATCCCGGAGGATCAGAAGCCTTTCCAAGCGCGTCTGATGGAGGTGTGCGCGGGATTCGGAGAGCATGCCGATGTGCAGGCCGGACGGTTGGTGGACACGCTCGAGGAGCTGGGCTACGCCGAGAACACGCTCGTCGTCTACATCTGGGGCGACAACGGCTCCTCGGGTGAAGGCCAGAACGGCACGATCAGCGAGCTGCTCGCGCAGAACATGATCCCGACCACGATCGATCAGCACATCGCAGCGTTGGAGGAGCTCGGCGGTCTCGACGCGCTGGGCACGCCGGCGACCGACAACCAGTACCACGCGGGGTGGGCGTGGGCGGGATCGACGCCCTACCAGGGCATGAAGCTCATGGCGTCGCACCTCGGCGGCACCCGCAATCCGATGTTCCTGCGGTGGCCGGAGCGGATCGCGCCCGACCCGCAACCGCGCACGCAGTTCCACCACGTGATCGACCTGGCCCCGACGATCTACGAGATCCTCGGCATCTCCGCGCCGGAGTCCGTCAACGGCATCCACCAGGACCCGATCGACGGGACCAGCTTCGTCTACGCGGTCGACGACGGCGCCGCGGCTGGGCGGCACCGCACGCAGTACTTCGAGATCATGGCCAGTCGGTCCATCTATTCGGATGGGTGGATGGCATCGTCCACCGGGCCGCGGCTGCCGTGGCTTCCCGGTGCGCCTCCCGGCATCGCCACCTGGACGCCGGACCACGACACGTGGGAGCTCTATCACCTGGATGCGGACTGGAGCCAGGCTCACGACCTCGCTGAGGAGAACCCGGCGAAGCTCGCCGAGCTGAAGGAGCTCTTCGCGATCGAGGCGGCCAAGAACGAGGTCCTCCCGGTCGGTGCCGGCCTGTGGGTGCCGGTGTACCACCCCGAGTACCGGATCTCCGTGCCGTACACCGAGTGGGACATGACCGGGGATACGGTGCGCGTACCGGAGTTCTGCGCACCGGCTCTCGGAAACAAGCCGAACGTGGTGTCGATTCAGGCGAAGCTGCCCGCGCGTGCCAATGGCGTGCTGTACAAGCTCGGCGGCGCCGGAGGCGGGCTCACCTGCTTCCTCGTCGATGGTGTGCTGACATATGAGTACAACCTGTTCCTGGTTCAGCGCACGACGATCGCGTCGTCCGATCCGCTGCCGGCCGGCGACGTCACGATCGAGGTCGACACGACCTATGTCGAACCGCGTCCCGGTGGTCCGCTGTCCGTGACGCTCCGTGTCGACGGGGTGGAGGTCGGCTCAGGGGTCGTCCCCGTCAGCGCACCGCTGCTGTTCACCGCGAACGACTGCCTGGACATCGGGCGCGCATACGGCGGAGCGGTCTCGCGGGCATACGTCGATCGCATGCCGTTCGCGTTCGAAGGCACGATCGGGAAGGTGCATATCGCGTACAGCAGTTGACCGAGGGCAATGGTTGCTGTTTGGCAACTAAAGGTGTATGGTTGATCCAGATCAACTTTCTATGCAGGAGCAGACACCGTGACCTCCACACCTTCCTCCGCGCCCGAGCCAGTGCGCTCGGCCCGCGAGGTCTTCACCGCGATCTCCGGCCTCGTCGTCGGAATGTTCGTCGCCGTGCTCTCGGGCACGGTCGTGTCGACCTCGATGCCCGTCATCATCGCCGACCTCGGCGGAACGCAGGCCCAGTACACCTGGGTCATCACCGCGAGCCTGCTGGCCACCGCGGTCTCCACCCCGATCTGGGGCAAGCTGGCCGACCTCATGGACCGCAAGATCCTCGTCCAGATCTCGCTGATCCTCTTCACGGTCGGCACCGTCATCGCCGGGTTCTCGACCGACACCAACATGCTCATCGCCGTGCGCGTGATCCAGGGCATCGGCGTGGGCGGTCTGATGTCGCTCGTGATGATCGCCGTCGCGCTCATCATCTCGCCGCGCGAGCGCGGCAAGTACATGGGCGTCGTCGGCGGCATCATGGCGCTCGGCACGATCGGCGGACCGCTGCTCGGCGGATTCCTCACCGACGCGTGGGGATGGCGTTCCAACTTCTTCGTCGGCGTCCCGTTCGCGATCATCGCGCTCATCCTGCTGCAGTTCACGCTGCACCTGCCGAAGCCGGCGAAGGCCAAGGTCTCGATCGACTACTTCGGCATCGTGCTGCTCGCCGTCGGCGTCTCGACCCTGCTGATCTGGGTCTCGATGGGCGGCAGCCAGTTCGAGTGGGACTCCGCCACGAGCATCGCGCTCATCGTCGGTGCAGGCGTCGCGCTCGCCGCCTTCATCGCGGTCGAATTCTTCGTCAAGGAACCGATCGTTCCGATGTCGCTGTTCCGCAACCGCACGTTCACGCTGTCCGTGATCGCCTCGATCGCCATCGGCGTCTCGATGTTCGCCACCTCGGTGTTCCTTGCGCAGTACTTCCAGCTCGCGCGTGGCGCGACGCCGACGGAGTCGGGCCTGATGACCATTCCGATGATCGTCGGCCAGATGGGCGCCTCGATCATCATCGGTCAGCTCGTGAGCCGGTTCGGCAAGTGGAAGGCCTGGATGGTCCTCGGCGCGATCCTGTCGGTCATCGGCGTCAGCCTGATGGCGACGCTGCGCTACGACACCCCGTTCACGCTCGTCGCGATCTACATGTTCGTCCTCGGCGCCGGTCTCGGCATGGTGATGCAGAACCTCACCCTGATCGTGCAGAACGACACCCCACCGACCCAGCTGGGCGCCGCGTCCTCGAACGTGAACTTCTTCCGCACGATCGCCGGCACCATCGGCGTCACGATCATGGGCTCGATCCTGTCGACCAGCGTCGGGACCTACATCGCGGATGACCTGAAGGGCTTCACTCCCACCACGCAGGAGGAGATCGACGCGCTCACGCACCTCGCCTCCGGCGACGTCCCCAAGATGAACGAGCTGCCGGACACGATCCGCACGATCGTGGAGTCCGCGTACGGGCTGGGCATCGCGGACGCCTTCATGATCGCCATCCCGCTCGCCGTCCTCGGCGTCATCGCGATCGCGTTCATCAAGAACAAGCCGCTGTCGACCAAGACCGCGGCCGAGCAGCTGCGCGAGCAGGCGGAGGAGTCGGTGATCGAGATCGCCGAGGCCGAGGTGGCCGCTTCCCTCAACACGACCGGAGCCATCCGGATCGACGGGACGCAGCCCTCCACCGGTTCGCTGGCCGTGATCGAACGCGAAGATCCGGAGCGGGGGCGCTGACATGGCCGCCGGCACCGCAGCGCAGAGCGACGTCGACGACGCGCTCGCGGAGTTCCAGGGGCACCTGAACCTGATCTTCTCCAAGGCTCGGTCGCTCTGGAAGGAGTCCGCTGCGCGGATCCACCCCGAGCTGCAGCCCGCCGGGTACAAGCTGCTGGCCTCCATCGCCCGCGCAGGCAGCACGAACGCGCACCAGCTCGCCGAGCTCTTCGAGATGGACAAGTCGGTCGTCAGCCGCCAGGTGCGGATGCTGGAGGAACTCGGTCTCATCGAGTCCCGCCCCGACGAGACCGACGGTCGGCTGCGCGTGCTCACCGCGACGCCGACGGCCTGCGCGGCCCTCGCCGACGTCCGCGGCGATCACGCGCAGCGGCTGCGGACGAGCATCACCGGGCTGACGCAGGACGAGATCCGGACGGCATCGAAGGTGTTCCGCCTCCTCGCGGAGGCGTGAACCAGCGGCATCCTCGCCCTCTCGCCGTGCTCCGGCGACCTGAGGCGAGGGCGCCGCGAGCCGTAAACTGGCGGGCATGAGTGAGCAGCCCGCCGAGACGCCTGCGGACACGAGTTCGTCGCCCGCGGCATCCACGATCGCGGGTCCCGAACTCGACGAGGCGGTCGCACGTGTCGAGCACGAACTCGGCCGGCTGTTCGCCCGCATCCGCGTCAGCTGGCGCGAAGCGGCGGTGACCGTGCATCCGGACCTGCAGCCGCTCGGCTACCAGGTGCTCACCTCGATCGCGAGCGGCAAGGCGACGTCTGCGGGCGAGATCATCGAGCGCCTGCAGACCGACAAGTCCGCCGTCAGCCGACAGGTGCGCCAGCTCGAGGAGCTCGGGCTCGTGGAGAGCGTGCCGTCTCCCGTCGATCGGCGGGCGCGCGTGCTCGTGGCGACCGACCTCGCGCAGGAGCGCATCGCCGTGGCGCGCGCCCGCTACGAGGGGCGCATCGGCGAGCGACTGCGCGCCTGGACCGCCGCGGACCTCGACCACTTCGCCGACCTGCTCAACGCGCTCGGCGGTTGACGAGCCCTCAGGCGCGCGGAAGGACCGTCAGCACGCGTTCGACGTGCTCGCGGAACTCGAGCATGTAGTTCGCCAGGAAATCCCGCGTGCTGTCCACTTTGACCTCGCCGTTCTCGCCGAAGACGTCGGGGTCGAAGTGGATGTACGCCTCGGGCGACGTCATCTGGCGGGCGTTGCAGAAGCTCAGCACGGCGCGCAGGCTCTGCTGAGCCAGGGCGGTCCCGATGGTGCCGATCGACGCCCCGATGACTCCGGCAGGGATGTGGTCGAACGAGTTCTGCCCCCATGGGCGGGAAGCCCAGTCGATCGCGTTCTTGAGGGCGCCGGGGATCGAGCGGTTGTACTCCGGGGTGACGAAGAGCACGGCATCCGATGCCGCGATCGCGTCCTTCAGTGCGAGCGCGGACGGCGGGTAGTCCTCGTCAAGATCGCGATTGTAGAGCGGGAGGTCGCCGATCGGGATCTCCGCGAACTCGAGGTCGTCCGGCGCCAGCCGGATGAGCGCTTTCGACAGCGTGCGGTTGATGGAATCCTTCGACAGGCTTCCGACGAAGTAGCCGACCTTGTATGTAGCCATGACACGCCCTCCTGCGGTGTGGTGAAAACGGACCTGTGCTTCAGCTTGCTCCGCATCGCCCGCAGGCGAAAGGGGGTCAGGTGCCGGTCGGGACGTACAGGATGAGCTCCAGATCGGGGAACTCGCTGGGCACCACTCCGTGCTGCTCGTAGACCGTGAGTCCGGCGAGCGGATGCCGGAACGACCGCTCGCGCGACACGAAGCCTTCGACGTCGCGCTCCTGCCAGATCCGGGCGAACTCCGTCGACGCCGCGCTCACCCGCGCGACGATCCCGTCCTCGCGCGGTGCGCTCAGCCACCGCCGCGCGTCAGCGCGGAACTCGCCGACGAAGCGGCGGCTCTGCTGCTCCCAGTCCGGCAGCAGTCGCCGGAGCTCCTGATCGGTGAACAGCAGCCAGAGGAGGTTTCGATCCTCGGCATCCAGACTCTCGATGCGCGGGTACAGGTGCACGTAGGCGATGTTCCAGCCGATGATCGTCCAATCGGCGGCGAGGAGGAACGCGGGGAACGGGAAGGACTCCAGCAGCCGGCGGAGGCGTTCGGGCGCGTGCTCGGTCGCCTCGGACGGCGCCGCGATCTCACCGTGCCCGCCGAGCGTGAGCAGGTACGTCATCTCCACCGGGCGCAGGCCGAACAGTCGTCCGAGCGCTTCGAGCACCTGACGCGACGGGTTGATCTCCCGCGCCTGCTCGAGCCACGTGTACCAGGTGACGCTGAGACCCGCGAGAGTCGCGACCTCCTCGCGGCGCAGTCCCTGCAGCCTGCCGCGAGGGGCGTCGGGCAGGCCCAGAGCCATACGGTCGGCGCGGGCCCGTCGATCACGCAGGAATGCGGCGAGTTCCTCGCGGCGTCGTGGCTCGGCATCCATGGCGTGCTCCTTCGGGTGGTAGTACCACTACTAGTATCAACGCCGTCTGGCCAGGGACGCGATTCTCTGACCGAATGGTGACATGCCCGCACTCCGCTCTCGCACCATCACCCACGGCCGCAACATGGCCGGCGCCCGCGCATTGCTGCGCGCCGCCGGCGTGAACGGCGCCGACCTCGGACGCAAGCCGATCATCGCGGTCGCCAACAGCTTCACCGAGTTCGTGCCAGGGCACACCCATCTGCAGCCGGTGGGACGCATCGTCTCGGACGCGATCTCCGCAGCCGGCGGCATCCCGCGCGAGTTCAACACGATCGCCGTCGACGACGGCATCGCGATGGGCCACGGCGGCATGCTCTACTCGCTCCCGTCGCGCGACCTGATCGCGGACTCGGTCGAATACATGGTCAACGCGCACTGCGCCGACGCGCTGGTCTGCATCTCGAACTGCGACAAGATCACCCCCGGCATGCTCATGGCAGCGCTGCGCCTGAACATCCCGACGGTCTTCGTCTCCGGCGGGCCCATGGAATCCGGCCGTGCGACGCTCGTGGACGGCTCGATCCGCACCCTCGACCTCGTCGACGCGATCTCCGACGCCGTCAATGAGAACATCTCGGATGCCGACATCCAGCGCATCGAGGAGGAGGCGTGCCCGACCTGCGGATCGTGCTCCGGCATGTTCACCGCCAACTCGATGAACTGCCTCACCGAGGCGATCGGGCTGTCGCTGCCAGGCAACGGCTCGGTGCTCGCCACGCACACGGCGCGCAAGGCGCTGTACGAGAACGCCGGTTCGCTCGTCGTCGACATCACGCGCAAGTACTACGACGAGGACGACGCGTCGGTGCTGCCGCGCAGCATCGCGACCCCCGAGGCGTTCGGCAATGCGATGGCGCTGGACATCGCGATGGGCGGCTCGACCAACACGATCCTGCACCTGCTCGCCGCCGCGCACGAGGCGGGGGTCCAGTTCGGTCTCGATGAGATCGACGCCGTCTCCCGCCGCGTGCCGTGCCTGGCCAAGGTCGCGCCCAACGTCGCCGGCGGCGGCAAGACCTACTACATGGAGGACGTCCACCGCGCCGGCGGCGTCCCCGCGATCCTCGGCGAACTGCGCCGCGGCGGCCTGCTCGACGAGAACGTGCACACGGTGCACTCGGCGACCATGGGGGAATGGCTCGACGCCTGGGACGTCCGCAGCGGGTCGACCGCGGAGGAGGCGTTCGAGCTCTGGCACGCGGCTCCGGCCGGCATCCGCTCGTCGAAGGCGTTCTCGCAGTCCTCCCGCTGGGAGGAGCTGGATCTGGATGCCGCTGGTGGCTGCATCCGATCGGTCGAGCACGCGTATTCGCAGGACGGTGGACTGGCGGTGCTCCGCGGCAACATCGCCGTGGACGGCGCCGTGGTGAAGACCGCCGGCGTCGACCCGTCGATCTGGACCTTCTCCGGACCCGCCGTGGTGTGCGAGTCGCAGGACGAAGCCGTGGCGAAGATCCTCGCCAAGGAGGTCGCCGAGGGCGACGTCGTCGTGATCCGCTACGAGGGCCCGAAGGGCGGGCCAGGCATGCAGGAGATGCTGTACCCGACGTCGTTCCTGAAGGGCCGCGGGCTCGGCAAGAAGTGCGCGCTGATCACGGACGGACGCTTCTCCGGCGGCACGTCGGGACTGTCGATCGGGCACGTCTCGCCCGAGGCGGCATCCGGCGGCGTCATCGCCCTCGTCGAGGACGGCGACATCATCACGATCGACATCCCGACCAGAGGAATGACGCTCGAGGTGTCGGAGGAGGAGCTCGAGTCGCGTCGACGCCGGCTGATCGATGCCGGAGGCTACCGCCCCCGTGACCGCGAGCGCGTGGTGTCACCGGCGCTGCGCGCGTATGCTGCGATGGCACTGTCGGCGGACAAGGGCGCCGTCCGCGACGTCGACCGCGTCGAGCGGGCGCTGCGCGAGCAGGAAGCGCGCGAGGCCGCCGCGATCCTGGCGGTGTGATCCGCGGACGACAGCGAAGGACAGGAACACGACGATGAAGTACGTCAACCTCGGCCGAACCGGCATGAAGATCTCGGAGATCGTCCTCGGATGCATGAGCTACGGCGTCGGGGACCGAGGGCCGCATGCGTGGACGCTCGATGAGCAGACCAGTCGCCCGTTCATCCGGCAGGCGCTCGAGGCGGGGATCACCACGTTCGACACCGCCGACGTGTACTCGGATGGCACGAGCGAGGAGATCGTCGGCCGTGCGCTGAACGATTTCGCCCGTCGCGACGACGTCGTGATCGCGACGAAGGTGCACGGGAAGATGGGCGAAACCCCGAACCGCCGGGGCCTCTCCCGCGCGCACATCCTGTCCGCGATCGACGACAGCCTGCGCCGTCTCGGCACCGACTACGTGGACCTGTACCAGATCCACCGCTGGGACCCGGAGACCCCGATCGAGGAGACGATGCAGGCCCTTGACGACGTGGTCCGCGCCGGCAAGGCGCGCTACATCGGGGCCTCTTCGATGTACGCCTGGCAGTTCGCCAAGGCGCAGCGCGCAGCCGAGGTGAACGGCCTCACGCGGTTCGTGTCCATGCAGGACCAGTACAACCTCATCCAGCGCGAGGAGGAGCGCGAGATGCACCCCCTCTGCGCGGACGAGGGCATCGGCGTCCTGCCGTGGTCGCCGCTGGCCAGGGGCAGGTTGACGCGCGACTGGGATGCCGAGACGAACCGCTCCGGCACGGACCTCGTGACCCAGGGCATGTACCACGCTGAGGAAGCCTCCAACCGGTCCATCGCGGATGCGGTCCGTGCGGTCGCGGAGGAGCGCGGTGTCAGCCGTGCCCAGGTAGCACTCGCCTGGGTGCGGCAGCAGCCGGTGGTGACGGCGCCGATCGTCGGCGCGACGAAGCCGCAGCACCTCACGGACGCGATCGACGCGCTCGAGATCGAGCTCGCGGAGGACGAGATCGCCCGGCTCGAGGAGCCCTACACACCCCGTCTGCCGGAAGGCTTCTGACACGCAGTTGTGGCGCGGGTGCCCGCGGGGTTACTCTCACGGTGTGTCCCTGACCTGTCGTTGTCGTCGCTGAGCGTTCTCGCTCGCCTCGGACGACCCCAGATCACCCCGCGCCATCGCGCGCGCATCCTGTCAGGAAACCACCGTGCGTTACGCCAACCACATCGCCGAACTCGTCGGCCACACCCCGCTCGTCCGTCTGAACGCCGTAGCGGCAGGCATCCGGGCCACCGTCCTCGCCAAGGTGGAGTACTTCAACCCCGGCGGCTCCGCGAAGGACCGCATCGCGGCATCCATCATCGACGCAGCCGAACGCGACGGCCGACTGAAGCCGGGAGGGACGATCGTCGAGGCGACCAGCGGCAACACCGGAGTCGGTCTCGCGCTGGTCGCCCTGCAACGCGGATATCGGATGGTGTTCGTCGTGCCGGACAAGTTCGACGGACCCAAGGTCGCGACGCTGCGCGCCTACGGCGCCGAGGTGGTCGTGACCCCGACGAGCGTCGAACCGACGGATCCCCGGTCGTATTACAGCGTCGCCGCGCGTCTTGCGGCCGAGATCCCCGGGGCGTTCAACCCCAACCAGTTCGCGAACCAGAACGGCCCCCTGGGGCACTTCGAGACGACCGGTCCGGAGATCTGGACCGACACCGACGGGAAGATCACCCACTTCGTCGCCGGCATCGGCACCGGCGGCACGATCAGCGGCACCGGTCGCTACCTCAAGCACGCCAGCGGCGGGCTGGTGCAGGTCATCGGCGCCGATCCTGAGGGGTCGATCTACTCGGGCGGACCGATCCACGGATACCTGGTCGAGGGCGTCGGCGAGGACTTCCTGCCCGAGACCTTCGACGGTTCGGTCGTCGATGCGTACGAGCGCGTGTCGGATGCCGAGTCCTTCGCGATGACCCGCCGACTGGCCGCGCAAGAGGGCCTGTTCGTCGGCGGTTCGAGCGGCATGGCCGTCGTCGCGGCGCTGCGGACCGCGGCATCCCTGGGCGAGGACGATGTCGTCGTGGTCCTGCTCCCCGATCACGGCCGCGGTTATCTCGACAAGCTGTACGACGACGCCTGGTTGGCCGAGCACGCGTTCGCGGTGCCGGAGCGTCAGGGCTCGGCCGTGGTCACGGACGCGAACTGATCCTCACGCGCGGAACCCGGTGAGATATCGTCGGGGACATGGCAGCCGCGACCACGCTCTCCCAGAGCCCGAAGCGCGAAGCCTTCGGCTCGCGCAACGTCTTCATCCTCTCGGCCATCGGATCTGCCGTCGGACTCGGCAACATCTGGCGGTTCCCGTACGTCGCGTACGAGGGTGGCGGAGGCGCGTTCCTCATCCCGTATCTGTGCGCGCTTCTGACCGCCGGCATCCCGCTGCTGTTCTTCGACTACGCGATCGGACACCGCTTCCGCGGTTCAGCGCCCCTGGCGTTCAGACGGATGCACCGCGTGGCCGAGCCGCTCGGATGGTGGCAGGTGCTCATCAGCGTCGTCATCGCTCTGTACTACGCCGTCATCATCGCGTGGGCCGCCATGTACACCTGGTTCTCCGCGCAGCTGAGCTGGGGCGCGGGGAACGAGGAGGCGTTCTTCGGCGGTGAATTCCTGCAGTCGGAGGATGTCAAGGACGTCGGCATCTCGACGACGTTCGTGCCTCAGGTCGGCATACCGCTCGCGGTGGTCTGGGTGGTCGTCATCGTGATCATGGCGTTCGGGGTCAAGCGGGGCATCGGTCGGGCGAACGCCGTGCTCATGCCGCTGCTGACCGTGATGTTCGCAGCGCTCGTCGTCCAGTCGCTGTTCCTGCCCGGCGCATTGGACGGACTGAACGCGTTCTTCACGCCGAACTGGGCGGCGCTCGCCGATCCGGCCGTCTGGGCATCCGCCTACGGGCACATCTTCTTCTCGCTGTCGGTGGCGTTCGGCATCATGGTGACGTACGCGTCGTATCTCAAGCGCAAGACGGACCTCACCGGATCCGGACTCGTGGTCGCGTTCGCGAACTCCGGCTTCGAGATCCTCGCCGGAATCGGGGTGTTCGCAGCTCTCGGGTTCATGGCGCAGGCGCAGGGCGTCGAAGTCTCCGGCGTCGCCACCTCTGGGATCGGCCTGGCCTTCGTCGCGTTCCCCACGATCGTGTCGCAGGCGGCCGGCGGGACGATCATCGGCGTGCTCTTCTTCGGTGCGCTGACCTTCGCCGGTGTGACCTCTCTCATCTCGGTCATCGAGGTCATCGTCGCAGCCCTGCAGGACAAGCTCGGCTGGCGGCGGGTGCGGACGACGTTGACCGTCTCGATCCCGTTGGCGATCGTCTCGATCGCACTGTTCTCCACGACGACCGCGCTGGTCGTTCTCGACACGACGGATGCCTTCGTCAACGCGTTCGGGATCATGGCCGTGGCGCTGGTCGCTGTCGTGGTGGTCGCGTGGGTCCTGCACCAGCTGCCGCGCCTGCAGGACCACCTCAACGCGCGCTCGAGTTTCCGCGTCGGCATTCTCTGGCGTCTGCTCGTCGCGGCGCTCGCGCCGATCGTGCTCGGCTACCTGTTCGTGACGGGGCTGATCGAGAAGATCTCCGAACCTTACGGGGGATACCCGGTCTGGTTCATCGGGATCTTCGGATGGGGGATGGTGATCGCACTCGTCGTGTTCGCCGTCCTGCTCTCGGTCGTGCCGTGGAGCAAGCACTCGCATGCCAAGGACGACCCGGACTACGATGCCTTCCTCGCCGATGAGCATTACGAGCCGAATCCGGAGACCGCGGCCATGCATCTGGGCGCACAGGAGAAGGGGGCGGGCGCATGACCACGACAGCCATCATCATGATGATCGTCGCCATGCTCACGGTCTGGGGCGGCCTGGTCGCGGCGATCGTGAATCTGGCGCGCCACCCCGAGGCCGCCGACGACGAGCCGGCGGCTCCTCCGGTTGAGCTCTGACGCGGCCTGAGCCGGTAGGTCAGTGGGCCACGGGCTCGGGTACGGGTCGGCGGATCCCGATCCACGACACCACGCCGCCGATCGCGAACAGGACGGCGGTGACCCACGCGGCGTTGTGGAATCCGTTCAGGTCGAGCGCTCCGCCGACGATGGTGGAGAGCATGGCCACCACGAGCAGCCCGGCGACGCGGGAGATCGCGTTGTTGATCGCGGAGGCTATCCCGCTGCGGCGCTCGTCGATGGCGCCGAGGATGGCGGCGGTGAGCGGCGCGACCGTGAGCGACAAGCCGATGCCGAGGACGATCATCGCCGGCAGGACCTGCCACCAGTAGTCGAAGTCGCCGGACACCGTCAGAAGCAGCAGTGCTCCGAAGGCCATGATCAGCGGCCCGACGGTCATGAAGATGCGTGGACCCCAGCGTCCGGCCCACGCGCCGGCGCGGGCGCTCAGCAGGATCATGAGGATGGTGATGGGCAGGCTCGCGAGGCCGGCCGCGGTTGCGCTGAGGCCGGCGCCCTGCTGCAGATACACCCCGATCACGAAGCCGTTCAGTGAGAGCGCCGCGTAGACGAACAGTGTCGCCAGGTTGCCCCAGCCGAAGTTGCGGATGCGGAACAGCGACAGCGGCATCATCGACTTCTCCGTGCGCTGGCGGAGCAGGAAACCGGCGAGGAACAGGATGCCGAGGACACCGGGGATCCAGATCGCCGGCGACGCCCATCCGAGGTTCGGCTGCTCGATGAGGGCGAACACGACGCCGGCGAGACCGCCGGCGCACAGCGCCCCGCTGAGCCAGTCCACGCGGATGTCTCGCGGATGCTCCGGCAGACGGAGGCGTGAGAGCAGGACGAGGGTGACGGCGATCGGGACGACGTTGATCAGGAAGACGAATCGCCATGACAGGAAGTCGACGAACAGCCCGCCCAGCAGTGGGCCGATCAGTTGAGCGGAGGTCGTGAACGCCGTCCATACGCCGATTCCGCGCGCTTGCAGTTCGCCGCGCATGGTCGCGGTGATGAGGGCGAGTGAGCTGGGAACCAGGAGAGCGCCGGCGGCACCCTGCGCTGCGCGGGCGACGATGAGCATGACCGGATCGAACGCGAGACCGACGGCGACCGATGAGATGCCGAAGGCGATGAGCCCGATGCGCATCACGAACACGCGGCCGTAGGCATCCGAGAGGGAGCCGGCCAGCAGGATCAGCGCACTCAGCGTGATGAGGTACGCGTCGACAGCCCACTGCTGCGTGGTGATGCCGCCGCCGAGCTCGTCGCTGATGGCGGGCAACGCGACCGTCACCACCGTGCCGTCGAGGAATGTCACGAACGAGGCGAGCACTGCGATGGAGATCACCAATCGCTGCGTGCCGGAGAGGGATGCCGTGGTCACAGGGCGAGACTACGCCCGCCGGGGGACACCGGGGCGATTCGGAAGGATCATCCGTCGTTCGCGAACCGACGCAGCAGCAGGTCGGATCCGGGGACGGGCTCGTCATGCACGCAGTGATAGCCGAGGTCGTATCCGGCCCGGATGATGTCGTCATGCGCCTCGGTCAGGAGCACCCGCGTCCGGCACGCCGGTCCGCCGCGGACTTCACCGCGGGCTCCTGCGCTCGGCCTTCCTGTGGAGCCGAGCGCGGATCTTCCGCAGCTCCGCGATCGTCGGGACCGTCGTGACATGCTTTCTGTCCGATCTGTCGTCAACGGGCTCACGAGGGTCGGTGATGAGCACCCATTCGTGCTCGAGGAACGCTCCGGCAGAGCCGAATCCCGGGATCGACCCGAGGTAGAGGCCACCGGCGCCCGGCGGCCCGAACAGTTCTTCCGAGGTGAAGGGTGCACGGCCCCGCAGCGATCCGTACTTCAGCGCGCCCTGGACATCGGGTTGCGAGAGCCACGCATCCAGCGCGCGGAAGACCCGAGTCGCCTTGTCTTCGCGAAGCCGATGATCGATGGCGATGAATGTCGGCCAGTAGCCGCCCTCGCCGTCATCGATCGTGTACGGCGACGGATGAATCGAGTGGGCGACCCCGTGCGCGTAGATCCACTCGGCATCCTTGCGAATGTCCGGTGCGACGACCCGGACACGGAAGACGAGCACGGCGATCGCACCGATCAGCCAGAGGATGACGGCCACCCAGACGATCCAGTAGCTCCAGGGGCCCGCTTGGACGCTCTCTCCGAAGACGTTGCCGCTCCACCCGATGCCCGTCGGATTCGTGATCGCCCCGTGGATCATCACTCCGAGGGCGGCGGCCGGCAGGCACACCCAGAAGATCGGCGCGTGATAGAGCTCTGTCGCGTCGAATCCGTTCGGATCCTCCCACCGTGCGACCTCGTCCGCCGACTCGGGGCGCGGCACTCTCTCCGGCCGTACGAAAGCCGGCCGGCGGGTCGTCGCGGCCTGCGCCCACCTGGTCGACGGATCGCCTGGCCACAGGGTCTGCGGGGTGTCGGAGTGCATCGTCGCTCCCTCGGTCGAGGTCTGAGCCACCAGAATGTCACCGGGGAAGGACTACCGATCACAGGCGGCCGAGGCATCCCTCGGATTCGCCATCGACTCGAGCCGCCTCCGGGGCTACTCTGGCGACAGGCGGGTCCCCTGCCCGCTTCTCACCGGCGAGAGCCGCAACGACGAGCGAGGTGCGAGATGGATTCGATGATGATGGGCGCCATGTCCGAGGACATGATGTCGATGCCTGGCATGCAGACGATGGACATGGCCGTCATGCAGGCCTGCATGGATGCCTGCGCCGCCTGCGAACAGGCCTGCACGGTGTGTTCGACGCAGCTGATGGACTGTGCGCCGGCCTGCATGAACTGCGCCGACATGTGCAACACGATGATGCGGTCCATGATGCGGATGCAGGGCATGACCATGGCCAGCATGATGGCGATGCTCGACGCCTGCATCGCGATGTGCCAGACGTGCATGGACGCCTGCATGGAGCACGCCGATCACAGCGAGGTCTGCAAGATGTGCGCTCAGTCGTGCCAGGCCTGCATGGACGCCTGCATGTCCATGAAGAACATGATGATGGCCGCGGCCTGACGGCCGCCGGCGGCCGGTCAGCTCAGGCGGTCGCGACGTTGAACTGCGTGCGCCCGATGGCCAGCACGTGATAGCGGCGATGCAGTGCCACCGGAGTGCCGACGCCCGCTTCGAGCGCGGCGCCGGAACCGTTCCACAGCACGTGAGCCGACCCGCCGAGGTCGCGCACGACGAGGTCGCCCGTCACGGCATCCGCTGATTCGACGATCGCGTCGATCCAGTCGCTCGGCGTCGCCGACGCCACGCGAGCCTGGATGAGGTGCAGCGCATGCCCCGGTGCGAAGGAGGAGCAGATGTCACCGTGGTCGCACATGCACGCTGCACGCTCACGCACCTGGAGGGGCGAGACGGCGGGCTGCGGGCTGGACACGATGATCTCCTGACGGTCGGGATGTTCCAGCAAGAGTAGGTCGGCGTTCCTGGCTGCGAAACCTGCCCCGACACGCGACGAAACATTCCCGACGCCAACCGCGCTCAGTGGGGGCGGTGGGCCTCGAGTGCCTCGGCCAGCGCGTCGCGCACGGCGATCACCCCTGCGCTGTCGCGCGACGACGCTCTGGTCGCCGCGAAGATCTCGCGCACCGGCGAGCCTGGCAGCTCGAGCAGTCGGACGCTGGCGTGATCACCGGTCCAGACGAGATCCGGCAGCATCGCGACGGCGTGGCCTGCGGCGACGAGCCGCGCGTGCGCCACGAGATCGGTCGCCTCGAATCGCACATCGGGCTCGAACCCCGCCGCCCGGCACTGCTGTACGGCCCACCGCCGGACGGCCGCGCCCTGCGGTTCGAGCACCCATGCCCGATCGCGCAGGTCTGCCAGCTCGACGGCGACATCTCCGCGCGGAACCGCCAACCGGATCGGGTCGCGCCCGAGCAGAGTTCGGTCGATCCCCTCGCTCACTGGTCGGGTGTGACCGGGGTACTGCTCGGCCACCACGAGGTCGAACGCCCGTGCCTGCAGTTCGAACAGGGCGACCTCCGGCGCCAGCTCCCGCATCTCGACGCGCAGCTCCGGCATCCGGGCCGCCAGCAGACTCAGTGCCGGTGGGACGAGGGCCTCTGCGGCGGTCGGCATCACGGCGATGCGCACGCGTGCCGGTGCGTTCTGCGAACTCGACAGCTCGGCGCGGGCGGTTTCGTCGAGCTCCAGCGCCCGCGCGGCGTGCGCGGCGAGCACGCGCCCCTGCGCGGTCAGCCGTACGCGCCGCCCGTCCGGTTCGAGGAGCGGGACTCCGGCCTCGCGTTCCAGCTGGGCGAGCTGCTGCGACACGGTCGATGCGCTGTATCCCAGCGATGCGGCCACCTCGGCGATCGTGCCGCGCAGCGCCAGCTCATGCAGCAGCCGCAGACGTCTCAGCTCGAACACGGCACCTCCGGGAAAACATCGATGGATACGAACAGTACCCATCGTAAACGTGCGCTATTCACGACCATTCGTCGAGGCGCACACTGAGACCATGACCTCCGCCGCGCCGTCGACCGAAGCATCCGTCTCCGACCTCGCAGACCTGGCCGACGACGCCGTCGCCCTGGTGAAGCGGTGGCTCGTCGAGAGCCGCGACGTGCCGGTGGATGCCGCGGGCGAGCGCCTCGCCGGCGTGCTGCGCGACGAGAACGGTCTGGACTTCACCGTCGGGTTCGTGGACGGCGTGGTCCGCCCCGAGGACACGAAGGTCGCCGCCCGCAAGCTCAAGGAGCTCGTGCCCCTGACTCCCGGGTTCCTCCCTGCGCCGATGCGCGCCGCCATCGGGCTCGGCGGCGCCACCTCGACGATGGTCCCCGGCATCGTCGTCCCCGCCGCGCGTGCCGTGCTGCGCCAGATGGTGCGCCACCTCATCGTCGACGCGCGCGACGAGAAGCTCGGCGCCGCGATCGCGCACATCCGCGAGACGCAGGGCGTGAAGCTCAACATCAACCTGCTCGGCGAGGCCATCCTCGGGCGCGACGAGGCATCCCGCCGTCTGGAGGGCACCCGTCGCCTGCTGCAGCGCGACGACGTCGACTACGTCTCGATCAAGGTGTCCTCGACGGTCGCGCCGCACAGCCCGTGGGCGTTCGACGAGGCCGTCGCGCACGCGGCCGAGGCGCTGCACCCGCTCTACGAGCTCGCGGTCGCCGGCGACACCTTCATCAACCTCGACATGGAGGAGTACAAGGACCTCGATCTGACGATCGCGGTGTTCACCGGCATCCTGGACCGGCCGGAGTTCCACGAACTCGAGGCCGGCATCGTGCTCCAGGCCTACCTCCCGGACGCCCTCGGCGCGATGATGCGGTTGCAGGAGTGGGCGTCCGCTCGCGTGGCGAAAGGCGGCGCACCGATCAAGGTGCGCGTGGTCAAGGGCGCGAACCTTCCGATGGAGACGGTGGATGCCGAGACGCACGGCTGGCCCCTCGCCACATGGTCGACCAAGCAGGAGTCGGATGCCTCGTACAAGGCGGTCCTCGAATACGCACTGCGCCCCGAGCACATCGGGAGCGTCCGTATCGGCGTCGCGGGCCACAACCTGTTCGACATCGCCCTGGCCTGGTTGCTCGCGCAGCGCCGCGGCGTCACCGACGGCATCGAGTTCGAGATGCTGCTGGGCATGGCCAGCGCGCAGGCGCAGGTCATCAAGCGCACCGTCGGTTCGCTGCTGCTGTACACGCCCGTCGTCCACCCGGACGAGTTCGACGTCGCGATCGCGTACCTGATCCGCCGACTGGAAGAGGGCGCATCGCAGGAGAACTTCATGTCTGCCGTCTTCGACCTCGACCAGGATCCCGCGCTGTTCGAGCGCGAGAAGCGGCGGTTCCTCGCCTCAGTCGCGTCGCTGCCGACGGGCGTCCCCGGCGCGAATCGCACGCAGAACCGCCAGCTTCCGGCGACTTCCGCGCCGACCGACGCGTTCGAGAACACTCCGGACACCGACCCGTCGCTCGCGGCGAATCGGGCGTGGGCCGACGGCATCCGCTCCCGGATGGCGCAGTCGACCCTGGGCGATGACACGGTCGCGGCGAACACCCTGTCGACGCCGGAGCAGGTCGCGGACCGCATCGCGGCTGCCGTCGCCGCAGGCGAGGCCTGGCGCGCGCTCGGAGCCGAGGGGCGCGCGGCGATCCTGCATCGCGCCGGCGAGGTGCTCGAGGCACGGCGGGCCGACCTGCTCGAGGTCATGGGATCCGAGGCGGGCAAGGTCATCGAGCAGGGCGACCCTGAGGTGTCGGAGGCGATCGACTTCGCGCACTACTACGCCGAGTCCGCGCGCGCGCTGGCCGACGTCGACGGTGCGGTCATGCAGCCGGTCGGGCTCACGGTCGTGACCCCGCCCTGGAACTTCCCCGTCGCGATCCCCGCCGGCTCCACGCTGTCGGCGCTCGCCACCGGGTCGCCCGTGATCATCAAGCCCGCCAGGCAGGCTCGCCGCTCCGGTGCAGTGATGGTCGAGGCGCTGTGGGAGGCCGGCGTCCCTCGTGAGGTGCTGCAGTACGTGCAGCTCGACGGCCGCGAACTCGGGCAGCAGCTCATCAGCGACCCGGCTGTCGGCCGCGTCATCCTCACCGGCGGGTTCGAGACGGCCGAGCTGTTCCGCGGGTTCCGCAAGGACCTGCCCCTGCTCGCGGAGACGAGCGGCAAGAACGCCATCATCGTCACGCCGTCCGCTGACCTCGATCTCGCGGCGAAGGATGTCGCGTACTCGGCGTTCGGCCACGCCGGTCAGAAGTGCTCGGCGGCTTCGCTCGTGGTGCTGGTCGGCTCGGCCGCGCGGTCGGAGCGGTTCCGCCGTCAGCTCGTCGACGCGGTGCGCGCCTACGACGTCGGATCTCCCGTGGACGGGTCGAACCGCATCGGTCCGCTGATCGGTCCGGCCGAGGGCAAGCTGCTCGAGGCGCTGACCACCCTGCACCCGGGGGAGTCCTGGCTGCTGAAGCCCGAGAAGCTGGATGACGCGGGGCAGCTCTGGCGCCCCGGCATCCGCGAGGGTGTGGTGCGCGGCAGCGAGTTCCACCGCGTCGAGTACTTCGGACCCGTGCTGGGCATCATGACGGCCGACAGCCTCGATGAGGCCATCGACGTCGTGAACGACATCGATTACGGCCTGACCAGCGGCATCCACTCGCTCGACGAGGACGAGATCCAGCAGTGGCTGGCGTCGATCGAGGCGGGCAATGCGTACGTCAACCGCGGAACGACGGGCGCCATCGTGCAGCGTCAGCCGTTCGGCGGCTGGAAGAAGGCCGCGGTCGGCGCGGGAACCAAGGCGGGTGGCCCCAATTACCTGGTCGGGCTGTCGGAGTGGACGGATGCCGCGGTGCACTCGGATACTTCGCTCGACGAGCTGGCATCGTCGGCCGTCTCCCTGGTCGACGGACCGGACGCCGAGTGGCTCCGCGGAGCTCTCGCCACAGACATCGACGCCTGGGCGTCCGAGTTCGGCATCGTCCGCGACGCGACGGGCCTCGTCACCGAGCAGAACGTGCTGCGCTACCAGGCGGTGCCGGTGACGCTGCGCTTCGAGGGATCGCGCGTGGTCGAGCTCCTGCGCGTCGCCGCCGCCGGTCGCCGGGCCGGATCCCGTGTGACGGCGAGCGTGGCGTCGCCGCTGCCGTCCGGCGTGATCACCTGGCTGGGCGCGCGCGACATCACCGTGGTCGTGGAGAACGCCGACCAGTGGGCGGCGAGGGCGCGGCGGCTCGCGGCATCCGACGGACGCGTCCGGTTGATCGGTGCAGAGGCGTCGACGACCGCCGAGGCCGTCGACGGTGCACCGAGCCTGGCGCTGTACGCGAACCCCGTGGTGGCGGCCGGCCGCGTCGAGCTGCTGACGTTCCTGCGCGAGCAGGCGGTGTCGATCACGGCGCACCGCTTCGGCACGCCGCGTCGCTACGACGTGCCGCAGCTGTCTCCGGTGCGTTGACACGCGGCAGGCGGGTGAGCGATCGCCCGACCCGAACGCTCACCGCGGTCCCAGCTGCGCGCACCCGGCGGGTGTAAACTCGCCGGGTGCTGTTCACGATGAGCGCCCTCGGGGCGCGGAAGGTGGCCGCAGGCGCGCTTCGCGCCGGCGGCAGAGGCTGACCATCAGCCGGTGGCGGAACTCCCGTCTCCGGTGACGCGTCGTACCCGGCATCCCTCTGAGCGGATGCCGTCACCTCATCCTTCCGAAGCCGCTGCGGCGGCCACCGTCCGAAAGCATTCACCCATGCGTCCCATCGACGAGCGCGAGATCCGCGCAGCCCTCATCAACGCCTCTCGCAAAGAGGCAGCCACCCTGACCATGCCGGCCGATTTCGCCGAACTCGACTTCGATCGACTCGACTACCTCGGCTGGGTCGACGCGAAGCACCCGCGTCGCGCCTGCATCGTGACCGAGGTCGACGGTGTGCTCACCGCCGCGCTGCTGCAGCGCGCCGAGCAACGGGTGCAGACGCGCGCGCAGTGCTCCTGGTGCGAGGACGTCACGCTGCGAAACGACGTCCAGTTCTATGCGGCCCGCCTGGCCGGACCGCGCGGTCGCAACGGCGACACGATCGGCACGCTCGCGTGCGCCGAGTTCGGCTGCTCCCGCAATGTGCGGATGCTGCCCCCACTGGCGTACGAGGGCTACGACCGCGAGACGGCACGCGAGCTGCGCATCCTGAAGCTGCAGGAGAACGTGGCGGCCTTCCTCCGCGAGATCCGCGGCTGACGCGCGCTCGGACTGGCGGCTTCAGGCCGGAACGCCCACGAGCAGCACGACCAGCGCGAGCAGACCCGCGGCGATGGTGAACACCACTACTACCGCGATCAGTCGTCCGTCCGGCATCCGATCCGGGTGCGGGACGGGCGACAGCGCGCGGTCCACGGCGCCGGCGCGCCGTGCCGAGGCGACCCAGAGCACAGCGGATGCCGCGACGCCGACGACCCCGGGGATGACCCACACGCCGGACCCGAGGATCAGCGGCAGCGCCCTGGCGGCGATCAGCGACACGACCGCGATCGACAGGGCGGTGCGGCGCCAGGCGAGCTGTGTCCGCTCCGGCTGAAGTCCAGGGTCGTACTGCGTCACAGCAGGGCCGCGACGAGCACCAGGATGCCCGCGACGGTCACAGCCACCGCGACGACGGGGGCGAGCACGGAGCCGGGCAGCGGGGCGTCCAGACGCATGGCGCGCTCACCGCGGATCCATCCCAGCCAGGCGAGCAGCGGTGTCGCGATCCCGGCGACGATGAGCACGAGCGACGCGGCCAGACGCAACTGCGGATGCAGGTCGAGCCCCAGCACCTCGAGTGCGACGCCGCCGGCGATCAGGCCCAGGGCGGTGCGGATCCAGGCCAGCAGTGTCCGCTCGTTCGCGAGCGTGAAGCGCGGGTCGGGCTCGTCGCCGTGGCGGTAGACGGCCGAGGGGAAACGACGCGGGGTCGACATGCGTCTCCGATCCGGTGGACGGCGGGGTCGAGCACCATCCTAGGGCCGCGACGTCTCGCTCACCGCGGTGACGTGCGCTCGCGCTCGCGCGATCAGGGCGGTGGAGAGCTCGGCGAAAACGGTGAAGCTGCGTTCGCCTGGCCAGTCCGACGGCAGCAGCGACGGCGGCAGTCCGGGGTCGAGGTAGGGCAGCGTCCGCCAGGCATCGATGAGCCGGACGTACGAGACGAACGCGTCGCGGTCGGTCACGGCATCCGGAAGCTCCGACACCGCCGTCTGGAACCGTTCGTGCTCGGCGCGCAGGGCTGTCAGATCCCACCAGCCCTGCACCGCGTCGGCGAGAGAGCCGGCGACCGATGGGGCATCCGCGCGGAACAGCACGGCGGCGTCACGGACGCCGATGTCGCGCAGCAGCTCCTCGGCCTCGTCCTCCAGATGGCCAGGCATGATCCACAGCGCGGGGGAGACGGCGCCGGCTCCGAGCCACTGCAGGCCGCGGCGCAGGCGATGGCGCAGCTCGCGGCGCGACTCCGGGATCGAGTACGACACGAGGCACCACGGCTCGCCCTCGGCCATGGTGCGGATGTCGAAGATCCGGCGGTCGCCCCGCTCGAGCATCCCCAGCGCCGCCGGGTTGAGACGGTAGCCTGCGGCATCGGCGCGCTCGGCCAGGAGCAGCCCGCGCTGCTTCAGCCGTGCGATGCCGGTGCGAGCACGGTCCGGCGGGATGCCGAGATCGCCGGCGAGACGCACGAGAACGGATGCCGAGATCCATCCGCCGAGCGGACGCAGGTACAGTCCGACGACGGTGCGCAGCAGGGATGCCCTGCTGCCCGGTCGTGCGTCGAAGTCGTCGAGGACGACGGCCTCGACGTTCATGCCCGCAGCGCGTCCCGCACGGCCAGGACGCCCGAGAGCGCTTCGACGTGCGAGGTGCTCAGTGGCGACAGTCCGAGGCGGATGCCGTCGGGGAACCGGAAATCGGGGATGACGCCCTGCGCCCACAGCTCCTGCGTGACCCGCTGGAAGTCCGGATGCCCGATCGTCACGTGGCTTCCGCGCACGGAGGCATCACGCGGGCTCAGCAGCCGCACGCCGAGCGGCGCCAGTTCCTGGTCGTACGCCTGCACGACGAGATCGGTGAGCGAGATCGACTTGGCCCGGATCGCGTCGATCCCGGCATCCTCGATGTGATCCAGCATTCCCTGCATCGCGAGCATCGAGATCACCGGCGGCGTGCCGCTGAGCAACTGGCGGATGTCGGGGGACGGCACGTACTCGCGCCCCATGGCGAAGATGTCGGCCGCGCTCCACCAGCCCTGGATCGGCTGGCGCAGAATCCCCTGCAGTCCGCTGCGCAGGTACGCGAACGCGGGGGAGCCCGGCCCGCCGTTGAGGTACTTGTAGGTGCATCCGACGGCGAGGTCCACGCCCCACGCATCAAGGTGCGTCGGGATGACGCCGACGGAATGGCAGAGATCCCACATCATCAGGGCGCCCGACTCGTGCACCCGCGCGGTGATCGCCGGCATGTCGGCGACGGCGCCGGAGCGGTAGTCGACGTGGCTGAGGCAGACCAGTGCGGTGCGGTCCGAGACGACGTCGGCGAGGTCGTCGAGCGTGACGCCCGTGACCGGATCCGGCTCGAGCCAGCGCAGGGTCAACCCGCTCTCGGCGGCGACGCCCTCCGCGAGGAAGCGGTCGGTCGGGAAGTTGCCGGCTTCGATCACGAGCTCGGTCCTGCTGCGGTCGTGGCCGGCGGCAGCGCGCATGAGCTTGTAGATGAGCACGCTGGTCGAATCCGCGACGACCGTCTGCCCTGCCGCCGCTCCCAGCGTGACGCGGCCGATCCGGTCCCCGAGCTGCATGGGCAGGTCCATCCACTGCTCGTCCCATGAGCGGATCAGGCGCGTCCCCCAGTCGTGCTGCACGAACGCGGCGATGCGATCCGCGGTCTCGGCCAGCGGACGCCCGAGAGAGTTGCCGTCGAGATAGGCGGAGACGCTCGGCGCCTCGGCGAACGCATCGAGGTGGCGCGCCAGCGGGTCGGCGGCGTCGAGGTCGCGCGCGTGGGCGAGCAGATCGGTCATGACGGATCCTCCAGGTCGGCGGGGGTGAGTGGACGGGCGAGCAGCGGGTCGATGGGGTCGTCCGGGTCGCCGGGAGCGAAGAGCAGTCGAGACTCCGGGTCGTCGACGTCCTGCGGGGCGAGCGCGCGAAGCAGATCCTCTCCGTCGATGCCGGCCGCGCGGAGGGCGGCGATCTCGCGCGGGTCGAGGTCGACGGGTGTCGGGCCGTTGCCCATGTCCGTGCCGTAGAGCACCTGGCCGCTGGCCGCGTGAAAGCGTCGGACGTTGTCGACCGCGATGTCGTACGTCGATCCCTCGTGGATCGCCAGAGTGGAGATCCACATCGCCGAGGTGGCCTGCGCGGCGATCTCGGCATCGGTCAGGCGCTCGGTGAACGGGGCATGTGCGAGCACCTGAGCGCCGAGGCGGGCGACACGCTGCGCCTCGCCGGGGCCTTCCGCGTGGGCGACGACCGGCAGGTCGTTCGCAGTTGCGACCTCGACGATCGCGCGGAACAGGGCATCGGAGAAGACGGGCCCCGCGGTGCTGTTGCTTGTGACCTTGATGACGGCTGCCCCGGCGGCTGTCATCGCGGCGACGGCGGTCGCCGCGGCATCCGCGTCGGCGATCTCGAGCACCGAGCCATCCGGGGCCCACGCGCGGTCGGAGGGATACCCGCCCGGCGGCGTGAGGAAGGCGCCCGCGAACCGAATCCCGACCCCGGGACTCGCCGTCGCCAGCGCGGCCAGTGCCGCCGGATCGCCGCCGAGGTCGACCACGCGGCCGAGCACCGACCCGCTCAGGCGGGAGGCATCGACCAGTTGCAGATGCACGTGGTGGTCGGTGAATCCACCGCAGATCACACCGTCGGCGACGCGCCTGAACGTCGGCATCTCAGCCGCCGATCTCCGTGCGGACGGTGTACAGCTCGGGGAAGAACGTCAGCTCGAGTGCGCGCTGCAGGAACGCGGCGCCGCTGGATCCGCCGGTTCCGTGCTTCATGCCGATCGTGCGCGTCACGGTCTTCAGGTGCCGGAAGCGCCAGAACTGGAAGTTGTCCTCGAGGTCGACGAGGTCCTCGCAGGCCTCGTAGAGGTCCCAGTGCGTCTGCGGATCCTGGTAGATCTCGCGGATGGCCGGCACGAGCTCCGCGTGCGGACGATACGGCTCGCGGACGTCGCGATCGAGGATCTCGGCCGGCACCGGGAGCCCCCGTCGGGCGGCGAAGCGCAGGAATTCGTCGTAGAGCGTGGGGCGCTCGAACTCCGCCGTGAGAAGGGCGAGGTTCTCAGGGTGTTCGCTGAACACCGACAGCATCCGCTCGTTCTTGTTGCCGAGGGCGAACTCGACCGCGCGGTACTGCACCGACTGGAACCCGGACGAGTTGCCGAGCGCGCCGCGGAACTGGGCGTACTCGGTCGGCGTGAGCGTCGCCAGCACCGACCACTGCTGCGTCATGACGTCCTGGATGCGCTTGACGCGCGCGATGCGTTTGAGGGCCTCGCGCAGGTCGTCGCTCGCCAGCAGATCGCGAGCGCTGGTGAGTTCGTGGAGCAGGAGCTTCAGCCACAGCTCGGTGGTCTGGTGCTGGATGATGAAGAGCATCTCGTCGTGATGCTCCGGCCGGCTGACCGGATGCTGGGCCGACAGCAGCCGGTCCAGTTCCAGGTACGACCCGTACGTCATGCGATCACGGAGATCGGTGACGATGCCGTCTTCCAGGGCGCGTTCGTTCTGTTCGGAGCTCACGTCCGAACAATATCACTATCGTGACGATCGTCACAGGGGTGACATGTTTCCTGTCCGGGGTCAGCGGGTCGTGTGCGCGTCCAGGAAGTCGATCGTCTTCTGCAGCGCGGTCTGCGCGTCCGGCATGTCCAGGTGGAACTGATACTCGTGCGGCAGCGCCGGCGTGTGAGCGGCCGGCCAGAACTGGGTGGTGACGTCGACGCCCAGTTCGGTCAGGCGGTCCGCCATCGGGATCGACTGCAACCAGGTGAGTCCGTCGCCATTGCCGCCGGAGATGTACGTGGTGGGGAAGTCGGCGGTCACCCAGTTCACGGTCGACATGGTCGCGCCAGAGGAGTCCTCGGCCCAGGTCTTGGTGCCGGCGTACGCCCACATCGAGGACTTCAGCCCCCACCCGACGATGCCGTCCAGTGCGGCGAGAGCAGCCAGGTCGTACACGCCGCAGTTCAGCACCGTGGCGATGACCTGAGCGGGCTGCAGGGCGGGTTCGACCGACATGATCTCCGCATAGTCCTGGCTCGTCATGATGGTGGCCATCTGGCTGGCGAGCTGCGCACCGGCGGAGTCGCCGGCCAGCACGATCTGCGACGCGTCGACGTTCAACTCGTCCGCGTGCTCGTCGATGTAGGCGAGCGCCTCGTTGAGCTGGTGCACGGCGGTGGGATAGGCGGCCTCCGGTCCCAGCGTGTAGTTCACCGCGATGGTCGTATACCCCTCGGCGGCGAGGATCCGCATGTACGGATCGACGTTCTCCTTCGAGCCGGAGACCCATGCTCCACCGTGGACCCACACGATGGTCGGGAGGGGCCCGTCGGCGGATGCCGGGGTGAACACGTCCATGGTCGTGTCGACGCCGTCGTCCGCGTATGCGACATCCGGAGTCTCGGTGAGGGCCGTATCGGGGACGTGGCCTGCCATCTCCTCGGCGGTGGCCTCACCGCCCTGGGTGAACACGGCGCGGATCGCCATGGCGCTGGGCCACGGCGTGAGCGACGACACGGCCATGACGACGAGCACCACGGCGATCAGGATGCCGAGGGTGATCTTCGTCTTCCGCCAACGTCGTCGCGGCTTCGCGGTCTCGGGTTCGGTCGTCTCGGCATCCGGCGGCGTGGTCATGGAACCTCCCTGCGCTCAGTGTGGCAGGTGGTGGATGCACCCCGCTCGCCTCACGTGCGCAGTCCGGCGATGATCCGCGCCAGGCCGTAGTCGAATGCCCGGTCGACGTCGCCGCCGAGACGGAAGGCGCCGGAGAGCTCCATCTGCAGGAATCCGGTCGCCCAGGCGGTGAACAGGCGTGCAGCGTCCAGGGCGGCTTCCTCGCCGACGAGTGCGGCCGCGGCACGGATGACGGGGGCCGCGGCCCGATCCAGCGACGGCAGCGGTGCCGCCGACGTGAACATCAGCCGGAACCCCTCCGGGTTGTCCTGCGCGTAGCCGCGGTAGGCGGCGGCGAGCTCCGCGAGGTCGTCGTCCGCCGACGCCAGACGCGCGGCGAGATCATCGATGACAGCCTCCGTGACCGCGGCGAGCAGTGCGTCGCGATCCTTGACCCGCTTGTACAGCGACGGGGCGCGCACGCCGACGCGTGTCGCGACCGCCTGCATGGTGAGTCCCGTCGGGCCGGAGAGCTCGAGGATCTCTCGTCCCGCGGTGACGATCGCTCGGTATGAGGTGCGTTCGGGTGTCGGCATGCGATTCTCCAAAGCTATTGACATTAGCCATGATAGCTAATTATCGTAGCCATGTCATCGGAAAGGACCGCACATGAAGATCGCGCCGCACCTGCACCGTCTCGGCAACGACATCGTCGCCTCGTACCTCATCGACCTGCCCGAGGGGATCACGCTCGTCGATGCGGGGCTGCCGGGGCACTGGAACGACCTGCAGGACGAACTCGCGCTCATCGGCCGGTCGCTCTCGGACATCCGCGGACTCATCCTCACCCACGGAGACAGCGACCACATCGGGTTCGCTGAGCGGCTCCGCAGGGAGACCGGCGTGCCGATCCACGTCCACGCCGCGGATGCGCATCGTGCACGCACCGGCGAGAAGCCCAAGACCCCGATGGGCCCGGCCCGGCTCTGGCCGACCCTCGGCTTCTTCGCGTACGGGGTGCGCAAGAAGGGGATGCGCACGGATCACGTGCAGGCCGTCATCGAGGTGGCGGATGGAGATGTCCTGGACCTCCCCGGTGCCCCCGTCATCATCGGGATGCCTGGGCACTCGCCCGGCAGCATCGCCGTCCTCATCCCCGCTGCGGATGCCGTGTGCGTCGGCGACGCGCTGACCACGCGCCATGTGCTGACGGGACGCGAAGGCGCCCAACCGGCGCCGTTCACGGATGAACCGGCCGTGGCGGATGGATCGCTCGACCGGCTCACCGAGATCCCGGCGTCCTGGGTGCTGCCAGGGCACGGCGCACCGTGGCACGGGCGCCCGATCGACCTCGTCGCCGAGGTGCGAACGGCCTGATCCGGTGGAGCCTCAGAGTCCGGCGAGCACAGCCGCGGTATCGCTCAGCGCGATCTGCGGCGGATACAGTCCCATGACGTGCAGCGCCGCGTCATGGTTCTCGGCCGTCGACCCGGCGCACGCATCGGCGGCGATCGTCACATGCGCTCCGGCATCCGCGGCCGCCAACGCCGTCGAGATGACGCAGCAGTCCGTCGACACCCCGGCCAGCACCACCCGGGCGCCGCGCCCGACGATCTCCTCGAGCGCAGGCCCCCACTTTCCGAACGTGGGCAGGTCCAGACTCGGATGCGGCGAGAGCTCCGCGGCCTCGGGCACCAGGTCGAACAGCGGGTCGGTCGGCGACTGGTCGGCGAACGGCCAGGCCTCGAAGTACGCGCCCCACGAGGTGGTGCGGTCGGCCGTCGGCATCCACCGCGTCACGATCACGCGCTCGCCGAAGGCTTCCGCGAGCTCGCGGATCCGTGCTATCGCCTGGCCGAAGAACGGCGATCCCCACGCCGAGTTCGGCGACGCGAAGATCGTCTGCGGGTCGATCACGACCAACCAGTCCATGTCGGTCATCGCTGCTCCTGCCGCCGGATCTTCCCCGCACGGGCGAACCAGGTGACCAGGAACGACAGCACCAGCGCGAAGAAGACGCCGAGGTTCGCGTACGCCCATTCGCCGTCCCTGCCGCCGATGAGGAACAGCAGGTAGCCCTGCCAGTTGTTCCACGGTGCGGCCTCGGCGAAGTTGTTCACGACCAGGCCCCAGCCGATCAGGCTCGTCGCGATCATGGTGCCGATCGAGGTCCAGTCCCAGGCACCGTAGCGTCCTGAGCTGTCGAACAGGGCGGCCTCGTCGTAGTCCTTCTTGCGTCGCAGGATGTCGGCGATGAGGATGCCTGCCCACGAGGCGAGCGGCACGCCGAGCGTGATGAGGAAGCTCTGGAACGGCCCGAGGAAGTCCGTCGCGAAGAACACCACGATGACGGTTCCGATCGTGAGGATCACGCCGTCGATCGCCGCCGCCGATGGGCGGGGAATGCGGATGCCGAGGCTGAGAAGCGTGAGCCCGGAGGAGTAGATCCCCAGCACCGCGCCCGAGACGAGCGCGAGGACCGCGGTGAGAAGGAACGGCACGAGCACCCAGGTCGGCAGGATGGTCGCCAGGGCGCCGATCGGGTCGGCGGCGATCGCGGCGCTCAACTCGGCATCCGAACCGGCGAGCAGGATGCCGAAGACCACCAGGATGACCGGTGCCACCGAGCCTCCGATCGTGTTCCAGGCGACGATCGCACCGTCAGAGGCCGTGCGCTTCTGATATCGCGACCAGTCGGCGGCGATGTTGATCCAGCCGAGTCCGAAGCCGGTCATGACCATGACGAGCGCTCCGGTGACCTGTCCGACGTTGCCGGCCGGCAGCGCCATCACTGCCGCGAGATCGATGCTCGATGAGGCGAGGATGATGTACAGGACCGTCACGACGCCGGTGATCCAGGTGAGCACCGACTGCATCCGCATGATCGTGTGATATCCCAGGACGGATGCCGCGACGATGAGCGCAGCGACGATCAGGGTGGCGACGATCTTCAACCACAGGCTGTCGCCGTCGCCGCCGAGCTGCGTGATGATGGTCGCGGTGGCGAGCACGGCCATGATCGCCAGGAACGTCTCCCAGCCGATCGAGGTCAGCCAGCTCACGATCCCGGGGATCTTCTGCCCCTGCACTCCGAAAGCAGCGCGGGAGAGCACCATGGTCGGCGCCGAGCCGCGCTTGCCGGCGATCGCGATCAGCCCGCACAGCAGGAACGACACCACGATGCCGATGATCGACACCAGCGTCGCCTGCCAGAACGAGATGCCGAAGCCGAGCACGAACGACCCGTAGGACATGCCGAACACCGACACATTGGCCGCGAACCACGGCCAGAACAGGTCGCGGGGTCTCGCGGTGCGATCGGACTCGGGGATGATCTCGATGCCGGCGCGCTCGATCAGTGCCGGTGCCGCGGCGATCTTCTCGGACATGACTGCCTCCCGACGGCGGCTGCTGCGTCGAGCCGCCCGCTGGGATTCATCATGGCACCGCGCGGCGCCAGCCGGATCAGCCGTGCTCGGCGCGCCCCCGGCGGATCGACAGGACGGCGCCGACGCCGATCGCCGCGACGCCGAGGCCGACCAATGCGATCGGGAACGGTGCACCGGTGGTGGCGAGGTCGTCCGGGTCGGTCGCGTCGGTTCCGCCTGTGCTGCCTGCACCACCCGAGCCGCCGCCGGACGTGCCGGCGTCGATCGGATCGGTGGCTGTTGCGGTGGCGTCTGCGCCGGCGCCGACGGCGCCACCGACGGCATCCGCATCGGACCCGGTCGCGTCGGCGTCCGCCGCCGCGACCGCGTCTGCGGCAGCTGCGACATCGGGGTCTGCCGCCGGATCTGCGCCCGCATCGGCGGCTGCGCCGGCATCGGCTGTCACGTCGGCATCGGCTGTCACATCGGCGGCCGCAGCAGTGTCTGTCTCCGCGGTCGCGTCGGCGTCGATCCCTGCGTCCGCGTCGACTGCGGCGTCGGCGTCGACTGCGGCGTCGGCGTCGACTCCCGCATCGGCGTCGACTCCCGCCTCTGCATCAATCCCCGCGTCCGCGTCGACTCCTGCGTCGGCGTCGATCCCTGCGTCCGCGTCGACTGCGGCGTCGGCGTCGACTCCTGCGTCCGCGTCGGCTTCTGCGTCCGCGTCGACTTCTGCGTCCGCGTCGGCTTCTGCGTCCGCGTCGACTTCTGCGTCCGCGTCGACTCCTGCGTCCGTGTCGGCATCCGGGTCGCCCGGATCGACCGCGACGAGTGTGAAGTTCTGCTCGACGTAGACTTCGCCCGCGTCGGTCACCGTGACGGTGATCGTCGGGGCGCCCTCGATCTCGTATCCGTCCGGAGCGAGGACCTCGATCGTGTGTCGGCCGTTGCGCAGATCGGTCACGCCGTACGTTCCATCCCCGGCGGTCGTGACGGAGGAGGATTCACCGACCGATGTGACGTTCAGAGTCACGCCGGGGACGGGAGCGCCGGTCTCGTCGAGGACGGTCCCGATGACGGTGCCGTACCGCCCGAGCGCGAAGTCCGCGTTCGTGACGTCCTCGTCCACCGGGTGCGTGCGCGACGACGTGTAGATGTACGTTCCGGCGGGGATGTCCTCCTGTCCGACGGACACGGTGTACTCGCCGACCGGCAGCCCCGGGAAGGAGTACTCGCCATTCGCGTTCGTGACGGTGGTGAGTGGACCGCTCGGCCCCTCGAGCTGCAGGGTGACGCCCGCGACGCCGTCGCCGGCGATCGTCACGCGTCCGGACAGCGAAGGGTTCTCGGTCAGCACCGCGTCGATGTTCTCGATCGGGGTGTCGTCGCCCACGTCGATCGTGAAGGCGGGCGGCGGGGTCAGCACGGTGTATCCGGCCGGTGGCGTCACCTGCGGCTGCCACGTGCCGACCGGTACCTCATCGAACAGGTAGGTGCCGTCCAGCCCTGTCGTGGCCGTGAGATCGCCCTCGTCGGTGGGAATCGTGATGGTGGCGCCGGCCACCGGATCGCCTGCCTCGTCCCGCACGGTGCCGGAGACCGCCACCGGGATGATGTCACGCACGGAGAGGTCGACGACGGCATCCGTGCTGCGCAGGTCGGCCGAGCCGGATCCGATGACTGCGATCTGGCCGATCGGTGGCGTCACGGTGACGGTGTAGCCGTCCGCGGCGATCTGGCCGGGGAACGCGTAGAACCCACCGGCGCCCGATGTCGTCGTCGCGAGGATCTCGCCGTTCGCGTCGATCAGCGTGACGGTTGCGTCTTCGACCCCGGCGCCGGCACCCGTGTCGGTGACTGTGCCGGTGATGTCACGGGCGAG
This sequence comes from Microbacterium sp. NPDC056234, assembly GCF_042267585.1. Taxonomy (NCBI): domain Bacteria; kingdom Bacillati; phylum Actinomycetota; class Actinomycetes; order Micrococcales; family Microbacteriaceae; genus Microbacterium; species Microbacterium sp. NPDC056234. The sequence continues at coordinate 1,108,749 of NZ_JBHJTE010000001.1, forward strand.
AATCGAGAACCAGGTCTGATAGACGGGGAGGCCTGAGCGGCGGGTGAACTCGATGGTCAGCGACGAGAGTGCGACCGTCGGTTCGAACCAGGCTGCAGAGCCGGACGTGTCGAGTGCTTGCTCGTTGCCCGTGAGCGTGAGGGCGTCGGCATCCCACTCCGGGATGTCGTCCGCGGCGCCCGTGCAGGAGGGCTTTCCGGCGACGCCCGGCGCGCAGTAGTTGAACCCGCCCTGGAACCCGAGATCGGGGGCGGTCGCACGGGCACCGGTGGCCGTGACGGCGGAGATTCGGACGGCGTCGGCGTCGATGTCGCCGAGCGTGAAGGCCCAGCCGGACGTCGGCGTGGGGCGGTCGAACGAATAGGTCGTCGTCGACGGCGAGGACGCGTTGTCGGCCTTCGGGCGGAGGTTCAGGTATGGGCTGTTCCGGCTGGAACCGTACTTCGCGCCGACCGGCGTGCCCTCGGACAACCACGTCGACGCCCCCGAGATCACGCCCACCGAGCCGGCGCGGGAGTCGCTGGTGACCGTCGCAGTCAGCGCCGGCCGGTCGACGAACGAGATCGCCGTGGTGTAGTCGTTCGCGGTGCCGGTCAGCTCGGCCCAGCTCGCCCACGTCACCGTCGATGCAGCGGATGCCGAGAGTGCACCGCCCGTCGCTGGAGCGACGAGCATCACTGTCGCCAGAAGGGCGAGCACAGCGTTTCGGCCCCGTCTGCGCTCGAATCGGACGTTACTGGTGCGCGACATAGGTGTTCTCCCGATCGAGGACGGAGGGCACCTCAATGTAGCGACTGCGCACTCTTTCCGATATACCGGAAGGTGAATTCGATCTGACCAGCCGTTTCAGGCCGAGAAGAACGCCCCCGCGACGCGGGCGAGGTCGTGCAGATCGCTGACGCCGGCGAGCTCGCGTGCGGAGTGCATCGACAGGATCGGGATGCCCACGTCGACGGTGCGGATGCCGAGGCGCGTCGCGGTGATCGGTCCGATCGTCGAACCGCACGGGACGCCGTTGTTCGAGACGAATTCCTGAGAGGCGATGCCCGCCGTCTCGCACCAGGCGGCCCAGGCGGCGGCGCCAACGGCATCCGTGGCGTAGCGCTGGTTGGCGTTGACCTTCAGGATCGGGCCGGAGCCGAGCAGCGGCTGCACCACAGGGTCGTGCTTGTGCGCGTAGTTGGGGTGCACCGAATGGCCGACATCGCTGGACAGGCACCAGGATGCCGCGAACGCACGACGCTGCTCGGAGGCATCGGCACCGAGGCCGGCGTAGACGCGCACCAGAACGTCTTCGAGGAAGGGTCCTGCGGCACCGGAGCGCGACGCAGAGCCGAGCTCCTCGTGGTCGAAGGCGGCCAGCACCGGGATCGCACCGCCCGCGAGCGAGGACGACGCGAGGGCGCCGAGCGCTACGACACCCGCGTGCACGGAGGCGAGGTCGTCCAATCGGCCGGAGGCGAAGAACGCGTCGTCCTTGCCGAAGACCGCGCCGCGCGCGGAGTCCGCCACGACGGCGTCGAAGCCGCGGATGTCTGCGGCATCCACGCCGACGGATGCCGCGAGCTCGCCGAGCAGATCCTCTTCCGACGGCTCCCCGAGGCCCCACACCGGCTGGGTCTGGAGCTGCTTGTCCAGCGCCAGGCCGCTGTTGGCCTCGCGATCCAGGTGGATGGCGAGCTGGGGGAGGCGCAGCAGAGCCCCCGTATCGGCGAGCACGACCCGGCCGTCGGCGAGGGCGAGGCGCCCGGCCAGCCGCAGCTCACGGTCGAGCCAGGAGTTCAGCAGCGGGCCGCCGTAGACCTCGACTCCGGCCTGCAGCCACCCGCGCGCGCCGGTGGTGGGCTTGGGCTTGAGCTTGAAGCCGGGTGAGTCCGTGTGCGCACCGAAGATGTGAGACGCGGTGGTGGCGGAGGCATCCGCGGGGACGGCCCAGGCGATCGCGGCTCCGTCGCGGACCACGACGAACCGCCCACCGGCTTGCGCCGGCCAGGCCTGTTCCTCGTCCAAACGGACGAAACCGACCTCTTCGAGCCGGCGCGCGACCTCTTCGGCGGCGTGATAGCTCGACGGCGACGCGGCGACGAAGTCGGCGAGGTCTTCGGCATGGGCGAGAGCGGTGGGGGAGACGGGCATGCGGGACCTTCCGAGCGCGGACAACACTTCGATCGTATTACGGCGGGGTCCGCGGCGAGGGCCCGCCTACTAGCATGTCCGTAGCCCTTGAAAGGACAGAGACGTGCCCCAGGATGTTCGCAGAGGCCGTACGCGCAGCCTCGCCATGGCGGTCACCGCTCTGCTGACCGTGTCCTTGCTCGGCGTGGTCGCGGAGACGATTCAGGCAGAGCCCGCCGCCGCGGTCCAGGATCCGACGGTCTGCCAGGGCACTGTCGCGCTTGAGAACGGCGGTTTCGAGGAACCGGTGGTGCCGGCCGGGAAATACTCTCTGCTGGATGAATCAGCGGTGCCGGGATGGCTGACCACCGATGTCCAGAACAAGATCGAGATCTGGAGCAGCGGGTTCAACAACGTGGCGTCCGCTGAAGGCAAGCAGTTCGCGGAACTCAACGCGTACAGCGCAAGCCGGCTGTATCAGGACGTCCCGACGACCCCGGGCCAGACGCTGTCGTGGTCGCTCAACCACCGCGGACGGCAGGGCACGGATGTGATGCGGGTGCTCATCGGCCCGCCTGATGCGCCGGTTCAGAATGGACCCAACCTCAGCGATGGTCTCACCTGGGGTTCGCACGCCGGAACATACGTGGTCCCGGCGGGGCAGACCACCACTCGATTCGCGTTCGAGGCGGTGACGTCTGTCGGCGGCGCCGGCGTCGGCAACCTTCTCGACAACATCACCTTCGGCACGGGGCCGTGTCTGATCAGCGACAAGACGGTCGCGAACATCACGAGCGCTGGCACGGATGCCGAGGTGGGCGACGTGCTGCGCTACACCGTGACCACGCGCAACGACGGCGGCAACCCGGCGCAGCAGGCGGTGGCCGCGGATGTCCTGGACCCCGGCCTCGACTTCGTTTCCGGATCCCTCAGGATCGTGAACGGATCAGGTGCGGGCTCGTTGACGGATGCCGCGGGCGATGACCGAGGCGAATACGACGAAGCTGCGCGCACCGTGCGCGTCAGGCTCGGGGAGCAGGCGTCCGCGACAGCAGGCGGTTCGGTCCTCACGGGCACCACCACGACGTACTCCTTCGATGCACGCGTGAACGTGGATGCCGCCGGGACGACGATCCTGAACGAGGCACAGGTGGCCTTTCGTGACAACGTCGTAGCCCAGGACCGCGTATCGACGACGCAGACGACGCAGACCCCGGTAGGCGATGCGGCGGACCTCGCGATCACGAAGACTCTCGACACGTCCCCGCTGGTGGCCGGTCAGCCGGTCGCCTACACCGTCGTCGTCACGAACAACGGTCCACAGGCCTCCGCGGACTTCTCGGTGTACGACCCGATTCCCGCCTCGCTGAGCGATGTGCAGGCGCAGACGAGCTCCGGCTCGTGTCTGGTGACAGCCAGCGTGAACTGCGCGGGTGGGCCGATCGGCGTCGGTGACGAGGTCGAGATCACGATCACCGGCACGCTCTCGGCGGATGCACCGGCGGGCTCGGCTGTCGTGAACACCGCGCAGGTCGAGTCGAGCACCACCGATCCCGACCAGTCGAACAACACCTCCACGGCCTCGGGGACGGTCACCGCCGCCGTCGACGTCGCGATCGAGAAGACGTTCGCGCCGCCGACGCCCATCGCGGGTGAAGAGGTCGTCTACACGATGGTCGCGTCGAACTCCGGCCCTTCCGCCGCCGAGAACGTCGTGATCACCGATCCGCTGGACCCCGCCACGACGTTCGTCAGCGCCACGTCGGATGCGGGCGACTGCGACTTCGACGGATCCGTCGTATCCTGCGCGATCGGCACCCTCGCGCCCGGTGCCTCCGTCGAGGCCACCGTGATCGTGACGCTCGCGCCGGACGTGGACGCCGCAGTGCAGAACACCGCGACGATCACGACATCCACCTCCGACGGCGATGCGACCAACAACGCCAGCTCGACCAGCTTCGACCCGACGATCGTTGCGGATCTCGCAGTGACGAAGCAGGCGTCGGCGGCGACCGCGACCGCCGGCGACGCGTTGACGTACACCGTCGACGTCACCAACGTCGGGCCGTCGGTCGCGCTGAACACGGTGCTCACCGACACCGTCCCGCAGGGCATGACCGTGCAGTCGGTCGTGGCGCCGCCCGCCGCGACGTGCGCACAGACGACGACGGATGTCCGGTGCGACTTCGCGACGCTGGACCCGGGACAGACCGAGACGGTGACGATCACCGTCCTCGTCGACGCGGATGCACCCACCGGCGACCTGATCAACACGGCTTCGGTGGCCGCTCCCGCTGACGACGCCGACACGACGAACAACTCCGCATCTGCCACGGTGGCGGTCGAGCAGAGCGCGGACGTCGGGGTGGAGAAGACGGCCACACCGACCACCGGTGTGCCGGGGACTGCTCAGTCCTTCACCATCACGGTGACCAACGATGGTCCCTCCACGGCGCGCGGCGTCTCGGTCGCCGACATCCTTCCGGACGGGTTCCTCGAGCCGACCGCGACCATCGACGGGTGCCGCCACACCGAGTTCATCTCCGACTGCTTCCTCGGCGACATCGAACCCGACGGATCCGTTTCCTTCACGATCGAGGGCGTGATCGCCCCTGACGCGACCGGTTCGCTCACCAACTCGGTGACCGTCGGTTCGGCGACACCGGACCCCAATGGTGACAACTACTCCGACAGCGTGGTCGTCCCGCTCGAGCCGTCGGCCGACCTCTCTGTGACGAAGACCACATCGACACCGTCCGTCACCCTCGACGGTGACGTCGCCTACCTCATCACGGTGCGCAACGACGGCCCGTCCACGGCGACCGGTGTCGTCGTGGCCGACGTGGTCGAGGACGGCATCACGCTCGTCGACGCCGAAGCGTCCGTGGGAACCTGGTCGATCGACGGTTGGATGGTGGGCGCCATGCAGCCCGGCGCGGAGGAGACGATCACGCTTTCCGCCGTCGCCACGGCGGAGGGGACGTTCACCAACACGGCCACGGGATCCGCCGAGACCGCGGATCCCGACACCGATGATCTGACCGGCACGGCGGAGGTGACGGTCGCGGCATCCGCGAACCTCTCGATCGAGAAGAGCGCCTCGCCGGCATCCGTCGAGGTGGGCGGACAGATCACCTACACGCTGACCGTCCGCAACACGGGTCCGAATGCGGCGACCGACATGGTCATCTCCGACCCGCTGCCCGCCGAGCTCATCGACCCCACGACCAGCACCCCCGGCTGCTCGTTCGTCGGCAACGAGTTCCGCTGCGAAGTGGCGGAGTTCCCCTCGGCCTCCGGTGGAGAGCTCGTGTACACGGCGACAGTGGACCCGGCCACGGCTTCCACCAGCGTGACGAACACCGCCACGGTCTCGGCGGCCACGGCCGACCCCGACACGACAGACAACACGGACTCCACGACGACGCCGATCACGGGTGACGGCGCGATCGAACTCACCAAGACGGCCGGTGCGCCGGCCGATGCGGACGGTGACGGTGCGATCGGCGTCGGCGACGAGATCACCTACGACTTCACGGTCACGAACGTCGGGCCGACGACGGCGACGGGCGTCGTGATCGACGACCCGCTGCTGGGCGGTCCGCTCGCCTGCGCCGCGTTGGACGGTACGACGCTCGACCCGACGGACGCCGTGGACTGCGGCCCGTACGTCTACGTTCTGACCCAGGCAGACGTCGACGCCGGCGAGGTGCTGAACACTGCCACCGTGACGGCCGACACTCCCCGCGGTCAGATCACGGACGACGACAGCGCGACGGTCACGGTGCCGGGCGTGAGCGCCGTCAGCCTGGAGAAGCAGGCCGGTGACCCGAGCGATGCGGACGGCGACGGCGTGCTGGGTGCGGGTGACACGGTCGATTACACGTTCACGGTCACCAACACCGGGACGACGACGATCACGGACGCGGACATCTTCGACGAGATGCTCGGCGGCGCTGTGATCTGCCCCGAACTCGACGGGGTCGTTCTGGCGCCGGACGACGCCATCGAATGCACACCGATCACCTACGAGTTGACGCAGGATGACGTCGACGCCGGAACCGTGCACAACGAGGCGAGCGTGACCGCGAACGCCGCAGGCGGACCGGCCACCGATACCGCGCAGGCCGACATCAGTGTCGAGGGCAGCGACGCCGTCGAGCTCATCAAGACCGCAGGAGTGCCGACGGACGCCGATGGCGACGGACGCATCGGCGTGGGCGACGAGATCTCGTACACCTTCACGGTGCGCAACGCCGGCACGACGACCCTCTCGGTCACCGCGATCGACGACCCCCTGCTCGGGGGAGACACCGGATGCTTTGCCGATGGCGCCGCGACGCTCGCACCGGACGCCGAGGTCGACTGCGGCCCGATCGTGTACGAGCTGACTCAGGCGGACATCGACGCCGGCGTGCTGGACAACACCGCCACCGTCGAGGCGGAGGGGAGCATCCCCGTCACAGACGCGGGTACGGCGCGCGCCCTGATCGGCGGAACGACCGACGTCGCTCTCACGAAGTCGGCTGCGGCTCCGGTCGATGTGAACGGCGACGGCATGATCGGCGCCGGCGATGAGGTGGCGTACTCGTTCGCGGTGACGAACATCGGAACGACGACGCTGACGTCCGCCGTGGTCGATGACCCGCTGCTGGGCGGTGCGCTGGAGTGCCCCGAACTCGCGGGCCTGTCCCTCGCACCCGGTGACGACGCCGCGTGCGGCCCGATGGCGTACGTCCTGACCCAGGACGACGTGGATCGCGGCTCGGTGACGAATGCGGCGACGGTCGCTGCGGCATCCGGTACCGGCTCCGCCTCGGACGAGGCCACCACCGACGTCGCGGTCGTGGGGACCGATGGCGTCGCGCTGGTCAAGATCGCAGGCGCTCCGACGGATGCCGACGGTGACGGTCGGATCGGCGCGGGCGATGAGGTGTCGTACTCGTTCACGGTGACGAACACCGGAACGACGACCCTGACGGGGGCGGCGATCGAAGACCCGCTGCTCGGAGGGGCACTCGACTGCCCGGACGTCGCCGCGGCGACGCTCGCCCCCGGTGACGCCGTCGAGTGCGGTCCGATCGTCTACGTGCTCACCCAGGCCGATGTCGATGCGGCGACCGTGCAGAACACGGCATCGGTCACGGCATCCTCCCCGTCGGCTTCCGTGACCGACGACGCCGAGGCGAATGCGACGATCACCGCCGCGAACGGCGTGAGTCTTTCCAAGACCGCCGGCGAGCCGGTCGACGCGGACGGCGACGGCGAGCTGGGAGCGGGTGACACGATCGACTACTCCTTCACCGTCACGAACACCGGCACGACCACGCTCACGAACATCGTCGTGACCGACCCGATGCTCGGCGGTGCCATCGAATGCCCGGACGCTGACGGCGCGGCGCTCGCGCCGGGCGCGAGTCTCGCGTGCGCCGCAGTGACGTACACGCTCACGCAGGACGACGTCGACGGAGGTGTCGTCAGCAACACGGCGTCGGTGACCGCCCAGGCGCCCACCGATGCCGTGGAGGACTCGGCGCAGACCGAGTCGACCATCGACGGCACGGACGCGATCGAGCTGACCAAGACGTCCGGGGCCGTGATCGACACGACCGGCGACGGGCTGATCGGCATCGGCGACGAGATCTCGTACACGTTCACTGTGACGAACTCGGGAACGAGGACGGTCACCGGTGCGGTGATCACCGACGAGAAGCTCGGGGGTGAGCTGACCTGCGCGGCGCTCGACGGCGCGGAGATCGCGCCGGGGGCGGCGATCGATTGCGGTCCGTATGCCTATGCGATCACGCAGCAGGACATCGAGGCGCAGGTCGTTCACAACGACGCCACCGTCACGGCAGACGCCGCGTCGGGCACGACCATGGATGCCGCGAGCGCCGACGTGGTGATCGCCGGCACCGACGGCATCTCGCTCGACAAGGCGGGATCCGCGCCGATCGACGCCGATGGCGACGGTCGCATCGGCGCCGGCGACGAGATCGGCTACACCTTCACCGTGCGCAACACCGGCACGACGGTGCTGAACGAGGTTGCGATCGAGGACCCGCTGCTGGGCGGCGACCTCGACTGCCCGTCGCTCGACGGCGCTGAGCTGGCTCCCGGCGAGGAGCTCGTGTGCGGCCCCGTCGGTTACACCCTCACGCAGGATGACGTCGATGCGCAGACCGTCCACAACGAGGCCACCGCGACGGCCGCGGGAGCATCGGGCTCGGTCGCCGATGCGGCAGTCGCGGACGTCGTCGTCGCAGGCGAGGACGCGATCGCGCTGGTGAAGTCGGCCGCCGCGATCGTGGACGCGAACGGCAACGGCATCACGGATGCCGGTGACACCATCGACTACACGTTCGCGGTGACGAACACCGGCACGACGACCGTGACGGATCCGACGATCTCGGATGCGCGCGTCGACGGCGACATCGAATGCGAGGCGACGTCGATCGCTCCGGGCGAGATGGTCGTGTGCGGTCCGGTGACCGTCGCGCTGACGCAGGCCGACGTCGACGCCGGCGAGATCGTCAACACGGCGACGGCCTCGGCGACCGGAGCCGGCGGGGTCGAGACGACGTCCGACGCGAGCGTCACCACGCCGATCGAGGCGCAGCCGGCGGTCTCGGTGGAGAAGACCGGTGGCGACTACGCGGACGCGAACGGCGATGCGAAGGTCAGCGCGGGCGACACCGTGCAGTTCCGGTTCACGGTGACGAACTCCGGTGCGGCGACGGTGACCGACGTCACGATCGACGACCCGAAGCTGGGCGGTGCGGTCGCCTGCGACATCCCCGAACTCGCGCCGGGGGAGTCGTTCACCTGCGGGCCGGTGGCGTACGAGATCACGACCGATGAGGCGAAGGCCCGCTCGGTGACGAACGCGGCGACTGTGACGGCGATCAGCGGGGCTTCCGTGGTGTCGGCATCCGACTCGGTCACGGTCGATCTGCCCGAACTCGCCGTCACCGGTGGCATCGTGACCGGGCTCGGCTGGGCGGTTCTGCTGATCGCACTCGGCCTGCTCGGGATGCTGATCGCGAGGATCCGCCGGACACGACCGGTGTGACGCAGAACGGGGGCGGAGTCGATCGACTCCGCCCCCGTTCCGTCAGCAGGTCATTCCTTGATCGGCAGCACCTGGAACCGGCCTGTCGTTCCTGATTCCGGCGGGACGACGGCGACGAACTCGCCCTTGCCCTGCACGGGCGCGGCGACGATCTCGGGCGGGAGGCCCGGCGTCAGAGCCGCGGCGCTGATGCCGCCCTTGAGGATGCCCGCCTTGACCGCTGCGGTGGACGCGGCCCTGGCCGCCTTCTTGTCGAGCGCGGCGATCTGGGTCGCGTGCTGCTGCACGATGGCGTCGAAGGTCTCCTCGGGCATGTCCGGGTGCGACACGTAGACGACGTCGACCTGAGCGCGACCGTTCTTCACCTTGAGACCGGTGAATCGCTGACGGCCCACCCATCCGCGGGACCGGAAGTCCGCGTAGAGCTTCGCGCCGTTCTTGCTGCGCGTCGAGAAATGCACGATGAGCAGGATCACGCCGAGCGGGATCAGGATGATCGGACCGTACACGTACAGGAAGCGCCACATCTCCGCACGGCCGGCGCGACTGCCGGTGAATTCGACGGCCTGCGCGTCGAAGAAGAAGCGCAGGATCAGGCGCCAGTTCCAGTCGCTGGCCGATCCCAGCTGGAAGATGTTCATCGCAACGCCGGCGAGACCGGCGATCAGGCTCGTGAGACCGCCGGCGTAGACGGCGCTCCGCGGGGCGACGGCCTTCGCGAAGCCCTCGGGCGTGGACAACTGGTGCTGGACGGTACCGATGCTCATGCCGATGAGCATAGCGAGCGGCAGAACGGGCCCGTCATCTCAGCGCGGGGCGGTCCGTCTCGGCGATCTTCTGGGGCCTCGTCATCCCCTTCACCGGAGGCGTCGGTGATGACCTCCCTGGCTTCCTCATCGGCGTCGGGGTGTCCGGCATCCTGCACGTGGTCTACATGCTGGTTCTGCGGCGGGGATACCGCGGGGGCACTCGGCGGCGTAATCGCCGTCATCGTCATCGTCAGCGTCGTGCTCGTGAGCCTGTTCGGCGCCTTCGTCCTGAAGGAGCGCCATCCGGGGCGGAGGGTCGTCGCGGCCCTCGTCGTCGTCGCCGGCATCGTGCTGCTCGCGCTGTGAGCGCTGCCACCGGGATCAGCGGAAGTCGATCAGCCCTGCGCGTGCAGCGGTCACCAGGATCTGCACCCGGTCGCGCACATGCCATTTGGACATGATGCGCCCGAGGTGCGCCTTGACCGTGCCCTCCGAGACGATGAGGGCCTGAGCGATCTCGGCGTTCGACATCCCGGCGGCGAGCCGGTCGAGCACCTCGGTCTCGCGGTCCGTGAGCGGTTCGAGCGCTCGAGCATCCTGACTGCCGGAGGACGCGTCGCGCACATGGCGGATGAGCATCGCCGCGACGCGTGGTGAGAGCGAGCTCCCGCCGCCGTGCACCTCGCGGACACCGGCGACGATGCTCTCGGCGCTCGAGTCCTTGAGCAGGTAGCCGGCCGCGCCGGCGCTGAGCATGGGGAGCACGGTGTCGCTGCCGTCGAGGGTGGTGACCGCGACCACGCGGACATCCGGCCAGCGCTGAGTGATCGCCGCGGTGGCGTCGATGCCGTTCATCTCAGGCATCTGGACGTCCATCATCACCACGTCAGGTCGGTCGCGCTCGATCGTGGCGATCGCCTGCTTTCCATCCTCGGCCTGACCGATGACGTCGATCTCCGGATCGCGGGATACGAAGTGCGCGAGCGCGGTACGCACCAGGGGGTCGTCATCGACGATGAGCACGCGGATTTCCGGCATGGAGGAAGCCTAACGGCTGGGCGGACCGTCGATGGGTTCCTAGACCTTTGGCCAGCGAAGTCTGCCAGGAAGACAGATGTGCTCCAAGCAGATCACCGAGAAGATGAACTCACGCTTGGACAAATAGCCAACCTTGGAGGTGAATGACTATGTCTTTCTGGGAACAGTTCGGACGCTTCTTCGGTCTGTATCGCTAAGCCTACCTGGCGGATAGGACATACTGAACTATGGCTTTGGACCGGTCGACGCGGGGTGCATCTGACATCCTCCGGCTGGGCCGGAGCGAACGGCTGAGCACGATCGAGCGCGTCGTCGTCATCGCGATCATCGGCGGCATCATCGCTCTCGATCTCTTCAGCCTGATCTTCACGCCCGGCGTGGACATCGTCAGATCGGTCGTCAGCATCCTGACGACCGCTCTCCTGACCCTCTTCCTCTGGTCTCCGCTGGTCGCGACGTGCGCGCTCGGAGCCGCCTTCGCGCTGTCGTTTCTGGTCGGGGCTGAGGCGCAGGTGCTGACGACCGCCGCCGTGGCCGCCGCTCTCGTGATGCGCCTCGGGCGCACGCCGCTGATCCTGTCGTACACAGCCGGGTTCCTCGTCGCCGCAGCAATCCTTGCCTACGGGCCGACCAACGTCCCCGTGAACGTGGGAATCTATCTGATCTTCGCGACCGTCGCCGGCGGTGTCGGCTTCGCGCTGCGGATGGCCTTCGCGCGGGGGCGACGGCTCGAGCAGCAGCTGGCGGCCAGCGCCGAGCAGGAGCGGCAGGCCGTGCTGGCGGAGCGCCGCTGGATCGCCGGGGAGCTGCATGACAGTATCGCCCACCACCTGACGATCGTGTCGCTGCACGTGCAGATGCTCGACGACGAACGCGCGCGCCAGGACTCGCAGGAGGCCATCCGAGTCGCGGCGCGCAAAGCCATGACCGACCTGCGATTCGTGATCGATCTGGCCGACGACGGGCCGCGCGCTTCCGAGGTTCAGACCGGTGACTTCGCCGCTGCGCTGACCGAGGCTCGAGAGGAGCTCGAAGCGGCCGGCCACCCCGTCATCCTCGATGGCGACCCCGGTGACGATCGCATCCCCCGTTCGGCCGAGATCATCCTGGCGCGAGTGGCGCGCGAATCGTCGACGAACATTCTGAAGTACGCGGGCGCGGGCTCGGTCGACATGCGGCTGGCTGTCACCGACGAGACGGCGGAGCTGACGATCAACAGCCCGCTGTCATCGGCGCCGAGACACGGGCTGTCGTCCAGTCGCACCGGACTCGAGCGGATGGCCGAGCGCGTTCTCGACGGCAGCGGGGATTTCCACGCCGGAGAGGTCGACGGCCGTTGGGTCGTCGCGGCGCGACTGCCGATCGCGCGGCGAGCGGACGAGCAGACACCGCCGGAGTCTGTCCGAAAGTCGTAGTGGGTGTCGACCTTCGACGCTACTCGGGCGCGATTCGACGCGCATATCCTGAGGGTTCCCCAGAGTACGGCGTCCCCAGCGCCGTGATCGCGAGCGCAGGGTCAAGGCTTCCAAACCGATCCGCGCTCGCGATCTTCTGTTTTCGGGCATTGCCTGGCGCTGGAGGCCAGCGGTCCCGCGCTATCCGAGGTATGCAGGTCAGGCAGGTGAACGGGTCCTGAACTCTTGCCATGGCGGCGCGGATCTTGTTACCGGAGATGCCAGAGTGACACGCGACTACCTCTGTGCACGTTCGAAAGGTCGCCATGCAGCCCCCTAGTACCGTTCATTTCCCGCGGGGCGATGTCGCGCACGTGACATCGCTCGCGACTCCGGTGCTGGTCGGCTGACGTGCGCACGCTGCTGCCCCATGCCGAGCTGCGCGACGTCGTGCTGCGCCCCGCGGCGATCGCGCGGGTCTGGCTCGGTGTCGGGATGCCGTTGGAGACGGTCGCGGTCCCCGGCGTCGCTCTGGCCGCGGGGGATGCGCTGGTGGCTGTCGAGCTGTCGACGATCTGCGGGTCCGACGTGCACACGGTGCGCGGTGACCGCAGCTCCCCGGTGCCCGTCGTGCTCGGACATGAGAGCGTCGGACGCGTGATCGCGATCGGAGAGGGCGGCGCGCACACGGTCGAGGGCGGGGAACTGCGCGTCGGCGATCGTGTGGTGTGGTCGGTCACGGTGTCGTGCGGCACATGCGATCGATGCGCTGCCGGCACCGCGCAGAAGTGCCGATCGCTCGCGAAGTACGGGCACGAGCGCATCGAACCGCGCTGGGAGCTCACCGGCGGGTTCGCATCCCACGTGCATCTGCGGCGGGGGACCTCGATCGTGCGCGCGCCGGAGTCGTTGCCTGCGGCGGTGCTCGCCCCGGCTTCGTGCGCGACAGCGACCGCTTGGGCGGCTGTGGCGCGTGCCGGGCGCGACCTCGACGGCGTGCACGTCCGCGTCTACGGCGCCGGTCTGGTCGGCCTGTCGGCAGCGGCCATCGCCGCAGATCTCGGCGCGAGGGTCACCGTGGTCGATCCATCAGAGCAGCGGCGCAGGCTCGCGGAGCGCTTCGGCGTCGAGGCGGATGCGGACATCGAAAGCCCGAAGGTCGTGATCGAGGCATCCGGGCATGCCGTGGCGCAGGCCATCGACGAGGTAGACGTCGGCGGAACCGTCGTTCTCGTGGGCAGCGTGTTCCCCGCCCCACCGGTCGCGTTGGATGCCGAAGACATCGTTCGTCGCCTCGTCACCATCACGGGGGTCCACAACTACTCGGGGTCGGATCTTTCGGCCGCCGTCGGGTTCCTTGCCGGCCGCGGCCGAGCGTATCCGTTCGGCGACGTGGTCGGCGCGGTCCACCCGCTCGCCGATGCGGACGGCGCGCTCGCCGATGCGGCGGCACCGGACGCACCGTTGCGGATCGGGCTCGTTCCACGCTGACGCCCGGTCCGCTCAGATGCCCGGTCCGCTCAGTGATCCCGCAACGCCGTGATGAGTTCGCTCTTGCGCTTGTCGGAGTAGCCGGTCAGCCCCAGCTCCTTCGCGCGCTTCTTCAACTCGGGCACGGTCCAGTCCTCGTAGGTGCCCGATTCCCCGCCGCGGCGGCCGACTTCCGATCGGCCCTTCTTCGTTCCGCCGGTGGCGTTCGAGATCCGCGCAGCCTTCTCCTTGGAGGCACCGTCCTCGCGGAGCTCCTCATACAGTTCCGGGTCCTTCAGGCGGGATCGCTGATCGCGTGGCATTTCCTGCTTCCTTCCGTTGCTCAGAGCGAGATGCGCTCGACGGTCTCGCCGGTGTCCTCCGCAGGCATCGCGCGCGCGACGTCCGCCTGGCTGACGATGCCGACCAGCAGGTGGTCGTCGATCACGGGGAGCCGTCGGATCTGGTGCTCCTGCATACGCGCGAGCGCCACGGAGATGTCATCCGACGCCGTGACCGTGATCGGCTTCCCAGCGGCGAGCACCCCGGTCCGGGTCGTCTCGGGGTCCATGCCGTTCGCGACCGCCTTGACGACGATGTCACGATCCGTCAGCATCCCCTTCAGCCTGCTGTCCTCCCCGCAGATGGGCAGCGCTCCGACATCCAGTTCGGCCATCACCGTCGCGGCGATGTGAAGAGAGTCGTTCTCGCCGATGCACCGGGCCCCCGGTGTCATGATTTCGCTGACCAGAGTCATGATGATGTTCCTCTCCTGTCTGTGCGGGCCACGATACGAGGGCCCGCCCGACCTTCGACGGGGGTTGACACGCGGAGGCAGGAGTGACTCGCGGCGCTCGGCATGCCGAGCGCATCGGAATCCGCCCCCGCGGGATACGCTGTCGACGGGGACGCGCTTCAGCAGAGCCCGCTCCGATCGGGCTCGACATATGAGAGAGGATGCTGCTGCATGGGCAAGTTCATCTATGAGGGTGGCGTCAAGGTCGAGATCGAGGACCGTGCCCTCACGCATATCCAGCTGGTCGTCAGCGCGAAGCTGCGCAGAGGCGAGCCCTTTCCGTTCTCCTGGCGCGAGGACGCCAGCGTCGGCGGCGGCAGGACGACGGTGTGGGTGCACGCGTCCAGCGCGCTCGTGTTCAAGTACTACGGCAGTCGTTCGCCCGCGATCAATCGTGCCTGGATCGAGGCTCTTGCCTTCACAGCGAACTCGCCGGGCGGGCTCTATCTCGTGCCGGAGCCGGCCGACGGCGGCGAACCGGTGACGGCGGACAACCCTGCGCTCTGACCCGAGAACTCCTCCGGGAGCGGGAACGCGCAGCTGCTGACCGGATCGATTCCCGTGACGGTGACCCAGCCGTCGGCGAGCAGCGCGGCATCGCTGTCCTCGGCGGGGATGAGGGGCAGGTCCTCCACCGCGAGACGCACGTAGTGCTCGTCGGCTTCCATGAGCGTGGTCTGGACGATACCGAACGGGGCGAGAGGGGCTTCGACGAAGCCGCGCACCTCTGCCGCGTTCGGCACGTTCACGTTGACGACCGCACCCCGCGGGCGGGTCATCAGCTGCGGGACGAGCCGCAGCGCAGCGTCGGCGCCGGTGCGCCAGTGGTACGCCATCGGCTCGATCCCGACGTCGAGCGAGACGGCCATGCCCCAGGTGCCGCCGAGTCCGCCCGTGAGTGCGGCGCCGACAGTTCCGGAGTGCAGGATCGCACGACCGACGTTCGCACCGTGATTCACGCCCGAGAGGACGAGTTCGGCGGGGTCGCCGAACGCGCCGCGCGCGGCGATCAGGGCGATCAGGCCCGGGCCGCCGTGCACGGCGTGAGCAGCGATGCCGTCCAGGCCCTCCAATCGGCGCTTCTCGATGCGGATCCGACCATCCGCCTCCTCCGCCAGGATCGATGCGCTCGACCCGCTGGACTGCTTCGCCGGTGCTGCCACGACCACATCGAAGCCTGCCGAGACGGCTGCGACGGCGAGCGCTTGCAGCCCGGGGGCATCGATGCCGTCGTCGTTGGTGACCAGCACGCGGGTCATGAGTCCTCCTGGGGCGTCGCGCGCGCCGCGAGCCCGTCCGGGCTGGTGCGCTCTTCGGCGATCGGCGCTTCGTCGGCGTCGATCGTGCGCTGATGGACGCGATCGCGCAGCGCGCGGATCGCGGATCCGTCGCCGGTGCCCAGCCCGTGCCTGGTGACGTTGAGGGCCCCCGCCGCCACTCCGAGCGAGATCGCGCGCCGCAGCGGTTCGCCGCGGACCATCCCGGCGACGACACCGGCCGTGAGCGAGTCGCCCGCGCCTCGGGTCTCCGCCTCGGCGAAGGCCGGCAGCGACACCTCGACCGTTCCGTACTCGTCCATGAGCAGCAGCGGCTGCGACGAGCGCGTCACGATGACCGACCGCGCACCGTCGGAGCGCAGCGCGCGCATCGCGGCACGGATGGCATCGGTGGAGTCGTCGTCGATGAGTCCGTCGTCCGTGAGCTCCTCGTGGCTCACCTTGAGGACGTCGACTCCGCCGGCGATGACCGCCTGCATCCGATCGCCGGCGAGATCCGCCACGACTCGGCGCTCGTCGCCTCGCAGGTCGGAAGCCAGACGTCGATACATGTCGGCGGGGACGGTCGCGTCGCCGGCGGGTCCGCTGAGGATCGAGACGCGCGACCGCGACGCGGCATCCAGCATCCGCGTGTAGAGGTCGTCGAGCTCATGACGTCCGAGCGGGTCGCCCTGCTCCTCGGCGACAGCGACCCGTTTCCCTTCACGGCGATCGTGGACGTAGGCCGAGCCTCGACCCGCGCGCTCCACCGCCATGACGCGCAGTCCTTCGTCCTCGAGCAGGTGACCGAGAGTGCTGCCGATCTCGCCCGTGAGGACGCAGCACATCGTGACCTCGCAACCCAGACGCCGGAGCATCCTGGCCTGCCAGACGCCCTGCCCACCGGCATGGACGTGGATCTCGGAGCCCTGCGGGTGGTCCTCGACGGTGATGGTCAGAGTCGGGGACGGCGCGAAGACCGTGACATCGCTCATGTCGTTCACGGTAGAGGCGAGGTGCCGGCGGGCGCAGGGGATTGACGGCGGCCAGGTGAACCGTTACCCCCGGACCGTGTCGAACCTGCGCATCGGGGCTCCGTCCGAGCGGGACCCGTTCAGGCGCGACGGCACCGTACGCGCCTGACCCGGCGAGGTCAACCCCGAGACGGCAGGGGACGCGGCATCCATAGAGTGAGGCACCCGAGACGACGAGACGAAGGAGACGAGCCGAATGACCGAGGTGATCAGGGCAGAGATCGAGGTCGAAGCGCCGGCGAGTGCGGTGTACGACCAGTGGGCGCGGTTGGAGGACATGCCGCATTACATGTCGATGGTGAAGAGTATCGAGCGTCTGAGTGAGAACCGGACGCACTGGGTGGTCAACGTCGGTGGGGTCGAGCGCGAGTTCGACGCCGTCGTGACCGAAGCAGTTCCGAATCAGCGCATTGCCTGGGCGAGCGAGGGTGAGAAGGTTCATACCGGCGTGGTGCAGTTCACGCCCATCGACGCCGAGCGCACACGCGTCGAACTCGAGATGGGCTGGGTGCCGGAGACCTTGACGGAGAAGGCCGGAGCACTGCTCAACCTCGACGAGCGGGCGGCATCGTCCGACCTCAAGCGCTTCAAGGAGCTCATGGAGGGCGGCGGTGGCGGGAACCGCGTCGGCGCCGATCCCGACCTCGCCTTCTGACCCGGAGCGCACATGGTCCTCATCGGGTTCCACGCTTCGCACGAGCAGATCGGCCCGGCGAAGCTGCTGCAGGCGGTCCGGGATGCGGAGACCGTCGGCTTCGACGGTGCGATGTGCTCCGACCATCTCGCTCCGTGGTCGCGCGCCCAGGGTGAATCAGGGTACGCGTGGAGCTGGATCGGCGCCGCACTGGCCTTGACGCAGTTCCCCATCGGGCTGGTCACGGCGCCGGGGCAGCGCTACCACCCGGTGATCACGGCGCAGGCCGCGGCGACGCTCGCGATGCTGTTCCCCGGCCGCTTCTGGGCCGCTCTGGGAAGCGGCGAGGCTCTCAACGAGCACGTCACCGGGGATGAGTGGCCGGACAAGGAACGGCGAGACCTCCGCCTGCGCGAGAGCGCGGCGGTGATCCGTGCGCTGCTCGCCGGTGAGCGCGTCGAGCACCACGGGGAGGTGCGGGTGCACGAGGCGCGCGTCTGGAGCCGACCTGAGGCTCCGCCTGAACTGCTGGCGGCGGCGGTGAGCCCCGAGACGGCAGCCGAGGTGGCTTCCTGGGCCGACGGACTGATCACGGTCGGTGCAGATCCGACCGCCGTGGCGCAGACGCGCGAGGCCTATCGGGACGCCGCCGGCGGTGGCCCGCTGGCGATCCAGATCCACGTGAGTCTCGCCGATTCGGATGCCGAGGCGCTCGCGCTCGCCCGTGACCAGTGGTCGCACGCGACGGCGCCCGCCGACCGGATGTGGGAGCTCGAGCAGCCGGAGGACTTCGAGGCGCTCGCAGACCCGACCGAGGAGAAGCTGCGCTCAGCGGTGCTGATCTCGGATTCGGCGCCGGATCTCGCCGAGCGGATAGCCGAGGTCGCGCTCGGGTTCGACCGCATCTACCTGCATCATGTCGGTGCGGATCAGACCGAGTTCCTCGGTCGTTGCGAGAGCGAACTGCTTCCCGCACTGCGGAGGCTGTTGTGAGACCTGCCGACACCAGCGATCTGTGGTGGCGGACCGCGGTGATCTACTGCCTCGACATCGAGACGTTCCAGGACTCGGATGGCGATGGCGTCGGTGACATCGAGGGACTCTGCGACCGCATCGACTACCTGTCCGAGCTCGGGGTGACGTGCCTCTGGCTCATGCCGTTCCAGCCGACGCGCGACCTCGACGACGGGTACGACATCACCGACTTCACGGGGGTCGACCCACGCCTCGGCGACCTCGGCGGTTTCGTCGAGCTGCTGCGGATCGCGCACGACAGAGGCATCAGGGTCATCATGGACCTCGTGGTGAATCACACCTCGGACCGGCATCCGTGGTTCCGCTCCGCCCGACGATCGCGTTCCTCGAAGCATCGCGACTACTACGTATGGCGCGACCGCCCGCCGCGGACTGCGCAGAAGACGGTGTTCCCCGGGGAGGAGGACGGCGTCTGGGAGCACGACGAGCGCACCGACCAGTACTACCTGCACAGCTTCTACCGGCATCAGCCGGATCTGAATCTCGCCGAGCCTGCCGTGCGGGCCGAGATCGCACGTGTCATCGGATTCTGGACGGAGCTCGGCGTCGATGGCTTCCGAGTGGATGCCGTCCCGTTCCTCATCGCGGCGCCCGGTGCGGCGGACGAGACCGACCCGCACGGGTTCCTGCGGGAACTGCGCCGTTTCATCGGCCGTCGACGGGCCGGCGCTGTGCTGCTGGGCGAGGTCGCACTCCCTCACGAGGAGCAACTGGCGTACTTCGGCACGGAGGGCACCGAGCTGGAACTGCAGTTCGATTTCGCGACCATGCAGGCCGTGTTCCTCTCGCTGGTGCGTCAGGATGCGACGCCCCTGGCGCAGACGCTCGGTCACCGACCGACGGTCGATCGGCGCTTCGGATGGGCGATGTTCCTGCGCAACCACGACGAGCTCACACTGCAGCAGCTCGACGAGACCGAGCAGACGGAGATCTTCGAGGCGCTCGCGCCCGATGAGCGCCAACGCGTCTACGGACGAGGGATCGTCCGGAGACTGGCGCCGATGCTGCACGGCGATCCGCGCCGGATCCGACAGGCGTACAGCCTGCTGTTCTCACTCCCGGGGGCGCCGACGCTGTTCTACGGCGAGGAGATCGGGATGGGGGAGATTCCGGGGCTGTCGGACAGGGCCGCCGTTCGCTCTCCTATGCAGTGGAGCGCCTCTCGCGCCGGCGGATTCTCCACAGCGCGGCCCTCGCGCGTGCCCGCCATGCCTCCGAACGGATACGCGCCGGAGCACATCAACGTGCACGACCAGCTGCGCGATCCGGATTCGCTGCTGTCGTTCATCCGCCTTCTCATCGCCCGCTACAAGTCGGCGCCGGAGATCGCATGGGGCGAGCTGTCGATCCTCGAGACCGGCGACGCTGCGGTGCTGGCTCACGCCTGCCGGGCGGACGGCGTCGTGTTCGTCGCTGTGCACAACTTCGCGGAGGGGGCGCGCCGCGTGGAGATCGACATCCCCGACTCCGACGACGACGCGACGGTCGCCGACCTGCTGTCCAATGCGCCGCTCGATCTGACGGACGGGCGTCTGATGCTGGACCTGGAGGGCTACGGATTCCGCTGGCTGCGGCGCGTGGGGACGAACGCCCGTCGCTCCTGATCGGCGCGTCGACGCCGGTCGCCGACCCTGCTCATGGTGCCTCGTCGCGGAGGTCTGCGGGCGCCGCATCCTCTCGCGCCAGATCTGCGGCGAGGACATCCGGTTCGTCCTCGGGCGACAGGTCGCCCTGACCGTCCTCTCCGAGGTCGGCCTCGAGGGGCTCATCCCCCTGCGTCTCGGGTTGCTCTTCTTCGTCCGCCGGATCGTCGTCCATTTCGTCCGCCGGATCGTCGTCCATCGCCTCGCCACCCGGCGTCGCTTCGGCATCTGCGGGATCGGTGTTCTCGGCATCCCGCTGCTCGACGCGTTCGGGAGGGAAAGGAAGTTCTTCTTCAGGAATGGCTCGCGTGCCTGACATGTCCGACTCCTTCGGTTGGTGGACTCCCACCGTCGCGCACGGGTATCGGGCCGTCAGCCCCGTTGACAGGTCGCGCGCGAGCGCTCACGCACGCGAAGGACGACTGGCCAGTCAGTGTCAACCCCCTGGTTCTCCTGCGGGATCCGGGAGAGGGTCGGTGACGACCTTCCCACCGTTTCCCCAGAGCGAGGATGATGATGACACGCATTGCCGAAGACCCCCGCTACGCGCACACGGATGGCCCGTTCCCTCCGCAGTCCCAGGACGCGCAGCCGGGGCAGACGGATGAGACCCGACCGACGCCCGATCACGGCGAGCAGAGCTATGTCGGACATGGTCGACTGACCGGGCGTCGCGCCCTCATCACGGGCGGCGACTCCGGCATCGGACGCGCCGTCGCGATCGCCTTCGCCCGCGAGGGCGCGGACGTCGCGATCGTGCACATGCCGCAGGAGCAGGAGGATGCCGACGACACACTCGACCTCGTCCGCGATGCAGGCCGGAAGGGCCTGAGCCTGGCCGGCGACGTCCGGGAGGAGCGGTTCGCGACGGATGCCGTGGTCGAGGCACGCCGCGCACTCGGCGGTCTCGACGTGCTGGTGCTGAACGCCGCGTACCAGCACGACGTCGGCGGTTTCGCGAATCTGAAGACGGAGGACATGCGCCGAGTGTTCGACACGAACCTCGCCGGTCTCATGTACTCCGCACGGGCGGCGTATCCGTCGATGGAGGCAGGGGCATCGATCATCGTGACGGCATCGATCCAGGCGGCAGAGCCGTCGCCAGGTCTCATCGACTACGCGATGACGAAGGCCGCCCAGGTCGCGTTCGTGAAGGCTCTCGCGCAGGAGGCAGGCGAACGCGGCATCCGGGTGAACGCCGTCGCGCCAGGGCCGATCTGGACCCCGCTGATCCCGTCCACCGGTTGGGACCAGGAGAAGGTGTCCGAGTTCGGTTCCGACACGCCACTGGGGCGCGCCGGCCAGCCGGCGGAACTCGCCGGCGCCTACGTGTATCTCGCGTCGGCGGAGTCGTCGTACACATCAGGTGCGGTTCTCGCCGTGACCGGGGGGAAGGCACTGTGAGCATCGTGGCCCCCACAGACCCTCCGTCATCCGCCACTCCCTCGTGGGAGATCGTTCCGCTCGGGCGCGCAGGCTGGCGCATCTGCGATGCCACCCGCGGTCATGCCGATGCGGCACGACTCGTGGCGTATGCGGAGAAGAGCGAGCTCGGTGCCATCGAGGTTCTCTGGCTGCGCAGCCCCTGCCCGCATCGGTCGCGCTACCGGGATCTGAAGGAGCTGCTCGCCGACCTGGATGCCGCAGTGGCGGCCGCCGCGGAGGACCGTTCGACGCGACCGTTCGAGATCCCGCACTTCCCGCCGGAGAGGTAGCAGCCGGAGGGACCGGAGGGTGATGCCTCAGCGAGCACCGCTCGCTGAGGCATCCTCTGTGCGGTCGGCCTCGTCCGGAAGCTGCTCGACGGGGATGACGACGACGTCCTGAACCTTCCAGTCCAGCCCCGCGATGCCCTCGGAAGCGCGGCGCAGTTTCGTCAGCGAAACCCGCTTGCGATGGGGTCGCACGAACGCCTCGATGTGGAACACCTGCCCTTCGTCTCTCATCCGGACGGCTGCGTCGCGGATCCACACCAGCCCGCGCAGGTACTGCACGACGTCGGCCGCGAGCGGATGCGGGGCCTCGTCGTCGTACGTCCGTGCCCGCTGATCCATGAGGTCGCGGACGGCGGATCGCGTGTTCCTGACGCCGTCGCGCACGATGCCGACCGAGATGAACAGGGCTGCCGCACCGTCCAGCCACCACACGCCGAGTCCGATCCCCAGCACGCCGACGATCGAGGCGGCATTGGTGTGCCAGTCGGCCTTGGCCATGTCCGCATCCGCGTACAGGAGCTTGTTGTGCAGCAGCGGTGCGAGGCGCGCCTTGGCCGGGCCGTAGAAGAACACCGGCCCGACCACGATGACGCTCATCACGCCCACCATCAGCCAGCCCAGCCAGATCGTCTGGCCGAACAGCTGCACAGTACCGATCGTCGGATGATCCTGCGTGACGAGTCCGCTGACGGCTTCGAACGCCAGGTTGAGCCCCACCGTCGCCAGGGCGACGCCGGCGACGATGTGACCGACGCCCATCGCGCGATGACGCCCGTACGGGTGGTCGACACTGGGGCGCCGCCGGACGAGCAGCAGCGCGATCAGGAAGGCGATCTGGGGGAGCAGGGACAGCATGTCCTCGATCCACGCCGTGCGCATCGACTGCGAGCCGCCGACCACGAACGCCACGAGGACGATCGTCACGGTCGTATAGCCGATCGTGAACCATTCCCAGCGGATCGCCGAGCGCAGCGCACGCCGCTGCTGCGGTGGCAGGTCGGTCCGTCCGAACCGGTGCGGATCCGGGCGGGTCATGATCCGGCCTCGTGGTCGAGGAAGAGTTCGATGTCGGACAGCAGAGCGTTCTCCCCTGCGGGGACGAGCCACACGACGGTGCGGTCGTGCAGACCGGGCAGATCTGCGTATCCTCTCGTCGTTCCGACCCGTTCGGACCACGGCGTCGTGTCGCTGAACCCGCCGATGGCCAGGTCGATGTCGCCCTCCTCGAGCATCCCGACGAGCGTCTCCTCCCCCGCGGGGACCCACAGGATGCGGGCGTCGATCGAATCCGCGTAGTCCTCCGCCAGGTCGACGAGCGGACCATGCGGAGCGTCGTCGGACGCTGCGCCGGCCTCGGCGACGTCCGGCTCGAAGCTCACGCCGATCCGGAGCGTCTCGCCGGTCGCGCCATCGAGGGTCCCGTCCGGATCGGCGGGCACGGTGCCCAGGCATCCGGTCAGGGCGATCGTGAGCGTGCCGGCCATCACAGCGGCGGCCGCACGTCGACGGACGGGACGGTGAACAGCTCGGTCGTGCATGAGCCCAGCATCCGTGCGGGGGATGCCGTGCTCAACAGGGTTGACCGCGGCATCCGCCCCGACTAGAGATCAGACCGGCAACGGATATCGTCGGCGAAGGACCACACGCTGCACCAGCGTCCAGACGACCGTGATCGTCAGGTACAGCGCCGCCGCGAGCGGGACGAAGAGCGCGAACACCGCTGTCAGATGGTGCAGAGCGCTCACCATCCGCAGCATCCCCGGCGACGACAGCGGCGCATCGTCGGCGGGCGTCGGCCGGAACACCCGCCGGGTGATCTCGGCGACGACCACCATGATCGCGACGAGAAGGGCGAAGACAGCGAGGGTCGGCGGGGAGAAGGGCCCGACGGCGAGCATGTGCACCAGGCCCGTGCCCAGGGGAGCGCCGAACAGGTCGTGCGAAAGCAGCTCGTTCGGGTGCCCGGCGATCTCGGTGCGCAGGAACAGCGTGTACAGGATGCCGACGATCGGTGCCTGCAGCAGCACAGGGAGGAACCCCGCGAACGGAGAGGTGTTCTCGTCCTGGTAGAGCTGCATGATCTCGCGCTGGAGCCGCTCCGGATTCTTCTTGTGCCGTTTCTGGATGTCGCGGAGCCGGGGAGCGAGCCGCGCCCTGGTCTGCTCCGCCTTGGCCTGGGAGATCCCGACCGGGATGAGCAGCGCACGCACGAGCAGCGTGACGACGACGACCGCGAGTGCGGCCGCCGACGCGCCGGCGAAGGGTTCGAAGAAGTCGGCGAGGCCGACCAGAACGCCGTAGGCGGCGTCGAGGAGCGCCGCGAGGGGAGGGAAGGAGAAGGGGTCCATGATGTGTCCGTTCGATGCGTCGGGAGGGTCGGCGGAAGCCGTGTCCCGACGCGAACGGACGGGTCACACGGCGCGCACGACTCCCGGCGCTCGTGGACGCGGGTGCCCGGCGGCATCCGGATCGCTCTGCGACAGCAGCGTCGATGCATCGATGGCGCGCAGCGGATGCGGGGGAGAATCCTTCCCGGCGCGGGGCGCGATGATCGCGATGGCGACGATCAGCGCCGCGACCGCGATGATCGCGACGGCGAGTCCCAGGGCGGCCATGTCCGGCAGGGCGGCGAGCCCGAGCGCGGACAGCACGAAGGCCATCAGCTGCTCGATCATTCCCGCCATGTCATCGAGGGTACCCCTATCGGCTCGGCGACCGGATAGCGGTCAGCTCCAGGGCTCGTCGGACTCCCCGTCCTCATCGGGTGCGGTCGCGCCCTGCTTGTCACCGGCCAGTCGTCGCGTCGTGCTGGACCGCTCGCCGCCGTCCGCCGAGCCGCCCTGCCCCGACGCGTTGGCCGTCGTCGGGTCCTCAGGGGCGGTGGCAGTGTCGGTGCGTCGGCTTTGGTCATCCTCGGCATCGGCGGTGTAGTCGGGTCGAGGCGGCTGGAGGTCCTGATCGGACAGTTCGCCGCCCTGGCGTCCGCCGTACGGACGTCCATGATCGGCGGACTCCTCGCGCCCGTAGACCAGCTCCCATTCACCGACCGTGAAACTCGCTCCGGTGCGCAGGATCTGGGTGCGCTCGCCCGAGGCATCCAGCGATGCCGCGTTCGTCTCGCCGGGGCCGTGCAGCGTGAGCACGTACTCATCGCGCTCGTCGTGCGTGATCGTGGCGTGCACCGGATCGCCGTCGGGCAGGACGAGTTCATTGCCGGCCGCAGAGCCGATGCGCACGATGTCGTCGCGCAGGTGATAGACCAGGCGGTCCTCCCCGTTCGTGAGGCGCAGATGCGGGTCTCCGGCGCCCCAGGCGTCGTGGGTGGTGGTGGGCGTGTGCGGGTGCGTGCTCATTGGTGACCTCCTGGCTCCGACGGTAGGTCGGGACGGCCTCGGGGCAGAGGGGGTTGACAGTCCCGTTCCCGGCCGGGCCGGATGCGTCCCGACGGGCGTAGCCTCGAAGCATGACCGAATTCGCGCAGCTTCTCGGCATCCGGCATCCGATCGTCCTCGGACCCTTCGGCGGGTTGTCCTCCGTCGACCTGACCGCCGCCGTCAGCGAAGCAGGGGGCCTGGGCTCGTACGGGCTGTACGGGTACGACGGCGAACGTATCCGGCAGACGGCCGTGCAGCTGCGGGAGAGGACCGAGCATCCGTTCGCGTTCAACATCTGGCTTCCCGTGGGGGACGAGGCCGAACCGGGACCGCAGCACGCGGTGTTCGCGCAGGCGCTGCAGCCGTTCTACGAGGCCGTCGGGGTCGAGGTGCCGGCACGCCCCGAGCGCTACCTGCCATCGCTCGACGAGC
Source organism: Microbacterium sp. NPDC056234 (assembly GCF_042267585.1). Lineage (NCBI taxonomy): Bacteria > Bacillati > Actinomycetota > Actinomycetes > Micrococcales > Microbacteriaceae > Microbacterium > Microbacterium sp. NPDC056234. Next base: position 1,134,506 of record NZ_JBHJTE010000001.1, read on the forward strand.
AGCTCGACGCGATCTGGGATGTCGCGCCCGCAGTGCTGAGCGTCGTCTACGGCGTGCCGTCGGAGGCCATCATGGCTCAGGCGCGCAGCAGAGGCATTCGCGTCGTCGGGACGGCGACGACGGTCGCCGAGGCGCTCGCGCTGGAGGCCGGCGGAGTGGACGCGATCGTCGCGACGGGCATGGAGGCCGCAGGCCACCGGGTGTCCTTCCTGCGCTCCGCCGAGGAATCCCTGGTCGGCACGTTCGCTCTGGTTCCGCAGGTCGCGGATGCCGTGCGCGTGCCCGTCATCGCCGCCGGCGGCATCGCCGACCGCCGCGGTGTCGCGGCCGCGTTCGCCCTCGGAGCCTCGGCGGTCCAGGTGGGGACGGCGTTCCTCGCGACCAGCGAATCGGCGGCGACCGACGCGCACCGCGCGGCGATCCGGAGCACGTCGGCCGACGCCAGCGTGCTCACCCGAGCGATGAGCGGGCGACTCGCACGAGGCGCCCGCAACCGGGTCGTGCGAGCGATCGAGGCCAGCGGGACGATCGCACCGTTCCCGATGCAGAACTGGCTCACCGGACGATTCCGGACAGCGGCGGGGCAGCAGAATCTCGGTGAGCTGCAGTCGCTCTGGCTCGGTCAGTCCGCGTCGCTGGCGCGGTGGGACACGGCATCCGAGGTGTTCGACGAGCTCGTGACGGGACTGCCGGCCTCCTGAGATCAGGAGGTGTGCGCAGGATCGGGCCGGGGCGCTACAGGATGACGGTCGACCGGCCGTGCACGATCACGCGGTCTTCGGCGTGCCACTGCACGGCCCGCGCGAGCACGAGGCGTTCGACGTCCGCGCCGCGGCTCTGCAGCTCGGCGGCGGACTCCGAGTGCGTGACGCGTGTGACGTCCTGCTCGATGATCGGGCCCTCGTCGAGGTCAGCGGTGGCGTAGTGCGCGGTGGCGCCGATGAGCTTCACGCCGCGATCCTTGGCCCTGGCATAGGGGTTCGCGCCGATGAAGGCCGGCAGGAAGGAGTGGTGGATGTTGATCACCGGTGCACCGAGCTGCTCGATGAACGAGTCGGTGAGGATCTGCATGTAGCGCGCGAGGACGACGAGATCGACGTTGCCCTGCAGCAGCTCCAGCTGGCGCTGCTCCATCACCTGCTTGTCACCGGACGGGATGTGCACGAACGGGACGCCGAAGCTGCGCACGGACTCCGCCAGGTCGGGGTGGTTGGAGATGACCATCGTGATGTCGATGTCGAGCTGCCCGCGCTGCGCGCGCCACAGCAGCTCCATCAGGCAGTGGTCGTACTTGGACACGAAGATCGCGACGCGCTTGCGGCGCGAGACGTCGTGCAGCGACCACTCCATGCCGAATCGGTCCGCGACCTGCTGGATGGAGGCCTCCAGTACGGGGCGTGCGGCCGAGAGACCAGGCAGGTGAATGACGGTGCGCTGGAAGAAGCGTCCGCCCTCCGAGTCGGTGGAGTGCTGATCCAGCGAGATGATGTTCGCACCGTGCTCGGCCAGCACGCCGGCGACGGCGGCGACGATTCCTGGCTGGTCGTCGCACGCGATGAGCAGACGGGCGGTATCGGGCTGGGACATGGATGCTCCTTGCAACGGTCTGCGTCGATTCTGCCCCGTCGATGGCGGCGGCGACGAATCGCCGGGCACGGCGCCCGGAATCGGCTGACCCGTCAGCGGGCGGGCCGATAATCTGACAGGCGTGAACCCGAGCGAAGCAGGACTCGTCCTCGTCCCCCTGATGGCCGTACTGGCGCCGTTGCTGGCGAAGGGCGTGCGGCCGGTGCTGCGTGTTCCGGTGATCGTGTTCGAGCTCGTGCTGGGCATCCTGATCGGGCCCGCTCTGCTGGGCTGGGTCGATGCCGGCGAAGTGCTCGAGAAGCTCAGCGAGTTCGGCCTGGCGATGCTGTTCTTCGTCGCCGGCTCGGAGATCGACTTCCGCAAGCTGGCAGGCAAGCCGCTCGTGCGCGCGTCGCTGGGCTGGGTCATGAGCGTCGTCCTCGGGATCGGGCTCGGGTTCTTCTTCGCTCCCGGCGAGGGGATGGTCGTGATCGGCATCGCGCTGAGCTCGACGGCCCTCGGTACGCTGATGCCGATCCTGCGGGATGCGGGAGAGCTGAACACGCCGTTCGGTCGCACCGTGACCGCGATCGGGGCCGTCGGCGAGTTCCTGCCGCTGATCGCCATCTCGATCTTCCTCAGCACGCGGACGACCTGGGTCGCCACCGCGGTGCTGCTGACGTTCGTCGTGCTCGCCGCCGCGGTCGTCTTCTTCGCGCAGCGCACACCGCATGGGCGCCTGCACGCGTTCCTGCGCGCGACGCTGCACACCTCCGACCAGTTCGGGATCCGCTTCGTGCTGCTGCTGATCGCGTCGCTCGTGGCACTCAGCGTCGTCCTGGAGCTGGACATGCTGCTCGGCGCGTTCGTCGCCGGCGCGGTCTGGCGCATCATCATGGCGCGCGCGCCGAAGGAGGACGCCGAGGAGATCGAGAGCAAGATCGAGGCGATCGCGTTCGGGTTCCTCGTGCCGATCTTCTTCCTCTACACCGGCATCACCTACGACCTGGATGCGCTGCTCGCGTCGCCGGAGGCCATGGCGCTCGTGCCCGTCTTCCTCGTCGCGCTGCTGCTGTTCCGAGGTGCCGCAGCGCAGTTCTCGGCACCCGCGGGCGCGAGCGTGCGCGAACGGTCGGCGCTGGCGCTGCTTTCGGCGACGGGGCTGCCGATCATCGTCGCGGTGACGGCGATCGGGGTGGAGCAGGGGATGCTCGATTCCGGGGTCGCCGCGGCGCTCGTCGGGGCTGGCATGCTGTCGGTGCTGCTGTATCCGCTCATCGCGATGTCGCTGCGTGGCGACAGCGCCACGCTCGCCGAAGCCGAGAAGAACAAGCCGGTCAGCGAGCTGTGATGTCGGCGCGCGCACTGCTGGACCACGTTCGAAGAGAGCTGGTCGGCGTGCCGAAGGAGGGGCTCGGCGAGGAGAAGCGCTCGCGGTTCCGCGGGGACCGCATCGTCCGCGTGGGCGAGGCATGGCACGTGGGCGTTCTCCTGCTCACGGACGATGCGGTACTGGCCACGGCCGAGGTGCTGCGCGCCGCGGATGCCGGACGGCGCGGTTACACGGCTGAGTCGGCTCGCGAACGCGCGGCGCGTCGGGAGTGGGCACTGCGCGGCGGCTTCCGCGAGGGGGAAGTCGCCCATATCGGGTGGAGCGTGATCGATCTGGAGGCCGTGGAGGCAGGCGGAGCCTCCGGGCCGCTGGCGATGATCGACGGGATCCCGCAGGTGAAATGGTCCAACGCCGGCGGATACATGCCGCTGCAGGCATACCTGCGCGAGCGGATCGCCCTGCTGACCTGATCCTGGCGGTGGCCGGGCCGGCGGGGCCGCTATGCGAAGGTCGCGGCGAAGCGGAACAGCAGGGCTTCGCCCTCGGTGACGGTGGAGGCGAGCACCCGCTGCTGCACGGCGTCGAACGCGTTCGCGTCGAAGTATCCCTTGGTGCGGTAGAACGTCATGCGCTCGGCGAAGTCCGCCGGGCTGGGCTCCGGGTGGAACTGAGTCGCGTACAGGTGCGTGCCGACCCGGTAGGCCTGCACGGGGCAGGCCTCGCCGATGGCGAGCAGCTCGGCGCCCGGCGGGACCTCGGTGGCGGATTCCTTGTGCGCGGTGAACACCGTGAGCTCGGGGCCGCTCGGGCCGAACAGCGGGTCCTGGCGCGCGGCGGGAGTCGCGCGGATCTTCACCGCCGCTGTGGATTCGGGATGCTCCAGCGTCACGGTGCCGCCGAGCATCCTGGTCACGACGCCGATGCCGTAACAGGTGAACAGCGCGGCGATGTGACCGTCGATCGCGGCCGCGGCGATGCGCTCGAGGTCGGATTCGACCCGGCGCTGAAGCGCCGTGGGCGCGGGGTCGGTGACATTGAGCGGGGAGCCGCCGATCACGATTCCGCGATGCGCGTCGATGGCCTCGGCATCCAGCGGGGTGGCCATCAGATCCAGGCGGTCGAGTTCGTCGACGCCGAGGCCTCGGCGGAACGACGCGTACTCGGCATCCGCCGCGGCCAGCTCGGGGCGCACGCTGATGTAGAGAAGCGAGGCCATCCGGCGATTCTAGCCAGTCGGAACGCGCGCGCCGAAGCCGATGACGGACGGTGACACGTCAGCGCGAGGAGCGCGCGGTGCGACCCCGGATGATTCCGACGAAGGTGTCGACGTCGTCGGTGCTGCGTTCACGCGCCCAGACGAACGCGACGGTCGACACGGGGCCGTCCCGCAGCACGCGGTAGTCGACATCCTTGCGGTGGTGAAGGCGGGCGAGCGACATCGGGACGACGGCGATCCCCGCGCCGGTCGCGACCGTGGCGATCAGGTCGGCCGTCGTCGGAACCGCGCCGTATGCGGATGCCGTGGTGCCGGGGAGATCGAGTTCCAGGACGTCCTCGTCCGATGCGAGCAGCACCTCGCCGTCCAGATCGGATGGCTCGAGCTCGTCCGCCGCGAGCAGATGCGATTCAGCGGATGCCACGACCACGGGAACCTCGTCGTAGAGGCGGATCACGTGCAGATCGGCATCCTCGATCGGAAGCCGGACGAGTGCGGCGTCCAACTCCTCCAACGCGGTGCGCTGGTCGGCGAAGAGGATCGGGACGAGTTCGAGCGCGACGTCCGGCATGCGCTGCTTCCAGGCGTCGATCCACTTCCCGGGGGTCGCCCCGGGGATCGCTCCGAGGCGGAACGTGCGCGGTTCGGATGCCGGGGCGTCATACCGGGCGTCCGTCGGTGCGGGCGTGCCCGACTTCTTCGCGGGCGCGGTGTTCTTCTGCGCGCCCCTGGTGGACTTCTTCTGCGTGGGCGCTCCCTTGCCGGTTCGGACGGGCGTTCCTTTGCTGACGGTCCGCCGGCTTCCGCCTGCGCGACCGTTCCGCCCGCCGTTTCCCGCTTTCGCCACGTCCTTCAGGCTACTCGCCCGCGCCGCGCGTCACCGACTGCCGCCGAGAAACCACGACGGCGGTGGTGTCTCGCGCCGGAGAGGGTTTCTCGGGGGAATGCCGATCAGGCCGCCAGCCAGAGTCCCTTGCGGTCGGTCGCGATCGTGAGGCCCGCGGCGACGGTCTCGTCGTCGCCGATGCGCGAGCCGCGCACGATGCGTGCGCCGGCGCCGACCTCGGTGCGGACGCCGATGTGCGCCCCCGCGCCGACGGCTGCTCCCTCTCCGATGTGCGCGTGCGCGTCGATCGACGCGTTCTCGCCGATCACGGCACCCGGCTCGATCCACGCGCCGCGGGCGATCTTCGCCCCCGCGGCGATGCGCGCGCCGGGTTCGATATAGGCGCCGGCCTCGATGACGGCCATCGGGTGCACCGTCGCGCCGTGCGCGACGAGGCCGCGGCCGTTGGCATGCTTGCGGTATCGCAGCGTGGCGCCCTGGTCGTCCTCGATATCGATGTAGTTCTTGCCCACGATTCCTCCCGTTCCGGAGACTCCCGGATATATGGACAACCACGACTCCCGTGAATTCATTCCCGGATCGGGATGCGATCACCGCTGGCAGTTCGGACACCAGAAGGTCACGCGTTCGCGGGTGGGATCCGCGCCCTGCTCGCCGCGACGGATGAGCGTTCCGCAGCGCCGGCACGGCCGACCGGCGCGTCCGTAGACCCAGTCCGTCTCGCCGCGTCGTGCGACGCCGGTGAACGTGCGGTCCGGCCGGTCGCGGTTCGCTCGGATCACGCGGCATCCGAGCGCGAGGAGCGCGTCGACGTCGACGACCCGGGCCGGCGTGGTGGGCAGGATGCCGCGCAGGAACAGGAGTTCGGCCGCGTACTCGTTGCCGAAGCCGGCGACATTGCGCTGGTCGAGCAGGGCCACATGGATGCTTCTCTCGTCCGCGCCGAGTCGCCGGGCGGCCTCCGCGGCATCCCACTGCGCATCGAGCGGGTCGGGACCGAGATACCCGACGAGCTGATCCTCATCGCGTGTCGCGATGAGCTCCACCTCGGCGAGGTCGACGCCCACGGCCTCGCGGCGAGCGGTGCCGACGATCGCGCGCACTCGGAACGCCGGATGCCGCCATTTCTGCCCCGGCGCGTACAGGTGCCAGGCGCCTTCCATCCTCAGATGGGAATGCAGCGTGTCATCGCCGATGCGCAGCAGCAGGTGCTTGCCGCGGGCCACGCAGCCGCGGACGGTCCGGCCGGTGAGATCGGCAGTGGCGAAGCGTGGAACCCTCAGATCGAAACGCGTCACCGTGTGACCGGCCAGCGCCTCGTGCAATCGGCGCGCCGTGCGGAAGACGGTGTCGCCCTCAGGCATCAGAGCTCGGTGGCGGGGACGCCGGGGCCGGCATCGAGGGCGGTGCCGGAGCCCGGGTCTGCATCGGCACCGGGCCGGGGATCGGACCCGGGGCCGCCGGCGGGGTCGGTGTCAGCACCGGTACCGCGGCACGTTCCACGAGCGAACGAGCGAGCGCGGTCGACCCGGCGACAGCCGCCGGCATCGTGACGATCGCGCCGAGCGGCACCATGAAGCACAGCTGCGTCGCCACGCCGAAGCCGAGCACGCGTGCGCGGCTGACTCGGAGGACCTCGGAGCGCGAATAGGCGGTCAGGCCGCGCGCGTCGAACGCGCGACCGGTGAGCTCGCGGGCGAGCAGACGGCCGGTGAGCACGATGCTGGTGGCACCGGCGAGGAAGCCGCCGACGAGCGGGATGAATCCGATCGCCAGCGTCAGCAGCGCCACCAGGATGCCGAGCGCGATGAGTCGGAGGCCCTCGCCGACGGTCGTCCAGAATCCCGTTTCACCCGTCGGCTCATCGCCGCCGAACTCGCGCTCCGCTCCACGCCAGATCCGCTGGTAGAACGGGTCGCCGATCGTCAGCGTCAGCGCGGTGAACACGGCCCCGGCCAGCGCGAGAGCGGCGATGAAGAGGACGATGCCGAGGCTCACGCGAAGGACCTCGCGCCAGGGGCTGATCCATCCGTCGGCGAACGGCGTCGCCCAGTCGGTGACGACGCCGAGGCTGAAGCCGAACGGCACGAGTGCGGCGGCGAGCAGGAGGAACGCGATGACAGCCGGGATCAGGCCCAGGGCCATGAGCCGCGGCCGCGTGCGCCAGAACCGGAACCCCTTCAGGAGCATCCCGACGCCGATCCCGAACTCGCGCAGCATGCTCCCAGCGTAGAGGGCGGTGCGGACACGCTGCCATGCGCGCGTTCGCGCGGGTCGGCGCTGCTGCCGTCAGATCGCCTTGCGCAGAGTGTAGCCGCGGGGCGTCGCGACGAATCCCGCCTCCTGGAGCGCGATCGCGAAGGCCGTGCCGTACACCGGATCGCCGTTGACCTTCTCGACGGTGAGGGTCTCCAGTCGGCGGGCGCGCGATGTCGTCGCCAGATCGGATGCTGCGGCATGCAGCGCTTCGTCGTCCTCTCCGAACGCCAGCACCGTGCGCCCGCCGCGCTCGAGGTAGAGGACGAGGGCACCGTCCACGAGCACGACCAGTCCGCCGGCCTTGCGCCCTGGCCGGTGCGTCACTCCGTCGCGTCGCGGCCACGCAAGAGCGGCCCCGTACGGGTTCGCCGGGTCGGTGGCGGCCAGGGTGATGGCATGGCGCGGCGGGGGATCGGTGAGGCCCGCGAACGTCCGCAGACGATCGACGGTGTTCGACGCCGCGAACTGCGCGGCGCCGAGCTTCTCGATGACGTAGCCGCGTCGGCAGTGTCCGGCCTCTTCGAACCCGGCCAGCACGCGGTACACCTGCGCGAAACCGCCGGGGACGCCCTCGGACTGCGCGGAGCCTCGGGTGACGACGCCGTACCGGTCGAGCAGCAACCCCGCCGTGACCGTCGCGCGCCGTGCGGCGTCGGCTTCGCCGGCCGGCAGCAGTGACCAGCGCCCGCCGGTGATGGTCGGGCGCGATGCCGCGCCCGTGAACGAGACTCCGCGGTAGGTGCGCGCACGGGGAGCGCGGCGAACGGCCTTGTGCGCCTGCGAACCGCCGGCGAGCAGCTGCCGCACCGGGGCGAACGTGTCGTTGGTGACGCGCCCCGACCAGGTCAGCGCCCAGAGCGCATCGAGCACCGACTGCTCGTTCTCGGCTCCGACGCGGTCGCGCAGGTGCGTGGCGAAGGACGCCCCACCGGCCCCGAGTGCGCCCAGCAGACGCGCTTCGAGCGAATCGGCGGCGATCTCGGTCTCGTCGGGCTCGGGAAGTGTGAACGGTGCGAGGTCGACGGGATGCAGAGACACCCAGCCGTCGCGGCCCGGCAGCGTCCCGTGCCCGGACCAGATGACCTCGCCGTTCGCGGTGAGCTCGTCCAGCAGTGCGGGTGAGTAGTCCCTGACGCGCGACGGCAGCACGAGCGATTCCCAGGCGCTCGCCGGAATCGGGACACCTGCGAGCTGCTCGATCACGCTGAGGACGCCGTCGAGGCCCTCCACCGGGCGCGAGAGGTGCTGCCAGTCGGGCAGGAAGCGGGCGAAGGCCGCCGGTTCGACGGGTTCGACGCTGCCCCGGATCGCCGCGAGCGAGCGCATGCGGAGGCGGCGCAGGACTTCCGTGTCGCACCATTCCGGCCCTGCGTCGTCAGCGGCTTCCGCCGCGGACAGGAAGTATCCGCTGCTGAGGCGTCCTGCGCTCTCGAGTCGCTGCAGGGCGTGCCGGGCCACGGCCGTTCCGATGCCGAACCTGGTTGCCACGGCATCCGTCGTGAAGGGCCCGTGCGTACGCGCGTGCCGTGCGATGAGATCGCCCAGCGGGTCGGCGACCGGCTCGAGGAAGGCGACGGGGATGCCGGTGGGCAGCGCGGCGCCGAGTGCATCGCGCAGACGCGCTGCGTCCTCGATCGCCGTGATGCGCGGCACGCCGCCGATCGTGACCGGGATCGCCCGCCGTGCGGTGACGAGGGCATCGAGGTGAGCGGCCGCTTCGGACTCCGGTGCCGTGGTGGTGGCCTCCAGCCGGTCCGCGACCTCCGCGGCGTCCAGCGGGCCGAGCATCCGCAGCAGGTCGGCGACGCCCTCGAGCCCGCGGGCGCGGCGGTCCGGATCGAGCCGCTGCGCTTCGCGTTCGAACTGCGCGATCACCTCGGGATCGAGCAGCTCGCGCATCTCGACCGTGCCGAGCAGCTCGCCCAGCAGCGCGGGATCGACCGAGAGCGCGGCCGCGCGCCGCTCGGCCAGCGGAGAATCGCCCTCGTACATGAACGCGCCGACGTAACCGAACAACAGGTCACGGGCGTACGGCGAGGGCTGGGCCGGCTCGGTCTCGACGAGGCGCACGCGACGATCGGCGATCGACGTCGCGAGCCTGCGCAGCGACGGCAGATCGTAGACGTCCTGCAGCACTTCGCGCAGCGTCTCCAGGATCACCGGGAAGGTGGGATGGCGCCTGGCCACCTCGAGCAGCTGGGCGCTGCGCTGCCGTTGCTGCCACAGCGGCGAGCGGCGGTTCGGATTCGTCCGGGGCATGAGCAGCGCCCGCGCTGCGCACTCGCGGAAGCGCGAGGCGAACAGCGCCGAGCCGCCGACCTCCTCTGTCACGAGCTGCTCGAGTTCATCCGGGTCGAACACGAACAGGTCGGCACCGGGCGGCTCGGTCTCGGCATCCGGGATCCGGACGATGATGCCGTCGTCGCTCGCGACCGCCGAACCCTCGACGCCGAGACGCTCCCTGACGCGGGCGTTGATGGCCAGCGCCCACGGCGCGTGGACCTTCATGCCGTACGGGGAATGCAGGATGATGCGCCAGTCGCCGACCTCGTCGTGCCCGCGTTCGACCGTCAGAGTCCGATCGGTGGGAAGCGTGCCGGTCGCCTCACGCTGCTCGGTGAGATGCGCCATGAGGTTGTCGCGAGCCATCGCGTCGAGACCCGCGTCCATGAGGCGCTGCGTCGCCTTCGCCGGTTCGGCGGAGGACACCTCGCGCGAGAACGCGCCCAGCGCTTCGCCCAGTTCGAACGGGCGGCCGATGCCGTCGCCGTGCCAGAACGGCACCCGCCCCGGCTGACCGTACGCGGGGATCACGTTGACGCGGTCATGAGTGATCTCGGCGATGCGCCAGCTCGTCGTGCCGAGTGTGAACACGTCGCCGACGCGGGACTCGTAGACCATCTCCTCATCGAGTTCGCCGACCCGTGCTCCGGTCGTCTCGCCCGCGACGAAGACGCCGAACAGGCCGCGGTCGGGGATCGTCCCGCCGCTGGTCACCGCGATGCGCTGCGCGCCAGGGCGGCCGGTGAGCGTCCCGGCATCCCGATCCCAGACGAGGCGAGGGCGCAGCTCGGCGAACTCGTCGGACGGGAAGCGACCGGCCAGCAGGTCGAGCGTCGCTTCATAGGCCGAACGCGGCAGAGCCTGGAACGGTGCCGAGCGGCGCACGGTCTCGAACCAGTCCTCGACGCCGATCGGATCGATCGCGCATGCGGCGACCGTCTGCTGGGCGAGGATGTCGAGCGGATTGCGCGGCACGGAGATCGCCTCGATCTTCCCCGCCAGCATGCGCTCGGTCACGATCGCGGTGTGCAGCACGTCGCCGCGGTGCTTGGGGAACAGTGCTGCACGACTGATCTCGCCGACCTGGTGCCCGGCGCGTCCGACCCGCTGGAGGCCGGATGCCGCGGAGGGCGGGGCTTCGACCTGGATCACCAGATCGACCGCGCCCATGTCGATGCCGAGTTCGAGGCTGCTGGTGGCGACGACGCAGCGCAGGACGCCGGACTTCAGCTCCTCTTCGACCTGGGCACGCTGCTCTTTGGAGACCGAGCCGTGGTGGGCCTTGGCGAGCACCGGATCGGCACCGGATGTCGTGCCGCCCTGAGCCGGCATCGCCGCGGGGACCCGCCTGGCCGGTGCCGGCGGGGGGCTCTCTCCGCTGCGTTCGGCGTAGATCTCGTTGAGCCGGCCGGTGAGGCGTTCGGCCAGTCGACGCGAGTTCGAGAACACGATCGTGGAGTTGTTCTGCAGGATGCGGTCGACGATCGCCTCTTCGACGTGCGGCCAGACCGAGCCGGTGACCTCGGTGTACTCCGCGTCGCCCTGGGCCATCGGATCCGGTGCCCCCGGGGGCGCCGGTGGGTTCGTCATATCGGGGATCGGGACGACGACACCGAGTTCGAATGTCTTCGTCGCCCGCGGTGCGACGATCTCGACCGGCTCAGCGCCGCCGAGGAACCGGGCGACCTCGTCGATGGGCCGTACCGTCGCCGAGAGCCCGATGCGCTGCGCCGGCGACTCGGCGCCGCGAGCGCGTCTGAGGGCGTCCAGGCGCTCGAGGCTCACTGCCAGATGAGCTCCTCGCTTGGTCGCGGCGACGGCGTGCACTTCGTCGATGATGACGGTGTGCACACCGCGGAGCGTCTCTCCGGCGCGGCTGGTGAGCATGAGGTACAGCGACTCCGGAGTGGTGATGAGGATGTCGGGCGGATTCGACACGAGCTTGCGACGGTCGCTCGACGTCGTGTCTCCGGAGCGCACTCCGACGGTGACCGATGGCGCCGGGATGCCGAGGCGGCGCGCGGATTGTCCGATGCCGACCAGCGGGGAGCGCAGGTTGCGCTCGACATCGACGCCCAGCGCCTTCAACGGCGAGATGTACAGCACCCGCGTTCGCGGGGCCTCGTCTTCGGCATCCGCCGGTGCCGCAGCCGTGCGCTCGCGGAAGATGCTGTCGATCGCCCAGAGGAACGCAGACAGGGTCTTGCCGGAGCCCGTCGGCGCGACGACGAGGGCGTGCTTGCCCGCCGAGATCGCGTCCCATGCGCCCGCCTGCGCTGGCGTGGGCGCGGCGAATGCCCCGCGGAACCAGTCCTGGGTCGCGGGCGTGAAGCGCTCGAGCACATCGCTCATGTCTCCATCATGGTCGGTGCCTCGGACAACGGGGCCACGATGGCCGAGGCGCGCCCCTCAGCTCGGTGCCGGCGGTGCCGGAGCCCACGCCGTCGTCAGCGTCGCCCAGATGATCGGCGAGAATCGCGGATCACCGGTCGATGTCCAGCGGCGGCGCTGCTCGCGCTGCCAGGCGCCGAGAGCCACGACCGGATCGGATGCCTCGTGCGCGGCGTCGACCGCGACGATCGCGTCGCCCAGCATGCCTTCGGCGTGACCGGCCAGAGCGGGGGTGTAGCGATCCAGGCCCGCCTCGGTCGGCAGCGTCCATCGGGTCGCGGTGACGTACTCTGCTCCGCGGTGCACGAACGCGGCCATCAGCCCTGTGGGCTCCGCGTAGCGCGCATCGGCGCCGGAATCGCAGGCGATCAACGCGACCCGGTTCGGCGCGCGCAGCGGCTCGAGGCCGGGGGCGCCGAGTGCGATGTCGGCCGCGGTGTACGGCCGGTGCGCGCCGATCGGCGCGGCGAGTCCCGGAGCATCGAGGCCGTCGGACAGGTGCATCCGAGCATCCAGGGCGTGCGTCGACGCCGTCACGTGACCGACGTACAGCAGCCGACCGGCATCGGCCGCTGCGGTCGCCAGTGCGACGCGCCCCATGTCCGCGCGCCGGAAGATCGGGCCGGCCGGGCGCACGCGTCCACCGAGTTCCGCCGCCATGCGCGTGAGGGGCGACTCGGGCGATACCGGCCCCAGCACGCTGCCCAGCTCGCCGGCATCGGAGAAGCCGGGAACGACCGGATCGAGCACGGCGGCGACGGGCGAACCGGGCGCCCATGGCGACAGCGTCCGCGCCGGATCGTTGCGCAGCGTCGCCGGCAGGAGAAGCGACACGTCGACCATGTCGATGCCGCGCTCACCGTCGGACGTGCTGAGCAGCTCCCACGGCAGCTGCGACGTCGACGGCGACAGCTGCACGCGCACATGCGGGCGCACCCCGGCGACCTCGAGTGCGTTCAGCTCCCGTGCGAGCCAGTGCGGGATGAGCGCCGCCGTCAGAGCCTCGGCGAGGTGCTGCTCCCGCTCGAGGTCGAGCAGCGCGCCGTGCGTCAAGGCGCGGGTCAGCGCCTGGTCTCCGCTCTCACCGGACCCCGGGATGGGCGTCGGCAGCGCCTGCGCGAGGGACTCGAGCGCCGGCGCGACCAGATGACGTCCGATCACGGTCATGCGCGGAGACTCCGGCTGGTGGTCCCAGATCCAGTTGACGAAGAGGTCGTCGCCGTCGACGTAGCGCAGCCGCGCGACCGGCTGCCGGTCGGCGGGCAGATCGATGAGCACACGGTCGCCGTCGGCGACCGTCGCGCTGCCCGCGGGACCGAGGTGCGCGAGCTCGCGCCAGTTCTTCACCATGACGCCACCACCCGCTCCGAACGGACGGTGACGCCGTACTCCTCCTCGGCTGCCCGGATGAACGCCTCCAGCACCGGCGGCCGGCCGGGGATGGCGACGACCCGCGGCGGGGGAGCGAAGCGCAGGTCGGCGGTGGCCGCGCCCAGATCTCCGACGAAACCGGATGCCGCTGCCGGCAGCAGATCATCGGCGGACGCATCGGTGGTGGCGGGGGAGTGGACCCGCGGCCCCGGCGATGCATCCGGCGCGGTCAGGGTCGCCGCGGCGTCCCCGGCCTCGATCGCCTCCGCCATCAGCGTGGCGGAGGCCGTCGCATTCTCGATGAGGGCGAACAGGAGTTCGCCGTCGCGCAGCGTCACGGCGAGGCGGAATGCCAGCTCGCGTGCCGGGGCGGCGACCTGCAGACTCCACCGCTCGCGCACCGGACCCGGCGCGAAGTCGCCGCGCAGCGCCTCGGTCGCCAGCAGCACGGGAATCGCCATGTGCAGCCCGGCGGTCAGTCGCTCGGTGCGCGTGCGCGGGCCGGGCGTGAAGCTCGCCCACTCCGCCTGCATCTCGGCGCGTCGCAGGTTGACGCGGCAGCGTTCGTGGGCCGAACGCGTGAGGTCGCGCGCCGCGCGGTACGCCTCTTCCGCGAGGGCGAATCGGCCGCGCTTCGACTCCGCGTCGCCGAGGAATCCGTAGGCCTCTCGTCGCTCGTGCACGTCGCCGGCGGGGTCCATGCCCGCGATCAGTTCACGCAGGCGCTTCGCCGCCCGAGCCGGATTTCCGGACTCCAGGTACACCGCGGCCAGACCGGTGCGACTCGCCGCGAGACGCGCACGCAGCCCAGCGGCCTCCGCCAGCTCCGCCGCCCGCAGAAAAGCCGTCTCCGCCTCCGCGAACCGTCGCTGCTGCATCGCGACCCTGGCGCGGTTCTCGACGGTGATCTGGGCTGCGATCGCATCGGAGTCGTCGCCCTGCAGACGCGCGGCGAGATCCGTGAACTCCCATGCCGCCTGCTCGTCGCCGGTGCGCTGGGCGATCGCCGCCAGGTTCATGTACGCGTGGACGGCCAGCCGAGGATCCACCACGAGCGCTGCCGACAGCGCGCGGCGGGCTTCGGCATCCGCTTCCTCCAGACGGCCGGCGAAGATCAGGAGCCCGCTGCGGATGTTGTGCGCCGAGAAGCGCATCAGGTCGGCCTGCTCGAGATCGTGCTCGTTCAGCACGCCCTCGGCGACGATGATCTGCGCCAGCGCGTCGTCCAGCCGGTCGCGCAGGGCGAGAGTCTGCGCACGGGACAGGAGGGCGTTCACGAGCACGGTGCGGCTGCCGTACTCGTCGCCGTCGCGCTCCAGGACGGCGGATGCCGTGGTGATCGCCTGATCGGTCATCTCCAGCGCGGCTGCGGCATCGACGCTCTCGAGGGCCGATGCGAGGTTCAGCTGGGCGCGCGCTCGCAGATCCCACGCCGAGACGTCGTCGGTCTCCTCCAGTGCCGAAAGCACCTCGCGCAGGCGCCGCGTGGCAGTGTCGACATCGCCGGTCTGCAGAAGCCTGACGGCCGCATTGTGGGCATCGCGCAGCGCGTGCCACTGCGGGCCGAGCGGCTTCTTCCCGCGGACCGCCCTGGGGTCGACCTGCTCCGTCATCGACGCGCCCCCGCGGCCCGCTCCGCCAGCCCGGCGTCGGCATCGACGATGCGCGCGGATGCATGGGCGAGCGCGGACCCGTGCGCGTCCGCCGACTCGGCGGCGCCAGGGTGCGCAGCCATGCGCACGTCGCGCACCCACAGCGTGCGCTGCTCGATCGGCAGCAGGGCGACGGATGCCGGCACGGCGACCGATCCGGTGAACACCGCGCCGGAGAGGGCGAGCGGCATGTCGATTCCCAGCTCGTCCGGCCCGAAGCGAGCGTGCAGTTCGGCGCTGCCGCCGGCGACGGCCGCGACCTCGACCGCCAGGGTCGGCTCGCCGGCGACGTGCCGGAGCGACCAGCGTGCCTCGGCATCCGCGGACACGGCCTGGGGCGGGACGTCCGCCCAGCGCACGGGTGCGCTGCCGTGGGCGACCTCGACCCCGTCGGCCGCTGATCCGACGCCGCCGGCGGCCAGTGCCCACGCGGCGCGGCGCTCGGTGACCGGCTGCAGTTCGACGCCGTGATCATCGGCGAGCGACGACAGCGCATCGGCCAGTGCTGCGGCGTCCGCGGCGAACGCCGAGGGGAAGGTCGCGAGGGCGCTCGGGGCGTCCACGGCGTCGGCCAGTGCGCGCTCGGTCGCCTCGTCGTCGTCGAGGAGATGGTCCACACCGTGCGTGGCGATCGCGATCTCCGCGGACAGGACGGACGCATCCAGCGGCGGAACCGCGGTACCGGCGGGCCACCAGTCGCGGGCCCAGACGAGCAGCGCGAGCCGGCGCACGTCGATGGCAAGAAGCGTCTCGCTCGGAAGGGCGACGTCCTCGGCCGTCGGATCCTCGGCAGCCGCGACGCGATGCGCTGCCGCCGCGACAGCATCGCCGTACACATCGGCGAGCCATTCCGCCGCTTGCTCGGGGGCGTGCACCGCGGCATCGGGGAACCGCCCCGGCGGCATCGCCCAGGTCAACAGCGCGCCGCGGGCTTCGACGAGCGCGATCGCGAACGGCGCCGCGGGAGCCGCAGACGGATCGAAGGGGCCCACGACGGCACTGGCACCATCGATGCGGATGCTGATTCTCATGCGGCGCCCTCGAGGTCTCGTCCGAGCGCCGTCTTCAGCCGGTGCCGCTGGTCCATGATGACCGAGCGCAGGATGCCGTCGAGGGTGTCCCACAGCTCGGCGGCGTCGGTCACCTGACCGCGCAGCTCGCGGCCGTGCAGCCGAACCCACAGCCGGCGGAGGTAGCCCTGCCGGACCGTGCGGATGTCGGATTCGATGTTCTCCGGCACGCCGGTCGCTCCGGCCGGCAGACGCCGCACTCGGCGGACGTACGCCTCGCGATCCCAACGGTCGCGCAGGAGGCGGTGGGCGTTCGTCGGCCTCAGCAGTTCGGCCGGTGCGAGCGAGTGCGAGGCCTCGGCGCCGAGCACCATGACCACACGGCTGTGCTCGGCCTCGAGTTCCCATGCGGCCGCTGATCGAGCGATCTCCTCCGTGACGATGACCTCGACGTCGAGCCCGATGTCGGCGGGGACCCCGCCGGACAGCGCGGCGAACAGGCGCTCGTAGATGGACCGGTCGAAGGGCAGCGGCAGTTCGCGTTTGGATGCGGTTGCTCCCAGTCGCGGAGGCGCGAGGGTCTCGTGCTCGGTGAGCCCCAGCAGTCTGGCGGCCCCTGGCCCGGTCAGATCCGCGGCCGCCGAAGTGCCCGCTCGTTCGGCGAGCAGGGCGGCGAAGTCCCGCGTCGCGTCGCGCGCGCCGCACGCGTCCAGAACAGCGCCGACGCGCGCGGAATCGATCGCTGTCTCCGAGCCGGCCGTTCGCTGACTCCAGGCGGACAGGAGCCGCTCGCCGAGAGCGGCAGACGCTTCCTCATCGACGAGCAGTTCGCGCATCCGCGCCAGTACGGATTCACCGTCCGCCTGCGCGATCTCCTGAACCGTCTCGTTCGCGATCGCCTCGGACGCCGGGGCGCCGGGCGTCGGTCGTCCCTCCGTGCGAGCGAGCTCGAAGCACCGTTGGAAGTAGCGTTCCTGCGGGTTGCCCTCCGTGATCCCGAGAGCTCGTCGCGCGCGCTTGAGCACGCCGAACCACTCACCTGCGGCGGCGAGGTCGGCGCCGGCCGCCGTGATCCGGGCCGTCAACTCGCGCGCGGCATCCTCGGTCAGCGAGGCGGCGGCGAGGTGCGGATTCTGCACAGGCCGGATCACGAGCGGCTCGAGGATGAGCTTGACCGTGCGTGCGAGCGGGCGACCGGCGCCGTTGCTCAGCGGTGCGACGGTCTCGCCGAGTTCGCTCCAGGCCCTGGCGATCGCGTGCACGCGCGGGACGCGCACGGACGCCCCCGATGCCGGGGCCGTCGACGAGAGCTTCGGTGGCGCGCTCATATCGCACCACTCTATAGAGGCTCTCGCCGACGGACAGAGCCGTCAGCCGACCTGCACGAGGCCGCTCTCCGGGTCGATCTCGAGCGTCAGATCGAGTCCGAGCCTGGCGAGGAAGGCGTCGTCGTGGCTGACGACGAGCACGGCGCCGCGGTACGCCTGCAGCGCCTCGACGACCTGATCGACCGTGTCGATGTCCAGGTTGTTCGTCGGCTCGTCGAGCACGACCAGGTGCGGCGCCGGGTCGGCGAGCAGCAGTTTCGCCAGTGCCACGCGAAAGCGCTCGCCGCCGGAGAGTGCGCCGACGGGTCTGTCGGTCGTCCCACCGCGGATGAGGAAGCGCGCCAGCCGGTTGCGCAGCTCCTTCTCGGGGATCGTCGGCGCGGCCGCCGCGATGTTCTCGAACACCGAGCGGGATTCGTCGAGTCCGTCGATCCGCTGCGGCAGGTAGCCGATGCGGTCGGTGTGGGCTTCGACGCGCAGGTCTCCTTCTGAATCGCCCGCCACCAGTCGCTCCAGCAGCGTCGTCTTGCCTGCCCCGTTTCGGCCGATGAGCGCGACCCGCTCGGGGCCCTGGATGATCCACTCCCGATCGGCGCCGCCGATCGTCGCGATCCGGCGGCTGCGGGAGACATCCGGATCCGGGAGCTCGATCTTCATCGAGTCGTCCGAGCGGACGCGGCGACCGGCCTGGTCGAGCGCGGCGCGCGCGGTGTCCTCCTTGGCGGCGACCTCGGTGCGCAGCCGCCCTGCCGATACCTCGGCTGCCATCTTGCGGCCGTTGGCGATGATCTTCGGCACGCGCTTCTCCTCGAAGGCCTTTCGGCCCATCTTGGCGCGGGTCGCGAGCTTCGACTCCGCTTCGATGCGCTGGCGCTTCTCCTTCTTCAGCGCCTGTGCTGCATCGCGCTCGGCCTGCTTGGCGGCATCCTGTTCGGCATCCAGCCAGGCGCGCCACTGCGAGTACGGCCCGCCGAAGATGCTGAGCGCGTGGGCGTACAGCTCGGCGGTGTCGTCCATGAGCTCGAGCAGGGCGAGGTCGTGGCTGACGACGATGAGCGTCCCCTTCCACGACCGCACCATGTCGGCGAGCTTCGCCCGTGCGTCACGATCGAGGTTGTTCGTCGGCTCGTCGAGCAGCGTGATCGGCGCGCGGCGCAGACGGATGCCGGCGATCGCGACGAGGACGGCCTCGCCACCTGAGAGCTCGCCGACGCTCCGGTCGAGGAACGACGGGTCGAGTCCGGCTTCGGCGAGGGATGCCGCGGCGCGCGCCTCGATGTCCCAATCGTCACCGACGGCATCGAAATGCGCCGGATCGACGTCTCCGGACGCGATGGCGCGGACGGCGTCGAGGGCCGCGGCGACGCCGAGGAGTTCGGCGACCCGGCGTGAGGTGTCCAGCGTGAGACGCTGCGGAAGGTATGCGACGTCACCGGTCGCGTGCACCGAACCGGAGGTCGCTGCGAGCTCGCCGGCCATGAGGCGCAGCAGCGTGGACTTGCCTGAGCCGTTGCGGCCGACGAGACCGGTGCGTCCGGTGCCGAACGCACCCGAGACGTCGTCGAGCGCGATCGAGCCGTCCGGCCAGACGAAGGTGAGGCGGTCGAGGGTGACCGATGCATGGATGGTCGGGGTTGACATGGGTGTCTCCTGTCGAGTGCGAGGGTGCACTGACACCGGGGATCGCTCGACGCCATAGCAGGCGGAGGATGCCGTGTCCGTGAAGGATCGTCGGGTCAGCGCGCGGAAAGAGAAGCGCGGAGGCGACGATTCAGATCAAAGGACTTCCAAACACGGCGGACAGGACGCAACGAGAATACCGGCGCTCGCCGAATCGTGCAACCCGGGCGTGTCGCAGGTCTCCCGGGCGATGTCCGCCGCGCGGGGGATGCTCGCGGAAGCGGCGCGGCCTACCGTGGAGACATGGCTGATGACGGGATGAGTCCGCACGAGGCGCGCCAGCGCGCGACCTGGGGGATCGGCATCGCGCTCGGAATGGGCGCCGGTGTCGCGCTGGGTTCGGCGCTCGACAACATGGGACTCGGCATCGCGCTCGGTATCGCGATCGGCGTGGCCTTCGCGGTCGCATTCGGCCGCACTCGGCGCGGCGGACCCGGCGACACGGATGCCGGCCACGACACGGATCCCGGTGACGAAGGGCGACCCGGCGACGAGCCGCGCTGATCCGGCCGGCTCAGCCGGCGGCGATCCGCTCGAGCCATTTGTCGAGGAACGCCCGCACATCGCGCAGCTCGTCATCCGAGATGCTGTGCGTGAGCCCTTGATAGACGCGCCCCGAGAGATCCGAATGCTCCGGCAGCCACAGGGCGGTGTGCGCGATCAGGTCGGAAGGGATCACGTCGTCGTTCGTGCCGCGGCCCCAGAAGACGGCGGGGCGCAGATCGCGCAACTCGTCATCCCCGGGCAGGTCGCCGGGCGTCGCATAACCGCTCAGGGCGACGACGGCGTCGAAGCGCTCGGGGGCGAGGCGCAGTGCCTGCAACGACACGGCCGCGCCCTGCGAGAATCCGAGCAGCGCCACGGAGGACGCGGTGGATGCCGCGGCATCCAGCCAGCCCAGCAGAGCTCGTGCGGCGGCCGTCGTGGGCTCGGGGCTGCGGGAGGAGAGGTCTTCGATCGGATACCAGGAACGGCCGGGCATGGGCCACGGCGGTGTGAGCGGAGCGGCGAGCGACGCGACCGCGATGCCGTCCGGCAGGTACGGGACGACCCCGAACAGGTCGTGTTCGTCGGCGCCGTACCCGTGCAGCAGAACCACCAGCGGTCGGCCGTCCCGGTCTCCCGGCGCCCAGCGCGTGACCGTGTCGTCGATCGTCAGCTCGTCATCCACGCCACCATCCTGCCAGCGGGTGCGGACACACGACCGTCGTGGAGGCCGGCCTGGTAGAAATGACCCATGACCGTCCGTACGCCCGACCCAGACCCCGAGGACTCCGACGACGACCTGGCGCGGTTCGGCGAGGTGCCGGCGGATGCCGGGAACCCGGGCTGGCTGAGCGACGTCGAGCTCGCCGAAGCGCGACGTCGTCTGCCGATGCTCTACGTCGAGGCGCTTCCCGTCCGCACGGACGGCGTCGGACAGGTCACCGAGGTCGGCATCCTGCTGCGTTCGACCCCGCTCGGCGAGATGACCCGCACGATCGTGTCGGGTCGCGTCCGCTTCGGTGAGACGATCCGCGATGCGCTGTTCCGCCACGTCGAGAACGATCTCGGCCCGATGGCTTTTCCGCTGCTGCCGCCGCAGCCGGCTCCGTTCGCCGTGGCGGAGTACTTCCCGATCCCCGGCGTGAGCGCGTTCCACGACGACCGTCAGCACGCCGTCTCGCTGGCGTACGTCGTCCCGGTGACGGGGACCTGCGAACCGCGAACCGATGCCCTCGAGGTCACCTGGTTCTCCCCGGAGGAGGCGGCCTCCGATGAGGTCTCCGCCGAGATGGAGGGCGGTCGGGGCGCCCTGATCCGTCAGGCGCTGGCGAGTCTCGGCCTGCTCCGCTGACGCCACCCGTGCAGTTCTATCCGATTTCCTATAGGATCTGAGCACGCGGCGGGATCACCCCCGCGACCTCAGCCGCTCTAAGGAGATCGCAATGACGCGCCTGTTCAACGATCCGGACGACTTCGCCGCCGATTCCGCCGCCGGATTCGTCGCCGCGAGCGCCCGGTGGGTCCGCCCGGTCACCGGTGGCGTCGTCCGCTCGACACGGGGCGCCGAGCCGACGGTCTCGGTCGTGATCGGCGGCGGCAGCGGCCACTACCCGGCCTTCGCGGGACTCGTCGGCCCCGGCCTCGCCCACGGCGCGGTCATGGGGAATCTCTTCGCCTCGCCGTCCGCCCACCAGGTGCACTCCGTCGCCACCGCAGCGCACGAAGGGCGAGGGGTCCTGCTGAGCTACGGCAACTACGCCGGGGACGTGCTGCACTTCACACAGGCGCAGGAGCGTCTGCGTTCCGCGGGCGTCGACTGCCGCACCGTCACGGTCACGGACGACATCTCCAGTGCCCCGGCATCCGAGCGGGAGAAGCGCCGCGGCATCGCGGGCGACCTCGTCGTGTTCAAGATCGCCGGAGCGGCGGCCGAGGCCGGTCACGACCTCGACGACGTCGAGCGCCTCGCGATCGCAGCGAACGACCGCACCCGCTCGCTGGGGGTCGCCTTCAGCGGCTGCACTCTTCCCGGCGCCGACGAGCCGCTGTTCACGGTGCCTGAGGGGCGCATGGCCGTCGGTCTCGGCATCCATGGCGAACCGGGCATCGACGAGGTCGACGTGCCGACGGCGGCGGGGCTGGCCCAGCTGTTCGTCGAGTCCCTGCTCGAGGAGATCCCGGACGGCGCCGCGCGCGAGGGTGCCAGGGTCGTGCCGATCCTGAACGGCCTGGGCAGCGTCAAGTACGAAGAGCTGTACGTCGTCTACGCCGAGGTCGATCGCCTGCTCGCGGAGGCAGGCATCACGGTCGTCTCGCCCGAGGTGGGGGAGTTCTGCACCAGCTTCGACATGGCGGGCGTCTCGCTGACGCTGCTGTGGCTGGACGACGAACTCGAAGAGCTCTGGCTCGCAGCGTGCGACACTCCGGCGTTCCGCCGCGGCGCGGTCGAGGGCCGCATCGCCGTCGATACGGTCGCGGCCGAAGAGGAGGAGTTCGTCATCGGGCCCGCGACCGACGAGTCCCGAGGCGCCGCGCAGACGATCGGCCGGGCGATCTCGGCGATGGCCGCGATGCTGGATGCCGAGGCCGAAGAGCTCGGCCGTATCGACCGGATCGCGGGCGACGGCGACCACGGCATCGGCATGCAGCGCGGCAGCAGGGCCGCGGCCGCCGCGGCGGAGGAAGCCGTCGCCGGCGGCGCCGGCGCGCGCACGACGCTGCACCACGCCGGTGACGCCTGGGCGGACAAGGGCGGCGGCACCTCCGGTGCCATCTGGGGCGAGATGCTCGTCGCCCTCGGCATGGCACTGGGCGACGATGCCGAAGTCGACGCGGATGCCGTCGGAGCCGGTGTCGCCCGCATGAAGGACGCCGTGATGTCCTTCGGCAAGGCGACCGTCGGAGACAAGACCATGATCGACGCGATCGTGCCGTTCGCTGATCGGCTCACCGAGCGGCTGGAGGCCGGAGACGAACTCGTCGCCGCCTGGACGGACGCGGCACGGCTCGCGACCGAAGCAGCCGAAGCCACCGCGAACCTCACGGCCAAGCTCGGCCGGGCTCGGTCGCACGGCGACAAGAGCCTCGGCACGCCTGACCCCGGCGCGGTCTCGTTCGCGCTCATCACCCACACGGTTCTCGACATCCTGAAAGGGGATGACTGAAATGGCACTTCGATTGGTGATCGGTTCGGATGATGCAGGCTTCGACTACAAGGAGCGCATCAAGGCCGACCTGCTGAACAACCCGCTCGTGGCCGACGTCGTGGACGTGGGCGTCGACGCGGACGGGCACACCAACTACCCGACGATCGCGACAACGGCCGCCGAGAGGGTGGCCGCGGGCGACGCCGACCGCGCGATCCTGATCTGCGGTACGGGGCTGGGCGTCGCCATCGCGGCGAACAAGGTGCAGGGCATCCGTGCCGTCACCGCGCACGACTCGTTCAGCGTGGAGCGCTCGGTGCTCTCCAACGACGCCCAGGTGCTGTGCATGGGCCAGCGCGTGATCGGCATCGAGCTGGCGCGGCGTCTCGCGCGCGAGTGGCTGACCTACACGTTCGACCCGCAGAGCGCATCGGCCGAGAAGGTCGAAGAGATCTGCGCGTACGAAGCGCGCTGAACATGGCGGACCGGATGCTCATCGGTGCGAGCCTGAAGATGTACTTCTCGCACGCCCGCACGGTGGAGTGGGTCTCGGATGTCGCCGAGATCCTCGCCGAGCATCCGGCTGGGAACGCCGTGACGGCGTTCGTGATCCCGCAGTACCCGTCGATCCCGGCGGCCATCGAGCACGGCGGTGATCTCTCGGTCGGCGCGCAGGACGTCGCGACCGAGGATTCCGGTGCGTTCACCGGCGAGGTCTCGGCGAGCGTGCTGGCCGAGCTCGGCTGCCGGTTCGTGGAGGTGGGCCATGCCGAACGGCGACGGCTGTTCGGCGACACCGATGAGGTGGTCGCCGCCAAGGTGCACGCGGCGCTGCGCAACGGTCTGACACCGATCCTGTGCGTCGGCGAGGCCGATCGCCGGGCGCCGGATGCCGCGGCGGAGGTCTGCCTCGCGCAGATCCGCTCTGCGCTGACGGATGCAGTCGATGCCGGGATCACCGGCCCGATCGTGATCGCGTACGAGCCGCTGTGGGCGATCGGCGCGCCCGCGCCGGCGGAGCCCGATCATATCCGCGAGGTCTGCGGCGCACTCCGCGTCCAGCTCGGCGGAGACGCTGCGGTGATCTACGGCGGCAGTGCGGGCCCCGGGCTTCTCACACAGATCGCGGACAGCGTCGACGGTCTGTTCCTGGGCCGTTTCGCGCACGACCCGGTCGCAGTTCGTGCCATTCTCGATGAAGTGGGATCACTGACGGCGTGACCGTCCGAGGGAGATGATGATGGCTGAAGGGCACGACGGAGGACTGGTCGGCTTGGAGACGACGATCGAACGTCGTGGCCTGCGTGATCACGTCTACGAGCGCATCCTGCAGCTGCTGCTGAGCGGCGAGGCGGCACCGGGCGCCCGGTTGTCGATCGACACGATCGCCCGGCAGCTGAACGTCTCGCCCACGCCGGTGCGCGAAGCGATGGTCCAGCTGGAGCGCACCGGGCTCGTCACGCGCGAGGCGCTCAAGGGCTACCGCGTCGCACCGCCGCTGGGTCTTGCCCAGCTGCAGGAGCTGTTCGAGGCCCGCATCATGCTGGAGTCCCGTGCCGCCCGACTTGCGACTCCCGCGACCGAGGAGATGCTCGACGAGCTGCGTGTCGCCGAAGAAGAGCATCGACGCATCGGCGAACGGGTGATCACGACGTTGCGCGCGTCGGCGACCGACGTCGAGCTGACGACGGCCTACTTCACCGCGGATGCCGCGTTCCACCGCGTCGTGTTCCAGCACTGCGGCAACCGCTATCTGACCGAGATGTCCGAGTCGCTCGGCGCGCAGCTGCACCGGATGCGGCAGTCGGCCGAGCACGGTGTCACCGACGTGCGCGAGGCCATCGCCGAGCATGAGGCGATCGTCGATGCGTTCGCCAGCGGCGACCCGGATGCGCCGGAAGAGCTGATGCGCCGCCACATCGAGCAGGTCAGGGCGCGTTCGCTCGATCTCGAGCGACCCTGAGCGCGGCAAGCGGATTCGCACCGCTTGCCTTTTGCTCTATTTCCTATAGGATCTATGAACACCGGCATGGAGTCGGAAGAGAATCGTCAACGGAGTCGTCATGACCGCAACGTCGCAGCCCCTCACCAGTGAGAACTGGCCCATCGCCGTCTGCATGCACGGGTTCAGCCCTGTCGCCCCCGACGGGACGCGTCTGCACGACGCCTCCGCCGAGACCTGGGACGGCGTCTTCGGTCAGATCGAGCGCCTCGGCTTCACCGCTGTCGAGATCGCCGACAGCCACATCCGCCCCTCAGAACTCACGGCCGAGCGTCGCGACGAACTGAAGACGATCGCCGGCAGCCACGGCATCCAGCTCATCTCGGTCCACGTGCAGCGCCAGAGCGTCATCGAACCAGGCAAGGGCGAGCAGAACCTCGCGTACGCGCACCGGGCGATCGACGCCGCCGCAGAGCTCGGCATGCAGGTCTTCTCCACCGGGCTGCACCAGCCCTTCACCGCGGCGCAGCGCAAGGCGCTGTGGTTCTGGACCGCACAGGGCCCCGTCGATCCCGACGACGCAGACACCCGCGCGCTCGCGGTCAAGCGCCTGCGGGAGCTCGGTGAGCACGCGGCATCCGTCGGCCTGCCGATGTCGTTGGAGATGTACGAGGACACCTACCTCGGCACCGCGGACAGCGCCGTGCGCCTGATCGAGGAGATCGGTCTGGACAACGTCGGACTCAACCCCGACATCGCGAACCTCATCCGCCTGCACCGTCCGATCGAGGACTGGCGCGAGATGCACGAGAAGACGCTGCCGTACGCCAACTACTGGCACGTCAAGAACTACACCCGCGACGAGTCCGCGGACGGCAGCCGGCAGACCTCGGTGCCCACCAGCATGGAGCTCGGCCTCATCAATTACCGCGCCATGGTCACCCGCGCCGTCGAGGTCGGCTTCCGCGGGCCATTCCTCATGGAGCAGTACGGCGGCGACAGCCTCGGCGTCTGCGCCACGAACCGCGATTACCTGCGGACGCTCCTCCCGGACGCCGTCTGAACGATCACACAGGAGACGATTGACATGACTGAACAGGAACGCCCCGTCTACGCCGTCATCGGCAGCGGTTACATGGGTGGCGGTATCGCCCAGTCGCTCGCGCTGTCCGGCGTCGATGTCCGCATCGCCGACGTCGACATCGAGATCGCTCGCAGCAACCGCGAGCGCCTCATCACCGAGGCTGCGCAGTTCGCCGCGGACGGACTCTTCCCCGCGGACGCCCCGGCGATCATCGCCGAGCGCCTCACGGCGGCGACGATCGAGGATGCCGTCGCCGGCGCCTCCTTCATCGAGGAAGCAGTGCCGGAGAAGATCGAGATCAAGCACGCGACGCTGCGCCGCATCTCCGAGGCGGCGGCACCCGACGCGATCATCGGCAGCAACACGTCGACGATCCTGATCGGCAAGCTGGCCGAGGCCGTGACGAACCCCGAGCGCTTCCTCGGCGTGCACTTCTCCAACCCCGCGCCCTTCATCCCCGGTGTCGAGCTCATCCCGCACGCCGGAACGGATGCTGAGATCCTCCCCGTCGTGGAGCAGATCGTGGCGGCCACCGGCAAGGAGACCGCCCGCGTCAAGGACGCGACCGGATTCGTGCTGAACCGCCTCCAGTACGCGCTGTTCCACGAGGCGACCCAGCTCGTCGAGGAGGGCGTTGCGAGCCCGGAGGACATCGACACGATCGTTCGCACGACCTTCGGCTTCCGTCTGCCGTTCTTCGGACCGTTCGCGATCGCCGACATGGCGGGACTCGACGTCTACGCGTTCTGCTACGCCTCGCTGCAGACCGAGTTCCCCGAGCGGTTCGCCACGCCGAAGGCGCTCGCAGAGCTCGTCGAGGCGGGCAAGCTCGGCACGAAGTCGGGAGCCGGCTTCCTGGATGTGCCGGCCGACCGGACCCCGGAGCTCATCGCATACCGCAACAGGGCCTACGTCGCCATGAAGAAGCTGATCGACGAGCTCGGCCCCGCTCCCATCCACCCCGCACAGAGCTGAAAGACCCGACCATGGCAACGGAATTCCCCGCAGAGCGCACCGCGATCCTGACCGGTGCAGCCAGCCCCCGCGGCATCGGCCGCACCACCGCGTTCCACCTCGCCGAGCGCGGCTGGAGCATCGGCATCATCGACGTCGACGGCGAGGCCGCAGCCCGCACGGCTGCCGAGGTCGCCGAGAAGCACGGCGTGCGTGCGGTCGGCGTCGGGGCGAACGTCGCCGACCGCGAGGCCGCCGTCGCTGCGGTCGACGCTCTCGAGGCGCAGCTGCCGCAGATCGTGGCGCTGGTGAACTTCGCCGGGGTCTCGTCACCGGTGCCCTATCTCGAGGTCACTCCGGAGGAGTGGTTCCGCGTCGAATCCATCAACCTCGACGGCGTCCACTGGGTCACGCAGCGCGTGGCGCGCACCCTTGCCGAGAACGGGGTCGGCCGCCTCGTGGGCATCTCCTCCGTGTCCGCCCAGCGCGGCGGTGGCACCTTCTCGAAGACGCCGTACTCGGCGTCGAAGGCGGGCATCATCGGCCTCATGCGCTCGATCGCGCGCGAGCTCGGCCCCGTCGGTGTGACGGCCAACGTCATCTCCCCCGGACCGATCGACACCGACATCATGGGCGGCACGCTCACCGATGAGCGCAAGACGGCGATGGCTGCCGACGGAGTGCTGCCGCGGATCGGGACCCCGACGGACATCGCGGCCGCCGTGGCCTACCTCATCAGTGAGGATGCCGGGTTCGTGACGGGTCAGACCCTGAACGTCGACGGCGGCCTCTACATGCACTGAGATCCCCGCACCAACGGCATTCGATCTCACACAAAGGAGTGACATGAGTCAGGCAACCGCGCCCGCGAAGGAAACCGCAACCAGGCGCACGATCAAGAATCTTCGGTGGTGGATCCTCGGCTGGGCGCTGGCCGCGGGCATCCTCAACTACATGGACCGGAGTGCGATCTCCATCGCGGCACCCGCGCTGATCGAGGAGCTCGGCCTCACTCGTACGGACATCGGACTGCTCGGCACGGTCTTCAGCTGGACGTACGCGTTCGCGCAGTTGCCGGCCGGGTGGCTGGTGGACAAGCTCGGCGCACGGCGCATGTACTTCCTGGCCATCGCCGGCTGGTCGATCGCGACCGGACTCATGGCGGTGGGATCCGCGATGTGGCATTTCGTCACGTTCCGCTTCCTGCTGGGTGCAGCGGAAGCGCCGAACGGACCTGCGAGCGCGCGGCTGACGGCGGACTGGTTCCCGCGCTCCGAGCGTGGTCAGGCGACGGCGATCTGGGATTCCGGGTCGAAGTGGGGCCCCGCGATCGCGCCGCCGATCCTCACGGGCATCCTTCTCGCCTTCGGATGGCAGGCGATCTTCGTGTTCCTCGGCATTCTGGGCCTCGTCCTCGCCGTCGCGTTCTACATCTTCTATCGCCGCCCGGAGCTGCACCCGAGCATCTCGGATGAGGAGCTCGAACTCATCCGGACCGAGGAGCAGAAGCAGGACACCGGAGCTGCGAAGGTCCCGTGGTTGCGGCTGTTCGCGCACCGCCAGATCTGGGGCATGATGGCAGGGTTCTTCTGCGTCATCTGGATCTGGAACATCTTCATCGTCTTCCTGCCGTTGTATCTCCAGGAGGAGCGCGGCGTCACGATCGCCGGATCGGGATGGCTCGCGGCGATCCCCTACGTCGGCGCAGCCGTCCTCGGCATCACCGGCGGCTGGGTCATGACGCGGTACACCAAGAGCTCGGGCGTCGATCCGCTGACGGCGAAGCGCCGCGTCATGTCGGTCGCGGCTGTCGTCGCCGGCGTGCTGATCTGCCTGATCCCGCTGGTCGCCGACCTCACGCTCGCGATGATCGTGATGACGGTCGCGCTCGGCTTCGTCGCGACGATGCAGGCTGCGGCCTGGGCCATGCCCGGCGATATCGTCAACGCGTCTCAGGTGGCCTCGGTCGGGGCGATCCAGAACTTCGGCGGCTACTTCGGCGGCGCGTTCGCCCCGCTGCTCACCGGCATCATCGCGGACGCGACCGGTTCGTACGCTCCGTCGTTCATCATCGGCGGGATCATCGCCGCACTGGCCGCCGTCGCCTACACCGTCCTGGTCCGTCGGCCCATGACCGCCGAGCTGAAGGAGTCCTGATGAGCTATCGCATCGGAATCACGAACGACGCCATCGAGCCGGACGGATCCAGCGTCCACGGTGATCTCGCGCTGGACGAACTGACAGCGGCCGGGATCGAATGGTCCGTCATCGACGCGCACCCCGCGCACGACGACGACCTCGCAGACCTCGACGCCGTCTACTCGCTCGGGCATCGCAGCTTCGGTGCGGCCGCGCTCGCGGCCGCACCCCGCCGGCGGGACCGCGCCCGGTTGGGTGGCGGGGACGACACCAAAGACCTCGAAGCGTGCCCCGATGCGGGCGGGATCGGGGCCCATACGCCC
>NZ_JBHJTE010000001.1:1163525-1200825 GCF_042267585.1 Microbacterium sp. NPDC056234
ATTACCGCCTATCTCCCCCCCCCCCCCCCCCAACCCGCCCCCACACCCCCCCCTTAGCCGCCTTAAAGTCGTGCTGTTCCCCGGGGGGGGGGGCCCCCCCCCCCCCCCCCCCCCCCGCGACTGCGGCACGTCGCACGGTTCGGTGCCGGCTACGACACCATCGACCTCGAAGCGTGCAGCGATGCGGGCGTGATCGTGACCAATACGCCCGACGCCATCCGACGTCCGCTGGCGCTCGCCGCATTGACGCTGATCCTGGCGGTCACGCACAACCTCGTCCAGAAGCACTCGATCGTCGTCGAGGATCGGTGGGAGGACCGTGGTCGCTGGCGAGGGACGGCCACCGACGGATCGACCGTGGCGATCGTCGGCTTCGGCAGCGTCGGAGCCGAGTTGGCCGGGATGCTGCTGGGTGCCGGGTTCCGCGTCGTCGGAGTCAACCGCCGCGGATCGAGCCCCGACGCGGATCGCCTCGGCATCCCGATCGTCTCGCTGGATGACGGTCTGACAGCGGATGTGGTCGTGCTGTGCGCCTCACTGAATGCCTCGACACGGGGCATGATCGGTGCGGCCGAACTGCGCAGGATGAAACCCAGCGCCGCGATCGTCAACGTCGGACGTGGCGCCCTGATCGATCAGGGCGCGCTGACGGCTGCGCTTCAGGACGGCACGATCCGGGCCGCTGGGCTCGACGTGTTCGACCCCGAACCACCCGCGTCCGATGATCCTCTGCTGCATCTCGAGAACGTCACGCTCGCACCGCACGCGCTGTGCTGGACGGCGGACTACACCGCGGCCGTCGTCGCCAGCGCCAACGAGGCCATGATCACCGCTTCACGCGGCGGGATTCCGGCGACGGTACTGAACCCTCGCGCTCTCGACCACGAGCGGTGGCGTGAAAGCGCTGCCGTGGCCGGGCGGTGAGTCCGATGTCCCGATCCTGGTCCAAAGGGCGCATCGCCTTCCTGGTGCTCGGGCTGATCTGCGTGGCCGTCGGCCTCGTCATGATCATCCCGGCGCTGGGCAGCTGACGCCCCCACTTCCCGCGAACCCCCGACTGCTCAAAGGAGAGTCACCGTGTCCTCATCCGATTTCGGCGAGACGACGCGCGCCAACGTCACCGTGGCGCAGGGTCTGCTCAACAGCCCGCACCTGACCAGCGGCATCCGGAAGGCGACCTTCCGCCTGATGCCGATGCTCATCATCCTGTACTTCGTCGCATTCCTCGATCGAACCAACGTCGGCTTCGCCGAAGCCGCCATGGAGGTCGACCGCGGGATCTCCGCCGGAGCCTACGCGCTGGGTGCCGGCATCTTCTTCATCGGCTATGCGCTGTTCGAGATCCCCTCGAACCTGCTGCTGGACAAGTTCGGTGCGCGCTTCTGGCTCGCCCGCATCGCGATCACCTGGGGCATCGTCGCCTCGCTGTTCGCGTTCGTGAACGGCGAGACGATGTTCATCATCCTGCGCTTTCTGCTCGGTGTGACCGAGGCAGGACTCTTCCCCGGTGTGATCATGTTCCTGGCGCAGTGGTTCCCGAACAAGCGCCGCGTGCAGATGTTCGCGCTGTTCTACCTGGCCCAGCCGTTCTCGCAGATGCTCGGCGCCCCGCTGTCCGGCGGACTCATCAGCTTCGGCGAGCAGTTCACGCCGTGGGCCGGATGGCAGGTGATGTTCTTCGTCGAGGGCATGATGGCGGTGCTCGCCGGTGTCGCGGCCTTCTTCTTCCTGGTGGACTCGCCGCAGAAGGCGAAGTTCCTCACGGATGACGAGAAGCATGCGCTGAAGGCGGTGATGGAGCACGAGGACGCCGTCAAGGAATCCGACGGCCCTCGCGGCATCGGCGCGGCTCTGATCAGTTGGAAGGTCTGGTATTTCACCGCGATCTACTTCTGCCTGCAGATCGCCGTGTACGGCACGACGTTCTACCTGCCGCAGCAGGTGGCCGGACTCATCGGCCAGGACGTCGGATGGCAGGTCGGTCTCGTCTCGGCCATCCCGTGGGCGGTCGGTCTGTTCGCCTGCTACTACGTCGGCAAGTACGCCACATCGGTCAGGCGCCGCCGCAACTGGGGGACGATGTTCTTCCTCATCACCGGCATCGCGATCCTGGTGTCGGCCTGGGCCGGAGCGAACGGGCAGAGCCTGCTGGGAATCTTCGCGATCACGGTCGCGGTGGCGGCGTTCCTGTCCACCGGTCCGATCACGTGGTCGTTCCCGACGTCCTTCCTCACGGGCGCCGCAGCGGCGACCGGCATCGGTCTCATCAACTCGCTGGGAAACCTCGGCGGATTCGTGGCCCCGATCATGCGCACCGGCGTGAACGAGGCGATCCCGACCGACAGCGGAGCCTGGGGCGTCGTCTCGCTCGGCGTGTTCGGCTTCCTCGGCGCCATCCTGATGTGGGCCACGCGCTACTTCAGCTCCAAGGCCGACGCACTCCTGGTCGAAGAGCCCGTTCCGGGGCACTGACACCCCCGATCCGATCGGAGTCGGGACGCGCGACGAATGCGCGTCCCGACCCGGCCGTCGGACTCACTGCAGAAAGGGACAGCACGATGAAGACCGTGGTGCTCGACGACGATCCCACCGGCACGCAGTCGGCTTCGGGAGTGACCGTCCTTCTCGAATACGACGCCGACTTGATCCGCGAAGCCCTCGAACACGCCGACAGCGTCTACGTCCAGACGAACTCTCGCGCGATCGACGAGGCATCTGCGGTGGCGCTGGTGTCCGACGTGCGCGACGCCGCGCGTCAGGCCGCGGCTGATCTCGGCGAGCAGGTGCAGTTCGTGCTGCGCGGGGACTCGACCCTGCGCGGCCACGTCTTCGCCGAGACCGCGCAGTTCCTCGACGATGACGCGGTGATCGTGTTCAGCCCCGCCTTCCCGGACGGCGGCAGGACGACCGTCGATGGCGTGCATCTCGTCCGCGCGGACGGAGTGGACGTCCCCGCGCACGGGACCGAGTACGCCGAGGACCCGGTCTTTCCGTTCGCCTCCGGCGTGCTCGCCGAGTACGTGGCGGAGAAGTCCGGCCGCGCCGCAGTCGGCATCGACGTGGAGGCGCTGCGCTCAGGATCTGCCGGCGAGGTGATCGCGATGGCACCGGCCGGATCGGTCGTGCTGCCGGATGCGGTGACGAACGACGACATCCGTCTGATCGCGCAAGCGATCGCGAGTGCGCGCCGCGCCGGTCGGTCGGTCGTCGTTCGCAGCGCTGCTCCGCTGGCCGCCGCGCTCGCCGACGTGCAGAGCGACGGGCTGCTCCGGCATCCGCTCGTCTCCGCGCCGGTACCGACCCTGCTGGCCTGCGGCTCGCATACGGCGGGTGCCACGGCCCAACTGGATGCCGTGACCGCCGTGCACGGCCCGGCCATCGTCATCCCCACCCAGGATGCGTTCACCGACCCCGTGGCGGCGGGGAACGCCGCCGCCGAGCAGGCGAGAGGGCGGCTGCGCGACGGCGGGCTCGCGATCGTCACGACGGAGCGGCACCGGCGCCCCGAGCACAACACCCTCCGGCACGGCGAGCTGGTGATGCGCGCGCTCACGGTCGCAGTGCGGGAGTTGGTCCCCGAGGTCGAGGCGGTCATCGCCAAGGGCGGAATCACCTCCGCGGAGCTCGCGCGCACGGGTGTCGGCGCGGTTCGAGCGCAGGTGCGCGGCCAGGTTCTGCCCGGCATCTCGGTGTGGGATCTGGTCTCCGCCGAAGGCGCGGAGAAGCTGTACGTCGTGGTGCCGGGCAATGTCGGCGAGGCGGACGCGCTCACCGAGGTGCTCGCCGCGCTCGGCCGCTGACGACGTCGTTCACCGCGACGTCACCGGTCGACGCTAGCCTGCGGGCATGAGCAGAACACGACGTCATCTCGGCGCGGCAGGCATCGCCGGCGCCCTGGTCCTCGCCGGGGGACTCGCCTCTCCCGCCCTCGCCGCGCAGCCCGCGGCAACCGACACGGATGCGGCGCCATCAGCGTCTCGCATCGATGCGAGATTCGCCACGTTCAACGCCTCGCTCAATCGCGGCGCGGAAGGTCAACTGGTCAGCGACCTGTCTGCGCCGGGCAACGCGCAGGCGGACGCGGTCGCCGAGATCATCCAGCGCGCGAACCCCGATGTGCTGCTGATCAACGAGTTCGACTACGACGCCGAAGGGGAGGCCCTGAGCCTCTTCCAGGACAACTACCTCTCGGTGCCGCACGGCGACGCCGAGCCGGTTGCATACCCGTATCGCTACACCGCTCCGGTGAACACCGGCGTGCCGAGCGGGTTCGACCTCAACGGCGACGGGCAGGTCTCAGGAGGAGATGACGCCTGGGGCTTCGGGCTCTTCCCCGGTCAGTACGGCATGGCGGTGTACTCCCGGTTCCCGATCGACGAGACGGCCGTTCGCACGTTCCAGAACTTCCGTTGGGCGGACATGCCCGGTGCGCTGCTGCCGGACGATCCGGCGACGCCGGAGCCCGCCGACTTCTACTCGGAGGAGGAGCTCGCGGCCTTCCCGCTGTCCAGCAAGTCGCACTGGGACGTTCCGGTGCAGGTGTCGAAGAACAAGACCGTGCATTTCCTCGTGTCGCATCCGACGCCGCCGACCTTCGACGGCCCGGAGGACCGCAACGGCACGCGCAACCATGACGAGATCCGGTTCTGGGCCGATTACATCTCCGGCGGCTCCACCGGCTCGTACATCGTCGACGACGCGGGCCGCAGCGGCGGACTCCGCGGCGGTGACCTGTTCGTCATCGCCGGCGACCAGAACGCCGACCCGAACGACGGCGACTCCACGGCGGGGGCGATCGACCAGCTGCTCGAGCATGCGGCGGTGAACACCCGAGCGGTGCCGACGAGTTCCGGCGGGGCCGAGGCATCCGTTCTGCAGGCGGGCATCAATGCCGAGCACACCGGAGATGCCGCGCAGGACACCGCGGACTTCTCGGAACCGCCCGGAAACCTCCGGGTCGACTACGTGCTGCCCAGTCGACAGATCCGCATCATCGAGTCGGCGGTGTTCTGGCCAGAGCAGGCCGACCCGCTCGCGGCGCTGACCGGCGTCTACCCGTTCCCGTCGAGCGATCACCGTCTGGTGTGGACGGACGTCGACGTCCCGGGTGCCAAGCCGGGCCGCTGAGCGCGGAACTCCACGCAACCCCGTTCGAGCGGCGAAACCCCGCCTGGAACACGCCGAGATCGAGAGGTCTCGGCGGTCGGGCGGGGTTTCGGGCGTCCGGCGGGTCGGTCAGCGGCGGAGTCTGCGCGCCAGCGCGTCGACGTCCGATCCGGTCACGCCGGCATCGCGCAGATAGGCACGTACGTCCAGGTGCGAGAGCCATTCGCCGAGCGCGGCCACACGCTCCGCGATGCGCTCCTCGATCTCGTCGTCGCTGAACTTCGGTTCGACGTAGCCGCCCTGACCGGGAAGCGGCACCGCGGGCAGATCGCGGGAGTGCCGGCGGCTGGCCTCGCGGAACCCCGCGGCGTAGTCGAGCAGGATCGACTCGCGCTCGACCTCCGCCAGCGTCAGCAGCATCGCGGCGATCATGCCCGTGCGGTCTCGCCCTCCGGCGCAGTGGAACAGCGCACCGCCCTCGGCCGATGCCAGCGCGGTGAACACGGCGGCGAAACGTTCGGGGTACATCCGCGTGTTGTCGGCATACGAGCGAGGGTGATCGAGCCAGGGTCCGCAGACGCGCATGAACTCCGCATCGTCAGGGTCCTCCGTCGGGGCGTGCACGACGACGACACCCTCGACGTGCTCGGTCGCGAGGACCGGGTCGGTGTCGCGCCGCTGGCGCTCCGGAGCGTTCCGCAGGTCGATGATCGTGCGGACGCCGGCGGCGCGCAGGGCGCTCCATCCGGCATCCGTCAGGGTCTCCGGTCGGCCCGACCGGTAGACGCGGCCGTGCGCGGTCGTTCCGCCGCCGGTCACCGGCAGCCCGCCCAGATCGCGCAGGTTGAACGCGCCCTCCCAGTCGGTCACGCGGTGGTCAGCCGACCGACCTCGGCGATGAACGCGTCGACGTCGCTCTCGGCGGTGTCGAAGCTGCACATCCAGCGCACCTCGTTGCGCGCGGCATCCCAGTCGTAGAAGCGGAAGGACTCGCGGAGGCGGTCGGCGATGCCATCGGGGAGCGTCGCGAAGACGCCGTTGGCCTGGGTCGGCTGGGTGAATTCGACGCCGCGGACCGAGCCGTCGGCGAGCCCCGCCTCGATTCCGGTGCGCAGACGCCGGGCCATCGCGTTGGAGTGGCGGGCGTTGCGCAGCCACAGGTCGCCTTCCAGGAGCGCGATCAGCTGCGCGGAGACGAAGCGCATCTTCGACGAGAGCTGCATGTTGAACTTGCGCGAGTAGATCAGACCGGTCGAGGCCTCGGGATTCAGCACCACCACGGCCTCGCCGAGCATCGCACCGTTCTTCGTCCCGCCGAAGCTGAGCACGTCGACCCCGGCATCGAGCGTGAAGGCGGCGAGCGGCGCATCGAGCGCGGCAGCCGCGTTCGAGATCCGGGCGCCGTCCAGATGCAGCTTCATGCCGTGTCCGTGCGCGTGATCCGCGAGAGCGCGGATCTCCTCGGGGGTGTACAGGGTCCCCAGCTCGGTGGACTGGGTGATCGAGACGACGAGCGGCTGAGCGCGGTGCTCATCGCCCCAGCCCCAGGCCTCGCGGTCCACGAGCTCAGGGGTGAGCTTGCCGTCGTCGGTCGGCACGGTCAGCAGCTTGAAGCCGCCGATCCGCTCGGGCGCGCCGCCCTCGTCGACGTTGATGTGGGCGCTGGATGCCGAGATCACCGCACCCCAGCGAGGAAGCATGGACTGCAGGCCGGTGACGTTCGCACCGGTGCCGTTGAAGACCGGGAACGCCTCGGCATCCGCACCGAAGTGCGAACGGAAGACCTCCTGCAGACGCTGGGTGTAGACGTCCTCGCCGTAGGCGACCTGGTGTCCGTCGTTCGCGGCGGCGATGGCGGCCAGGATCTCGGGGTGGATGCCGGAGTAGTTGTCCGACGCGAAGCCCCGGATCGCGGGGTCATGAAGGGTGCTCACCAGACAAGCCTATGTCGGATGTCCGCGGTCCCCATTACTCTCGGATCCATGGATCGCACGCTTGCGAAACGCGCCTTCGCGAATGTCCTCGTCAACACGCTCATCGCGAACGTGACGACGAGCTTCCTCTGGTTCGCCCTGACCTTCTGGGTGTACATCGAGACGCAGTCCGTGCTCGCCACCGGGATCATCGGCGGCGCCTACATGCTGTTCGTCGCGATCTTCGCGATGGTGTTCGGGACGATCGTCGACCGCCATCGCAAACACGCCGTCATGGTGCTCTCCAGCGTCATCTCGGCGGTGGCGTTCGGCGTGGCCGGCGTCCTCTACATGTGGCAGCCGGAGTCGCAGCTGCTGAACCTCGGGGGGCCGTGGTTCTGGGTGTTCTCGGGTGTCATCCTGTTCGGCGGAGTGATCGAACAGCTGCGCAACATCGCGCTGTCCACCACGGTGACCCTGCTCATCGAAGAGGACAAGCGCGCGAACGCCAACGGACTCGTCGGCACGGTGCAGGGGCTGGCGTTCCTGGTCACGAGCGTGTTCTCCGGGCTCTCGATCGGCTTCCTCGGAATGGGGTGGACGCTCGTCATCGCGATCGTCGCGATGGGGCTGACATTCGTGCACCTGCTCTTCGTGCGGATCCCCGAGGAGGAGCCGCACCCGGATCCGGATGCCTCGAGCGCCCTCGACTTCCGCGGCAGCGTCCGCGCGATCCGGCTCGCGCCGGGATTGTTCGCCCTGATCATCTTCTCGACGTTCAACAACCTCATCGGCGGCGTCTACATGGCGCTGATGGACCCGTACGGACTGACGCTTTTCAGCCCGCAGGTGTGGGGTTTCGCGCTGGCGTTCGCGTCGACGGGCTTCCTCATCGGCGGCGCGCTGGTGGCGAAGTTCGGTCTTGGCAGACGGCCCGTGCGCACACTGCTGCTCGTCGTCATGGCGATGGGACTGCTCGGAGCGGTGTTCATGCTGCGCGAATGGTGGCCGCTCTACGTCATCGGCATGTGGTTCTACATGATGCTCGTGCCGCCGGCCGAGGCTGCGGAGCAGACGGTGATCCAGAAGGTCGTGCCGTACCAGCGCCAGGGCAGGGTGTTCGGTGTCGCGGCGGCGATGGAGGCGGCGGCAGCTCCTATCACTGCGTTCCTCATCGCGCCGATCGCGGAGTTCTGGATCATCCCCTACATGGAGACGGCGCCAGGCCAGCAGCAGTGGGGCTGGCTGCTCGGCGACGGCGACGCCCGCGGTATCGCGCTGATCTGCCTGTTCGCCGGGATCGTCATGGTGATCATCGGCGGCCTCGCCTTCTTCACCCGCTCCTATCGCAAGCTCACGGAGCTGTACGCCACGGCCCCCGAACAGGAGGTGGGTCCGGACGTCGAGACGGCGCCGTCCAAGACCGACGCGGACGCGACGCGGGCAGACACCTACACGCCGGATGCGCCACCACCCGTGCGCGGCACGCCACCGGAGGTGCCCGAGCACCGCGACCGCTGAGCGCGAACCCTTCAGAGCTCGATGACCGTGTCATTGAGATCCGCAGCACCGCGGTCCCACAAGGCGACCACTGCTGAGGCGAGGGCCTCCGGGTCCAGGCTCTTCGCCCGGAAGATGACGGATGCCGCGTGCAGCGGCGTCTGGGCATCCCGCGCGGCCTTGGCGAAACCGTGCGCGACAGCACGCGCCCACGCCTCGCTCGCGGCCTTCACCGCGGCATAGTTCGCGCCGCCGGCCAGGGGGCGCGCGAGAGCCGTCGACGACACGATCGCGAAGCGCCCGGCGTCCGATCCGTGGAGGAGCTGATCGAAGGCCCGGCTCGTCGCGCGCACGGCCTGCAACGCGGGAAGCAGAGCGTCGAGGTCCTCGTCGCTCTGTCCTGCGAGACCGCCGCCGCCCCGCCATCCGCCCACGAGCGGGATCACGCCGTCGACCGGTCCGATTTTCGCTGCCAGCGACGTCATCGCGTCGAGGGAGGTCGCATCGGCCACCTCGGCCTGCGCTCCGGCATCCCGCAGCGGTTCCAGTCGAGCCTCGGAGCGCCCGGTCGCCACCACGCGCGCCCCGGCCCCCACCAGCGCGCGCGTGACTGCGAGCCCTGCCTCGCTCGTCGCCCCCGCGATCACCACGACGCGTCCTGCTGCACTCATGATCGGCTCCTCTCGTGATCCTCGCTCCAGTGTCGGAGAGAACCCCGGTGGCGGACCGATGCCCGCCTCTCATCCGACCCGATGGGCGGCCCCGCGGCCCCGCCGGCCGCAGCGGCCGCGGTCAGTCGGTCCCGCGGATCCCCGCCGTCGACGCGATCACGTCGCGCATCTTCTTCTCCAGTGCCTCGAAGAACATCGACAGCGGGAATTCGTCGTCGAGCACGGCATCGGTGTATCCCTTGGGCGGGCCGGCGAGCACCTCGTCCGAGAGCCCCCGTGCCCAGACGGACGCCGGATTCGGCGTCAGCACCGAACTGACGAGCTCATACGCCGCCAGCCAGTGCGCGGTCTTCGGCCGGTCGATCGAGCGCCAGTACAGCTCGTCGATCGCGGCTCCCAGTGCGATGACGGCATCCGGAACCTCGGACCAGTCGAACGCGAGCCGGGTGTCCGTCCAGTGCAGCACTCCACGCTGGTGCAGCCACGCGAACAGCAGCTGCCCACCGAGTCCGTCGTAGTTGCGCACGCGCGACCCGGTGATCGCGAACCGGAAGATCCGGTCGAAGATCACCGCGTACTGCACGAGCTCGGCGTGCTCGAGCATCTGCTGCTCGGCATCCGACAGCTCCTCGCCCGAGTCGACCCGCGCGGCGAGCCGCTTCTGAATCGCGACCGACGACCGGAAAGCGGTCAGATCGCACCGCAGCTCCTCCAGCGAGTACAGGAAGAACGGCATGCGCTGCTTGATCATGAACGGGTCGAACGGCAGGTCGCCGCGCATGTGCGTGCGGTCGTGGATGATGTCCCACATCACGAACGTCTGCTCGGTGAGATCCTGATCGTCCAGCATCCGTGCCGCCTCGGCCGGCAGCTCGAGCTTCGTGATCTCGGATGCCGCACGCACCACGCGCCGGTAGCGCGCCGCCTCGCGGTCCTGGAAGATCGCGCCCCAGGTGAACGGCGGGATCTCGCGCATCGCGACCGTCTCGGGGAACAGCACCGCAGAGTTCGTGTCGTAGCCGGGCGTGAAGTCGATGAGCCGGAGCGACACGAACAGCGTGTTGCCGTAGTCGCCGGCCTCCAGGTCGGCGATGAACTCCGGCCAGATCGCCTGCACGATCAGCGCCTCGACCAGCCGGTCCGACGAGCCGTTCTGCGTGTACATCGGGAAGACGACCAGATGACGGATGCCGTCGATGCGGTGCTGCTGCGGCTGGAACGCGACGAGCGAATCGAGGAAGTCGGGCGCGCCGAATCCGGAGTCCGCCCAGCGCCGGAAGTCCTGCACCGAGGCGGCGAGGTACTCCGCGTCATGCGGGAAGGCGGGGGAGAGGGCGCGGATCCCGGCGATGATCGCCCCGACGTGCCCGCGTGCGGCGGGGTGGTCCGCGGCATCCGGGATGGAGCCGTCCTTGACCTGGAGCTCACGGATCGCGATCGCCGCTTCCTTCAGCATCCGCCACGCGTCACTGGCCTCGGCCATGGCGGCGTCCTCGACGACCTCGGGTTCGCCGATGATGGCCTTGGCAGCAGGAAGAGTGGGCATCGGGACCTCCGATTCCGAGGTAGGGCGGAAAATCTCCGGCGAATACAAGAGATTGCCGATATTCTTCCACGTATGGAAGATGCTGTCGACCGCGCGATCATCGCCGAGATCTCCCGCGACGCCCGCGCCACGCTCGCGCACCTCTCCGAGGCCGTCGGCCTGGGCACGTCGGCGGTCCAATCGCGCCTCAAGCGCCTCGAATCGCGCGGCGTCATCACCGGCTACCGCGCGCTCATCGACGCGGAGCAGGTCGGCAAACCGCTGTCGGCGTTCATCGAGATCACGCCGCTCGACCCCGCCCAGCCCGACAACGCCCCCGAGCTGCTCGAGCACCTCACCGCGATCGAGGCCTGCCATTCGATCGCCGGTGCTGCGAGCTACATGCTGTTCGTCCGCGTTCCGACGCCGCGTGCCCTCGAGGAACTGGTCCGCGACATCAGACTCGCCGCCAACGTCAGCACGCGCACTACCGTCGTCCTGCAGACGTTCTACGAACACCGCCCGATCGTCCCGGCCGAGTAGGGGCTCACAGCACCGCACCCACCATCGCCTCGCCGAGCGGGGTGCGCAGATGCCGCATCCGGTTGCCGTCGCGTTCGCTGGCGATCAGGCCGGCATCGCGCAGCACGCTCAGGTGGTGGGATGCCGTCGACACGGCGATCTCGGCATCCTTCGCCACCTGTGAGGTGGTGCGAGCCGAGCCGGCCGCGAGCAGAATGCCGGCGCGCGCCGGACCCAGCAGTGCGCCGAGCGCCGCGGCGATCTCCGTCGCGTCGCGCGCCCACCCGGCTGTGACTCCGCGGGCCGGGTAGAAGAGCGTGGGCTGTGCGGGAGGCTCGGTCAGCACCATGCATCCCCATGACGACATCACGGAGGGCACGAGGACGAGTCCGCTGCCGCGGCAGTCGACCTGCTCGCTGTGCTTGCGCAGCCGCACGCGCACCGCGCCGTCGCCCCAGCTGACGCGTTCGTGCAGGTCGCCGGCCATGGTGGAGATCCCGGATGCCGCGATCGTCCGGGAACGCGTCGCGATGTCGGCGCGCAGGATGCGCTCGAGCTGCGGCCAGACCGGGGCGAGCACCGCGTCCCAGACGTCCGACCACGCGTCGGCGATCATCCGCCGAGCGCGCAGCGGGTGCGCCTGCATCTCGCGCAGGGTCTGCTGTCTCGCGCCGCGTGAGCGCAGAACCATCTTCCCGAAGTCGACGCGCATCGGCTCGAGGGCCGCCGTGCGCAACGCGTCGAGCTCGGCGTCGGCTGTCATGTCCCAGTGCGGAGTGGCGGTGAGGAAGTCCGGCAGGTAGCCGTCCTCGCCGATCACCGTCGCCAGCAGAGTGAAGCTCTCGCGAGGAAGCCGATCCCGTACCGAGCGCAGCCAGCCCCACTGCAGCGGATGCTGGGCGGGACGCAGGAGCACCCGCACCGCGTGGGCGAGCTCGTGACCGGGGGAGATGCCGAAGCGCACGGCCTGGATGTCTCCGGGGCTGAGCTGGAACTCGACGCGGTGATCCGGGTGCTCGATGCCTTCGATCGGACGAGAGTTTCGATCCACATCGAAACTCTAGGATGCCGTCGACACCGTGTCGAGACTGGAGCCATGAACAGCACAACGCTTCCCCCAGGGGTCGTCGCCGCCGCGGACATCCGCATGGGCAGCGGCCGCAGCCGCAAGTTCGTCGGCGCAGAGCACGGCGCCGACGTGTCGTACTTCTACGTCGAGAACGAACCGGGCCAGGGCCCGGGTCTGCACTGGCATCCCTACTCCGAGACCTGGGTGGTCCTGGAGGGCACGGCGCGCATCACCCGAGGCGCAGAGGTCTTCGACGCGTGCGCCGGAGACACCGCGACGGTCGCGGCGCACGTCCCGCACGGCTTCGTGAACGCCGGCGCCGGCGTGCTGCGGATCCTCTGCATCCACGCATCCGCCATCATGATCCAGACGTTCCTCGACGAGGATTGAAGAAAACAGGAGAACAGATGTCCTTCCAGGCATACCTCGACAACATCGAGACCAAGACCGGTCTCACCCCACGTCGGTTCCTCGAACTCGCCGCCGAGAAAGGGTTCGGCGCCGACACCAAGGCGACGCCGATCCTCGAATGGCTCAAGGCCGACTACGACCTCTCGCGCGGCTATGGGATGGCACTCGTGCACGTCATCACCAAGGGCCCGCAGATCAGCGCCAAGCACGTCGGCACCGATGGCACGCACGCCGATGCCACGGACACCCTGTGGCTCGACGGCAAGGCGACGAACCCGAACGACGGGAAGGAATGACCGTGACCGTACGCATCGATCTCAACATCTCCCTCGACGGCTTCGCCGCAACCGCCGACCAGACGCCGGACGACCCGATCGGCAAGGACTGGATGCGCCTCGTCGCGGCGTACACCGGTACCCGCACCATGCAGGCGCGCGTCTTCGGCGACACCTCGGGGGCCGGTACGACCGGTGTGGAGGAGAAGTACGCGTCGGCGTATTTCGAGGGCGTCGGAGCCGAGATCATGGGCGCGGGAATGTTCGGCCTGCACATCTACGGCGACGACCCCGACTGGCGCGGATGGTGGGGCGACGAGCCGCCGTTCGCGATGCCGGTGTTCGTGCTGACCCACCGCCCGCGGCCGTCGATCGAGTTCGACAACGGCACGGTCTTCCACTTCGTCGACGCCTCGCCTGAGGAGGCGCTGCACCGTGCGACCGTGGCGGCCGGCGGCGCGGATGTCCGCGTCGGCGGCGGCGTCGACGTCGTGCGCCAGTTCCTCGCCGCCGGGCTCGTCGATCGCCTGCATGTCGCGGTCGTCCCGATCGTGCTCGGACAGGGGACTCGCCTGTGGGAGGGGCTGCGCGGACTCGAGGACGGCTACGAGGTCACGAGCGAGGTCGCCGAGAGCGGCGTCACGCACGTCACGTTCCAGCGACGCTGACGCGGCGCGCCGCGGGGCGCATCAGTGCGGCCACTATGATTCCCCCGTGGCATCCAGCAATCGTTCTTCCAAGAAGCGTCCTCGTACGAGCGGCAACCCGGCCAAGCGGCCCATCGTCGAGGCGCCCCCGGTGACCCTCCGAGACTGGGTCGGTGCCGCGCGGCTGCGGACGCTGCCGCTCGCGATCGCTCCGGTCGTCATCGGCACAGGAGCCGCACAGCTCGTCGATCCGAACCTGCACTGGGTCATCGCCCTCGCGTGCCTCGCGGTCGCCGTCCTGCTGCAGGTCGGCGTGAACTTCGCGAACGACTACTCCGACGGGATCCGCGGCACGGATGCCCATCGTGTGGGCCCTGCGCGCCTGACGGCATCCGGTCGCGTTCCCGCCAAGAGCGTGCTGATCGTCGCTCTCGTCTTCTTCGCGCTCGCCGCCGTCGCCGGTCTGTCGATCGTCATCCGCACGCAGCAGTGGTGGATGCT
Source organism: Microbacterium sp. NPDC056234 (assembly GCF_042267585.1). Taxonomy (NCBI): domain Bacteria; kingdom Bacillati; phylum Actinomycetota; class Actinomycetes; order Micrococcales; family Microbacteriaceae; genus Microbacterium; species Microbacterium sp. NPDC056234. The sequence goes on from NZ_JBHJTE010000001.1 coordinate 1,177,666, forward strand.
GGCCGTCGGCGCCGTGTGCATCATCGCCGCCTGGTTCTACACCGGCGGCAAGCGGCCGTACGGCTATTTCGGGCTCGGCGAGGTCTTCGTCTTCGTCTTCTTCGGCCTGGTCGCCACGCTCGGCACGACCTGGGTGCAGGCGTTCGCGCTGCCGCAGGAGGCTTGGCTCGGCGCGATCGCCGCCGGGCTCTTCGCATGCGGCGTGCTGCTCGCGAACAACCTGCGAGACATCGATCAGGACCGCGTCGCGGGCAAGCGCACGCTGACCGTGCTGATCGGCAGGCGGGCGACGCAGGTGCTCTACTCGCTGTTCCTCATCGTCCCGTTCCTGATCTCGAGCTTCATCGCCCTGCTGTACCCGATCGCCTGGCTGGCGCTGCTCGCGCTGCTGGCTGGGCTGCCCGCACTCGCGATCGTGTGGAGCTATCGCAAGGCGAACGAGCTCGTGATCGCGCTCGGGCTCACGTCGCTGACGGCGCTGCTGTACGCCGGCGCGCTGTACTGGGCGTTCGTCGGCTGACGGACGGCTCTCGGCGACCGCGCCCGGTCAGTCGGTCGCCGCGTCCTCGGCCGCCGCATCCTCTGCGGCGGTGCTGGTGCGGTTCTGACCGGAGCGGCGCTGGTGGATGTCCGTGGACGCGTCTGTCAGGGGCTTGCGCAGGAACAGGAACGAGATGCTCGCGCCGATGAGCGCGGCGAAGATCGCGGTCAGCCACCAGTACTCGCGCAGGATCGGGAAGAACAGCCACATGACCGCGAGCGGAACGACGAACGCCAGCAGGCGCAGCACGGAGTACACGAGGAGGGGCGGGATCTTCACCCGCCAAGTCTAGGCGGCCCTCCTGTGCGGCATCCTGAGTCCGGATGCCGCACAGGCCGGCTCAACTGCTGCGACGGATCGCGCGGATGCCGACCAGCAACCCGACCACTGCCACAGCGAGGCCGGCCAGCCAGCCCCACGCGACCGCGGTGTTGCCGTAGTCGCCGGCGAACAGGGCGCGCTCGGCCTGCACGACCCAGTTGACCGGGTTCACTCCGGCCACGACGCGCATCCAGCCAGGGCCGTCATCCAGCGGCAGAAGCATCCCCGAGAGGATCAGCAGCGGGAAGATCAGCGACTGCTGCACGCCCCAGAACAGCCATTCCCTGTCCTTGGTCGCGAGCGCCAGCGCGTAGGAGAGCGAGCCGAGACCGACGCCGAAGACCGCGAGCAGGGCGAGACCGGCCAGCAGACCGAGCGGATTGATCGTGAAGCCGAACGGCCACGCGATGAGCACGATGATCAGCGCCTGCACGACGATCGGCGCGATCTCCTTCAGCGCCCGACCGATGAGCAGCGAGGAGCGTCCGAGCGGTGCGACCAGCGTCCGCTCGTGCGAACCGGTCATCATCTCGTACTGCAGATTCGACCCGGTCGCGCCCGTGCCGAACAGCACGATCATCACGAGGACGCCCGGAACGAACCACTGCAGCGTCTCGCCAGCGGGCTGGCCGGATGAGCCGATCAGCAACGGCGCGAACAGCCCGAGGAACACGAGCGGCTGCAGCAGGCTGAAGATGAGCGTGAACGGGTCGCGCAGTGTCGGCCGCAGTTCGCGGACGAGCACGTTGCGGGTGTCGCGCACGAGGTTGGCGCGGACGAGGGTGTCGGTGGCGGTCATGAGAGCGCTCCTGTCTTGATGATGGTGTCGTCGGTGGAGGAGTCCTCGTCGTCGCCGGTGGCGTCGCCGCCCTCGCCCGCCTCGCGCAGCGTGCGCCCGGTGAGGGCGAGGAAGACGTCGTCGAGGGTGGGCGGAACGCCGGTCGCCCGTCCGACGGCGATCCCGGCGGCATCCAGCTCGCGCACGATCACCGGCAGCAGTCGATCGCCGTCGGGAACCGCGAGCGCGAGCGAAGCGCCGTCCTGCGTCACCTCGCGCGGAGTGAGGCGGGCGACGATCGGCTGTGCGGCGGATGCCTGCGCGGCATCCGCGAAGCCGAAGGTGAGCACGTCGCCGGCGAGTGTCGCCTTGAGGGCATCGGCGTGGTCGTCGGCGATGATGCGGCCGCGATCCATGACCATCACCCGCTCGGCGTAGCGGTCGGCCTCCTCGAGGTAGTGCGTCGTCAGGAAGACCGTCGTGCCGTGCTGACGACGCAACTGCAGGATGTGCTCCCACAGGTTCGCCCTGCTCTGCGGGTCGAGACCCGTCGACGGCTCGTCGAGGAAGAGCAGGGGTGGTGCGTGCATGAGCCCGAGCGCGATGTCCAGCCGCCGCTTCTGACCACCGCTGAGCTGCTGCACCGTGCGCGTCGCGAACCCGCCCAGATCGAGCGATTCGATCAGTTCGTCCGCCCGACGGATGCTGTCGCGCCGCGTCATCCCGTAGAAGGCGCCCTGACTGAGCAGCTCGTCGCGGACGCGCTGGGCGAAGCTGCCGCTCGTGAGCTGTCCGACGTAACCGATCCTGGCGCGAACGCCCGCGGCATCCGTGCGGATGTCGCGTCCGACCACGCGGGCGGTGCCCGAGGTGGGCGGGATCAGCGTGGTGAGCATCCGGAGGCTGGTCGACTTGCCGGCCCCGTTGGGCCCGAGGAAGGCGACGAGCTCTCCTTTGGTCGCTGCGAAGGTGAGGTCGGTGACAGCGGCGACCTCGGCCTTCTTGACGGTGAAGACCTTCGTGAGGCCTTCGGTCTCGATGATGTGTTCGTGTGCCATGGAGCGAGAGTAGAAAATCATGCGGACAGATCCTGTCCGCATGATCTGGCAATCTTGCTGACATGACCGACACCACCTCTCGTGCACTCGCCCTGCTGAATCTGCTGCAGACGCACCGCCACTGGTCCGGTGCCGAGCTCGCCAGACGACTCGACGTCACCGAGCGCACCGTCCGACGCGACGTCGATCGGCTGCGCGAACTCGGTTACCGCGTCGAGTCCGCTCCCGGAGCAGCAGGCGGGTACCGCCTCGAAGCGGGAAGCGCCGTGCCGCCGTTGCTGCTCACGGACGACGAGGCGGTCACGATGGCGATCGGGCTGCGGGTCGCGGCGACGCAGCAGCTCGTCGGCGGCGCCGAAGTGACTCTCACGGCGCTCGCGAAGCTGGAGCAGGTGCTCCCTTCGGCGCTGCGGCGTCGGGTGAACGCGCTCGCCGGAGCCGTTCAGCCGGCGCGCATCGGCGAGGGTCCCGCCGCATCACCGGTGGTGCTCGGCGAACTCGCGCTGGCGGCGCGGGACGGCGAACGCGTGCGGTTGCGCTACATCGACGGGCAGGGGAATCAGAGCACCCGTCGCGTCGAACCGCATGTGCTGTCGCCGGCCGGACGCAAATGGTACCTGCTGTGCTGGGATCTCGACCGTGACGACTGGCGGACGTTCCGGGTGGATCGCATCGAGGACGTCGAACACACCCGCGTGCTGTTCACGAGGCGGGACATCACGGAGGAGGAGGTCGCCGAGCGCATTCTGCTCGCGACGTCGTGGTCGCCGCAGAAGATCGAAGCGGACGTCGTCATGGACCTGCCCTTCGAGCAGATGCAGGAGCACTTCGGCGTCTGGGCGCAGGGTGCCACGGCGGAGGGCGATGGGCGCACGCGCTGGCCGATCGGGGGCGGCGACTGGCGCGAGGCGCTCTACGGCATGCTCTACATCCCGGCGGGGGTCGACTTCGCCACGGACTTCCCCGAGCCGGGTCGCTCCGAGCTGCGCGAGTCGCTCGCGCGGGTGCTGAAGGCGCTGGACGCCGAGCCGCCGGTGCCGCGTCACGAGGCGTCATCCGCTGACTCATAGGGTTATCCCAGGTTGCATCCCTGGCCCCGCAGATCACGGCCGGGTAACGTCGATCGCGTTGCAAGACATCGCGGCGATCCGGGCGGTCCGGGCTCCAGTTCATACCTGAGAGCGCTGCGGGTTCGACTCCCGCCGTCGCGTCCACCTGGGTGCGAAACCCGGACCGACCGCTAAGACGCCGGGCGCAGCACGACCTTGATGCAGCCGTCCTCCTTGCGCTGGAAAGTCGAATAGAGCGCTGGCGCATCCTCGAGTGGAGCGCGATGCGTCGTGAGATCCATGACACCAAGCGGGTCCAGAGGGTCCTCGACCAAGGGCATCAGGTCATCGATCCAGCGTTTGACGTTGCACTGCCCTGTTCGCAGCGCGATCTGCTTGTCGAAGATCGTCTTCATGGGCATCAGATCCGCTTCGCCGGCGTAGACGCCGCTGAGCGACACCGTCCCGCCGCGCCGAACGAGATCGATGGCGCCGTACAGAGCGCCGAGGCGGTCGATGCCCGCTTTGTCCATGACACCGCGGGCGATGCCGTCCGGGAGCATCCCGGTCGCACGCTGAACCAGCGCGACACCGCGGTGACCGTGCGCTTCCATCCCGACAGCGTCGATGACCGAGTCCGGTCCTCTGCCGTCGGACGCGTCGCGGAGCTCGTCGATGATCGAATCGGTCAGGTCGTACGCGAGGACGCCGTGCCGCTCCGCCATGGCGCGGCGCTCCGGCACGGGGTCGATGGCGACGACGCGGTAGCCGCGATACACCGCGATCCGGGACGCGAACTGCCCGACGGGACCCAGGCCGAGAACGGCTAGCGTGCCGTCTTCGGGCACCTGCGCGTATTCGACGGCCTGCCAGGCGGTCGGGAGGATGTCGCTGAGGAAGAGATACCGCTCATCCGGCAGCGCGCCGCCCACCCGGATGTGGTTGTAGTCCGCCAGCGGCACGCGCAGGTACTCGGCCTGGCCACCCGGAACCTGGCCGTACAGCTTCGTGTAGCCGAACAGCGCCGCCCCGCTGCCGTACTCCGTCACCTGGGTGGTCTCGCACTGGGATTGCAGACCGTTGCGACACATGAAGCAGTGCCCGCAGGCGATGTTGAACGGCACCACGATCCGATCGCCGACGGCGAGCTGGGTGACCTCGTCGCCGACCTTCTCGACCACGCCCATCGATTCGTGGCCGAGGATGTCCCCTCGATCCAGGTAGGGGCCGAGCAGCTCGTACAGGTGCAGATCCGAGCCGCAGATCGCCGCCGAGGTGATGCGGATGATCGCGTCGGTCGGCTCTTGGATCACCGGCTCCGGCACGTCCTTCACCGTCACCCGCCGGGTGCCTTGCCAGGTGAGCGCTTTCACGGGTTCTCCGTCGTCGAAGTCATCGTTCGAGAGTGGCTGGTGGCTGCGCTCCGGGCGAGGCCCTTGACAGCGGCATCCGTTCCGGAGAGCGAAAGGATGCGCTTTCGCGTAATGGATCGGGGGCGGCCGAGTCTCTCCAGATGACGGGCCGCCCGAATGGCTCGTCGATCATGGTGCCGCATGACGCGGTGCCATCGCGAAGGCGCGTGATTGTCACGCGCCTTTCTGTGTGTTCGTGCGCTGTGGTGGCGTGCGTTGGGGACAAGGGGAGAAATGTCCAAGGACGATTCGGCGCGCCCTCGCGCGCGCACTTTCATGCATTGGCTGGCCGGAGTGCTGGTCGCCCTGCTCGCCGTCGGAGGCCTCAGCACTCCGGCGTTCGCGGCGGGCGGCAAGGTCTCGCTGTTCCTGGTGGACACCGGGAGCTCGCACGACGGAATGCCCGTGCTCACCGAGGGCGGGACGTACGACCTGCAGCTCGGATACGGGAGCATGGACGACGGCGCGGTGGTGGAGATCACGCTTCCGGAGGGGATCACGATCCCGGACCCGGCGCTGGTCGTACCCGCAGGGAACACCGCGATCGAGTCGCTGGCCATGAACGACGCCGGCCGCCTGGTCGTGACGTTCAGGGATCCGTTCCCCGCGGACGTCAATCAGGGTGTGCTGGATCTGCAGTTCACCGTGGACGTCGTCGAGGAGTCCGAGGTCCGCGACCTCGTCTGGGAGGTCGACGGCGAGCAGACCTCGCAGACGGTCATCGTCACGGATGCCGGTGATTCGCCCCGCGACACCACGAACGGTGCGGGCAAGTCGGTCGGTTGGGTGTCGATCCCGCACACGGTCGTCGAAGGGACGGTCGTCTTCGACGAGAGCGTCCTGGACATCGAGATCCCCTACACCGTGACGATCTCGAGCGAACAGGCCCGCGCGGTCACGCTCGCCGACACGCTCGGCGCGCACCTGGCCCTCGTGGACGGTTCGCTGGCAGGGTCCAAGGTCGTCCGCGATGAGAACGACCTCAACCCGGTCACCACGCCCCTCGATGGTCTGCCCGCCATCTCGGGCTCGACGTTCACGTATGACTTCGACGCCGAGGCCAACTCGGTCTACACCTTCACCTACAAGGCGCACATCGCGGATGCCGAGGCGCTCGCCGCCGTCCGGGATGAACTCCAGGCCGAGTACGATGCCGTCGACAAGGTCAACGGCGGGAACTATGCGATCGCCCTGACCAACGGCGCCGAGATCAACGGCGAGAAGCGCACGGCCTCGACGAGCATCAGCGGCTCGGTGAAGGGACAGGGCCGTCCGGCCACCGGCAGTGCGTTCCGCAAGAGTGCCGATCCGACAGTCGTGACGCTCGATGAGCAGCTCGCAGCGGGTGCCACCTTGACCGAGGGCGTCCCGGTGACCTACACCCTGGGAGCCGATCTGACCGTGTTCGCTGACTTCGCCGACGGGCCGTTCGCACTCGAACGGAACGTCGTGATCCGCGACACCCTGGCCGACCAGGCGTCGTGGAACACCGACGACGCCGGCTTCCTCCGCCTGACGGATGAGAACGGCGACGAGATCGCGCTGACGCCGGCATCCGATCTGTCCGGCAACGCGGAGAACGCGATCGCGGCGGACGAATACGTCCACACATACGTCATCTCCGGCCGGACGATCTACGTGAACATCGGCAAGGACACGACCAAGAGCTACACGCTCACGGCGAAGGCGACCATCGACGCCCTGCCGCAGTGGTCGGCAGGCGAGACGCAGTACGAGACCCGGTATCGCGTCGACAACACCGCCTACTTCGTCTATGCCGACGGTCGCTACGAGACCAAGGGCGCTTCGACGACTGTGACGGTGCCGAAGAACACCGACGGCGGAGTCGACGATCCGAGCAGGTTCGCCAAGACCACCAAGGGCGGCACCATCACGGTCAGCTCCGGGACTTCGGCGCTGATCCCGTACACGTTCACGATCGGACAGGGCGTCGGCGATGCGGCGACCTCGCGCATCATCGACGACATCGATCACGACGTGTTCGACGTCACGGACGAGACGCTGCCGCAGATCAGGGCGTCGATCACCGGCATGTACGACTGGAACCACCCGCTCGACGGCGACACGTTCGACGTGTCGATCGACGAGGCAGGGGATCTCGTGATCGCGCCGAACGGTTCCTTCCCCAAGAAGGCGGCGTGGGGTGCATCGGCGTCCGCCCCGTACACCGGGACGTGGACCATCACGATCTCGCTTCCGACGCACGTCCTGCAGGGCAAGCAGACGCTCGACGTCGTGAACTCCGCGCGCTACGAGGGCGCCGATCAGGAGATCGTGTTCATCTCTGACACGAGCACGACGGCCACCAGCTACGGCAACGAGATGGAGGTGCGCAAGCGCGTCTACGACGCGTCTTCCGGGACCTTCACCTCGAACCTGCGGGTCGAGACGGACGACGCAGGCGCGCTGGTGGAGGACGAATTCATCTACCGCGTCGAGCTGATGCCGCACGGCACGTTCGCGAACATGGTCGAGGACGTGGTCGACGATCTGCCCGAGGGTGTCGAGTTCGTCGGATTCGTGGATGACGTCGCGTCCGGCTCGACGATCCAGGGATCGGCCTACGCGATCCCCGGTTCGAAGCTCGTCGCGTCATACGACGCGGATGCCGAGACCGTGACGGTCGAACGCGGTCGCGTGACACCGGGTGAGACGGTCGCGCTGCACTTCAAGGTGCGCATCGTCGAGCACGAGCCGAACATGGGCATCACGAATGTGATCGGTGCGGCAGGAGCGACCATCACGCCGACGAACGACTACCCGCTCAGCCTGCTCAAGCGCGACAGCACGAACGCGGCGAAGATGATCACGGATGCCGGTGCACGGTTCTCCGTGCTCGCGGCGGATCAGAGCACGGTCGTGCTGGGCGGCCTGCGGGTCGCAGACGGCAAGATCGTCACGGCGGACGGGGCGACCCCGGTCGTCGCAGAGCCCGGCGTCTACTGGTTGCGTGAGGACGTCGCCCCGGCGGGATACGAGAAGGCTGCCGAGCTGAGCCGGATCGCGGTCGGCGAGGACGGCGGCTCGGCCGATGTCGTGCTGTTCAACACTCCTGGTGAGACCGTCGAACCCGATCGCACGTACGCCATCGGCGACGTCGTCTGGATCGATGCGGACAAGGACGGCACCCAGGACGACGCCGAGCAGGTGCTGCCCGGCGTGACGGTCGAGCTCATCCGCGACGGAGAGGTGATCGGCACGACCACGACGGACGATCGCGGACGCTACATGTTCGACGAGCTGCCGGCGGGCGAGTACCAGGTGAAGTTCACCCTCACCGACGAGCAGAAGGAGGTCTACACCTTCACCACGGCGGATGCCGGCGATGACGATGCTGCGGACTCCGACGCCGACCCGGCGACCGGTCTGACGACCACGATCGTGCTCGGCGAGGACAACACGCGCCTCACTCTCGACTACCCGTGGGGCGAGGTCAGGGCGACCGAGGGCATCGACCCGACGTGGGATGCCGGAGTGATCGTGCGTGACGTGGATCCCGTGGATCCGGTGGATCCCGTTGATCCGGTGGATCCGGTGGATCCGGTGGACCCGGTGGACCCGGTGGACCCGGTGGATCCCGTGGACCCGGTGGACCCGGTGGACCCGGTGGATCCGGTTGATCCGGTGGATCCGGTCGATCCGGTGGATCCGGTGGACCCGGTGGATCCGGTGGATCCGGTGGATCCGGTGGACCCGGTGGATCCGGTGGACCCGGTGGATCCGGTCGAGCCCGTGGAACCGGTCGATCCGGTGGACCCGGCGCAGCCGACGGACCCGTCGACGCCCGAGCAGCCCTCTCCGGATCCGTCCGGGAACGCGGCCGGCGACCCGGCCCACCCGGGTACACCCGGCGTGAACGAGCTGCCGCGCACCGGCGGTTCGCTCCCGCTGGGCCTGGCCGCGACGGCGCTCGTGCTGCTGTTCGCGGGTGGCGCAGTGCTGTTCTGGAGGCGCCGCAGGGCCTGAAGCGGACGATCGGGACGGCGCGAACGCGCCGTCCCGATCTGGCCGGCCCTCAGTCCCCCTCGGTCCGGAAGCCGGCCGCTTTGTGCGTCCCGTCGCAGAACGGTTTGATCGCAGACAGACCGCAACGGCACAGGGCGACAGTGCGGCGGTTGCGCTGCACGGGTTCGCCGTCCGGAGTGCGCAGATCGACGTCTCCGCGAACGAGCAGCGGACCGTCCGGGTACGGCGTGATGCTCACGCGCTCGCCGATCATGATCTCGCCTTCCCCCGCAGCGAGGATTCGCCGCGCGCCCAGGCATCCAGCATGTGCTCACCGGCCCAGCCGTCCACGGCCAGGCAGGCCGCGGCGCCGAACATGATGTCCGCCAGCAGTTCGGGTCGGTCCTCGGCGAGGGCCCCGGCCAGGTCGCGGGCGGCGATCTGCTCGTGAACGGCATCCGCTTCGACGTGCTCGTCGAAGTAATCGGTCACGTCTTCGCCGAAGCCGAGTCGGCGCAGGCCGTCGGCGTACATGCGGCTCGGGATCGACGAGGTCATCTCGAACGCGGCGAGGTGACCGACGATCGCGCCGAGCAGACGCCGGTTGAGGCCGAACATCGACATCATGTTGAGCGAGGCGAGCGTGATCGCGGGGACGTCGTCGACGTATGCCGCGTAGGTGTCATCCAGCCCGACCCCGCGCATGGCGGCGGCGAAGATCGTCGCGTGCACGCGATCGGGGCGTCCGCCGCCGTACTCGTCCGCCTGGATCTCGACCAGGGCGGCCTTCGCCCGTCCGTGCAGGCGCGGGATGGCCCAGGAGTGCGGATCCGCTTCGCGCAGCGTGTACACGGAGCGCTGGATGAAGAACTCCCTGGCCTGCTCCGGCGTCGCCGTCCTCGCGAGGTGGCGCGCCACACTCGGCCCGGAGTCCGCGGCTGTCAGCGCGAACAGCGACCGTGCGACGGCGTCAGCGGTGTGTGCAGGCGGGTCCGGCTGCGGAACCTGCGCTCGCAGGGCCTGCTCGAACCGCTCCTCGAGCATTCGCCGCGTGCTGATCAGCTCCGGATCCCACTCGTCGTCCGCCGAGAACGAATCGATCGAGCCGTAGGACGAGGCGTACAGCGCGAACAGGGCCAGCTGGATGTCGTCGTCGCGGACGATATCCGCGGTCTGCGCGAGTGCCATGGCGGCCAGCGCGCCAGGATCGCCGTCCGCCGCACCGCCGCAGAGATGCCGCAGCACGGCTTCGCTGAGCGGACCGCGGCCGGCGAACGGGAGGCGGACGTCGGGAGCGACAGCGGTGAGCGACACGTTGAACTCCGATCCTGAGGGCGATCGGTCGGACCCGATCCTGATGTCTTCGCAGTCTGCCTTCATGTGACGACCGCGGGAACCGCCTTGACCGGAAGCAACCAGACGGTCTATGGCATGGCCGCTCCCCAGGCGCGGGGCGCCTTCGTGGGGCCGACGTGCAGACAACCGGCCTAGACTGAGGGCGTGGTTCGACTGTTGTTCATCGGAGGCCTGCTGGCACTCGTTTTCTGGGTGTTCAGCATCGTCGACTGCGCCGTGCAGCCGGCGACGCGGCACCGTGGTGTGTCCAAGGGCGTCTGGATCGCGATCGTGGTCCTGATTCCCGTCATCGGCGGCATCCTCTGGTTCACGATCGGGCGCTTCCGCGCGGGCGGCAAGAGTGCACCACGCTACGTCGCCCCGGACGACGACCCCGAGTTCCTGCGCAGCATCAGCAAGACCGAGCAGGATGACCGCATCCGACGTCTCGAAGAGGAACTCGCCCGCTTGGACGACGAGAACGACGGCCCGGCGGAACCGCGGTCGTGACCGCCTCTCCGGCGACCCAAGCCGCGGCGTCCCTGATCGCCTCGATCGTCGCGCACGGTGTGCGCGACGTCGTGCTCTCTCCGGGTTCTCGCTCGCAGGCGCTCGCGCTCGCCGCGACGCACTTCGCCGGACACGGGGCGTTGCGCGTGCACGTCCGGATCGATGAGCGAGTCGCCGGTTTCACCGCCCTCGGCATCGCCCGCGAACAGCGCACACCCGTTGCCGTCATCTGCACCTCGGGCACCGCGGTCGCGAACCTGCTGCCCGCGACCATGGAGGCTTTCCACGCGGGAGTTCCCCTGCTGCTGCTGACCGCTGACCGTCCGCCGGAGCTGCGTGGAGTGGGCGCGAATCAGGCGACCATCCAACCCGGCATGTTCGAGCCGTTCGCACGGCTCAGCGTCGATGCGCCGGTCCCCGGTGACGACGGCGGTTTCGACTGGGCGGCTCTCGGCGAGCGTGCCGTATCGATCGCGCTGGGCGAGGTGGACTCATCCACCCGGGCGGCCACGGCACCGATCATGGGCGTCGCGGGCCCGGTTCATCTCAACCTCCCTTCGCGGGAGCCGCTGTCCGCAGCGCTCTCGTCGTCGGTGACGGCGACGCCGGGGTCGACCCCCCGCACGGCCCCGATGCCGCCGCTGACAGTGCACCACGGACCACGGACGCTGGTCGTCGCCGGCGCTGATGCGGGCACGGAGGCCGAGGCCGTCGCGCACGCAGGCGCGTGGCCGCTCGTGGCCGAGATCGTCAGCGGGGCGCGTTTCGGACGCAACCTCGTGCACGGCTACCGCGAACTGCTGCGGGACGAATCGCTCGGCGGGCGCATCGAGCGAGTGATCGTGTTCGGCCACCCGACGCTCAGCCGCGAGGTGACGGCACTGCTGCGCCGCGCCGACCTGGAGATCGTCGCGGTGCGTTCCGGCGGAGAGGCGCTGAATCTCAATCGGCGGACGACGCCAGCGGCATCCGTCGTGGTCGCCCACGGAGAGACCGACCGAGCCTGGCTCGGTGCCTGGCGGGCCGCGTCGACCGCGGCATCCATCGACCTGACCGACCAGGCCCCGGATACCGAGGGCCTGCTGTCGGCCGATGCCGCGACCAGACGCGATGCGGTCAGCGCCGAGCTCGCAGCCCTGCGTCGACCGCTGGATCGGGCACTGCTCGCGGATGCCGTGTGGCGGGCGACCTGGCCGCACGACCGTCTCCTGTTCGGATCCTCCCGCCTGGTCCGCGTCGCGGACGCCGTGCTGGCGGGCAAGAAGGTCCCGGTGCACGCCAACCGCGGATTGGCCGGCATCGACGGCACCATCGCCACGGCGATGGGCGTCGCGATCGCGAGCCAGGCGGCCGGGGCACCGGGCACCACCCGTGTGCTGCTCGGTGACCTCACGCTTCTGCACGACGTCGGCTCTCTGCTGCTTCCTCCCGACGAGGTCGAACCGCGCCTGCAGGTGATCGTCGGCAACGACGGCGGCGGCACGATCTTCGATTCGCTCGAGGTGGCATCCGAGGCGCCGGATGCGGATCTCGACCGCGCCTTCTACACCCCGCACATGGTGGCGCTCGAGCACCTCGCACGCGCCTATGGCTGGGAGTACCAGCGGGTCACGACCCGGTCGGCTCTGGACCAGGCGCTGACGAGCCCGGTGGGCGGACGTCAGCTCATCGAGGTTCCTCTCGCTCGTTGATCTCCCCGAAGTCGTCGCGGTCGGGCATCATGGCCCCATGAGCAAACACGGCTGGCACGCCGACGCGTCCGAGATCCTGCGGGTGGGCGAGGGCTTCCGCCTCGCGGACATCGACCCGGCCACCACGCCCGGCTATCAGGGCGACAAGCGGCGCGGTCAGAAGGATCTCGCCACGCGCGTGCACGACCTCGACGAACTGCAGGAGCGTCTGTGGGCCGAGAGCCGGGCGGATGAGACGACGGATGCCGTCCTGCTCGTGCTGCAGGCGATGGACTCCGCGGGCAAGGGCGGCATCGTCCGGCACGTCGTCGGCGGCGTCGACCCGCAGGGCGTCGAACTCGCGGCGTTCAAGGCACCGACCGACGAGGAGCGCGCACAGGACTTCCTGTGGCGCATCGAGAAGCGGCTGCCCGCTCCCGGTTACATCGGCGTCTTCGACCGTTCGCACTACGAGGACGTGCTGATCGGCAAGGTCCGTGCTCTTGCGGATGCCGCGGAGATCGAGCGCCGCTACGACGCGATCAACGAGTTCGAGGCGCGGGTCGCCGCCACGGGCACCAGGATCATCAAGGTCATGCTGCACATCTCGCCGCAGGAGCAGACGGAGCGGCTCATGGAGCGGCTCGATCGCCCGGACAAGCACTGGAAGTACAACCCCGGCGACGTCGACGAGCGGATGCTGTGGCCCGACTACATGGACGCCTACCAGAGGGTCTTCGACCGGACTTCGACGGATGCCGCACCCTGGTACGTGGTTCCGGCCGATCACAAGTGGTACGCGCGCCTCGCGGTGCAGGAGCTTCTGCTCGCGGCGCTGAAGGACATCGACCCGCAGTGGCCAGTGGCCGACTTCGACGTGGCGGCCGAGAAGGCGCGGCTCGCGGCGAGCTGAGCGCCCTACGCCAGCGCGTCGACGAGCGGGCGGAACTTCACCCGTGTCTCGAGCAGCTCCGTCTCCGGATCGCTGCCCGCGACGATCCCCGCGCCGGCGTACGCGGTCACGGCGATCGCGGCATCCGCTTCGGCATCGGTCGTGAACTGGGCGCAGCGCAGGGCGATGGCCCACTCGCCGTCGCCTGAGGCATCCACCCAGCCGACCGGGCCGGCGTAGCGCCCGCGATCGAACGGCTCGAGCTCGCGGATGGCGGCGATCGCGACATCCGTCGGGGTCCCGGCCACGGCCGCGGTCGGATGCAGTGCGCCGACGAGATCCAGCGCCGACTCCCCATCGGCCAACTCGCCCTCGACGTCGGTGGCGAGGTGGAACAGGTTGGGGAGCTTCAGCAGGAAGGGCTGTTCGCTCGCCGCCATCGCGCGCACGTGCGGGCGCAGCGCGACCAGCAGGCTCTGCACGGCGTACTGATGCTCGTCGAGATCCTTCGTGCTGGAGGCGAGGGATGCCGAGGCGACCGTGTCGGCATCCGGATCCGCCCCGCGGCCGATCGTTCCGGCGAGCACGCGCGCGGTCACGGTGCCGTGCTGCGCGGTGACGAGCGTCTCAGGGCTCGCGCCGATGAGGCCGTCGACGGCGAACGTCCAGGTGTCGGGGTAGCCGGTCGAGAGGGCGCGGACGAGGCGCCGCAGGTCGGAGCCGGCCGGGATCGTCCCTGCCAGATCGCGGGCGAGGACGACCTTGCTGAGCTCTCCGTCGGCGATGCGGCTCAGCGCGGCGCCCACCGACGCCTGATACCCCTCCGGCGTCTGCGCGCCGGGGCCGACGGTGCCGGCCCAGTGCGGACCGTACTCGCGCTCGACGAGGGGTGCTTCGGCGTCGATGCGCGTGATCCAGCTGCGTCCGTGGCGCTTGCCGACGATGACCGACGGGACGATCAGGACGCTGTCGGCGGCCGATTCCTCGTCGAAGGTGAGCGTTCCGAACGCGATGAGTCCTGAGCCGGGGAGGTTCACCGCGTCGTCGATCTCGGCCTCCGCGCAGAGCGCGCGCCATGCCTCGGCGATGACCGCGGCGCGGGAGGGCCCCTCGCCGGCGGCCACCCGGATCACGGCGGCGATACCGGACCCTGCCGCGACGAATCCGTCGCCGCGGCGCAGCCAGGCGAGGGGAGAGGCGGGGTCGGCATAGGCCAGCAGATCCTCGACCGGTTCGATCTCGCGGGTCTGCACGACCAGGCTGTTGCTCACCCCTCCAGGATATGACCGTCCGGGGTGCCGAGCGGGACCGCGGCATAGGCTGGCACGATGAGTGAACGCCCCGCACCCGGCACCGAGATGATCTTCCAGTGGCGCAAGTGGGACGGATCGCCGCACTGGCGCCACGAGTGCGTGTACCTCGGATCGGATGCCTGGGGAGACTGGGTCGGCCAGCCCGTCGGATTCCACAGTTCGCGCCCCGGCGCGGCCTTCGATGCGGACGTCCCGAACGTCACGCTGGTCCCGGCCGTGGATCATGCGGGCCAGCGCGACAAGGTCACCCTGCTTCCGCCGTCGTCGGAGTACGCGCTCACGGTCAATCGCGACCACCCCCGTGGCCTCCGCATCTACATCGACATCGCGTGGGACGTCCGGTGGGAGACCCCGCTGCTCGCCACCGCCATCGACATGGACCTCGACGTCATCCGCCGCACGAACGAGCAGGGCACGTACGTCGACGACCGCGATGAGTGGGCCGAGCACAGCGTCCGATACGGGTACCCCGCGGATGTGATGACGCGTCTGGAAGCGCTGACCCTCGATCTCGAGGACCGCGTGCGCCGACAGGTCGCTCCGTTCGACGACGCCACAGGGGATGCCTGGCTCGACCGGCTCGTGGCCCTCGGCCTCGACCGCTGAGGGCACGAGGGCGGACTGTCGCGAGTGCAGATGCACGACGCGGGAACGGATGCACGGTGGATTCGCCGGTTCGGTCGTGCAGGTGTTCCCGCGTCGTGCAACTGTCCCGAGTCGTCCCGGACGCACCGCCATAGACTGGACCTCGTGACTGAGCCCAATCGCGCCGATCTCGGCAAGGACCCGTCGCGCGTCAGCGGCATGTTCGATCAGGTCGCGGCGGGATACGACCGCACGAACGTCGTGATGACATTCGGCAACGACGCGCTCTGGCGCGCGGCATCCACTCGGGCGGTCGCGCCGAAGCCGGGGGAGCGCATCCTCGACCTCGGGGCCGGAACGGCGTCGTCTTCGGCATCCCTCGCCCGCAGCGGAGCCGAGGTCGTCGCGGCCGACTTCTCGCCGGGGATGCTCGCGGAGGGCCGCCGTCGCCACGGACACCTGCCGAACCTGTCGTTCGTCGAGGCCGACGCCATGAACCTGCCGTTCGAGGATGCCGAGTTCGACGCCGTCACGATGTCCTACAGCCTGCGCAACGTGCAGGATCCGAAGAAGGCGATCCGCGAGCTGTACCGGGTGACCAAGCCCGGTGGTCGGATCCTCATCAACGAGTTCTCCACGCCGCCGAACCCGGTCTTCCGCGTGCTCTACCGCTTCTACAACGCGCAGGTCCTGCCGCGTGTGGCGCGACTGGCCGGGACGAACAGCGAGGCGTACGACTACCTGAACGAGTCGATCCGCGACTGGCCTGACCAGAAGGCGCTCGCCGCCTGGATCCGTGACGCCGGCTGGATCGACGTCGCCCACCGCAACCTCAGTCTCGGCATCGTCGCGCTGCACCGCGCGACCAAGCCGAAGTCCGCGGTGCCCGAAGCCAAGCCCGAGACCAGACCGGCCGCCAGGCCGAAGGCCAAGCCAGCCGCCAGGCCGAAGACCAAGCCGGCCGCCAAGCCGAAGGCCAAGCCCGAGCCGACCTCCGAAACCGAGAACGACTGACCGATCGACCCGGACGGTACGGGTAGGCTGACAACGTGACTTCGAGCCCCACCGCTCCGGGTTCGCGCCTGGCGAGCCGACTCGGCTTCAGCGACCGCGTCTTCATCGGCCCTGCGGCCCGGCGCGTCGCGCGGGAGATCGAAGACGGCCTCGAACTGGTCGAAGAGGGCCTCGCCGTCGACCTCCGCGTCGCGGACTCCGTGGCGGATGCCGCGAGCCGCTACCTCCTGGAAGCCGGCGGCAAGCGGGTGCGCCCCGTGCTGACGCTGCTGACCGCGCAGCTCGGCGACGGCAACACCACGGCGGTCATCGACATCGCCAAGGCGCTGGAGATGACGCACCTCGGCTCGCTGTATCACGACGACGTCATGGACGGCGCCGACCGCCGCCGCGGGGTGCCCGCCGCGCACGCGGTGTGGGGCAACAGCGTGGCGATCCTCACCGGAGACATCCTGTTCTCCCGTGCCAGCCAGCTCATGGCGAAGTACGGCGACCGTGCCATCCGCCTCCAGGCCGACACCTTCGAGCGCCTGGTCCTCGGGCAGCTGCACGAAACGGTCGGCGCGCAGCCGGGCGATGACCCGATCGAGTTCTACATCCAGGTGCTCGCCGACAAGACCGGATCCCTGATCGCTGCGGCGACGCAGGCCGGTGCGCTGTTCTCGAACGCTCCGGAGGAGTACCACGAGCCCCTGCGGATCTACGGCGAGAAGGTGGGCGTCGCCTTCCAGCTCATCGACGACGTGATCGACCTCTCGGCCAAGCCGGAGGACACCGGCAAGGTCCCCGGCACCGACCTCCGTGCCGGAGTGCCGACGATGCCCTACCTCCTGCTCAAGGCGAGAGAGGATGCCGAGGCGCAGTCCCTCGCGGCCCGCATCGACGACGGCGTCGCCCGCATCGCGGAGGGCGCCGACCCGAGCATCCTGGATCAGGCTCTGGCCGAGCTGCGCGACCATGCCGTCACGCAGCAGACACTCGAACTCGCCCGCACGTGGACGAGCGACGCGATCGCCGTGCTCGCTCCGCTCCCGAAGGGCACCGTGCGCGAGGCGCTGACGCGTTTCGCCGATACCCTCGCCGACCGCAGCAGCTGACGCTCGCCGGTCGCCGCAGCATCCGAAAGGGAAACATGACCAAGCTCAGGCTGGCCATCGTCGGGGCAGGCCCCGCAGGCATCTACGCTGCGGACATCCTGCTCAAGACCGAGCGCTCGTTCGACGTGTCCATCGATCTGTTCGAGCAGCTCCCCGCACCGTACGGGCTGGTGCGCTACGGCGTCGCGCCCGATCATCCGCGCATCAAGGGTGTCATCAACGCGCTCCGGGACGTGCTCGACCGCGGTGACATACGCATCTTCGGCAACGTCCGCTTCGGTGAGGACATCACCCTCGCCGACCTGAAGAAGCACTACAACGCGGTCATCTTCGCCACCGGTGCGATCCGCGACACGACCCTGGACATCCCGGGTGTCGACGCGGAAGGGTCGTTCGGAGCCGCCGACTTCGTCAGCTGGTTCGACGGGCACCCGGACGTGCCGCGCGACTGGACGCTGGATGCCGAGTCGGTGGCGGTGCTCGGCAACGGCAACGTCGCCCTCGATGTGGCGCGCATCCTCGCCAAGCACGCCGAGGATCTGCTGCCCACCGAGATCCCGGACAACGTCCACGCGGGGCTCGAGGCATCGAAGGTCACCGACGTCCACGTCTTCGGCCGTCGCGGACCAGCGCAGGTGAAATTCACGCCGCTCGAGCTGCGCGAGCTCGGCGAGCTGCGCGACGTCGACATGGTCGTGTACGACGAGGACTTCGACTACGACGAGGCATCCAAGGCCGCCGTCGCCAGCAACAAGCAGGTCAAGGTCATCGACCGAGTCCTGCAGCAGTGGCGCACCCGACCGGGCGCGAACAACGCCGGCGGCGAGGCATCCCGGCGTCTGCACCTGCACTTCTGGTCCCGCCCTCTGGAGATCAAGAAGGACGCCGATGGCCGCGTGGCAGCCATCGTCTACGAGCGCACCCAGCCGGACGGCTCCGGCGGAGTCCAGGGCACCGGCGAGATGCGCGAGGTCGCGATCGGCCAGCTGTACCGCGCGATCGGCTATTTCGGATCGCCCTTGAAGGACGTGCCGTTCGACAAGAAGCACGGCGTGATCCCGAACCACGAGGGGCAGGTGCTCGCGAAGGACTCGAACGAGCGCGTCCCCGGCGTGTACGCGACCGGATGGATCAAGCGCGGACCGGTGGGCCTGATCGGGCACACGAAGTCCGATGCCATGGAGACGGTCCAGCACCTCGTCAACGACCAGGGCTCGTGGTGGCACCCGGAGGACCCATCCGAGGAGGCGATCCCGGAGCTGCTCGCTTCGCGGAACGTCGCCTGGACGGATCTCGACGGCTGGCACCGCCTCGACCAGCATGAGATCGCGCTGGGCGCTCCGCACGACCGTGCGCGCATCAAGGTCGTCGCGCGCGACGAGATGGTGCGGATCTCCCGCGACTGAGCGCCGATGCGCCCGCTGGGTACTCTGGGCACATGACCGACTGGGCCCCAGACATCCTCGGCGACGAGTTCGAGCAGCTGACGCTGCCGCTCGGGTCGGATGCCGAGGGCGAGGTCGTCGCGACCCTCGTGCGCGCGCTGCCCTCGCCGCCGCCGGAGGAGCCGAGCGGGTGGGATCGGTTCATGCGCCGGCTGCGCGGGCAGCCCGTCTCGGCGCCGATTCCCGATCTCGCGGATGTCGACGTGCTGTACGTGCACGGCTGGTCGGACTACTTCTTCCAGAAGCGTCTGGCCCGGTTCTGGACACGGCGCGGCGCGCGCTTCTTCGCGCTGGACCTGCGCAAGTACGGCCGCAGCCTGCGCCCTGGGCAGACGCCCGGTTACATCGCCGATCTCGCCAAGTACGACGAGGACATCGGGGCGGCTCTGGACGCGATGACGGATGCCACAGCATCCGGTCGTCGCCTGGTGCTGTTCGGGCATTCCACCGGCGGGCTGATCCTGAGCCTGTGGGCGTCCCGCAACCCAGGGCTCGCGTCGGCAGTGATCCTGAACTCGCCGTGGCTGGAGTTCCAGCTCGGACCGATGCGACAGGCGATCGCTCCGATGGTCGGCTGGGGTGCGCGGGTCAGGCCGCTGGATGCCGTGCCGCAGGTCGACCTCGGCTTCTACACGCGGGCGCAGGCCGAGGCGGCTGACCCGGATGATCCGGTCGAGGTGAATCTCACGTGGCGCCCGGAGGTGACGATGCCGGTGCATACCGGGTGGCTGCACGCGATTCTCGCCGGGCACGCGAAGGTCGCTGCGGGCCTCGCGATCGACGCGCCGGTGTGCGTGCTTCTGTCGGCACGAACCGCCGTTCCCACGCGCTGGTCGGAGGAATTGACGCGGGCCGACACGGTCCTCGTGGTCGACGACATCGCCAGGGCCGCGCTCAAACTCGGGCCCTCAGTGACGGTCGAACGCATCGACGGGGCGCTGCACGACGTGTTCCTGTCGCGGCATGACGCGCGCGAGGATGCCTATCGACGACTGGACCGGTGGGTCACGGGGTGGGTGGCGAGCAGTCGTTGACGTCGTCCCACCCGGACGAATCACGGATCCGGTGACGAATGTCGGTCCGATTCACCGGATTGATCCGTGATTCGTCATCGGATCCGTGAAACGTCGCCGACCACTTGCCCTGCACAGTCTCGAGTCAGGGGAAAGTTGTCCACATATGCGGGATTCGTCGGCTGACGGAGCCGGTGCTGTCGCAAGGTGGTCGACATGCTCTCGGCAAACGACACCATCACGCGGCTCGGCGGGCTCGCCCGCGGATCGACCCTTCAGCAGCTGGGCTTCACTCGGCAGGCGCTCGCGCGAGAAGCGGAGCGCGGAAACATCCACCGCATCCGAAACGGCGTCTTCGCGACGACCGCGTTGAACGAAGACGTGAGGACGGCGATCGAGCACGGTGGAAGCCTGACGTGCGCCAGCCTCCTGCGCACCCAGGGCGTGTGGGTCCTTCCGCGACCGGACGGAGTTCATGTCTGGATGCCGGCGAAGCGGCATCCGCTCCCGCACGCGGACTGCGGCTGCGTGTCGCACTACTTCCAGGGGACGCCGCCCCTCGGCGAGACCTCTGTCGAGACGGCACTGCGGCATCTGCGCCGGTGTGCGGGTGACGAGGCGTTCTTCGCGGCGTACGAGTCCGCGTGGCGGCAGGGCCGCCTTCCCCGAGCGGCGCGCGCCCGGATCCGCTCCGCTCTGCCGAGGACCGCGCGCTGGCTCGTCGACATCGCCCGCTCCGACGCCGACAGCGGCCTGGAATCCCTGCTGCGATTGCGATTCCACCTGCTCGGCATCCGGCTCGACTGCCAGGTCTCGATCGACGGCGTCGGCAGGGTCGACTTCGTCGTCGCGGGGCGCCTGATCATCGAGGCGGACGGGGAGGAGAACCACGGTTCTGTCGCGAAGCGGCATCATGATCGGGTGCGGGACGCCGCAGCATCCCGGCTCGGGTATGAGACCCTCCGGTTCGACTATGCCCAGATCGTGCATGACTGGGCCGCCGTCCAGGCCGCGATCGTCGCTGCACTCCGACGACTGCGCGTCATTCGGTGACGATTGACGGATGCTGTGACGATTGACGGATCAAACCGGTGAATCGGTCCGTGATCCGTCACAGGGTCCGTGAAACGTCACGGGTTCACGGCACCCGCCGGCCGAACCCTGCCTTACCGGTAGTTGATGAACTGCAGGTCGACCTCGAGGTCGGACCCCTTGAGCAGCGCGATCACGGACTGCAGGTCGTCGCGGCTCTTGGACTGCACGCGCAGCTCGTCGCCCTGGATCTGGCTCTTCACGCCCTTCGGGCCCTCGTCGCGGATGATCTTGCTGATCTTCTTCGCGTTCTCGGAGGAGATCCCGTCCTTGAGCGACGAGACGATCCGGTACTCCTTGCCGCTCGCGAACGGCTCGCCGGCGTCGAGGCTCTTCAGAGAGATGCCGCGCTTGATGAGCTTGGACTGGAAGACATCCAGCACGGCCTTCGCGCGCTCTTCGGAGTTGGCCTTGATGAGGATCTGCTCGCCGCTCCACGCGATCGAGGCGTCGGTGCCCTTGAAGTCGTAGCGCTGCTCGACCTCCTTGCGGGCCTGGTTCAGAGCGTTCTCTGCCTCCTGGTGGTCGACCTTGGAGACGATGTCAAAGGAGCTGTCAGCCATACAGGCAGTGTAGCGATCCTGCCGATTCGATGAACTTTTGGAAACGCTTTCAGTCCACCTGGACGCGGTTCGCACGGTCACAGGTTGGTATCACCCCGCTGAGCCGTTGCAATTCGAGGTGTTCTCGTTGCATACTGTAAGCGCTTGCAGTCCTGCAGGTCATCAGCACTCAGAGAGGCACACACCAATGAAGGTGAACAAGAGGGGCATCGTCGCCGCGGGCGTCATCGCCATGGTTTCCACGCTGACGCTGGCCGGTTGCGCGAGCGGCGGCACCAGTGAAGAGGGCTCAGGCGAAGAGGGCACGGGAACGCTGACGGTGTGGGTGGATGCCGAACGCGTCGACGCACTGGCCGGAGCGGCCGAGGCCTACGAGGAGAAGACCGGCGTCAAGGTCGAGATCGTCTCCAAGGACGTCGACACGATCAAGGACGACTTCATCCAGCAGGTTCCGACCGGCAAGGGCCCCGACATCACCATGGGCGCGCACGACTGGCTCGGCGAGCTCTCCACCAACGGTGTGGTGGCGCCCCTCGAGCTCGGTGACTCCGCCGAGGACTACCTCCCCGTCGCGCTCCAGGCCTCCACCTACGACGGCACCGCCTACATGCTTCCGTACGCGGTCGAGAACATCGCGATCCTGCGCAACACCGAGCTGGTCCCCGAGCCGGCGACGAGCTGGGACGACATGATCGCCAAGGGCAAGTTCGTCGTGGAGCAGGGCGCCGAGGGCAACCCGTACCACCTGTACCCGTACCAGACCGCTTTCGGCGCTCCGGTGTTCGGCACTGACGAGTCCGGCAGCTACGACTCGACCGACCTGCAGCTCGGCAGCGAGGGCGGCTTCGCCTTCGCCAGCTGGCTCGGCGCTCAGGGCGCGGCCGGCAACTTCAACACCGACATCGACGGCGAGATCGCCAAGCAGCAGTTCCTCGACGGCACGGCCGCCTTCTGGCTGACCGGCCCGTGGAACGTCGGCGCAGCGGTCGACGGCGGCATTCAGGTCGCGATCGACCCGATCCCCAGCCCGACCGCTGAGGTGGCATCGCCGTTCGCCGGCGTGAAGGGCTTCTTCGTCAGCTCGCAGTCCGAGAACAAGGTCGCAGCGAACGACTTCCTGGTGAACTACATCGGCACCGAGGACGTCCAGCTCGAGCTGTTCGAGACCGGCAACATCCTGCCGGCTCTGACGGCAGCAGCGGATGCCGCGGCATCCGACCCGATCATCGCCGGCTTCCAGGCCGTCGGTGAAGAGGCTGTGCCGATGCCCGCCATCCCGGCCATGGGCTCGGTGTGGCAGTACTGGGGCATTGCGGAGGCCGCGATCATCAACGGCGAAGACCCGACCGCGACGTGGCAGAAGCTCGTCGACGACGTCACCGCCGCCATCAAGTAACGAAGTGCAACCCCGTCGGGGGGGGGGGCACCGGCCCCCCCCCCCCGGGAACCCCCGGGCGACCAAAAGATGAACCACCAGGCCCAACCGGCCCCCCCCCCCCCCCCCCC
>NZ_JBHJTE010000001.1:1200835-1233985 GCF_042267585.1 Microbacterium sp. NPDC056234
ACACCGCCTAACCCCCCCCGGCGCTGTTCATTATGCTCGACCCCCACCCCCCCCCCCCAAAAAACAAACCACGCCCACCCGCGGGGGGGCGCCCCCCCCCCCCCCCCCGACGGCTTCACCACGGGGAAGACATGACTGACACCGTCGAGACCGACGAGGCCACCGCGCCGCCGACCAAGCGCCAGCGCCAGGCCGCGCAGATCGCCGAGGCCGCTTCCGGCCGCATCGGCTGGATGCTGCTGAAGATCCTGCTGCTCGCGATCGTGGACGCCGTCGCGCTGTACGCCGTCTTCGTGCTCTTCACGCACCAGGAGTGGCTGGTGCTCGGCATCGTCGTGGCCGTCACGGTGCTCGTCAACTACATCTACTTCTCGCGCAAGCGGATCCCGGCGAAGTACCTCACCCCCGGGATCATCTTCCTCGTCGTCTTCCAGGTGTTCACGCTCCTGTACACGGGGTACATCGGCTTCACCAACTACGGCACCGGTCACAACGGCGACAAGGACCAGGCCATCTCGTCGCTGCTGGCCTCCGCGCAGGAGCGCGTCGAGGACTCGCCGACCTACCCGGTCACGGTCGTCGAGCAGTTCGGCACCCTCGGGCTGCTGGTCACCGACCCCGAGAGCGGAGACGCCTCGGTCGGCACGGCGGAGCAGCCGCTGCAGGAGGTCGACGCGACCATGGAGGGCGACAAGGCCGTCGCCGTCGACGGCTGGACCACCCTGACGTTCGCGGATGTGCTCTCGCGCTCCGGCCAGATCGAGCAGCTGTCCGTGCAGTACAGCGACGACCCCAACGACGGTGCGATCCGAACGCCGGACGGGCAGAGCGGATACCTGTACATCTCGACCCTCGAGTACGACGAGACCGCCGACGCGATCATCGACACGCAGACCGGCGAGGTCTACTCCGACATCGGCACCGGCGCCTTCACCGCCGAGGACGGCACCGAACTGCTGCCCGGCTGGCAGATCACGGTCGGCTTCGACAACTTCGTCCGCGCTGTCACCGACGAGACGATCCGCGGTCCGCTCATCTCGGTCACGATCTGGACGTTCGCGTTCGCGCTGATCTCGGTCGCGACGACCTTCTTCCTCGGGCTGCTGCTCGCGCTGGTGTTCAACAACACGCGGATGCGGTTCCGCAACGGCTACCGGATCATCCTGATCCTGCCGTACGCGTTCCCCGCGTTCCTGTCGGCGCTGGTCTGGGCCGGAATGATGAACGAGAGCTTCGGCTTCATCAACCAGGTGCTGCTCGGCGGCGCCGAGATCCCGTGGCTGACGGATCCTGTCCTGGCCAAGGTGTCGGTGCTGCTGGTGAACCTCTGGCTCGGCTTCCCCTACATGTTCCTGGTGTGCATGGGGGCGCTGCAGGGCATCCCGGAGGACGTGAACGAGGCGGCCGTGATGGACGGCGCCAACCCGTGGCAGATCTTCCGTCGCATCAAGCTGCCGCTGCTGCTGGTGACGGTGGCTCCGCTGCTGATCTCGTCGTTCGCGTTCAACTTCAACAACTTCAACCTCATCTACATGCTCACCAACGGCGGGCCGCGCTTCAGCGACGTGTCGATCCCGGTCGGACACACCGACATCCTGATCTCGATGGTCTACAAGGTGGCCTTCACCGGGCAGACGCGCGACTACGGCCTCGCGTCGGCGTTCACCATCCTGATCTTCATCGTGGTGGCGACGATCTCGATCGTCAGCTTCCGCAAGACCAAGGCACTCGAGGAGTTGAACTGAGATGAGCACCGACATCGCCTCGCGTCGCCGCCGGAGCTTCGGAGCCTGGTTCGCCGACACCGGATGGCGCCACCTCGTGGCCATCGTGGTCAGCGCATTCGCCCTGTTCCCGCTGCTGTACGTGTTCTCCGCTTCGCTGAACCCGAACGGGACCCTGACCGGTTCCAATCAGCTGTTCTCCGCGATCGGCATCGACAGCTACGTCCGCATCCTCACGGATCCGCAGAACCCGTACCCGCAGTGGTTCCTGAACACGCTGGTCATCGCACTGGTCACCGGTTTCGTCACGGTGTTCATCGGGGCGTGCGCCGCGTATGCCTTCTCGCGCATGCGCTTCGCCGGTCGTCGTGTCGGGCTCGTCACGATCGTCGTCGTGCAGATGTTCCCGCAGCTGCTCGCCGTGGTGGCGATCTTCCTGCTGATGTCGACCCTGGGGGACTGGTTCCCCGCGATCGGTCTCAACACCCACACCGGTCTGATCCTCGTCTACCTCGGCGGCGCGCTCGGTGTGAACACCTACCTCATGTACGGGTTCTTCAACACGATCCCCAAGGAGCTCGACGAGGCGGCCCGCATCGACGGTGCCGGCCACGCCCGCATCTTCTTCACGATCATCCTGCGCCTCGTCGCCCCGATCCTCGCGGTCGTCGGTCTGCTGTCCTTCATCGGGACGGTCAACGAGTACGTGATCGCGAGCGTGATCCTGATCGATCCAGAGCAGCAGACGCTGGTCGTGGGTCTCACTAAGCTCGTCTCGAACCCGCGATATGCGGACTGGTCGGCGTTCTCGGCGGGTGCGGTCATGGCCGCGATCCCGGTGATGATCCTGTTCCTGTTCCTGCAGAAGTACATCGTGGGCGGTCTGACCGCCGGAGCCACGAAGGGCTGAGAATGCTGCCGCACCACGACGGGTCCCCGCTGTACGTTTCGAACGATGCGCCGGTCCTGGGTGAGGTGGTGACGGTTCGGCTGCGGGTTCCGGTCGGCTACGGACCGTTGGATGCCGTGCGCACCCGCTCCAACCCGGACCACGAGCCGGAGTGGACGGATGCCGTCCGACTCGGCGTCGCGGACGGCTGGGAATGGTGGGAGGCGCCGGTTACTGTGCGCAATCCCCGGCATGGCTACCGGTTCGTGCTGCTGCATGCCGATGGCGGCATCGGATGGCTCAACCAGGCGGGCCTGCATCGCATCGAGACGCGCGACGATGACGACTTCGCCCTCGTCGCGCATCCGGCGCCGCCGGCGTGGCTGCACGAGAGCGTGATGTATCAGGTGTTCCCCGACCGGTTCGCGCGGTCTGCTCAGGCAGACGAGCACACGGCGCCGGACTGGGCGATCCCCGCATCCTGGGACGAACCCGTCGACCCGGTGTCGCCGGGGCGCGGCGGCCAGTTCTACGGCGGAGACCTGCCGGGGATCACCGAGCACCTCGACCACCTGGTCTCCCTCGGCGTGAACCTGCTGTACCTGACGCCGATCTTCCCCGCGGCATCGAACCACCGCTACGACGCGTCCAGTTTCGACCGGGTAGACCCTCTGCTGGGCGGCGAGACCGCCTACATCGAGCTGATCGCGGCGGCGCACGCCCGCGGCATCCGCGTGATCGGCGATCTTACGAGCAACCACTCCGGCGACCGGCACGAGTGGTTCAGGGCCGCGCACGGGAACCCCGGAGCGGTGGAGCAGGAGTTCTACTACTTCACGGATGCCGAGAACACCGCCTACGAGTCCTGGCTGGGTCACAGCTCGCTGCCGAAGTTCGATTGGTCGAGCGAGGAGCTTCGTGAGCGGTTCGTCACCGGCGAGGACTCGATCGTCGCGAAGTGGCTGAAGCCGCCGTACGGCATCGACGGGTGGCGCATCGACGTGGCGAACATGACCGGTCGCCTCGGCGCTGTCGATCTGAACGCAGAGGTGCGCGGCCTGTTCGCCGAGACGGTGCGCCGGGTGAACCCTGAGGCGATCCTGCTGGGCGAGTCGACGAACGACGCCGCGAGCGATCTGCAGGGCGATGGATGGCACGGAGCGATGACGTACCCGTCGTTCACGCGTCCGCTGTGGGGGTGGCTGAGCGAGTCGACCGGTATTCCGTACGCGGAATGGGATGGCACGGTCACCACCGAGCCCTGGTTCTTCACGCAGCCGATGGGTGGCATTCCGCGGTACACGGCGCGTGATTTCGTGGACGCCGTCACGCGGTTCACGTCCGGCATCCCGTGGCGGGTGCGGCTGGGCAACATGCAGCCGTTGGACACGCACGACACCGCACGGTTCGCCACGAATGCGGCGCCCGGAACCGTGCCGGTCGCGGTGGGTTTGTCGATGACGCTCCCCGGCGTCCCGGTGGTCTTCGCCGGCGATGAGTTCGGGCTGATCGGCGCGGACGGCGAGTCGAGCCGCACGCCGATGCCGTGGGGGAGCGAGGGCGACTCTGCCGTCGCGGAACGACTCGAACTGTATCGATCGCTCGTGGGGTTGCGTCGGGAGCACCCTGTGCTCGCGACGGGCAGTCTGCGGTGGCTGCACGTGGACGATGAGTCGGTCGTCTTCGTGCGCGAAAGCGTCGACGAATCGGTGCTCGTGCTCGCGACGCGCGGGGGAGCGGACGTCGAGCTTGCTGCCGGTGCCGTCGTCGGCGCTGCCGAGGCGCTGTACGGCGACGCGACGCTGGCCGCGGCATCCGATGGCTCGCTGCTGCTGGCCGCCGAGGGCCCCGCCTTCGCGGCCTGGAGTCTGCCGGGCGTGCGGCTGCCTGCATGATTTCGGTCTGCCAGCGAGGTACGACTGCACGACTCGGGAACAGTTGCACGACGATTTCATGGATTGGCTCGTGCAAGTGTTCCCGGGTCGTGCAACTGTCCTGAGTCAGGCCAGTCGGCGGGCGTGCACGGGAGCCGATCGGAGAAGCGCTAAGTGCTGGACGGGAACTTGGCTGCTGCACGAGTTCGCATCCGCTGCAGTTCGGCGGCATCGAGATTTGCGTCGGCTTCTCTGAATGCGACGGCTGCGGTGAGCGCTTCGAGGGATAGGTCGCTGCTCAACGCATCGAGCAGGTGGTGGAGCTCTTCGGCGAGTTCGGGCTCCAGGAGCGTTGCATCCTCACCGGCGAAGATCGCCCAGGTCACCGCGAGGTCGATCTCCGGATCGCCCGCCGCGGCGTTGGTCCAGTCGATGACCTGCGGGCCGTGTTCGCTGAGCAGGATGTTCTCGGGGTGCAGATCGAGGTGCAGCACCGCGAGGCGGCGCGCGCTTCCGGTCAAGTCGACGCCTCGGACCTCGGTGGTGAGCCATATCGGCGGTTCGATGCGGTGCAGGTCGTCGTGCAGGCCCCGGATCAGCTCGGCGCACTGCCCAGGCTCGACGCGGCCGGTGACGAGTCCGTTCGCGAGCGTCGGACCGTGCACGCGTTCCATTCGCATCTCGCGGCCTTCGGCCGCGTAGACCTCCGGGACCGGATAGCCCCGCTGCCGGAGGTACCGCATGAGCCGAGCCTCGTCCGCGATGTCGAACCCGCTGCGCCGCAGCACAGTCCGCTCATCGAGCGCGTAGACGGCCGACGCTCGGCCAGACGCGAGGAGTTCCATGCCCGCACCCTAGCGCGGGTGGAGCCGAGGGCGCTGACTCAACGACCGGCACCTTGTTCGCGAAAGCGTCCGGCGCTCGTCAATCGAATGCGCTCATGGAAGCGAAGTCGGTCTGGGCGGTGACGCTGCTCATCGGCATCCTGTTACTTCCGCTGCCTGGGCAGTGGCTGCTCTGGCGGCTGCGCGGACGCAGCGAGCGCTGAACCCCGCGGCGCACCGGCACGACTCGGGAACAGTTGCACGACGACTTCGCGGATTGGCTCGTGCAAGTGTTCCCGGGTCGTGCAACTGTCCGGATCAGGCCAGTGCGCGTGCGCGGTGAAGGGCCGCGAGGATGGCGGGCAAGACGCTCGGCCAGTCGTGCACGATCTGCGCGTAGTCGAAGCGGAGAGTCTCGTACCCGCGAGCGGATGCCGCGGCATCCCGCACGAGATCCTTGTGGCGCTTCATCTCGCCATCGTGATTCTCTTTGCCGTCTGCTTCAATGATGAGCCGCCCGCCGATAACGAAGTCCACCTTGCCGACGCCGTCGATGACGACTTGGCAGTCCAGTCGGATGCCGAGGATGCGCAGTCTCAACCGCAGCAGCGACTCCAGCCCACTGTCGGCATCGGCGCGCGCGAGCGCGATGAGCCAACGTGCCGACGCCGGAAGTGCATCGCGAATGCGGGCACGAGCGGCGCGCGACAGGAGATTCTTGCGCAGAGCGGATTCGAGGGAGGCGAAGAACGCTTCCTCGCCGGCGCAGGTGAAGACGTGGATCAGCGACGTCTCCGTTGTGGCGATACCGAACTGGGTCCGTCCGTCGAAGAAATGGCTGACGCAGTTGCAGCCGGAATGCGGATGCCGCCGACCGTTGGTGCCCATCCACACGTGGGGGAGCGGATGTTCGGCCAAGGTCCAGACGCCGCGGAGTTTGAGCGCGGCTTCACAGGTCAGCGCACCGCCATGCGCGGCGGCGCGGACGATCGCTTCGTCCGTGCCGTTGGCCGCGAACACGCCGGCGCGCACACGGCGGATCGAGCCGGCGTCAGCATGAGCCGCCAGGGCTTTGCGTGAGACACCGTGGCGTTGCAACGTGCGCCCGCGAGCGATGCCGCCGAGTGTGATGAGGAGCGTTTCAGGATCCAGCATCCTGACACCCTGTCCGATCCGCCATGCGTGACTGGGTGAATCCGAGCGCCTGTGGATGGAATCTCGAGAATGGCGAATTGTGCAGGGCGAGTCGTGCGGGTACACCTGCACGACCGGGGAACAATTGCACGACGGTTTCGCGGGTTCGGTCGTGCAGGTGTTCCTGGGTCGTGCAACTGTCCCCAGGCAGGCGCCACCCCACCGAACGGCGTTTCACCCCGCCACCCCGGCCACCCGGTCGTACCCTCAGCACATGGGGGCACGCGTGGGAGGACGCAATCTGGCGATCAGCTGGATCGTCGGCATCCTGTGCGCCGGCGTCGTCGGCTCCCTGCTGTGGTTCGCGTTTCCCGCCGGCCCCGCCGTGATCGAGATGGTCGGCGACAGCCTGCGCCAGCTCTCGCCCTGACCTGTCGACACGTCGGCACGCCTCCCGGAGCGCCTGCGCGAGCGGCGATACCCTCGCATTGCACATATCTGACGAGAGGCGCCCCCATGAGTGACCCCGAGGTTCCCCAGCCCGAGAAGCCGACCGACGTGAACGACGTCGTCGACAGCGCCAAGGCCGGTCTCGAAGAGGCTGCCGCGGCCGGTGCCGACGTCCCTGCTGCGACGCACGACTCGACCGACTCCGCCGACGCCGCCGAACCGGCCGCCGACGCGCCCGCGAACGACGAGGCACTCGTCGCAGAAGACCCCGCCATCGACCCCGACCTCGCCGCGTTCGAAGAGATGGAGCAGGCGCACCCGGGGACGTTCAGCAGCCTTCCCGAGGGCACCCCGGCCGCCCGCGACGGCATCGCCGGCGGCGAGACGCCGTCCGTCGGGACCCAGACTCCCGACAACGACAACGACACCGACGCCGTCGACGACCGCGACAGCAAGGCCGCCGAGATCGCCGCGGCCGCTGCCGCCGGCGCGGCCATCAACGAGCGCACGAACATCGTCGCCGAGGAGCCCACATCGGTCACCTCGGTCTACGACGCGCCGAGGGATGCCGAGACGCACGTCCTCCCGTCCGAGCCCGTCGTCGCCGCTGCCGCCGCTCCGGCCGCACTCCAGCCGATCTTCGTCCAGGCGCCCGAGCCGCCCCGCGACCGCGGCAACCGCGGCACCGCGGGTCTCATCGGCCTGCTGGCGACCCTCGTGTTCGCGGTGCTGTACCTCGGCGTCGTGCTCGCGGTGGGTGCGATCAACGGCGACGTCATCGCGGAGGAGATCGGAGATGCCGCTCTCGCGCCGCTGACGACGTGGGGCTTCTGGACGCCGGTCGTCATCTTCTTCATCTCGTTCTGGCTGCTGGGCGCGGTCATCAACCGCGGCCGCTGGGGCCTGTGGGTCATCTTCGGCCTGCTGGTCGGCGTCGCCACCTACTTCGGCTTCATCCTCGGTCAGCTGTTCGAGGCGCCGTTCTGGATGATCACGGCCGCCGAGGGCGCAGAGCTCGTCAACGATCAGCTATTCTCGCCGCTCGCGATCGCCGCCTTCGTCCTCGGGCGCGAACTGACGATCTGGTTCGGTGCATGGGTGGCCCGCAGCGGCGCCCGCAAGGCCGAGCTGAACGCCGAGGCGCAGCGCGAGTACGAGCGCACGCTCGAGGCCGGCCCGACACTGCCGAGGTAAGCCACGAACACCACCACGCCGAACCCCCGCGGGCCCGAGTCCGCGGGGGTTTCGGCCGTCCTGGCGCTGGTGCTCTCGACGATCAGCTTCTTCGCGCTGGCGATCGTCGGTCTCGGGGCGGTGAGCTTCGCGATGGATGCCGACATCATCGGTGTTCCCGGACTCGGCCAGGGGCCGGGGGTGATCGGGATGACGGTGGCCGTGGCGGTGTTCGCCGGCGTGGAGTGGGCCGCGGTGCGCATCGCCAGGCCGGTCTACCGCTCGGTGTGGGCGACGGCCCTGACGACGGCGCTCGCCCATCTGGTCGCGGTTGCGGTCAGTGCACTGGTGGTCGCGGGCGACCTCGTCACCGCGCTGGCCGTCGCCGGGGACCTGGTGACCGGCGGTGCGAGCCTGGTGATCCTGCTGGCCGCAGCGATCGCCGCCTGGGGTGGCGTGGCGCTGCGGCGGACGCGTGCTCAGCATCCGACGTGGCCGTGGGAGCACGACGACGAGTAGTCGCGAGACCGGAATCGCCCGAAAACCCCTGCGATCGCCGTACCCTATGAGATGTGGAGCGCTCACTGGAGACGCAAGTCGACCAGGCCGTCGAGGCCTGGCTGCGCTGGGTGCCGCGCTGGGAGCCGGCCACCCACCGCGGACGCGTCGCGCCGTGCCGCCGCTGTCTCGGCTCGCCGATCCTGTCTGCGGTCGGGATCGGCGGCAATGTGCCGCACGGCGTCCAGCACGGGCTGTCCACCCGGATCAAGACGATCGTCGACCATGCCGTGGCCGACTACACGGCGCACAATCTGCCGATGCTGCAGCGCGAGCTCGATCAGCAGTCGGCGCGTAATCGCGCCCGCAGTTATCGGCCGAGCGAGGATCTCGCGCCGGAATTCGAAGGGATGCCGCTGGATCCCGAGCCCGTGCCGGGGGCGCCGTTCCTGTTCACGATCGCCGGCCTGGCCGACGAGGAGAGCTCCGAGCTGCCTCCGCTTCCGCCGCTGAGCGATGAGGCCAAGGCGGCGCTTCGCCAAGAGGTCACGCTCGCCGACGAGTATGCGAACATGGTGGGGCGCGAGATCTGCGGCATCCTGCTGCGTCACCGTCTGGCAGTGCAGGCGGCGATCTCGCAGTACGTCGAACCGCAGATCGAGGCGATGCTCGAAGAGCTCACCCGTTCGCTGGATGCGCCGTTCGATCCCGACGCGGCGTAGCACAGGCCCGGCGCTCATTTGACCGCTTGCGTTACGCGGCATTACACTTGATCAGGTGTGTGCACGTCTCGGCGTGCCTGCACACGGGCGCCGGTCCGATACCGGTCTGCCCCCACGGCATACCCACCACGCAAAAGGCACGTCGATTCCGGCGTGCTGGTGGGTCTGATGTGAATCCATCGCGCTGTCACCGTGCAGCACAACAAGGAGAGAACGTGCCAACCATTCAGCAGTTGGTTCGCAAGGGTCGCTCGCCCAAGGTCACCAAGACCAAGGCGCCCGCCCTGAAGTCGAACCCGCAGCAGGCCGGGGTATGCACCCGCGTCTACACCACCACCCCGAAGAAGCCGAACTCGGCGATGCGCAAGGTCGCTCGTGTGAAGCTGCGCAACGGCACCGAGGTCACCGCCTACATCCCGGGCGAGGGCCACAACCTGCAGGAGCACTCCCTGGTGCTCGTCCGCGGCGGTCGTGTCAAGGACCTCCCCGGTGTGCGTTACAAGATCGTCCGTGGCGCCCTGGACACCCAGGCAGTCAAGAACCGTAAGCAGGCTCGTTCCCGCTACGGCGCGAAGAAGGGTTGAGTTAGATGCCTCGTAAGGGTCCCGCCCCCAAGCGCCCCGTCGTCAACGACCCGGTATACGGCGCTCCGATCGTCACGTCGCTCGTGAACAAGATCCTCGTCGACGGCAAGAAGTCGCTCGCCGAGTCGATCGTGTACGGTGCTCTCGCCGGCGTCCACGCCAAGAACGGTGAGGACGCTGTCGCCACCCTCAAGAAGGCGCTCGACAACGTGCGCCCCACCCTCGAGGTCCGCAGCCGCCGCGTCGGTGGCTCGACCTACCAGGTTCCGGTCGAGGTCAAGCCGCACCGCGCGAACACCCTCGCGCTGCGCTGGCTCGTCAGCTACGCGAAGGGTCGTCGCGAGAAGACGATGACCGAGCGTCTGCAGAACGAGATCCTGGACGCCTCGAACGGTCTCGGTGCCGCGGTCAAGCGCCGTGAGGACACGCACAAGATGGCCGAGTCGAACCGCGCGTTCGCTCACTACCGCTGGTAACAGCTTCGCCCGCCTCCGGCGCCATGTCGGGGGCGGGCACCCTCCCTCTCCTCGCAGCAATCCTGCAAGAAAGATAAGGACACTCCTGTGGCACAAGACGTGCTCACCGACCTGAGCAAGGTCCGCAACATCGGCATCATGGCGCACATCGATGCCGGCAAGACCACCACGACCGAGCGCATCCTGTTCTACACGGGCGTCAACCACAAGCTGGGCGAAACGCACGACGGCGCTTCGACCACCGACTGGATGGAGCAGGAGAAGGAGCGCGGCATCACGATCACGTCTGCCGCCGTGACCTGCTTCTGGAACAACAACCAGATCAACATCATCGACACCCCCGGTCACGTGGACTTCACGGTCGAGGTGGAGCGTTCGCTCCGCGTCCTCGACGGTGCTGTCGCCGTCTTCGACGGCAAGGAGGGCGTCGAGCCCCAGTCCGAGACCGTGTGGCGTCAGGCCGACAAGTACAACGTCCCCCGTATCTGCTTCGTCAACAAGATGGACAAGCTGGGCGCGGACTTCTACTTCACGGTCGACACCATCGTCAACCGCCTCGGCGCGAAGCCGCTGGTCATCCAGCTGCCGATCGGTGCCGAGAACGACTTCGTCGGCGTCATCGACCTCGTCGAGATGCGTGCACTGGTCTGGCCCGGCGATGCCAAGGGTGACGTGACCATGGGCGCGTCGTACGAGATCCAGGAGATCCCGGCCGACCTCAAGGACAAGGCCGACGAGTACCGTCAGACCCTGCTCGAGACGGTCGCCGAGACCGACGACGCGCTGCTGGAGAAGTTCTTCGGTGGCGAGGAGCTCACAGTCGCCGAGATCAAGGGCGCGATCCGCAAGCTCGTCGTGGCCAGCGAGATCTACCCGGTCCTGTGCGGTTCCGCGTTCAAGAACCGCGGCGTTCAGCCGATGCTGGATGCCGTCGTCGACTACCTCCCCAACCCCCTCGACGTCGGTGCCATCGAGGCGCACGACCCGAAGGACGAGGAGAAGGTCATCGAGCGTCACCCCGACGCGAAGGACCCGTTCTCGGCTCTCGCGTTCAAGGTCGCCGTTCACCCGTTCTTCGGTCGCCTCACCTACGTGCGCGTCTACTCGGGTCACCTGGACTCCGGCTCCGCGGTCATCAACTCGACCAAGGGCAAGAAGGAGCGCATCGGGAAGATCTTCCAGATGCACGCCAACAAGGAGAACCCGGTCGACTCGCTGACCGCCGGCAACATCTACGCCGTCATCGGTCTGAAGGACACCACCACCGGTGACACCCTGGCCGACATCAACGCCCCGGTCGTCCTCGAGTCGATGACGTTCCCGGAGCCGGTGATCGAGGTCGCGATCGAGCCGAAGACGAAGGCCGACCAGGAGAAGCTGGGTGTCGCCATCCAGAAGCTCGCCGAAGAGGACCCGACCTTCCGCACGGAGCTCAACCCCGAGACCGGTCAGACGACCATCAAGGGCATGGGCGAGCTGCACCTGGACATCCTCGTCGACCGCATGAAGCGCGAGTTCCGCGTCGAGGCGAACGTCGGCAAGCCGCAGGTGGCGTACCGCGAGACGATCAAGAAGGCCGTCGAGAAGTACGACTACACGCACAAGAAGCAGACCGGTGGTTCGGGTCAGTTCGCGAAGATCCAGTTCACGATCGAGCCCCTCGACCTCGACTCGGACAAGACGTACGAGTTCGAGAACAAGGTCACCGGTGGTCGCATCCCGCGCGAGTACATCTCGCCGACCGACCAGGGCTTCCAGGACGCCATGGCTGCCGGTGCACTTGCCGGTTACCCGATGGTGGGCGTGAAGGCGACCCTGCTCGATGGTGCTTCGCACGACGTCGACTCCTCGGAGATGGCGTTCAAGATCGCCGGCTCCATGGGCTTCAAGGAGGCCATGCGCCGCGCGAACCCCGTGCTGCTCGAGCCGCTGATGGCCGTCGAGGTCCGTACTCCTGAGGAGTACATGGGCGACGTCATCGGCGACCTGAACTCGCGTCGTGGTCAGATCCAGTCGATGGAGGATGCCGCGGGCGTGAAGGTCGTGCGTGCTCAGGTTCCGCTGTCCGAGATGTTCGGCTACATCGGCGACCTGCGTTCGAAGACCTCTGGTCGCGCTGTCTACTCGATGGAGTTCCACTCCTACGCCGAGGTCCCGCGGGCCGTGGCCGACGAGATCGTCCAGAAGACCAAGGGCGAATAAGCCCTCGTCCGGGGAGGCCGACGGCCTCCCCGGACATCACACAACTTCATAAAGCTCTCTCTACTAAACTGAGAATCAAACCCCGTAGAGAACCGGTCACAATCCAGTGCCCGGCAATCTCTACACGAACGTCCTGAGGAGGACCCAGTGGCCAAGGCCAAGTTCGAGCGGACCAAGCCGCACGTGAACATCGGAACGATCGGTCACGTCGACCACGGCAAGACCACGCTCACCGCAGCGATCTCGAAGGTTCTTGCCGACAAGTACCCGTCGGCGACCAACGTTCAGCGCGACTTCGCGTCGATCGACTCCGCTCCCGAGGAGCGTCAGCGCGGTATCACGATCAACATCTCGCACGTCGAGTACGAGACGCCGAAGCGCCACTACGCGCACGTCGACGCCCCGGGTCACGCTGACTACATCAAGAACATGATCACCGGTGCCGCCCAGATGGACGGCGCGATCCTCGTGGTCGCCGCGACCGACGGTCCGATGGCTCAGACGCGTGAGCACGTTCTGCTCGCCAAGCAGGTCGGCGTGCCGTACCTGCTCGTCGCGCTGAACAAGAGCGACATGGTCGACGACGAGGAGATCCTGGAGCTCGTCGAGCTCGAGGTCTCCGAGCTGCTCGCCTCGCAGGGCTTCGCTGAGGACGCTCCTGTCGTTCGCGTCTCGGGCCTGAAGGCTCTCGAGGGCGACGAGAAGTGGGTCCAGTCGATCCTCGACCTCATGGAGGCCGTGGACGCGAACGTTCCCGACCCCGTGCGCGACAAGGACAAGCCGTTCCTGATGCCCGTCGAGGACGTCTTCACGATCACCGGTCGTGGAACCGTCGTCACGGGTCGCGCCGAGCGTGGCACGCTGGCCATCAACTCCGAGGTCGAGATCGTCGGCATCCGCCCGACGCAGAAGACCACGGTCACGGGTATCGAGATGTTCCACAAGCAGCTCGACGAGGCGTGGGCCGGCGAGAACTGTGGTCTGCTGCTCCGTGGCCTCAAGCGTGAGGACGTCGAGCGCGGTCAGGTCGTCGTCAAGCCGGGTTCGGTTACGCCGCACACCGACTTCGAGGGCACCGCGTACATCCTGTCCAAGGACGAGGGTGGCCGTCACAACCCGTTCTACACGAACTACCGCCCGCAGTTCTACTTCCGCACCACCGACGTCACCGGCGTCATCTCGCTGCCCGAGGGCACCGAGATGGTCATGCCCGGCGACACCACCGACATGACGGTCGCGCTGATCCAGCCGATCGCCATGGAAGAGGGCCTCGGCTTCGCCATCCGTGAGGGTGGACGCACCGTGGGCGCCGGTACGGTCACGAAGATCATCAAGTAAGTACTTCTTACGTCTCAGCGGGGTCGGGCCTTCGGGTCCGGCCCCGCTGTCGTATGTCCGGGTGTTTCTCGGGATGCTGTCGATACCCTTGGCTTCCGACCACCGAGGGAGCCCCATGAGCGAGATCCACGTCGGCCCGCCGCCGCCGCGCAGTTACGCGCGCCTGTGGGTCTCGACCCTGCTGCTCATCGTCTACACCGCGTTCGTGCTGCTCGTCACCATGTGGCCGAGTCCGCAGGACCTCGAGTTCGACAGCATCGCCTCCCGCGTGCTTCGGGCGCTGCACAACCTCGGCGTCCCCGAGACGTTCGGCTACGACAAACTCGAGTTCACGGCGAACATCGGCATGTTCGTCCCGCTCGGGTTCCTGCTCGGCCTGGCGCTCGCGCGCAAGGCGTGGTGGGTCGCCCTGTTCCTGCTGCCCGCATTCTCGGCCGGTATCGAGCTCACGCAGGGCTTCGCGCTGGAGAGCCGCGTCTCGACGTTCTACGACGTCATGGCCAATTCGATCGGCGGCTTCCTCGGCCTGCTGCTGGCGATGATCATCCGGGCGATGATCCACGTGCGCGATCGCACCATGATCGAGCGCGAGCTCTGGGAGCGCCGTCGAGCTGCTGCCGAGCTGCAGCGTCAGAACGCGGCGCGTGCCGCGGCCCGGAAACCTCAGGCTGCTCAGGCCTGGTCTGCTCAGGCGGAGCCGGCCTACGTCGAGCCCGACCCCGTCACGCGGGTGCTGGATGCCGACTTCTGGGCTTCGCCGGATGCTCCGACCACCCGCATCCCCATCTGAATCCGGATGCGGTGAAATCTGTGCTGCGCGATGACCGTTCGCGTCAGCCGACACGGGTAGCATTCGCGTAAGCCTTGACGTCGAGGCGCACAGATATTGACCCATTGGAGCTCAACGACTGAAGGAGCGATCATGACTCGACGCTTCCGAGAGCGCGGCACGCACCGCAGGCTGAGCGCGCGTTTCGCCTCGTTCGCCGGCGCGACAGGTCTTGTCGCGTTGGGTCTCGTCGCGGCGGCTCCTGCCGCCCACGCAGAAGTCACGGTCGCAGGGGATGCCTCGTTGACGGCGACGTGCTCCGACGGCGGACTCGCGGTCGTGCTCGATGGTG
Organism: Microbacterium sp. NPDC056234; assembly: GCF_042267585.1. Taxonomy (NCBI): domain Bacteria; kingdom Bacillati; phylum Actinomycetota; class Actinomycetes; order Micrococcales; family Microbacteriaceae; genus Microbacterium; species Microbacterium sp. NPDC056234. The sequence continues at coordinate 1,215,845 of NZ_JBHJTE010000001.1, forward strand.
CGGTGACGTTGGATGCCGGGGACTCCGCCACGTCTTACCTGCGTGTCGATGGTGTGGCTGTCGGCGAGCCGGACGATCTGATCTCAGAGATCGATGACCTTCTCATCGACATCGTGACGCCGACGATCGCGTTCGCGGATGGTGAGACGCACCTGGTCGAGTGGATCGTCGACGGGGTCGTCGTCACCGCTGGCGAGTTCTCGTCCGCCGAGTCGTGCGCGGACGGGGGCGGGCCGATTCCGACCCCCGCTCCGGCCGAGGAGGGCGCCGTCTTCAGCGATGCCGTCTGCACGGAGGGCACCGCCACGGCCACGGTGACGGTCCACTTCAGCGCGGATGCCCCGGCGGAAGCGACCACCGAGGTGACCATTCGCAACGCGGACACGAGTGAGACCCTCATGGCCGACATGGATGCCGAGCGAAAGGCCGTGGTCGAGTTCGCGATCGCGGACGATGGGCCGACTGTGGTGTCGGCGGCCGAGCGACACGGCGCGGGCCTGGCGAAGGAGCTCGGCTCGCGGACCTACGAACTCGCCGTCGACTGCGCCGAGGCCACCCCGACTCCGACCCCGACCCCGACGGAGGAGCCGACTCCGACTCCGACGACCGAACCTCCGGAGCCGACCGAGATCCCCGAGCCGACCGAGGAACCCGAGCCCGTCGAAACGCAGGCTCCGGTACCCGCCCCGGAGCCTACAAAGGAGCCGGTCGTCCCCGTGGTCACGGTGTCGAGCACCTCGATCCCCGCCGGCGGCAGCGTGACCGTCAACGCGAGCGGATTCGCACCGGGGGAGAAGCTCGAGATCTGGCTGCGCTCCGACCCCTGGAAGCTGACAGACGCTACGGCTGATGCCAGCGGCGCGATCTCGCTGCCGGTCGGCATCGCGGGTGGCACCGATCTCGGCGAGCACCAGATCGAGGCGCGCGGCGCGACCAGCGGGTCCGCGTTCGTCGACATCGTCGTGACGGACGACCTGGCGATCACGGGAATCGACACCGCGTTCGCATCGGGGGCCGCGACGACCGGCATCGTTCTCGTGCTCGGCGGCCTCTCGGTCTTTCTGCTGGCGCGCCGGGCGCGGGAAGCGGCGGAGGCGTAGCGAGAGTGCCTCACTAGAGTAGCGGGCTGACGACATCACGACGCCCCCGAATCGGAGATGGGGCGAATCAGCGCGTTCAAGTTGGTGTTCGCGTTGGAGAGCCATGTCTCGACGTTCTACGATGCTACGGGCAACTCGATTGGCGGCTTTAGTGGCCTGCTGCTTTTCGGGATGATCGTACGCGCTATGGCTGTCCCGATTCCGATTCCGATTCCGATTCCGCTTCCGGGGCCACTTCATTTTGGTGTGTGTGTCCGAAGCAACTCGAACTCCAGGGCAACATCGGGGTCGATCGCGCTAGGGGTGCTGGTGTAGAAACCGTTGCTTGTTCTCTCAGGAGCTCGGCGTTCTTCGGAAGACGCTCTGCCCGCAACTGTTCGCCGAAGACATGGTTCACCATTGCGACCTTGCCGATCTCTGGGAACATCCAACTGACTACTTCTGCGCTCTCCGCGGCAACTTCGACATTCTGATTGCCGAGTCCGATCACGATCAAGGTGCGCACCGCGATGACCCGCCTCGCGTCACCAAGCTGCCGCAGCCAGACAATGTTGGAATCACCGACGAGGACGACGGTTGCCGGCCGTGTCCCGAGCCCGCCAAGCGTACCGCGCCGTAGCAGTGGGCCGGAAGAAGTAGCGAGGGCGACGAACGAGCGGGAAGCAGATGGGGCGCGCGCGTGGAGTGCGGGTGCCAGTGTCGTGGCAACCGTCGGGACGTCTCGCGGTGCTGAGGCGGTGACACGTGACTCATGTGATGGAGTTCGTAACGCGCTGCGTGACACGTTACGATCGAGCGCATGACGCAACCGGGATGGCAAGTTCGCGACTATCCGGCGATGCCTGCCGAGGTTCTAAAGATGGAGACGTATGACGATGCGATTCTCTCGAGGGCCGAGAGCGGAGCAGTTTACTGGGACGCTCCGAATCCGCGGCGTAGCTTTGTTCGGGGCGCAGTCTATGACCAGCGGGGAGCGCTTATAAATCAATCCCAGCGCAAAGGGGGCATGAATTCTGACATGGTACTGTCGGTCAACCCGCCTGTAATCACATCTCGCGAAATACGTGAGGCCACTTCGGCCAGGGAGTCTGGTCAATGGCTGTACGGAGGAAGCTGGATGCACGGCTTCGGGCATTTTCTTGTTGAAACGCTTCCCACGTTGTGGCCATTACTCGACTCCGCATCTGAGTTCATTGGGATATGTGCCCATCGCTTCAATTCGAGAAAAACGTACGAATGGCAGTATGAGATCGTTGGACTGCTGGACGTTGGCGAGGTGCGGGTGATCGACGATACGCCGGTAAGCTTCGAGAAGTTGGCGGTGGCGACGCGTCCATATCATTATCAGGTGGCAATCCATCCGCGTGCCGCGATGGTTTGGGACAAGGTGTCGATGGCGACCGATCCGCTCAATGACGATTCGGGCGCAAGCCCGATCTACTTGAGTCGAACCCGATTTCAACGCGATATGCAATCACGTGGCGTGGCGACGGGACGTGAATTCAGCAACGGCAACGACGTGGACCGCGTGTTTGCGGACCGCGGTTTCACCGTGATTTACCCTGAGACGCTGTCGGTCCTCGAACAAATTCGACTAGCCAGAGCGGCACCGATTATTGCGGGAGTCGCAGGCTCGGCACTCCATCTGAGCGTATTTGCCAAGCCTGGTGCACGAGTCATTGAGGTCGGTGATGCGCGCACAGGTGGTTCATTGGTAGCGACTCAGCGGGCGATCTCAGCGGTTAAAGAGCAGCCGACTGCCCAGATCCCGTACCAGGGAGACAGTAGTGGTGCAGTCGACCTGGCGCATCTGAAGTCGACGTTGGATGCCTTAAGCCTGCGGGAGTGATGAAGATCGGGGATGCGGACGTTCGAGTCCGAATGACCCTGGCATGGACGCGACGTTGAGGCGCGGCTAGAGCATCGGTGCACGCGGATGGAGCGTGAGTTCATGCCTTGGCATCGGGAACACCGCGGGGTGGCGTTCGCCGGGGCTCGAGGGCGTCACGCATTCGGACGGGAGTGGATTCTGGCACTCAGCGAGCCGTTTGCTGGTCGTTGTGCCCGATCGAGGGCTTACCTTGAATATCACAGGGTCTACAGGGCGATCGGGGTCAAGCTTCCGCGCTCGGCGCGAGCCTTGCCTCTCCTCGAGTCGGCACGCCATTGTAGCCCGCTACCGTTTGCTCGCCGCACCGCAAAGTAGAGTTCAGCTATGACATCCATCTGTTTCGTCTCGGAGACGGGCAAGAAAAATCGTCCTATTCAGGACGCATCGGTTCGGTATCGGTGCTACCATCCCGCAGAGGTTCTGACGCGCGCCGGCGACTTCTGCTCGGTGTACTCGGCCCACGAATTTTACCAGCAGCCGAACTTCGACTACGATGTCTATGTTTTCCACCGCCCAACTACGGTGCGCGAGAATTTTCGGCTGGTGCAGGAGCGTCTCCGGAAGTTCGATAAGACGCTGATCGCAGACTATGACGACCTTATTTTCGGTGATGCGGGGATGGCCATACAATCCTCAGCAGTCAGGAGTGGAAGGCTGGCGGAGGATCGTGCCAGCATGTTATTTCAGCAGAATCTGGCGGGTCTGCGTGAGTTCGATAAGGTCACTACGTCGACCGGTCCGCTAGCGGCCTGGGCGAAGGAGTTCAACGCTGGCGCCGAGGTGCGCGTCATTCCGAACCTGATCCCCCCGTCGGTGTCAGAAGTTCACAACCAGCTGGGCACGGCACGTGTCGCCAGACCGCATACGATGATCGGCTACTTCTCCGGTTCGAAAAGTCACGATGGCGATCTACTGCTCGTGGCTAGCGTGCTGCACCGTGTGCTTATCGAGAACCCCGACTACACGTTGATGCTGGTCGGACCGGTGTCGCTCCCCGCAAGTCTCGCCGGACTTCCAAATGTGATGCTCGCTCCGCTTGTTGATTTCCAGAGACTCCCGGGACTCATGGCGAAGTGCTCCACGGTGATCGCGCCTTTGGAGACGAGCGACTTCACAGCATGTAAATCCCGCGTCAAGTTCCTTGAGGCCGCGCTGTCTGGGACGCGGTTGCTGGCTACGCCGATCCCGGACATGCAAGTCCTTGGCGAAGAGCGTCTCGGGCTCCTGGAATCCCTGGACGATTGGTATGAAGAATTGTCTGCACCTGTGACTCGGCAGGCGTATAGTCAGCAGGCGGAACGCAACGCCGAGTTCATCCGCGATGTGGCTCGTGTGGACGAGCTGAAGGGCTTCTGGGACGCAAAATGAGGGTTCTGATCTATCCCGAGCCGCATCCCATCCGCGGTAGCCACATTCTCTTCGATCACGTAGTGCGTCGGTTCCTTCCCTCGCTTCGCGGGGCCGAGCCGGATTTTGATGTGCGCGTGTTCACAACGGCCGCGATGGTGGAGCGGCTCGGCGAGAACGTCGCGGGTAGCATCGCCGCGAGGCTTATCCATCCCACGCCCGAAGAAGAGCGCCTATTCGCTCGGAACTTGCTCGAATGGGAAACCGACGGAATTCCAGCTTGGCTGAGTCTTATGGCTGGAGGCGAAGTCGCGGACGATTACGTCGACGTTCTGCGGCGCATCTGGAACGTGTTCCCGTTCGATGTCATTGTTCACTGGGCCGAGAACGGTGCGGTAACGCGGTTTGTTGAGGGTCGACCTGTGACGCGTGTCGCGCTCGAGCTGGGCTGCACGCGTGACCCGTTCCTCTCAACGGTCGTCATGGACCCGCTCGGCACCAACGGCAGCGCTCTTGTTCCTCGCCTCTCGCTGGACGATATCGGCGACATAGTCGGTGATAATCCACTCTCAGCGGAGGAAGCGCTCGCGGCGTACTCATCGAGCCTTGAGTCAGTCCCGTACGAGCAGCAGTTCTTGCCGCTCGGCGAGGACCTCTCCGCTCAACTGCTTCGCGATGGCCGTAAGATTGCGTTTCTTCCACTCCAAATCCACGATGATGCGAACCTGCTTCGGTTTTCCCCGTACGACACGGTGGAGGATGTCGTTCTTGATATCGTGCCGAAGTTGGCCGGAGCGGGCTACCGAACGATCATCAAGACGCACCCGGGCTCGTGGAATCGAGCGCAATCTCGGCTTGCGTTCTCGCTCGCACGTGCCGCATTGCGTCCATGGGCCGACGATATCGTATGGCTCGACTCGACCAAGGAGACCTATAGCAACGCGCAACTGGCAGCACTGGCCGAACTGGTCGTGACGGTCAACAGTTCAATCGGCTTCGAGGCTCTCTATTTCGACAAGGTCGTTGCGGTCATGGGCGACGCCGTCTACAAGCCTTCGGGCCTGTTCCCCACGCTTTCCGAGGCGATATCCGGGGAATTCGACATCCGTGCGTACCGGCATGGCATCGGTCTGCTGCGGCGCTTCATGCTTGACGGCTATCTCATCGACGACACTGCCCTGAGAAGCGATCAAACGGTCAAGGAAGTTATCACCGCGATCGACGCGCTGCGTCGTCGGCACGGAAGCGATCCTGTTGCTCTGGCCCGGGGCATGTATGAATCGTTCAGCGTAACGCGCGGCCACCGCGCACGACAGCGTTTCGCCTCTGGTGATTCGGTGCCAGGCGAAGCCGAGTTCGAACCTTCCCACCAGACTATTGGAGACGAGGCGGAGGGCGGCTCGGGCAGCGAGGCGGTATTCGCGCTCGCAGCTCGGCGGCTTCTGGGAGCCACTGGGGCCGGCACCGTCGAGGAGCTCCGAGCGGCTCTGGACGCGGGATTCTCGAACTCCCCGCGCGCGGTGGATCTCGTGCGCGCATCGGGAATCGTTGATCCGGCGTTCTATCTTGGCAGGTATCGCGACGTCGCCAAGGCAGGGAAAGATCCGGTCGACCACTGGACTAGGTTCGGGCTGCAATGGGAGCGCCACGGGTTGCGGGGGGCACGTGCCCCCCGCGCGGATATGGAGATCGGGTCGGTTGCGCAGTTCATCGATGCGCTAGTCGAGGCCGCGCGACCTCTACTAGATGGGGAAGCGGACGACCGGAGTCCGCTTGGCGACGATGTTGCCGCGGCCCGAGCGAGCAATCTCGCTTCGGTCCGCAAGCAGCTTGTTTCGCGCGATAATCGCGTGGCGGTCGTTGCGCATTTGCCGTACCGTAGCCTCGCACCTGAAGTTCTGGAATGGCTAAGTGTTATTCCTGAGCCATTTGATCTGATTGTTACGACGCCGAGCTGGGGTACCGACACGATCGCCAGCCTCGTGCATGCGACCTATCCCAATGCCGTGATCTACCCAGATTCGGGTCGGGGCCGCGATATCGGTGCTTTCCTCGACATGCTGCCGATTCTCCTTAATCGGCCCTACGATGCGATCCTGCGCCTCCATACGAAGATTGACTTCTATCCGGGCGGGCGCCTGAGCCTCGATCTTGGAGCGAAATGGTTGCATGAGACGCTAAGTGCGTTGCTCGGCAGTACGGAGCGCGTGTCGGTGATTCTTGAGTCGCTCCGGTCGGACGGTGGGCCGGGTGCGGTTGGTGTGGCTCCGCACTATGTGTCCTTTGGGGACCACCCGTATACAGACGAGGGGGTACTCGCCGAAGGCCTCGTAGTCGAGCGAAAGCCGGAAGGCTGGTTTCTCGGTTCGGCTCTGTGGTTTCGGCCCGAAGTCCTGCGCCCGTTCATCGGTCCAGGTGCTCCAGATGTGGCCAGCTTCCCGACCGAACTGGACGGAGGCGAACTGTATGGCCTACTCGAACGGCTGCTCAGCCATGCAGCCGGAACGATGGTCGGCGCTCCCGTCAACCAGGATGAGTCGCTTGTGACAGGGCTCGAGCCTCACAACACTGACATCGAGAGGTACCTGGTCGGTGCCGACGCTGAGCGAGGTCTGACATCAGGTGAGGCCGATGCGTCGTCTTCCGCTCAATTCCGCGGGCTACCGGGACGGTGAGGAACATGGTGAACGCAACGATCCTTCGGCGGGGGCCACAGCGCTCGGCCGAGGATAGTATTGCGCTTCTCGTAGGGTCCGTGGCCTTCGACGGTGCGGAATCACTCGAGGAGGGCGCGGCCGCGTCAGGGATATCGTCCGACGGTGTCAACGGAATTGACGAAGGCGATTGGCAGCTCGCACAGTTGACCGAAACCGTCCAAGCCCTGCGTACATGGCATGAGCGCTTCGGGCACCGTGCTGTATACATGCTCTGGGATCTGATGGGTCGTGCCGTGCACGACAGGCTTGCCCGACGCTACTTCGTTGAAGGCCGGTACCAACCGCCAGCTTTTAACTACACTGCGGTCGTCGATGCGCTACCGGAGCTTGAGATCGTTGATTTACGCCCACTCCTCCGCAAGCCGATGCACGATGTGTGGAGGTTGTTCGCCGATGAAGGAAATCGGCCTTCGCAGATCGGGCTCCTTTTTCTCCGCTATGTGCTTGAGGTCGGCATGGAAGTGGAAGCTGCATACATCCGCGCGGTAGATGAGATCGAGGGCGAACTGGAGAAGTTAGCCGCGCGGATAGCGCGCGCCGCTGGCAGGTCCGTGGTGATCACAGGCCGCTCTATCTGGTTGGACGCATTGACTCGGTATCTGGGGGCCACCGGTAGCGCTCGCCTCGCCGACGTCGGCCTGATCCTCGCGCCGCTGGGGGGTGCGCCGGGGCGAAAACCCGCGGCAGAAATGGTCGAAGAATGGGCAAATGCTGCTTGTGCGGTCGTCGTGACGAGCGGAGCGGATTTGACGCCGCAACTTGCCTACGCCTTCGGGACCGAATCGGCTTCGTGGGCGGGCGTTCCTGTTATCGAATGGGAGCGCGCAATCGAGCCAGCGTCGCCACGTCGAGAGACAGCGCGTGCCGGGAGGACGCCGGCTTTCGCGGGGGACGACTCCCGGCCACCGGTGCGGGCCGACGCGCTGCGTGCATCGAACTTCTTGATGCACCTCGAATCTGGAACCGCGGCCGTTCCCTCCTGGGCTGGAATTGAGAGACTGCTCCAATACATTGCGGAAGCGGATTCCTGGGCGCGACTTCCGCAGCCCGATGCGCGCTGGCACGTTGACGACCAGGTGCTCGTGTCGCAGGACGGTGTCGCGTTCCTTGCGGGTGGTGGCCACGAACCATTGAAATTCGCAATCGGTGTGCGCCACCCGTCCTCTGAGTCACTCCAGTCATTTTCCGACAATGTCGAGGCACGAGCGAAGCATGCGACAAAGCGTGGGATCCGCTATTCGCACGTTATTTTCCCCGACAAACAATCGATCCTAAGCGACGGTTTTCCACTCCAGCCAGTGATCCGGCTCGGCGACCTGTATCTCAGTCACATGCCCGACGCGATCGCTGCCGCTGTGATCTACCCGGCCGATGCCCTCCAGGATGTCGAGGGTGCGTGCATGCCGCTCGATACTCATCTCTCCGACACAGGATCTCTTGCGGTGCTCCGTAGCATGATCGCGGCTGTCGGCGTTGACGCTCCGGATGCGTTGGCCGCCATCGAGCGTCGGATCGTGCGCCCGCGGAGATGGCCCGGTGACCTGGGGCGTAAGCTCAGGCCGCAACGCTTGCAGGAGGTACTCTTTCTTGACCCCGACTGGGACTTCCTCGAGCTGAGCAGCGCTGGGAGCTTCAATGACGGGTTGGTGGACATACTCTTGAATCCTGGCGCACCGGTGGACAAGACGGTGCTGCTCTTCGGTGACTCGTTCTTTCGCATGATGCTCCGACACCTATCCGCCGTTTTCACCCGCGTCATCTGCCTCCGTACACGCTATTATCACCGCGAGATGGTCGAGTTGGTCGACCCTGACATCATTTTCAGCGGCAATGCGGAGAGATACTTGTCGAAAGTTGACTCTGACAATGAGGCGGACGCGTTCATGCTCTTGGGTGGGGTGGCGGAGAGTCGTGACTTGTTTGTTGAGACGTGGCGTGACATTACATCGCCACGTTCCACCCGGTCGAAGAGCCGGCTCAGGCATTTGACCTCCCGGGAACGGAAACGACTCCCCCTCGTGATTCCGTCGGCCAGGCGGCCTGTGCATTCGCCCGGCGGTGTAGCTGTATCAGAGAACGATATGCGCGCCGACGTCGACATTATCGTGGGTCCGTCGCATGCTGTGAGGTGGCGCGAGCATATTGCCAGCGGCGGGGTATCGGCGCCGATCGATGCGTCGCGCTTTATCGGTCGTGGTGGGGCGCCGATCTGGCATAAAGGTCAAATGCAGAGTGCCATTGAATTGGCCGGCGGCACGCATCGTATCGGGGTTCTGGTCGGCGACTTTCGGTTCGGGAACAGCATTCTCCTAGATCCGAATGCTCCTGAGGGTGTGATCCTCGACGGATTTACTGGTATCTCAAGGGAAGCTATGACTGTCGAGTGTGACCGTGCGATGTACAAGCGTGGAGTCGCGGGGCTGCGTGCCTGGGACAAATCGGTGGGCTCGCGAGCCCGTTACATCTTGTGGGACGAGCTCGGCAGGCAGGTACACAACCGGCTCCAGGGACGACACGTCACCGACGGATCCTACAAGCATCCTGTGTTTAACCTCGAGGACATCTTGGCCGAGCTTCCTGGGCTAGATTTCGTAGACCTGGCACCGATTCTTCGTCTTCCGGTGCATGAACTGTCACGCTTGTTTATCGACAGCAGTAACCACCCCTCCCAAGTCGGTTATCTATTTCTGACCGGCGTGCTTCTGGAAGGCCGTGATGCCCGCGCGGCCTACGAGCACGCGGTGTCGACAGTACAAGGTGAGTTAGTCGAGAAGGCGCGCGCGGCGAGCGCCAGCGTAGGGCATCCAATTGTGTTGACAGGTAACTCCATTTGGTTGGAAACGCTGATTACCACTCTGGGGGCCGCGGGGGCGCAGGAGCTTTCCCGCGCGGGAGTCATCGTCGCTCCTCTCGACAAGGTGCGAGGGCGGCCAACGTTACGCGAAGTAGGGGCGAGCGTTGACTTTGATGAGTGTGTCGTCGCCGTCTTGTCTGCGGGGGGAAAAGATATCTCGAACAGACTTGAACAGGCTTCAGACGTGAGTGCAGATGCGTGGCGCAGGATTCCCGTCATCGACTGGGAAAGTGCGACAACCAAGATCATTGAGAACCGTGGTGAACAGCCGTCCTTCGCGAAGATCGAACCGAACGCTCCGGCGCACCGTGACGTCGTCATCATCGATCTGGACCCGCCGATGGTTGAGGTGGGGAAGCCTGGCAAGCCCACCTGGGCCGGAATTATGAGAGTCCTCGACTTCATCATCAACTCGGGTATCGACGCGAGGCCGGTAGGTTACGTCGGTGCTGGTCATGAACAGTCTCATCGATGAATCGACCCTGCGTCGAAACGGTAGAGGCATGGCGCGCGTCACAGCGCGACGACTGCAGTGCGTGGTGATGCCGTAGCCTCAGTCATCATGCCCGGGCTGGCGCGTGACTACGCCGAGCACCTCGTCTCCATCAATCACCAGGAGGGACGAGATGTTGTATCGGTCCATGAGCGCGAGGGCGTCCTCCATGCGCGTCGTCGGCGCGACGGACTTCGGCTGCCTGGTCATGACGTCGGCTGCGGTGAGCAAGAAAAACTCCTCGCCATGAGCCTCGATCGCCCGTCGGATGTCACCGTCCGTGATGAGTGCTGGGCCGTCCTCATCCGTCGAGACGAGCGTGATTCCTAGCCCGCTACTCGTGATGTGGCGTGTCGCCTCAAGGAGACTGTCGCCCGCCTTCACCCACGGCAGGCTCCGGGCCACCATCGCATCGCTGACGCGTTCAAACAAGCGGCGGCCGAGGGAGCCACCGGGATGCAAGCGTGCGAAGTTCTCCGGGCCGAAGCCACGAGCTTCCAGCAACGCTACGGCCAGAGCATCGCCCATCGCGAGTGTCGCCGTCGACGAGGAGGTCGGTGCGAGGTTCAGGGAGCATGCCTCTTTCGCCACAGCAATATTGAGGTTGTGCGTCGAGTGTCGAGCCAAAGTCGACGCCGGATTCCCGGTCATCGCGAGGATTCTATTACCGTTATCCTGCAGGAAGGACAACAGCGCAAGCAGCTCGTGGGTCTCTCCCGAGTTACTGATCCCCAGGAAGTAGTCCTCTTCGGTAACCATGCCGAGGTCGCCGTGCAACGCCTCCGCGGGGTGCATGAAGAAACTAGGCGTTCCTGTGCTCGCCAGCGTGGCGGCGATTTTTCTGCCGATCAGCCCCGACTTGCCCATACCGCAGACGATGACGCGACCGCGCGAGGTGATAAGGCTCTCTACGATCGCGTTGAAGTCCTCCCCAATGCGCTCAATAAGATCCGACACGGCTTGCGCCTCCAGCGCCAGCACTCGCTTTGCGGCGGTGGCATGATCCCGACGGATAGAGCTGTCATTGAACGACATGTGAGGTCGTGATCCCTTCGAGCATCGATGCGTACATCTCCTGCATCGTCAAGCCGCGCGAGGCAAGCACGTGCTCAGCTGCCTCCCGTCCAACGCCCCGGCCTCCGGCGCGATTGAGTACCACATCCGCGGCCTGTAGTACGAGCGGATGTGCGTCCGCAGGAGCGTAGAAGCGGCCGACTACGCCAGCCAGGGGCAGATCCACGACGTCGTCCCCGACATATGCGATCTGATCTGCGGAGACACCCTGTTCTGTCATGATCCGCTGCAGGGCGTCTCGTTTGTCGAGTGTCCCGGTCACCGACACGTCGAAGCGAAGCTGAGCGATGCGGGCATCTAGTGGCTTGCTCGTCTTCCCTGACAATACGCCGCTGCGAATGCCGTGCGTCCGCAACAGCGACACGGCGAGGCCGTCGTGGACGTGGAAACCTTTGGCGACCTCGCCATCGGCATCCATCCAGATGGTGCCGTCCGTGAGAACACCATCGACGTCGAACAGGACGAGCTCGATCATGCGATGTTCAGGGGAGGCAGGGACTTGACGAGTTCGTCGATCGCCTTGAGCTGCATGAGGAAGGGCTTTAGCTCGCTCAGGGGGAGGGCGCTAGGACCGTCACAGCGTGCGTTGTCTGGGTTCTCGTGTGCCTCGACGAACAGGCCCGCAATGCCTAGCGCGACGCCTGAACGGGCGAGCTCGGCAACTTGACGGCGACGACCTCCCGAGGCTGTCGCCCCGGCCTCGCGGCGTTGCAGGCTGTGCGTAACATCGAAGATCGCAGGTGCACCGTCGCAGGCCTCGATCATCTCCCGGAAGCCCAACATGTCTACGACAAGATTGTCGTAGCCGAATTGGGACCCGCGCTCGCAGAGGATCATCTGATCGTTGCCAGCTTCCGCCAGCTTCTGCTGGATGTTTGCCATCTGTGTAGGGCTCAGGAACTGAGGCTTCTTCACATTGATCGGCTTGCCTGTCTCGGCGAGCGCTACAACCAGGTCGGTCTGTCGGGCGAGGAACGCCGGCAGCTGAAGGACATCTGCGACCTCCGCCACGATCGGTGCCTGAAAGGGCTCGTGAACATCGGTGATGACCGGCACGCCGAACTGTTCCTTCACAGCCGTGAAAATCCTCATACCTTCGTCGAGCCCCACGCCGCGGTATGAGTGAACTGACGAACGATTTGCCTTGTCGAAAGAAGCCTTGAAGACCACAGGCATGTCAACCTCGGCCCCCACCTCGACGAAGCGCTCGGCCGCGCGAAGCGTCGAGTCCAGGTCTTCGAGGACATTGATCCCGCCAAAGATCACGAGAGGGTGGTCGTTGGCAAGAGAGACGTTCGGCCCGATGGCCACGGCTTTAGACATATCACTAGGCTACTCGTGAACTCTCTCCCGCCGTGAAAGGTGCCTCCATGCGTGTTCTCGCTGTCATCCCTTCCCGCTACCCCAGTACGCGCTTGGAGGGGAAGCCTCTCCTCATGCTCGGAAACCGCAGCGTTGTCCAGCGTGTGTGGGATGCGACTGTCGCCAGTGGCGAGTTCGACGAGGTCGTGGTCGCCACTGACGATCGGCGGATCTTCGATCATGTGCAAGAGTTCGGGGGGCGCGCGATCATCACATCCGACTCTCTTGAGAATGGCAGTGAACGCGTTGCCGCCGCCGCCGATGCTCTTGACGGCGACTTCGATGTCGTTGCGAACATTCAGGGGGACCAGCCCTTCGTTTCGCGGGAAGCGATCCGGGCCCTGATCGCCCCTTTCCGTGACGGCCAGGACCCGGAGATGACTACTGTGGCCATGCCACTCGCCCCCGAGCTCGCCGACGATCCCAACACCGTCAAGATCGTCACCGATATGCGGGGTCGTGCACTTTATTTCTCGCGCTCGCTGATACCGGCTAACCCCAAGAACCTCGACCATGACTACTTGCAGCACCTCGGCCTCTACGCATTCCGCCGAGATGCGTTGCGTCGCTTTCCGACGCTCATCCCCACGCCACTGGAACGCGCTGAGAACCTCGAACAGCTTCGTGCACTCGAGCACGGCCTCGTAATCATTGCGCGGGTCGCTGACAGCGGAACGATCGAGATCAACACGCCCGACGATTACGAGCGCGCCCAAACCTGGGTACGCGAGAACGAGGCCTGATCTTCACGCGGGTTGCCTATCGCCTATGGTCTCATCGTCAAGCGGTCTGTCTGAGCGATACGTTGCGCATCACCCATGCATCGATGGGCTGGCTACGGCCCGTCAAATATGGCGGACAGCACCACAGACGGGCGTGAGGAACGAACTGTTGACACGTTCGGCTAGACCGCGAGTGTGGGCGGCTTGGTTAGCTTCTCTTCAAACCTGATGGAGGTCAAGCCGCCGGAGTGGCCAGTGCCCGTTGCCGGTGGTGGTTGCGCTCGATCCAGACGACGATGGCTGGGCATAATTCCTGCCTGGCCGCCCCGCCTTTGCCGGTGAGAACGTTAGTCTGCGGCAGCGATGAGAATCTCTCCACGAAGGTGTTTTCGCCGGCCGCACCCACACGGCCTATCGGCCCGACTGTGTCCTGGCGGCGCGGTCAATATCCGATCCGAGGTGTGCGCCCGATGATTTGTTCAAGCAGAAGATCCCTGATCGCGCAGCAACAAACCTTTGCGCTCGCGCGTCGAATACATTCGTGATGCCGGTCAGCCAGCGCGGGTTCGGGGCGTCGGCGCGGAAATCCGTCGTACACCGGCGAGCCGAGGGGTTTAGGAGCAAAGCTTCCACCCTTCTGGCGGCTGGTGCGCCACCCCGCGCGTCGGGGTTCGTCGGCGAGGTGTCGATATCCGAAAGCCGGGTTGTCATGGTGGGCATTGACAGGGTGTTAATGCGGTAGGCACAGAACACGTCCGAATCAAGCACCGATTTGCGCCGCCGGGAGTACGCCTGGCCGGCGAGCATGAGGACCGGCACGGCACCCTCACGTGGGCTGCGCGTCAGCGAGCTCACAGGTGGGTACGCCATTTCGGGAGCCACGAAGTTTGAGATTCGCCCGCGACAGGTACGCGGTAGGCGCATGAGCACCTTGTCCTCCTGCTTGAGCCACCCGAGCCGCCTCTTCAACCCCCGCGCTGCGGCAGTATCAGCGGCGGGCCTGACCGAGACGATTGGCATCCTCGACGTCAGCTCGGCGCAGCCAGCTCTGCAACGTCGCTTCGCTGACGCCGATGTCGGTCGCGATCTGTTCTTATCGTGACGTCGCTGTCGCGACCACGAGCGACTGCGGTAACCTCCTCGCGGAACTCGCAGGGATCAGAGATTCGCTCGCCGCCTCATGGGTTCTCGTCGTAATCAGTATCGCCCCCCGCGTCAGAAATAATGTTCTGCCACCAGCGGAGCATCCTGTGGGCCCCACGGGATGCTCGATGCGTCCAGTTGCGACATGTTGCGCGGGGCGGCAAGACCGGTCTTTTCCTATGCGCTGCGTCGATGGCTTCCGCTACGACCTGCTCGTCCGGCAGATGCGGTTGGAGTAGACCTTCCATCCGGCCTCTGTCATGAGCGTAACTTCTCCTGAGCCGCTGCGATGAGTCGCAGCGCCCGCGCTTCGAAAGAGTGCTCTTTGCGGACGACGGCAGCAAGCGCGGACATCTTGTCAGCGGACGGTATCCAACTGCGGTCCGTCACGAGCTCGCGCATGCGTTCGACAGAGTCCGCGACGACAACGGCGCCGCCAAAAATATCGAGGCCGTCGATCGCATCGCTGATGATAGGGGTGCCGCAGGCGAGAGCATCAAAGGTGCGGTTGTTGATAAACCCCCACTGAGCCATGTCTTCGAAGTGGTCGTTGAGCACGATGTTCGCGGATGCGTAGGCGTGGGGGAGAAACTCGGCGTCGAGGTAGCCTCTCCGGACGTAGCGTTCGGGGGCGAACTTTTCCCATCCAGGTCCCCACAGACCAACGGGGGCGTCCGCCTGCACAGCCAATCCCACGATTGCGCGACCGAATTCGTGCCCGTGGCTGCCGCCTACGAAGATAAGGTCATCCGGTTCGGACGCTGGCTCAAGATCCTGTCGGAACCGTTCTGGCGATGTGGCCTGGAGGAGTGGTTCGACCGTGCGGCCAGAACGATCTGACATCCAGGCTGCCCACTTCTCAGAGGCAGCGAAGACGAGATCGTAAGATCGAACTTCGTCAACCGTGACAAGGTCCGGTCTGCTGATCACCCAGAGTATGTTGACGGCCCCTGGTTGCGGGGGTATCGCGTGGAGGCCCCGCAAAGTGAGTACCACGTCGTCAAGATAGGAGGTCGGCCGGGTCCACGCTGCGTGCCTATCGGTGACTACCTGTTGACCGTGTAGTCGTAGCGCATTGGCCAGGTCAGCGGCGAAAGGAATGTCTCCCCAACGATCCCCACCTCGCGTCGTCGGGACGCCGGTCTTGATCGCCCAACGCAATGCCGGAGCCTTCGACCCCGGTGCGTCGACGCCGGGGTTCTCCTCTTTCACAAGAACCGGGACGGCAGAGGGCTGGCCAGGGCCGAAAGTGGGAGAGAGGTACTTTGCTGTCATCCCCAGCACACCATATCGACGGCGATCGTCGGGCACGTGTACGTGGCCCCAGCGCTCGGAGAACGTCCGGCGATTCTCGTTCTGCCGGCGCTCCCGGTAGGCCGTCGTCGTGGGCTGATGGATCACGATCGCCTCTTGTGCGCAGTCGAATCGCGCCGTGCCGAGTTCGCGCCTTGCCCGATGGCAGAAGTCCACGTCTTCAAGTCCGTTGGCATACAGGGGATCAAACCCGGAGAGTGCGGCGAAGATGGCAGCGTCGAAGAGGCTAGCGCTCGCGCAGATTGCCGTCAGCTGATCGAGTTGCGCGACCGAGGCGTCGTCGGTCGTGAGGTTAGCGAGCAGGCCGCTCGGTAGCGCGACTCCGTGATAGAACGCGTAGCCAGCATGCTGAACGGTGTAGTCGGGGTTGAGGAGGAGCGCCTGCACGCCGGCCGATCCAGTGGCGCGTTGTGTCGCAGACAGCACGTCGAGCCACCCGTCGCGCGGATCCGCATCTGTGTCGAGAAACGCGATCTGTGCGCCAGTGCTCAGCGAGAACCCATAATTCGCGGCGACTGCGAAGTTATTGTTCACGGGGAGGCGAACGTAGCGCACACGCGGTTCAACCGCGTAACGCGAGATGAGTCGCCGACCTACGGCCGCACGCGAGCCGTTGTCGACGATGATGATCTCGAGATCTGAATCGGACGTCTTGAGCAACTGGTCGATCGACCGAATCGTATTCCCCGCGGCGCCCGCGATAACTGTCACCAAGCTGATGCGGTCCTTCGCACGGCCGTCGACCGTACGCCGGACGGCGTCCCAGTCGATCAGATTCCGTTCCCGGACAACCCACTGCCAGTGCAGTGACTCGTTCTGAGTGATGCGTCCATCAGCGCTCTTGTTGTCGTACTCGCATCCGATAAACGGCAAGTACACCAGTCGTCCCAGTTTTGCAAGCCGCAGAACGAGATCGTAGTCGACCCAGCGACGCAACGTTACGTCGAAGAAACCAACTTCGTGCAGTGGTCGGGCGCGCGCTACGAGCACGTTCAGATCGATCGAATTTCCGAGCTGAAGGTCCGCGAGTTGAGCGTCACCGCCTCGGTAGGCAATGTCGCCACTGTCCCCGTGAAGTCGTAGGCCGGCATGAGAGGCAACGGCATCGGGCGCGGTACCGAGTGCGGCCAATGACAGTTCGAGGAATCGCGGTGTCCACGTATTATCACTGTCAAGGAAAGCGATGAACTCGCCCTGCGCTTCCCGCAGTCCCGCGTTGCGGCTGGCCCCGACGCCAGCGTGGGGTCCTGCGAACAGGCGTACCCGAGGGTCGACACGCGCATACTCGTCAACGACATCCCGTGTCGAGTCAGTCGAGCCATCGTCGACAACGATCAGTTCCAGAGTTCCGTGCGTCTGCGCCAAGACCGATTCGATCGCTTGACCTACTAGATCGGCGCGGTTGAGGACCGGCATAATGACCGACACGACTGCATCCGATGGGGAACTCGCAGCAGTGGTCCGTGCGATCCATTGTTGGGTCGCGTGTCGGTCCCACTTCTTGCGTCGCTCGGGCAAAGCCGCCGCGCTTTGCCTTCGGTGCAGCTCCGCGAACTCGAGGAGAGCATGACGTGCTTCTGCAAGGGTTGGTACGGGGCCCTCGAAACCTTCGGGCACGGGGAGAGGTTGATTCGGATCCAGTGATGCGAGGACCGACGCCGGATCGCCATCAACGACGCGGGGGTCAAACAGGGGACCCCAAGCGTGCGTTCGCGCAGCTGGACTGCGCAAATAGTTCAGTAGCCGTTCGACGCCGTCAGCAACCCGAATTGCTTTCCGGATCGACGGAGGAAGGAAACCTAACTCGATCAAGGGGTGAGGGGTGAGTTCGGCTGCGATTCCATGAGCGGCGTAGTGCTGAGCCACCTGCCGCGGCGATTTAACGTCCAGATTCGTTACGGCCGCGTAGTATGCGCGATCGAAAAGGCCGTCCTGGAGCAGCACGTGCGCGCTGCGCGCGCGACGGATCGCCGCGACCTGAGGTCGTACTGATTCCTTGATGCGTGATAGTGACAATACTCGCGAGCCCGTCATCACTGTCCTTTGGAGGCGTAGAAGGTTTCGGTGGCGTCTTTGGAGGGTGCCCACCAGTCTTCGTTGGTGCGGTACCAGTCGATGGTGGCG